>NZ_SWAR01000051.1 GCF_006386545.1 Methylibium rhizosphaerae | reverse complement strand
GCCCTACCTGCCCACGGTGCCGGCCGAGAAGGCCGGCGCGGCGCCCGAGGTGATCGCCGCCATCCGCTACGGCGCAGGCATCGCCGGCGCGCTGCTGGTGCTGGCCATCGGCAAGCTGGCGGCCAGCCGCACGAAGACGGCACCGCGGACCCTCGCAGCACCGCCGGTGCTGCGGCCGCAGGACCAAGACGCCGCGCAGTGAGACACGCCACGCTGCGCCAGCTCAAGGTGTTCGAGTCGGTGGCCAGGCACCTGAGCTTCTCGCGCGCCGCCGAAGAACTCCACCTCACCCAGCCGGCGGTTTCCACGCAGATCGGCAAGCTCGAGGAACACGCCGGCAACCCGCTGTTCGAGCAGTTCGGCAAGAAGGTCTACCTCACCGCCGCGGGCGCCGAGCTGCTGCAGATCTGCCGCGGCATCCTGCTGCAGTTCGAGCAGGCCGAGAACACGATGGCCCAGTTCAAGGGCGTCACCGGCGGGCGGCTCAACGTGGGCGTCATCAGCGCGGGCGACTACTTCTTTCCGCGCCTGCTGGTGGAGTTCATCGGCCGCCACAGCGGCGTGACGCTGAACTTCACCGTGCACAACCGCGAGGAACTGCTGGCCCACATCGAGCAGAACCTCACCGACCTCGCGATCATGGTGCGCCCGCCTTCGGAGATGGACACGCTCAGCCAGGCGTTCGCCCCCCACCCGTACCTCATCATCGCGCCGCCTGCGCACCCGATGGTGGGCCGCCGCTGCATCGCGCCGGCCGAGGTGATGCGCCAGCCCTTCGTGGTGCGCGAGCGCGGCTCGGACACCTGGCGCTCGATGCAGGACGCCTTCGGCGGCGACGTTTCGGGCCTCAACGTGGCGATGGAGATCCGCAGCACCGAAACCATCAAGCAGGCGGTCATGGCCGGCTTCGGCCTCAGCTTCCTGTCGGCCCATACGGTGAGCCGCGAGCTGCGCAGCGGCGAGCTGTGCGCACTCGAAGTGGATGGGTTTCCGATGATGCTGAGCTGGTTCGTGGTGCACCGGCGCACCAAGCGCCTGCCGCCGGTTGCACAGGCGTTCAAGGACTTCCTGCTGTGCGAAGGCGCCGCGCTCATCGAGCAGATCGTGCCGTGGCAGGCGCATGAGGCCTGCCTCCCCCGACCGCACGCCGCTTTTTGCGAATCTTGACGGCGGTCAACGGCTCGCAGCGAGGCCCGGCCCGATAGTGACTCGCAGCTGTTCAACCGCAAGAGCCCAAGCATGCATCCAGCCACCACAGCAGCACCCTACGACGCCGAGGCGGTCGCGCGCGTGATCGCCGAACGCAGGCACCTGGACGGCCCGCTCATGCCGGTGCTGCACGGCGTGCAGGAGGCCCTGGGCTGGGTGCCGCCCGAGGCCGCAGGCCAGATCGCACAGGCGCTCAACCTCTCGCGGGCCGAGGTGCACGGCGTGGTGACCTACTACCACCACTTCCGCCAGCACCCGGTGCACGGGCCGGTGCTGCAGGTGTGCCGGGCCGAGTCGTGCCGCACGGTGGGCGCCGAGGCCCTGCTGCAGCACGCCCGGGCGGCCGGCGGCTGCACCGTCGAGCCGGTGTACTGCCTGGGGCTGTGCGCACTGTCGCCGGCGGTGATGCTGCAGGGGCGGCCCCATGCGAAGGTGACGACACAGCGGCTCGACGAACTGCTGGCCGAGGCAGCCGAGCTCAAGTGACTCAGCGCGAGCGACCCCCCATGCGCAAGCAGAACCTTTCCGTTCGCCCTGAGGTATCGAAGGGCCGCCAACCCCGATTCATTCACCACGGAGGCGCGGAGGACGCGGAGAGCCGCCGAGAAGAGCTTGTGTTCCTCCGCGGTTCTCCGCGATCTCCGCGCCTGCGCGGTGAAGGCATTCGGCATCTCACGCGCGAACAACAGCCACCCGTTCGCCCTGAGGTATCGAAGGGCAGCCACCAAGCGTCGAAGGGCTTCGATACCTCAGCCCGAACGGCTGGCTGTGTGTCATCGCAACAACCCCAATCCATTCACCACGGAGGCGCGGAGGACGCGGAGAGCCGCCGAGAAGAGCTTGTGTTCCTCCGCGGTTCTCCGCGATCTCCGCGCCTGGGCGGTGAAGGTATTCGGCATCCCGCTCGCGAACAACAGCCACCCGTTCGCCCTGAGGTATCGAAGGGCCGCCGCCAAGCATCCAAGGGCTTCGATACCTCAGCCCGAACGGATGCTGGCTGTGCTCCACAGACGGAATTCCAATTCATTCACCGCGCAAGCGCGGTGAATGTGTTCGGCATCCCGCTCCTTGCGGCGCTTCATGCGTCGCAGAAGTCGCATTTCGCCATGGATCTCTGACATGAAGGCAACCACCGTCTACATCCCCTGCGACGCCGCGGCCCTGGCCATGGGTGCCGATGCACTGTCCGACACGCTGCAGGCCGAATGCGCTCGCCGCGGGCTGCCGGTGCAGCTCGTGCGCAACGGCTCGCGCGGACTGCTGTGGCTCGAACCCATGGTGGAGGTGGACGCGCCCGCCGGCCGCGTGGCCTACGGTCCGGTTCGGCCCCAGGACCTTCCCTCGCTCTTCGACGCCGGCTGGCTCGAAGGCGGCTCGCATGCACTGGGCCTGGGCCTCACCGAAGAGATCCCCCTGCTCAAGCGCCAGCAGCGGCTCACCTTCGCGCGCTGCGGGTTGGGCGACCCGCTGGCCGCCGTGCCCTGGGCTGGCCTCAAGAACGCACTGGAGATGCCGCCCGAAGCGATCGTGCAGGAAGTGCTCGACTCGGGCCTGCGCGGCCGCGGCGGCGCGGCCTTTCCGGCGGGCATCAAGTGGCGCACCGTCGCGCAGACCGCCTCCGACCAGAAGTACGTCGTCTGCAATGCCGACGAAGGCGACTCCGGCACCTTCGCCGACCGCATGCTGATCGAGGGCGACCCCTTCCTGCTGATCGAGGGCATGGCGATCGCGGCGCTGGCCGTGGGCGCAAGCAAGGGGTTCGTCTACCTCCGCTCCGAATATCCGCATGCGATCGCCACCTTCGAGCGGGCGCTGCAGCGCGCCCGCGAGGACGGCGTGCTGGGCCGCTCGCTGCTCGGCTCGAACGAACCGTTCGACATCGAGGTGCGGGTGGGCGGCGGCTCCTATGTGTGCGGCGAGGAAACCGCCATGCTCGAGAGCCTGGAAGGCAGGCGCGGCATCGTGCGGGCCAAGCCGCCGCTGCCCGCGGTGAGCGGCCTGTTCGGCAAGCCCACCGTCATCAACAACGTGCTGACCTTCGCCGCGGTGCCCACCGTCCTGGAAAAGGGGGCGGCCTTCTACAAGGGCTTCGGCACCGGCCGATCTCTCGGCACCCTGCCCTTCCAGCTGGCCGGCAACGTGCGCCGCGGCGGGCTGTTCGAGCTGCCCTTCGGCCTCACGCTGCGCGAGCTGGTGTTCGACATCGGCGGCGGCACCGCCAGCGGCCGGCCGGTGAAGGCCATCCAGGTGGGTGGACCGCTCGGCGCCTACGTGCCCGAATCGCAATGGGACCTGCCGCTCGACTACGACGCCTACACCGCGAAGAGCCTGGTGCTGGGACACGGCGGCGTGGTCGTGCATGACGACACGACCGACATGGCGCAGCTGGCGCGCTTCGCGATGGAGTTCTGCGCCATCGAGTCGTGCGGCAAGTGCACGCCGTGCCGCATCGGCTCCACCCGCGGCGTGGAGGTCATCGACCGCATCGTGAGCAACCACAACCGGCCTCAACAGGTGCGGCTGCTGCGCGACCTGTGCGACACCATGCTCGCCGGCAGCCTGTGCGCGATGGGCGGCATGACGCCCTATCCCGTCCTGTCCGCGCTCGATCACTACCCGCAGGACTTCGGCCTTCTCGACGACGACGAGCAGGCTGCCTGAAGCACACGCAGCAGAAAGAGAACGCATGCAGCCCTTCAACGAAGTCGACTACGGAACTCCCAAGCGCGAGTCCGCCACCGAGGTCACGCTCGAGATCGACGGCCAGACCGTCACCGTGCCGGCCGGCACGTCGCTGATGCGGGCAGCCGCAGAGGCGGGCATCGGGGTGCCCAAGCTGTGTGCCACCGACAGCCTGGAGCCGTTCGGTTCCTGCCGGCTGTGCCTGGTGGAGATCGAGGGTCGCCGCGGCTTCCCGGCTTCGTGCACCACGCCGGCCGAAGCCGGCATGAAGGTGCGCACCCACAGCGACAAGCTGGCCAAGCTGCGGCACGACGTGATGGAGCTCTACATCTCGGACCACCCGCTCGACTGCCTCACCTGCTCGGCCAACGGCGACTGCGAGCTGCAGGACATGGCCGGCGAGGTGGGCCTGCGCAACGTGCGCTACGGCTTCGAGGGCGCCAGCCACCTGCAGGCGAAGAAGGACGAGTCCAACCCCTACTTCACCTACGACCCGAGCAAGTGCATCGTCTGCAACCGCTGCGTGCGCGCCTGCGAGGAGACCCAGGGCACCTTCGCGCTCACCATCAGCGGCCGCGGCTTCGAGTCGCGCGTGTCGCCGGGCCAGGACCAGCCCTTCATGGACAGCGAATGCGTGAGTTGCGGCGCCTGCGTGCAGGCCTGCCCCACCGCCACGCTGCAGGACAAGAGCGTGATCTCGCTGGGCATGCCCACCCGCAGTCTCGTCACCACCTGTGCCTACTGCGGCGTGGGCTGCGGCTTCAAGGCCGAGGTGAAGGGCGAGCAGGTGGTGCGCATGACGCCCTGGAAGGACGGCAAGGCCAACGAGGGCCATTCGTGCGTGAAGGGCCGCTTCGCCTGGGGCTATGCCACCCACAAGGACCGCATCACGAAGCCGATGATCCGCCGGAAGATCACCGACCCGTGGCAGGAGGTGAGCTGGGACGAAGCCATCGGCCACGCCGCCGCCGAGTTCAAGCGGCTGCAGGCGAAGTACGGCCGCGACTCGATCGGCGGCATCACCTCGTCGCGCTGTACCAACGAAGAGACCTACCTGGTGCAGAAGCTGGTGCGCGCCGGCTTCGGCAACAACAACGTCGACACCTGCGCCCGGGTGTGCCATTCGCCCACCGGCTACGGCCTCAAGCAGACCTTCGGCGAGTCGGCCGGCACGCAGACCTTCAAGTCGGTGGAGCGCTCCGACGTGATCATGGTGATCGGCGCCAACCCGACCGACGCGCATCCGGTGTTCGCCTCGCGCATGAAGAAGCGCCTGCGCGAGGGTGCGAAGCTCATCGTGGTCGACCCGCGGCGCATCGACCTGGTGGCCTCTGCGCACGTGAAGGCCGACTTCCACCTGCAGCTGCGGCCCGGCACCAACGTGGCGGTGATCACCGCGCTGGCGCACGTGATCGTCACCGAGGAACTGCTGGCCGACGACTTCATCGCCGAGCGCTGCGAGGGCCGCTCGTTCGAGCAGTGGCGCGAATTCGTCGCCCGGCCCGAGAACTCGCCCGAGGCGATGGAGGCGGTGACCGGCGTGCCGGCAGTGCTGCTGCGCGGCGCCGCGCGGCTGTATGCCACCGGCAATGCCGAAGGACTGCTCGGTGAACGCCGCCCCAACGGCGCCATCTACTACGGCCTGGGCGTGACCGCCTGGCCATGGCCACCGGCAACGTCGGCCGCGAAGGCGTGGGCGTGAACCCGCTGCGCGGCCAGAACAACGTGCAGGGCTCCTGCGACATGGGCTCCTTCCCGCACGAGCTGCCGGGCTACCGGCATGTCTCGGACGACGGCGTGCGGGCCGAGTTCGGCGCCGCCTGGGGCGCCACGCTGGCCAGCGAGCCCGGCCTGCGCATCCCCAACATGTTCGACGCCGCGATGGACGGCAGCTTCAAGGGGCTGTACGTGCAGGGCGAAGACATCGTGCAGTCGGACCCCAACACGCAGCACGTGACCGAGGCCCTCTCGAACCTGGAATGCCTGGTGGTTCAGGACATCTTCCTGAACGAGACCGCCAAGTACGCGCATGTGTTCCTGCCGGGCGCCTCGTTCCTCGAGAAGGACGGCACCTTCACCAATGCCGAGCGCCGCATCTCGCGGGTGCGCCGCGCGATGAAGCCGCTGGCGGGCCTGGCCGACTGGGAGGTGACGGTGAAGCTCTCGAACGCGCTGGGCTACCCGATGAACTACACCCATCCGTCGCAGATCATGGACGAGATCGCCGCGCTCACGCCCACCTTCCACGGCGTGAGCTACGCCCGGCTCGACAAGCTGGGCAGCGTGCAGTGGCCCTGCAACGAGGACACGGCCGAGGAAGGCACGCCGATCATGCACGTCGACGAGTTCGTGCGCGGCAAGGGGCGCTTCGTGATCACGCAGTACGTGGCCTCGCCGGAGAAGGTGAACCGGCGCTTCCCGCTGGTGCTCACCACCGGCCGCATCCTGAGTCAGTACAACGTGGGGGCGCAGACACGGCGCACCGCCAACAACCTGTGGCACGACGAGGACCGGCTGGAGATCCATCCGCACGATGCCGAGGAGCGCGGCATCGCCGACAACGACTGGGTCGGCATCGAAAGCCGTGCCGGCGAGACGGTGCTGCGCGCCCGGCTGAGCGACCGGGTGCAGCCGGGCGTGGTGTACACCACCTTCCACTTCCCCGAGTCGGGCGCCAACGTCATCACCACCGACAGCTCCGACTGGGCCACCAACTGCCCCGAATACAAGGTGACCGCGGTGCAGGTAAGCAAGGTGACGCAGCTGTCCGAATGGCAGCGCGACTACGGCCAGTTCAACCGCACGCAGCTGGAGCTGCTCGGCCGCGAGTGATGGCAGCCACGCCGAGCGGCTCACCCTGGAGACGATGAGCGCATGAACAACACCGAGCACCTCATCCGGATGGCCAACAGCATCGGCGACTTCTTTTCGGCGATGCCGGACGAAGCCGAAGCGCGGCGCGACCTCGCCACGCACATCCGCCGCTTCTGGGAGCCGCGCATGCGGCGCAGCATCTTCGAGCACATCGACCAGAAGCAGGGCGACGGGCTGCAGGCCATCGTGCTGCAGGCGCTGCAGGAACACCGCGCCCAGTTCACGTGAAAGGCGAGAGCCTGCGACTGCGCCGGGCAGCCGCCGCGAGCTGGCGCGACTTCCTGCCGCCCGACCAGCAGGTCGATGCACGCGAGCGCTGGCGCGCCGCCTGCGGCGCGTTGTTCGGCGTGCTGCTCACCGGCTGGCTGGGGCTGCTGCTCGCACCCGCGCATGGCGCCGCACCGTGGCTGGTGGCGCCCATCGGCGCGAGCGCGGTGCTGGTGTTCGCCCTGCCGGCCAGCCCGTTCGCCCAGCCCTGGAGCGTGGTGGGCGGCAACACGCTGTCGGCCCTGGTCGGTATTGCCTGCGTGCAGCTGCTGGGCGTGGCGCCCTGGTCCGCCGCGCTGGCGGTCGGCCTGGCCATCGCACTGATGTTCGCCTTGCGCTGCCTGCATCCGCCGGGCGGCGCCTGCGCCCTGCTGGTGGTGCTGGGCGGCGTGACCGACCCGCTGTTCGCGCTGGAGCCGGTGCTGCTGAACTCGCTGCTGCTCATGCTGGCCGGCGTCGCCTACAACCGTGCCACCGGGCGTGCCTATCCGCAGCGCGGTGCTAGCGTGCCGAAGCTCGACGAGCTGCGGCTGCGGTCCTTCACCGACGCCGACCTCGACGCGGTGCTGGCCCGCTACAACCAGGTGCTCGACGTCAGCCGTGACGACCTGCACATCCTGCTGGAGCAGGCGCAGATGCAGGCCTGGCGCCGCCGCCTGGGCCAGGTCCGCTGCGCCGACGTGATGTCGACCGACCCGATCGCGGTCAGCTTCGGCACGCCGCTCGACGAGGCCTGGGCGCTGCTGCGCCGGCACCGCATCAAGTCGCTGCCGGTGGTCGACCGGGTGCGGCGCCTGGTGGGCATCGTCACGCTGGCCGACTTCATGCGCGAGGCGCGCATCGACACCCATGCCGACTGGCACCGGCGCCTCGCGTCACTGATCCGCCCCACCCCCACGACACACAGCGACAAGCCCGAGACGGTGGGCCAGATCATGGCCCGGCAGGTGCGCGTGGTGAGCGCCGACCGGCCCATCGGCGACCTGCTGCCGCTGTTCTCCACCACCGGCCACCACCACGTGCCGGTGATCGACGGCGAACGCCGGCTCGTCGGAATGATCACGCAGTCGGACGTGGTGCGGGCGCTGGCGCGATCGGACTGAAGCCTGCGGCCTATCGTGCCCTGATCAGCCCGAGGCGATACGGAAGCCGCTCGTAGGTCGCGGTCGAGTTCGGGTCGACGCCCTGGTACAGGAACTCCATGTTGCAGGCATCGATGGTCAAGGTCTCGTCGTGGCCATCACGAATCATCTCGCCGTGGCTGATGTCGTTGGTCCATCTGGCGCCTTCGAACGAGACATTCGCAGCGCCGGCAAACGGCGCGGCCTGCTTGTCGGCCAGCGGCGTCCACGGGCCATCCAGGCTGGTCGATGTCCAGGCCCGGAAATAGCGCGGCCCGTAGGCCTCGACCAGCAGCAGGTACTTGTTGGTGCCCTTGACCTTGTAGACGTTGCTGGCTTCGAACAGGTTGGCCACCTGGTCCGACATCACCGTCTCGTAGCCGGAAAAGTTGGGGAAGTTGCCGATGCTCGTCTTGGAGCGATAGAGCTTCCCGTCATCCGCCGAGAAGAACAGATGGCAGTTCGCGCTGTCGCAGATGACCCAGTAGTCGAGTGCGTTGGGCGGACCGCCGCTCAGCAAGGACCGGGGTGCGGTCCAGCCGTCGGGGTTTGCGATGTCGGTGTTGGTGGAGTACTTGGCACCCCACTGCGAAATCATGTACCACTTGTTGTGCGGCCGGAAGAAGAAGACCTGCGGTGCCACGGCGTCGCCCACGGGCCTGCTGGCCAACGGCACCTGCGCCGCGCTCCCCGCCTTCGAGAAGTCGCTGAAGTTCAGGTAGACCGCGCTCCACGCGTTCCTCGACGTGTCGAAGACCGTCGCAAAGACGTGATACAGATTGTTGTAGCGAACGATCGTCGGGTCCTTGATGGACACGAAGTTCGCCGACTGCGGGGCGATCAGGGGCTGCGTCGAGACCCATGAAAACGTGGAGGGCAGATCGCAGGACGCGGGCGTGGGTGCCGGGGTGGGCGTCGGCGTCGGCGTGGGTGCGGGGGTGGGTGTCGGCGTGGGTGCGAGGGTGGGCGTGGGTGTCGGGGTGGGCACGGTCGTCGGGGTGCCTGCAACCGGCGCGCTGGTCGAAGTGCCCGAAGCGCCGCCGCCGCAAGCCGACACCCACACGCTCAGCAGGCCGACCGCCATGATCCGTGCCGCATCCGGCAACCTGCCGGCGCCCGCGGTCTTCGCCACTGTGTTCGACACCTTCACCCCCTTGCTCACCTGTTGAAAGGCGGCACCGTAGTGCTCCGCCCCTGTCCTGTCATGACGGAGCTGTGACGGGGCGGATGGGAGCGACGGACGGCTTCCTCAGCCGCCTCAAAGGTGCTCGATGCCCTCGCGGATCCGCTGCGCGAGCGACAGCAGCGGCCCGCGCAGCGCTTCGACGACGTCCTCGGCCGGCGTATCGCCGGTCACGCTCATGTTGAGCACATAGACGGGGTGGCCGTCCACTACGATCGGGGCGGCCAGGGCCACCACCTGCGGCTGCCACGAGGCCCAGCAGAAGCCGTCGCTGCGCACCCGCTCGACGGCCGCCGAGATCTCCTGCGACAGTGCGCGCCAGCCGCTGGCGCGGCGTGCGCGCACCTGCTCCAGCACTGCACGAGAGGCATCGCGCGGTGCTGCGGCAAGCCAGGCACGGCCGAGCGAGGTGAGCTCGATGGGCACGCGCTGCCCGGCCACCACGTTGCGCCACGCCACGCGACGGCTGTAGCGCACCGACTCGAGGTAGACCATCTCGTCGCGGTCGGCCACCGCCAGCCCGACGTTGATCTTTCGCTTCTCGGCCTCGCTGCGCATCAGCGGCCCGGCCATGGCCAGCACCGGCGAGCCCGACCGCATGGCATGGGCCAGGCTAAGCACCGGCGCCGCCAGCCGGTAGGCCCGCCGGCGCCGATCGTGCTCGAGCAGGCCGCAGTCGACCAGGGTCTGCGCCAGCCGGCTCACCGTCGCGCGCGACAGACCGGTGCGCTCGGCCAGCTCGCCGTTGCCCATGAGGTCCACGCCGGGCCGGAAGGCCCTCAGGATCTCGATGCCGCGCTCCAGGGAGCGGTTCCTGTCGCCTCGTGTGTTCATTTCCACCTGCTGGAAATCAGGCCGTGCCAGCGCCGATTGTGCGGCCTAACCTTGGGTCACCACGACAGCCATGACGACGAAGGAGACACACATGCAGCCGCTTCGCTTCGGATCCGGGTTCACACGCCTCGCGGCATGGGCCGCCGCCGCATGGCTCTCTGCCGGCGCCGCGCTGGCGGCCGCCTATCCCGACAAGCCGATCCGGCTGGTCGTGCCCTTCGCCCCCGGCGGCGGCACCGACCTCATCGCCCGCACGCTGGCGGCCGGCATGTCGAAGGAGCTGGGGCAGAACGTCATCGTCGACAACAAGCCCGGCGCCGGCACCATCATCGGCACCGACGCGGTGGCAAAGAGCCCGGCCGACGGCTACACCCTGGTCATTGCCACCTTCGCGCATGCGGTGAACCCGAGCCTGCAGCCCAGGCTGCCCTACGACACCGACAAGGCCTTCGCCCCGGTGGCCCTGATCGGCAAGGGGCCCAACGTGCTGGTGGTGCGGCCCGACAGCCCGTACCGCAGCGTCAGGGACGTGATCGCCGCCGCCAAGGCCAGCCCCGGCAAGCTCACCTACGCATCGCAGGGCAACGGCACCTCGGCCCACCTGGCCGGCGAGATGTTCACCAACCTCGCCAAGGTGGAGATGACCCACGTGCCCTACCGCGGCGCGGGCCCGGCCCTCACCGACCTGCTGGGCGGGCAGGTCGACATGATCTTCGGCACCGCCGCCGCGGTGTCGACCTTCATCGACAGCGGCAAGCTGCGGCCGCTGGCGGTCACCACCGCCGCGCGCTCGCCCAGCCTGAAGGACGTGCCGGCGCTGGCCGACACCGTGCCAGGCTACGTGGTGGAAAGCTGGTACGGGCTGTACGTGCCCGCCGGCACGCCGGCGGACGTGATTGCGAGGCTCAACGCCGCCACCCGCAAGGCGGCCCAGACCGACGACTTCAGGAAGAAGGTCGAAAGCGAGGGCCTCGTCATCAGTGCCGGCCCGCCGGCGGAACTGGACGCCTACGTGCGAGCGGAGGAAGCGCGCTGGCGCAAGGTGGTCAAGGAGAACAACGTCAAGCCCGACTGAGCCGAGCGCCCCGGAGACCACACATGACCTACGAACTGATCGACCTGCAGGTGCAGGCATGCATTGCCACCCTCACCTTCAACCGCCCCGACAAGCGCAACGCGATGAGCGACGCGATGCGCAGCGAGTTCATCGACGCGCTGGAGCGCATCGCCGCCGACCGTGCGATCCGCGCCGTGGTGCTCACCGGTGCCGGCAAGGCCTTCTGCGCCGGCGGCGACATCGCCGGCATGGAAAGGCGCATGAACGCACCTGCCGGCGAAGTGGGCTTCAACGGCTGGCACCGCCAGCAGCGGGTGCATCGCACTCAGGCCCTGCTGCACACCTGCCCCAAGCCGGTGATCGCCGCCGTGAACGGCGCGGCGTCGGGGCTGGGCGCCGACACCGCCCTCGCCTGCGACTTCGTGCTCTGCAGCGAATGGGCCAGCTTCAGCTGGTCGTACATCCACCGCGGCATCGTGCCCGACGGCGGCGGCATGTACTTCCTGCCGCGGCGGGTCGGCCTGCCGCGCGCCAAGGAGCTGATCTTCACCGGCCGCAAGGTCGAGGCCGACGAAGCGCTGGCGCTCGGCATCGCCGACCGCAAGACGAGTTCGCAGGCATTGCTGGCCGATGCCCAGGCCTGGGCCGCCGAACTCGCGCAGGCCTCGCCGACCGCGCTGGCCCTCACCAAGACCATCCTCAACCAGAGCTTCGAGCTGTCGTCGCACGACGTGTTCGCCCAGGGCAGCCAGGCCCAGGGCATCTGCTACACGAGCAGCGAGCACCGCGCGTCGGTCGAAGCCTTTCTCGCCAAGAGCCAGGCCGCCAGGGAGTGAAGCCGATGGACGCGATTTCCCGACTGCTCAAGCCCCGCAGCGTTGCCGTCATCGGCGCCTCGGCGGATGCGATCAAGACCTCCGGCCGGCCGGTGGCCTACCTGCGCAAGCACGGCTTCGCCGGCGCCATCTACCCGGTCAACCCCAAGGCCGATCGGATCGGCGAGCTGCCCTGCTACCCCGACATCGCCTCGCTGCCCGAAGTGCCCGACGTCGGCATCGTGCTGCTGGGCGCCGAGCGGGCCCACCTCGCGGTACGCGAGCTCGCGGCACGCGGCTGCGCGGCGGCCATCGTGCTGGCCAGCGGCTACACCGAGACTGGAGAGGAAGGCGCGCGCCGCCAGCAGCAGTTGGTCGAAGCCGCCGGGTCGATGCGCCTGCTGGGCCCCAACACCATCGGCCTGGTGAACCTTACCGACAACATCGTGCTGTCGCCCTCGGGTGCGCTGGAGACGGACGAGTTCCTGGCTGGCGGCATCGGCGTGGTGTCCCAAAGCGGGGGCATCCTGGGTTCGCTGCTGTCGCGTGCGGCGGCCCGCGGCATCGGCCTGTCCAAGCTGGTGGCCACCAGTAACGAGGTGGATCTGGAGCTGTCGGACTTCATCGACCACCTGGCCGGCGACCCGGCCACGAAGGTGATCGCGCTCTACGTCGAAGCCGTTCGCCACCCGGAGCGTTTCCGCGCCGCCTGCCTCAAGGCCGCGCGCGCGGGCAAGCCGGTGGTGGCCTTCAAGGTCGGCCGCTCCGAAGCCGGCGCCCAGGCGGCCGTCTCGCACACCGGCGCGATGGCCGGCGCTGACCGCATGTACGACGCGCTGTTCAGGCAGGTGGGCGTCATCCGCGCGCAGAGCTTCTCGGACCTGCTGGACATTCCTGCCGCGCTGGCCACCGGCCGCCGGCTGCACGGCCGGCGGGTGGCGATCCTCACCTCCACCGGCGGCGCGGGCACGCTGGTGTCCGACGACCTGGGCGTGGCCGGCTTCGACACGCCCGCGCCTGACGCGGCCACGGCCGCTGCCTTGCGCGCGCTGCACACCGGCAGCGAAGCGGTGCTCGACCGCAACCCCATCGACGTGACCCTGGCCGGGTTGCGGCCCGACCTGCTGCGCGGCGCGATCGGCACCCTGCTCGCGAGCCCGACCTATGACGCGCTGGTCATCATCGTCGGCTCGTCCAGCCTCGCCATGCCGCAACTGCTGGCCGGTGCCATCGAGGACTGCCTGCCGAACTCCGACAAGCCGGTGCTCGCCTATGTGAGCCCGCATGCGCCCGAAGTGGGGGCGCTGCTCACCTCGCGCGGCGTGCCGGCCTTCACCGCGGCCGAAAGCTGCACCGCGGCACTGGCAGCGATGCTGCGCGCCGGCGGCTTCCGCCCGCCCGCCGAACCCGGCGCGCCCGGGCCCGGGGTACCGATCGACGACGTGCCCGGCGGATCGCTCGACGAGGCGCAGGCCAAGCAGCTGTTCGCCCGCTTCGGCGTGCCGTGCGCGGCCGAACGCATCGTGGCCTCGCCTTCCGAGGCCGAAGCCGCAGCGCGCGAACTGGGTGGGCCGGTGGTGCTGAAGATCCTGTCGGCCGAGATCACCCACAAGAGCGACGTCGGTGGCGTGGCCGTCGGCCTCACGGCGCAGACCATCGGCGAGCGGCTCGAGCGCATGGCGGCCGACGTGGAGGCGAACACCGGCCGGCGCCCGTCGCGCTTCCTGGTTCAGGAGATGGTGGCCGGCGGCACCGAGCTCATCCTCGGGCTGCGCCGCGATGCGCTGGGCACGGCGGTGATGCTCGGCATGGGCGGCATCACCGCCGAGCTCTTCAAGGACACCACGCTGCGCCTGCTGCCGCCGGGCGGCGGCCTCGGCCGCGGCGACGCGCTGTCGATGGCGCAGGAGCTGCGAACCTGGCCGCTGCTCGACGGCTTCCGCGGCCGGCCCGCAGCCGACGTCGACGCCCTGGTGGACGCCATCGTGGCCTTCTCGAACATGGCGGCGCAACTGGGCGATCGCCTCGTCGAAGCCGAGGTGAACCCGGTGTTCGTACTGCCCCGCGGCCACGGCGTGCGCGCCGCCGACGGCGTGGCGGTGATGAGATGAACCACCCCGTCTCCGCGGTAAAAGCTGTTGAGTCCGTTTCATGAAGGTACGGCCATGAATGCACGGGTGCGCCTGGAGCGCGACGGTGACATTGCCGTCGTGGTGATCGACAACCCTCCGGTCAATGCAGGCTCGGCCGCGGTACGCGGCGGCCTGCTCGACGCCATGGAGACGCTGCGCCGAGACCACACGCTGCGTGGCGCGGTGCTCATCGGCGCGGGCCCGGGCTTCATCGCCGGGGCCGACCTGCGTGAATTCGACACGCCGCTGCAGGAGCCGCAGCTGCCGGCCGTGATTGCCGCCGTCGAAGGCTGCGGCAAGCCGGTCGTGGCCGCCCTGCACGGCGCGGCGCTGGGCGGCGGCTTCGAGCTCGCGCTGGCGTGCGATGCACGCATGGCCGCGCCCGGCACGGTGGTGGGGCTGCCCGAGGTATCGCTGGGTGTGATTCCAGGAGCCGGCGGCACGCAGCGGCTGCCGCGCATCGTGGGCATTCCCCGTGCGATCGGCATGATCTGCGGCGCGCAGCGCATGCCGGCCGCCGCGGCGCTGGACGCCGGCCTGGTCGATGCCATCGAGCCCGGCGACCTGCGAACCGCCGCAGTGGCGCATGCACGGGCCATGGCCCTGGCCGGCGACAGGCCACGTCTTCGCGACCGGCCGGTGCCGCAGGTCGAAACTGCGGCGGTGGCACATGCCGCAGAGGCAGCGCTCAAGGCGGGCAGGGGCAGGCCGGCGGTGCAGGCTGCGATCGATGCGATCAGCGCCGCGGCACACCTGCCGATCGACGAGGGGCTTGCCGCCGAGCGCACCCTGTTCGAGCGGCTGCGCGTCTCGCGCGAAGCGGCGGCCCTGCGTCACCTGTTCTTCGCCGAGCGCGACAGCGCCCGGCACCCGTCGCTGGACGGCACCTCGGCACGGGCGCCGCAACGGGTGGCCGTGGTCGGTGCCGGCACCATGGGCTGCGGCATCGCGATCACGGCCCTCGATGCCGGCTGCGACGTGCTGCTGCTCGAGCAGGACGGCGCCGCCCTGGACCGCGGCGCCTCGCGCATCCGCGAGCACCATGCGTCTCGCGTGCGAAGCGGCAGGCTTTCGGCCGCCGACGCTGCGGGTCGGGACGCCCGCCTGCATGCCTCCCTCGACTGGGCAGCCCTGGGTGAGGCCGACGTCGTGATCGAGGCGGTATTCGAGGAACTGGCCGTGAAGCAGCAGGTCTTCCGGCGCGTCGAAACGCAGGCCCGGCCTGGGGCGGTGCTGGCCTCCAACACCTCATACCTCGACCTGGACGCGATCGCCTCCGCCACCCGGCGACCGCAGGACGTGATCGGCCTGCACTTCTTCAGCCCGGCCCAGGTGATGCGCCTGGTGGAGGTGGTGCGCGGGCGCGCCTCGTCGCCCGGCGCACTGGCCACCGGCGTCGCGCTGGCGCGGCGCATGAACAAGCTGCCGGTCGTCACCGGCAATGCCTTCGGCTTCATCGGCAACCGGGTCTTCTCGGCCTATCGTCGCCAATGCGAGTTCATGCTCGAAGAAGGCGCGAGCCCGCTGCAGGTGGACACGGCGCTGCAGGACTTCGGCTTCGCGATGGGTCCGTTCGCCGTGGCCGACCTGTCGGGCCTGGACATCGCCTGGCGCATGCGCCAGGCGCAGGCCGCCACGCGCGACCCGGCGGCGCGCTACGTGCACATTGCCGACCGCCTGTGCGAAGCCGGCCGGCTCGGCTGCAAGGCCGGCGCCGGCTACTACCGCTATGCCGAAGGCACCCACACGCCGCAGGCCGACCCCGACGTGCAGGCACTCATCGCCCAATGCCGCGCCGACAAGGGGCTGGCGCCACGCAGCTTCACGAACGACGAGATCGTGCGACGTGCGATGCTCGCGATGATGAACGAGACCGCGCTGCTGCTCGCCGACGGCGTGGCACGTCGGCCCGCCGACATCGACGTGGTGCTGGCCAACGGCTATGGCTTTCCGCGCTGGGAAGGCGGGCCTGTGTTCCTGGCACGCCAGCGCGTCGCCGCCGCGCTGCGCGATGACCTGGACTGGCTGGCCCGGTGCAGCGGCCCGGGTTTCGTACTGGGTGACGTGGGCAGGCTGCTGGCGGAGAACTGAGATGCTCATGACCGAACGCTTCGCGCGCTTTGCCGCCGAACTGCATCAGGCGCCGCTGGCGCCTCACGTGGCACAGGGCGCGCAACGAGCGGTGACCGACTGGTTTGCCTCGCTGTACCCGGGCTCGGGCATGCCGGCGGTGCAGGTACTCGAAGCCGCGCTGGCCGAAGAGCTCGACCGCGGCCCCGCCTGGCTTGCAGGCGGCCGCCAGGCCACGGTGCGGGCCGCCGCGCTGATCAACGGCACGGCCGCTCATGCGGCCGAACTCGACGACAGTTTTCGCGAGGCGATGTACCACCCGGGCGCGGCCACCATCGCCGCCGCGCTGGCCGTGGCGCAGGCCCGGCGGGCCACCGGGCCGCAATTCCTGCGTGCGGTGGTGCTGGGCTACGAGATCTCCACCCGCATCGGCGTCGTGATGGGACGCGAGCACTACAGGTACT
This sequence comes from Methylibium rhizosphaerae, assembly GCF_006386545.1. Taxonomy (GTDB): domain Bacteria; phylum Pseudomonadota; class Gammaproteobacteria; order Burkholderiales; family Burkholderiaceae_C; genus Pseudorivibacter; species Pseudorivibacter rhizosphaerae. The sequence continues at coordinate 21,649 of NZ_SWAR01000051.1, read as the reverse complement.
GGCACAACACCGGCACCATGGGCACCTTCGGTGCGGCGGCCGCCGCAGCCGGCCTGCTCGACCTGGAAGAGGCGGCGTTCGCCCATGCGCTGGCCCTGGCCGCCACCTTCGCTGCCGGACTGCAGCAGGCATTTCGCACCGAAAGCATGGCCAAGCCGCTGCATGCGGGGCGCGCCGCCGAGGCCGGCGTGCTGGCCGCGCAGCTTGCGGCCGGCGGCCTGCGCGGCTCGCTCGACGTCCTGGAGGGCGAGGCCGGCTTCGGCCAGGCCATGGGCACCGGGCCTGATTGGTCACCGGCCGGCAGCACGCTCGGCCGGGACTTCCACATCACCCGGCTCACCTTCAAGAACCACGTCGGCTGCGGCCACAACTTCCCGGCCATCGACGGCGCGCTGGCGCTGCAGCGTCTGCACGGCGTCGATCATGGCGACATCGAGCGCATCCACCTGGGCGTCTACCAGTCCACGCTCGACATCGCGCCGCACGTCGACCCGCAGACGGCCGACCAGGCGCGTTTCAGCCTGCACTACATGGTCGCCACGGCGATGGTGCACGGCAGCGTGCGGCTGGCTGCCTTCGAGCCTCCCCGCCTGCAGGACGCGGCCACGCGGGCGCTGATGAAGCGCATCACCGCGACCCTGGACCCGGAGGTGGACCGGGCCTTCCCGGGTCGCCGAGGCGCAAGGGTGGTCCTGGTGCTGCGCGACGGGCGGCGCCTGGAGCACCTGCAGCACGATCGCAAGGGCGACCCGGAGCTGCCGCTGTCCGACGAAGAGCTGGAAGGCAAGCTGCGCGAGCTGGCCGCGCCGGTGATCGGCGAGCCGCAGGTGCGCTCGCTCGTCGCGCGCATCCGGGCCCTGGCCACCAGCGACCTGCTGCCCTGAACGGCGCCTACTTCACGAACTGGTTGCCGCGCGAGAGCATGGTCAGCTCGACCCAGTGGCTGCCCTGGTGCTGCACCGGCGAGAACTGCATCGTGTAGCCGCCCAGGTCCACGCGCCCCACCGCGGCCATGGCCTGCAGCACGCCTTCACGGGTGGGCAGCGGCCCGGCCTTCTTGAGCGCCGCGACCAGCGCGTGCGCGGCGATGCAGGACTCCAGCGAGGTGTAGTTCAGCCTGGCGCCGTTGTGCGCCAGCAGCGCGGCGGCGCAGTCCCGCACGATCGGCAGCGACACCTGGTTCGCCTGCCGCGGCGACGGGATCACCTGCGACACCATCGTGCCCCGCGCGAGCGGCCCCACCGACTCGGCCAGCTCGTCCGGGTTCACGAACGACAGCGCCGCCAGCGACACCGGAGTGTTGCGGTCGGCCGCCACCTTCAGCAGGTCGCGCACCACGCCGTACTGGGTGGTCACCAGCGCGTAGTGCGGCGCATGCCTGAGCACCGCGTCGAGCGCCGCCGCGTCCAGCGTCGCGCCCCGCTTGACCGCCACGCCCGGCGGCTTCGCGGCGCCGGCCTCGACATAGGCCGCGGCCACCGCTTCATAGTTGCTGCGGCCGACCTCGTCGTCGTAGTGCACCACCACCGCCTTCTCGCTGCCGACGCTGCGCTTCGCCTCGATGATCTTCAGCGCCTCCTCGCGGTAGGAGGCGCGGATGGTGAACACGTTCGGATGGCTGCGCAGCACCGTGGAGCCGCTGAACGGCGCGAAGAACAGCACGTTGCTGCGCGCGGCCAGCGGCAGCGCATCCACGCTGTTGGTCGCCGAGTTGTAGCCGAACAGCGCCACGGCGCCATGCTCGCCCAGCAGCTGCTGGGTGTTCTGCAGCGCGCGCTCACGGCTGTTGGCGTTGTCGAGCGTCACGAGCTTCAGCTGCCGCCCGCCCAGGCCGTTGCCCGCGTTGACCTTCGCGAACACGGCCAGTGCGCCGTCGCGCATGTCGCGCCCGATGTCGGCATTGGGCCCGCTCAGGGCCACCGACTGTCCGATGACGATGTCCTGCGCGCCCGCGGCGCTCACCAGGGCCGATACGAGGCCCAGCAGGGCCGGAAGCTTTCGCATATGCCTGTCTCCTCGGACGGGCATCACCTTGTGCCGGGGCTCCGTCCTGTGGGCAATGTCCCGGCGGCCCCGGCGGCCGGCACTTGACCGCGGTCAGCTTTTTGCGGCGTCTGCGGCCGCGCGCGGGATTTGTTCACGCGACACCCTGGGCCGAATGTGGTCTGCGCGGCGCACTACGCTCGTCAGCCTCTTCTCCACACGCAAGGAGGACCGGGCGATGAAGCAGCCTGAAGTCGTGAAGTTCGAGATCGAAGGGGCGGCCCTGGCCGCCCGCGTCGCGGGAGACCGGAACAAGCCGGCGCTGCTGCTGATCCACGGCCTGCCGAGCTCATCGGCCACCTTCCGCAACGTGATCGGCCCGCTGGCGCGGCAGTGCTTCGTGGTCGCCCCCGACCTGCCGGGCTTCGGCGCCTCCGAGCCGCTTTCGCGGACTTCGTTCTCGCGTTTCGCCGATGTGATGGAGGTGCTGCTCGGCCAGCTCGGCGTCGGCTCCTTCCATCTCTACCTGCACGACTACGGCGCCCCGGTCGCGCTGCACCTGGCCACACGCGCGCCGCAGAGGGTGCGCGGCCTCATCGTGCAGAACGCCAATGCGCATGAAAGCGGCATGGGCCCCCAATGGGCGGACACCCGGGCCTACTGGGCCGACCCGTCGCCGCAGCACGAGGCCAGGGCGACCGGCCACCTGAGCTTCAAGGGCACGCGCGATCAGTACGTGGGCGGCGTGCCGCAGGACATCGCCGATCGCATCGACCCCCGCTTGTGGGAAGAAGACTGGCGCGTCATGTCGCTGCCCGGGCGGCTCGACATGCATCGCGCGCTGCTGCTCGACTACCGCAGCCACGTGGCCCGGTTCGACGAAATCGCCGGCTACCTGAAGGACCGGCAGCCGCCCGCGCTGATGCTGTGGGGACGCCACGACGTCTTCTTCGAGCTGGCCGAGACGCTGTCGTGGATGCGAGCGCTGCCGCGCATGGAGGCGCACATCCTCGACGGCCCGCACTTCCTGCTGGAGACCCATGCGGCCGAATGTGCCGCGCTGATGGGCGCGTTCATCGAACGCACCGAGGCGTCGTAGCCCGTCCTGGAGACTGGCCGCTACGGCAAGAGTTCGGTGGCGATCTCGGTCGTCACCTGTGTCATCAACCGGTGCACCGGGCACTTCTCGGCCACCCGCAGCAGCTCCTGCCGCTGCGCCTCGGACAGCGGGCCGCGCAGGTCGAGCGTCACCTTCAGCCGATAGCGGCCCTGCCGCTCCTCGCTGTCGTCGCGGGCCACGCCCACCTCGATGTCTTCGAGCGGGATCTCCTTGCGCCGCGCGTACCACAGCAGCGTCATCGCCTTGCAGGTGCCCAGCGCACTGTCGTAGAGGTCGTGCGCCGTCGGGCCCAGGTCTTCTCCCCCGTTGGCCACCGGCTCGTCGACGGCGATGGCGTGCGAGCCGACGGAAACCGTGTGTTTCATTCGCGCGGAAACGTCGCGCTTGACGGTGATGGTCATGATCCTGTCTCTGTCTCTGTCGCTTCGATGTGGAGGGGTCAACTCACGCGGCGCTGGCGCAGGGCCATGACCGCCAGCTCGGTGCGGCTTTCGGCGTGGAGTTTCTCCATGATGCGGCTCACGTAGTTCTTCACCGTGCCCTCGGCCAGGAACAGCAGCCCGGCGATCTGCTTGTTGCTCTTGCCTTCGGCGATGAGCTGCAGCACCTTGGTTTCCTTCTCGTTGAGCGCGGCGATGTGGTCTTCGTCGTTCGACGCCGGCTTGTACTCCGGCCGGGGCGCCAGCTCGGAAAGCCGGCGGAACTGGTCGAGCACCTTGCGGGCGATCTGCGGCGTGAGCATCGACTCCCCGCGGTGCACCGCGCGCACCCCCTCCACCACCTCGGCCTCGGTGGCGTCCTTCAGCAGGTAGGCCAGCGCGCCGGCGCGCAGCGCATCGAACACGCTCTGCTCGGTCTCCATGGTGGTGAGCACCAGCACGCGCGTTTGCGGCAGCGCAGCAGTGATCTCGCGGGTGGCGGCAACGCCGCCCTTGCGCGGCATGTGCAGGTCCATGAGCGCCACGTCGGGCCGCAGGCGCCGCGCCATGTCGACCGCTTCGACGCCGTCGCCCGCCTCGCCGATCACCTCCATGTCGGCCTCGAGTGAAAGCATCAGGACCAGCCCGCGGCGAACCAGCGGCTGGTCATCGATGATCAACACGCGGATGCGTTGTGAACCGGCTCTTTCGCTGCTCATCGTGCATGCCCTATGGCCGGAGTGCGGCCCCGCGGGCAATATACGGCAGTGACCGGCGGACGCAATGACTCCGGTCACGAGGAGACGATGACCGGCGTCACTGAATCGCCGGCAACCACAACATGATGTCCCGATACCTGCAGGCCCTCGATCCGCGGCGCAGCCTGGCGACGGCGTTCGCCTGGTTCGCCGTCGTGCTGGCGCTGGCCATTGCGCTGGCGCTGCTGACCGTGGGCGACTTCGCCGTCAACAGCATGCTGGCGCAGCGCGACGCGCAGATGATGCGCTTCGCCACCCAGCTGGCGGCCGAGCTGGAGCAGATCGTGGCGGCCGACGGGCCGGGCCCGGCGCTGCCGCAGGACCGGCTCGGCGAGGTGATCGATGCGGTGCGCGCACGCGCCAAGCCGGACCCGCGTGCCCGCGCCCTGCTGCTCGACGACCGCCACAACATCCTCTACGAGCGGCCGGTCGGCCACCACGGCACGCCGGTCACCATGCCGGGCGTGTCGCTGCAGATGGCCGAGGGCCAGCAGCGCATCGTGGTGGTGACCGCGCCACCGGAGGCATCGCCGCGGCTGCACGGCCTGGGCATCCAGGTGGCCGTGTTGCAGCCGAGCGAGGAGCGAGGACACGGCGGCACGCTGCAGGAAAAGCTCACCGTCATCTCCATCCTGCTGAGCATCGTTGCAGCGCTCATCGGCGCGGCGTTCGCGCGGCGGCTCACGCGCAGGCTGAGCGGGCTCACCGCCCAGGTGCAGCAGGTGGCCAACCAGACTGCCGAAGGCATCGTCGCCCCCACCGGCCATGACGAGGTGGCGGTGCTGGGGCGCGCCTTCTCGCGCCTGCTGCGTGCGCTGCGCCAGGAACGCGACGGGCTCGACCGCCTGACGCAGGAGCTCGAGCAGCGCGTGCAGGCCCGCACCCGCGAGGTGGAACGCCTGGCGGCCGACAGCCGCTATGCGGCGGTGGTGCACGAGCGGCTGCGGCTGGCACGCGACCTGCACGACACGCTGGCCCATTCGATGATGGAAATGCTGGTGGAGGTACGCACCCTGCGCATGCTGCATGCGCACGACCCGCAGCGCCTGGCCGCCGAGCTCGAACGCGCCGAGAAGGTGGCCCGCGACGGCCTGCGCGAAGCGCGCGAGGCGGTGAGCCAGATGCGGGTGAACGCGGTGCGCGACCTGGGGCTGGGCGCGGCGCTCAGCGTCGCGGTGTCGCGCTTCGCGGAGCGTACCGGGCTCGAGGTGTGCTACGACGCCGACGCAGCGGCCGCGGGCTCTTCCGACGCACAGGCCGAGGTCGCCTTTCGCATTGCCGAGGAGGCGCTGCGCAACGTCGACCGGCATGCGCAGGCTTCGCATGTCGAGATCGGCCTGAAGGACCTGGGCAACGGGGTGGTCGAACTCGCCGTGACCGACGACGGCGTGGGTTTCGACACGGCTGCGCCGCGGCCGGGCCACTTCGGCCTCACCGGCATGCACGAGCAGGCCCAGCTGATGGGCGCCGAGCTCGATCTCCAAAGCCGGCCCGGTGCCGGCGCAACCCTGCGCCTTCGGTGGCGCACCGACGCGCAGCGCGGCGCAGCGAGTGACGATCGTCACGATCGACACCGCGATGGCGACATGCAGTCGGGCGCTGGCATAGAGTGTGTGTGATGAAGCGCAGTCCTTTCGCCGTCTCGCCGCTCGACCCGGCGCTCGCAGAAGACGTGGCACCCGGCGCGATGTACCGCTGGGGCCAGCTGGCGATGGGCCTGGTGTGCATGGCGATGGTGGCCAACCTGCAGTACGGCTGGACGCTGTTCGTGAACCCGCTGGCCGACCGCTTCGGCTGGAGCCATGCCGCCATCCAGGTTGCGTTCTCGGTGTTCGTGATCGTGCAGACGCTGTGCGTGCCCATCGCCGGCTACATCGTCGACGAATCCGGGCCGCGGCCGGTGGTGCTGGGCGGAGGCCTGCTGTGCGCCATCGCCTGGGTCACCAACGCGCTGGCCGACTCGCTGCCGATGCTCTACGTGGCCGCAGCCATCGGCGGCATGGGCGCGGGCGCGGTGTACGGCACTTGCGTCGGCAACGCGCTGAAGCTGTTCCCGGAGCGGCGCGGACTGGCCGTGGGCCTCACGGTGGCGGCCTTCGGCGCGGGCTCGGCGCTCACCGTGCTGCCGATCACCATGGTGATCGCCGAACGCGGCTACGAGGCCGCGTTCCTCTATTTCGGGCTTGGCCAGGGGCTCATCGTGATGGCGCTGGCGCTCGCGATGGACGACCCCAACAAGTCCCAGGCCATCACCGCCGCAATGCCGCGGGTTTCGCCTGCGGTGCGCCAGACGCAGCGCGACACCGCCCCGGCAGGCACGCTGCGCGAGCCGGTGTTCTGGGTGATGTATCTCATCTTCGTGCTGGTGGCAGCCGGCGGCCTCATGGCCACCGCGCAGCTCGCCCCCATCGCCAGGCAGTACCGGATCCACGACGTGCCGGTGGACATCATGGGCCTCGTGCTGCCGGCGCTGACCTTCGCGCTCGCGCTCGACCGCGTGCTCAACGGCGCCACCCGCCTCGTGTTCGGCTGGATCTCCGACAAGATCGGCCGCGAAGAAACGATGCTGATCGCTTTTTCCCTCGAGGCGGTGGCGATCCTCGCCCTGCGCGAGTTCGGCTCGAACCCGGTCGCCTTCGTGCTGTTGACCGGCCTGGTGTTCTTTGCCTGGGGCGAGATCTACAGCCTGTTCCCGTCCACCTGCGCCGACACCTTCGGCTCCAAGTACGCCGCGGCAAACGCCGGTCTGCTCTACACCGCCAAGGGCGTGGCTTCGCTGATGGTGCCGCTGTCGAGCGTGATGGCCCATTCGATGGGCGACTGGCATGCCGTCTTCCTGATCGCCAGCGGCATGAGCGCCTGCGCGGCGCTGCTCGCCTGGTTCGTGCTGCGGCCGATGCGCCGGCGGTTGCTCGAACGCGGCGAGCTTGCGGTCAGAACGCCTGACTGACCCGCAGCTCGGCGCGCCGCGACAGGCGGCACAGCGTCTCGGCCGAGAGGTTCAGGTGCGAGGCGAGGTCCTTCTGCATCAGGCGCTCCACCAGCTGCGGGTGCTGGCGCGAGAAGGCGTTCACCCGGCTCGGCGCATCCAGCAGCAGCAGGCCGATCGCGTGCTCCACCAGCGACTCGCCGAGCGCGACCAGGTGTTCATGGAACACCTGGCGGGCGGCGGCATGCTGCGAAATGAAGGCATCCCACTCCTGCATGCTCACCGACGCCACGCAGCACCGCGCCGCGCAGACCACCGAATAGGGCGCCACGTCGTGGCGGCGCCAGGCGTCGTAGCAGGTCTCGAAATCGGCCTCGCCGGCGAAGCGCAGCGTCATCTCGCGGCCCTGCGGGGTGCCGACGATGCGCTTGATCATCCCTTCGAGCACGAAGAAGTGGCGCAGCTCGCGCGTCCCCTGCTCCAGCAGGCATTCGCCACGATGCGCCTCCTGCACCACCAGCTGTTCCATCAACGGCGCGAGCTGCGCATCGTCGAGCACGGCCAGCAGCGGGTTGCGCTTCAACTGCAGACGCAGGAAGTTGCGTTGCGGGTGGTTCAGCAGTGCGGTCTTCATGTGCCGCACTCTAGGTCGCGGGGCCGGCTGCACGTTCTGTGAAACGTCATCGCTTCGCTGCGCCTTCACGCACGAGTCGCGCATGACGAATGTCACGCACCGTCACCGGGAAAACGGCAAGGCGCGCCGCAGCAAAATTGACCGCGGTCAAGAAAACGGCCCGCCGGCACGGGCCTTTGGGCATGGACGTCTTGACCGGGGTCATTTCCCATAGAGGTAAACCCTAATAAACTCACCCCCATTGTTTTCATCCGCCGGAAGTCCCGTATGCACACCTCCTACATGCTGTACCGCCTGTCCCGTTCGGCCCGCCTGCGAAGCGCGCTGAAGGCACTGTCGCTCGAAGTGCGTGCGCTGTTCGATGCACTCGCGAACCCGAATCGCGTCATCGACGAAGTGAAGACCATGCGCGAGCTCATGGTCGAAGCGCAGCGCATCGAAGCCGCCCAGCCGGCACGCGCCGCGGTGCTGCGCCAGCGCGCCGCACACATCGGCCTGTAAGCACACCGCCTCGCTCGTCCACCCGGACGAGCTTCCCCCGTCCCTTTTCTGCTGATCGCGGACGCATCGGCGTAACTACGCAGACTGCGTTCCGCGAATCTTGACTGCGGTCAATCGCGTTCCGTGAACGTCGGAACGACCATTTCTCCGGGCTGAAGGTCGACTCCCCTTTCGGGAGCATTCAAGGAGACATGGTGATGAACGCAGGTGCTTTTTCCTTTCTGATCGCGCGCTGCGTAGCGCGCATGACGTTCGTGGTGGCAGCCGCGACGATGGCCGGCTTCGCGTCGGCCCAGGCCTGGGAACCCACCAAGCCGGTGGAGTTCGTGGTGCCCGCCGGCACCGGAGGCGGCGCCGACCAGATGGCGCGCCTGATCCAGGGAATCATCGTGAAGCACAAGTTGATGAACCAGTCGATGGTGGTCGTCAACAAGTCCGGCGGCGCCGGCGCCGAAGGCTTCCTCGACATCAAGGGCGCCAAGGGTGATCCGCACAAGATCATCATCACGCTGTCCAACCTGTTCACCACGCCCATGGCCACCGGCGTGCCCTTCAACTGGAAGGACATGACGCCCGTGTCGATGATGGCGCTCGACCAGTTCGTGCTGTGGGTCAACGCGCAGTCGCCCTACAAGACCGCCGGCGAGTACATCGCGGCCGCCAAGGCCGCAGGGCCCAGCAAGCTCAAGATGGGCGGCACCGGCTCCAAGCAGGAAGACCAGATCATCACGGTGGGCCTCGAGAAGGCGACCGGCACCAAGTTCATTTATGTGCCGTTCAAGGGCGGCGGCGAAGTGGCGGTGCAGCTGGTGGGCAACCACATCAACTCCACCGTCAACAACCCGATCGAGGCGGTGGCGCAATGGCGCGCGGGCTCGCTGCGGCCGCTGTGCGTGTTCGACCATGAGCGCATGCCCTACAAGACCAAGGTGACCGACACGCAGTCGTGGGCCGACATCCCCACCTGCAAGGAGTCCGGGGTGCCCACCGACTACGTGATGCTGCGCGGCATCTTCATGGCCCCGGGCGTGACGCCCGCCCAGCAGGCCTACTACGTCGAGCTGATGAAGAAGGTGCGCGAGACGCCCGACTGGAAGGAGTACATGGAGAAGGGCGCCTTCAACACGACCGCGATGTCGGGCGCCGAGTTCCAGAAGTGGCTCACCACGACCGAGGCGGCCCACGCGACGCTCATGACCGAAGCCGGCTTCATGGCCGCCAAGTGACCGGGTCCGTCTCGCAACCCCACTTCATTGGAGGACCTCATGGCTCATGAACAGCCCGGCGCACCCGAGAGCGTTCCGCTGGTGCGCAACAACCGCGTCGATGCACTCGTCGCGGCGCTGCTCACGATGATCGGCCTGGTCGTCGTGTTCGAGGCGCGGCGGCTGGGCGCCGGCTGGACCAGCGATGGCCCCGGCCCCGGCTACTTCCCCTTCTACATCGGCCTGATCCTGAGCATCGGCGGCCTGGGCATCCTGTACCAGGCGCTGCTGTCGAAGTCGGCCGACACGGGCGTGTTCATCGACCGCGAGCAGTTCAAGCGCGTGCTGTCGGTGCTCGCGCCGGCGGTGCTGTACGTCGGCGCGATCATGGTGCTCGGCCAGTACGTCGCCTCGGCGATCTACGTCGCGATCTTCATGGTGTGGCTGGGGCGCTATTCGATCCTGAAGAGTGTCCTGGTCGGCGTCGGCGTGAACGCGCTGTTCTTCGCGATGTTCGAGATCTGGTTCAAGGTGCCCTTGTACAAAGGCGCGCTGGAGCCCCTGGCCTTCCTAGGCTACTGACCCCCGGTAGGAGCTCAATCAAATGGATGAAATCTCAGCCCTGTTCCAGGGGTTCGCAGTCGTGCTGACGCCGGCGAACATCATGCTGATGTTCGTGGGCATCACGCTCGGCGTGCTGATCGGCGTGCTGCCGGGCCTGGGCGGCGCCAACGGCGTGGCCATCCTGCTGCCGCTGACCTTCACGATGTCGCCCACCTCGGCCATCGTCATGCTGTCGTGCATCTACTGGGGTGCGCTGTTCGGCGGCGCCATCACCTCGGTGCTGTTCAACATCCCGGGTGAGCCATGGTCGGTGGCCACCACCTTCGACGGCTACCCGCTCGCGCAGAAGGGCAAGGCCGGCGAGGCACTCACCGCGGCATTCACCTCGTCGTTCGTGGGTGCCTTCATCGCGGTGCTGATGATCACCTTCCTGGCGCCGCTGGTCGCCAGGTTCGCGCTGAAGTTCGGAGCGCCCGAGTTCTTCTCGGTGTACCTCCTCACCTTCTGCAGCTTCGTCGGCATGGGCAAGGGATCGCCGTTCAAGGTGCTGGTGTCGATGGCGCTGGGCTTCGCGCTGGCCACCGTGGGCATGGACACGGTGACCGGCCAGCTGCGCATGACCTTCGGGATGCCCGAGCTGATGCGCGGCTTCGACTTCCTGATCGCGGTGATCGGCCTGTTCGGCATCGGCGAGATCCTGCTGTCGATGGAGGAAGGCCTGCGCTTCTCCGGCAAGTCGGCCCGCATCAATGCGAAGGTCGTCTGGGAAACCTGGAAGCAGCTGCCGCGCTACTGGGTCACCTCGCTGCGCAGCTCGGTGGTGGGCATGTGGATGGGCATCACCCCGGGCGGTGCCACGCCGGCGTCCTTCATGAGCTATGGCCTGGCCAAGAAGATGTCGAAGACCGGCGACAAGTTCGGCACCGGCGAAGTCGAGGGCGTGGTGGCGCCGGAGACCGCGGCGCACGCGGCGGGCACCAGCGCGCTGTTGCCGATGCTGGCGCTCGGCATCCCCGGCTCGCCCACGGCGGCGGTGCTGCTGGGCGGCCTGCTGATCTGGGGCCTGCAGCCCGGGCCGCTGCTCTTCACCGAGCAGAAGGACTTCGTGTGGGGCCTGATTGCCAGCATGTACCTGGGCAACCTCGCCGGGCTCATCGTCGTGCTGATGACGGTGCCGCTGTTCGCCTCGGTGCTGCGCATCCCGTTCTCGATCATCGCGCCGGTGATCATCGTGATCTGCGCGATCGGCGCCTTCACCGTGCACCACGCCATGCTCGACATCTGGTTCATGCTGCTGTTCGGCGTGATCGGCTATGCGTTCAAGAAGCTCGACTACCCGCTCGCGCCGCTGGTGCTGGCCCTGGTGCTGGGCGACAAGGCGGAAGACTCGTTCCGCCAGTCGATGCTGATCTCTCAAGGCGACGTCGGCGTGATGTGGTCGAACCCGCTGGTCGGCTCCATCACCACGCTGGCGCTGCTGATGCTGTGCTGGCCGCTGATCTCGAAGCTGCTGGCGGTGATCCGCACGCCCAAGGCCAAGCCGGCCTTTGCGGACGAGCAGCCGGTGGATTGAAGAAAGAGGCGCCCGCTCACTGGTGCCTGTTGGCCGCCGCGGCTTGCCGCGGCGGTTCTTTTTTGGGCGCATGAATCATTGGTGTCCGAGCAGTGACGCGCAGCCAACCCCCGTTCGGGCTGAGGTATCGAAGCCCTTCGACGGTTGGTGGCGGCCCTTCGATACCTCAGGGCGAACGGGTGGTCATTGTTCGCGAGCGGGATGCCGAATACCTTCACCGCGGAGGAACACAAGGCCTTCTCCGCGGTCCTCCGCGTCCTCCGCGCCTCCACGGTGAATGAATTGGGGTTCAGCCCGTGGCGCACAGCCACTCCCCGTTCGGGCTGAGGTATCGAAGCCCTTCGGCGCTTGATGGCGGCCCTTCGATACCTCAGGGCGAACGGGTGGGTGTTGTTCGCGCATGAGCTCGCCGAATACCTTCACCGCGGAGGAACACAACGCCTTCTCTGCGGTCCTCCGCGTCCTCCGCGCCTCCGCGGTGAATGAATCGGGGTTCAGCCCGTGGCGCACAGCCGCTCCCCGTTCGGGCTGAGGTATCGAAGCCCTTCGGCGCTTGATGGCGGCCCTTCGATACCTCAGGGCGAACGGGTGGGTGTTGTTCGCGCGTGAGCTCGCCGAATACCTTCACCGCGGAGGAACACAACGCCTTCTCTGCGGTCCTCCGCGTCCTCCGCGCCTCCGCGGTGAATGAATCGGGGGTTCCGGCCATGGCGTACAGCCACTCTCCGTTCGGGCTGAGGTATCGAAGCCCTTCGACGCTTGGTGGCGGCCCTTCGATACCTCAGGGCGAACGCAGGGTTGTGCTTCGCGCGTGAGCTCGCCGAATACCTTCACCGCGGAGGAACACAACGCCTTCTCTGCGGTCCTCCGCGTCCACCGCGCCTCCGCGGTGAATGAATCGGGGGTTCCGGCCATGGCGCACAGCCACCGTCCGTTCGGGCTGAGGTATCGAAGCCCTTCGACGCTTGGTGGCGGCCCTTCGATACCTCAGGGCGAACGGAGGGTTGTGCTTCGCGCGTGAGCTCGCCGAATACCTTCACCGCGGAGGAATACAAGGCTTTCTCTGCGGACCTTCGCGTCCTCCGCGCCTCCGCGGTGAATGAATTCGGGGGTTTCGCCCTTGGAGAAGGACCGCAGCCCGGCCCTGCACGCCGCCCTAGATCTTCCCGCGCTGCTTCAGCCGGCTCAGCGTCTCGGCCGACAGGTTCAGGTAGGAGGCCAGCTCCTTGCGCGGAATGCGCTCGGCCAGCTCGGCATGCTTGCGCAGGAAGCGGTGCACGCGGCCCGGCGCGTCGAGCAGGTGCAGCGTGATGGTGTGGGCCATGATCTCGCTCATCAGGCGCATCACGTAGTACTCGAACGCTGCCTTGGCCTGCGGCCTCGCATCCAGGAAGGCCACCCACTCCTTCAGCGGCATGCGCGCCACGCGAGCCTTGGTGACGCAGACGATGCCGTAGGGCGTGGGCGTGCCCAGGCGCCAGGCGGCATAGCTGGTCTCGATGTCGTTCGTGCCGGCGAAGCGAAGGATCATCTCCTTGCCTTCCTTGTTGGCCACCACACGCTTGAGGATGCCGTCGATGATGAAGTACTGCTCCATCTCGTGCACGCCCTGGTAGAGCAGGAACTCGCCCTTGCCGCCGTCGAACACCGTCATGTGAGCCTCGAGCTCGTCGCGATCGGCATCGCTCAAGTCCTTCAGCACTTCGTTGTGCTTCAGCTCGAGGCGGATCACGTTCCTCTCGGGGTGGTTGGCGAGCAGCGTCATGGTCAGCCTGGATTTTTCGAATCTTGACCGCGGTCAACGGAAGAAAAAGCCCGGCCGAATCATAGTGGCCGCACGCCATTGACAACCATGGCGATGAACGCTGAAGGAGAGACATGTCCACCGTTCTCGACAACCCGACGGCCACGAGCAGGACCGGCAAGCCGGCCGCTGCCGCCGCAGAAGCTGCCCCCGAGCAGACCGACGGCTTCCACCTCGTGATCGATGCGCTGAAGCTCAACGACATCGACACCATCTACGGCCTGCCGGGCATCCCGATCACCGACCTCACGCGGCTGGCGCAGGCCGAGGGCATGCGCGTGATCTCGTTCCGCCACGAGCAGAACGCAGGCAATGCGGCAGCGGCCGCGGGGTTTCTGACCCAGAAACCCGGCATCTGCCTGACCGTCTCGGCGCCGGGCTTTCTCAACGGCCTGACGGCGCTGGCCAATGCCACGGTGAACTGCTTCCCGATGATCCTGATCAGCGGCTCCTCGGAGCGCGAGATCGTCGACCTGCAGCAGGGCGACTACGAGGAGATGGACCAGCTCAACGCCGCCAAGCCGTTCTGCAAGGCCGCCTATCGCGTGCTCCATGCGCAGGACATCGGCATCGGCATCGCCCGCGCGATCCGCACCGCCCTGTCGGGGCGGCCGGGCGGCGTGTACCTGGACCTGCCGGCCAAGCTGTTCTCGCAGACCATGGATGCGCAGGCCGGCCGCCAGTCGCTCATCAAGGTCATCGACCCGGCGCCGCGTCAGATCCCCGCGCCCGATGCGGTGAAGCGCGCCCTCGACGTGCTGGCCGGCGCCAGGCGCCCGCTCATCCTGCTGGGCAAGGGCGCGGCCTATGCGCAGGCCGACGACGCCATCCGCACGCTGGTCGAGAAGACCGGCATCCCCTACCTGCCGATGTCTATGGCCAAGGGCCTGCTGCCCGACACGCATGCCCAGTCGGCCGCCGCGGCGCGTTCGTACGTGCTGGCCGAGGCCGACGTGGTGGTGCTCGTCGGCGCACGCCTCAACTGGCTGCTGTCGCACGGCAAGGGCAAGACCTGGGGCGGCCCCGACCCGCAGAAGCTGGCCAAGCAGTTCATCCAGATCGACATCTCGCCCACCGAGGCCGACAGCAACGTGCCGATCGCGGCCCCGCTCATCGGCGACATCGGCTCGTGCGTCTCGGCGCTGCTCGACGGCATCGGCAACCAGTGGAAGAAGCCGCCGGCCGAATGGACCTCGGCCATCGCTGAGCGCAAGGACAAGAACCTGTCGAAGATGGCCGCGCAGCTCGCGCAGCAGGCCTCGCCGATGAACTTCCACGGCGCGCTCGGCGCGATCCGCGACGTGGTGAAGTCGCGGCCCGATGCGATCGTGGTGAACGAAGGCGCCAACACGCTCGACTTCGCGCGCAGCATCGTCGACATGTACGAGCCCCGCAAGCGGCTGGACTGCGGCACGTGGGGGATCATGGGCATCGGCATGGGCTTCGCCGTGGCCGCCGCAGTCACCACCGGCAAGCCGGTCATCGCCATCGAGGGCGACAGCGCCTTCGGCTTCTCCGGCATGGAGGTGGAGACCATCTGCCGCTACCAGCTGCCGGTGTGTGTGGTGGTCTTCAACAACAACGGCGTCTACAAGGGCACCGACGTCAACCCCACCGGCGGCGCCGATCCGGCACCGACCGTTTTCGTGAAGGACGCGCGCTACGACCTGCTGATGGAGGCCTTCGGCGGCAAGGGCGTGGTCGCCACTTCGCCGGCGGAGCTCAAGCGGGCGCTGCAGGAGGCGGTCGCCAGCGGCAAGCCGACGCTCATCAACGCCGTCATCGACGAGACCGCCGGCACCGAGAGCGGCCGCATCACGAGCCTGAATCCGCAGAAAGCGGCCATCAACAAGTAACCCGTCTTTCACCTTAGGAGCGAACCATGAGCAAGCCCCTCGAAGGCCTCCGCATCATCGATTTCACCCACGTTCAGGCCGGCCCCGCATGCACCCAGCTGCTGGCCTGGTTCGGCGCCGACGTGATCAAGGTCGAGCGCCCCGGCTCGGGCGACGTCACCCGCAGCCAGCTGCGCGACATCCCCGATGCCGACGCGCTGTACTTCACCATGCTCAACAGCAACAAGCGCTCGCTGACGCTGGACACCAAGAAGCCCGACGGCAAGAAGGTGCTGGAGGAGCTGATCCGGCGCTCGGACGTGATGGTCGAGAACTTCGGCCCCGGCGCGCTGGACCGCATGGGCTTCACCTGGGAGTACATCCAGAAGCTCAACCCCGGGATGATCCTGGCCTCGGTCAAGGGCTTCAGCGAAGGCCACCACTACGAGGACCTGAAGGTCTACGAGAACGTCGCGCAGTGCGCCGGCGGCGCCGCCTCCACCACAGGCTGGTGGAAGGGCGAGAACTCCGAGCCGACCATCTCCGCGGCCGCGCTGGGCGACTCCAACACCGGCATGCACCTGGCCATCGGCATCCTCACCGCGTACATCGGCCGGCAGAAGACCGGCAAGGGCCAGAAGGTGGCCGTCTCGATGCAGGATGCGGTGCTCAACCTGTGCCGGGTGAAGATGCGCGACCAGCAGCGCCTGGAGCGCGTGGGCTACCTCGAGGAGTACCCGCAGTACCCGCACGAGATGGAAGCCTTCGCCGACAAGGTGACGCCGCGCGGCGGCAATGCCGGCGGCGGTGGGCAGCCCGGCTGGATCCTGAAGTGCAAGGGCTGGGAGACGGACCCCAACGCCTATATCTACTTCACCGTGCAAGGCCATGCCTGGGAGCCGATCTGCGACGCGCTCGGCAAGCCGGAATGGAAGACCGACCCGGCCTACACGACGGCCAAGGCCCGCCAGCCGCACATCACCGAGATCTTCGCGACCATCGAGGACTTCATCAAGGACAAGACCAAGTACGAGGCGGTCGACATCTTCCGCAAGTACGACATCCCCTGCGCCCCGGTGCTGTCGATGAAGGAGCTGCTGCGAGACGAGTCGCTGCGCAAGAGCGGCTCGATCGTCGAGGTGCCGCACAAGGTGCGCGGCAGCTACTTCACCATCGGCAGCCCGATCAAGTTCTCGGACCTGAAGCCCGAGGTCACCGCCTCGCCGCTGCTGGGCGAGCACTCCGACGAGATCCTGGCCGAGCTGGGCTACGACGCCGACAAGATCGCCACCTTCCACGCGGTGGGCGTGGTCTGACGGCGCTGCGGCGCGGCCCCCCCGATGGGGCCGCACGCATATTCTGCCGCCCTTGATCTTCGACAAAACCGGCCATGCGCAGCATGCCAAGCTGCAGCATGACCGGCCCGTCGATGCCGGGGGAGACAGCCGATGCGACACGCCGCCCTCATCGTGATCCGCGACGAACATGCGGCGCTGGCCGCCATGTTGCGTTCGATCCTCCTGCTGCTGGCGCGCCACCGCGAGCAGGGCACCCAGCCGGACTTTGCCGCGCTGCGCGCGATGCTCTTCTACGTGGACGAGTTTCCCGAAAAGCGCCATCACCGCAAGGAGTCGGAGCTGCTGTTCCCCAAGCTGCGCGCCCGCATGCCGCTGTCGCGCGACCTGCTGGACCGGCTGGACGAGGACCACGGCCGCGGCGAGCTGCGCATCCGCGAGCTGGAGCATGCCCTGCTCGCCTTCGAGATGCTGGGTGATGCACGGCGCGCCGCCTTCGAGCAGGCGGCGCAGCGCTATGTCGACTTCTACCTCAATCACATGCGGCTGGAAGAGCAGCAGGTGCTGCCGCTGGCCGAGAAGGTGCTCACCGCCGACGACTGGGCCGAACTGGACGAAGCCTTCGCCGGCAACCGAGACCCGCTCACCGGCCATGAGCCGGACGCCGACTACCGGGCGCTGTTCAGCCGCATCGTCAACACGCTGCCGGCGCCGATCGGGCTGGGCAGCGGCACGCGCTGAACCTAGCGCAGGCCGCTGCAGCCCGTCGATACCTCAGGGCGAACGGGTGGTTGCGGTTCGCGCGAGCGCCAGACCGCTACGCCTCCGCCAGCTTGCGCAGCGCCACCAGGTCCAGCAAGGTGATGCGGTAGCCCTGCACCGCGATGAGCCCCTTGCTGCGCAGCTGCGACAGCACGCGCGAGAAGGTCTCGGGCGTGGTGCTCAGCTGCAGCGCGACGGAGCGCTTGCGCTGGTTCAGCTCGACCTCGGCCGTCGCCGTGCCGTCGGCCGACGGGCGCGGCGTCGCGTGTTCGAGCAGCCAGCTGGCGCAGCGGGCCTGCACGTCCTTCGTCATCAGCGCACGCACGTCGAGCTTGAGCTGCTGGACGCTGCGCGCCAGGGTCTCCGCCATGGCGTTCATCAGCGTCGGGTGTCGCGCGCAGCACAGGCGCAGCGCCGCGGCCGGCATCTGCCACAGCGACGACGGCATCTCGCAGACGACGTCCTCCATGTAGCTGCCGCCGAGCAGCACGGTGGCCGGGTCGAGCCAGCCGGCGGTCTGCGTGCCGCGCACGTGTTCGAGCACGCCGTGGGGGCCGAGCACGCCGAGCGCCACCCGGCCGCTGCCCAGCAGCCAGCACGTGTCGGCCGGCTGGCCGCGCCGCACGACCACGTCGCCGACCTGGCAGTGGCGCTGGCGCGCCAGCGCTGCCAGCTCGTCCACCGCATCGGCCGGCAGCGGCGCGCGCGGCGGCAGGGCCGCCTGCAGGGCGCCCCCGAAAGCTCCGACCGCCAAGTGGGGTCGGCCCTCTTGCGCCAGCAAGTGAGCATGATCGGAGCGCAGCGTCGGCCGCTGAAGTGCAGGTGCGGTGTCCATCATGAAACCTCCTTCATCGCGCTCACTTTCGCAGTGGCTGCCGGCGTTCCCCTTGTGTTGAGACAACACGTGCGGCGATACCGGTTGACCTGGATCAGCCATGCCGCGCCCCCTCACCAGCCGCACAACG
Organism: Methylibium rhizosphaerae; assembly: GCF_006386545.1. GTDB lineage: Bacteria > Pseudomonadota > Gammaproteobacteria > Burkholderiales > Burkholderiaceae_C > Pseudorivibacter > Pseudorivibacter rhizosphaerae. Next base: position 3,302 of record NZ_SWAR01000051.1, on the reverse strand, counting down.
CGGCCACGCGCTGCCAGAGGCCATGGCCCAATGCCCAGGCCGAAGCGCCGGCAAGTGCCAGCCCGGCCAATCGCACTGCCCATGCCGGCGACTGCAGCAGCGCGAGCCGGCCGCCGACGCCGCGCGAGGCCACCACCGGCACGGCCAACAGCCCGAGCGACGAGGTCAATGCGAACGACACCATCACCAGGCTGCCCACGGCCGCGGTGTTCGCCAGCGCGGCGACCACCAGGGCCGACTGCAGCAAGCCGCAAGGCCAGCCCAGCCAGGCCAGCCCGGCGCCACCGGCGCGCAGCGGACCCTGCACGCGCTGCCAGCCGCCGGCAGCCGGTACGGCCGGGGCCCGGCCGATCTGCTTCAGCCAGGCAGGCTGCCTGGCGGTGATGAGCAGCCAGAGCCCGAGGCCGAAGGCCGCCGTATGAAAGAGTGCCCACAGGCCGCGCAGCAGCCCGGCCGATTCGCCCAGCACCGCCAGCAGCGAAACGGCGGAAGCCGCCACCGCCCCGCCGAGGGCATAGCCCAGGGTGCGCCCCGACAGGAACGCCGCCCAGCCCTGCACGGCATGCCCGCCAGAGCAGGCACGCACGACGCCGGCACCGGCCGCGCCGCACATGGCTGTGCAGTGCGCCGCGCCGGCCAGGCCTAGCAATGCAGCGCTCAGGATGAGGGCAAGGTCCACATCGGCCCGTCAGATGATTCGCGAGAAGCGCGCACGCAGGCGGTCGGCCTGCAGGTAGCGGTCGAACACCATCGCGACCGCGCGCACGAAATGCCAGCCCGTCGGCGTGACCTGTATTGCGCCCGGCTCCAGCTCCACCAGCCCCTGCTCGGCCAGTGCCTCGAGCTGCTCGAACTCGGCGGCGAAGTAGTCGCGCATGCCGATCAGGTGGGCCAGCTCGATCGATTCGAACTCCACCCGCCCCTGGCACATCAAGGCCATGATCACCGCGCGCCGCACCAGGTCGTCGCGACTGAGCGCCAGCCCGCGCACGATGGGCAGCTGCCCCTGGCGCACGGCGTCGTAGTACTCGGGCAGGGTCTTGGCGTTCTGGCTGTAGGTGGCGCCCATGCGGCCGATGGCCGACACGCCCAGGCCGATGAGGTCGCAGTCGGGCTGCGTGCTGTAGCCCTGGAAATTGCGATGCAGCCGCCCCTGCCGCTTGGCCACCGCGAGCGTGTCGTTCGGCAACGCGAAGTGATCCATGCCGATGTAGACGTAGCCTTGCTGCTCGAAGCCGGCCATGCCCTGCTGCAGCATGGCGATGCGCTGCGCGCCGGTGGGCAGCGCATGGTCGTCGATGCGGCGCTGCGGCTTGAAGCGCTGCGGCAGGTGGGCATACGCGTACAGGGCGATGCGGTCGGGCCGCAGCTCGCCGACCTGGGCCACCGTGCGGGCGAACGACTCGGGCGTCTGCTTCGGCAGGCCGTAGATGAGATCGACGTTGAGCGACTCGAAGCCGATGCGGCGCGACGCTACCACCAGCGTGCGCACGCTGTCGAACGGCTGCTCGCGGTTGACCGCCTTCTGCACCTGCGGATCGAAGTCCTGCACCCCGAAGCTCAGGCGGTTGAAGCCCAACCGGGCCAGGAAGGCGAGCCGCTCTTCGCTGACCGTGCGCGGATCGACCTCGATGGAGGTCTCGGCGCCGCTGACGAGCGAGAAGTTCTCGCGCAGCCTCTCCATCAGGTGCTGCAGCTCGGCGTCGGACAGGAAGGTCGGCGTGCCGCCGCCCAGGTGCAGCTGCGACACCCTCTGGCCCCGGCCGAGCACCGCCACGTGCAGCGCCATCTCGTCCTCGAGCGCCGCCAGGTATTCGGCCGCGCGCTCGTGGTGCCGGGTGACCACCTTGTTGCAGGCGCAGTAGTAGCACACCGACTCGCAGAACGGGATGTGCACGTACAGCGACAGCGGCGTGCGCCCGCCCACCATCGCGCCATCGGCGCGCTGCTGCAGCGCGCGGCGGTATTCCTCCGGGCCGAAGGCCTCGACGAACCGGTCTGCAGTGGGATAGGAGGTGTAGCGCGGCCCCGGCACGTCGAAGCGCTTGAGCAGCGCTTCATCGAGCGGCGGCAATGGGTTGTGCGTCACGAAAGGCCGGGCTTGCATCATGCCGACACTGTGCCCAGCGCGAAGCCCGGGCGGCTTGACCTGCATCAAGCTCCGCGGGGGCACGCGGCGAAAGAATCGAAGCCGTGTTGAGGCAGGTCATGCACGGCCTGCCGCACCTGGAGCCCTCAATGACCGCCACTCCCCTGCCCGAGGCCGCCCGCCCCGCCAACGCCCATGCCGCCGGCAACAGCCCGCGCCCGTCGCCTTTCAAGGTGGCCTGCTCGAGCTGCAACCTGCGGGAGCTGTGCCTGCCCGTGGGCCTGCCCGATGCCGAGCTCGAACGGCTGGACAACATGGTGGCGCTGCGCCGCACGGTGTCCCGGGGCGGCCTGCTGTTCCGCGCGGGCGATGCCTTCCAGTCGATCTATGCGGTGCGCACCGGCTTCTTCAAGACCTGTGTCTCGTCGGAAGACGGCCGCGACCAGGTGACCGGCTTCCAGATGGCCGGCGAGCTGCTCGGCCTCGACGGCATCAGCAACGACCGTCACAGCTGCAACGCCGTGGCGCTCGAGGACTCGCAGGTCTGCGTGATCCCGTACGAGCGCCTGGAAGAACTGAGCCGCGAGTTCAACGACCTGCAGCGCCAGTTCAACAAGATCATGAGCCGCGAGATCGTGCGCGACCACGGCGTGATGCTGCTGCTGGGCAGCATGCGCGCCGAGGAGCGGCTCGCCGCCTTCCTGCTCAACCTGACCCAGCGCCTGCAGGCACGCGGCTTCTCGCCGTCGTCGCTGGTGCTGCGCATGACGCGCGAGGAGATCGGCAGCTACCTGGGTCTGAAGCTCGAAACGGTGAGCCGCACCTTCTCGCGCTTCCAGGAGGAAGGGCTGCTGGAGGTCAGGCAGCGGCAGATCCGCATCCTCGACCAGGAGGGGCTGCGCAAGCTGATGAACGGGGCGAAGTGCTGACCCATTGCGCAGGCCCGCTCCCGCCCCGGAGGCTCAGAGGACTGCGAAGAAGACTCGCTCAGCCAGATCGGTGAGGGTGTCTGTCGATGTGGCAGCCCGCCGGGATGTGCGCCCGGCAGCGCAGTCCCTTTTCTTGCTTGCCCAAGAAAAGGAACCAAAAGAAGGGCACCCCGACTGTGCTCGGTCGGCCCTGAACGGGCCGACTACCCTGCGCAGCTTGCGTCCCGAGGGCGAGCAAAGAACTCGCCCTCAGCCTGCGGCTTCGGAGCTCAGACAGCTTTGCT
>NZ_SWAR01000006.1 GCF_006386545.1 Methylibium rhizosphaerae | reverse complement strand
CTCCACCGACTCGACCGTCTTGGTCGCCGGCTTCGCCGCCGGCACCGCCGCCGGCGCCGGCGTGATCGCCGCCGGCACGCTCGCCCCCGCCGACGCGTCGGCCGCGGGCGCGGTGGTTTGGGCCAGCACCGAAGGCGCGGTGGTCGCCAGGCCAAGCGCCAGCAAGAACGACGAAAGGAACAGCCGAAGACTCATGGAACGAACTCCTGTGGGGTCGGTGGTGCGGTGCCGTCGCGCGGCCCACCTGGGCGCCCTCGGCTGCGAAAAGTCTGATACCAGTCTAGTACCAGAAATACCAGATTGTCAATTGGTCTGGTATGGGCTGGCCGCGCATGCTGCAGCGCTTTCCCCATGGACAGGCGCAACGAGCGCTCGGCCGACCGGCTGCGCAGGGTCGATACAAGAGATACCAGTTAGAGACCAAGACGGCCGCACCGCCCGGTGCGGCGCGCGGGCTCAGCGGCGCATCTCGGCCACGAAGTCGTAGTAGTCGCTGCGGCAGTACGAGTGGGTGAGTTCCACCGCCTGCCCCGTCTCGAGATAGCCGACGCGGGTGATGAAGAGCACCGCCTGGCCGGTGGGCACCTCCAGGCGCTCGGCCAGCTTCTCATCGGCATTGAGCGCGCGGATGTGCTGCAGCGCGCGTGCCGGCGCCTTGCCGCTCGCGGTGAGGCATTCGTAGAGCGACCCGTCCACCGCCAGCGGATTGGGCAGCACCGACTCCGGGATCACGCTCACCTCGTAGGCCATCACCGCATCGTCGGCCAGGCGCAGGCGCTCCAGCCGCGCCACCCGGGTGCCGGGCGACAGCCCCAGGCTCAGCTGCTCGTCGGGCAAGGCCAGCGTGACGGCACGGCTGAGCCACCGCGACCCGGGCGTGTAGCCGCGCTGGCGCAGCTCTTCCGAAAAGCTGGTGAGCCGTGACAGGGGCTGCTCCAGCTTGGGCGCGATGTAGTTGCCCGAACCGCGCTTGCGCACGATGAGGCCCTGGTCCACCAGCTGGTCGATCGCCTTGCGTGCGGTGACCCGCGAGATGTGCAGCGCGTCCGACAGGGTGCGCTCGGAGGGCAGCGCCTCCTCGGCCTTGTAGTGGCCGTCGCGAATGATCTGCGCGAGCTTCTGCGCCAGCTGCAGGTACAGCGGCGAGCTGCCGCGGGGGTCGGGCTTGAACGCGAGTACGGCGTCTTTCATGGGTCGTGATTCTGGCGACGGCTTCAGCGCGACGCTACTGTGGATACTGCGGCGCGCCGCGGGTTCCTCGGGGCTTACCAGCGGATCGCCGCATTGCCCGGCCGATGTTGGGCCAGCCAGGCGTTGGCCAGGCTGAAATGGCGGCAGCCGATGAAGGGCACCGGGGGCCGCCGGGCCGACAGCGGCGACGGATGGTTGGCGGTGAACACGGCATGGCGCCGCTCGTCGATCAGGCCGCGCTTGCGCTGCGCCGGCGCACCCCACAGCAGGAAGACGCTCGGGCCCGCATGGGCCGACACCTCGCTGATCAACGCATCGGTCAGCTGCTCCCAGCCGCGGTTGGCATGGCTTTGCGGCTGCCCGTCTTCCACCGACAGCACGGTGTTGAGCAGCAGCACGCCCTGCTGCGCCCAGCGCGTCAGGTCGCCGTCCACGGCAGCCTCGCAGTCGAGGTCGGCCATCACTTCGGCGTAGATGTTGCGCAGGCTGGGCGGCAGCTTCTGGCCTGGCGGCACCGAAAACGCGAGCCCCTGCGCCTGGCCAGGGCCGTGGTACGGGTCCTGACCCAGGATCACGACACGCACCGCGGCCAGCGGCGTGAGATCCAGCGCCCGCAAGGGGTGGGCGGGGTAGACCACCGCCCCTTCCCTCACCCGCCGATCGACGTGTTCGACCAGCGCCGCGCCCTGGGGCGAATGCCGGAAGGCTTCGGTGACCGCACGCCAGTCGTCCGGCACCCGGTCGAAGCTGGCGGACAGCGGCTCGCGCAGGCGGTTGTCGGCGCCGAACAGGTCCATCAGCCGAACAGCGCCGCCAGCGCGGCACCCGGGTCGGCTGCCCGCATGAACGCTTCGCCGACCAGGAACGCATGCACGCCGGCGCCGCGCATGCGGCGAACGTCGTCGCGCGCCAGGATGCCGCTTTCGGTCACCAGCAGCCGGTCGGCCGGCACCTCGGGCAGCAGGCCGAGCGTGGTGTCGAGCGTGACCTCGAAGGTGCGCAGGTTGCGGTTGTTGATGCCCACCAGCGGCGTCCTGAGCGCCAGCGCCCGCTCCAGCTCGGCACCGTCGTGCACCTCCACCAGCACGGCCATGCCCAGCGCCAACGCGGTGGCTTCGAGCTCGGCCATCTGGCCGTCGGACAGGCAAGCGGCAATGAGCAGGATGCAGTCGGCGCCCATCACCCGCGCCTCGAACACCTGGTAGGGGTCGACCATGAAGTCCTTGCGCAGCACCGGCAGCGCGCAGGCCGCCCGGGCCTGCTTCAGGTAGTCGGCCGAGCCCTGGAAGAACTGTTCGTCGGTGAGCACGCTGAGGCAGGCCGCGCCATGCCGGGCATAGCTCGCGGCAATGTCGGCCGGCACGAAGTGCTCGCGCAGCACGCCCTTGCTCGGGCTCGCCTTCTTGACCTCGGCGATCACCGCCGCCCGGCCCTGGGCGACCTGGCCGCGCAGCGCGGCCTCGAAGCCGCGGAGGTCGGCGCGGCGCTCGGCCGACTCCGCCTCGCCGCGCAGCGAAGCCAGCGAGCGCCGGGCCCGCGCCGCCGCGATCTCTTCATGCTTGACCGCAACGATCTTGTTGAGGATGTCAGCCATGCCGTCACTCGCCCTTGAGCTTTTGCGTCACCGCGACGAACTGGCTCAGCTTGGCCAGTGCCTTGCCCGAGGCCACCGCCTCGCGCGCCAGCTTCACGCCTTCGGCGATGGAGGCAGCCACGTTGGATGCGTACAGCGCGCCGGCCGCGTTGAGCAGCACGATGTCGCGCACCGGGCCGTCTTCATTGGCCAGCGCCCGCTGGATGCATTGCACCGACTCCTCCTTGCTGGCCACCCGCAGCACGCGGGTGTCGTACACCGGCAGGCCGAAATCGCTCGGGTGCACCACGTATTCGCGCACCTCGCCGTTCTTCAGCTCGCCGATCATCGTTTCGCCCGACAGAGAGATCTCGTCCATGCCGTTCATGCCGTAGACGATCAGCACATGCTCGGAGCCCAGGCGCTGCAGCACCCGCACCTGGATGCCGACCAGGTCGGGGTGGAACACGCCCATCAGCTGGTTGGGCGCGCCGGCCGGGTTGGTGAGGGGGCCCAGGATGTTGAAGATGGTGCGCACCCCCAGCTCCTTGCGCACCGGCGCGGCGTGTTTCATCGCCGGATGGTGGTTGGGTGCGAACATGAAGCCGATGCCGGTTTCCTGCAGGCAGGTGGCGATCTGCGGCGCGCTCAGCATGATGTTGGCGCCCAGCGCCTCCAGCACGTCGGCGCTGCCGGAGGCCGAGGACGCCGCGCGCCCGCCGTGCTTGGCCACCCGCGCGCCGGCCGAGGCGGCCACGATCATGGCGGCGGTCGAGATGTTGAAGGTGTGCGAGGCGTCGCCGCCGGTGCCGCACAGGTCGACCAGGTGCGTCCGGTCGGCCACGGTGACCGGGGTGGCGAACTCGCGCATCACCTGCGCGGCCGCGGCGATCTCGCCGATGGTTTCCTTCTTGACCCGCAGGCCGACCGCCAGCGCGGCGATCATCACCGGCGACATCTCGCCGCCCATGATGCGGCGCATGAGCGAGAGCATCTCGTCGTGGAAGATCTCGCGGTGCTCGATCGTGCGCTGCAGCGCCTCGGTGTTGGTGATCGTCATGTGCAGCCCCGCTCAGTGGGTTTGTTCCAGGAAGTTCTTCAGCATCGCGTGACCGTGCTCGGTCAGGATGGACTCGGGGTGGAACTGCACGCCTTCGATCGGAAGGCTCCTGTGGCGCACACCCATGATCTCGCCGTCTTCCGATCGCGCCGTGATCTCCAGCACCTCGGGCAGGCTCGCCTCTTCGATGGCCAGCGAATGGTAGCGAATGACGGTGAAGTCACGCGGCAGGCCGGCGTAGACGCCGCGCTGGTCGGTCGTGATGACGCTGGTCTTGCCGTGCATCTGCCGCTGCGCGCGGATGATCCTGCCGCCCAGCGCCGCGCCGATGCTCTGGTGCCCCAGGCACACGCCGAGGATGGGCAGCTTGCCGGCAAAGTGCTGAATGGCGCTCACGCAGATGCCCGCTTCGGCCGGCGAGCACGGCCCGGGCGACAGCACCAGGCGCTGCGGCTTCAGTGCTTCGATCTCGTCGAGGGTGATCTCGTCGTTGCGTACGGTCCTGACCTCTTCGCCCAGCTCGCCGAAGTACTGCACGAGGTTGAAGGTGAAGGAGTCGTAGTTGTCGATCATCAACAGCATGGTCTGCTCCTTCGCCTTCAAAAACCTTCTTCCACCAGCTCGGCTGCCCGCAGCAGCGCCCTTGCCTTCGCCTCGGTCTCCTTCCATTCGAGCTCGGGCACCGAGTCGGCCACCACGCCGGCGGCCGCCTGCACGTACAGCGTGTTGTCCTTGACGATGCCGGTGCGGATGGCGATCGCCACGTCCATGTCGCCGGCGAAGCTCAGGTAGCCGCAGGCGCCGCCGTAGATGCCGCGCTGCACCGGCTCCAGCTCGTCGATGATTTCCATCGCGCGGATCTTCGGCGCGCCGGTCAGCGTGCCGGCGGGGAAGCTGGCGCGCAGCACGTCGAGGTTGCTGATGCCCGGCTTGAGCAGGCCCTCGACGTTGCTCACGATGTGCATCACGTGCGAGTAGCGCTCGACCACGAAGGCCTCGGTCACCTTGACGCTGCCGGTCTGCGCGATGCGGCCGATGTCGTTGCGCGCCAGGTCGATGAGCATCACATGCTCGGCGCGCTCCTTGGGGTCGGCCAGCAGTTCCTCTTCGAGCGCCTTGTCCTGCTCGGGCGTGGCGCCGCGCGGGCGGGTGCCGGCGATCGGCCGGATGATGATCTTCTCGCCCTCGGGCACATGCTCGTGCCGCACCAGGATCTCCGGCGACGCGCCGACGATGTGGAAGTCACCCATGTCGTAGTAGTACATGTAGGGCGAGGGGTTGAGCGACCGCAGCGCGCGGTACAGCGACAGCGGCGACTCGGTGTAGCGCTTCTTCAGCCGCTGGCCGACCTGCACCTGCATCATGTCGCCGGCGGCGATGTATTCCTTCGCCTTCAGCACCGCGGCCAGATAGTCGGCCTTGTCGAACTCGCGTTCGACGGCGTACGACACGCCGCGCTTCACCGGCGGCGCGGTCACGCTGTACTTGAGCTTGTCGGCGAGTTCGGCCAGGCGGCGCTTGCCCTTGAAGAAGGCTTCCGGCTGCCCCGGGTCTGCATAGACGATGAGGTACAGCCGGCCCGACAGGTTGTCGATGACCGCCAGCTCCTCGGTCTGCAGCAGCAGGAGGTCGGGCGTGCCGATGCCGCCGGGTTTCTGCGTCCGGGCCAGTCTGTGCTCGATCAGGCGCACCGTGTCGTAGCCGAAGTAGCCGGCCAGCCCGCCGCAGAAGCGCGGCAGCCCGGGCCGCAGCGCCACCCTGAAGCGCTGCTGGTACTCGGCGATGAAATCGAGCGGGTTGCCTTCGTGCGTCTCGACCACCTGGCCATCGGTCACCACTTCGGTGGTGCGCCCGGTGGCGCGCAGCAGGGTGCGCGCCGGCAGCCCGATGAAGGAATAGCGGCCGAAGCGCTCGCCGCCTACCACCGACTCCAGCAGGAAGCTGTATTTCGAGTTGCCCGCCAGCTTCAGGTAGAGCGACAGCGGCGTCTCGAGGTCGGCGAAAGCCTCGGCGATGAGGGGAATGCGGTTGTGGCCCTGTGCGGCCAGGCTCTTGAATTCGAGTTCAGTGATCACGGGGGGCCTCCTGTGCCCGAAAGCCGCCATGCACCAAGGCACGACGGCTCTCACCTAGGAACCGGCTGCGCCATTGCAGCCGAAAGGCGCCGCGAAGGCGGAGCGCTTCAAGAAGGAAGAAGGAAGCGCGACCGCTCAGGCGGCAAACGACACCAGCAGATGCGGGCGACGCCAGGGCCAGGCTCCCCGGTCGTGCGACCCCTTGGTGTGTTTGCGCGAAATGAACATGGCGGGGCAGTTTAGCAGCGTGCGTTTGTGCACGGCCGCCCGCCTCGCGCCGCGCAGCCTGTCGCGTTGGTGACACGCGACGCGACGCACCCCGTGACTTCCTCGATGGACACCCCTCCACCAGGAAAGCACACTCGTGCTTTTTTGGGACTGACCCCGGAGGTTCTCCGTGTTTCGTCGTGCACTCCTCGCGGCTCTGACCAGCGCCGCCCTCGCCGCCCCCGTCCTGTCGTTCGCGCAGCAAGCGCCGGTCGAAGTGGCAGGCATCAAGTTCGAACGCGAAGCCACGCTGGCGGGCAGCAAGCTCCAGCTCAACGGCGCCGGCCTGCGCTACAAGCTGATGTTCAAGGTGTACGCCGCCGGGCTGTACCTGGGGGCGAAGTCGGCCACGGCCGAGGCGGTGCTGGCGGCGCCAGGCCCCAAGCGCATGCACATCGTGATGCTGCGCGAGATCGACGCCAACGAGCTCGGCAAGCTGTTCACGCGCGGCATGGAAGACAACGCCACCCGCGAGGAGTTCGCCAAGGCGATCCCCGGCACCATCAAGCTCGGTGAGATCTTCGCGGCCCGCAAGAAGCTGGCGAGCGGCGACTATTTCGACATCGACTACGTGCCCGGCGCCGGCACCACGATCGTCGTCAACGGCAAGCCGGCGCATGCGGAGCCGATCCGGGAGGCCGAGTTCTTCAACTCGCTGCTGAAGATCTGGCTGGGCAAGGCCCCGGCCGACGCGGCGCTGAAGGAGCTGCTGCTGGGCGCCGAGCCGGCCACCAATCGCCGCGGCCGCGACTCCTGACCCGCAGCGGATCAGCCCAGCAGGAGCTGGTCGAGCCGGTCGAGGTAGGCGTCTGCATCGACGCCCTGCACCGGCTCGCCATGGTTGTAGCCGTAGGTCACCAGCGCCACCGGGCAGCCGGCGGCTCGCGCGGCCCGGGCATCGTTGCTCGAGTCGCCCAGCATCAGCGTGCGCGACGGCGCCGTGCCCAGCGCCTCGCAGGTCCTGATGAGCGGCAAGGGGTCGGGCTTCTTGCGCTCGAAGGCATCGCCGCCGAAGAGCACGCTGAAATGACGCGCCAGCCCTTTGCTTTCGAGCAGCGGCCGGGCGAATGCGGTCGGCTTGTTGGTGGTGCAGGCCAGCTTGAGCCCTTGCGCGGCCAGGCGCTCCAGGCCTTCGACCACCCCGGGGTAGACGTCTGCATGGTCGCCGTTGATCGCCAGGTAGTGGTGCTCGTAGCGGGCCCACGCCTGCGGATAGAGCCGCTGCACGCCGGCGGCATCCTGGCTGCGGGCCAGGGTGCAGCGCAGCAGGTGCTCGGAACCCTGGCCGACGGTGCGCTCGACGAAGCCGCGCTCGATGGCCGGCAGGCCCAGGTCGGCCAGCATGCGGTTGAGCACGACGACGAAATCGCCGAGCGTGTCGACCATCGTGCCGTCGAGGTCGACGATGGCCGCGTCGATGCCGGTGAAGCGCTTCACGCGGCCAGCTGCGCCCGCATGCTGTCGATCACCGCCTTGTAGTCGGGCTTGCCGAAGATGGCGCTGCCGGCCACGAAGGTGTCGGCGCCGGCGTCGGCCACCTGCCGGATGTTGTCGGTCTTGATGCCGCCGTCCACCTCGAGCCGGATGTCGCGCCCGCTCGCGTCGATCAGCTTGCGCACCTTCTCGATCTTCTTCAGCGCCGCCGGGATGAAGCTCTGCCCGCCAAAGCCCGGGTTCACGCTCATGATCAGCACCAGGTCCACCTTGTCGATCACCCACTCGAGCACGTCGACCGGCTCGGCCGGGTTGAACACCAGGCCCGCCTGGCAGCCTTCGGCCTTGATGAGCTGCAGCGTGCGGTCCACGTGGGTGCTGGCGTCGGGGTGGAAGCTCACCAGGTCGGCGCCGGCCTTCGCGAAGGCCTGGGCCAGCGCATCCACCGGCTGCACCATCAGGTGCACGTCGATCGGCACACGGGTGCCGTCGGGGCGGGCGGCATGCTTGCGCAGCGCCTCGCAGATCATCGGCCCGAAGGTCAGGTTGGGCACGTAATGGTTGTCCATCACGTCGAAGTGGACCCAGTCGGCGCCGGCCGCGATGACGTTGCGCACCTCTTCGCCGAGCCGCGCGAAATCTGCAGACAGGATGCTGGGGGCGATGCGGTAGGTGCGCGGCATGGTGATGACTTCCTCGGGGGTAAGCCGGCGATTTTAGGGACGCTTCCTAGAATGCCGGCATGGCCAAGCCCGAATTCACCTGCAGCGTTGCCACGCGCTTCCTGCCCGACCAGTCCGATTCGACCCGGTCCACCTACTCGTTCGCCTACACGATCGTGATCCACAACACCGGCGACGTGCCGGCCCAGCTGATCGCACGGCACTGGATCATCACCGACCTGGCCGGCAAGACACAGGAAGTGCGAGGCCTGGGCGTGGTGGGCAACCAGCCGCTCCTCAAGCCCGGCGAGCATTTCGAATACTCGAGCTGGGTGCAGATCGCCACGCCGCGCGGGCAGATGCAGGGCACCTTCTTCTGCGTCACCGACGCTGCACAGTTCTTCGACACGCCGGTGCCGGCCTTCGAGCTGAGCATGAACACGGCGCTGCACTGAATGGCGCCTCCATCCACCTCCCGCGGCGCATCGCGCCGCCGGCGTTCGGCCTGGGACCTCACCGCGCTGCTGAATGCGGCCGACCCGAAGGCGCCGCTGCCCGAGCGGCACCTGTGGCTCGTCCGCCTGCTCGAATGGATCCGGCATCGCGCCCCGGCCGACCCGGCGCTGGACGTCGGCAGCAACGCCACGCTGACCGCGGTGCTGCGCATCCGCCACCTGCTCAACGTGCTCGACAAGCACCCGGAGCACCGCAGCCACGTGGCCGCCCTGCTGGCGGCCTTCTGGCGCGAGATCGACGTGGCGGCGCTGCTGGCCGACTTCGGCTTCGCCCCGCGGCTGGCGTTCTTCAACGAGATCGGCGAGCGGCTGCGCACGCGGCTGCTGCCCCACACCCCGGCCACCACCGACCTGGCCGAGCTGTTCGGCCTGCTGTTTTCCGACGCCGACGACGCCCGCTGGCTGCGCGCGCTCGACGAGGACACGCTCACCCGCCTGGGCTCGCTGTTCAGCGAGGCGACGGCCGCCGAAACGCCGGGCCCGATGGGCTGGCGCGAGCCGTTCCACGACGCGATCATGTTCCTGGCCGCCCAGGTGCGGGCCGTCGGCTTTTCCGGCCCAATCCGCCAGCGCATGAGCGCCTCGGCGCTGGCGGGCCAGCCCTTCCGGCAGCTGGCGCGTGCCGCCGAGCAGATGCGCGACCATGCCGAGGCCGGCGACACCGCCGCGGTGCTGCGCGACGTGCAGTACCTGCGCGCCCTGCTGGACGCCTGCCGCACCGCGGCCGGCACGGTGCGCGAGCACCTGGAGGAGCACGGCGTCTCGGTGGACATCGTGTTCCAGCTCGACCAGTTGTTCGAACGCACCCACCGGATCGAGGAACTGCTCACCTGCGCCATCGCGCCGCAGCCCGGAGCCGAACTCAGCCGCCTACTGGCCGAGCTGGTGGAAGCCGCCGCGCGCCGCCGCAGCCTGCGTGCGCCGTTCGCCCGCACCTACTCCATGCTGGCGCGCAAGGTGGCCGAGCGCAGCGCCGAGACCGGCGAGCACTACATCACCCGCGACCGCGCCGAATACCTGGCGATGCTGGCCAAGGCGGCCGGCGGCGGGCTGGTGATCGCCTTCACCACGCTGGCCAAGTTCCTGGTCATGGCCCTGGGCTTCTCCGCCTTCTGGGCCGGCCTGCTGGCGGGCGTCAACTATGCGGGCAGCTTCGTGCTGATCCATCTGCTGCACTGGACGGTCGCCACCAAGCAGCCGGCAATGACGGCGCCGGCCATGGCCGCCCGACTCGAAGACGTGTCGAGCGACGACAAGCTGGAAGGATTCGTCGACCAGGTGGCGCACCTGATCCGCTCGCAAGTGGCCGGCATCGTGGGCAACGTGGTGGTGGTCATTCCGGTCGTGCTGCTGCTGCAGGGGCTCGGCTGGGTCACCTTCGGCGCCCCGCTGGTGGGCGAACACGCCGCGCGTCACAGCCTGGAGACCCTGTCGCTGCTCGGCCCCACGCCGCTGTATGCCGCCTTCACCGGCGTGCTGCTGTTCCTGTCGAGCCTGATCGCCGGCTGGGCCGAGAACTGGTTCGTGCTGCACAAGCTCGACAGCGCCATCCGCTGGAACCCGCGTTTCGTCGCGGTGCTGGGCGCCTCGCGCGCCGAGCGCTGGGCCCGCTGGTGGCGAGCCAACATCTCCGGCCTCACCTCGAACATCTCGCTCGGCCTGATGCTGGGCCTGGTGCCCGCGGTGGCCGGCTTCTTCGCGCTGCCGATCGAGGTGCGCCACGTCACGCTGTCGAGCGGACAGATCGCCGCGGCACTGGGCACCCTCGGTGCCGGGCTGCTCCATTCGCACGAGTTCTGGTGGTGCGTGGCGGCGATCCCGTTCACCGGCCTGCTCAACCTCACGGTGAGCTTCTTCCTGGCCTTCAAGCTGGCGATGCGTTCGCGCGGCATCCGTGTGGGGGACCGGCAGCGCATCTATGCGGCCATCCGCGCGCGGCTGGCGGGCAGGCCGATGTCATTCCTGCTGCCGCCGCGGGCTGCGCCGGCAGCGCAAGCCGCCTCATGACCGCGGCAAGTCAGCCGCGGGCGCCGTCGTCGTTGTCGTCGCGCCCGGCCGAAGGCGGCTCCCCCTTCTTTCGACCCGAGAACATGGTCCACCAGACCACGAAGATGAGTATGAACAAAGCGGCCAGGGCTTCGAGCAACAGGAGCCACATGGTGATGAAGACGATGAATGGAATAAGACGAGGCGCCCCCGGGCGCATGCTGGCGGGCATCTTAGGCGCGCTGGGCGTGGCACTGCTGGCCGGCTGCGGCAGCACGCCGCCGCCGCCGGCCCCGCCACCGCCGATCGCTGCAGCGCCGGCGCCTCTCGATGTGCCGCCGATCGTGCGCGAACGTTCGCGCTGGCAGGCGGTGCGCTGGGACGAACTGCCGGGCTGGAGCGCCGACGCGGTGATCCACAGCTGGGTGGCGCTGCTGCGCAGCTGCCAGAAGCCGGCCGCCGGCTGGGAGGCCGCCTGCGCGAGCGCGCGGGAGCAGCGCGACATCGACGAAACCAGGCTGCGGGCATGGCTGCAGCAGCAGTTCCAGCCCTACCGCGTGGAAGCGCAGGACGGCAACGCCGACGGCCTCATCACCGGCTACTTCGAACCGCTGGTCGAGGCTTCCCGCAAGCGCACCGCGCGCCACACCGTGCCGCTGCATGCGCCGCCCGGCGACCTGGCGCGGCGCAAGCCCTGGTACAGCCGCAGCGAGATCGAGACCCTGCCGGCCGCCCGCAGCGCCTTGCGCGGCCGGGAGATCGCCTGGGTGGCCGATCCGCTCGATGCCCTGCTGCTACAGGTGCAAGGGTCGGGGCGGCTGCGGTTCACCGACACCCAGCAGGTGGTGCGGCTGGCCTTCGCCGGGCACAACGACCAGCCCTACCAGTCGGTGGGGCGCTGGCTCGTCGATCGCGGCGCCTTCACGCTGGAGCAGGCCTCCTGGCCGGCGATCAAGGAATGGGCCCGGGCCAACCCGGCACGGGTGAAGGAAATGATCCATGCCAACCCGCGCTACGTGTTCTTCCGCGAGGAGCCGCTGCCCGACCCGAGCGTCGGCCCGCTCGGCGCCCAGGGCGTGGCGCTGACCCCGGGACGTTCGCTGGCGGTCGACAAGGCGTCGGTGCCGCTGGGCACGCTGGTGTGGATCTCCACCACCGAGCCGCAGCCCTGGTCGCCCAGCCCGCCGCCGGCCCGCCCCCTGCAGCGGCTCATGGTCGCGCAGGACACCGGCGGCGCCATCACCGGCGCGGTGCGGGCCGACTACTTCTGGGGCTGGACGGAAGGCGCCGAGGAGTACGCCGGGCGCATGAAGCAGCCGCTGCGCATGTGGGTCCTGTGGCCCAGGCGCTGAACGGCTCGGGCCGGCCCGGCGCCGCCAACTGAGAAATATTGCCGCCTTTGCGGCCCCCGGCTCGCGGGGGTCGCCGGGCAGGAACCCCCAATTGGAGGCTAGTCGCCACTTGTAACGCGTGTGATATTTGCCAGCCTCCAGGCGCCTCCATCGAGGCGAATGGTTCACGAATTCACGAAATTCATGTGCGGCGTTGCGGGCCTCTGGCATCAAGACTTTCAACCGGCTGACGGCCTCGCGCTGCGCCGGATGACGCGCGCGCTCACGCACCGCGGCCCCGACGAAGAAGGCTATTTCCAGGCGCCCGGCATCGGGCTGGGCCATCGGCGCCTGTCGATCATCGACCTCGGCGGCGGTCAGCAGCCGCTGTGCAACGAAGACGGCAGCGTGTGGGTCGCCTTCAACGGCGAGATCTTCAACTACATCGAACTGCGCGCCGAGCTCGAAAAGCGCGGCCATGTCTTCAAGACCCGCAGCGACACCGAGACCATCGTCCACCTCTATGAGGAAAAGGGACTGGACTTCGTCGACGAGCTGAACGGCCAGTTCGCCATCGCGCTGTGGGACGCCAAGCGCCGCCGCCTGGTGCTGGCCCGCGACCGCGTCGGCATCCGCCCGCTGTTCCATGCCACGCTGGCCGACGGCACCGTGCTGTTCGGCTCCGAGATCAAGGCCCTGCTGGCCCATGGAGGCCTGCGCGCCGAGATCGACCCGGCCGCCATCGAGCAGATCGCGACGCTGTGGGTCCCCGTGCCGCCGCGCACGCCGTTCAAGGGTGTCGAGGAGCTGGCGCCGGGGCGTTTGCTGGTGCTCGAACCCGGGCGTCGCAGGCTGCACCAATACTGGCGCCATGAATTCCCGGACGCGGGGGACTACGAAGACCGCCCGTTCGAGGCCTGGCAGGCCGACGTGCGCGAGCTGCTGCAGGACGCGGTGCGCCTGCAGCTTCGCTCCGACGTGCCGGTGGCGACCTACCTGAGCGGCGGACTCGATTCGTCCATCCTCACCGCGCTGGTCAAGCGCCACCACATCAACGACCTGACCACGTTCTCGGTCGGCTTTGCCGATGCCCGCTTCGACGAACGCGACTACCAGCGGCAGATGGTGACCCACCTGCAGACCTCGCACCGCGAGGTCGAGGTCGACGGCGCCTCCATCGGCGAGAGCTTCGCCGACGTGGTGTGGTTCGCCGAACGGCCGATGATGCGCACCGCGCCGGCGCCGCTTATGCGCCTGGCCCGGCTGGTGCGCGAATCGGGCGTGAAGGTGGTGCTCACCGGCGAGGGCGCCGACGAGATCTTCGGCGGCTACAACATCTTCCGCGAGGACAAGGTGCGCCGGTTCTGGGCCCGCCATCCCGAGTCGGCCTGGCGCCCGGCGCTGCTGTCGCGCCTGTACGGCTACATCGAGCGCGACCCGAAGGCCGAGGCGTTCTGGCGCCTGTTCTTCCGGCAGGACCTCGAGAACACGGCCGACCCGTACTACTCGCACCGCCGCCGCTGGAGCAACGGCGCCCAGATGAAGCGGGTCTTCTCGCCCGACTTCCGGGCGCAGATGCCCGGCGAGGAAGCGATGTTCGCGGAGCTCGATGCCTACCTCGACCCCGGGCGCGAGCGCTGGCACCCGCTGGCGCGGGCTCAGTACCTGGAGATGACGCTGTTCATGTCGTGCTACCTGCTCAACTCGCAGGGCGACCGCATGATGATGGGCCAGTCGATCGAGGGCCGGGTGCCCTTCCTGGACCACCGGCTCGTCGAGCTGGCAGCGCGCATTCCGCCGCGGCACAAGCTGCGCGGGCTGGAGGAGAAGTTCATCCTCAAGCGCGCCTTCGCGGACATCCTCCCGCCCGCCATCGCGTCGCGGCCCAAGCAGCCCTACCGCGCACCCATCGGCGCCAGCCTGGCCGGGGGCAGCCTGACGAGCCGGCTGCTCGAGCGCGAGGCGCTGCAGCGCAGCGGCTTCGCCCACGTGCCGGCCGTCGAGAAACTGCTGAGCAAGGCAAACCCGGCCGCGCCGAGCGAGCGCGACGAGATGGCGCTGGCCACGGTGGCTTCGCTGCAGCTGCTCAACCACCTGTTCGTCGACAACTTCAAATTGCCCACCCAGGGAGAAACCCACCATGTTCAAGAACGAGCAACAGTTGCGCTCTGACATCCGCCAGTTCGTCATCAACGAGCTGCTGATGGGCGACGCTTCCGCGATGCTGGCCGACGGCGAGTCCTTCCTCGAAACCGGCACCATCGACTCCACCGGCGTGCTGGAGGTCGTGATGTTCCTGGAGCACTCGTACTCGATGAAGGTCGACGACCGCGAGCTGGTGCCCGAGAACCTCGATTCGGTCGACAACATCGTGCAGTTCGTGATGCGCAAGACGCAGCGGCTGCAGCAGCCCGAACATGTTGCTTGACCGGTTCCTGCACGACACCGCTCAGCGTTTCCCCGACAAGGCCGCGCTGGTGTGCGGCAGCCGGCGCGCAAGCTATGCCGAGCTGGAGCGCCACACCAATGCGCTCGCCCATGCCCTGCGCGCACTCGGCCTGCTGCGCCAGCAGCGGGTCGCGATCCATCACGACAACAGCATCGAGACGGTCGAGGCCATCTTCGCCACCCTGAAGGCCTCGGGCGTGTTCGTCACCGTCAACCCGCAGGCGAAGCCGGACAAGCTTGCGTTCCTGCTGAACGACTGCGGCGTTCGCGTGCTGATGGTGGGCGCCCGCGCCCTGGCCGCCGCGGCGCACGAGCTGGCGAGCTGCCCGCAGCTGCAACACGTGGTGGTGCTCGACCAGGAGGCCGACGCCGAAACCGTCGCCCTGCTGCAGCAAGCCGGCAGGCAGGTGCATCGGCTCGACACGCTGCGCGCGGCCCATGCCCCCAGTCTGCCCGGCAACCGCAACATCAGCCTCGATCTCGCCAGCCTGATCTATACCTCGGGTACGACCGGCCGGCCCAAGGGCGTGATGCTGTCCCACGCCAACATGGACGCCGTGTCCGGCTCCATCTGCACCTACCTGCAAAGCCAGGCCAGCGACGTGATCCTGTCCGCGCTGCCGCTGGCCTTCGGCTACGGGCTCTACCAGGTGCTCACCGCGTTTCGCACCGGCGCCACGGTGGTGCTCGAGAAGCAGTTCCTCTACCCGTACCAGTACATCGAGCAGCTCAAGAAGGAGCGGGCCACCACCTTGCCGCTGGTGCCCACCATCAGCGCGCTTCTGCTCAACCTGAAGGAGCTCGATGCCCGCGACTTCGCGTCGGTGCGGTGCATCACCAATGCGGCCCAGGCCATGCCGGCCTCGCATGTGGACCGCTGGCGCAGGCTGCTGCCGCAGGCGCGGTTCTATTCGATGTACGGCCAGACCGAGTGCGCCCGCGTGTCCTACCTGCCCCCCGAGCTGGTGGATGCCAAGCCGACCTCGGTGGGCATCGCGATCCCCGACACCGAAGCCTGGATCGAGAACGAGCAGGGTGAAGTGGTCACCGCAGCCGACCAGCCGGGCGAGCTGATCGTGCGCGGTCCGCATGTGATGCTGGGCTACTGGAACCGCCCCGAAGAGACCGAGCGTGCGCTGCGGCCGGGGCGCTACCCGGGCGAGCGGGAGCTGCGCACCGGCGACCTGTTCCGGCAGGACGCAGACGGCTACCTGCACTTCGTTGCACGCAAGGACGAGCTCATCAAGACCGCCGGCGAGCGTGTCGGTCCGCGCGAGGTGGAAAGCGCGCTGTACGAGATGCAGGCGGTGCGGGAGGCCGCGGTGATCGGCGTGCCCGACGACGTGCTGGGCAGCGCGATCAAGGCCTTCGTGGCCCTGCACGACGGCGCCAGCCTGACGCAGGCCGAAGTCATCAAGCATTGCCAGCGCCGGCTCGAGAAGTTCATGGTGCCCAAGCACGTGGCCTTCGTGGCCGAACTGCCCAAGACGGCCTCCGGCAAGATCAGCAAGATCGGGCTCGCCTGAACCCGCCAGAGAAGACGACAACATCCAGAGGGAACCTACATGACTTTCGACAGCAATGCCTTGAAGCTCGATGCGGCCGCCGAGGCCGAGCGCATCGGCGAGGCGATGCGGCGCCAGGTGCGCGACCTGCGCCGCAAGGGCATCGTGGTGGGCATCTCCGGCGGCATCGACAGCTCGGTGACCGCCGCGCTGGCGGCCCGAGCGCTGGGCGCCGAGCGCGTGTTCGGCATCTTCATGCCCGAGGCAGACTCCGACCCGGAATCCCTGCGCCTGGGGCAGCTCCTGGCGAACCGCTTCGAGATTCGCAGCACCGTCGAGGACATCGCGCCGGCGCTGGCCGCGCTCAAGTGCTACGAGCGCCGCAATGCCGCGGTGGCGCAGGTCATCCCCGAGTTCACGCCGCAGTGGAAGTTCAAGATCGTGCTGCCCGGCCCAGAGCACCAGGGTCTCAACTTCTATTCGGTGGTGGCACGTTCGCCCGAAGGCCGCGAGGTGAAGGTGCGGCTCACCCTGGACGCCTACCTCGCCATCCTGGCCGCCACCAACTTCAAGCAGCGCGTGCGCAAGATGGTCGAGTACCACTGGGCCGACCGCCTGAACTACGCCGTGGCCGGCACGCCGAACCGGCTCGAGTACGACCAGGGCTTTTTCGTCAAGCAAGGCGACGGTGCGGCCGACATCAAGCCGATCGCGCACCTCTACAAGAGCCAGGTCTACCAGCTCGCCGAGTATCTGGGCGTGCCTGAAGAGATTCGCCGGCGCCCGCCCACCACCGACACCTATTCGCTGCCGCAGGGCCAGGATGAGTTCTATTTCAGCCTGCCCTACGACAAGCTTGACCTGTGCCTGTACGCGAAGAACCACGGCATCGCCGCCGGCGAGGCCGCGGCGGCCGCCGGCCTGTCTGCAGCCCAGGTGGAGCATGCGTTCAAGGACATCGATCTCAAGCGTTCGACCACGCGCTACCTGCACCAGAAGCCGCTGCTGGTGCAGGAGATCCCGGGAGTCGGCTGATGGGCGGGATCGTCGACAGCGCAGACCACGAGCATGCCCACAGCCGCCCGCAGCCGCAGGGCGGCTTCGTGAAGCGCCTGCTCTGGCAGCTGCGCACCGACGCCGACGAGCTATGGCTGTGGCTGCTGTGCGCCGTGCCGCTGCGCCTGGGCGTTTGGCTGCGTGCCCGCCTGCTGCCGCGGGTGCTCGGCCACCTGGGCCCGCATGCGCGCGTGCTGGCGGGCTTTCGCGTCACCAGCGCCGACAAGGTCCGCATCGGTGCCCACTGCAACTTCGCGCAGAACGTGTTCATCACCGGCGGCGGCGGTGTGCGCATCGGCGACTGGGTCGGCTTCGGCCCGGACGTGAAGGTGTGGTCGGTGAACCACCGCTTCGACGACCCCGACACCCCCTGGCAGCTGCAGGGCTGGGACGAGAAGGAGGTGGTGATCGAAGACGACGTGTGGCTGGGAGCCGGCGTGTTCGTGATGCCGGGCGTCACCATCCATCGCGGCGCCATCATCTCGGCCTGCACCGTGCTCAACAAGTCGGTGCCGGCGTATGCCATCGTGGCCGGCAATCCCGGCCGCGTGGTGGGCTGGCGCAAGCGGCCGCCCGCCGACACCCCCGAAAGCAACGCCGCCCCGCCGGCGGCCGACCCTTCCTAGCCATCCCATGACCCACCTGCTCAATCGACGTGCGGCCGTGCTCGGTGCGGCCCTTTCGCCCCTGGTGCCGGCAGCGCTCGGCGGCTGCTCGGCACGCTCAACGGAGGTTCCCGTGGACCTGGTCGCCGTGAAGGCCGACCTGCAGGCCATCTCGCAGGCGCGCATCCTGTTCGCCCACCAGTCGGTGGGCCGCAACATCCTCGACGGCGTGCGCGACCTCGTGCGCGAGACCGGCGTGACGCTGCGCATCGAACGCTTCGACGAAGGCACGCAGGCGCCGGCCGGCCCCGGGCTGTTCCACGTACAGGTCGGCAGGAACGGCGTGCCGGACACCAAGATCGCGTCGTTCGGCCAGCTGCTGGCGTCCGACGGCGGCTTCGACGTCGCGCTGCTGAAGCTCTGCTACGAAGACGTGGCCCGCGACGCGCAAGGCCAGGACGGCCTGCTCGGCCGCTACGAGTCGATGGTCTCGCAGGTGAGCGCCGCCAGCCCCGGCACGCGTCTGGTGCACGTGACGACGCCGGTGCGCTCGCAGGCGCCGGGCTGGAAGACGCCCCTCAAGCGCCTGCTCGGCCGCGAGATCGAAGGCGACGCCGACAACGCCTTGCGCAATGCCTACAACCAGAGCCTGCTCGCGCGCTTCGGCGACGGCAAGGCGCTGGTGTTCGACCTGGCGCGCATCGAGTCGACCCTGCCGGACGGCCGCCGCAGCAGCTTCGACCACGACGGCAAGCCGGTACACACGCTGGCGCCCGACTACACCGACGACGGCGGGCATCTCAACGAAGCCGGGCGCCGGCATGCGGCCGCGGCCTTCGTGCGCACGCTGGCGCAGGCCCTGCAGCGCCAGCCGGCGGGCTGACGGTCCGGCGGCTCGTCTACGCCACCGCGCCGCTGCGCCACAGCGACAGGCCGGCGGCAGCCAGCAGCAGCACCGCCCCGAGCCCGGCCACCACGGCGGTGGCCTCGGTCTCGTGCACGCGGGTGACCAGCCGGCTCTTCAGCTCGCTATAGACCTGCTTGAGCTCGTCGACATTGGTGGCGCGGAAATATTCGCCGGCCGTCAGGCGGGCGATTTCCTTCAGGCCCACCTCGTCGAGCCCCACATGCTCGCTCGCGCCCTCGGAACGCACGATGGCGCCGTCGGCCGTGCCGAAGCCGACGGTGCACACCTTGACACCGCGCTGTGCGGCGAGCCGCGCCGCATCGAGCGGGTCGCTGCCCATGGTGTTTTCGCCATCGGTGAGCAGCACGATCAGGCCTTCGGCATAGGAGCCGGGCGCCACCGCCGGCGGCGCCGGCACCGCATGCGCGGGCGGTGGCTGCTGCACCGAAGCGAGGTCGAGGGCCTGCCCCGGAAACAGGGCGCTCAGGGCGGTGACGATGCCGTCGCCGATGGCGGTGCCTCCTTGCAGCTGGAAGCGGTCGATCGCTTCGGTGGCGCGTTCGCGCACCAGTGTGGGCGGCTGAACGAGCTCGGCGCTGTCGGCATAGGCAACCACCGCGACCTGCACGCCGCGAGGCAGTTCCTGCACGAACTTCTTGGCCGCCTTCTGTGCTGCCGCCAGGCGGTTGGGCGCGATGTCGGCGGCAGCCATGCTGCCCGACAGGTCGATGGCCAGCACGATGGTCTGGTCGGGGCCGGTTTCCGGCAGCGACCACATCGGCCGCGCCATCGCCACGATCAGCACCGCCAGGCCCACGAGCAGCAGCAGCTCGCTGGCACGTACGCGTCCTGGGTTGGCGGCGGGAGCGGCACCGAACATGCCCGGCCAGGCTCCGGCCAGCTGGTCTCGGCGGCGGCGCAGCAGCCACATGCGGGCAGCTGCCAGCAGCGGCAGCAGGACAAGCAACCACAGCAGTTCGGGCCATAGGAACTTCATGGTCCCGTCCTTTCTCGCCACCAGCGGCAACAAAGCCCCGTCTGATGTGATTGAACTGCGCGTGTGGGGCCGGCGCAAGCCTGTACCCGTGAACGGGTGGGGGCGGGTACGAAAGAGTGTGTTTCGCTCAGCCCGCGAGGCTTAAGCTCTGCAGCTTGTGCGCATAGCCGGGTGCCGTCGGCTCGTGCATGAAGTAGGCATGGACCTGCTGCCAGCCGGTGGCGGCCAGGCGCTCGGCCCACGACGCCAGGTCGCCGTCCGCGTAGTCTTCGAGCCGCAGCCGGACGTACCCCCAGGGCGCGGTCTCCACCAGCGGCGGCGGCGCGTTGTCTTCTCGTTCGGAGAAGCACAGGGAAGCGCCGGCGTCGCGCAGCAGTGCATACACCTCGTCGTCGAACCAGCTGTCGTTGCGGAACTCGAAGGCCGCCAGATGCCCGGCCGGCAGCAGCGACAGGAATTCGGCCAGCCGCGGCAGGTCCTTCTTCAGGAAGGGCGGCAGCTGGAACAGCACCGGCCCGCGCTTGCTGCCCAGCGCTTCCAGCACCTTGTAGAGGTAGGCCACCGAATCGGCCGATGCATCGGCCTTCAATCTCGCTTCGTGCGTGATGCGCTTGGGCGCCTTGATGGCGAAGCGGAAGTGCGCCGGCGTCACCTCGGCCCAGTGGGCCAGCACGGTGGCCTTGGGCATCGCATAGAAGGTGTTGTTGATCTCGACCGTGGGCAGGCGCTCCGCATACCAGGCCAGCATGTCCTCGGGCTTGATCTGCTCGGGGTAGAAGGTTCCCTTCCACTCCTTGAAGGCATAGCCGCTGGCGCCTGCGTAGAGCCTGTGTGCCGAAGTCGTCATGGGCGGCAGTGTGGGCGCAGGGCGCGCGCGCATCAAGAGGCTACTGCGGACTCACCCTCAGCTGCACCACCCAGCGCCGACCGCGCTGCGCGTCGCGGCTGGACAGCACGCCGCGGGCACTCTGGCTGTCTGCCTCGCCGCTGCTGGCGATGGTGACCCATTCGCGCAACGGCACCTGTACGGTGGTGAGGGTGCGTGCTGAGTCCACCGCGGCCTGCGGCTGGCCGAGAGGCTGCAGCGCACCGGGCTGGCTCACGCTGCCCGACTCTGCCTGGATCTCCACCGTGACCGGCGCCTCGCCGCCGGGCCAGCGCGG
Source organism: Methylibium rhizosphaerae (assembly GCF_006386545.1). Taxonomy (GTDB): domain Bacteria; phylum Pseudomonadota; class Gammaproteobacteria; order Burkholderiales; family Burkholderiaceae_C; genus Pseudorivibacter; species Pseudorivibacter rhizosphaerae. The sequence continues at coordinate 188,709 of NZ_SWAR01000006.1, read as the reverse complement.
CAGCACCGCAAAGCCGCGCGCCGCCTCGGCCCATGCCGTCTGGCCCACCACCTGCGGGCCGCGCGGCGTGACGACCACTTCCCACCACTGGAGCGGCAGGGCCTGCGCCAGACGCACGCCGGCCCGGCCACCGTTCAGCACCCGCACCTGCTGAGTCGACGCCAGAGCACTGTCGCGGCTGCGCGACTCCACCTGCACCCCGGCCCGGCCCGACACCTGGCCATCCGAGCCGATGACCACCTCGCCGCCGCTCACGCCGCCGCCCGAGACGGTGAAGGAGGCTTCGTCGCCCTGGCGCACTTCGACCAGCAGGTTGCGTTGCGGCAGCTTCTGGTCCTGTGCTTGCGCAAGAGCCGCAGCAACCATGCACAGCACAACCCACGCCGCCGCGCGGAACAGGCGTCGCATCATTGCGCCGGCAAGGCCCTGCGGCCCGAGGCGGCGTTCGCGGCAAAGCGCTGCAGCACACGCCGCAGCGCCTCGGGGTTTTCCTCTTCGAGCCTGCTGAGCAGCTTCATCGCAGCCCGCTCGCGGTCGGCTGCGTGGCGCCGCTTGATCTGCCGCACCTCCTCGTGCAGCTCGCGCAGGTTCGCCAGCGCCTCGACCTTCTCCTCTTCGGAGCCGGCCACGGCGTCGAGCAGCCAGCCGAGCTGCTTGCCGTAGGAGGCCTTCTCGAAAACGTCGCGTTCGATTTCAGGCACGCCGGCGCCGGGCTTGATGCCGGCGAAAAACGTCTCGGGCGAGATGTCCTGCGTGACGGCGCCGCTCCACGGCCAGTGGGTCTGCGGGGCGTAGATCCAGAACCAGGGAAACATGGAGTCCTCCTTGAAGAGATTCGTCATCCCGGCCGCTGTGCAAATTTGTTACAGCATCGCGGCCGGTACGCCGCACACTGCGCGACCCAGGGAGCTTACGCCCGGCCCTGTCGGTCGATGAGCCGGGCGCATCGGACAGGCGAGAGATTGGTGGATTCCCCGAGCTGGCGAGAGTGGCTGCGATCGCGCATGCAGACGGCCCGGACGGCGGCCATGCCCTGGCTGCGCCGTGCCGGCGTGGCGATTCTCGTGGGCGTGTTGCTGCTGGCGGGCTACACCCTGGCGCTGGTGCCCCTCACGCCCGACGTGCAGGGCATGCTCAAGGCCCGCGACGAAAAGCCCAGCGTGCTGCTGGCAGCCGACGGTTCGGTGCTGGCCACCTTCCGCCGCACCAACCGGGAGTGGCTGCCGCTGGAGGCGATTCCGCAGCCGGTGGTGGACGCGCTGATCGCCACCGAGGACCACCGGTTCTGGCAGCACCCCGGGGTCGACTGGCAGCGCAGCGTGTCGTCGGTGCTGCACACGCTGTCGGGCAACCGCCAGGGCGGCTCCACCATCACCCAGCAGCTGGCCCGCAACCTCTTCCCCAAGGACATCGGGCGTTCGCTCTCGGCCACGCGCAAGCTCAAGGAGATGATCACCGCGCTCAAGCTGGAGCGCGCCTACTCCAAGCGCGAGATCCTCGAGACCTATCTCAACACCGTCTCGTTCCACTACGACGCCTGGGGCATCGAGATGGCCGCGCGCACCTATTTCGGCAAGCCGGCGCGCGCGCTTTCGCTGGCCGAAGCCGCCACGCTGGTCGGGCTGCTCAAGGGCACGAGCGTCTACAACCCGGTGCAAAAGCCCGAACGTGCGCTGGAGCGCCGCAACGTGGTGCTCGCGCAGATGGTCAAGCACGGCAAGCTGGATGCGGCGCTGTGCGAGAAGCTGAGCCGGCGCCCGCTGCGCCTGGACTTCAAGCGCCAGGACCCGGACGCGGGGCCGGCGCCGCACTTCGCCGACGCGGTGCGGCGCTGGCTGTCCGAATGGGCCGAGCCGCTGGGCTACGACCTCCATGCCGACGGCCTGGTGGTGCAGTCCACGCTCGACGCGAACCTGCAGCGGCTGGCCAGCCAGGCGGTGACCCGCCAGCTCGACGCGCTGCAGGCGGTGGCCGACGTGGAATGGGGCCGTGAAAGCGGCAAGCTGCTGTCCACCCGAGCGGGCAGCTATGCGCAGGCCCGCGGCAAGGTCGAGCCCTTCGCCCACTTCTGGGCCACCCACGCCGAGCTGCTCGACACCTTCGTGCGCGAATCGCAGGAATATGCGCGAGCCCTGGAGGCCGGCCGTACGCCCGACGAGGCGCTGGCCGAGCTGCGTGCCGACGATGGCTTCATGAACGCGCTGCGCCAGCGCAAGACGCGGCTGGAAGCCGGCTTCGTCGCCATCGACCCGGCCACCGGCGCGGTACGCGCCTGGGTGGGCAGCCGCAGCTTCGTGGCCGACAGCTACGACCACGTGCAGCAGGCCCGGCGCCAGCCGGGCTCGACCTTCAAGCCGTTCGTCTATGGCGCGGCCCTGGAGGCCGGCATGGACCCGCAGCAGCAGTTCCCCAGCCGCGCGCAGCCGATCCGCCTGCCCGACGGCAAGTGGTGGCGCCCGAAAGACATGTCGCGGGCCGAGCGCGAGACGACCAGCCTCGAGGACGGCCTCGTGTTCTCGCGCAACAGCACCACCGCCCAGGTGATGCAGCAGGTGGGCCCCAAGGCGGTGGTGCAGTTCGCGCAGCGCCTCGGGGTGCGCGACAGCGAGCTGGACGCCGTGCCATCGCTGGCGCTGGGCACCAGCTCCGTGTCGCTGCTCGAGATGGCCAGCGCCTACGCGAGCATTGCCGCGCTGGGCGAGTACCGCGCACCGCAGCTCATCACGCAGGTGAGCGATGCCCAGGGCCGTGTGCTGGCCCGCTTCGCGCCGCCGCCGCAGCAGCCGCCCGAGCGCGTGCTCGAGTCCGACGTCGCGGTGCAGCTGATCGACATGCTGCGCGGCGTGGTCGACCGCGGCACCGGCCAGGGCCTGCGCACGGTGCATGGCATCACCGCCGACGTGGCCGGCAAGACCGGCACCACCCAGAACAACACCGACGGCTGGTTCCTGCTGATGCACCCGCAGCTGGTGAGCGGCGCATGGGTCGGCTTCAACGACCCGCGGGTGACGATGCGCAGCGACCATTGGGGCCAGGGCGCCCACAACGCGCTGCACGTGGTGGGCGACTTCACCAGCCAGGCGCTGGCCCGCGGCCGGCTCGACGCTTCGGCGCAGTTCCCGTCGCGCATGGGAGCGCAGTTCGAAGGCGTGTTGCGCAACGCCGGGGAAACGCTGCGGCGCTGGTTCGGCTTCGGCTCGCCGTAGCCTGCGCGCCGGCAGCCGTCAGATCTGGCTCAGCACAGGCCGCATCGCACGCTCCACCGCCTGCACGATCAGCTGCTTCAGGTGCTCGACCTTCTGACCGGCGTCGAGCGCATCCCACGGATGGACGCTCCCCTTGACGAGGGCATGCACCAGCACGCTGGACGCCATGCCGTAGGAGTCTTTCAGGACGGTGAGCGAATCCATGTCGACCAGGCTGACCCGCACATAGGCAAACGGCCCCAGGAAGCCCTCGGTGACCAGCCCTGTCTCATTGCTCTCCATGGGGGTCGCACGGTCCAGGTAGAAGCCCAGCCCGTTGAGGGTGCCCTTTCCGAAATGACCATCGCGCCCCTGCAAACGAGCTTCTCCGCGCTGCTTCGTGACGATGATGAAGCGCCCGGTGCCCCGCTCCTTCAGGACCGCCTTCAGCGAGGAGATGAAGGCCTTCTGCTTTTCGGGCGGGCCTGCAAGGTCCTGCTGGGCGCCGTAGATGGCCGGGTCGCGCACGGACAGCAGGGACGGCCGCAAGCCGGGCTTCCCTTTCTTCAGGGCGTCTTCGACCGCGAACAGGGTGGCACGATCGAGCTCGTTGTCGGACAGCGGCAGCTCGCTGAGGGTGTTGGTGTCGATATGGCTGCCCGTGCCGGACACATATCCCACCAGAGAGATCTTGTCGCCCACCAGCGAAACCACGGAATAGGGCAACGCCGAGGCGGATTCCTGAGCCGGCGCAGCCAGGGGTGCCCCCACCATGCATGCACCGATCATCGCCAGCAGATGCCGCCTCATTCCCTTCGCCTTCATTCACTTCTCCTCATTTGTCGGACGACGCGCAGCCTAAGCGCACGAGCCGCTCAGCGGACTCCCCCTGATGAGGGTACTTGCACCGGGCATTTGCGCGCCTACCTCGCCCGCCCCTCCAGATGCCCCAGCGGCAGCACGCCGCTGCCCTTCACTTCGCCGAGCGAGAAGCTGGTGTGCAGGTCCTTCACGTTGGGCAGCTTGAACAGCGTGTCCATCGACCAGCGCGCATAGGCGTCGAGGTCGGTGGTCAGCACTTCGAGCTCGAAGGTGCCCGCGCCGCTGATGTAGTGGCACGAGATCACCTCGGGCAGCGCACGGATCGCGTCTTCGAGCGCGCGGGTTGCGTCGGCATTGTTGCGCTCGGCGTCGACCCGCACGAAGGCCAGAACGCCCAGGCCGATCTTTCGCCGGTCGAGCGCGGCACGGTAGCCCAGGATGTAGCCCTGCTCCTCGAGCCATTTCACCCGCCGCCAGGTGGGCGCGGGCGACAGGCCGATGCGGCTGGCCAGCTCGGCATTGGACAGCCGGGCGTCCTGCTGCAACTCCCGCAGGATGGCGATGTCGTAGCGGTCGAGGCCGGCGCCGTGCGGCGCTTCGGCGGCGGCGGCTTCATCCACGGAGCGGGTTTTCCCTAGGGGCTGTTTTTGCGATGGCATTTGCTTCTCCAGCCGGCATTTTTCGCAAGGATGTTGCTGAAGCAACCCCATTTGCGGCATCGAAAGAAAAGACTTCCCGAAAGGCTTTGCCTACACTGACAGCCATCCCCCACACCCGGCAGGCAGCGCCCGTCCATGAGGCGCGCGCGTGACCGCCACCCCACAGAACAAGGAGCCGCACGCATGAACGCGCCCCTGCCCGAGCACATCCGCAAGGCCCTCGAGTCGGTCACCCTGGACGACAAGTACGCACTCGAAAGCGGCAACGCCTTCATGAGCGGCGTGCAGGCGCTGGTGCGGCTGCCCATGCTGCAGCGCAAGCGCGACGCGGTCGCCGGCCTCAATACCGCGGGCTTCATTTCCGGCTATCGCGGATCGCCGCTGGGCGGCTACGACCAGGCGCTGTGGAATGCCAAGAAGCACCTGGCGGCAAACCACATCGTCTTCCAGCCCGGCGTGAACGAGGAGCTGGGTGCCACCGCGGTGTGGGGCACGCAGCAGCTCGACCTCTATCCGAAGAACAACAAGTTCGACGGCGTGTTCGGCATCTGGTACGGCAAGGGCCCGGGCGTGGACCGCTGCTCCGACGTCTTCAAGCACGCCAACATGGCCGGCACGGCCAAGCACGGCGGCGTGATCGCCATCGCCGGCGACGACCACATCTCCAAGAGCTCCACCGCGGCGCACCAGAGCGACCACATCTTCAAGGCGTGCGGCCTGCCGGTGTTCTTCCCGTCGAACGTGCAGGAGATCCTCGATCTGGGCCTGCACGCCTTCGCGATGAGCCGCTTCTCCGGCGTGTGGGCCGGCATGAAGACGATCCAGGAGATCGTCGAGTCGTCCACCACGGTGAGCGTGGACCCCGACCGGGTGAACATCGTGCTGCCTGAGGACTTCATCATGCCGCCGGGCGGCCTGCACATCCGCTGGCCCGACCCGCCGCTGGAGCAGGAAGCGCGGCTCATGGACCACAAGTGGTATGCCGCGCTCGCCTATGTGCGCGCCAACCGGCTCAACCACACGGTCATCGATTCGCCGCACGCGCGCCTGGGCCTCATTGCCAGCGGCAAGAGCTACAACGACACGCGCCAGGCGCTGTTCGACCTGGGGCTGGACGAGGACACCTGCCGTCGCATCGGCATCCGGCTGCACAAGGTCGGCGTGGTGTGGCCGCTCGAAGCCACCATCACCCGCGAGTTCGCCACCGGGCTGCAGGAGATCCTCGTCATCGAGGAAAAGCGCCAGGTCATCGAGTACCAGCTCAAGGAAGAGCTCTACAACTGGCGTCCCGACGTGCGGCCCAACGTGCTGGGCAAGTTCGACGAACCCGAGGGAGACCAGACCGGCGGCGAATGGTCGATGCCCAACCCGAGCGAGAACTGGCTGCTGCGCGCCAAGGCCGACCTGACGCCGGCCATCATCGCGCGCGCCATCGGCAAGCGGCTCATCAAGCTGGGGGTGGACGCCGACGTGCGTTCGCGCATCGAGGCGCGCCTGGCGGTCATCGACGCCAAGGAGCGCAGCCTCGCGGCGCTGGACGCCGGCGGCATCGGCGAGCGCACGCCCTGGTTCTGCTCGGGCTGCCCGCACAACACCAGCACCAAGGTGCCCGAAGGCTCGCGCGCGGTGGCCGGCATCGGCTGCCACTACATGGTGACCTGGATGGACCGCTCCACCAGCACCTTCACCCAGATGGGCGGCGAAGGCGTGCCCTGGGTGGGCCAGTCGCCGTTCACGAACGAGAAGCACATCTTCGCGAACCTGGGCGACGGCACGTACTACCACTCCGGCCTGCTGGCGGTGCGCCAGAGCATCGCGGCCAAGGTCAACATCACCTACAAGATCCTCTACAACGACGCGGTCGCCATGACCGGCGGCCAGCCGGTGGACGGCACGATGACCGTGCCGCAGATGACGCGCGAGCTCGAGGCCGAAGGCGCGAAGAAGATCGTCATCGTCACCGACGAGCCGGCCAAGTACAACGCGCCGCTCAACCTGGCGCCGGGCGTCACCATCCACCACCGCGACCAGCTCGACGAGGTGCAGCGCCAGCTGCGCGGGATCGAGGGCGTGACCATCCTCATCTACGACCAGACCTGCGCCACCGAGAAGCGCCGCCGCCGCAAGCGCGGCACCATGGCCGAGGCCGAGAAGCGGGTGGTGATCAACGAGCTGGTGTGCGAGGGCTGCGGCGACTGCTCGGTGAAGAGCAACTGCCTGTCGGTCGAGCCGGTGGAAACCGAATTCGGCCGCAAGCGCCGCATCAACCAGAACACCTGCAACAAGGACTATTCCTGCGTCAACGGCTTCTGCCCGAGCTTCGTCACCGTCGAAGGCGGCCAGCTCAAGAAGCCGAAGAAGGACAAGGCCCGCAACCCCTTCGACCTGCCGCCGATCGCCGATCCGCAGGTGCCGGCCGCGCCGCGCGCCTGGGGCATCCTGGTGGCCGGCGTGGGCGGCACCGGCATCATCACCATCGGCCAGCTGCTGGGCATGGCGGCGCACATCGAAGGCAAGGGCATCGTCACGCAGGACGCGGCCGGGCTCGCGCAAAAGGGTGGCGCCACCTGGAGCCACATCCAGATCGCCGACACGCCGCAAGCCATCCACTGCACGAAGGTGGGCACGGCCGAGGCCGACCTCGTGATCGCCTGCGACCCGCTGGTGGCGGCGAAGAAGGAGTCGCTTGCGGTGATGCGCGAGGGCCGCACCCATGTCGCGCTCAACACCCACGGCACGCCGACCGCCAGCTTCGTCAACAACCCGAACTGGCAGTTCCCCGAAGGCAACTGCGAGGCCGCCATCGAGCAGGCCACCGGCGCCGGCGGCCTGGCCCGCTTCGACGCCGAGCAGCTCGCGGTGCAGCTGCTGGGCGACTCGCTCTATACCAACCCGCTGATGCTGGGCTATGCATGGCAGAAGGGCTGGATCCCGCTGCAGAAGAGCTCGCTGCTGCGCGCGATGGAACTCAACGGCGTGCAGGTCGACAACAACAAGGCGGCCTTCGAATGGGGCCGCCGCGCGGCCCACGACCTGGCTGCGGTGCAGGCGCTGTGCACCACCGCGCAGGTGATCCAGTTCGCCCGCAAGCCCGGCCTCGACGAAGTGATCAGCAAGCGGGTGGAGTTCCTCACCGGCTACCAGAGCGCGGCCTATGCGCAGGAGTACGCGGCCTTCGTGCAGAAGGTGCGCAATGCCGAGGCGCCCCTGGGTTCGACCCGCCTCACCGAAGCGGTGGCCCGCTACCTGTTCAAGCTGATGGCCTACAAGGACGAGTACGAGGTGGCCCGGCTGCACACCGGCACCGGCTTCCTCGACAAGGTGGCCCAGCAATTCGAAGGCGACTACAAGGTCGCCTACCACCTGGCCCCGCCGCTGCTCGCCAGGCGCAACGCGAAGGGCGAGCTGGTGAAGCAGCGCTTCGGCCCGTGGATGCACACCGCGTTCAAGCTGCTGGCCCGCATGCGCGGCCTGCGCGGCACCGCGTTCGACGTGTTCGGCTACACCGAGGAGCGCAGGATGGAACGCGCGCTCATCGGCGAGTACCGCAACACCGTCGAGGAGCTGCTCCAGGCGCTGAAGGCCGACAACCTCTCGCAAGCCGTGGAGATCGCGCGCCTGCCGGAAGACATCCGCGGCTACGGCCACGTGAAGGAGCGCCACCTGGCCGCGGTGCGGCCGAAGTGGGAGCAGCTCCTGAAGCAGTGGCGCGAAGGCCGCGGCGCGGCGCAGCAGGCCGCCTGAGCCCGGCCGGGCCGGGCGCGGCCCCGACCCGGTACTCAGTAGAGCGTGCTGCTCTGCCGCGCCGGCAACGCGGCGTCGTAGGCCCCGCCGTCGATGCGTGACTCGCTCAGGGTCTCGAGCACGCAGCCGATGCTGGGCAGCGTCTTGCGGTCGACATGCCGGGCGGCGTCCCAGAGCTTCGAGCGCATCACCGCGCGGCCGCACTGGAAAAAGATGCTGCGCACGCTCACCACCAGCACCGAGCGCGGCAGCTTGCCGTCCACCGCAAACCGCTCCAGCAGCGCGGGCGCCGCCGAGATGCGGGCCTCGCCGTTGACCCGCAGCGCCTCGTTGCAGCCGGGGATCAGGAACAGCAGTGCGACTCGAGGGTCGTGCGCGATGTTGCGCAGGCTGTCGATGCGGTTGTTGCCGCGCCGGTCCGGCAGCAGCAGCGTCCGGTCGTCGGCGATCTCGACGAAACCCGGCGCGTCGCCGCGTGGCGAGGTGTCCAGGCCTTTGGGGCCCAGCGTGGCGAGCACGGCGAACGGCGACGCCTCGATGAACGGCCGGTACAGCGCATGGACGTGGTCGGCCACCTTGGCCAGCGAGGTGTCGCCGGGCAGCTCGCTGTAGATGCGGCGCAGCGCCGCTTCGTCGGTCAGGTCGTGGCTGCGGTCTTGCCAGGGCGACAACATGCGGGCCTCAGACGGTGCGGCGGCCGGCGCAGTACACCTCGCGCACCACCGGCAGGCCGCCGATCTCGCTGGCACGCACGAGGTCGGCGCGCCGGCCGACGGCGATCTCGCCCCGGTCGTCGAGACCGCAGGCACGCGCCGGCGCGCGGCTCACCACGTTGACCGCCTCGCTGATCGAGAAGCCGGCCTCCTGCTGCAGCTTCCAGGCTGCCTGCAGCAGGCTCGCCGGCACGTAGTCGGAAGACAACGCGTCGAGCACGCCTTCGCGGGCCAGGTCGAGCGCGGAGACGTTGCCGGAGTGCGACCCGCCGCGCACGACGTTCGGCGCACCGGCCACCGTGGCCAGGCCGTGCGCATGCGCATGGCGCGCCGCCGCCAGGGTGGTGGGGAATTCACTCATGCCGGCGCCCAGCGCCCGAGCCTCGTCCACATGTTCGATGGTCGTGTCGTCGTGGGTGGCCAGCGCCACGCCATGCCGGTGCGCGAACTCGGTGAACCAGACCCGGTTCGGCTGCGCGTACTGCTGCTGGCGCTGCGGCGCGATGCGCACTTCCTCGTCGAACTTCGCGTCGCTCCAGCCCTTCTTGCCGGTGTAGTAGATGCGCGCATGCTCGATGTCGCTCCACTGGCGCTGGCCCGGCGTGTGGTCCATCAGCGAAATGAGCCGCAGCCGCCGGTGCAGCGCAAACGGCTCGAACAGCTCGCGCGCATTGGGCGCCGGCAGCTCGCAGCGCACGTGCACGTAGTGTTCGCTGCGCAGCGCGCCGGCTGCCTCGAGCCGGTCGAGCACCTCGAGCAGGGCGCTCTGGTCGCGCGCGCGAAAGCCTTCGCCGTAGGGGTCGCCCACGCCGATGGAATCGAACACCGTGGTGATGCCGGCCGCGGCGATCTCGGCGTCGTGCGCCAGCACCGCGCCCTGGATCGGGAAGAACACCTTGGGCCGGGGCATCACATGGCGCTCGAGGTTGTCGGTGTGCACCTCCACCAGGCCGGGCAGCAGCAGGTCGCCGTGCAGGTCGTGCGCACCCGGCACCGAGGTGCGGCCGTGGCCCATTTCCGCGATGCGACCGTCGCGCAGCACCACGTGGCCTTGCACCACCTCGTGGGCCAGCACGAGCCGGGCGTTGTCGAGGATGGTTTCGCGGTTCGTCGTCATCGTCATCACTGTCCTTGGTTGGCGCCGGCCGCCACGCTTTCGCAGCGTGTGGCCACCGCATCGCGCACTTCCTCGTCGTGGAAGATGCCCACCACCGCGGTCCCGCGCGCCTTGGCCTCCTCGATGAGCTCGATGACCACGCGGCGGTTGGTCGCGTCCAGCGACGCGGTGGGTTCGTCCAGCAACAGCAGCCTGGCGCCCTGGATGAAGCCTCGCGCGATGTTGACACGTTGCTGCTCGCCGCCGGAGAACGTGGCTGGGGGGAGCTCCCACAAACCGGGGGGTAGGTTCAGCCGCCTGAACAATTCGCGAACCTGTTCACGCGCCGCGGCCAGCGCCTCGGCATGCCCGGCCTCGCTGCGCTGCCGGGCCACTGCCTCGTCGGCTTCGAGCATGCGTTCGGCCACCACGTCGAGCGCCGGCACCCGCGGCACCACGCGCAGGAACTGGCTCACGTAGGCGAGCTCGCGGCGGCGCAGCTGCAGCATCTGCTGCGGCGCGGCCTGCGCGAGGTCGAGCACCGAACCGTCGGCGCGGTGCAGCAGCACCTCGCCGCCGTCCACGCCATAGCTGCCGTGCAGGCATTTCATGAGCGTGGATTTTCCTTGCCCCGAGGGGCCGGTCAGCGCCACGCACTCCCCCGCGTTCACATCGAGTGACACGTTTTTCAGCACCGGCAGCTCGAGGCCCCCGCGCAGGTGCAGCCTGAAGGTCTTGCGCAGGTTGCGCACCTGAAGCACCCTCATGGCGCCACCACCGAAGCGACGAGCAGTTGCGTGTAGGGATGCTGCGGGTCGTCCAGCACCCGGTCGGTCAGCCCCTGCTCGACGATGCGGCCGCGCTGCATGACCAGCGTGCGATGCGCCAGCAGGCGCGCCACGCCGAGGTCGTGGGTCACCACCAGCGCCGACAGGCGCAGCCGCGCCACCAGCAGGCGGATCAGGTCGAGCAGCTTTGCCTGCACCGACACGTCGAGCCCGGAGGTCGGCTCGTCCATCAGCACCAGCCGAGGCCGGGTGACGAGGTTGCGGGCGATCTGCAGGCGCTGCCGCATGCCGCCCGAGAAGGCGCGCGGGCTGTCGTCGACCCGGTCCGCCTCGAGTTCGACGCGCTCCATCCATTCGCGGGCGGTGTCGCGCAGGCTGCCGTAGTGGCGCTGGCCCAGCGCCATGAGCCGCTCGCCGACGTTGGCACCGGCGCTCACGTTCATGCGCAGCCCCTCGGCCGCCTGCTGCTCGACGAAGCCCCATTCGGTGCGCGCTAGCCGCCGGCGCTCGCGCTCGGGCAGCGCATGCACGTCGACCCAGCGTTGATCTGCCGTGCGGTAGCGCACCTGGCCCTGCGCGGGCGCCAGCCGGCCGGCAATGCAGTTGAGCAGCGTGCTCTTGCCCGAGCCCGACTCGCCGACGATGGCGAGCACTTCGCCCGCATGCAGCACGAGGCTGGCCTCCTGCACGGCCCAGCGTGCCTCGGCGCTGGACGCAAAACGGTGGCAGAGCCCGTCGACGCGCAGCAGTTCTTCGGTCATTGCAGCGGCTCCTGCTGAAGAGGGACGACGAAGCTGATGCCGTGACGCTCGAAGCCCAGGCTGTCGTAGAAGGCATGGGCCGCCTCGCGCCGGATGTTCGAGCTGAGCGCGAGCTTGTAGCAGCCGTGTCCGCGTGCGACGCCCATGGCGTGATGCATCAGCGCGCGGCCCACGCCTTGCCCCTGCGCGGCGGCATCCACCGCCACGTCCTCGACCAGCGCCTCGGGCGCCAGCCCGTGTGCCAGCAGCGGCAGGACGTACAGCGTGAGGGTGCCCAGCACCTGCCCCTCGTGCTCGGCCAGGAACACCCGTGCCCCGGCTGCCGCCAGCCGGTCCCAGTGCAAGGACGCGGCCGCCACCTGCTGTGCGTCGGCGGGTGGATCGATTCCGCAGGCGGCATACAGGCACAGCACGGCCGGCACGTCGTCACGCGTGGCCAGGCGAATCGAGACGCTCACAGTCCGCGCTCCTCGCGCCGCTCCCGGCAGAAGTCGGTGTCGGAGCAGGTCCACAGCGGTGCCCCGCCGTCCTGCGGCACCTCGTCGAGCCAGGTGTCGGTGCTGCCGCACAGCGCACAGGCATGGCCCTGCAGCTCGACGCGGAACGGATGGTCGTCGAAGTCGAGGCTCTTCACGTCGGTGTACGGCGGCACCGCGTACAGCCTCTTCTCGCGTCCGGCACCGAACAGCTGCAGGGCCGGCATGCGGTGCATCCTGGGGTTGTCGAAACTCGGGATGGGCGAAGGCGCCATCACGTAGCGGCCATTCACCAGCACCGGGTGGTCGTAGGTGCTGTCGATGCGGCCCCAGTGCGCCAGGTCTTCGTAGAGCTTCACGTTCATGAGGCCGTATTCCTGGTAGGCATGCAGCCGGGTGGCTTCGGTGCGCCGCGGCTCCAGCTTGTAGAGCGGCTCCGGCTGCGGCACCTGGTACACCAGCACCTGCGCCTCGGACAGCGGCGCCTCGGGGATGCGGTGGCGCGTCTGGATGATGGTGGCTTCGCGGGTGCGCTCGGTGGTGGCCACGCCGGTGACGCGTGCGAAGAAGCGGCGGATGTTCACCGCATTGGTGGTGTCGTCCGAGCCCTGGTCGATGACCTTGAGCACGTCCTGCGGGCCGATCACCGCGGCGGTGACCTGGATGCCGCCGGTGCCCCAGCCGTAGGCCAGCGGCATCTCGCGCGAGCCGAAGGGCACCTGGTTGCCCGGCACCGCCACGGCTTTGAGCAGTGCGCGGCGGATCATGCGCTTCGTGCGCTCGTCCAGGTACCCGAAGTTGTAGCCGTCGGTCTTCATGCGGCCTCCTCCTCTGCGCGGCCGGCCGCGCTGCGCAGCGCGCGAACCATCTGCAGCTCCGATTCGAAGGTCACGTAGTGCGGCAGCTTCAGGTGCTGCACGAAACCCGAGGCCTCGACGTTGTCGCCGTGCGGCAGGGCGAATTCCTGCTGCTGCGCGGGGCTGGTGATCTCTTCGCCGAACTCGCCGGCCCGCAGCACCCGGTCGACCAGCGACATCGCCATCGCCTTGCGCTCGCCCTCGCCGAACACCAGGCCGTAGCCTCGTGTGAACTGCGCCGGCGCGGTGGCGCTGCCCACGAACTGGTTGACCATCTGGCATTCGGTGAGCTCGATCTCCCCCACCTCGATGGCGAAGCCCAGCTCGTCGGGCACCAGTTCCAGCGGCACCAGGCCCGCGCGTATCTCGCCGGCGAACGGGTGCGTGCTGGCATAGCCGCGCTGCGACGAATAGCCCAGGCCGAGCACCCAGCCCTCGTCGGCGCGCGCCAGCATCTGCAGGCGCGCGGCGCGGTCCATCGGATAGACCGGCGGTTCACGCGTGATGTCGGCCGGCTCCGGGTCGCCCTGGCTCGGCACGGCCGGCTCGACCAGCCCTTCCTGCACCAGCCGCTGCAATGCCGGCGGCACGCCGGCCGGCTCGAGCGCCGGCGCGGCTTCTTCATGGCGGACAGCCTCGCCGCTGTCGAGCAAGCCGAAGTCGAGCAGCCGCTGGGTGTAGTCGAAGGTGGCGCCCAGCAGCTGGCCGCCCGGCAGGTCCTTGAAGATGGCCGACACGCGCCGCTGCACCTGCATGCGGTCGGTGTCCACCGGTTCGCTGTAGCAAAGCCGCGGCAGCGTGGTGCGGTAGGCCCGCAGCAGGAAGGTCGCCTCGATGGCGTCGCCGCGCGCCTGCTTCAGCGCCAGCGCCGCGAGTTCGGGGTCGTAGAGCGAGCCCTCGGCCATCACCCGGTCGACCAGCAGGCCGAGCTGCTCGCGGACCTGCGCCACCTCGAGCTCGCGCACGGCCGGGTCGCCGCGCCGCGCCTCGTCGAGCAGGCGCAGCGATGCGGCGATCGCGGCTTCACCTCCCTTGACGGCCACGTACATGGATCAGCCCTCCGGCAGCAGGAAAACCGCGGTGGAGCGCGGCAGCCCGGCCACGCGCGTGTCGTGGCACAGCAGCAGGTCCACGCCGCAGGGGAAGTCCTGCTGCTGCTCGATGCGCTCGCGCCAGAAGCCGTGCGGCAGCCCGCCGGCCGACAGCCGGTGTTCGTGCTCGATGCCCGGGCCGCTCAGGCGCAGGCATGGCGACGGCCCGCCGGACGCCTGCAGCGAAGCCACCTCGACAAGCAGCGTGGCGCTGGTGTGGGGCGCTTCGTCGCTGCCGGCCGGCAGTCGGCGCAGCAGTCCCGCGTCCACCTCGTCGGCACACGCCGCGGCGAAGTCGGCCGCTTCGGGGCGGTCGGCGAAGCGGGTGCCGGTGTGGAAACGCAGCCAGGCCTGCACCTCGCCGCCGGCGGCCAGCGCGGGGCTCAGCCACAGGCTGGTCTGCGCATCCAGCAGCGCCAGCAAGGCCGCCGCGAGCGCCGGCTTCAACGCGGCGGGGCGGCCCAGCGGCTGATGCACGGGGCCCGGCAGCGCCTGCACCCGCCCGGGCCGGCTGAGCGCTTCGAGCACGACGCGGAACACGGCCTGCGCATCGTGCACCGGGTCGGCGAAGCCGGTGGGGATGCGAGCCAGGTCCACCGTGCCGGCGGCCGCCATGTCGGTCGTCACGCTGCCTCCGTCTGCAAGGTGTAGAACCGCACGCGGCTGGCGGCGGTGCGCAGCTCACGGCGGCGCCGCGTCTCGGCGGCGGCTTCGGCCAGCGGTGCGATCACGGTCTGCAGCAGCAGCGCCTGCTGCGACGGCAGCTGCAGCAGCGCATCGAGCCCGGCGACCCATTCGGCGCGTTGCACGTCGCGCCCGAGCAGGTAGCCGACGCCCACGGCGACGGCGCCGCCGAGTTCGATGCGCGCCGCGCAGCGTGTGACCGTGGCCTCGCCGAGGTTGAACCGGTCACCGGCATTGCCGATGCGCGCGCGCACCATGGCGAGCCCGACCTCCGGCCGTCGCAGCCATTCGAATCGGTGGTCGGCCAGCACCGGCGGCGCATGGTGCGCCAGCGCCTGCCGCGGCGCGTGGGCCAGCACGGCCAGCCAACGGCGGCGTTGTGCCGAGGTGTCTTCGGTGTTCTGGGTCATCGCAATGTCATCTAGATGACTCTATGATGCCGCAAGTATCCGGACGGTGCGTGACAATTTCTTGACTCATGCAGAAGGTCATCCATTGAAAGCCGCAACTCGATCCCCCCGGGCCGCCGCGCAGGGCCGCCCCAAGCAAGGCCCCACCCTCTCGGAGGGTCGCCCGACGCCTGCGGCGGGCGGGGTGTCGTCATCCCCCCCGGCCGCCGCGCAGGGCCGTCCCAAGCAAGGCCCGACCCTCTCGGAGGGTCGCTCGCCGTACGCGGCGAGCGGGGTGTCGTCATCCCCCCGGGCCGCCGCGCCGGGCCGCCCCAAGCAAGGCCCGACCCTCTCGGAGGGTCGCTCGCCGTACCCGGCGGGCGGGGTGTCGTCAATCTGGGAAGCGATTGCCGCCCAACTGCGCGAGGACATCTCGGCCGGCCGCATCGCCCCTGGCGAGCGCCTGCCCAACGAGACGCTGCTGGCGCAACGCTTCGGCGTGAACCGCCACACGCTGCGCCAGGCGGTGCAGGCCCTGGCCCGCGAAGGTTTCGTGAAGGTGCTGCACGGCAGCGGCACCTATGTGCGCGAGCTGGTGCTCGACTACGCGCTGCAACGCCGCACCCGGCTTTCCGAAAACCTGGCCGAGGCCGGCGAACGGGCGAAGCGGGAGCTGCTGGGCCACGAAACCGCCGAGGCCGGCGACTGGGCCCAGGCGCTGAAGGTGGGGGCGCGCAGCCAGGTGGAGATCATCTACACGCGCGCCTCGGTGCGTGGGCGGCCCATCGGCATCAGCACCTGCGCGTACCCGTGCCCGCGGCTGGCCGGCATCGCGGCCGCTTTCGAGGCGGAGGGCTCCATCACCGCCGCGCTCAGGCGCCTGGGCCTGGCCGACTACACCCGCGTGCGCAGCAGCATCTCGTGCCGCCTGCCGACCGCGGCCGAGGCCGACGCGCTGGCCCGGCCGGTCACCCAGCCGGTGCTGGTGGTGAGCTACACCAACGCCGACCTCGACGGCACGCCGGTCGAGGCCGGCATCACGCTGTTCGCAGCCGACGCGGTGCAGCTCACGGTGGAGCCGGAAGCCGCATGAGGTTCGCCCTCTACTACGCCCCGCCGGAAGACCACCCGCTCTGGCAGGCCGGCTGCGAATGGCTCGGTCGCGACCCGGGCGCCGGCCGGGCGTTCGGCCGTGCCCCCGCCTTCGCCCGGGACCCCTGGCGCTACGGCTTCCATGCCACGCTGAAGCCGCCGATGCGGCTCAAGCCGCCATACCGGGAGGCCGACCTGCTGCAGGCGGCACGCGCCCTGGCGCAGCGGCGCCGGCCTTTCACCCTGCCCGCGCTCCAGGTGGACACGCTGGCCGGTTTCGTGGCGTTGCGGCCGGTGCAGCCGCTCGACCCCACACATCCGCTGCAGTGCCTGGCCGACGATTGCGTGCAGCAGCTCGACCCGTTTCGCGCCCCGCCCGCCGCCGCAGAGATCGCCCGGCGTGAAAGCCAGCCGATGAGCGATGAACAGCGCGCGCTGCTGGCGCGCTGGGGCTATGCCCATGTGCTGTCGCAATGGCGCTTTCACATGACGCTGACCGACACGCTGGCAGACGATGGGCAGCGGCAGACGCTGGTGCAGCGTGCCCGGGCGCACTTCGCACCGGCGCTCGGCACCCCGCCTGCCTGCGATGCGCTGTGCGTGTTCGTCGAGCCGGCTGCCGGCGAGCCGTTCGTGCTGGCGCATCGCCTTCCGGTGGGCGCCGGTGGCTGACGGCATGCAGCCCATCGCCCACAGCGAACGCCTGCTGGCGGTGGTGGGCCCCTCGGGCGCCGGCAAGGACAGCGTGCTGAACGCGTGGCGCGCCCTGCTGCTGTCGTCGGCCTACGGTGAGGCGATGGCCCCCCACCATGCGCGGCGCGTGATCACCCGCGCCGCAGACCCGGGCGGCGAGGCCCACGAGCCGGTGGACGAAGCCACCTTCATCGCATTGCGCAACGCCGGCGAGCTGGTGCTGCACTGGCAGGCGCACGGCCTGTTCTACGGCGTGCGCTCGCGCGACCTGCAGCCGCTGCAGCAGGGCCGCTGGGTGGTCGTCAACGCATCGCGTGCGCACCTGCCGGCGCTGCTCGCCGCGGCGCCGGCCGCACGGGTGGTGGAGATCACCGCGCCCGCGCCCCTGCTGGCGCAGCGCCTGGCGCACAGGGCCCGCGAAGACGCAGCGGCGGTGCAGGCACGCCTGGCTCGACTGGTGCCGCCCTCGAACGCGGACTTCGTGGTGCACAACACCGGCGACGTGCGGGCTGCCGCGCAGCGCCTGCAGGCCTGGTGGCGCTGCGTCAGTCCAGCGCGATGACGGTGTCGCCGGCCTCGGGCCGGCAGCCATCGGGCAGGGGCGCCCCCCAGCCGCGGCGCATCACCATGCGCGCGCCGTCGTGGCAGAACTCCAGCCGCTGCGCGGCCGGCAGCCGCTGGTGCACGAAGCCTTCGATCGCAGCCGGCAGGCTGACGCGCAGCTTCAGCGCGAAGCGGTCGG
This sequence comes from Methylibium rhizosphaerae, assembly GCF_006386545.1. GTDB lineage: Bacteria > Pseudomonadota > Gammaproteobacteria > Burkholderiales > Burkholderiaceae_C > Pseudorivibacter > Pseudorivibacter rhizosphaerae. The sequence continues at coordinate 170,917 of NZ_SWAR01000006.1, read as the reverse complement.
CCTCGGGGTGGTCGTCCAGGTGCACGAAGGGCACGAACTGCGCGGCAAACATCAGCAGGTGCGAGCCCACGTCCACCGGCGGCGGTTCATAACCCTGCAGGTTCAGCCAGTGCTGGGCCTGGGCGCGCAGGTCGTCGCCATCGGAGAACCCACCCCAGGCCGCCGCCAGCAACTCGGCCACCCACTGGTTGCAGTTCTGGTAGCGCAGGCTCCACGGGTAGGCGTTGGCGCTGTAGGTGGCGGCGAGCAGCCGCAACGCCCGCGCGTTGTCGAGCGCGGCCGCCTCCAGTGCCGCAGCCGGCTCGTCGGGCAGCAACACCACCGAGATGTAGCCCAGCGTCGGGTCGTCGGTGCCGAACAGGAAACCCGGCAGGCCCTGGTCGAACAGCCGTGGCCGCCGCTCGTCGCACGAATAGTAGAGCTGCCGCACCGACCAGGGCGTGTTGCGGTTGGCCTTCAGGCTGAGGCCGGCATGCGAATAGCGCACCGCGAAACGGTCCAGGTCGAGACCGGAGCGCGCCACCAGCGCCAGCCGGGCGCCGGAGGCATCGAGCTCCTGCCGCACGAGTGCGGCGAAGCGCAGCAGCTTGTCCTGCTGCTGCGCCGTCATGGGCGGCGAACGGTCGCACAGCTGCAGCGACTCCGCCGCGGCGGGCACGGCCGCGGCGCCGGCCGCCAGGCAGGCGGCCACCAGACAGGAGCGCAGCAAGCTCAGAGCGTCACGGGGCGCGACTGCAGGTCGCGATACCAGTCGTCGGCCAGCACCAGGAAGAACGCCTGGCGGGTGTCGGCATGCGCGAACTCGTAGCCATAGGCGCGCTGGCGCGCGCTGACCACGTCGCCGCCGGCCAGCATGCGCTGCTTGAGCGCGTTCTGCGGCAGGTCGAGCGTGAGCTCGCCGCCGTCGGTGCCGGCGCGATCGACCGCGCGCATCGTCACGCGCAGCATGCCGGGGCGGCCGTCGAGCGCCGCAACCTGGATCACCCGGTAGTCGCCCTCGGCCACCTTGTTGTCTTCGGACGAACTCTTGCTGGAGCCGCTCAGCGAATCCGACACGCTGCCGACCGAGTCGGACGCCGCGCTCGAAGCCGACGACGGAATGCTGCCGGCCAGCGCCGGCAGCGCAGCGAACAGGCCGATCAGCAGCGAACTCGCCAGGCGAGCGGAGAGAAGGTGTGACATCGAAGCCCCTCTTGGCAACAAAGACCCCGCGAGGATAGCGCGGCCACCGCGTGCGCTTGTCACACATTGCAGCCGGTTCAGAGGGCCGGCGCGGCCCCATCGATCTCGTGGCGGAAGAACCGCCGGTCCACGCCAGCGAGCCTGGGCAGGCGCTCCAGCACGTCGGCCCGCACTGCCTGCAGTTCGGCGCTGCCGCCGCCCCGGGCCGCCAGCTGCCAGGCGTGTTCGACCAGTGCGGCCACCTGCTGCACCGGGGTGTACTCGCTGGCCTGCGCCCGCGCACTGGCGGCAAGGGCCGCGGTCACGTCGGCCCAGTGCCTCACCTGTGCCGGCGGCCCGAGCAGGCTCGCGGTCACGCCGAGGCCTTCGCGCACGCGCGCCAGCGGCAGCGGCGGCAGGTGGGCCTGATCGGCCGCATGGCCGGCGCCGCGCGCGACCCGGCACACATTGATGAGGTTCCAGGGCGAGCCGGCCGCGAGGCCGTGGCGCTGGCACAGCCATTCGCTCAGGAGCATCCAGCGCAGCGCCTCCATGCGTGTGCCGCGGCCCGCCACCTCGGGCGGCAGCCAGGCCTCGAGCAGCCACAGCGTGTAGCCCAGGTTGGCAGCCACGCTTTCGAGCAGCGTGAACGCATCGCTTTCCACCGCGCAGATCAGCGCCGTGCGCAGGTCTGCGAGCACGCCGCGCACCTGGGCGGCCCTGGCGGCCGGCCCGGCGCCGCCCTCGAGCAGCCGGGCCCTCACGATGAGCGCCCGCAGGTTGTGGAATTCGCAGGCGATGCGCGAGTTCATGCGCCAGACCGCGCCGCCCTCGTGCCGCGCCTCGGCCGCCAGCCGTTCCAGCCCGGCCTCGGCCTGCGCCAGGCGCCGCACCTGGTGGTCGCACCAGACGAGGCCGATGCGTGCCAGCGCGAGCGCCGCCTGCTCGCGCTCGCCTCGTGCGGGATGCAGCTCGCGAACCAGCGCCTGCAGCCCGCGCCGGGCCTCGGCCACGTCGCCGGCGCGGCGCGCCTGCCGCGCCGCATGGAAGCGGGCCCAAGCCAGCGCGAGCCGCTCATGCGGCGCATAGCGCAACTCCTGCAGCCACGGCGATGCCGCCGCGCCACCGCCGCCTTCCTCGCTGCGCTGGCGTGCGTCGAGCAGGGCGTACCAGCGATCGAGGTCCCCCACGTCGGCCTCGGCCGGGCTTGCCGCAGGGCCTTGCCTGGAAGAGGCCGGGGCCCCGGCCAGCCGTGCCAGCTCCTGCACCGAGGCAGGTCGGTCTCCCATCAGGAAGCGCAGCCGGCGAGCGGTCTGCACCGGCATCCAGAAAGGCCCCCGGGCACGGCCGCGCAGCGCCAGCGTCGCCGGGTCCTGCGTGGTGTCGGCGCCCCATCCGATGGCCAGGCCGCACTGCGCGAGAAAGCCGAACGCACGGCTCACCGCCATGGGCGCCGCGGAGGCGGATCCCACCTGGGCTGCGAGCTCCTGTGCGCTCACCGAGCCATTCGCGGACAGGGCCCGCGTCGCCGTGGCGGCCAGCAGCCAGACCACCAGGCGGCCGCAGGGACGCTCCTGCACGGCAAAGGGCCGCTGCAACTGCACGTCAATGCCGGGCAAGCGATGTTCAGGCATGGTGTGATCAACGTTCTGCATGTGATGAATGTTATGTCGAGCGCGATTGCAGGCCGCGTGGCGGCCGCCGATGCTGCAGGCCCCATCCATCACCACCGGACTCGAACACCATGACGATCTCGCATCCCACCACCCGCCGATCCCTGCTGGCCGGCGCCGCCTGTGCCGGTTTCGGCGCCCTGCTGCCGGCCCGCGCCGTCGCCGCCGCCGACAAGCCGCTGCGCTCCATCGAGCAGGCCATCGGCGGCCGCCTGGGCGTGTTTGCCTTCGACACGGCCAGCGGCCGCTCGCTTGCCTGGCGCGCCGACGAGCGGTTTGCGATGTGCTCCACCTTCAAGCTGCTGCTGGCCGCCGCGGTCCTGCATCGGGTGGACCAGGGACGCGCAACGCTCGACCAGCGCCTGCGGGTGACGGCGGCCGACCTGGTGAACCATTCGCCGGTGACGGCTCCCCGGGTCGAGCAGGGGTTCATCACCGTCACCGAAGCGTGCGAGGCCACGGTGACGGTGAGCGACAACGCCGCCGCCAATCTGCTGCTGCCGTTGGTGGCGGGCCCGAAGGGCCTGACCGGCTGGCTGCGCGGGCAGGTCGGCGACAAGGTCACGCGGCTGGACCGCAACGAGCCGGCGCTCAACAGCAACATCGCAGGCGACCCGCGCGACACCTCCAGCCCGCGCGCAATGGCCAGCACCACCGCCCGGCTGTTTGCCGCCGATTCGCCGCTGACGGATGCATCCCGCGAGCAGTTGCGCCGGTGGATCGAGGCCGCCAGCACCGGGTACCGCCGCCTGCGCGCCGGCCTGCCGGCCGACTGGCGGGTGGGCGACAAGACCGGCACCGGCGCCAACGGCTCGGTCAACGACGTCGCGGTGGCCTGGCCCGCCGGGCGGCAGCCGCTGGTGCTGGCCGTCTATCTGAGCGGGTCGAGCCGGCCGATGGCCGAACTGGAGGCGGCGCATGCCGAGGTGGCGCGGCAGGTGGCGGTCACCCTGGGTTGAACCGGCGCCGGCCGGCACTCACCTTGCCGGTCACGGATCCAGGGGCCATAGAAGCTGCCAATCGGTGCGACCTGCGATTCCAATCGCCAGGCCGCCGGTTGATGGGCACAATGGCACCCGTTGTTTCCATCGCTTTCCGCAATCAACCCAACGAGAGAAGCCACATGTCGCTGATCAATACCCAAGTCCAGCCGTTCAAAGCCCAAGCCTTCCACAACGGCAAGTTCGTCGAAGTGACCGAGCAGACCCTGAAGGGCAAGTGGTCCGTGCTGATCTTCATGCCGGCCGCCTTCACCTTCAACTGCCCGACCGAAGTGGAAGACGCCGCCGAGCACTACGCCGAGTTCCAGAAGGCTGAAGCCGAGGTCTACATCGTCACGACCGACACGCACTTCTCGCACAAGGTGTGGCACGAGACCTCCCCGGCCGTGGGCAAGGCCAAGTTCCCGCTGGTGGGCGACCCGACCCACGCGCTGACCAACGCCTTCGGCGTGCACATCCCCGAAGAGGGCCTGGCGCTGCGCGGCACGTTCGTGATCAACCCCGAAGGCGTGATCAAGACCGCCGAGATCCACGACAACGCGATCGCCCGTGACGTGAAGGAAACCCTGCGCAAGCTGAAGGCTGCCCAGTACGTCGCCAAGAACCCCGGCCAGGTGTGCCCGGCCAAGTGGAACGAAGGCGCCAAGACCATCGCTCCGTCGCTGGACCTCGTCGGCAAGATCTGATCGAGCAGTGACGCAAACCCGGGCCGGCTTGATGCCGGCCTCGCCGAAAGCCCTGCCCCGGCCGCACCGGGGCAGGCCTCTCAGGCCTCGTTGAAAGCGCCCGCGGCCGTGCCGGCGGGTGCTTTCGAGGGGGTCGGAACGACCTCGCCCGAATAGAAGCACCGAAAGGACACGACGCCATGTTGGACGCCGCCACCAAGACCCAGCTCCAGGCCTACTTCGAGCGCATCAGCCAGCCGATCGAGCTGGTGGCCAGCCTCGATGATCGTCCGGCCTCGCAGGAAATGCGCGAGCTGCTGGAAGAGATTGCCGCCATCGCGCCGGCCAGGATCAGCGCGCGCTTCGACGGCGATGACACCCGCCGCCCCTCGTTCAGCATCAGCCGCGCCGGCGCCGGCATGGGCGTGCGCTTCGCCGCCATCCCGATGGGCCACGAGTTCACCTCGCTCGTGCTCGCGCTGCTGCAGGCCGGCGGCCACCCGCCCAAGGTCGAGGCCGACGTGATCGAGCAGATCAAGGCGCTCGACGGCGACTTCGTCTTCGAGACCTACATGTCGCTGACCTGCCACAACTGCCCCGACGTCGTGCAGGCCTTGAACCTGATGGCGGTGCTCAACCCGCGCGTGCGCCATGTCGCCATCGACGGCGGCCTGTTCCAGGCCGAGGTCGAGGAGCGCCAGATCATGGCCGTGCCGAGCGTCTATCTGAACGGCCAGCCGTTCGCCTCCGGCCGCATGGAGCTGGCCGAGATCCTGGCCAAGGTGGACACCGGCGCCGCCAGGCGCGAGGCCGCGAAGCTCTCCACCAAGGAGCCGTTCGACGTGCTGATCGTGGGCGCTGGCCCCGCTGGCGCCGCGGCCGCGGTGTATGCCGCGCGCAAGGGCATCCGCACCGGCATCGTGGCCGAGCGTTTCGGCGGCCAGACGCTGGACACGCTGGGCATCGAGAACTTCATCTCGGTGAAGGAAACCGAAGGCCCGAAGTTCGCTGCGGCGCTGGAGGCGCACGTGCGCGCCTACGAGGTCGACGTGATGAACAACCAGCGCGTGGCCGGCCTCGAAGCCGCGCCGGAGCCCGGCGGCTATGCCACCGTGAAGCTGGCCAACGGCGGCGAGTTGAAGGGCCGCTCGGTCGTGCTGGCCACCGGTGCGCGCTGGCGCAACGTCAACGTGCCGGGCGAGCAGGAATACAAGACCAAGGGCGTGGCCTATTGCCCGCACTGCGACGGCCCGCTGTTCAAGGGCAAGAAGGTGGCGGTGATCGGCGGCGGCAACTCCGGCGTCGAGGCAGCCATCGACCTGGCCGGCATCGTGGAGCACGTGACGCTGATCGAGTTCGCCGACCAGCTGAAGGCGGACGCGGTGCTGGTGAAGAAGCTGCACAGCCTGCCGAACGTGAAGGTGCACGTGAACGCGCAGACCACCGAGATCGTCGGCGACGGCCAGAAGGTCACCGGCCTGCGCTTCAAGGACCGGGTCACCGGCACCGAGCAGCAGATCGAGCTGGCCGGCGTGTTCGTGCAGATCGGCCTGGTGCCCAACACCGAATGGCTCAAGGGCACGCTCGAACTCAGCAAGCACGGCGAGATCGTGGTCGATGCGCGCGGCGCCACCAGCCTGCCCGGCGTGTTTGCCGCCGGCGACGTGACCACGGTGCCCTACAAGCAGATCATCGTGGCCAGCGGCGAGGGCTCGAAGGCGGCGCTGTCGGCGTTCGACCACCTCATCCGCACGCCGGCGCCGGTGCAGTAAGCCGAGGACCCGGCACCGCTCCCGGACGGCCCACCCTGCGCGGGCCGTTCCCCTTGCAGCCCGGTAGCACTCACCTGGTCTCGCATGACGCGGCTGAGGCCAACGCACCAGCGCCGCCCTACCGCTGCAACCTCCGGTATTCCGAGTAGTGCCGGATCGCCTTCGTGGCATGCCCCAGCTGCTCATGCAACCGCGCGGCATTGAAATGCGCGTCGGCGAAGTCGCGCTGCAGCCGCAGGCACTGCTCGTAGGCGGCCAGCGCCTCGTCGAAACGCTTCGCGTCCTCCAGCGCCACCGCCAGGTTGAAGTGCAGCAGCGGCTCGCCGGGGTGGTGGCGCAGTGCCTGTTCGTTCAACCCGATCGCGTCCTTGCAGCGGCCGGCGTCGCACAGCATCACGCCCAGGTTGAGCACCGGGTCCACGTCGGCCGGGTCGGCCTCGATGGCGCAACGGTAGGCACGCTCTGCGCCTGCGAGATCGCCCCGGCCTTCGAGCGCGACGCCGTCGTCGAACCAGTCTCGCGCGGACCTCGGTGCCGCGGCTGATTCGCGAGACAGGAAGCTCACCGCCGCGGCGCCGTCCTTCGGCGACGCAGGCTTCACCTCGAAGTCCATCAGCAGCTGGCCGGAATCGGCCCGCCACTGGGCACCGCCTTCGCGCACCGCCACCTCGCTGCCGACCGCGCTGATGCGCAGGCCGGTCAGCGGCAGCTCGGCCGGCAGCGTGCTGCGCAGCCGCTTCAGGGCGCTCACGATCTTGCGTGGAGCGATCTGCGCGCTCTGCAGGCTGTGCGCGGTGCGCAGCAGCACCACGTCCTGGAAGGTGAAGCGGTACTCGCGCCGCGGGCCGCGGCTGGGGGTCACGAAACCTGCGTCGATGAGGCCGCCGATCACGGCCTTGGAGATGCCGAGCATCGACTGGATGTCGCGCAGGCTGTAGGTCTCCATCCGCTGGGGCGGCGTCACTTCCTGGCACGGGCGCGCGCGGGCGCGGCTTCAGCGGCGGCAGGCGCGCCAGCGGTGGCGCGCTTGGCGCCCTTGCGCTCCTTTGGCGCCTCGGCCACGACCTCCGGCTCCCTGGCCTTGGCCGGCGCCGGCGCGGCGGCCTTCTTGCCCTTGAGGCTGGCCCGCAGCGCTTCGGTCAGGTCGATGATCTGGCCGCCACCGCCCTCGTCGGCACGCGGCTCCGCCTCGACGATGGCCTTGCCCTCGATCTTCTTGTCGATGGCGGCGAGCACGCGCTGCTTCTCGTCGTCCTTGAATTCCTCGGGCTCGTAGGTGTCGGCCGAGATCTGGTCGATGAGCTGCAGCGCGAGCTGCAGCTCGGGCTTGGCGATGTCGGCCTTCTCGATGTCGAGCTCCTTCATCGAGCGCACCTCATCGGCATAGAGCAGCTGCTGCAGGATCAGGCCGTCTTCACCCGGGCGCACCTGCACCACGTACTGCTTGCCCTTCCACACCCACCGCGCCAGTGCGCAGCGGCCGCTCTCGCGCATGGCCTGCATCAGCAGGCCATAGGGCTTGGCGCCGCGCTTGTCGGGCGCGAGGTAATAGGCCTTGTCGTAGTAGATCGGGTCCACCGCCGCCAGCGGAATGAACGAGATGATGTCGATGGTGTGACGCGCGGATTCCTCCAGCGCCTTCAGCTCGTCGGAGGTGAAGGTGACGTAGCGGTCCTTGTCGAACTCGTAGCCCTTGATCATCTCGGCACGCTCGACCACCACGCCTTCCTTGAGGCACACGTACTGCTGCTTGAGCCGCGAGCCGCAGTTGTGCAGCAGGTTGAAGTGCACGCCGCCCGAACTCTCGGTGGCCGAATACACCTTCACGGGAATCGACACGAGGCCGAAGCTGAGCGACAGCGTTGCAATGGAGCGAGCAGCCATGGGCGCGACCTTCCTTGCGGGCAAACCGACCGGCGGGGGGACCGAGATTACGCCTCTCGCAGGGCAATTGCCAAGCCGGGTCGGGCCGGCAGCCTACGGCCTGTTGCTGAAATCCAGCAGCGCCATGGCCTTGGCCAGCGTCTGCCGCGACCGCCAGTAGTCGGCCCACGGGTCGCTCTTCTGGAACGACAGGTATTCCCGCGCATTGCCGATGTTCCACTGCGCGCCGCTCTTCAGGCCGCCCAGCTGGTCCCAGGCGATGGGCATCGAAACGCCCAGGCCGGGGCGTGCCCGGGCCGAGAACGCGGCCACCGTCGTGGCACCGTGGTTGTTGCGCAGGTAGTCGACGAACACCTTGCCCACCCGGTTGGCCGCACCGGCCTTGGCCACGAAACGCGAGGGTACGGTGCGCGCGAGATGCTGCACGACCGCCTGCGAGAACGCCTTCACCGTGTCGTAGTCGAGCTTGGGCGCGATCGGCACCACCACATGCAGGCCCTTGCCGCCGCTGGTCTTGAGCCAGGCCTTGAGCCCCAGCTCGGTGAGTAGCGTGTGCGTCAGCACCGCCGCCTCCTGCACGCGCTGCCAGGGCACGCCTTCGCCGGGGTCGAGGTCGAACACCATGCGATCGGGCTCGCCGATGCGCCGGGCCGTCGAGTTCCAGGTGTGGAACTCGATCACGTTCATCTGCGCCGCGTTCACCAGCGCTTCGGCCTCCGGCACTTCGAGCAGCCCCGCATGGCCGGGCCACAGGCCGGGGTCGAGCTCGCGCAAGCCGGGGATGCTCAGTTTGTCATCGTGCTTCTGGAAAAAGAGCTCGCCGCCCACGCCGGTGGGGCCGCGCAGCAGCGAGCAGGGCCTCCCCTTCAGGTGCGGCAGCATCCACTCGGCGATGCTTTCGTAGTAGCGCACGAGGTCGAGCTTCTTCAGGCCGGTGGCGGCGTCGATCACGCGCTCCGGGTTGGTGACCTTCACGCCGCTCACCCGGTGCTTCGCCGCACCGAGCGCCGCCAGCACCGGCTTCGTGTGCTCGCGCCGCACCTGCCGCGCCGGCTTGTCGATGCGCAGCCCCTGGAACACCGCATGGCGCACGCTGCCGTCGGGGGTCCAGCCCGAGAAGCTGACCTCGGCCACCAGCTCGGGCGTCACCCAGCGTTCCTTGCCCAGCGTGCGGCGCGGCCAGCGGCCCGGCTCCACGCTGCCGGCCGGAAAGGGCGACTGCTTAGACTCCAGCCGGACCAGGCGCTTGTGCAGGTCGGCCGAGACGCTGGCCGTCCAGCCGCTGCCCACATTGCCGGCGTACTGCAGCAACTGGCCGGTGTCGTCGTAGTAGCCCAGCAGCAGCGACCCCACTTCGCGCGAGCCGCCCTCCCGGTCGACGAAGCCGCCGATCACGAACTCCTGCCGCTCGTGTGTCTTGAGCTTGAGCCAGGTCTCGCTGCGGCCGCAGGTGTACGGCGCGTCGGCGCGCTTGGCCATGAGTCCTTCGAGGCCGAGCTTGGCGGCCGACTGCAGCAGGCTGGCCGGGTCGGCCGCGAAGTCGGCCGAAAAGCGCAGGCGCGCAACGTCGTTCGCATCGAGCCACTGCCGCAGCCAGGCGCGCCGGGCACGCAGCGGCGTGTCGCGCAGGTCCTGCCCGTCGAAGAACGGCGCGTCGAACAGGAAGTACTCGATGGATTCGGTGCGCGAGCGGTCGAAGGCGTTCTGCAGTGCGTTGAAGTCGGGCGTGCCGTCGTCTCGCAGCACGGTGATCTCGCCGTCGAGCCAGCTCGAGCGCAGGCCCAGCGACTCGAGCGTCGCGGCCAGCGGCTTCATCTTCGCGGTCCAGTCGTTGCCGTTGCGCGTGTACAGCTTGACGCGGCCGCGCGCATCGAAACGCGCGAGCAGCCGGTAGCCGTCGAGCTTGAGCTCGTAGATCCAGTCGCCACGCTCGGGCGGTGACTTGGCCAGCGTGGCGAGTTGCGGCTCCAGGGTCTCGGGCAGCGTGTCCATCGGCCGCGCGCCGGGCAGCTCGGTGGCCGAGGCGACCTGAAGCGCAGGCGGCGCGGCATCGCCCCCGCTGCCGCGCGGCTCGCGGGCCTCCAGCAAGCCGAGCGGCTTTTCGATCACGCTGTCGGGCAGGGCCGCGATCACGTCGTACTCGGCCAGCGGCCGCGCCCACGCGTCTCGCTTCTTGAAGAGCATCCACGGGTCCTGGCGGTCGCCGGGCTTGGCAATGCGCACCAGCTCCCACAGCCCGGCGAGCTTTTCGCCATGCAGCCTGAAGACCAGCTTGCCGGCGCGCAGGCCTTCGCGAGGGTCGCCCACCGGCTCCCAGGTACCGCGGTCCCACACGATGACCGTGCCGGCACCGTACTGCCGCGGCGGGATGGTGCCCTCGAAACCACCGTAGGCCACCGGGTGGTCTTCCACGTGGATGGCCATGCGCTTTTCCTTAGGGTCGAAACACGGCCCCTTGGGCACCGCCCAGCTCAGCAGCACGCCGTCGAGCTCGAGACGGAAGTCGTAGTGCAGCCGCGAGGCCCAGTGCTTCTGGATCACGTAGCCGAGGGCACCGTCGGTGCGGGCCGAGGTGTCGGCCCGGGGCTCGGGCGTCACCTCGAAATTGCGCTTCGCGTTGTAGCGCAGCAGCGCATCCATGTCGGGCTTGGGCCGCGCGCGGCTTGCGGGCGTCTTGCGGGGCGCGGTGGCCGGCATGCGGGTCAGGCGCGCGGCAGCTGGTCGATCCAGCGCACCAGCGCATCGAGGCCGTCGTTCAGCACGTCGGCGTCGTTGCGGCCGGTCCTGGCCGGCACATGGAAGGAATGGTCGGCCTCGGGCGCCACCTCGAGCGTGGCCCGCGGCGCGAGCCGCTCGACCAGCGCGGTGACCAGAGCAAAGTCCGCCAGCTCGTCGCGTGTGCCCTGCCAGAACCACATCGGGCAGGACACCTGCTGCAGGTGGTCGGCGCGTTCGGTGGCGGGCTTCTTCGCCGGGTGCAGCGGAAAGCCGAGGAAGGCCAGGCCGATCACACCCGGCAGCGGCGCTTGCGCCTGGGCCTGCGAGGTCATGCGGGCCCCGAACGACTTGCCGCCGGCTACCAGCGGCAACCCCGGCAGCAGGCGCTGCGCTTCGCTCACTGCGGCACGCACGGCGGCATGCGCCAGCGCGGGCGTGTCGGGACGCTTCGAGCCGCGTTCCATGTAGACGAACTGGTAGCGCAGCGTGGCCACCCCGCGCGCCGCGAGCCCTCGGGCCGCCGCCTCCATGAAGGCGTGGGTCATGCCGGCACCGGCACCGTGGGCCAGCACGTAGCCGGCGCGGGCTTGCGGCGGATGCATCAGCAGTGCCGAGACCTGCTGCGTTGCATCGACTTGCAGGCGCAGGGGCTGCGCGACGATCGAGGACATGGGCGTGCGGCGGGCAAGAGACAGGGCGAGGACGGGCGTTGAAGTCTGGATGCAAATCGCCTTTCGGTCTACCCTGCCTGCCCAGCACAACCCCGCGAGGCGGCCGTGAGCTCACCCCTGTTCATCGATGCCCGGGCCGTGGCGGCCGCCCTGCCCTGGGGCCGCCTGATCGACGCGCTGTGGTCGGCCTTCCGGAACGCGGACGACACCACCGTGCCGCAGCGCCTGCACTACTCTTTGCGCGACCCATCGGAACAGCCTGCGGTGCTGCTGCTGATGCCGGCGTGGCATGCGAGCCTGGGCGTCGGGACCAAGCTGATGTCGGTGTTCCCCGGCAATGCGCGGCTGGGCCTGCCTTCGGTGCAAGGCCTGTACGTGCTGATGGACCCTCGCAACGGCCGCCCGCTCGCGGTACTGGACGGCGGCGAGCTCACCGCACGACGCACCGCTGCAGCATCGGCGCTGGCCAGCCGCTACCTCTCGCGGCCCGACAGCCGCTGCCTGCTGATGGTGGGCACCGGCCGGCTCGCGCGCCACCTGCCGCTGGCGCATGCGCAAACGCGCCCCATCGAGCGCGTGCTGGTGTGGGGTCGCTCTGCGCTGCAAGCCGAGGCCACCGCCCAGGCACTGACGGCGCAGGGCCTGCGCGCGCAGGCGGTGCGCTCCCTGGCCGAGGCGGTGCCGCAGGCCGACATCGTGAGCTGCGCCACCCTGGCGGCCGAGCCGCTGGTGCGCGGCGAATGGCTGCGGCCCGGCACCCACCTGGACCTGGTGGGCGCGTTCACGCCGGCCATGCACGAGACCGACACGCGGGTGTTCGCCCGGGCCGACGCGGTGTGGTGCGACACGCGCGAGGGCGTGCTGTCCGAAGCCGGCGACCTGCTGCTGGCCATCGCGGCGGGCAGCTTCAGCCCCGACCGCATCACGGGGGACCTCGCCCGGCTGTGCCGCGGGCACGTCGCCGCACGCACGGACGCGGCGCACATCACCGTGTTCAAGTCGGTCGGCATGGCCCTCGAAGACCTCGCGGCCGCCCGCCTCGTGGTCGACAACCACACCACCGATACCGCCACGCCCTGAGCGCCCCGCGAAGGCGCCCCCCTGAACCGACGTTGACAGGCTGCCGCCCCGGGCTTAGAACCGTACCCAGTTCGTGGGTATCCTTCCCATTTCCCGACCCTGGCTCATCCGGCCGACGTGCCGGCGGATGCGGCTGTTTGCCTCCTGGGTGGTGCTGGATGAACGCAGAAAGAGAAGCCAAGCCGTATCAGGTGCTGCTGGCCTCGGCGCGGCCCGAGCTTGCGGCCGCGTGGCGCCGGCAGCTGGACGCCGAGCCGGGCATCACGCTGCAGGCTGCGTCTGCCGGCGACGGCCGCGCACTGGTGCACCACCTCGCCAACGGCAGCTGCCCGGACGTGCTGCTGCTCGACCACACCCTGCTCGGCCAGCTGGGGCCGGCCGAGCTCGACGCCATGCAGCGCCGCCTCGAGACCCTGCGCGTGCTGCTGCTGTGCGACGAACCCGGCGTCGCCTGCGCGGCCACGGTGCTGCGCCACCGCTTCCATGGCTACCTGCCGACCGAATGCCCGCCCGGGCTGTGCGCGAAGGCGATCCGCACGGTGCGCCACGGCGACATCTGGCTGCCGCGCGCGCTGCTGGCCCAGGCGCTTGCCGAGCTGCTGCACCTGCACCCGGCTCCCCAGCCGCAGCAGCCCGACGACGGGCCGCTGCGCAGCCTCACCCGGCGCGAGCGCGAGATCGTCGAGCACCTGCGCCGAGGCTGCACCAACAAGGAGATCGCGCTGGCGCTCGGCATCATGGAAGACACCGTGAAGAAGCACCTGCAGAGCGTGTTCTCCAAGCTGGGCGTGCACCGCCGCACGCTGGTGGCGATGGGCTCGCAGTAGCCTTTGGCGGCGTCATGGCTGCACTGTGAATGCATCGGGCAGCACACTGGTGCCCACGCGCAGGTTCCACACCGGGTCGCGCCCGCCCTTGCGCTTGGCAGGCACCGTCACCGTGGCGGTGATCAGGTCCACCGTGTCGGAGTCCGAAGCCAGCACGACATTGCTCACCTCCGGCCGCGGCCCGTTGCCGCCCTCGAAGCTGACCGCCATGCCTTGCGCAAAGCCGTAGCCCGAGATGGTGACCTGCACCGTCTGGCCGATGCGCGCGGCATTCGGCGAGATCGAAGTCACGGCGGAGCAGCTGCCGCTCGCATCGAGCACGGTCACGCTCGAGGGCTTGCGGATGTTGAGCAGCACGCACGACACGTTGTCGTTCTCGTTGCTCTCGACGATCAGCTTCTTCGGGTCGAGCTCGATGCGCAGCCGGTACACGCCGTCGGCGTTGTCGGTGAAGTCGATCTCCTGGCCGGCGAGGTGGGCGCCATAGGTGTCGCCCCAGCCGACCGAGATGCCCTGGATCTGGTTGCCGCAGGTGGTGTAGACGGCACTCGAGGGCGCCCCCGGCAGCGAGCCGTTGATCTTGGTCGTGTCCATCACGCAGAAGGTGGTCTTGGTGCCCAGCCGTTCAGAGCCGCCTGGCGCGTTGACGGGCTGCAGCGAATAGGTCGCGTAGTCGTCGAAATGGATGTGGTTGTGCCCGGCGTGGTAGGTGAAGGAGCCGGCATAGCTCAGCACCGGGGCACCGCCGTTCACGTACACCCGCTGGTAGACCTTCTGCTTGGGCGGGTCCGAGCCGGTGACCACTTCACCGGCCACCAGTTCCAGAGGGCCGGTGCCGGCGTTCCAGCCGGTGGTGGCCAGCCGCAGCAGCGTCTGGCCCGCGCCGTCGGTGACCAGCGAGATGTTGGACGCCGGCAGCGGGATGAGATTGGGCGGCATCGTGACGCCGGTTTGCGCCAGGGCGCCGGAGGCAAGGCAGGCGGCTGCGGCGGCAAGGGCCGCGTCGCGCATCCAGGACGCTTTCATGCAGGGTTCCCTCTCCTTTGGACTTCCGTGCCGGCGCGGCGATGACGCCTGTGCAGGCTCCATCGCTGCGCCGGGTTGCAAGCGCGACCGCGGCTACTTGCAGACTTCCTTCTTCGGATCGCAGGGCGGCGGGGGCGGCGGCTCGGTGGTCTCGCAGGTGAAGTGCGACAGCACCAGCTTGCCCGGCAGGTTGGTCGAGGCGCCCAGCAGCGTGCCGGAGGCGGTGCAGTAGAAGTGCTGCATGTTCGCGTTGACCGCCGATGCCGACGTGGTGCAGGTGTTGCCCGAAGACCAGGTCGCGTTCAAGGTGCCCGGCGCGGCACCGCCGGTCTGGTTGTTCACGAAGTGCCAGGTCCCGGTGAAGCCGCCACAAGACTGGCCGCTCAGGTTGCTCAAGTTCGCAGCTCCCGCTGTGCTGGCGGCACCTACCGCCGCCACAGCCGAGAAGAGCCAGTACAGGTTCTTCCTCATGCCCTCTCTCCTGATGCTGTGTCGGCCCGGCCTCATGAAGGTGCCGGAGCCGATCAGTCCAAGGCAGCGCGCGCCGCTGCCGAACGACCCGCGCTGCGCTCTGTCGAGTCGCTGGCGCCTGGTTGTTACAAGATGTCAGGGCAAGGGTGTGCGGGCAATTCCACTAAAGGGGAACACCCTCCGGATGCGGGGTGCGCATCAGGTCGGCCAGCAGGCCTAGGGCAGTGGCGCTCACACCAGCCGCTTGCGCAGCCATGCCGACCCGATGTCGATGAGCGACACGCTCACCACCAGCATCAGCAGCACCGCGGCCGTTTGCGCGTATTCGAAGCCGCGGATCACTTCCCACAACACCATGCCGATGCCGCCGGCGCCGACCATGCCCACCACCGAGGCCGAGCGCACATTGGCCTCGAAGCGGTAGAGCGCATAAGAGATCCACAGCGGCAGCACCTGCGGGATCACGCCGTAGACGATCTCCTCGAGCGGATGCGCGCCGGTGGCCCGTATGCCCTCGACCGGCTGCGGATCGATGGCCTCCACCGCCTCACTGAACAGCTTGGCCAGCGTGCCGGTCGTGTGCACCCACAGCGCCAGCACGCCGGCGAACGGCCCGAGCCCCACCGCCACGACGAACAGCAGCGCGAACACCATCTCGTTGATGGCGCGGCAGCCGTCGAGCAGGCGGCGCACCGGCTGATGCACCCACCACGGCGTGATGTTCCCGGAGGCCAGCAGCGCCAGCGGCACCGAGCACAGGATGGCCAGTGCGGTGCCCCACAACGCGATCTGCAAGGTGACCACCAGCTCGGCCAGGTGGTGGCGCCAGTCGCGGAAGTCGGGCGGGAAGAAGCCGTGGGCGTATTGCGCCATGTTGCCGGCGTCGCGCCACAGGTCGAGCGGGCGCATGTCAGCGCCTTGCCAGGAGGCGGCGAGCAGCGCCAGCAGGAGGCCCCAGGCGAGCAGCGTCGCGACCGGCGTGCGCGGCGGCGACGCCACCGCGGTCGCCGTCGCGGGCGAGGTCGGAGTCGATGCGTTCACGGCCTGGCCAGCGGTGATCACTGCGACCTGGGCGCCTGCCGCGCAAGCTCGGCCAGGCGCGCGTCGATCTCGGCGAGCTTCTGCGACTTCTCGGCGGCGGCGAGTGCCGCATCGGCCTCCACCTTGCTGCGCTCACGGGCCAGCTCGAGCTGGCGGATCGCGAACAGCTGGCCGTTGTCCGACGCGGTGAAGCCGGAGTAGGTGAGCGTCTTCAGGATCTCCTTCTCGCGCGCGTCCTTGCCATAGGCCAGCAGGAAGTCGCGCAGCTTGCGCTTCACCTCGACGTCGAGATCGCGGCGCCACACCAGCGGATCGCTCGCGATGAGCGGGCTGCGCCACACCTCGCGCAGCTCGGCCGCCTTCTCGGGCATCTTCATCTTCATCCGCTCGACGCCGTCGCTGGCCACCGTGGCCACGTCGACCTGCCGGTTGGCCACCGCCAGGATGTTGGTCTCGTGGTTGGCCCGGACCATGCGCTTGAAGTCGCGCGTGGCGTCCACCTTGTTCGCACTGAAGGCGTAGAAGCCCGGCACCAGCGTGCCGCTGGTGGAGTTGGGATCGCCGAAGCCGAGCGTCAGCTCCTTGCGGCTCCTGATCACGTCGTCCAGCGACTTCAGCGGGCTGTCCTTGTGCACGATCATGAGGCTCCAGTAGCCCAACGATCCGTCCACGTTCACCACCTTGGCGAACACCTCGCCCTGCGCACGGTCCACCGCTTCCATGGCCGACTTGTTGCCCATCCAGGCCAGCTGGACCTTGTTGAAGCGCATCGCCTCGATGACGCCGGCATAGTCGGGCGCGAAGAAGGTGTTGACCTTGAGGCCGGTCGCCTTGTGCATGTCGTCGAGCAGCGGCTGCCATGCGCTCTTCAAGTTGGACGACGACTCGGTGGCGATGATGCCGAAGTTGACTTCGCGCACCAGGGCCGCGGCGGGCGGGATGGCCCAGGTCGCGGCGGTGACGGCCAGCACATGGGCGATGACGGAACGGCGGTTCATGAAGGCTCCTTCGAGGCAACGACGGAAAGGGCAGGCCGCAGGTCAGGCGGCATGCAGCAGGGGCGCGGCAGCCGGCGGTCCGGCTTCGGCGCCATCGGCGCCGCTGGTGTCGTGGCTGCCGAACAGCTCGTCGCTGCGCGTGCCGTACAGCGCGCGCAGCCGCTCGGCGGACAAGGCCTGCGTGGGTCCGTCGAAGACCACCTCGCCAGCGCGCAGGGCGATGGTGCGCGGGCAGTAGGCGAACGCGTAGTCCACCTGGTGCAGCGACACCAGCACGGTGACGACCAGCTCCCGGTTCACTTCGGCCAGCAGGGACATCACCCGGCGGCTCGCCTCGGGGTCGAGCGAGGCGATCGGCTCGTCGGCCAGGACCACCCTGGCGCCTTGGACCAGCGCGCGCGAGATGGCGGCACGCTGCTGCTGGCCGCCGGACAGCGTGGAAGCGCGCTGCCATGCGCAGCCTTCGATGCCCACCCGCTGCAGCGCCTCGAAGGCGCGCCGTCGTTCGGCCGCGGGGAAACGCTGCGCCAGCGTGCGCCACAGCGGCAGGCGGTGCAGGGCGCCGGCCAGCACGTTGGTCATGACGGGCAGGCGATCGACCAGGTTGAACTGCTGGAAGATCGTGGCCACCTCGGCCCGCAGGGCGCGCACTTCGCGCGAGAGCTGGCCCCCGGCCTGCACCGGCCGGCCGAGCACCTCGATGCGCGAGACGCTGCCCGCATCGGCGCGGTGCAGCCCGCTCAGGTGACGCAGCAGGGTGGACTTGCCGGAGCCCGAGGCCCCCAGCAGCGCCACCATCTCGCCCGCCCGCACCGAAAACGACACGTCGCGCAGCGCTGCCCGGGCGCCGAAATGCTTGCGCAGCGCATCGACCTGGATCACGGCATCGCTCATGACAGCCCCTCGTCCGGCCGGTACGCCGGCCGATCCCCCGGGGGGATGCGGGCCGGCTTGGGAGCGGCCCGGCGCTCGGCCCGTGATGTCCAGGTTGACACAGGGTGTCTCATGTCGGTTCGCCTCCAGCCACCATCCGGCAAATCATCTAGATGACGCGTGACGTCGCCGTGACGTCGCCGTGACGTCGCCGTGACGTCGCCGTGACGTCGCCGTGACCCGTCCATGACGCGGGCATGACGCCGGCGCGAGATCGGCCGCCCATGCAGAATGACCGCCCCGATGGAGCGCCAACCGATGCCGACAACGAAGACCCGCTGGCCCGCCCTTGCGGCCGCCCGATCGCATGACAGGACCCGGCTGCCCTTCGTGATGGGCGGGACGGTGGTCGGCTCGGTGGCACGTGCACAGGTGCAGGCGCTGGCTGCCTTCGCACAATGGCTGCACATCGAGCCCGACCGCATCACGCTCGCCTGCACCGCCGAGACACGCGACGAGACGCTGGCCGGCATCAACCTGGCGCTGCGCGACGCCGGCCACATCGTCGCGTGGCGCGACGAGACCTATGCGGTCGTCCTGCAGCATGGCGAGCCGCCGCGCGCCCTCGTCGAACGTGCGGCGTCGCGCTTCTGGGGCATGCTCACCTTCGGAGCGCACTGCAACGGCTACGTGGCCGGCGAAGGCGGCCGCCCCACGCACCTGTGGATCGCCCGCCGGTCCTTCGACAAGCCCACCGACCCGGGCCTGCTCGACAACCTGGTGGGCGGCGGCGTGCCGTGGAACCAGACGCCCTTCGAGACGCTGGTGCGCGAGGGCTGGGAAGAAGCTGGGCTCTCCCCAGCGCAGATGCGCGAAGCGCGTCCCGGCAGCGTGCTCGAGCTGCTGCGCGACATCCCCGAAGGGCTGCAGCACGAGCACCTGTTTGCCTTCGACCTCCGCATGCCGCCCGAGGTGCGACCGGTCAACCAGGACGGCGAGGTGTGCGAGTTGCACCGCATGCCGGTGGACGAGGCGATCGAGCGCGCCGCCGGCGGCGAAATGACGGTGGACGCCGCGCTCGTGACGCTCGACTTCGCATTGCGGCATCGGCTGCTGCCGCCCGACGAGCATGAGGCGCTGCATGCCGCGCTGCAGCCACTGCACCTGCGCCCTGCGTCGTCCGGCTGACCGAGTCGCTCGATGCCGCCGACCGCCGGCGGTCGCGTTTTGAACGCCGTTCGTCCGCGACGTTCAAGCCGTTTGAACAATCGCCTCAAGCCGGCTGAACTCTCCGCACCGACCTCAACACTAAAGTGCCGCTTTACGGGACTGCGTCCGTCTCGCGGCGGCCCTCGTAGATGCAGTCGACCCGCACAGCGGCCTTGCAACAACTTTCAACAACCGACTCCGATGGCTTCCATCCCGACCCAGAGCAGCAAGCGCTACGGCGGCATCGCGATCGCCTTCCACTGGCTGCTCGCCCTGGCCATCATCGGAGCGTTCGGCGTCGGTCTGTACATGACCGGGCTGCCGTTTTCGCCGGCGCGGCTGAAGCTCTACAACTGGCACAAGTGGGCCGGTGTCACCATCCTGGCCCTGTCGGCGGCGCGCCTGCTGTGGCGCCTGGCCAACCGGCCGCCCGCGCTGCCGGCGCATGTGGCAGCCGGCATGCCGGCCTGGCAGCGCAATGCCCATCACGGCACCCACTTGCTGCTGTACCTGTTCTTCTTCGCGGTGCCGCTTTCCGGCTGGGCCTACAGCTCGGCCGCAGGCTTCCCGATCGTGTGGTTCGGCATGTTGCCGCTGCCCGACTTCGTGTCGCCCGACAAGGCGCTGGCCGAGGTGCTGAAGCTTGCGCACCACTACACCGCCTATGGCCTGGCGGCCCTGGTGGTGCTGCACGTGGCGGCCGCACTCAAGCACCAGTTCGTCGACCGCGACGGCCTGCTGCTGCGCATGTGGCCCGCCCGCGGCTGACTCGACCAACCGAAACCTGCCTCCAAGGATTCCGATGAAAACCCTCTCGACCGCGTTTGCCTCCGTTGCCGCAGCCGCCGTGCTGGTGGCCGCCGGCCCTGCCTGCGCCCAGACCCCCGCCAGGCTGGTGCCGGCCCAGAGCGAGATCGTCTTCGTGAGCAAGCAGATGGGTGTGCCGGTCGAAGGCCGCTTCAAGAAGTTCGATGCGCAGATCGCCTTCGACCCGAAGAAGCCCGAGACCGGCAAGGTGGCGTTTTCCATCGACCTCGGCAGCGCGGCGCTGGGCGCTCCCGAGACCGAAGCCGAACTGGTGAAGCCCACCTGGTTCAACGTCCCCAAGTTCCCGCAGGCCACCTTCCAGTCCACCGCCATCAAGAGCGTGGGCCCGGGCAAGTTCGAAGTGGCCGGCAAGCTCAGCATCAAGGGCAATGCGCGCGACCTGGTGGTGCCTGTGGCCCTGACGCAGGCCAATGGCGGCAGCACGGCGGTCGGCAGCTTCGCCATCAAGCGGCTCGATTTCAAGATCGGTGAAGGCGAATGGGCCGACACCTCGATGGTGGCCAACGACGTGCAGGTGAAGTTCAAGCTTGCGCTGACCGGCCTGGGTCCGTTGTGACCCGTTTCGTTCCTGCTGTTCCCCTCAACCCGAGTCACTCAACCAGCACTCACCCAAGGAGCCCCCAGTGATCCGTACCCTCGCCGTCTCCGCCGCACTCGTCGCCACGTTCGGCAGCGCCCAGGCCAGCACCTATGCCATCGACCCGACGCATACCTTCGTGACCTTCGAAGTGCCGCACTTCGGCACGTCCACCAACCGCGGCCGCTTCGACAAGAAGGAAGGCACGGTGCAGTTCGACCGCGCCGCCAAGACCGGCAAGGTGGAGCTCACGCTCGACACCACCTCCATCAACACCGGCACCGGCCCGTTCGACGGTCACCTGAAGAGCAAGGACTTCTTCAACGTCGCCGAATACCCGACCGCCAAGTTCGTGGCCGACAAGTTCGTCTTCAGCGGCGACAAGGTCAGCGAAGTGACCGGCATGCTCACCCTGCTGGGCAAGACCAACCCGGTCACGCTGAAGGCCAGCAACTTCAACTGCTACCAGAACCCGATGCTCAAGCGCGAGGTCTGCGGCGGCGACTTCGAGACCACCATCGCCCGCAGCCAGTGGGGCATGGGCTGGGGCCTGAACATGGGCATGCCCGACGCCGTGAAGCTGATCGTGCAGGTCGAGGCGGTCAAGCAGTAACGCCAGTCGCCCCCCGGTCGCCCGTCGGCCGGGGGATGCATCCTCAGCGGTTCGTCAGCAACGCGAGGTATTCCGGGTATTGCGGCGACGGCAGCGTGTCGGCAAAGCCGTCCGGCGGCAGTCGCCGCGCTGCGGTGGCCTCGGCCGCCTCATCGAGCGTGCGCTGCAAGGCGGCGCGGGCGCTGGCCTGCTGCTGCACGATGACGGCATGGCTGGACACCCGCTTGAGCTGCAGCCGTGCGGCGGCCAGGTCGTGCTGCAACTGCTCAATCTGGCGCTTGGCCTGGTCGAGGTTGCGGCTCACGTTCTGAAGCTGCTGCACATGCCGGTGCTGCTGACGCGAGAGGCTGCGGCCGTGCGTGCGGCGCTGCCACCACCATTGCAGGACCATCAGGGCCAGGCAGGCCAGACCCAACAGGGTGGCCCACTCGATCGATAAGCGAGACATCGTGCAGCCCTCCTCGAAAAACCGCCGCGGCGCAGCAATTGCATCCAAATGTATCTGCGGACCGGCTCGGGGTCCTGGTGCTTTGTCACGCTTGCCGCCCCTGCGCGGGGCATGACACCCGACCGAGGGGGCGACGCCTGCGCGCGGAGCGCCCCGTCATGCGCCATCCACCCGTGAAAATGCCGCCCATGCCTGCTGCCGCCCGACGACGCTTCACCCTCCCCGCCGCCTGGGCCCTCGCGCTGCTGGGCGTGGCCCCGCAGGTCCATGCAGAGCCGGTGAGCTACGGCCTGGACCTGACCCACACCTTCGTGCATTGGGAGGTGCTGCACATGGCCACCTCCACGTCGCGCGGCCGCTTCGACAAGCTCGAAGGCACCGTGAGCTTCGATCCGAAGGAAAAGTCCCTCGACATCGGCATCACCGTCGCCACCGATTCCATCAGCACCGGCTCGGCGCCGTTCGACGCGGTGCTCAAGGGCGCGAGCCTGCTGAACACCAAGGAACACCCGCAGGCCTGGTTCGTGGCGCGCCGCGCCACCTTTGAAGGCGAGATGCCGAAGCAGGTGCACGGCGAATTCACGCTGCGCGGCGTGAGCCAGCCGCTCACCCTGCGCGCCACCCGCTGGCGCTGCGGCCTGAACCCGCTGTTCCAGCGCGAGGTGTGCGGCGGCGACTTCGAGGCCACGCTCAAGCGCAGCGACTTCGGCATGACGCTCGCGCTGCCGCTGGTGGCCGACGAGGTGAAGCTGCTGGTGCAGGTGGAAGGCATACGCGGGGGTGTGCCGCAGTGAACGTTCCGGCGTTCCAGGGGCTTGCGGTCTTCGAGCGCGGCTGGCTGTCCTCGAACAACCTGCTGGTGCATGACGACGACGCAGGCGCCCTGCTCGTCGACACCGGCCATTGCGTGCACGCCGCGCAGACGATCGAGCTGCTGCGCCGCGCCCTTGGCGACCGGCCGCTCGGCCGCGTGGTCAACACCCACCTCCACTCCGACCACTGCGGCGGCAATGCGGCGATCGAGCGGGCCTTCGGCGTGTCGGCCCACGTACCGCGCGCCTCATGGGAAGCGGCCAGCCGCTGGGACGAGAACGCCCTCTCCTACCGCGCCACCGGGCAGCTCTGCGAGCGCTTCTCGCCGTGCGCCGGCATCGCGCCGGGCGACATGCTGCAGGCCGGCACCCGTCGCTTCGAGGTGATCGCCGCTCCCGGCCACGACCCCGAGTCGGTGATGCTCTTCGATGCGCAACACGGCCTGCTGGTTTCGGCCGACGCGCTGTGGGAGAACGGCTTCGGCGTCGTGTTCCCCGAGCTCGAGGGCGAACCGGCCTTCGACGACGTGGCCGCGGTGCTCGACCTGATCGAGCGCCTGCCGGTCCAGTGGGTCGTGCCGGGCCACGGTGCGCCGTTCTCCGACGTGGCCGGCGCCCTGCAGCGCGCCCGGGCGCGCCTGGCCGCACTGCGCGCCGACCCGGCGCGGCATGCCCGCCATGCGGTGAAGGTGCTCATCAAGTACCACCTGATGGAAGTGCGCGAGCAAGCGCTGGCCGAGCTGCTCGACTGGTGCGCAGGCACGCCGCTGCTGCTGGGGGTGCATGAGCGGCAGGGCCCGCGGGAAGCGCCGCGCGACTGGAGCCGGCGTTTCGTCGACGAACTGGTGCAGGGCGGCGCGCTGGCCTCCGACGGCCGGATCGTCCGCGACGCCGCCTGAGGCGAGCGCTTCAGCCCTTCGGCGCCGGCGCCGCGGGCGCCTTCGGGCCCGTCCTGCGAGCGCCGCGCACGTCGTAGTCGGCCGGCACGCGCATCAGCGCCGCATCGGGCTCGCCCCGCCTGAGTTTCGTCAGCCGGTACACCACCTCGGCGCTGCGCGGATCGAAGTCGCGCGAATACACGGTGAGCATCAGCTCCGGCGAGGTCCACACCTCCCGGGTGATGACGATGGGCTTTTCATTGCCGAGCTTGCCGGCCTCGATGGTCCAGGTGGTTCGCTCTCCGTTGACGCGCACGCCTTCCATGTCCTTGCTGCCCAGCGACGTGCTGACCCCGGGTCCGCGCGGCGCCAGTATCTGCGAACGCAGCGCGATGCCTTGCGGCAGCGGCAGGCTCCACGCAGGGCCCCCGGGGGGGACCGCGGCTTCGCCGCCGTCGAGCCGGAGCACCCGCACCTGCAACTCGCCGTCGTGCGGCAGCCGGCCCGGCCCGATCCAGGCTGGCGCGGGTGGCTGGGGTGGCAGGGGCGCACTCATGTCCGAAGGTTCCGCTTCGCCGTGCGGCAGGCTGCGCCCCCATTCGCGCATGCGACCGCCGAACTCGCGGCCCCATTCACGCATGTGCTCGGCGAATTCGCGCATGCGTTCGCTGTACTCGCGCCAGGTCGACGCATCGGGCAGCGGCGGCAGCAGCTCGCCCGGGCCGCGCGAACCCAGGCGGGTGGCGGTCCTGCGCTCGGGGTCGAGCAGCCAGCGCTCGCGCGCCACCGGGTCGTTGAGGTACACCCGCTTGCTGCCGTCGCGTTCGGTGTCCTGGCGGGTGCGCCCTTCGCCGTCGCGGCAGAGCCTGGTGACCTGGCGCCGCACGATGCGGTTGCCATCGGCCAGCGTCTGGATGTGCTCGTGCATCGCGTCGGCGCAATAGGGTGCGCCCTTCACGATGCGTTCGGCGCCCATCTCGCTGGCCGCGAAGGTGAAGGTGTCTTCCACCGGAGCGGGCGCTTGCGCGAGGAGCACGTCGTGCTCCTGCCCCGCGGCGGCGGCACTCCACAGCAGGCCGGCCATCAGCGCCAGCGGCGGCAGCAAGGTGCGGTTGTTCATCGTCGGCTCCTTCACGGTTCATTCACTGACGAAGCGCACCGCGAGCACGTCGCCCGCCGGGTGCAGCAGCAGTTCGGCGCGCACCGGCTCGGCCGCGCGGGCAGGGTCGTAGGGCAGGCCCATGCCGGCCAGGCTGGCGCGCGGCAGTTCGGCGTCCACCACCCAGGCGGCGCGCTGCACGTCGGGCGCTTCGCTGAACTCGCGCCAGCGTTCCGGCGCGGCCACCGGCAGGAAGGTCGTGGCGATGGCGCGCGTGGTGTCCGCCTCGGGTGGGCGCGGGTCGACCAGCAGCGCGGCCACCGAGGCCATCGCCAATGCGGCGCCCAGCGTCCAGCCGCAGGCCGCGGCGATGCGAGGCCCGCGCCGCGGCGCAAGGACCGGCGACAGGCGCGCATCGAAGGCCGACCACATGGCTTGCGCGACGGCAGGCGGCGGCTCGTGTCGCGCCAACGCGTCCCTGGCCTCGCCCAGCAACGAGGCGAGCGATACGTCTTGCGGGTTCATTGGCTTCATCGGGAGGCTCCGTCGGGCGCCGGCCCCTGGTCGAGCAGCACGGCCAGCCGCGCGCGCGCCCGGTACAGGCGGGTGCGCAAGGTGTTGAGTTCGATGCCGGCGATGCGGGCAGCTTCCACATAGGGCCGCTCCTGCAGGTCCACCAGCACCAGGGCTTCACGGAACGGCCAGGGCAGCGCCTGGATGGCGCCATGCAGGGCGGCCTCGTCCTGCCGCCGCACCAGCAGCGCCTGCGGGTCTTCTGCCGCCGGCACGTCGGGTCCATCGTCGGCCATGGCCTCGTCTTCGGGCACCAGCCGCCCCGCGCCCCGCCACAGGCCCAGCAAGGTGTGGCGCGCCATGCCGGCCAGGTAGGCGCCCAGCGGGCCGGCCGCCGCGTCATAGCCGAGCGGGCGCGAGGCGAAGCCGACGAAGGCGTCCTGCGTGGCGTCGGCCGCCCAGGACGCATTGCCGCACACCGCCAGCGCGTAGCGGTACACCGGGCCGGCATGCCGGGCATAGACGGTGGCCAGCGCGTCGCGGTCGCCCCGCGCCACCCGGTGCGCGAGCGTCGGATCGTCTGCGGCAAGGGTCTGGCGACTCCAGGGCACGAAGGGCAGCATCGTTACAAATTCAGCCTGTGATGCTCATTGGCCCGAAGCCGCCTGGAAGTTCCCGATGCGGTTCCACCGGGTCGGTGCCGCGTTCAGAACCGGTCCGCAGTGGCAAAAAGTGTGCGCTGCGGGGGACACATTCTGTTGACGAAATAAGAGAGTACGCGCACACATTGTCGACACTGACAAAAAATGCGAGCGCCCACTGACGGTCAATCATGACGAAGGCCGCAGGGGCCGCCGCCACAAAGTGTCAGGACCGATAGCCTGCAGATTTGTAACGGTGGGGACCGGACGCCGCCACCACCCTCCCGCTCGTCCGCCGGTCTTGGCGCAAAGCCGCATGAATGCTGGTTTTCCGCGGCAGTGCAGCACGGCTTGCAGCAAGTGCATCAGTGGCCGGTAAAAAATGCAAAGTGGGCGCCCGCTCACCGTTACACACACTTGGGCCTGCGGGGCTGTTTCGACGCGTAAGAGCTGCCCCAGCCGGCACGCACCCTGCATTTTTTTCGGCACAGGCGATTGACCGCATCCGCAGCGGTCCGCGGTGACCTCTTGCGACACCCCATGTCAGCTCCCCGGTCCCGCCGGATGGCCTTCCTCCAGTTTCTTTCAGGACTTGACCATGACCCGGTTGGATTTGGCGCGTTGCTCGCCGCAGCGCACTTTCTCTGCACTGTTGCTCGCGACCCTGGCCGCTTGTGGCGGCGGCGGTGGGAGCAATTCCGAGGGCCCTCAAGGCAGCAACCTCGGTTCGACCCCGGCCGCGGGGGCATCTGCCCCGGCCACCACTGCCGAAACGTCGGCGACCGTCGGCACGACGCCGACGGTGACTTCGCAAGCCACCACCAATTCGGCTGGTGAAGTGACGTGGATGACCACGGGCGAAGCCGCGCGCCTGGCCGGCCATGCCACCTTCGGCGCCACCGAGGCGGTGGTCAAGGAGATCGAAAGCTACGGCGCGACCGACTGGATCGAAGGCCAGATGCTCAAGAAGAGCTCGCGCTACACCCTGGGCGGCGACAGCCGCATCCACACCCACACCTCCACCATCAGCCTGTGCGAGCAGGACGCCTACAAGGGCGCCAACTGCTGGCGCGACTGGTACTCGACGCAGCCGCTGCTGTGGGACTTCTACCGCAACGCGATGACGCAGCCGGACCAGCTGCGCCAGCGCGTGGCCTATGCGCTGTCGCAGATCGTGGTGATCAGCGCGCTCGAAGTCTCCGGCACCTACGGCTGGCGCAATTACCACAACAGCCTGCTGGACAACGCCTTCGGCAACTACCGCACGGTGCTCAAGAAGGCCACGCTGTCGCCGCTGATGGGTGACTTCCTGAACAACGTCAACAACGACAAGGCGGCGCCCAACGAGAACTACGCACGCGAGTTGCTCCAGCTGTTCTCGATCGGCACCTGCGAGCTCAACATGGACGGCTCCCTCAAGGGCGGCAAGTGCATCCCCACGTACGACAACGTGATGGTGCGCAACTACGCCTACGCGCTCACCGGCTGGACCTACCCCGCCGGCGGCCAGAACGCGTGGAACCTGTGCCTGCCGCAGGGCGCCAACTGCCGTTACTACGGCGGCGACATGGTGGGCATCCAGAAGTACCACGACATCACCCAGCGTTCGCTGCTTTCCGGCGTCACCGTGCCGGCCAGCAGCACGCCCGATTCGGCGCTCGAGAAGGTGCTCGACAGCGTGATGAACCATCCGAACATCGCGCCCTTCGTCGGCCGCCAGCTGATTCAGCGCCTGGTGATGAGCAACCCGTCGCCCGCCTACACCCAGCGCGTGGCGCAGGCGTTTGCCGCCGGCAAGTTCCAGAACTTCGGCACGGGCCAGCGCGGCGACCTGGCCGCCACCGTGGCCGCGGTGCTGCTCGACCCGGAAGCGCTCAGCATGACCCCCGCGGCCAGCGGCGGCAAGCTGCGCGAGCCGGTGCTGATGTTCACCGGCCTGCTGCGCCTGCTCGGTGGCTACACCGACGGTGAGCCGTTCGCATGGTGGTGGGGCGAGACGCTGCAGCAGCACGTGTTCCGTCCGCCTTCGGTCTTCAACTACTACCCGCCCGACTACCCGGTCGCCGGCACCTCGCTGCGCGGCCCCGAGTTCGGCATCCACAACGCCAGCACGCACATCTCGCGCCTGAACTTCCTCAACTACGTGCTGTGGTGGGGCGGCTCCGCGCCCGTGGACACCGTGCCCGGCGCCACCGGCACCAAGCTGTCGAGCCTGGCGGTGTGGGAAGCCGACTCCGACAACGTGCCCAAGCTGGTGGACCGCATGTCGGTCATCGCCACCGGCCGCACGCTGCCGGCCGGCACGCGGGAATCGGTGATCAAGGCGGTCGAGGCGTTCACGCCGACCAACAGCCCGACGCACTACAAGACCAGCCGCGTCAAGCAGGCGGCCTGGCTCGTGTTTGCATCGCCCCAGTACCAGATCCAGCGCTAGTGATGACGCCCACCCCCGTAGCGCCTGCGGCGCTCCCCCTCAAGGGGGCGACGCTGCCGGACCGGCAAAGCCGGATCCGCGGCGTCCGCGCGGCAACACCTCATTCGTGCGCCTAAGCGCACAACGCAATGGAGCAATGACATGAATTCGAATCTCAACCGCCGCCGCTGGCTGCAGATGGCCGGCACCGCTGCCGGCGCCCTGGGCACCGGCTCGCTGGGCAACCTGCTGCTGGCCACGCAGGAGGCGCGTGCCGCTGGTGACTACAAGGCGCTGGTGTGCGTGTTCCTGTACGGCGGCAACGACGGCCTCAACAGCATCGTCCCGACCGACGCCACCCGCTACAACCAGTACAGCTCGGTGCGCGGCGCCCTGGCGCTGCCGCAGGGCAGCCTGGTGGGGCTGGCGAACAGCGACTACGGCTTGCATCCGTCGCTGGCCCGGCTGGAGCCGGTCTGGCGTGCCGGCCACCTGGCGCCGGTGTTCAACGTGGGCCCGCTGTATGCGCCGGTCACCAAGGCCGAGTTCATGGCGGCGCCGGCTTCGTCGCCGCTGCGGCCCGACGCACTGTTCTCGCATTCCGACCAGCAGACGCTGTGGGAGACCGGCGGCACCAACGCGCTGTGGCGCACCGGCTGGGGCGGCCGTGCCTCGGTGACGATGGGCACCGCCAACCCGGTCATCTCGGTGGGCGGCAACGGCCGCTTCGGCCTGTCGCTGCAGGCAGCACCCCTGGTGCTGCCCGCCCCCGGCTCGACGCTCGGCGTCATCGGCATCCAGGGCGCCGACCTCACCTACGGCCCGGCCGCGCGCCGCAAGGAAGCGCTCGAGGCGATGTATGCGCAATCGCAGAACCTCAACCTCGCCACCGCCCTGTCGGCTCAGCATGCCAAGGCCAACGAGGCCGCGGCGCGCCTGTCCAACGTGGTGAAGGTGCAGCCGGGCGACGCCAATGCCTCGGCCGGCATCAACGCCGGCTTCGCCAACGTCATCAGCGGCGGCCAGCTCACCAGCGGCCTTGCCAAGCAGATGTACCAGATCGCCAAGCTGGTGGAAGCCAACGCCACCGTGGGCGGCAACCGCCAGATCTTCTTTGCCACGCTGGGCGGCTTCGACACCCACGCGGGCCAGATCGGCACGGCCGTCACCAACGGCCTGCATGCCAACCTGCTGAAGGAACTGGGCGATGCGCTGGCGGCCTTCAACGCGGCCATGGCCAACATCGGCATGGGCCAGCAGGTCACCACCTTCACGCAGAGCGACTTCGGCCGCACCTTCAAGCCCAACAACAGCAAGGGCACCGACCATGCGTGGGGCAACATGCACTTCGTGATGGGCGGCGCGGTGAAGGGCGGCATGACCTACGGCGCCTACCCCGAGCTGGTGCTCGGCGGCCCGAACGACGCCGGCGACAGCGGCTGGGAGAAGCAGGGCCGCTGGATCCCGACCGCCAGCGTGGACCAGTACGCCGCCACGCTGCTGCGCTGGTTCGGCGCGGGCGAGGCGCAGCTCGACGAGATCCTGCCGAACCTGCGCAACTTCGGCACCAAGCGTTCGCTCGGTTTCGTCTGAGCCTTCGGGCCCTTTTTCTGCCTTTTCGGCCGGCAGCCGCTGCGGTGACGCAGCGGCTGCTTTTCTTTCCGGTCGGACTACGCCAGCGCGGCGGCCACCACCTGCGACAGCGGCGTGGTGGGACGCCCGATCAGCCGCGAAAGCACACGGCCGTCGTCGAACAGCGCCCCATTCGACGCGTCGACGTCCCATGAAGCGATCGCCTGCGCCAGCGCGGGCGGCAGGCCGAAGCCGGCCAGCGCCCCCGCATAGTCGGCGGGCGGCAGGTTGTTGTAGGCGACGGCCTTGCCGGCCTGGCGGGACACCTCGGCCGCCAGGTCGGCCAGCGTGCAGGCATCGTCGCCGGCCAGCTCGTACACCCGCCCCTCGTGGCCAGGCGTGGTGAGCACCACCGCCGCCGCCTCGGCGAAGTCGGCGCGCGCGGCCCACGAGATGCGGCCCTCCCCCGCGCTGCCGATCAGGGCCCCATGGGCCACCGCCGCGGCCAGCGACCCGGTGTAGTTCTCGGTGTACCAGCCGTTGCGCAGCACGGTGAACGCCAGGCCGCTGGCCTTCACCATGGCCTCGGTCTCCAGATGCTCGGCCGCCAGGCTCAGCGGCGACACATCGGCATGCAGCAGGCTGGTGTAGACGATGCGGCCCACGCCGGCGGCGCGCGCTGCGTCGATCACGTTGCGGTGCTGAGCCACGCGCTGCCCCACTTCGCTGGAAGAGATGAGCAGCAGCGTCTCGACTCCCGCCAGCGCCGGAGCCAGCGTCTCGGGGCGGTCGTAGTCGGCTGCGCGAGCGGTCACGCCAAGGCCGGCCGCCTTGGCCGGGTCGCGCACCAGCGCCAGCAGCGCGCCGGCGCCCACGCGCGACTTGAGTTGTTCGATGACGAGGCGGCCGAGCTGGCCGGTCGCGCCGGTGACGGCAATGGTCATGGTGGAGTCCTTGGCAGTGAGAAAGCGGAACAAGGCGCGACTGTAGGATTGGCACTTACTTTTCGGAAGTACGCACATGAAGGTAAGTACCACGGCCCCGCGCGCACCCGCCGGCACGCCCCGTCGCAAGCCCCCGCTGGTGCGCGGCGACCTGCGCGCCGAGATGTGCCCTTCGCGGCAGGTGCTGCAGCACATGACCAGCCGCTGGGGCGTGCTGGTCCTCATGGTGCTGGCCGAGCGCACGCATCGCTTCGCCGAGCTGCGGCGCGCCGTGGGCGGCGTGAGCGAACGCATGCTGGCGCAGACGCTGCAATGCCTGGAGTCCGACGGCCTCGTGCTGCGGGTCGCGCACGACGTGGTGCCGCCCCACGTGGACTACAGCCTCACGCCGCTGGGCCGCGGCGCTGCGGCGCACGTGGTGGGACTCACCGACTGGATCGAGACCCACATGCCGCAGGTGATGGCGGCTCGCGCCCGCTACCAGGCGAGGCCTGCACAACGCCGGGCCGCCTGAGCGGCTGGCCTGGAGGGCCGGCCAGCCCGAAGCACGGCCGCAGCCACCCGACCCGCCGCACCGCTTCGTAGCCGGCGAAGCTCAGCACGAAGGTACCCACCACCAGCAGCGGCCCTTCGAGCGCCGGCTGCCAGCCGAGCGGCAGCAGCGCCTGCGAAAGCAGCACGGTCACCGTCTGGTGAAGGATGTAGATCGGGAACACCGCCTCGGTGAGGTAGGGCCGCCAGGCATGGTCGCGGTTGAAGTGCAGCACCGCGAAGCCGAGCACGGCCACGATGGCGCACCACTGCACGCAGGCGTACACCGAGCGGGCCACCATGCGCAGCGGCTCGGGCGCCGGCACCTGCGGCGTGTAGGCCGCCGCAAAGGCCACCAGCAGGGCCCAGCCGGTCAGCGCGACCAGCAGGGCGAACCAGCGCCAGGGCACGAACTGCCGCCACAGGTCCGGCGCACGGGCCAGCGCCGCACCGAGCAGGAAGACGCTCAGGTAGGTGGCATGGTTGAACCAGTCGTCCAGCAGGGCATGGGTGGACGGGAAGCGCGGCGCGAGCGACAGCCGCAGCAGCGCCAGCACGGCGATGGGCACGATGATGAGCCGCGCGCCGCCCAGCGCCTGCGGCAGCCGGCGGCCCATCGCGTCGAGCAGGCCCGGCGCCAGCCGCAGCAGCGTCCACAGCGCCGCGGTGTAGCACCACAGGTAGGCCACGAACCACAGGTGGTTCCAGGTCGGCAGGATGAGGCACTGCCCGGGCTTGGCGCAGAAGCCGCCGTAGCCGGTGAAGTACAGCCGCAGGAAGTCGAGGTAGCCGCCCGCGTAGCCGTGCTTGTGCAGCACCTCGAAGTACGCCTGCGGCGGCACGATCACCGCCATGCCGAACAGCAGCGGCCACAGCAGGCGCTTGGAGCGGCTGCCCATGAAGCCGGCTCGCCCGCGCTGCAGCAGCAGCGACGTGGCGGCACCCGACACCAGGAAGAGCAGCGACAAACGCCACGGCGAGCTCAGCCGCATCCACGGCTCGAGCGCGCCGTCGGCGAACGGGCTCTTCACGTGCCAGTCCCAGCTCACGTAGTACATGCCCACGTGATAGACGATGAGCAGCGCGAACGCGCCGATGCGCAGCCAGTCGAGGAAGTACAGCCGCGAGGTGGAGGTGTGGGGTGCATTCATGCCGCAAGCCTAGGAAGGCCACGGCGCACTCGCCAGCGCGTTGGGGCGAAACGGGCCTCGCGTGTGGCGATCCGGATCAGCCGTGGCGCTGCAGCCGCGACATCACCTCGGTGCGGTACTGCCGGCTGCACGGCACTTCGGCGCCGCCGCGCAGGCGCAGCGTGGCATCGCCCTTGTCACGCGGCAGCACTTCGGCCACCTGCGCCAGCGCCACCGCGGCGCTGCGGTGGGTGCGCACGAAGGCCTCGCCGAGGTCGGCCAGCAGGCCGGCCAGGGTGCGCCGCATCAGCAGGGCCCGGCCGCCGGCATGCACGGTCACGTAGTTGTCGGCCGCCTCCAGCCAGTCGATGTCGCGGCACGGCACCACGTGGGTCCGGCCGCGGTCGGCGATCAGCAGCTGCGCCGGCACCGCCGCAGCGGCACGAGGGAGCGCCTCGCGTGCCTGCAGCTTGGCCACCGCCCGCGCCAAGCGTTCCGGCTCCACCGGCTTGAGCAGGTAGTCGATCGCGTCGGCCTCGAAGGCCTGCAGCGCGTACTGGTCGTAGGCGGTGACGAACACCACCACCGGCCGCGGGTCGGGCAGCGAGGCGGCCACGTCGAGCCCGCCGACCTCGGGCATCTGCACGTCGAGGAACAAGGCATCGGGATTCAGCTGCGCGGCCATTTGCAGGGCCATCGCACCGTCGGAGGCTTCGCCGGCCACCTCGACCTGCGGCAGCGCGGCCAGCAGGCGCCGCAGGCGCGCGCGGGCCGGGGCTTCGTCGTCGACGATCAGGACACGCATGGCAGCTCCACCGTGGCCACGACGCCGGGTGCACCGTCGCGCTGCCGCACTTCCAGGCGGGCCTCGTCGCCATGCAGCACCGCCAGACGCTGCCGCAGGTTGCCCAGGCCCACGCCGTCGGGCGGCGGCGAGGTGGCGAGCACGCCGGCATCGTCTTCCACCACGATGCGCAGGCGCTGTGCCGAGGCGTCGAGCTGCGCCGACACCTTGATGCTGGTCGGCGCGATGCGCCGCTCGACCCCATGGCAGAAGCAGTTCTCGAGCAGCGGCTGCAGCCCCAGTGTGGGCACGAGGCAGGCGCGGGCACGCGGGTCGATGTCCCACTGCAGCCGCACCCGGTCGGCAAAGCGCTCGCACATGATGGCCGCATAACCTTCGAGCAGCGCCAGCTCCTCGGCCAGCGGCTGCTGCGGACGCCGGCTCACGTCCGTGGCGGCCCGCAGCAGCGCGGCCAGCCGCATCAGCAGCGTGTCGGCCAGCTGCGGGTCGGTGTGGATCAGCGACGACACCGTGTTGAGCGCGTTGAACAGGAAGTGCGGCTGCAGCTGCTGCGTGAGCTGCGCCAGCTGGGCCTGCTGCGACAGCCGCGCGAGGCGCTCGGCGCGCAGGCGTTCGGCATGCCAGGCGAGGTAGGAGCGCAGGCCGAACTGCAGCCCGCTGAAGAGCAGGTAGAAGATCGAGAACTTGAGCGCCTCGTAGAAGAAGGCCGCGCCCAGCGATTCGCGCCCGTGCGGCAGCCCGGCCAGTTCGCGCACGCCCCAGCGCAGGCCGAAGATGGCGAGCACGAAACCGGCCGCCAGCAGCGGCAGCCACACCAGCACGCGGGCGAACCAGCGCGCCGGACTCGCGAGCAGCGGGTCGAGCCGCTGCACGAGGCGCCATTGCGCCACCGCGATCGCGGTGGCCACCAGGGCCGAGCTGCCCTCGCCCAGCACCGGTCGCCACCACCAATGGCGCGAGCCGTCGCGCCATTCCTCCTGCACCCCCACCAGCAGCATCAGCAGCCAGAACGCGGCCCATGCGAGCAGCAGGCCGTTGCGCAGGCGCGGCAGCACGGGGTCGAGGATGTCGGACGCCCGAACGTGCCGCTCGACGGACGGGTCAAGTTTCATGGGCACGAAACCTGACATCGGCATGAAAGGCAACCCCTGCATCGAGCAGCGTGATGGCGGATGCGCGAGGCGGTCGGCTCATCTGAGCTGCGAATCGAACGAGCGGTCAGCCGAACACAGGACGGAAGAAGCTTCGCTCGTAGCTGACGATGCACTTCGTCTCGTCGGCGTACCTGAATGCAGCCTGGCACTCAGGATCCTGGAAGGACCTGGTTCGGTATTCCTCGTAGAGCGCGAGGGAGGGGAACGTGAAGATGGCGAGCGCAACGTTGTTCGCCCCCTCGGCGGGAAGGAAGTAACCGAGGTGCTTTCCGCCGAACTTCTCGACAAGCGGAATCCACAGCTTGCCGTAGTGCTCGAACTCCTTGAGCTTCGATGCGTCGACGATGTAGCGGAGATAGCAGGCGATCATGAGGGCTGGCCCCTTGAGGGGCATTGAACTGGAGCGCAATCGTAGCGCTCGGTTGATGCCGGCAGCCCGCAACGAGCTCCGGGCTGAGGGCACATCGCTTGCCGCCCAGGAGCAATACCCTCACCAGGAGATCAAGATGAGCGAACTTGCCGAAGCAGACCTGCGCGATCTGCAGCGACGGCTCGACCAGCGAGAGGCGCAGCTGCAGGCAGAGGTCCGCAGCGGCCGGGCGGCTGCGGGCGACAAGCCGAGTGCCGTGCCCCACAGCCATGTGCAGGACGACGGCGAGGTGGCCGAGGAGCGCATCCGTGGTGCGGTGCGTCATGCCGACGAGGAGCGCGACATCGAGGAGTTGCGCCAGATCGAGGCGGCGCGGGAGCGCATGGCCCAGGACCGCTACGGCCGCTGCGTGGACTGCGATGCCGACATTCCGCTGGCGCGCCTGCAGGCGCAGCCGGCTGCCGAACGCTGCCTGGGCTGCCAGGAAGCCTACGAACAGGCCCACCCGGCCAAGCCCCGGCTGCCGCCGGAACTCGGCTCGCGTCCTTAGGGCCGGTCAACGATACGGGTAGGCGTGGGCCGGGTCGGCCTTGCGGCCGGTGAGCGCGCGCCGCAGGCCGTTCTCCAGCACGTCCATCTGCAGCGGCTTCACCCAGCATTCGAAGGCGCCGAGGCTCATGGCCTTCAGGATGTCCATGGTGAGCCGGTCGCCGGTGAGGATGTTGATGCGCGGCTTGTAGAAGTCGAAGTCGGCGCTGAGCATGCGCACCACCTCGAGGCCGCCGGTGTCGGGCAGGTGCATGTCGAGCAGGATCAGATCGGGCCGCTCTTCACGGGCGACCTTCACGCCCTCCACCCCCGAACCGGCCTGCAGCAGCGTCACGCCAGGAAACCGCGTCAGCATCGCCTCGACCATGGCCATGCTGGTCGGATCGTCCTCGATGTACAGGACCTTGCCCGTGATCGCTTCTTCGCTGGACGGGCTGTCTGCCTCGACTGGCGCCATGTTGTTCCTCCACTGTGCGTGCGCCCCGCCGGGCAGCTTATCCCTGCGGAGCGCGCGACGCACATGGGGTTTTGGCTAGGTTTCCGCAAGGCCCCCGCAGCCGCCGGTTACAACCTCGCGCTCAGGGGCGCCGGCGCCGTCTCCTGCTGCTGCGCTCGTGCCGGGAACAGGCGCTCGCGCAGGGCCCGGGCGGCCTGCACCATCCGCCGCAAGGCTTCCTCGGTTTCCGGCCAGCCACGGGTCTTGAGGCCGCAGTCCGGGTTGACCCACAGCCGCTCGGGCGGGATCACGCCGGCCGCCCGGTCCAGCAGCGCCAGCATTTCCTCCGGCGACGGCAGCCGGGGCGAATGGATGTCGTAGACGCCGGGGCCGATCTCGTTCGGGTAGGCGAAGCGGCCGAAGCCGTCGAGCAGCTTCATGCGCGAACGCGAGGTCTCGATCGTGATCACGTCGGCATCCATCGCGGCGATCGACGGCAGGATGTCGTTGAACTCCGAATAGCACATGTGGGTGTGGATCTGCGTCGCGTCGGCCACGGTGCACGAGGCCAGCTTGAAGGCGCGCACCGCCCAGGCGAGGTAGGCGTCCCAGTCGGCCCGGGCCAGCGGCAGCCCTTCGCGGAAGGCCGGCTCGTCGATCTGGATGATGCGGATGCCGGCCGCCTCGAGGTCCTTGACCTCGTCGCGGATGGCCAGCGCGATCTGCAGCGCCGTCTGCTCGCGCGGCTGGTCGTCGCGCACGAAGGACCACTGCAGCATCGTCACCGGACCGGTGAGCATGCCCTTCATCGGCCGCTCGGTGAGCGACTGCGCATAGCGCGCGGTGTCGACCGTCATCGGCTCCGGGCGGAACACGTCGCCGTAGATGATGGGCGGCTTGACGCAGCGCGAGCCGTAGCTCTGCACCCAGCCGTTGTCGCTGAAGGCGAAGCCCCACAGCCGCTCGCCGAAGTACTCGACCATGTCGTTGCGCTCGGCCTCGCCGTGCACCAGCACGTCCAGGCCCAGCGCTTCCTGGCGGGCCACCGCGTCGGCGATTTCGGCGCGCATGCGCTGCAGGTAGTCGAACGCCCCGAGCTCGCCGCGCTTGTGCGCCGCACGCACGGCACGGATGGCCGGCGTCTGCGGGAACGAGCCGATGGTGGTGGTGGGCAGCGGCGGCAGCTGCAGCGCGGCACGCTGCAGCTCGGCGCGCCGGGCATAGGGGCTGTTGCGCTGCGTCATCGACTCGTCGACACCGGCGAGGCGGCGGCGCACCCAGGCGTTGTGCACGCGCGGCGCTTCGCGCCGGGCAGCGATCGCGGCGTCGGCCTCGGCCAGCTCCTCGCGCACGACGGCCGTGCCCTCGTTGAGCGCGCGGCCCAGCACGGCGAGTTCCTGCAGCTTCTCGTGGGCGAAGGCGAGCCAGCCGCGCACGTCGGCCGGCAGCGACGGCCCCTCGAAGGCCAGCGACACCGGCACGTGCAGCAGCGAACAGGAAGGCGCGACCCACAACCGGTCGCCCAGCGCCTGCTGCAGCGGCTGCAGGCGCGAGAGTTCGCGGCGCAGGTCGCAGCGCCAGATGTTGCGGCCGTCGATCACGCCCGCCGACAGCACCCAGTGCGACGGCAGGTGCGCGAGCCACGTGTCGAGCTGGCGCGGGGCACGCACGAGGTCGAGGTGGATGCCTTGCACCGGCCATTGCGCGATGCGCTCGGCGTGCTGGTCCACCCGCTCGAAATAGGTGGCCAGCAGCAGCCGGGGTGCATCGGCCGCGGCCACCTGCAGCATCGTTCCGGCGGCATCCAGCCAGGCGGGCGGCAGGTCGAGCGCGAGCGCGGGTTCGTCCAGCTGCACCCATTCGACGCCCTGTGCCTTCAGCCGCTTGAGCACCGCGGCATAGGCCGTCGCCAGCGCGGGCGCGAGGCCCAGGCGGTCGAAAGCCGGGTCGGCCGAACGCGCCAGCCACAGGAAGGTGAGCGGTCCCACCAGCACCGGCTTGGCCGCGAAGCCTTCGGCCTGCGTCTCGGCCACCGCCTCGTACAGCCACTCGACACCCTCGCCGAACTGCGTGCCCGGCCCCACCTCGGGCACCAGCACGTGGTAGTTGGTGTCGAACCACTTGGTCATGGCCATGGCCGGCTGCGACGGCGTGCCGCGCGCGAGCTTGAAGCTGTCGGCGAGCGTCATGCGACGCGCATCGAGTCCGAACCGCTCCGGCACCGCGCCCAGCAGCAGCGCCGTGTCGAGCAGGTGGTCGTACCAGGCGAAGTCGCCCGCGGTGACCCTGGCCAGCCCGGCGGCCGCCTGCAGGGCGCGGTTGCGCCGGCGCAGGGCCAGCCCGGTCTCTTGCAGCGCGGCTTCGCCGCTCTCGCCGCGCCAGAAGCTCTCGACGGCGAACTTCAACTCGCGCTGCGCGCCGATGCGCGGCAGGCCGAGGACATGTGTTTGGGCCATGGCTGGTGCATTTCCGTGATGACAGAGCCCGGCAGTCTCGGGAACCGGCCCCCTACAATCAAGCGAAAGTTTTTCGGCTCGAGTTGAATCGGATTCATATGCTGGAGATCCGCCACCTGCGCTCGCTGCTTGCCATCGAAGCCTCGGCCACGCTGGCCGCCGCGGCGGAGAGGGTGCACCTCACCCAGAGCGCGCTGTCGCACCAGGTGCGCGCGCTCGAGGAGCACTACGACGTGTCGCTGTTCCAGCGCACCGGTGCCGGCCTGCGCTTCACGCCGGCAGGGCAGCGGCTGCTCGCGCTGGCGCACATGGTGCTGCCCGGGCTCGAAGCCGCCGAGCGCGACCTGCAGCGCCTGCGCAGCGACACGCGAGGCGAGCTGCGCATCGCCCTCGAATGCCACACCTGCTTCGACTGGCTGATGCCGGTGATGGACGACTTCCGCCAGCGCTGGCCCGAGGTGGAGCTCGACCTGGTGGCCGGGTTCCACCCCGACCCGCTCGCGCTCATCAAGGCCGGCCGGGCCGACCTGGTGATCGCCGGCAAGCCGCCGCGCGACCGGGCGTTGCGCTCGATGCCGCTGTTCCGCTTCGAGATCCTGGTGGTGATGGCCCTGGAACATCGCCTGCGCGGCAAGCGCCGGCTGGCCGCGCAGGACCTCCTCGGGGAAACCCTCATCACCTACCCGGTGCCGGAGGAGCGCATCGACCTGATCCGCGAAGTGCTCAAGCCGGCGGGCATCACCCTGGCGCGCCGCACCGCCGAGCTCACCGTCGCGGTGCTGCAGCTGGTGGCCAGCCGGCGCGGCATCGCCGCCCTGCCCAACTGGGGCGTCAAGAACTACGTCGAGCACGACTACGTGCTCGCCAAGCGCCTGGCCGCGCCGGGCCTGTGGAGCGAGCTGCATGCGGTGGTGCCCAAGGCCCTGGCCGAGCGGCCGTTCGTCACCGACTTCGTGGCCACGGTGCGCCAGACCTGCGCCCGGGAGCTCGACGGCATCGAACTCCTGTAGGGCGAAAGGCGGCGCCGCTGCTCCGCTTCGTCGCCCGCTGCTGCAGCCTGTCCTCCGCCCGGGCCGGTGTGTCACATGCCCGTGGCTGCACCCGGCGGCGCCCCCGTACAGTGCGCCCCCATGGACCCGAAGACCCACTCCATCTCCCCCAGCGGCTGGCAGCGTTTTGCCGCCGGCACGCTGGGCGCCTTCCACACCTATGCCAGCTGGCTGGTCAGCATCAGCTGGAAGCGCTTCTTCCTGCTCTCGGTGCTGCTGCTGGTGACGGCGTCGCTGCTGGAGTCGATCCCGCCGTTCAACATCAAGATCACCGAGGTGCTGCCGCACGACGGGCAGGAGACGCGCACGGCCGGCAACCAGGTGCCCAAGCCGCCCAAGCCGCCGGCGCCGAACCGCGACGAGCCGCTGGTGAAGATCGAACAGCCGGCCACCGCCGACAAGGACGGCGTGGACATCTCGATCGATCACCGGGGCGTGCGCATCACCAAGCGGGTAGCCAAGGCGGAGCAGGCGGCTTCGGCGGCGTCGGCCGCACAGGCCGAAGCGGTCGAGGCAGCCCAGGCGGCCGCCTCCGCCGCGTCGAGCGTGGAAGAGCTGGAGCGCACCATCGAGATCCGCCTGCCGCCCGGCGTGGCCAGCGAGGTCAGGAGTGCCGTCGAGGAAGCCCGGCGCGAAGTGGCGGAGGCCATGGCCGAAGCCGAGGAGGCCAAGCGCGAAGCCCGGGAAGCCCAGATCGAAGCGGCAGAGGCCGCGCGCGAAGGCGTGCCGCGCCTGCGCACCCGCACGCGGCGGCTCGGCGAATTCCTGCCCGACCTCGCGTTGCTGTGGATCTTCGCGTCGGCCATCATCAAGATCACCTACAAGGGCCAACTGCAGGCCGAGGTGAAGGCGGCGCATGCCACCGAGGTGGCCGAGGCCGAGTCGCTCAAGCGCCAGGTGGTGGAGGCGCGCATGGCCGCGATGCAGGCGCAGGTGGAACCGCACTTCCTGTTCAACACGCTGGCGTCGATCGACCACCTGATCGAGACCGACCCGCCGCGGGCCAGCAAGATGCAGAAGAACCTGATCGCGCTGCTGCGCGCCAGCATGCCGACGATGCGCGAGGCCAATGCCAACGGCACGCGCGACCTGGGCCGCGAACTGGGCGTCATCAAGCCCTATCTCGAGATCCTGAAGGTGCGCATGGAGGACCGGCTGATGACCGAGATCGACGTGCCCGAAGGGCTGCTGAGCGCCGAGTTCCCGCCGATGATGCTGCAGTCGCTGGTGGAAAACGCCATCAAGCACGGCCTGGAGCCCAAGCCCGAAGGCGGGCTGCTGCGGGTCGGCGCCGAGATCGTGCACGGCAAGCTGGTGGTCACCGTGGCCGACACCGGACTGGGCTTCGGCAAGGCGGCCACCGCCGGCACCGGCACCGGCCTGGCCAACATCCGCGAGCGGCTGTCGCTGCTGTACGGCACGCGCGGCCAGCTCAGGATCGCCGAGAACACGCCCAGCGGCACGGTGGTCACGATCACCGTGCCCTACCAGACCCGCGTGGGCGACCACGAAGCCTGACGGACCGCGGTGCATTCGTCGCCCGCGCGGGGGCGGACGCACTACCATGGCGCCCCATGAACCCGACCCCTCCTGCCGAGCCCGTGCGCGCGGTCATTGCCGACGATGAACGCCTGATGCGCGAGCAGCTGCGCGCGCGCCTGGCCGAAGTCTGGCCCGAGCTCGACATCGTGGCCGAAGCCCGCCACGGCGCCGAGGCGGTGACCCTGGTGGCCGAGCACCGGCCCGACCTCGTGTTCCTCGACATCCGCATGCCCGGCATGACCGGCGTGGAGGCGGCCCGCGAGATCGCGCGGCTCGAGCCGGTCGACGGATGGAGCGGCTGCGAGATCGTCTTCATCACCGCCTACGACCAGTACGCGATCGAGGCCTTCGAGCAGGGCGTGGTGGACTACGTGCTGAAGCCGGCCGAGAAGGAACGCCTGCAGCTCACGGTGCAGCGCCTGCAAAAGCGCCTGGTGCAGCGGGGTGGCCAGGCGCCGGAGGCTGCGGCAGGGCCCGACAACGCCTCGCTGCAGGACCTGCTCGCCAGGCTCACGACGCAGCTGCAGGGCGGCGGCGGCGCCGCCGCCCCGGCCCGGCTGCGCTGGATCCAGGCCACCGTGGGCCAGAGCATCCAGATGATCCCGGTCGCCGACGTGCTGTTCTTCATCTCCGACGAAAAATACACGCGGGTGCAGACCGCCACGCTGGAGGCCCTGATCCGCAAGCCGATCAAGGAGCTGATCGACGAGCTCGACCCGCACGAGTTCTGGCAGATCCACCGCTCGACGCTGGTCAACGCGCGCGCGATCGCCGGCGTGACCCGAGACCTGCGCGGCCGCCAGCTGGTGTCGGTGAAGGGCCACCCCGAAAAGCTCGAGGTGAGCCGCAGCTACACGCACCTCTTCAAGGGCATGTAGTGGTGCGCGCGGTGCACCGCGCGCCGCTGGCGCTCAGGTCTGCTGCCTGTGCGCCGGCTCTGCGGGCGCCGCGGCGGCGATGCTGGCGTACTCGCCCAGCGCCTGCCGCCTCATGAGCGCGGCGGCATCCTCGGGCGTGAGCGGCCGGGCCAGCCCGAAGCCCTGGTAGTAGTCGCAGCCGAGTGCGCGCAGGTGGGCATGGTCGCGTTCGGTCTCGATGCCCTCGGCCACCACCACCATCTGCAGCGCATGGGCCACGTCGATCATCGACTGCACCAGCATCGACGCCTCCTCGGACCCCGACACGCCCTTGATGAACAGCCGGTCGATCTTGAGCTTGCGGCAGCGCATGCGCCGCAGGTAGCCCAGCGAGCTGTAGCCGGTGCCGAAGTCGTCGATGGCCAGCGGATAGCCCAGGCTCTGCAGCGCCACCACCACCGAGTGCGGCGAATCCATGTCCTCGAAGACGTTCGACTCGGTGAGCTCGAACTCCACCGTGGCCGGCCCCAGCGACAGCTCGCGCAAGGCGTCGAGATAGCCCTGCCGGTGCGCGTCGCGGCGGAACTGGCGTGACGACAGGTTGAGCGCCACCGGCGGCACCTCCAGGCCGGCGTGCTGCCAGGCGTCGAGGTCGGCGCGCAGGCGGCGCAGCACCGACAGCCCGAGCGGCACGATGAGCTCGGAGCTTTCGGCCACAGGAATGAACTCGGCCGGCGACACCGGCCCGATGCCGGGCCGGTGCCAGCGCGACAGCGCCTCGAACGAGACCAGCCGGCCCTGGCCGTCGAAGATGGGCTGGTAGGCCAGCGAGATCTCGCACCGCGGGATGCCGGCGCGCAGGTCGGTCTCGAGCGTGAGGCGCGCCTTCATCTCATCGCCGAGCTGCGACGAGTAGAAGTGGTAGCCGTCCTTGCCGGTGCGCTTGGCCTGGTACATGGCGGCGTCGGCGCAGCGCATCGCTTCCTCGGGCGTGCGCGCATCGGCCGGCAGCAGCGCCACCCCGACCGACACCGACACGCGCAGCTCGTTGCCCTCGACCTGCATCGGCTGCGGCAGCGTGCGCACCAGCTCGGCCGCCACCCGGGTGGCCACGTTGGCGTTGATCGACTCGAGCAGCAGCGCGAACTCGTCGCCCGCCAGGCGCGCCACCACGTCGCCTTCGCGCACGGAGGCGCGCAGGCGCACGGCCACCTGCCTGAGCACGGCATCGCCGGCGGCATGGCCCATGCGATCGTTGATCTGCTTGAAGTTGTCGAGGTCCACGAACAGCAGCGCGTCGGTGCGCGCATGGCGGTCCCAGTGGCCCTTCGCGTGATGCATCAGGGTCTGGAAGGTGCTGCGGTTGGGCAGGCCGGTCAACGCGTCGTGGGTGGCCAGGAAACGCGTGCGCGCCTCGCTTTCACGCACCTTGGCGCGCATGCGGCGCGACACCACGGCCGCCAGCGCGAGCGCCACCAGCATCACCGACAGCGCGCCGCCGGCGAACTTGAACAGGGCCGTCCACACGCCGGTGCGTTCGGCCGACATCTGCAGCCGCCCGATCGCCATGCCGTTGGCGACGATGGTGTGCTCCACCTCTTCGGTGCCGGCGTGACGGGCCCACCAGTGCGGCGCCGGCGTCGCACGGCGGTAGGCCGCGAGGCTGGTGCGGTCGGCGCGGAACAGGCGGGCCGACTCCACCAGCGGCGAGCCGCTCAGCGACGCGAGGATCTCGCGCGCGTCGGCCTCGCTGTCGAACAGCACGGCCGCATTGACGGTGCGCCCCACGATCTCGGCCTGGGTGAGCAGCTCCTCGCGCAGCCGCTCGCGCAAGGCGCCGTACTGCAGCACGGTGAGTGCCACCACCAGCAGCAGCATCGCAGCCGCGGCCAGCAGCCCTTCGCCTGGAGTGCCCTGCGCCAGCAGCGGCGGTTCGGCATCGAAGCCTTGCCAGCGCATCATGATTCCTTCACGTAGCGGGCCAGCCGCAGCACCTTGGCGCTGATGTCCAGCCCCTGGCGCCGCAGCGCGCCCAGGCCGACGTCGAACACGACTCGCCCGCCGTCGACCTGCAGGTTGAGCATCACGCCGCGTTCGAGCAGCCCCAGCTCGTCGCCGACCCAGAAGATGCCCTGCACGTCGTTGCGCGCGAGCGCGGCGAGGCCGGACGCACCGCCCGCATAGGCCACCTGGCAGGTGGCCAGCTGCTCCACGCCGACGCGGCGCCACTGCAGCATGCGGTCGTTGACGCGGCGGCCGTCGAAGTCGCGCAGCGCAAGGGCCAGCGGCGACTCGTCGAACACGCAGAAGCGCAGCGGTCCGTCGGCAGCGGCCGTGCGCGGCCACTGGACGAACAGCAGCGCGCGAAAGACGATCTGCGCCTTCAGCTGCGGCTCGCTGCGTGGGTTGTCCTGCGCCCGCGCCGGGCCCGGCGCCGAGCCTGCCGCGGCGGTCACCGCGATCAGCCATGCGGCACCGAGCCGCCGCAGCTGCGGCAGGCGGGCCGAAAGGCTTGGGGAACTGCTGCGCGTCATCGCCGGATCAGAAGGCAGCCTGCCAGTCCAGCGTGAAGGCCCGGCGCGCGCGCGGCACGCGGTCGACCGAAAGACCCGGCGTGGGCACGTCGTAGGCTGCCGCATCGCCGAGGTTGGTGACCCGCAGCGCCAGCTCCTGGCGCGTGCCGATCGCATGGCGCAGCACGCCGTTCACGATGATGCAGGCCTCCACCGGCTGCGGTCCGCGCCGCGCGCCCAGCGCATCGAGCTCGGCGCCCAGCCACCAGCCGGTGGCCAGCGGCGCCAGTGCATGGCCCTTCATCAGCCAGCGCGGCGAGTTGTGCGGCCGCTCGCCGTTGATGCGGGCGCGCACCACCGAGGCGCTGGCGCGCCAGCGCCAGCCGGTCGAGGCCGAATGCTCGACCTCGGTGTCGATGCCGGTG
Source organism: Methylibium rhizosphaerae (assembly GCF_006386545.1). Lineage (GTDB taxonomy): Bacteria > Pseudomonadota > Gammaproteobacteria > Burkholderiales > Burkholderiaceae_C > Pseudorivibacter > Pseudorivibacter rhizosphaerae. The sequence goes on along the minus strand of NZ_SWAR01000006.1, from coordinate 126,692 downwards.
GTGCCGGCACGGCTGATGTTCTGGTACTGGCCGATGTCTTCGCCCTCGGGCAGCACGAAATCGATCATGTTGCTCAGGCTGTAGCGATACACGCTGGCCGACACCCGGGTGTGCGCATCGAGCGCATGCTCCCAGGCCAGCTCGACGGTGCGGATGGATTCGGAGCGCAAGCCCGGGTTGGCCACCTGCGACACGCCGTCCTCGTAGTAGCGCTCCGACAGGTTCGGTGAACGGAAGGCACGGCCGGCGCTCAGCTTCCAAGCCTGCGCAGCGCCGGGGCGCCACACGAGTGCGAGGCGCGGCGAGAACTCCGCGTTGTGGGTCGGCGCATGGTCGAGCCGCGCGCCCAGCGTGAGCGACCACCGCTCCGACAGGCGCATCTGGTCCTGGGCGAAGAAGCCGTAGCCGGTCGAACTGACACGAACGTCCTGCACCACCGCGGGCGGTTCCTCGTCGAAGTTGTGCAGGCGGGCGTTGAGCGTGCGGCGCAGGTCCATGCCGGCGACCACCGCATGGTTGGTCCAGCGCCGCCACTGCAGGCGCCATTCGGCGCCGAGCCAGCGTCCGCGCAGGTCGTCGTGGTTGATCAGGTAGGCAGGCTCGCCCTCGTCGAGCACGTAGCGGCCGCGGTAGCGGTAGGTCGACACGCTGATGCGCGCGCTGGTGCGCAGGTCGGCGCGCCATGCGCCGTCCCATGCGAGCTCGCCGAAGGCGTAGCCGTCGACGTAGCGGGTGCCGTCGGCGCCGAACACGGTGCCGAACTCGCCGGTGGCGATGTTCTTGTCGCGTTCGCTGGCCGCCAGCGTGACGCGCCAGCGCCCCAGGCGCGCCTTGGCCAGCAGGCCGTGCTGGCGGGTGCCGTCGAGACCGCGTGCCACGCCATCGGGTGCGGCCGGCGAAGCCAGCTCGGGAAAGCTCAGGTCTTCGCCGCGCGATCGCAGGCCCATGACGCCGATGAACACGTCGGTCGAGTACCCGTCGGCCTGGCCGCTGCTGTAGCCGTATTGCGCCATCGCGCGCCGGGTACCGAAGCTGCCGAAGCTCACCCGGGCGGCCGCGCCCGGCGCGTCGGCGCCGTCTAGCGTGACGAAGTTGGCCACCCCGAACAGCGCATTGCCGCCGTAGACGGACGACGCCGAACCGTAGATCAGCTCGGTGCGCTTGACCCAGTCGGCCGGCAGCGGGAAGGTGTTGTCGGGGAGTGCCTGGTCGTAGATGACGTCGTTGACCCGATAGCCGTCGATCGTCATCAGGGTGCGCGAGTTGTAGTCACCCGGGCGGTTGAAGCCCCGCAGACCGAACGAGGTGTAGCTGCGGTCGCTGGTCAGGTAGCCGCCCGGCAGCCGCTGCAGCATCTCGCCGACGGTGGTGTGGCCCAGCAGCCGCGCGTCCTCGCGCGGGAACACCCGCACCACCGCGGGCGCATCGAGGGTGCTCTCGGCATAGCGGGAAACACTCTCGACCTGCGCCTCGAGCAGCCGTGCGAGGTCTTCGTCCGGGTCGTCCTGCCCGTGATCGGCCTGCGCCAGCGCGGGCACCAGCAGCAGCAGCAGCAACGACAGGCTGTTCAGGAACAGTCGACGGCAACGCAGGAAGCGCGCGGGCAGGGCACCGGAAGACTCGTGCATGTGGATACCTCGGCCGCAAATACGGCACTCGACCGGAGGCAAGAAAGCGATGCACGGACTATCGGCCCGCGCGCACCGATGTTGAACAGGGCCACGTGCAAAACATCACGGCCCGCGCCGCAGCGGTGCAACCGTTACATCAGGCAGGAGCGGCGGGCGCCGCGCGCACTACGAACAGGCGGTCCATTTGGCCTCGGAGCGGGCCGACGCCACCGTCTTCTCGATGAAGCGCACGCCGCGAGCACCTTCGGCCACCGTGGGGAAGTCTGCTTCGTGGAGCGCCGGCGCCCGGCCGGCCCTGACCGCCGCCATGGCTTCGGCGACGCCCAGGTACACGTTCGCAAAGGCTTCGATGAAGGCTTCGGGGTGGCCGCTGGGCAGGCGCGTGGCGCGGCGGGCCGCTTCGCCCAGCCAGGGCGAGCCGCGGGTGAGCTCCTGGCGCGGGCCGTCCAGCGGCGCGAACTCCAGGCGGTTGGGCTCTTCCTGGCGCCACATCAGCGTGCCGAGGGTGCCCGACACGCGCAAGCGCAGGTCGTTCTCGCAGCCGGCTTCGACCTGCGACGCGAGCATCGCGCCGCGCGCGCCGCCGGCGAAGCGCAGCAGCAGCGAGGCATCGTCGTCGAGAATGCGGCCGGCACCGAAGCTGGTGAGGTCGGCGCACAGGCTTTCGAGCTGCAGCCCCGTCACCGTGGCGACCAGGTTCTCGGCATGCGAGCCGATGTCGCCCATGGCGCCGGCAATGCCGCTGCGCTGCGGGTCGAGCCGCCACGCGGCCTGCTTGCTGGATTCCACGTTGCGGGCGAGCCAGCCCTGGTGGTACTCGACCACCACCTTGCGCAGCGTGCCGAGCGCGCCGCTTGCGACCATCTCGCGTGCCTGGCGCACCATCGGATAGCCGGTGTAGTTGTAGGTCACGCCGAACACCGTGCCATGCCGGCGCGACAGCTGCACCAGCTCTTCGGCCTGCTCGCTGGTGTGGCACAGCGGCTTGTCGCACACCACATGGAAGCCGGCCTCGGTGAAGGCACGCGCCACCTCGTAGTGCAGGTGGTTGGGCGTGACGATGCACACCATGTCGATGCGCTCTTCGCGCGGGCGCCTGAGTTCGTCCTCGAGCAGGTCCTGCCAGCGGGCGTGGCTGCGGTCGTCGGCCAGGCCCAGCTCGCGGCCGGACGCGCGTGCCCGTTCGGCGTCGGACGACAGGGCGCCGGCCACCAGCCGGTAGCGCCCGTCGAGCGCCATCGCCATGCGGTGCACACCGCCGATGAAGGCGCCCTGGCCGCCGCCCACCATTGCGTACCGGAAGGCTTGCATCGGCTCAGCCCCCCTTGCCTTCGAAGGCCGCATCGAAGGCCTGCGCCGCCGGCTTGAAGTCGAGCCGCTTGCAGAACGCCGCGCTTTCGGTGGCACCGTGCACACGGTCCATGCGGCTGTCTTCCCACTCGACGCTCAACGGCCCCTGGTAGCCGATGTCGTTGAGCGCCACGATGATGGATTCGAAGTCGATCATGCCGCGGCCCACGCTGCGGAAGTCCCAGCTGCGACGCGCGTCGCCGAAGCTGGTGTGGCCGCCGAAGGTGCCCACCGTGCCGTCGCCCTTGCCCCACCACACGTCCTTCATGTGGCAGTTGTGGATGCGGCTCGCGAAGGTGCGGACGAACTTCACATAGTCCACGCCCTGGTAGGCGAGATGGCTCGGGTCGAAGTTGAAGCCGAAGCGCTGGTGGCCTCCCACGGCGTCGATCGCACGCTGCGTCGACGCGATGTCGAAGGCGATTTCGGTGGGGTGCACCTCGAGCGCGAAGTCGACGCCCTCCTTGTCGAAGACGTCGAGGATGGGAGTCCAGCGCTGCGCGAAGTCCTCGAAGCCGGCATCCCAGTAGGCCTGGGTGGTCGGCGGGAAGGCATAGATCGAATGCCAGATCGACGAGCCGGTGAAGCCGGTGACGGTAGGCACGCCGAAGCGGCGGGCGGCACGCGCGGTGTCCTGCATCTCCTGCGCGGCACGGCGCCGCACGCCTTCGGGGTCGCCGTCGCCCCACACATGCGCCGGCACGATGGCCTTGTGGCGTTCGTCGATCCGGTCGCACACCGCCTGGCCGGTGAGGTGGTTGCCGATGGCGAAACACTGCAGGCCGTGCGAGGCGAGCAGCCGGCGCTGCCGCTCGCAATAGCCGTCGTCGCGCAGCGCCTGCTGCACGTTGAAGTGGTCGCCCCAGCAGGCGAGCTCCAGGCCGTCGTAGCCCATCTGCCTGGCCAGCGGCGCCAGTTCGGCCAACGGAAGGTCGGCCCACTGGCCGGTGAACAAGGTGACGGGTCTGGCCATGGAGATCTCCTGCTGAGCGGCACCGTGAGGGTCAGAACGGCGAGTCGGGGAAGTAGAACTGCCGGGCGTTCTCCTTCGTGATCAGCACCGAAGGAATGATGGTCGTCGGCGGCAGCTTCTCGCCCTTCAGGCGCGCCTCGGCGGTGAGCTTGATCGCGTCGTACATGAACTTCGGCGAGTACGACACGTTGGCCTGGATGCGCGGGTCGTTGCCGTCGATCAGCGTCTTGACCATGCCCTTCGCGCCGGCGCCGCCGAAGACGATCCGGATGTCCTTGCGCCTGGCCTGGTCGATGGCCTTCAGCACGCCCACCGCCATGTCGTCGTCTGCGGCCCACACCGCGTCGATCTGCTTGAAGCGGGTCAGGAAGTCCTGCATCACCTTGAACGCGTCGTCGCGGTTCCAGTTGCCGTGCTTGGCGTCGAGCAGCTTGATGCCGGGGTGGTTCTTCATCACCGCGTTGAAGGCATCCATGCGCTCGTTGTCGAGCGTGGTGGGGATGCCGCGCAGCGCCACGATGTTGCCCTTGCCGCCCAGCGCCTGGGCCAGGTACTCGGCCGGCACCTTGCCGAAGGCGGTGTTGTCGCCGGCGACATAGGCATCCTGTGCCGAGGTGTCGGTGAGCCCGCGGTCGACCACCGTCACGTAGACGCCCTTGTTCTTCACCTGGGCCACCGGCTGGGTGAGCGAGGCGGACTCGAACGGGAACACCACGAGCGCGTTGATCTTGTTGACCGTCACTAGGTCCTGCAGCTGGTTGGCCTGCTCGGGCGCGCCGCTGGCGGTCTTGATGGTGACCTTGAGGTCGGGGTGCTTCTTCTCGAGCTCCCTCTTCGCCTCGTTGGCCCACCACACGATGCCGGCGGTGAAGCTGTGCGTCGCCGCCGGGATGGCCACGCCGAGGTTGACCTTGTTCTGGGCGAAGGCGGTGCCGGTGGTACCGAGCGCCGCCATCGCTGCGGCCGCGAGGCCCAGGGTGCGTCTTGTGAACTTCATCGCTGTTGTCTCCTGTCGTGTGGTCGTCAGAGGAATGGGCAGCACGGGCTGCCCGAGAGAACTACCGCCGTCGTCGCTGGAGGAATGCGACGGCGATGATCACGAGGCCCTGCACCGCCGCGTTGAGGTACACGCTGATGATGCTGGTGAGGTTGAGGATGTTGCTGATGACCGAGAGCAGCACCGCGCCCACCACGGTGCCGGCGATGCGGCCTTCGCCGCCCTTGAGTGCCGTGCCGCCGACGATGACCGCGGCAATCGCCTCCAGCTCCCACAGCAGCCCGGTGGTCGGCGTGGCCGAGCCCAGGCGCGGCACATACAGCAAGGTGGCGATGCCTACGCAGACGCCCAGCAGGGCATAGGTGAGCGTCTTGATGCGGTCCACGTCGACCGCGGCATAACGCGCCACCTGCTCGTTCGAGCCGATGGCCTGCACATAGCGGCCGAACCGCGTGCGGTTCAGGATCACCGCTCCGGCGATCGCCACCGCCGCGAAGACCCAGATCGGCACCGGCACGCCCAGCAGGCTGCCGTAGTACACCGGGCCGTAGGCCTCGGACAGTTCGTTGTCGAGCGTGATCGCGCCGCCGTCGGCAAACCAGGTGAGCAGCGCCCTGAAGATGCCCAGCGTGCCCAGCGTCACGATGAAGGGCTCGATGCGGCCCTTGGTGATGAGCAGGCCGTGGGCGAAGCCGAACAGCGCTCCCAGCACCAGCGCGAACAGCACGCCCGCGGCCACCACCCACACCGGCGAGGCGCCCAGCGGGCCGAGCTTGTTCATCACGATGATCATGCTGCCGGCAATCAGCGCGGCCATCGAGCCCACCGACAGGTCGATGCCGCCGGAGGTGATGACGAAACACATGCCCACCGCGATGATGCCGATGAAGGCGGTGCGGGTGAGCACGTTCATCGCGTTGTCCCAGGTCGCGAAATCCGGGTTGAGCACGGTGCCCGCGATGCACAGCAGCACCAGGCCGAGCACCGGGCCCAGGCCTTCGGCGCGGCGCCAGGCCGGCCGGCGCGAGGGGGCGGCGGGCGTGGTCGCCGCCGCGTCAGTGGTGGGTGCCGGTGGCATGGGCGATCAGCTCCTCTTCGCTCAGTTGGTCGGCGGCCAGCGTGGCCATGACACGGCCGTTGCGCATGACGACCACCCGGTGCGCCAGGCCGATCAGCTCGATCAGCTCCGACGAGATCACGATGACGGCACGGCCTTCGCCGGCCAGCTGCCGGATCAGGAAGTAGATGTCGCGCTTGGCCCCCACGTCGACGCCGCGGGTCGGCTCGTCGAGCACCACCACCTGCGGCTTCGGCTGCAGCACCCGCGCGATCGCCAGCTTCTGCTGGTTGCCGCCCGACAGCGACGACGCCTTGTTGTAGAGGTCGCCGGTGCGGATGCCGAAGTCGGTCACCGCCTGCTGCAGCGCACGGTGTTCGGCCGCGGGGTCGAGCAGCGGCTTCGCATACCGCTCGAGCGACATCAGCGTGAGGTTCTCGGCCAGGCCCATGCTCACATGCAGGCCCTTGCCCTTGCGGTCTTCGCTCAGGTAGGTGAGGCCCTGTTCGGCCGCCTGCCGCGGGCTTTGCAGCGCCACCTCGCGCCCCAGCAGCTCGACGCGGCCGTGGCCGCCCTCGCGCAGGCCGAGCAGCCCTTCGAACAGCTCGGTGCGCCCGGCGCCCACCAGGCCGGCGAAACCCAGCACCTCGCCGGGCCGGACCTCGAAGCTCACGTCGTCGGCCCAGCCGGGCACCGTGTAGTGCTCGACCTTCATCAACGGCAAGGCATCGGTGCGCGGCAGCTGCTTCGGCGGGAACATGTCGGACAGCTCGCGGCCCACCATGAGGTTGGCCATCTGCTGGCGCGACAGGCCGGCGGTGGGCGCCCGGGTGACGAACCGGCCGTCGCGCATGACCACCACCTCGTCGGTGATGCGCTCCACTTCGTCGAGCTTGTGCGAGATGTAGACGATGGTGACGCCGGCGGCCCTGAGCTGCGCGATGAGGCCGAACAGGCGCTGCGTCTCCGAAGGCGTGAGCGTCGCGGTGGGCTCGTCCATGATCAGCAGCCGCGCGCGGCGCTGCAGGGCCTTCGCGATCTCGACCAGCTGCTTCTCGGCCACGATCAGGTGGCGCACCGGCGTGTCGGGGTCGGCGTCGAGCCCCACCTGCTGCAGCAGGCCGCGGGTGGCCTGGCGCATGGCGGCGTCGTCGAGCAGCCAGCCGCTGCGCAGCTCGTGGCCGAGGAAGATGTTCTGCGCGATGGTGAGGTGTTCAGCGAGGTTGAACTCCTGGTGGATCAGCACGATGCCGGCCGCCTCGGCCTCGCGCGAGCCGTTGAAGCTGCGCGGCGTGCCGTCGACCAGCACCTCGCCGCCGCTGGCGGCTTCGTAGCCGCAGAGGATCTTCATCAGCGTGGACTTGCCCGCACCGTTTTCGCCGAGCAGGCCGACCACGCGGCCCGGTTCGAGCGCGAAGCTGACGCCGTGCAGCACCTGCACCGGGCCGAAGCGCTTGACCACCTCGTTGAATCGGACTGAGACGCTCATCGGGGTTCGGCGTTTGAATTCATTCACCGCGCAGGCGCAGAGGTGCCACCGCCTCCACGCGCCCGCGGCGGCGCATCGTCTCCTGCAGCGCCAGCACGCCGGCGCCGATGACGCCCGCCCGTTCGCCGAGCGGCGCGTACTGGATCTCGAGGTGCCGTGTCGACAGGGCCAGCGAGCGGTGGTAGACGCTCTGGCGGATGGACGCCAGCAGCAGCGGCCCCATGCGCGAGACGCCGCCGCCGATGAACACGTGCGACGGGTTGAAGAAGTTCACCACCGACGCGAGCATCTGGCCGATGTAGCCGCCGGCGCGCTGGATGATCGCGTTGGCCGCCGCGTCGCCGGTGCGGCTCGCCTGGTCCACGTCGAGCGGCGTGAGCTGGCCCTGCTCGGCCAGCATCTTCGCCAGCAGGCGGCTTTCACCGGCCTGTGCGGCCTCGGTCGCCATGCTGGCGATGGCGGGGCCGGCGGCCAGGGCCTCCACGCAGCCCAGGTTGCCGCAGCGGCAGCGCGGGCCGTGCGGGTCCACGCAGATGTGGCCCACGTCGCCGGCGGAGCCGTCGGCTCCCCGGTACACCTCGCCGTGGCAGACGATGCCGCAGCCGATGCCGGTGCCCACCTTGAACACCAGGAAGTTGGGCAGCCCGCGGTGCAGCCGCCAAAGCTCGCCCAGCGCCATGAGGTTCACGTCGTTGTCGATGAAGGCCGGCGCCGCGTATTCGTCGCGCAGGTAGTCGCGGATCGAGAAGCCTTCCCAGCCGGGCATGAGCGGCGGGTTCACCAGCAGGCCGCTTTCGAATTCCACCGGGCCGGGCACACCCATGCCGATGCCCAGCACCCGCTCGCGGCCGACGCCGCAGCGCTTGAGCAGGTCGCGCAGCACTTCGCGCACGCGGGAGAGCATCACACCCGGGCCGGCCAGCACGTCGGCCGGCTCGCCATGGTGGGCCAGCACGGTGAGGTCGGGCGCGAGCACCGCCACGTCCATGCTGGTGGCGCCCAGGTCCACGCCGACCAGCACGCCCATGCTGCGGGCCAGGCGCAACGTCTCGGGGCGACGCCCGCCGGAAGAGGCCTGCGGGCCGGTCTCGTCGAGCAGGCCGCGCTCGACCAGGCCTGCCACGGCGCCGTTGGCCTTGCTCTTGGAAAAGGCGGATCGTTCAGCCAGCTCCGAACGCGACGCGCCGGACGACCAGAACACGGCCTCCAGCACGGCGAGCTCGCCCGGCGACAAGTCGTCCCAGCGGATCACCACGGTTGTTGTCTCCTGCGCCTGGCCGTCTGCGCGGCTCGGGCGACGCCATCGTAGGAAGCCGACTTCGGCTGCTCAAGACTGATCTTCGACCAATTGCAGGCCGAAGCAGGAGGCGGGGAAATTGAAGCTCGGTCAGCGGCGCGGTGGCGCTGCGAGGCTGCTGGCGATCAGCCACTGCGCCAGCCAATAGGTGGACAGGACCCAGACCGATGCATGCGGCAGCGGCCCCTGGAACTTGTCGGTCGCCAGCAGTGCGTCGGACAGCACGAACAGCGCACCGCCCAGGGCAGCCAGCCGCGCCCGTGCATCCAGACCGCTGCCGCGGGCGTGCCACCACCAGCAGGCGGCCTGGGCCGCCATCGCCGCGAGTGCCACCACATATGCCAGCACCGGCAGTTGCAGCGGAGCCGGCACGCCGGGCCACAGGAAGCTCAGCACGGCGCCGGCCACCAGCGCGTAGGCGGCGAAGGCCAGCGGCTGGGCGGCCAGGCGCACGCCGCGGGTGAACGCGACCAGGTAGCACAAGTGCGCCAGCAGGAAGGCCACGAGCCCGGGCAGGAACCCCTGCTGCGGCCACAGCAGGGCCACGTCGCCGGCCAGCGAAAGCACCAGGCCGGCCAGCACCCAGCGGCGCCGCACGCCGGTGTCGCCGGTGCTGCCAGCGGCATGGGCGATCACCAGCACGGTGGCCAGCGGCTTGAAGACGAAGGCGAGCCAGCGGGCGCCGGTTTCATTGCCCAGCACGGTGAGCGAGGCGCAGGTGATGGTGGCAACGGCCAGCCACACCGCGGCACGGGTGCTGCCCATGCGCGACGCCGGCAAGGTGGTGGATTCGTTCATGCGCCGGCATTGTGGTGAGCGCATGACGCGCTGCCAGCGGGCAAGCCCTGAGCAGGGTGAGGGAGGAAGCAGGGACGGTCGTGCAGCTTGCACTGCACGACCGCCCGCCCCATTGTCACGCCCCCTCAGGCGCAGCAAAACGCAGGCGCATCCCCCAGGGTCCCTCTCTCTCCGATCGAACCGGCTCCCCAATCGAGCCGGCGCCCTCGGCGTCTGCGATCAGGAACACTCTAGAGACAAAGGCCTGGGCGCGGGTGCGTGTTAGCCCGGGGTCCCCCATCACGGCGAGCGCCGGCGTGCAGGACTGCTCAGCTGCGGGGCTGCGGACGGGTCACTTCTTCCGTGCGGCCGCCGCGACGAAGCGGCTCATCGTGTCGGCGCTGGTGGTGCGGTCGTCGTTCCAGAACGCGGCCACCGCATCCTTCATCGCGTCTTCCACGGCGGCCGGCTGGACCATCTTGTGGGCAATGGAAGGCACCAGCGCGTTGATCATGGCGGTGGCCACGAAGTAGGCGCTCGACTCCTGGCCGCACAGGTCGAAGCGTTTCATGTCGACGCCGCTCACTGCCGGGATGGAGCCCTTGTTGAGGTTGAACACCTCCTGGAAGGCCGGGCTCATGATCGAGCGCACCAGCGCGCGCTGCGCCTGCTGCGCCGCCTCGCCCTTCAGCTGGAACATCGCGAAGCTGTCGATGTTGAAGATGTAGGCGCGTTCTGTGCCGGGCGCCGAGGTGCACAGGAAGTCGCGACCCGGCGCCTTGCCGGCGGCCAGGAACTCGCCCTTGGCCCAGTCGCCCATGAACTGCATCGCCGCCTCGCCGCGGATGACCATCGCGGTGGCCTGGTTCCAGTCGCGCCCGGGCGCGTTCCGGTCGGTGTAGCCCTTGATGCGGCGGAAGGTGGTGAGCGCACTCTCCATCGTGGCGCTCTGCAGCGCCTTGGCATCGAGCTGCACGAAGGCACGGCGGTAGAAGTCGGCGCCGCCCACGCCCAGCACCACCGTCTCGAAGGTGGTGAATTCCTGCCACGGCTGGCCGCCATGGGCCACCGGCGTGATGCCGGCCTTCTGCAGCTTTTCGGCCAGCGAGAAGAACTCGTCCCAGGTCTGCGGCGCGCGCTGGCTCACCCGGCGCAGCGCGTCGCGGTTGATCCACAGCCAGTTGACCCGGTGCACGTTCACCGGCACCGCGACGTAGTGGCCGTTCACCTTCATCACGTCGGCCACCACCTTGGGCAGCTGCGAGTCCCATTTCTGCTGCTGGGCCACGTCGTCGAGGTTGGCCAGCACGCCCAGGCGGCCCCATTCCTGGATGGCCGGCCCCTTGATCTGCGCCGCCGCCGGCGGGTTGCCGTTGGCCACCCGCGAGCGCAGCACGCTCATCGCCGTGTCGCCGCCGCCGCCCTGCACCGCGAAGTCGCGCCAGCCGTGGCCCTGCTCGCCGAGCGTGCGCTTGAGCTCGCCCACCGCCCGGGCTTCGCCGCCCGAGGTCCACCAGTGCAGCACCTCCACTTCGCCGGCGGCGGCGGCCGCGGTCGCCGCGGCAAGTCCGACGGCGCACCACCACTGTCGCGCCCTGCCCCACACCCGAGGGATCCGCTTGTCCATGCCTTGTCTCCTCCGCCGGCTGATGCGCCGGCTGTGTCGTTCATTCAGACGACTTTAAGGAGACTTAATCTTTCCTTACATAGGGTCGGCCCTGGTTCATGCTTCATAAAGGTTGTCGCGGCGTGAACTAGTCGTGCTCGTCGCCGCCGAATGCCGCCAGGAACGCCTCGACGAAACGCGGCGAGCCGGTCAAGGTGAGCGTCACCGTGTGCCAGCGCCCCTCGCCTTCGACACCGACCTGCAGGTCGTGATCCCAGTCCATGCCCTCGTCCACCGGTCCGTGGCTGTGCGGGAAGTGCTGCCAGGCCCAGTCGAGCACCTGCTGCGCCTCGGCCATCGCCGCGGCGTGCTGCGTGGCGGAGGTCGAGGCCATGGCATCGAGGGTGCTGACGCCGTCGGAGCCTTCGATGAGGTCGAAGCTGAGGTAGTGCATGAACGCTAGGGCCTGAGCGCCCGCGCCGCGCTCGGCGGGTGGCCGAGGATGCGCTTGAAGGCGCGGCTGAAGGAGGCCTCCGAGTCATAGCCGAGCCGGTTGGCAGCCACCGAGACGCGCACGCCCTCGCGCTCGATCCAGCGGCGAGCCTGGAACATCTTCACCTTGGCCACATACTTTGCCGGGCTCTCGCCGACCGTGCGGGTGAAGGCCTCGGCAAAGGTCGAGCGCGAGGCGCCCATCAACTCGGCCAGCGCCGGAACGCTCCAGTCGCGCGACGGGTCGGCATGGATGGCTGCCAGCACCTTGCCGACCCTGGGGCAGCGCACCGCCGCCACCCAGCCGGTCGAGTCGCTGCAGCCGCATTCGACCCAGGCGCGGATGATGCTCGCGGCCAGCACGTCGGCCAGCCGCGCGAGGATGCCGCAGGCACCCACCCGGTCGAGCGCCATCTCACGCTCCATGGCCTCCAGCAACGCCGGCACGGTGGCATCGCGCTGGGCCAGCTCTCCGGCGCGCATCACCTCCGGCATCATCGCCACCAGCGGGTGCATCGGGTCGAGGTTGAAGCGCAGCGCGCCGCAGAACATCACGTCGGCCACCTCGCCCTCAGCCACGGCAGCCCGGTCGCCACTGCCCACCAGGTAGATGTTGTCGGACACCGCCACCCGCGCGAGCGAGTCGATGTCCACCGCCGGCACGTCCGGCTCGCTGGCCATGATGTGGAAGCTGCCCCGCGGCAGCAGCACCGCATCGCCGGGGTTCAGGCGCAGCCAGTCGGCCGACTGCTGGGTGCGCAGCCAGCTCACGCCGTGCGCCACGAAGTGGAAACGGGCCGAGCGCTGCGCCGGAAAGGCGACCGCCCAGGGCCTGGGCAGCCGGCAGCGGCCGTATTCGACGCCATCGAGCCGCAGGCCCAGCAGGATCTGGGTCAGGGCATCGGGGCCGCGGGAGATGGGATCTTCGGACGAATGGTCAAGCATTTCGGCTCTTCCAACATGGAAACGCCGGCATCTTATCCATAAGCTGCCCGCTCCGATTCACTTTCCCTACGCCCAAAGTGTCTGCCACCTCCTGCTCCCAAAGCCTCGACGCCGCGGCCTCGGCCGCCTGCGCGCCCGCCAACCCGGCGCGCTGGCCGGCCGTCGTGTCGCTTGCGCTCGGCGTCTTCGGCCTGGTCACGGCCGAGTTCCTGCCGGCCAGCCTGCTCACCGCCATGGCCACCGACCTCGGCATCTCCGCCGGTGCCGCGGGCCAGGCGGTGACGGCCACCGCACTGGTGGGCGCGGTGGCCGCGCCCTCGATTCCGCTGCTCACCCGGCGCTTCGACCGCAAGGCGGTGCTGCTCGCCCTCACGCTGCTGCTGGTGCTGTCCAACCTGATGGCGGCCACTGCCGACAGCTTTGCGGTACTGCTGGCAGCGCGGGTGATGCTCGGCGTGGCGCTCGGCGGCTTCTGGTCGATGGCCGCGGCGCTGGCAATGCGGCTGGTGCCCGAGACGCTGTTCGCGCGGGCGATGTCGGTGGTGCTCACCGGCGTGTCGGTGGCCACCGTCTGCGCCGCACCCGTGGGCGCGTGGATGGGCGACCTGTGGGGCTGGCGCAGCGCCTTCGTGGCCGCCGGGGTGGTGAGCGTGCTGACGCTGGTCTTCCAGTGGCTCACGCTGCCCGCGCTGCCGCCGCGCGACAACCCGGACCTGCGCGTGCTGGGCCGGCTGCTGGCCCGCCCGGGCGTGCGCGTGGCGCTGCTGGCGGTGCTGCTCGTCATCTCGGGCCACTTCGCCGGCTTCACCTACATCCGCCCACTGATGGAAGACGTGACCCACCTGTCGGTGAGCGCGATCTCGGCTGTGCTGCTGGGCTACGGCATCGGCGGCTTCTTCGGCAACTTCGCCGGCGGGCTGATCGCCGAACGCAGCGAGCGCCACGCCATCGTCGCGGGCGGCGCGGTGATCGCGGTGCTGGCGGCCAGCCTGCTGGTCGCGGGCAGCTCGGCGGTGGTGACGGCGGTGGCCGTGGCCCTGTGGGGCTTTGCGTTCGGCGCCTTCCCGGTCGGCTTCCAGACCTGGATCGTGCGGGCCGCGCCCGACCAGGCCGAAGGCGCCGGCGGGCTGCTGGTGGCGGCGTTCCAGGTGGCCATCGCCAGCGGCGCAGTGGGCGGCGGCCTGCTGGTCGATCACATCGGCGCCCTCGGCGGACCCGCCTTTGCGGCGGCCGCCCTCGCGCTCGGCACCGTGCTCACGCTGCGCTACGGGCCGCGCCCGGCGCGGGCCTGAACCTGCCCAGGAAGGAGACCCCCATGTCCACGGCCGATACCCTCAACCGCCGCATCGTGCTGGCCGCGCACCCGCAGGGCCTGCCCGCGCTGCAGGACTTCCGCCTCGAAACCCAGCCGGCCCCGACACCGGCCGACGGGCAGGTGCTGCTGCGCACGCTGCACCTGTCGCTCGACCCCTACATGCGCAACCTGATGGAGCCCACCGGCCCCGGCTATGCGCCGCCGGTGCCGCTGGGCGCCGCCATGGTGGGCGGCACGGTGAGCCGCGTGGCCGCCTCGCGCCACACCCGCTGGCGCGAGGGCGACCTCGTGCTCGCCAACGCGGGCTGGCAGGACTACGCGCTGTCCGATGGCACCGACCTGCTGCCGCTGGGCGACATGGCGCAACCGTCGCTCGCGCTCGGCGCGCTGGGCATGCCCGGATTCACCGCCTGGGTCGGCCTGCACGACATCGGCCAGCCGAAGCCCGGCGAGACGGTGGTGGTGGCCGCCGCCACCGGCGCGGTGGGCTCGGTGGTCGGGCAGATCGCGAAGCTGAAGGGCGCGCGCGTGGTGGGCATTGCCGGCGGCGCCGACAAATGCCGCCATGCCATCGAAGTGCTCGGCTTCGATGCCTGCATCGACCGCCATGCGCCCGACTTCGAGCAGCAGCTCGGCGCCGCCTGCCCGCAAGGCATCGACGTGTACTTCGAGAACGTGGGCGGCGCGGTGCTCGAGGCGGTGCTGCCGCGGCTCAACCTCGGCGCGCGGGTGCCGGTGTGCGGCTTCATCGCGCACTACAACGAGAGCGTGCTGCCCGGAGGCCCCAACCGGCTGCCGCAGCTGCTGGCCGCCGTGCTGCAGAAGCGGGTGCGCCTGCAGGGCTTCATCATCCTCGACCACTACGGCGAGCGTTTCGAAGCGTTCCGCCGCGAGATGAGCCGCTGGCTCGAGGCCGGCCTCGTGAAGCCGCGCGAAGACCGGGTCGAAGGGCTGGAGAACGCACCGCAGGCCTTCATCGGCCTGCTGCAGGGACGCAACTTCGGCAAGCTGGTGGTGCAGGTGGCGGCCTGAAAGCAAAACACCCTGCGGTGTGAGCGCAGGGTGTTCTTCTCATCTGGCAGCACGAACGGGGCGCGAGGCCCCGGCGTGCGTCAGAGTCAGAGGGCGCGGATGCGCGAGGCCTGGGGGCCTTTTTGGCCCTGGGTCACCTCGAACTCCACGCGCTGGTTTTCAGTCAGCACCTTGAAGCCCGTGCCCTGGATCTCCTTGAAGTGGGCGAACAGGTCCTTGCCGCCGTTGTCGGGGGCAATGAAGCCGAAGCCCTTGCTTTCGTTGAACCATTTCACAGTGCCGGTTTCAGTCGTCATGTCGTCGATCCTTGCTGGATGCGTTGAAAAAATGCCCCAGCTTTGGCCGGTGCGGGTCAGCAGCCTCCTGACAGGGAGGCTGAATGCGGGAAATGAATGGGCGTCGTCGCGATGCAGGTTCATCGGCGCGGTGCCCGCGGGGTGGAGGGCGCAGCAGCGCTTCGCCGGTCGAGATGGCGGAAGGTGATGCGGCCCTTGGTGAGGTCGTAGGGCGAGAGTTCCAGCGACACGCTGTCGCCGGCCAGGATGCGGATGTGGTGCTTGCGCATCTTGCCGCCGGTGTAGGCGACCAGCTGATGCCCGTTTTCGAGCGTCACGCGAAAGCGCGAGTCCGGCAGGATCTCGTTCACGACGCCGTGCATCTCGATGAGTTCTTCCTTGGCCATGCGGTCACTCCAGAGTGAAGGTGGATGGGGCTTGGGCAGGCGCGCGCTGGCCGATCCAGGTGAGGGCCTGGGACGTGGCAAAACGGGCCGCCTGCTCGCGTGAGGCGAAAACGGGCACGAAACGCATCACGCGGTCGTGGGTCATGCTTCCTCGACCGCTGCGGATCGACACGGAAGCCGTGTAGCGTCCGCCGTCGTCGCGGCGGATCAGGGGAGAAACGAGGTACTTCCCGACCTGTAGGGCGGTATGAATGCTGAATCCTTTGGTGGCCGGCCCTCTGAATACGGGGGCCGCCGGGTCTGACTGGAAAGCGCGCGGTGCGCGCATGCGGCGGATGAGCTCTGTCCGGCGGCTGGCACGCAGGGTCACTCGCCGCGGGCCAGGGGCAGCCAGAACACGGGGACCGCCGAAGCAATCAGAAGGTCTGGCAAGGGAGGGAGATCAACTCTTGATCTCGGCGAGCCTGAGGCATCAGGGGGTGATGCCGCTCGCGCGAAGGCTGGAGTGTACCAGCAATCGGGCTGCCTGCGCGAGAGTCAAACCGCCTGCGGCTTGGCGGCCGCGGCCCGTGCCGCGAATTCAGCCCGCAGCGCCTTCAACTTCTCGCGCGGGTCTTCGCGGCGCGTCTGCTCGTTGAGCTTCATCTCGCCGATGAAGCGACTCGGGATGCCCTGCACCGTGTCGCGGCCCTTCTTGCGGCGGCGCAGCGTGCTGACCACGAGCGTGGTGCGCGCGCGGGTGATGCCTACGTACATGAGGCGGCGCTCCTCCTCGAGCCGCTGCGCCGTCATGTCCTCGTCGTCGGTCTTGAACGGCAGCAGCCCTTCGTTGACGCCCGCCAGCACCACGTGCGGCCACTCCAGGCCCTTGGACGCATGCAGCGTCGACAGCGTGACCACGTTCTGCTCGTCGCCGCGTTCGGCCAGGCTGATGATGACGCTGATGGTCTGGGCCACGTCGAGCACCGTCTTGCGCTCGGTCTCGAAGGTGCCGCCCTCGTTGGTGATCTCGCCGCCGCAGCGCTTGGCGATCCAGTCGACGAAGTCCATCACGTTCGACCAGCGCGAGGCCGCGAGCTTCTCGCTGTCTTCGCCGTCGTACAGGTGCTGCTCGTAGCCGATGTCCTTCAGCCATTCGAGGAGCAGCGCCTTGGCGTCCTCGGCGCCGCTGGTGTGGCGCGCGCGGTGCTCCAGGTCGGTGACGTAGCGGCCGAACTCGTGCAGCGAGCCGATGGCGCGTGCGCTCACCGCGGTGCCGAGCGAGTCGGCGAACAGCGCCTCGTACAGCGACACCTTCCACTTCGCCGCGAACTCGCCCAGCTGTCCGAGCGTCTGGTGGCCGATGCCGCGCTTGGGCGTGGTGACGGCGCGCAGGAAGGCCGGGTCGTCGTCCTGGTTCACCAGCAGGCGCAGCCAGGCGCACAGGTCCTTGATCTCGGCGCGGTCGAAGAAGCTCTGGCCGCCGGACACCTTGTACGGGATCTCGGCCTTGCGCAGCGCCTTCTCGAACACGCGCGCCTGGTGGTTGGCGCGGTAGAGGATCGCGAAGTCCTTCCACTCCACCTGGCCGCCCTGCCCGCGCACGCTCTGGATGCGGGCCACCGCGCGCTCGGCCTCGTGCTCCTCGCCGTCGCATTCGTTGAGCCGCACGGGCTCGCCGTCGCCGTATTCGCTCCACAGCTTCTTCTCGAAGAGCTTGGGATTCAGCGCGATCACGTTGTTGGCGGCCCGCAGGATGGAGCCGGTGGAGCGGTAGTTCTGCTCCAGCGGAATGACCTTGAGGTCGGGGTAGTCCTGCGGCAGGCGCTTGAGGTTCTCGATGGTGGCGCCGCGCCAGCCGTAGATGCTCTGGTCGTCGTCGCCCACCGCGGTGAACATCGCCGGGCGCTCGCGGCCCTCGCCCACCAGCAGCTTGAGGAACTCGTACTGCTGCGCGTTGGTGTCCTGGTATTCGTCGACCAGCACGTGGCGCAGCTGTGTCTGCCACTTGTTGCGGGTCTCCTCGTCGCGCTCGAGCAGCTTCACCGGCAGGCCGATCAGGTCGTCGAAGTCCACCGCCTGGTAGGCCGCCAGCCGCTCTTCATAACGCGCCATCACCCGCGCGGCCACCCGTTCATCGTCGTCCTGCGCGGCGGCCTCGGCACGGGCCGAGTCGAGCCCGTTGTTCTTCCACAGGCTGATGGTCCACTGCCAGCGCCGCGCCAGCGCGGCATCGGTGGTGCCGCCTGCATCGCGCAGGATGGACAGCACGTCGTCGCTGTCGAGGATGGAAAACTGCGGCTTGAGGCCGAGCTTGCCGCCGTCTTCACGCAGCAGGCGCACGCCCAGCGAGTGGAAGGTGCTGATGAGCAGGTCCTTCGCGGCGCGGCCCACCAGGTGCTTGGCGCGCTCGCGCATCTCGGCCGACGCCTTGTTGGTGAAGGTGATGGCCGCCACCTGCTTCGGCGCCAGACCCGACTGCAGCAGCCGCGCGATCTTGTGCGTGATGACGCGCGTCTTGCCCGAGCCGGCGCCGGCCAGCACGAGGCAGGGCCCCGACGCGTGATAGACGGCTTCGAGCTGGGCGGGGTTGAGGGTGTCGGCCATGGTGCGCGCAAACGAGCCGCGCATGATATCGGGGTGCCGGCGCGCCCCGGCCGCAGCCGGCGGGGCAGCGCCGCAAACTCAGGGCCGCCGTGGCGCAATGCTCAGGTCCGGCGGCCTGATGCGCCAGGCGCCCGCACAACGCAGGGCCGGGCGCTGCCGCTACCAGTTGATCGGATTCACCCGGTAGAACCGCGCGAGTTCGCGGTAAAGCTCGGGCGCTTCCCAGGCCATCTGCTGCGGCTGCTCGAAGAACACTTCGGATGCCACCGCAAAGAACTCGGCCGGGCTGGTGGCACCGTAGTCACTGAACAGGGACGGCTCGCCTCGGGCCGCCTGCGCCTGCAATTCGGCGAATGCCTCGTTCCACACCCGCGACCACCGCCGCCGGTCGCGGGTGGTGGGCAGCAGCGGCGCGCCGTTGGCCGGGCCGTTGGCCTGGTCGATCTGGTGGGCGAATTCGTGGATCACCACGTTGCGCCCGTCGTCGGCCACCGCCGCGCCTTCCAGCGCGTCCTGCCACGACAGGATCACCTGCCCCTGCTGCCACGATTCGCCGGCCAGCACCTGCCGCTGGTCCTGCACCACGGCGCCGTCGCTGTGCACGCGGCTCACCGCAAAGGCGCCAGGGTAGACCAGCACCTGGCGCAGATTCGGAAAGTAGTCCGGCCGGGGGTGGTTGAGCAGCAGCAGACAGGCCTGCGCCGCGATGGTGACGCGCATCTCGTCGGTCACCTGCAGCCCCGCGCAGCCGATGAAGGGCTTTTCGGCGAGGAACACCTGCATGTGCTTTTTCAGCTGCAGTTGCAGGTCGACCGGCAGGCGGCGAAACACCGGCACCCGGCGCTTGAGGATGCGCCGCCATCCGGCGGGAAAGGGCTGGCGGCGCACGCGCGCGCGGCGCCACTCGGCGAGCCGAGGCTGCCCCACCAGCCACAACAGGAACAGCGCGGCCAGGCCGAGTGTGATGAGCAGAGGCACGAGCAGCTCCATGCGGAAGGTCCTGCCCACATGGGCACGCGGCGGGCAGTTTCAATGGGCGCGCCACGCAGCCGCGACCAGCGTGATGCAGTTCATGGCACGACGCCACGGCTGAGCCGTTTGGTCGATGGCATCGCAGCGCCGTCTTGCAATACTGCCCGCGCACGCCGCACGCAAACAGGCACAAATGAATCCGACAGTCACAAGGAAGGCCCCCATGAAAGCAGCCGCACGGTCAGTGAGTGTGATGAGCGCGACGGTCCTGGCCGTCGCCACCCTCGCCGCCTGCTCCAGCAGCCCCAAGCTCGCGCCCGAGCTGGCCATGCCGCAGTTGCCGGCCGAACAGCGCGAGGTGATCGACGTGCGCCTGGAGTTCCGCAGCAAGCAGAACCTGAGCGACAACGTGGTCCAGCTGCCGAGCCACAGCGTCAAGCGCGGCAGCTCGGTGGTCATCAACGTGCCGGCCAGCCTCATCGAAGCTGGTGCCAGCAAGGGTGAGAAGGGGCAGGACTTCAAGACCAAGGACTTCTTCAACGAAGCTGAGCAGCAGATCGAGAAGGTCTTCATCGGCAACAACTTCCGCGTCATCAGCCGCTCGAAGTTCGAAGCCAAGCTGCGCGACCTGCGCGACGCGGCGCGCTGCGACCTCGCGAACTACCGCTGCCTGCTCGACCAGGTGGCGCCCGAGGCCCGCCCGGTCCTCGAAGACCTGAAAGCCAAGTTCGACGCCGGCAAGATCAATGCGGTCGACTACACCACGCAGATCGCGCTGTTCAAGGAAAAGATGCAGACGGCCTCGGCCGGCCGCACCCGCAGCGAGGACCAGCGCGAGCTGACCGACATCTCCGAGGTGATCCGCGCCGCACAGTCGGGCGACATCCAGGCCGACTACATCCTGCAGATCAATGTGTTCGACACCAAGAAGCGCGTGCGCGCCGTGGCCGACCTGCGCCGCGAAACCAAGGTGCGCACCTTCATCAGCGGCTACCCGTCACTGCAGGCGGCACTCGAGACCGGCGGCAAGCACGAGGTGACCTGCGCGATCGTCGGCACCGAACTCAATGCCAAGCTGATCCATGTGAAGACCGGCGAGATCGTCTGGATCGGCAGCCACGAGCTCAATGAATTCAGCTCCGGCGTCCAGTCGATCGGCGTGGAGCTGGGCCAGCGCACCTATGTGGCCAATGCCAACGACATCCGCAACTTCGTGGTCTCGCAGAACGAGCCCTACATGCGGCAGCTGCGCTACAACCAGCCGGTGCAGGTGCCCTCGCCGGTGATGCGCACCGACCTGATCGGGCCCATGGTCAACGTCGGCCGCTGCGAAAAGGACTGGAAGTTCGACGACGAGACCCGCTCGCAGCTCGCCCGCAAGGTGGCGCACGATCTCATCAGCACCATCCGTTCGGGCTCCTAAGCGCGCCCACGCGGGGCCGAGCGCCGGGCCGCTCCCAAGCCGGCCGAGGGGCCAGACATCCTCGCCGCGCGTGGAACAATCCTGCCTCCTTTGACATGAAACGGTGAGCCGCAGGAATCCGCATGGGCGAGGCCAAACGCAGAAACAAGCAGGGCAGGCAGCTGGAGCAGCAGCTGCTGGAGCGCATCGCCGCCGGCGAATTCGGCGCAGCCGGTCAGCCGCTGCGCTATTGCGTGGTGGTGGACAAGTCACCGCGCGGCAAGGACCTGCTGCTCACGCTGCGCGCGATGCCCGCCTTCGCCGAGCTGCTGCCGGTGCTCGACGACCCGGCCTTCGAGCTGTGGGACGCCTCTGCGCTGTTCCAGTTCGCGGTGCTGCGCAGCGGCGCCGGACGGCCGCATGAGCGCGTCACCGTGGCCGCCCACCTCGACAAGCTGCTGGCCGACGCGCTGCCGCGTGTGCTGAAGGCGCAGCGCGCAACGCCGGGCACGCTGGGGCTGCTGGTCGGCGTGAACGCCGAGGCGGAGCCGGCGGTTATGCAGCGCGCCGAGGCGCTGCTGCGCGGCTGAGCCGGTTCGCGAGCCTGTGCGCCGCGATCCCGCACAATCGTCCGCTCGATGACGGGCCGAGGGACCGTCCGCGCCACGAGAAGGAGATATTCGATGGGATTCAAACGCATCGTCGGCATCGTGCTGATCGCCGCCGGCGTGCTGGGCCTGCTGTACGGCGGCTTCAGCTTCACCAAGGAAACCCACACGGCCAAGCTCGGTCCGCTGGAGCTGTCGGTCGACGAGAAGGAACGCGTCAACGTGCCGGTCTGGCTGTCGGTCGGCAGCGTGGTCGCGGGCGTGGTGCTGCTGGCCTTCGGGCGCAAGTAGCGGGCCGCCGGCCTTGGCCGCCCTGTCCCGCCGCGATTGGCTTGCCGTCGCCGCCGGCGGCTTGTCCGCACCGTGGTTCGTCCGCCATGCGCGCGCCGCCGACACCGAACGTTTCGCGCTGGGCATCGCTTCCGGCTGCCCGCGCGAACGCACGGTGGTGCTCTGGACGCGCCTCACCGGCGAAGCCCTGCCCGAAACGGTGAAGGTGGACTGGCAGCTGGCCGAGGACGAAGGCTTCGAGCGCATCGTCGCGCGCGGCAGCGAGGAGGCCACCGCCGCCTGGGGCCACAGCGTGCATGCCGAGCCGCAGGGGTTGGCGCCGGGCCGCTGGTACTGGTATCGCTTCAGCGCGCTGGGCCAGCGCAGCATCGCCGGGCGCACCCGCACGCTGCCCGCGGCCGGCGCGGTCGAGCCGCTGAGGTTCTCCATCGCCTCCTGCCAGCGCTGGGACCACGGCCACTGGGCCGCCTGGCGGCAGATGGCCGAGGACGAACTCGACCTCGTGCTCTTCCTCGGTGACTACATCTACGAGTACCCGCCGGTGCCCGGGCGGGTGCGCGCCCACGAAGGCATCGGCCTCGTGCGCACGCTGGCCGACTATCGCAACCGCTACGCCCAGTACAAGAGCGACCCGGCGCTGCAGCGCATGCATGCGCGGGCGCCCTGGATCAGCGTGTGGGACGACCACGAGGTCGACAACGACTACGCGGCCCTGCAGTCCCAGACGCTCGAGGACGGCTTCGCTTTCCGCCGCGCCGCCGCCTACCAGGCCTGGTGGGAACACATGCCGTTCCCGAAGCGCCTGCGGCCGCGAGGCGCCGACATGCGCATCCACGAACACTACGACTGGGGCGCACTGGCACGGGTGCTGGCAGTCGACGACCGGCAGCACCGCGACCCGCAGGCCTGCCCCAAGCCCGGCCGCGGCGGCTCCAGCACGGTGCTGGCCAGCCAGTGCGCCGAGCTGTTCGACCCGAAGCGCAGCCTGCTCGGCACGGCCCAGGAGCGCTGGCTGAGCGAGAGCTGGCGCAGCGCCACGCCGGGCGCACCGCGCCCCTGGAACCTGCTCGCCCAGCAGACGCTGATGGCCCGCTTCAACTGGCGAGACCCGGCCAGCGGCGACCGCAGCCACTGGACCGACGGCTGGGACGGCTACCCGGCGGCGCGCTCGCGCTTGCTGGGCGAAGTGGCTCGGCGCGATCTGCCCAATGTGGTGGTGCTGGGCGGCGACGTGCACGCGCACTACGTGTGCGACCTGCACGACGACTTCGACAAGCCGGACTCGCCGGTGGTGGCCACCGAGTTCTGCGGCAGCTCGATCAGCAGCCACGGCACCGAGCAGGCCCGCCTGAACCGCGCGCTGCCCTTCAACCCGCACATCCGCTACGGCCGCAGCGACCAGCGCGGCTACATGCGGTTCGCTCTCGACGAGCGGCAGCTGCAGGCCGAGCTGCTGGCGGTCGATTCGCCCGACGACGCGAACAGCACGGTGACCGTGGCGGCCCGCTTCACGGTGGAGTCCGGACGCGCCGGGGCGCAGCCCGCATAACGCCCGTCCCGCCGCTGCAGGCCGCGCGCGGCTTGCGATACTGCGCGCCCATGCAGGCCATCCTGGCGGTCACCGTTCCCTTCTTCGCGCTGGTGCTGTGCGGCTACCTGGCCGCACGGCGGCACGTGCTGCCCGAATCGGCCATCCCCGGCCTCAATGCCTTCGTGCTGTTCTTCGCGCTGCCCTGCATGCTGTTCCGCTTCGGCGCCAGCATGCCGGTACTCGAGCTGCTGAACCCGGTGGTGCTGGCGGTGTACCTGGCTGCCGCGCTGCTGGTCGTCTTCTTCACCATCGCCGTCACGCTGTCGCGGCATGTGCACCTGAAGGACGCGGCGTTCGGTGCGCTCGTGGCCGCGTTCCCGAACACCGGCTTCATGGGCGTGCCGCTGCTGGCCGCGCTGATGGGGCCGCTCGCGGCCGGCCCGGTGATCGCGACCGTGCTGGCCGACCTGTTCGTGACCAGCTCGCTGTGCATCGCGCTGGCGCAGCTGCACGGCACGGCCGGCCAGGGCGCAGGCCCGGCGGCGAAACGAGCCTTGCGGGGCGCCCTGAGCAACCCGCTGCCGTGGTCCATTGCCCTGGGCGCACTGGCCTCGGCCACCGGGCTCCAACTGCCGGGGCCGCTGCACCAGATCGTCAGGATGCTGGGCGACGCGGCCACGCCGGTGGCGCTGTTCACCATCGGCGCAGTGCTGTGGCGCGCCAGCCAGCATGCGCACACGCGCACCCCGGTGTCGCGCTTCCTGCCGGTGGCGCTGGTGAAGCTGCTGCTGCACCCGCTGCTGGTGTTTGCGCTGTGCGCGGGCGCGGTCGCGCTGGGCGCGCCGCTCTCGAACTTCCAGCTCACGGTGCTGACCCTGGCGGCCGCCCTCCCCTCGGCCAGCAATGTGTCGCTGCTGGCCGAACGCTATGGCGCCGACAACGGCCGCATCGCCCGCATCATCATGGCGTCCACCGCACTGGCTTTCGTGAGCTTTTCGCTGCTGGCATGGGGGTTTGGCGTACAGCCCGGGGGGGGCTGACCGTCACTGGGGGCACGGACAACCCACCCTCGGTCACGTCGCCCGGCTCCCCGTCACCCTCGCCTGCGAAATACCGCCTGTGGGGCACGGCCACCTCCGACGCCGGCCTCTCGCGGCGCCTCGTCATCGTCGACCCGCGCCAGCCGGAACATCCGCTGCACAGCCTGCTGCTCACCGACGTGGAAGGCAAGCCCGCGGTCGCTGTACCGGTGACCGCGACGCGGATCGACCCGGCGAACGGTCGGGTCACGGCTCTCGGTCAGCCGCGGCTGTACTTCCTGCAGGAGGGCAAGGTTCTGACCCAGGACCTCGGCATTGAGAGCATCGCCGAACCCCGTCGGCTTTCGACCGTGGACAACGCATGCACGATCGACTCGGTCCATCCGCTGACAGCGGCAGCCGAGGAATCGTGGGCGCTGGTCACCACGGGCGGACCGGACCGCGCGTGCGGAACGACGGCGGACAACACGCGGGCCCTCGTACGCAACTCGATGGCTGCCGACGAGCCGGCCGTCACGCTTGGCATCCACCGGTCGTTTATTCCGCTGGTGGACGAGGCAGGTACCGCCCTTGCGTTCCTGGCGAACTCGAATTCCGGACTGCGCCGATACACCGCCGATCTCACCCGCTACACGCAGGTGAGCTCCTTCGGTGGCTCGCTGATCGGGAGCTTTCCGGCACAACGCAGGCTGTTCCTCCGCTCCAATGGCTTGCAGGTGCTGGACTATTCCGGGCCGCCCTCCATCGGGCCATCGCTCCTGGAGATTCCAGCGCTCAGCAGCTTCGAGAGTGCGGGCGGCGGTGAGGCTGCGTATTTCTCGGTCGGCCGATCGCTCTACCGAGTGACCGCCGACGGTCGCAACGCCCTCATCAAGACTTTCGAGCTGGGAGAGGTCTGGCGCATCATGCCGGCGGCCAACCACGTCGTCGTGATGCTCAGCGGCGATTCGACAGTGGGCTACCAGCACATCTGGTCGATCCCTCGCAACGGCGGCGAACCACTGGACCTGCAGGTGCCCGTACGCGATGTCGGCTCGAGCCAGTACGTGCAGCACCTCTACGCGACCGCAGGAGACAGCTACTTCTATCTGACGCACGGAGGCAGCGGCACCGGAGTGCTCTGGTCGGTCAATGCCGACGGCTCCGGCAAGCGACAACTGGCCGCCCCGGCGCGACATGTCGGGATCCTGTGGCAACCGGGCCTGAATGCAAGTCAGCAGCCGGAGGTGGCCGCGCTGCTCTTCTGCCAGCCGCAGGCGGGACACAGCGACTGCGATGGCGCGCCGTTGATGCAGCTCGATGTCCCTTCGGGGCAGACCACGCAGCTCGGAACACTGCCGGGCACGGGCTCGGCCTCCCGCAGCTGGCAGCTCCTGTCTGCGCAGGGCCTCATCACGTCGCCGTTCATGTAGCAGGCCACCTTGGTCGACCGCAGTCAGGAAACGACACGGCAGATCGTCGACCTGTTCCAGGCGGACCCGCGCATTGCGGGCTCGTTGCGCAGGGTCACCGCCAACGCCCTGGCCCCCTGAGAAGCGGGTCGCGCGGCGCACGAGCGGCCGCGACCGCTACCGTCCGTTACTTATTCACGTCACAAACCACTCATCGACGGGGGTTCGCCACAGGAAGGCAATCCCTAAACTGCCTCGCAAACTTTCGGGGCTTGCGGGTGGATCGAGCAGTGGGGAACCGGGTGGCGGCGCGCCTGCTGGCCGTGCTGTGGGCCACGTTGTGGCTGACCGCCTGCGGCGGCGGCAGCGACAACGAAGCCGCGCCGGCCGGCGAGGCCCCGTCCGACTACTACCTCTGGAACGTCGCCAGCTCCAACTGGGGCTACTGGCACTGGCTGGCGGTGGTGGACCCGGCCCGGCCGGGCATGCCCAGGCACAGCATCCTGATGACCGCGGCAGACGGCTCGCCCGCCATGCCGCGCGGCGTGGGCGGCACGCGGCTGGACCCGGTGGGCCAGCGCGTCACGCAGCTGGGCACGACGCGGCTGTTCTATCTGCAGCAGGGCCGGGTGCACACGCTCGACCTCGCCATCCGCCGCGACGCTGCACCGAAGCAGCTGTCCAGCATCACCGACGGCTGCTGGATCTGGAACACCTACCCGCTGGACGCCGCGGGTGACGACGCCTGGGCCGTGGTGGAAACCGCAGGACCTGACGGCCGCTGCGACGACTACCTCGACAACACCTATGCCGGCGTGCGCACCACGATGAATGCCGCCACGCCCGCCATGGCGCTGCCCGGCGGGCTGCCGCACGCCATGCTTGCGCTTCCCGACGAGCACGGCCGGGCGCTCGGGCTGCTGGTGCACACAGGCAACCAGCTGCGCCTGTACGACACCGACCTGGCCCACGGCACCGAGGTCGCCGGCGGAGAGGCCATCACCGCAATCTGGCAGGTCGGCCTGCTCGCCGGGGAGCGCAAGCTGTACCTCGGCGTCTGGGCCGACGGCGGCAACCAGCGCAGCCTGCGCGTGCTGTCCTACTCGGGGCAGGCTGCCGCCCTGGGTGCCGGGGTGATGACGTTCGAGGCGCCGCAGGCCGCGTCGGCGCGGGGCGACTGGGGCACCCACTACTTTGCCGACGGTCGCAAGCTCTACCAGCTCACGGCTGGAGGCCATGCCCTGCTGGCCTCCTTCGGCGCCGGCGAGATCCAGCAGATCACCCCGACCGAGCGACACGTGGTGGTGCGGCTGCGCGATGCAGCCTCATCGACCTGGAGCACCTGGTCGGTCGCCAAGGCCGGCGGCACCCCCATCGACCTGGCCACCCCTGAAAGCGGCATGAACGGCAGCGCCTATGAGAGCGTTGTCCATTGGGGCACCGTGGCAGGCGACCGCTACTTCTTTTTCTCGCAGGACGCCCATGGGCTGGGTTCGATCTACTCGGTCGACGCCGACGGCCGCAACGCGCAGACCTGGGCCAGCGGGGTGGCCTATGCCGGCGTCCTGGCCCGCGCCACGCCGCCCGCCGGCCAATGGTGGGAACAGATCAGCGACGTCATCTACTGCGTGCCGCAGGCCGGCCGCACTGATTGCGACGGCGGCACGATGAAGCAGCTGAATGCCGCCACACAGGCCACCACGACGCTCGGCACCCTGCCGCGATCGGGCAAGGCCTCGCGGACGCTGCAGTACACCTTCGCCTGGGGTTTCGCCGGCGGCCCCTTCAGCATCGGCGCGCAGCTGTACGACAGCGAGGCCGACACCCACGCCTACGACCTCTTCACCGCCACGGCCGACCGGGCCGGCTCGCTGCAGGCTTCCACCTACAACTACGGCGCCCCGTGATGCCGATGCCGATGCCGATGCGATGCCGGCTCAGTGGTTGTGCGAATCGAAGACCAGGCCCGAGTGCTCGCGCATCGAGTGGAACCTGATCTTGGGTGCGCGCTCCTCCGCCACCCGCAGCTCGGTCGGGTAGGCCGCCAGGAAGGCCGGCGCGCCCACCACGTCGTAGGCGATGCGAAACGCTTCTGCGTCGATGAACTTCTGCAGCTCCTGTTCGTCGTCGCTGGTGATCCAGCGCGCCAGCGTGTAGCGGCTGGGCTCCAGGCGCGCCTCGCAGCCGTATTCGCTCTTCAGCCGGTGCAGCACCACCTCGAACTGCAGCTGGCCGACGGCGCCCAGCAGCATCGGACCGTGCGAATGCGGGCGGAACACCTGGATGGCGCCTTCCTCGCCCAGCTGCTGCAGCCCCTGGCGCAGCTGCTTGGTGCGCAGCGGATCTTTCACTTCGACCGCCCGGAAGCTCTCTGGCGCAAAGAACGGCAGGCCGGTGAAGTGCAGCGCCTCGCCCTCGGTGAGCGTGTCGCCCAGTTGCAGCGTGCCGTGGTTCGGGATGCCGATGATGTCGCCGGCCACCGCCTGCTCCACCAGCTCGCGCCGCTGCGACATGAAGGTCACCACCGTCTGCGGCCGCATCTCCTTGCCGGAGCGGGTGACCTTCAGGCGCATGCCGCGCTGGAACTGGCCTGAGCTCACCCGCACGAAGGCGATGCGGTCGCGGTGCGCCGGGTCCATGTTGGCCTGCACCTTGAACACCACCCCGGTGAGCTTGTCCTCCGCAGGCTCGACCACCCGCTCCTGCGCCGGGCGCGAGCCGGGCGGCGGCGCCAGGTCCACCAGCGCGTCAAGCACCTCGCGCACGCCGAAGTTGTTGACCGCCGAGCCGAAGAACAGCGGACTCTGGTGGCCGTCGAGGAAGGCCTGGCGGTCCAGCGGCGGCGTGGCTTCGCGCAGCAGCTCCAGCTCGCCGGCGGCCTGCTCGTATTCGGTGCCGAAACGGTCCTTCAGCGCATCGCTCTGCAGGCCCTGGACCAGTTCGTCGTCACCCACCCGGTCTTCGCCGGGCGTGAACACGCGCATGCGGTCCTTGTGGATGTCCATCACGCCGCGGAACACCTTGCCCATGCCCACCGGCCAGGTCATCGGCACGAGGCTCATGCCGAGCGTGCGCTCGATCTCGTCCATGAGCTCGAGCGGCTGCTTCACCTCACGGTCCATCTTGTTGACGAAGGTGAGGATGGGCGTGTTGCGCGCGCGGCAGACCTTGAGCAGACGCAGCGTCTGCTCTTCGACGCCGTTGGCCGCGTCCACCACCATCAGGGCCGCGTCCACCGCGGTGAGCACGCGGTAGGTGTCCTCGGAGAAGTCCTGGTGGCCCGGGGTATCGAGCAGGTTGATGACGCAGTCGCGGTATTCCATCTGCATCACCGAGCTGGCCACCGAGATGCCGCGCTGCTTCTCGATCTCCATCCAGTCGGACGTGGCATGCCGGCTCGCCTTGCGCGCCTTCACCGAGCCCGCGATCTGGATGGCGCCCGAGAACAGCAGCAGCTTTTCGGTCAGCGTGGTCTTGCCGGCGTCGGGGTGCGAAATGATCGCGAAGGTGCGGCGGCGGTTGATTTCTTGCAGCAGGGCGGCGGACATGGCGAAGCGGGGGCGCGGGCGACGGGAAAACCCGGGATTGTCGCGGATCACGCCTGCCCGGGGCGCTGTTGAGCGAAGATGGCGCCCGCAAGGAGAGCCGGCCGGAGGGATTTTTCATGACAGTACGCATCGTGCGCCTGGGCAGCGAACGCCTGCCCGACGAAGGATTGCGCATCGGTACCGTGCGCCGCCCGCCGCGCGGCGTGGCCAAGGCGGACTTCGCGTCACAGAACTGGTACGACGTGTGGCTGCCCAACCTGTCGCCCAGCGCCGAGCTGGTGAAGCTGGCCCAGGCCGCCGAGAACCCGGCCGCCTGGGCCACGTTCGTGAAGCGCTACCGGGCCGAGATGTCGGTGCCCGAAGTCAGCCGCGTGCTGGAACTGCTGGCGGCGCTGTCGCACACGACGAACTTCTCGGTGGGCTGCTACTGCGAAGACGAGAAGCACTGCCACCGCTCGGTGCTGCGCACGTTGCTGCTCGAGCATCAAGCCAAGGTGGAGTAGGGCTCCGGTTCGCCCAAGCGGGCGCCGCGGATCCGGCTTTGCCGGTCCGCCGGCGCCGCCCCCTTGAGGGGGTGCGCCGCAGGCGCTACGGGGGTGTACTCATATCGCGAGGGGGTCGATGTCCACCGCCCAGCGCAGCACGGCCTTGTGCTGGCTGCGCAGGCCCTGCAGCTGCGGCAGCCAGCCCGCGAGGAAGCGCTGCAGCAGCGGCCGCGAGGCCGACTCCACCAGCATCTGGGCCCGCTCCACGTTCGCCACCCGCTGCACCGGCGTGGGCACCGGCGGGTAGATCAGCAGCTCCTGCGCGGCCTCCGCGGCGGCGTCGGAGGCTGCCTGCAGGAAGGCCTGGGCCGCCTCCTGGGTGCGCGCATCGGCGCGCAGCAGCGCGAGGTGCGCAAACGGCGGCAGCCCGGCCATGCGGCGCTCGGCCAGCTGGCCGGCGGCGAAGCTTTCGTAGTCATGCTTCTGCAGCGCCTGGTACAGCGGGTGGGCCGGGTTCCAGGTCTGCACCCACATCTCGCTGCGCGAGGCCTGGCCCGCGTCGCGCCCGGCCCGGCCGGCGGCCTGCATCAGCAGGGCGAACAGGCGCTCGGGCGCGCGGAAGTCTGAGCTGAAGAGGCCGGAATCGGGGTTCACCGCGGCGACCAGCGTCATGCGGCGGAAGTCGTGGCCCTTGGCCACCATCTGCGTGCCCACCAGCACGTCGACCTCGCCGGCATGCACGCTGGCAAGCTGGCTTTCGAGCGAGCCCCGGGCCTTGGTGGTGTCGGCGTCGATGCGGCCGATACGCGCCCCCGGCAACAGCGCGGCCAACTGCTCCTCGAGGCGCTCGGTGCCGCGGCCCACCGGCTGGATGTCGGCATTGCCGCACTCCGGGCAGGCACGCGGCACCCGCTCGGTGAAGCCGCAATGGTGGCAGCGCAGCGTGCGGTCGCTCTTGTGGAAGACGCGCCAGGCGCTGCAGTGGGGGCAGCCGCTCTTCCAGGCGCAGTCGGGGCAATGCAGCACCGGTGCATAGCCGCGCCGGTTGAGCAGCAGCAGGCTTTGTTCGCCCGCCTCCAGGCGCTTGCGCACCGCATCGAGCAGCGGCGGCGCGATCGCGCTGTCGCTCATCGTGCCCTTCGGAAAGCGCGAGAGGTCCAGCACCCGCACCGCGGGCAGCACGCCGCCGCCGATGCGGGCCGGCAGCGCGAGCCGGCGGTAGCGGCCTTCTGCGGCGTTGTGCCAGGTCTCGAGTGACGGGGTGGCCGAGCCCAGCAGCACCGGCACGCCTTCCAGCCGGCCGCGATAGACGGCCAGGTCGCGGGCCGAGTAGCGCGCGCCCTCCTGCTGCTTGTAGGAAGGGTCGTGCTCCTCATCGACGACGATGAGCCCGGGCCGCGGCAGCGACGCGAAGATCGCCATGCGGGTGCCCAGCACCAGGTCGGCCTCGCCCAGGTGGGCCGCGAGCCAGTGCTGCAGCCGCTGCGCCGGTGTGAGCCCGCTGTGCAGCGACACCAGCCGCCGGCCCGGGAAGCGCTGCGCGAAACGTGCCTCGAGCTGCGGCGTCAGGTTGATCTCGGGTACCAGCACCAGCGCCTGCCGGCCCTGCTGCAACACCCGCTCGGCCTCGCGCAGGTAGACCTCGGTCTTGCCGCTGCCGGTGACGCCGTGCAGCAGGGCCACGCCGGGGCCGCCGGCCGAGAGCTGCTGCAGCGCGCCGGCCTGGTCGGCACTCAGGTCCGGCGACGCGGGGGCCTCCGCCGGCGCGACCGGCCCCGATGCCGCGAGCTGCTTGCGCAGCCGCTTCAGGCGTCGCGCGAGCTGGGTGGCATCCAGCTGCCGCAGCTCCGGCGGCAGCACTGCCAGCGCCAGCTCGCCAAGGCCGCGCTGGTAGTAGCCCGCGGCGAACGACACCAGCTGGCGCCACGCGGCCGGCAGCGGCGGCAACTCCGACAGCACCTCGGCCACCGGCCGCAGTTCGGCATCGGCCGGCGCCGACGTCGCGTCGCCTGCGCCGTCCCACACCAGCCCGGCCACCACCCGGCGGCCCAGCGGGACCCGCACCAGACTGCCCGGCAACGGCCGGCTGTCGCACAGGTAGTCGAGCGGCTCGCCGAGGCCGCTGTGCTGCGGCGTATCGACCGCCACGCGGACCGTGGGCAGGGCTTGCAGGTTCGGGGTCGAGTTACGCACAGAATTTCAAAGCTGCTTCAACGATGCGCCGTAAGTCACTGATTCTTCAGCGCTTTTGAGCTATCCACTCCAGCTGTGGAAAACTTTGTGGGAAACCTGCGCATACGCGTGCTAAATGCTTGCCCCGCTTGCGGTTGAGGTTCATTGCTGCCTGCTTAGGCAACCGGCCGATCCCTTATGAATCAACAACTTAGCGTTGTGCGCCGAATCGGTGCCGCTGCAGCGCGGGAGCCGGCGATTGCCCGCCTCGCTTGCCTACTTTTGGGGATAAGTCAATCCCTGCTGGCAATATTTCCCAGGGAAAACACGGGTTGTGACGCAGTGCACAGCGGCCACTCAGCGGCCTCAGCCGCGCAGCCGGCGTGAGTACTCGTGCACCGCTTCGACCAGCACCGAGACGCTGTCCGGCGGGGTGTGCTGGCTGATGCCGTGGCCCAGGTTGAACACATGGCCGGCGGTGGAACCGTCGGCTTGACGGGGCGGGCCGAAGCTGTCGAGCGCCTGCGCCACTTCGGCCCGGATCTGCTCTGGCTGGGCGAACAGCACCATCGGGTCGAGGTTGCCCTGGATCGCCACCCGGTCGCCCACCCGGGCGCGCGCCTGGGCGAGGCTCACCGTCCAGTCGATGCCCACCACGTCGCAGCCGGTGTCGGCGATCGCCTCCAGCCAGCCGCCGCCGCCCTTGGTGAACACGATGCTCGGGATGCGGAAGCCGTCGTGTTCCTTCTTCAGCTGCTGCAGCACACGCGCGGTGTAGGCCAGGCTGAAGCGACGGAAGGCCGCATCGGCCAGCACCCCGCCCCAGCTGTCGAAGATCATCACCGCCTGCGCGCCGGCTTCGATCTGCGCATTGAGGTAGGCAGCCACCGCGTCGGCATTGATGGCCAGGATGCGGTGCATCAGGTCAGGCCGGCGGTAGAGCATGGTTTTCACCAGCCGGTAGTCGTCGGAGCCGGCGCCTTCGACCATGTAGCAGGCCAGCGTCCAGGGGCTGCCGGAAAAGCCGATCAGCGGCACGCGCCCGTCGAGCGCCTGCCTGATCGAACGCACCGCGTCGAACACGTAGCGCAGCTTGTCGAGGTCGGGCGCGGCCAGCGTGGCCACGTCGGCCTCGTCGCGGATCGGCGTGGCGAACCGCGGGCCCTCGCCGGCGGCGAAGCTCAGGCCCAGGCCCATGGCGTCGGGCACGGTGAGGATGTCGCTGAACAGGATGGCCGCATCGAGCGGATAGCGCTCCAGCGGCTGCAGCGTCACCTCGGTGGCGAAGGCCGGGCTGGTGGCCAGCCCCATGAAGCTGCCGGCGCGCAAACGCGTGGCGTTGTACTCGGGCAGGTAGCGGCCGGCCTGGCGCATCAGCCACACCGGCGCGTAGTCGGTGGGCAGGCGAAGGCAGGCGCGCAGGAAGGTGTCGTTGGCCAGCGGCGGCAGGGAGATGGGAGCGGAGGGCATCGCGGGATTGTCTCAAACGGTGGCATCGGCGCGCGCCGGGCCGAGCCAGCGGGCCGCGGCGGCGGCCGGCCCTTCCGGCTTGGCCGCGTCGCACACCACCTCGGCGCTCGCCACCCGCGTGCCGGACTCCTGGGCAGGCCACTGCTGCAGCACTTCGAACACGAACGCGGCCACGGTGGCGGCGCGCACCGGCCGCTCGCGGCTGGGCAGCATGAGCTGCAGCTGCGACAGCCACCAGGCGGCGAAACGCTGCAGCCGCGTCAGCGCGCCTTCGTCGACGCGGCTGAACTGCGTGGGCCGCACGAACAGCAGGCGTCGAAAGCCGAGCATCGCCACTTCCTGCTCGGCCAGCGTGGCCAGGCCGTGGCGCAGCGCGTCGGGCAGCATCGCCGGCGCATGCGGCAGCACCACCGCCAGCGTGTCCACCCCGCCCGCCTTCAGCCAGCGGGCCAGCTCGATCAGCTGGGCCGGCTCGGTGTCGAAGAAGGCTTCCTCGCGGCCGGTGCGCCCGCGGGCACGGTCGAACACCACCACCGCCGCGGCCACTGACGGCACCGGCGGTCGGACCGGGGCCGCGAGGTTCAGCGGCACGAGGCCCCGCATCGCCGTCTGCAGCGGGCCGGTAGTGGCCACATGCACGCTGGCATGGCGGCCGCTCGACAGGGCCTGCTCCAGCACGGCCGAGCCCAGCGGGCCGGCGGCGCCGATGACGAGCAGGCTGCGGGTGGCGGCGCTCGCCGCGGGGGCCGGGCGCGAAGCGGCCTGCAGCGCAGTCATGGGATCGATGGGCATGCGGCGATGGTACGCAAGCAACGGGGCGCAACGGCGCTACAGTCGCCCCCAGCCGTTCTTGAGGCTGCGGCCTTGAAGCCGCGCCCTCAGCGCCCCATCTCGCCGTCGTCCGGACTCCCGCTTGAAAGGAATGCCATGACCCGACGTTTGTTCGCCCTGCTTGCTGCCGTCCTGCTGAGCGCTTCGCTGGCCGGCTGCGGCTACAACGACTTCCAGCGCCTGGATGAGCAGACCAAGGCGGCCTGGTCCGAGGTGCTGAACCAGTACCAGCGGCGTGCCGACCTCATTCCCAACATCGTGGCCACGGTGAAGGGCGAGGCCAGCTTCGAGCAGGAAACGCTGACCAAGGTGGTGGAGGCGCGCGCCAAGGCGACTTCCATCCAGGTGTCGCCCGAGACGCTCAACAACCCCGAAGCCTTCAACCGCTTCCAGCAGGCCCAGGGCGAACTGTCCGGCGCGCTGTCGCGCCTGATCGCGGTGAGCGAGAACTACCCGAGCCTGAAGGCCAACCAGGGCTTCCAGGATCTGCGCGTGCAGCTCGAAGGCACCGAGAACCGCATCACCGTGGCGCGCAATCGCTACATCAAGGCGGTGGCCGACTACAACGTGCTGGCGCGAAGCTTTCCGAGCAACCTGACCGCCATGGTGTTCGGCTACCAGCCCAAGCCCAACTTCACCGTGCAGGACGAAGCCGCGATCAGCGCGCCGCCGAAGGTGGACTTCGGCGCGTCGAAGTAAGCGGCGGCCGACGCACCGCAACTGCTGGGCGCTCACGTGACCCGTCTCATCGTCGCGCTCTGGCTCGCGCTGCTGGGGCTGTGCGCCGCCGCGCAAGACGTGCAGCCGGTGCCGCCGCTGTCAGGGCGGGTGATCGACCAGACCGGCACGCTGAGCGCGGGCCAGCGCGACGCACTGGAGGCCAAGCTGGCCGCGTTCGAGCGCGAGGCCGGGCCGCAGATGGTGGTGGTGATCGTCGCCACCGCGCGGCCGGAAGACATCGCCAGCTACACCCAGCGGCTGGGCGATGCCTGGAAGATCGGCCGCCGCGAGGTCGGCGACGGCCTGCTCATCGTGGTGGCCAAGGACGACCGGCAGGTGCGCATTGCACCGGCCAAGGCGCTCGAGGGTGCGGTGCCCGACCTCGCGGCGCGGCAGATCATCGAGCGCTCGATCCGGCCGGCCTTCCGCGCCGGCGACTACGCCGGCGGCCTGAATGCCGCGGTGGACGAGCTGATCGCACGCATCCGCGGCGAACAGCTGCCGGCCCCGTCGCAACGCGGCGGCAGCGCCTCGACCGACCGCGGCCCCGACTGGGAAGAGCTGGCCATGTTCTTCTTCGTGGGCGTGCCGATCCTGGGCGCGGTGCTCACCGGCGTGATGGGCCGCAAGCTGGGCTCGCTGGCCACCGCCGCGGCCGCCGGCGGCCTCGGCTGGTGGGTCACCACCAGCGCACTGCTGGCCGGCGTGGCCGGGGTGCTGACGCTGGTGCTGGTGGGCATCATGGGTATCGGTGCATCTCGCGGCGGCCATCGTCGCGGCCGCGGTGGCGACGTGCCGATCATCTGGGGCGGCGGGGGTGGTGGCGGCTGGGGCGGCGGCGGCGACGGCGGCGGCTTCTCGTCCGGCGGCGGCGGCGACTTCGGCGGCGGCGGCGCTTCGGGGGACTGGTGATCATGAACCTCAAGCGCCTCCTCAAGCATCGCTGGCTCGACGAGAGCGACACGCGCCGCGCCCTCGGGCCGGCCGCCCTGGCCAACCTCGAAGCGCGCGTGCGCGCCAGCGAGGCCCGGCACAGCGGCGAGATCCGCCTGTGCGTGGAAGCAGGCCTGCCACTCAGCTACCTGTGGCGCGACGCCACGGCGCGTGAGCGGGCCATCACCCTGTTCGGCAAGCTGCGCGTGTGGGACACCGAGCTCAACAACGGCGTGCTCATCTACCTGCTGCTGGCCGAACATCGCATCGAGATCGTGGCCGACCGGGGCGTGGACCGGCATGTGCCGCACTCGCAATGGGAAGCCGTCGTGGCCCGGATGTCCGCCGACTTCGCCGCGCGGCGGTACGAAGCCGGGCTGGCAGCGGCGATCGACGCGGTGACGGCGCTGCTGGAGCGGCACTTCCCGCTGGCGGCCGGCCAGGCCAACCCCAACGAGCTGCCCGACGCGCCGCACCTGCGGTGAGCCGCGGCCGGGAGCCGCAGCGCACGCCGCTTGCCTGTTCCACCGATTGAGCCCCGGCGCCCGCGCGTGCATCATGGGCAGCCGCTGCCCGCTACCACCCACTGGAGGCAAAGATGGCCACGACTGCCCGCCTGTTGTCGATTCCCGCGCTGCTGCTCCTGGCTGCTGCGCACGGCGCCGCGCCGGCGCAGAGCCGCCCGCCCATCAAGGCCGGCCTGTGGGAGGTGAAGCAGACGCGCGAGATGAACGGCCAGAAGATGCCCGACATGGGCGAGCACCTGAAGAACATGCCGCCCGAAGCGCGCAAGCGCATGGAAGAGCAGATGCGCCAGCGCGGGGTCGAGATGGGCGGCGGCAGCACCACCGCCAAGCTGTGCCTGAGCGAAGAGTCGCTGTCGCGTGACGACTGGACTTCGGCCGGGGCCGAACACGGCTGCAAGACCGAGATCCTGAGCCGCAGCGCCACCGCATGGAAGTGGCGCTCCACCTGCGGTGGCCAGCCGCCCACCGTGGCCGAAGGGGAGACCCGCTTCCAGGGCGACACCGGCTACACGACCGTGATCGACGCTACGTCGAACCGGCAGGGGCAGCCGCACAGGATGCACATGGAGATGCAGGGCAAGTGGCTGGGTGCCGACTGCGGCAAGCTCAAGCCCATCGTGCCGCCCAAGGCGGGCGGCACCAACAAGCCCTGACGGCTCGCTCAAGCGCCCGCCTGAAAGCAAACAGCCCGCCGGCGTTGGCCGGCGGGCTGTTTCTCGTTGCAGCGCTGGCGCGCGGCCTGCTTACTTCTTGCGGAAGCGGCGCAGCGCGGCGATCTGCGCCGCCATGGCGGCGAACTCGCTCTGGGCCTTGGCCAGGTCGATGTCGCTCTTGGCATTGCGCATGGCTTCTTCGGCGAGGCGCTTGGCTTCGGTGGCCTTGGCTTCGTCGAGGTCCTTGCCGCGGATGGCGGTGTCGGCCAGCACCGTGACCGAGTTCGGCTGCACTTCAAGAATGCCGCCGGCCACGAACACGAATTCTTCCTCGCCGTTGTCGGCCCGCTCGATGCGCACGGCGCCCGGGCGGATGCGGGTGATCAGCGGCGTGTGCTTGGGCAGGATGCCCAGCTCGCCGCCTTCACCCGGCAGCGCGACGAACTTCGCCTCGCCCGAGAAGATGGACTCTTCTGCGGAGACGACGTCGACATGAATGGTTGCCATTGAATTTCCAGTGACTCGTGACTAGTGACGAGTGACCTTGATGCAGTGACGGTACCAGGCGCATGCCCGGTCACCGGTCACTGGTCGCCGGTCACTGCCTTACTGCAGCGTCTTGGCTTTCTCGAAGGCTTCGTCGATCGTGCCCACCATGTAGAAGGCCTGTTCCGGCAGGCTGTCGCACTCGCCGTTGACGATCATCTTGAAGCCGCGGATGGTTTCCTTCAGCGGCACGTACTTGCCCGGCGTGCCGGTGAACACTTCGGCCACGTGGAAGGGCTGCGACAGGAAGCGCTGGATCTTGCGGGCGCGGGCCACGGCCAGCTTGTCTTCGGGAGACAGCTCGTCCATGCCCAGGATCGCGATGATGTCGCGCAGTTCCTTGTAGCGCTGCAGCACGGCCTGCACCGCGCGCGTGGTGCCGTAGTGCTCCTCGCCCACGACGTTGGGGTCGACCTGGCGCGAGGTGGAGTCCAGCGGGTCCACCGCGGGGTAGATGCCCAGCGCGGCGATGTCGCGCGACAGCACCACGGTGGCGTCCAGGTGGGCGAAGGTGGTGGCCGGCGACGGGTCGGTCAGGTCGTCCGCGGGCACGTACACGGCCTGGATCGAGGTGATCGAGCCGACCTTGGTGGAGGTGATGCGCTCCTGCAGGCGGCCCATTTCCTCGGCCAGCGTCGGCTGATAGCCCACGGCCGAAGGCATGCGGCCCAGCAGTGCGGACACTTCGGTGCCGGCCAGCGTGTAGCGGTAGATGTTGTCCACGAAGAACAGCACGTCACGGCCTTCGTCGCGGAACGACTCGGCGATGGTGAGGCCGGTCAGGGCCACGCGCAGGCGGTTGCCCGGGGGCTCGTTCATCTGGCCGTAGACCATCGACACCTTCGACTCGGCCAGG
Source organism: Methylibium rhizosphaerae (assembly GCF_006386545.1). Classification (GTDB taxonomy): domain Bacteria; phylum Pseudomonadota; class Gammaproteobacteria; order Burkholderiales; family Burkholderiaceae_C; genus Pseudorivibacter; species Pseudorivibacter rhizosphaerae. The sequence goes on along the minus strand of NZ_SWAR01000006.1, from coordinate 88,487 downwards.
TTGTCGAGCTTCACGACGCCCGACTCGGCCATCTCGTGATAGAAGTCGTTGCCCTCGCGGGTGCGCTCACCGACGCCTGCGAACACCGACAGACCCGAGTGGGCCTTGGCGATGTTGTTGATGAGCTCCATCATGTTCACGGTCTTGCCCACGCCGGCGCCGCCGAACAGACCCACCTTGCCGCCCTTGGCGAACGGGCAGATCAGGTCGATCACCTTGATGCCGGTCTCGAGCAGTTCCTGCGAAGGCGACAGCTCGTCGTAGGCCGGGGCCTTGCGGTGGATGGAAGCCGCCAGTTCGTTGCTGACCGGGCCGCGCTCGTCGATCGGGTTGCCCAGCACGTCCATGATGCGGCCCAGCGTGGCGGGGCCGACCGGCACGGTGATGGGGTTGCCGGTGTTCTTGACCACGATGCCGCGGCGCAGGCCGTCGGACGAGCCCAGCGCGATGGTGCGCACCACGCCGTCACCGAGCTGCTGCTGCACTTCGAGGGTCAGCGCCGAGCCGTCGAGCTTCAGGGCGTCGTACACCTTGGGCATGGCGTCGCGCGGGAACTCCACGTCCACCACGGCGCCAATGCACTGGACGATCTTGCCTTCTGCTTGAGTGTTGGCCATTTTTCGATCCTTCAAACAATATTCGTTGCGATGCGCGAGGGCGGGTTGTCTGCTTCAGCGGCGGCTCGATCAGCCCACCGCGGCAGCACCGCCCACGATCTCGGAGAGTTCCTTGGTGATCGCGGCCTGGCGGGTCTTGTTGTAGACCAGCTTCAGCTCGTTGATCAGGTTGCCGGCGTTGTCGGTCGCGGCCTTCATGGCCACCATGCGGGCCGACTGCTCGGACGCCATGTTCTCGGCCACCGCCTGGTAGATCAGGGCCTCGACATAGCGCACCAGCAGCTCGTCGATCACGCTCTTCGCATCGGGTTCGTAGAGATAGTCCCAGCCGTAGGCCTGCTTCTCTTCCGCGGTCTGCGCAAGCCGTGCCTGCGACAGCGGCAGCAGCTGTTCGACCACCGGCTCCTGCTTCATCGTGTTGATGAAGCGGGTGTAGCAAAGGTAGACCGCGTCCAGCTTGCCTTCGGCGTACTGGTCGAGCAGCACCTTCACCGGGCCGATCAGCTTCTCGAGGTGCGGCGTGTCACCCAGTTGGGTGACCTGCGACACCACCTTGGCGCCGATGCGGTTGAGAAAGCCCAGGCCCTTGTTGCCGATGGCCACTGCCTGCGTCTTGACGTTCTGACCTTCGAGCTCCTTGAGCTTGGCGGTCATGGCGCGCAGGACGTTGGTGTTCAGGCCGCCGCATAGCCCCTTGTCGGTGGTCACCACGATCACGCCGGCGCCGCCGGTGCCGGCGCGCGTCTGCATGAAGGGGTGCACGTACTCGGGGTTCGCCTCGCCCAGGTGGGCGGCGATGTTGCGGATCTTGTCGGCGTACGGACGGGCGTGGCGCATGCGCTCCTGCGCCTTGCGCATCTTGGAGGCGGCGACCATCTCCATGGCCTTGGTGATCTTCTTGGTGTTCTCCACCGATTTGATCTTGCCGCGTATTTCCTTGCCTGCCGCCATGACGGTGCTCCTGTAGGTTCAGCCGGCCGTCAGGCGAAGGACTTCTTGAACGCGGCGATGGCGGCTTGCAGCTCGGCTTCGGCGTCCTTGTCCATGGCCTTGTTGTCGTCCAGCTTCTTCAGCAGGGCGGCGTGGCTGGTCTTCAGGAACTGGTGCAGGCCGTGTTCGAAGGCGAGCACCTTCTTCACGTCCACGTCGTCCAGGAAGCCCTTGTTCACCGCGTACAGCGTGGCACCCATCAGGCTGATGGACAGCGGCGAGTACTGGGCCTGCTTGAGCAGTTCGGTCACGCGTGCGCCGCGGTCGAGCTGCTTGCGGGTCGCTTCGTCGAGGTCGGAGGCGAACTGCGCGAAGGCAGCCAGCTCACGGTACTGCGCGAGGTCGGTACGGATACCGCCGGACAGGCCCTTGATCAGCTTGGTCTGGGCGGCGCCGCCCACGCGCGACACCGAGATGCCCGCGTTGATGGCGGGGCGGATGCCGGCGTTGAACAGGTTGGTTTCCAGGAAGATCTGGCCGTCGGTGATCGAGATCACGTTGGTCGGCACGAAGGCGGACACGTCGCCGGCCTGGGTTTCGATCACGGGCAGCGCGGTCAGCGAACCGGTCTTGCCCTTGACCTCGCCCTTGGTGAAGGCTTCGACGTAGTCGGCGTTCACGCGGGCGGCGCGCTCGAGCAGGCGGCTGTGGAGATAGAACACGTCGCCGGGGAAGGCTTCGCGGCCCGGCGGGCGACGCAGCAGCAGCGAGACCTGGCGGTAGGCGACGGCCTGCTTGGACAGGTCGTCATAGATGATCAGGGCGTCCTGGCCGCGGTCGCGGAAGTACTCGCCCATCGTGCAGCCGGAGTAGGCCGACACGTACTGCATGGCGGCGGACTCGGAAGCCGACGCGGCCACGACGATGGTGTAGTCCATCGCGCCGTTGGCTTCGAGCGAGCGCACCACGTTCTTGATCGACGACGCCTTCTGGCCGATGGCGACGTAGATGCAGGTGACGCCCTGGCCCTTCTGGTTGATGATCGTGTCGATCGCCACCGCGGTCTTGCCGGTCTGGCGGTCGCCGATGATCAGCTCGCGCTGGCCGCGGCCGATCGGCACCATCGAGTCGATGGACTTCAGGCCGGTCTGCAGCGGCTGCGACACCGACTGGCGCGCGATCACGCCCGGGGCGACCTTCTCGATCACGTCGGTCATCTTGGCGTTGATCGGGCCCTTGCCGTCGATGGGCTGGCCCAGCGCGTTGACCACGCGGCCGATGAGCTCGGGGCCGACCGGCACTTCGAGAATGCGGCCGGTGCACTTGACGGTGTTGCCCTCGGAGATGTGCTCGTAGGCACCCAGGATCACCGCGCCGACGGAGTCGCGCTCGAGGTTGAGCGCGAGGCCGAAGGTGGGCTGGCCGTCCGGGCCGGCCGGGAATTCGAGCATCTCGCCCTGCATCACATCGGACAGGCCGTGGATGCGGCAGATGCCGTCGGTCACGGACACCACCGTGCCCTGGTTGCGGATGTCGGCCGCGGCGCCCAGGCCTTCGATGCGGCTCTTGATCAGTTCGGAAATTTCTGCGGGATTCAGTTGCATGGCTTGCTCCCAGTCGGATCAGACGCCTAGCGCGGCATTCACGACCGAGCCGGGATCACCTTGCGGCGAAGCCCGGCGGATTGATTCAAAAGACCTCAGGCAGTCAGCACGACCTTCATGCGTTCGAGCCTGGCCTTGACCGAGGTGTCGAGCACTTCGTCGCCCACCACCACGCGGATGCCGCCGATCAGCTCCGGGTCCACCTGCACCGTGGCGGCCAGCTTGCGGCCGAAGCGCTTCTCCAGCGCGGCGACCACGTCGTTGAGCTGGGCGCCGTCGATCGGGAAGGCGCTGAACACGGTGGCATCGGACACACCCGAGCTGGCATTCGCCAGCGCATGGAACTGCGCGGCGACGTCCGGCAGCGCCGCGAGGCGGCCGTTGTCGATCACGGTGCGCAGCAGGTTCGCAACGCCCTGCGCCAGCGGCTGCTTGAGCACGCCGGCGATGACGTCGAACACCTGCGCAGCCTCGACCTTGGGGTTGTCGGCGAACTGGCGCAGCTGCGGATGGGCGGCCACTTCGGCCAGGGCCGAGAGCTGCTCGCCCCAGGCCTTTGCGTCCTGGCCGCGGGCAGCCGCGAAGGCCGCCTCGGCATAGGGGCGCGCGATGGTTGCGAGCTCGGCCATGGTCAGAGCTCCGTCTTCAGGCGGTTCAGCAGCTCGGCGTGCACGCCGGCGTTGACCTCGCGACGCAGGATCTGCTCGGCACCCTTGACGGCCAGCGCGGCCACCTGCTCGCGCAGGGCTTCGCGCGCGGCGATCGTCTGCTGGTCGGCCTCGGCCTTCGCAGCAGCAACGATCTTCGCGGCCTCTTCATCGGCACGCTTCTTGGCGTCCTCGATGATGGCCTGGGCATGCTTCTCGGCATCGGCCAGGCGCTTGGCGCTTTCGTCGCGGGTTTGCGCGAGCTGCTCCTCGACACGCTTGTTCGCGGCGGAGAGCTCCAGCTTGGCCTTGTCAGCCGCGGCCAGACCGTCCGAGATCTTCTTGGCGCGCTCGTCGAGCGCCTTCGTGATGGGTGGCCACACGAACTTCATCGTGAACCACCACAGGATCGCGAAGACGACGATCTGCGCAATCAGCGTTGCGTTCAGATTCACGGCTCGGACCTTTCTCGATTGGGGAAAAAACTACCGGGGTCGAGAAAGACCGATCAGCGCAGCACGAACGGGTTGGCGAAGGCGAACAGCATCGCGATACCGACGCCGATCAGGAAGGCGGCGTCGATCAGGCCGGCCAGCAGGAACATCTTGGTCTGAAGCTCGTTCATCAGCTCGGGCTGACGGGCAGAGGCTTCGAGGTACTTGCCGCCCATCAGCGCGATGCCGATACAGGCACCGATGGCGCCCAGACCGATGATCAGACCGCAGGCCAGAGCGACGAGACCCAACACGTTTTCCATGATTGCTCCTAGTAGGGAAGTGAGTTGTTGAACGAAAAGGGGAAGAAAAGCTTGATCAGTGCTTGTCGTGCGCCTGACCGACATACACCAGCGTCAGCATCATGAAGATGAAGGCCTGCAGGGTGATGATCAGGATGTGGAAGATGGCCCAGGCGGCGCCGGCCACCACATGACCCAGCCACAGGGCCACGCCGCCCAGCGACGCGAAGCCCACCGCGCCCATCAGCGCGATCAGCATGAACACCAGCTCGCCGGCGAACATGTTGCCGAACAGCCGCATGCCGTGGGAGATGGTCTTGGCCGCGAACTCGATGAGCTGGAGGATGAAGTTGATCGGGGCCAGCACGATGGCGGCCACGCCGTGGGCATGGAACGGGGCCGAGAACAGCTCCTTGATCCAGCCGCCCAGGCCCTTGATCTTGATGTTGTAGTACAGGCAGGTCAGCAGCACCGTGATCGACAGGCCCAGCGTGATGGACAGGTCGGCGGTGGGCACGATGCGCATGTAGGCATGGTGCGGATCACCGCCCGCGGCGCCGTAGATGGATTCCCAGATGCGCGGGACCAGGTCCAGCGGCAGCAGGTCCATCGCGTTCATCAGGAACACCCACACGAAGGCGGTGAGCGCCAGCGGGGCCACGGCCTTGCGCGAGGTTTCGTTGTGGATGATGCCGCGGGCCTGGGTGTCGACCATCTCGACCAGGAACTCGATGGCGGCCTGCAGGCGACCCGGCACGCCGGACGTCACGCTCTTGGCCACGCGCCACAGCAGGAAGCAGCCCAGCACGCCCAGCAGGATGGACCAGAACAGCGAGTCCAGCTTGAACACCGGCTCGGACAGCGAGAAGTTGGCAATGCCTTCTTGCGTGCGGTTCTGAAGGTGTTGGAGGTGGTGCTGGATGTACTCACCCGCGGTCGGTCCGTGTCCTTCGGCAGCCATCGTCAGTTCTCGTCAACGCTTGCGAACAAGCGACTGTTGGTTCTTCTTGCGACCCCACCAGAGCAGGGTCAGCCAGTTCACTTTCAGGCACACGATCATCGTGACCAGCAATGCCGGCCAGCTCAGATCGGGCACAACTCTTGCGGCAGCCGCCAACATGGCAACCGCCACCATGATCTTCAGCAACTCCCAGAGCAGGAACCTCGCCGCAGCAGCGGCCGGGTTCGCTCCGGTCAGCCGGGTCGTGATGCCGCGCGCCAACAAGGCGCCCGGAAGCACCACGGCAGCCGCGCCATACAGCGCCGACCAGCCGGCCCCGCCCTGCCGGTTCAGGCTCCACCACAGTGTTGCCATCACCAGCCCCACCACGGCCTGGACCGCGATGACCCGCCACGGCGAGAGCGGCGGATGTTGCGCCCGCAGGGCCTCGGCTTCTTCTCGCGTCAGGCTCTTGAAAGGCGCTTCGTCTGCCTCATCTGCCCCGTTCATCGCCTCGCGCTGATCGATCGAATCGGTGATCGGATCGGTCATGACAGGCAAACCCCGGGCTGTTGCGGCAAAACCCAATGATTATACGTGGTAACCCGCAGGGCTCCGCCATGGCCCGGTGTGGCGCCGACGCAGCGCCGCGCGAAGGTGCGTGAACGCGCTGCGTCAGCCCATGCTGCAGCTGTTGGCCGGAAGCCCCGGCACATCGACCCGCAAGGCCAGCACGCATCCGGCCATTGGCTGCTGCGCCAGCTCCTCGGCAGGGCGCTTCTCGCGTGAGGTCGTGATGTACAGCGTGCGCATGTCGGCGCCGCCGAAACACGGCATGGTCGGACAGCGCACTGACAGCTTCACCTCCCGCAGCACCTCGCCCGCAGGCGACAGCCGCAGCACCCGCTGCCCCTCGAACATCGCAACCCAGTAGCAGCCCTCGGCATCGACCGCCGCGCCGTCAGGCCGGCCGCCGTAGACGGCGAGATCCTGGTCAGGCTGCTTGGGCGCAAAGCTCGCGAACACGCGCCGGTTCGACAGCGAGCCGGAGGCTGCGTCGAAATCGAATGCATGGATGGTGTGGGCCTTGGTGTCGGACCAGTACATGGTGCGGCCGTCAGGGCTCCAGGCCAGCCCGTTCGACACGGTGATGCCGTCGGCCATGCGCACGAGTTCGCCGCCGCCATAGCGGTACAGCGCGGCCAGTGCCGGATCACGCGGCTCGTAGATCGTTCCGACCCAGAAGCGGCCTTGCGGATCGCACTTGCCGTCGTTGAATCGCTCCTCGCGCGGGTCGTAGGGCGGCGGCGCCAGCGTTTCGCGCCGGCCGCTGGACGGATCGAAGCGCCACAGCCCGTCGCGCATCGCCAGCACCAGGTCGTTCGAACCTGCGATCGGCGCGCAGCTGGCCACGTCGGACTCGAACTGCCACGAGTGCGCCGCGCCGCTCGCGGGATCGAGACGGTGCAGGCGCCGGCCCGGGATGTCGCAGTAGTACAGCACCTGCTGCTGCGGATGCCACAGCGGTGATTCGCCCAGCAGCGCGGGCGGCGTCACGGCCTGGATGTCGGTGGTGTGAGGGTTCATCTTTGGGGTCGGATCTCGAGTGTCATCCAGGCGCTCGCGGCCGCTCCGGGCGCGAGCGCCACAAGGCCCAGCGCTGCCGGCTCGGCCTGGTTGATGGCGTTGTTGACGTGGCTCACCGGCTCGACGGCGTAGTCGCCCTTGTCGCGCGGCGTGTAGACGACCAGGTGGCGCAACGAAGAGCTCAGCGTCAGCGCCAGCAGTTCGTCATGCAGGTGAGCCTGGCCGGACCAGCCGTCGAAGCAGTGGTCCAGGTCCAGCTGCGCGATGTCGGCGTCGAGGCCGCTCACCGGCACGCGGGCGCACGGCAGCTTGCGGCCGTCCATCTCCCAGCGCCCCGCCACCTCGGCCCGCAGGTGGCTGCGCCTGCGCTTCGGGAAGAACGGATGCCAGCCCAGGCCCACCGGCGCTTCGTGCACCGCGCGATTGACCACGCTCATCTCGCATCGCAAGGCATCGGGGCTCAGCACGAAGCGCTGGCGCGCCTCGAACGCGAATGGCCACGCCTCGCCCGCGGGCTGCTCCAGCAGCAGGCGAACCTCGGATTCATCCGCCTGCTCGATGCGCCAGGGCGCGGCCAGCCCCACGCCGTGCAGCGCATGGGGCGGGTCATTGAGCGGCAGCTGGTACTGCTGCCCGCGCCAGCCGAAGCGGCCGTCGGCGATGCGGTTGGAATACGGCAGCAGCGGATAGCTACCCGCAAGCCGCGCGCTTTGCAGCCCGGCCGGCTCGACCGAACGCAGCACCGGCATCGTGTCGAACCACAGCCCGGCGATGCAGCCGCCCAGGTCGGGTCGCAGGGCCAGGCGCAATGCGCCCGAGCGCAGTTCGACGGCAGGCGGGACAACGAGGCTCATGCGCCGATCCTAGTGCGGTACTTCGCTGTAACCGCCGCGGCGCCGAGGCCGGGCTCAGTAGCCGTGGGTGCCGGTCGTGAGCGAGTGGACGATCGACGTCTCCTGCGTGCGCAAGGCCGAGATCGCCAGCTGCGCGCTGCGCACCAGCAGGCTGAGGTCGGACGAGATCGCGACGAAGTCGAAGCCGATGGCGCGGTACTGCGCCACGATCTCCGGCGTGGCGCCCAGCGTGCCGATCGGCTTGCCGGCGTCCTTGGCGCGCTTGACGGCACGACTCATCTGCTCGAGCACGGCCGGATGGGTGAGCTGGCCCAGGTGGCCCATCGCCGCCGACAGGTCGGCCGGACCGATGAACAGCGCATCCACGCCCTCGACCGCCGCGATGGCTTCGAGCTGCTGCAGGGCCTGGGGCGTCTCGAGCTGGACGATCACGCCCATGTCGGCATTGGCATGCTGCAGGTAGTTGTGCGCCGCGCCGAAACGCGATGCCCGCGTCATGCCGGCCACGCCGCGCACGCCCTGCGGCGGATACCGCGTGGCCGCCACCGCGTGGCGCGCCTCGTCGGCGTTCTGCACCAGCGGCACCAGCAGCGTGGTGGCACCGGCGTCCAGCACCCGCTTGATCGTCACCACATCGTTCCAGGGCACCCGCACCACCGGCACCATCTTGGTGGACGAGACCGCCTGCAGCATGTGGATGACTTCCATCATGTCGGCCGGCGCATGCTCCATGTCGAGCACGCCCCAGTCGAAGCCGGCATGCCCCACTGCCTCGGCCACCATCGGGCTGGCCGACATGATCCACGTACCCACCGGCGGGTGTGCCCCCGCGGCCTTGAGCAGGTGTCTGAACGCGTTCATGTGGGGCTCCAGTCAGTAGCGGGAAACGACCGAATCCAGGTCGGCCTTCAGATAGTGCGCACCCGGCAGCGGGTTGTAGTAATACGGCGGCACGTTCTCGAAACCCAGCGTTTCGTACAGGCCGCGAGCGGCCTCCATGTCATCCAGCGTGTCGAGGAGCATGGTCGAGTAGCCGGCCTCCCGTGCACGGTCGATGAGCGCCTGCGCCAGCAGCCGGCCGATGCCGAAGCGGCGGAACGCCTTGCGCACGTACAGGCGCTTCATCTCGCAGGCATTGGGGTAGTCGGCCTCGTGCAGCGGCCGGAAGCCGCCGCAGCCGGCCAGCTCGCCGTCCAGGAAGGCCAGCAGCAGCAACCCGTGCGGTGCGGCGTACTGGCCCGGCAGCGTCGCGAGCTCCTGCTCGAAGTTCTGGAAGCACAGGTCGACGCCGAGCGCCTGGGCGTACTCGCGAAAGATCGCGCGGGTGGCTTCGATCAGTTCCGGCGCGTCGGGGCTGACAAGCGAAATGGCGGGAGCTTCCATGCGTGCAGGAGGAGGCGGGCGGCAGGGCTGCAGCGCAGTGTAGGACTTGAGCCGCGACTGTGCTGCCGCCTCAGCCCCCCAGTCCCACGATCCAGCCCACCCCGGCAGCGCAGGCGGCGATCAGCGCCAGCGCCAGCACGCGCGTGAGGGCCGTGTCCTTCGACGCCGGCAGGCCGGCGTGCAACTGCTTGTCACCGCTGAACATCGGGCCGATCAGGTTGCGCCTCTTGGCGAGCAGGTAGTACAGCACCGCCGCGATGTGCAGCACCACCAGGCCGATGATGACCCACTGCCCGATCACCTTGTGATAGCTGGTGAGCTGCAGGCTCGTTTCGGTGCTGATGAACTTGGCCAGCGGGCCGACGTTGGCGATCTCGTCGTCGGCGAACAGGCCGCTGCCCACCTGGAAGGCCAGGAACAGCAGCAGGGCGAACACCGACAGCGCGCCGGTCGGGCTGTGGCCGACCTCATGCGCCGCTTCGCCCTGCCCGCGCAGGTAGCGCAGCAACGCTCGGGGCCCGTAGAAGAAGCTCGAGAAGCGCGACCAGCGACCGCCGACGATGCCCCACAGCAGCCGGAAGGCCAGCAGCGCGAACACCGCATAACCGAGTCGGAAGTGCCACTCCATTGCATTGCCACCGACCTTGCCGGTGATCACCAGGCCGATCACGCACAGCACCAGGGCCCAATGAAACAGGCGGGTGGGCAGGTCCCACACACGCACGCGGGTGGCGGAAGGGCTGGCAGACATCGACGACAACGACACAACGGACTCCGAAGTTGGTAACAAGGCGTGCATCGTGGCACGGCGGCGCCGCTTCGGGAAGGCTGCGGCAGGCATCCGGGATTACCCGTGTGTCCGCGCCCAAGCGGGTTCCGTACCTGGACTGCTGCGCGTTCGCATGCCGCCGTTGCGGGCAGCGGACCGCCGCTCCCTGCCAACCTACCTCAGCCAGGAGAGATCCGAATGAAACACCGTCTGGTTCTGTGCGCCACGCTGCTGGCCGCCGCCGCACTGTCGTTGCCCGCCGCCGCCCAGTTCGCCAAGCCCGAGGACGCCATCAAGTACCGGCAAAGCGGCATGGCGCTGATGGGCGCCCATTTCGGCCGGCTCGGCGCCATGGCGTCGGGCCGTGCGCCGTTCGATGCGAAGGCCGCGGCCGAGAACGCCGAGATCGTGGCTTTCGTGTCGAAGCTGCCGTTCGCCGGCTTCGTGGACGGCACCGACAAGGGCGGCAACACCAAGGCCAAGCCCGAGATCTGGTCCCAGATGGACAAGTTCCGCGCCAATGCAACGAAGATGCAGGAAGAAGTGGCCAAGCTGAACGTGGCCGCCAAGGGCGGCAACCTCGACCAGATCAAGGCCGCCTTCGGCGAAGCGGCCAAGACCTGCAAGGCCTGCCACGACGACTTCCGGCAGCAATGACAACCCCTCGTCCGGCGGGTACGCCGGACACTCCCCCGAGGGGAGGCGGGCCTTGCTTGGGGCGGCCCGTGGCCGGCCTCCAGGCCACTCCCGTTCGCGGCTCAGCTCGCGTACTTGACGCTGCAGCCGTAGGCCTGCGTCACCGCGACCGACACCGGCTTGCCGCCCAGGGCTTCTCCGAGCGCCTGGCGCACGTAGTTGGTGGCGGTCTTGATGTCGTCGGCCCGGGCGGTGGCCTTGCTGTCGATGGCGCCGGCATAGATGAGCTTGCCCGCCGGGTCGATCACGTACATGTGCGGCGTCGTGCGTGCGTTGTAGGCGCGGCCGACCTTGCCGTCGGCGTCCATCAGCGTGGCGGTGGCGGCGGCGTTCTGCTGCTTCATCCAGGCCGCCAGTTCGGCCGGGGCCTTGTAGTCGCCGGCGTCCGCGGCCGTGCTGTTGACGGTGAGCCAGACGGCGCCCTTGCCCACCGCTTCTTTCTGCGTCGCCTGCATGTTGGCGGCGTTGTAGTGCTTCTGCACATACGGGCAGCCCGGGTTGACCCACTCGAGCACCACGTACTTGCCCTTGAACTCGGCCAGCGAGCGGGTCTTGCCGTCGGTGTCTTGCGTGCTGAAGGCGGGGGCGGCCTGGCCGACGATGGCCTGTGCATGGGCAGCCATGCCGAAGCCGAAGGAGCAGGTGGCGAAAGCGGCCACGGCGAGCAACGATTTCATTCGCGATTCCTTGCCTGATGCGGGTCCACTACAAGGACGCCAGCGCCGAACGCACCTCGTCCACCGAAAGGATCTCCGACAGCAGCCGCGGCGTGTTGGTTCCCGGTGCGTACAGCGCATACACCGGCACGCCGCTGCGGCCGAGCCGCTGCAGCTCGGCGGCGATGGTGGCGTCACGGGCGGTCCAGTCGGCCCGCAGCAGCACCACGCCGCGCTGCTCGAAGTCGGCCAGCAGGCCGGCGTTCGACAGGGTAGTGCGCTTGTTGAACTGGCAGCTCACGCACCAGGCAGCGGTGAAGTCGACGAACACCGGCCGGCCCTGCGCGGTGGCCTCGGCCACCTTCTGCGGCGACCAGGGCTGCCAACGTTCGCCGGCCGCGCTGCCGCCGGGCGGTGCAGCGACGGCACGGCCGTGCAGCTGCGGCAGGGCCCAGCTCAGCGCCACGGCGAGCAGCCCCACGGCCACCGCGCCCCAGCCCAGCCGGCCGGTCCGCCCGAAACCTGCATTGCCGAACACCCATGCGACGAAGGCCAGCACCACCAGAGCGCCCAGCCAGGCGGCGGCGGCATCGAGGCTGGTCTGCTGGCCCAGCACCCACAGCAGCCACACCACGGTGGCGAACATCGGGAAGGCCATGGCCACCTTGAAGTGCACCATCCAGGCCCCCGGCCGCGGCAGCCAGCCGGCCACCCGAGGCAGCGTGGTGACCAGCAGGTAGGGCAAGGCCATGCCCAGGCCCAGAGCCGCGAAGACCGCCAGCGCCTGCGCGGCCGGCATCGACAGCGCCACGCCGAGCGCCACGCCCATGAAGGGCGCGGTGCAGGGCGAGGCCACGCCCACGGCCAGCACGCCGGTGAGGAAGGAGTCGACCACCGGGTGGCGGGCACGCAGGGTGGCCAGCCCGCTGGGCAGCAGCGTCGAGAACTCGAAGACGCCGGCAAGGTTGAGGCCGATCAGCGTGAACAGCAGCGCCAGCGCCGCCACGAACCCGGGCGACTGCAGCTGGAAGCCCCAGCCCAGCTGTTCGCCGGCCGCCCGCAGCGCCAGCAGCAGCCCGGCGAGCGCCACGAAGCTCAGCACCACGCCGGCGGTGTAGGCCAGCCCGCCCGACCAGAGCTTGCGGTGTTCGCCGGCATGCTGGGCAAAGCCCATCACCTTGAGCGACAGCACCGGGAAGACACACGGCATCAGGTTGAGCAAGGCGCCGCCCAGCAAGGCGAGCAGCAGCGCAGCTCCCAGCGAGGCAGGCGCCGCGGCGGCGGCCTGCAGGCCGGGCTCGGGCGAACTCTGCAGGTCTGCCGCGGCCGGCACGGCGGCCGGCCAGGCCCCCTGCACTGCCGCCTCGACGCGCAGCGCCGTCTTGCCGTCGCCGAACACCATGACGACCGGCAGCAGCGCCGGGCTTTCACTGCGCTGCGGCGACAGCGCGAGCCGCGCTTCATAAGTGGAGCCCTGCCACCGCTGCTGCACCGGCGCCGCATGGTCCACCACGCCGGCCAGTTCGCTGAACACTTCGGCCTGACTACCCTGCACCGCGGCCGGCAGGCCATCGACTTGCACCACCAGGCTGCCCGCTGGGGCGCCCTGGCTCGTCGGCTCGGCCTTGGCGGCCACCCCGGCCGGCTGCTGCGGGCGCGCCGCCAGCGCCGCCTCGAAGTCGGCGGCATGGGTAGCGACCGAGGCCTGCGTCGGCAGGCTCAGCGAGAAGCGGCCGCTCTCGGGAATGCAGACCTCCTTGCACACCAGCCAGTCGGCCTGCAGCTGAACCTCGAGCTTGGCCGCGTTGAACTGCGGCGGCACCGACAGCGGCACCGGCAGCACGACCGTGCCTTCGTAGCCGTGGTTCATCAGTGGCCCGATCGGCAGGCGCCGGGGAGCCGGCCAGTCGATTTCGCCGGCGGTGACGCCGGCCGGCAGCGTCCAGGCCAGCGTGGTGGGCAGGCCGGAGTCGCCCGGGTTCTTCCAGTAGGTGTGCCAGTGCGGCTGGTGGGTGAGCTTCAGGCCCAGCCACATCGGCTTGCCGGCGGCAATGCCTTCGGGGGCATGCGCCACCAGCTCCGCGCGCACCTGGGGCGTCGTGACGACGTTCGAGGCAAGGGCGGCAAAGGCGGCGGAGGAAGACGTCGCGACGGCGAGCGACAGCAGCAGGGCACGGGTCAGCATGGCGGCTTGGAAGCTACCACGCTCGCCAGGTTCCCGGGGGCAGAAGCTTATTCGGCGGCGGCCGCCAGGGCGACGGACGGTCGAGAACGCCGGTGCTCGATCAATCAGCGAGGCCGAGCACGACCCTGCGCGTACTGGCCGACTTCTTCTCGATCTTCGTCACCACCACGCGGCCGACTTCCGACGTGTTGCCCACGTGGGTGCCACCACAGGGCTGCAGGTCCACACCTTCGATCTCGAGCAGCCGCACCCGCCCGCTGCCCCGCGGCGGCTGCACGCTCATGCTGCGCACGAGCTGCGGGCTGGCGTCCAGCTCGGCATCGCTGATCCAGCGGTGCCGCACCGGGTGGCTTGCGGCCACCAGGCGTGCCAGCCCGGCGTTGAGCGCCTCCTTGTCGAGCGGCTCGGTCATGTGGAAATCGAGCCGCGCATAGGCGGCGGTGATCGAGCAGCCATCCACCGGGTGCGGCACCAGCGCGCACAACAGATGCGTCGCCGTGTGGAAGCGCATGTGCCTCTGCCGGCGCTCCCAGTCGATCACTGCGGTGATCGCCATGCCGGGCTGCAGCCGCCCGGCATCGGCCGGGTCGGCCAGCAGGTGCACCACGGTGCCGGGCGTGCTGCCCTTGCGGGTGTCGGCCACCGCCACCAGGCTGCCGTCGGCCAGCCGCAGATGGCCGGCATCACCGGCCTGGCCGCCGCCTTGCGGATAGAACACCGTGCGGTCGAGCTGAACGCCGACCGGCTGGGCGTCCACGACCATCACGCGGGCTGCGCACTCCCGCATCCGGGCATCTTCTCGAAACAGCTCTTCAGTCATTCAGGCTCATCCGGCTCGCAGTGGAGGCGGCCCATGATAGGCACCCGCCCTTCGAACCGGACAGTACAGATGGCAGCGGGGCGAGCGGGCCTGTAGCGGCCGGCACGACGGAGCAGCCGGCCCGGCGGGCGCCAGGGGCCTTTCCATTAACATGCCGGGCTGGCCGGGCGGGCAAGCCGCCTCCGCAGTTCGCACCAGATCCGCAACGCCTCTCTCCGCTGCGCGGCTTCAACACAACACGGCGACCATGAGCTTGTCTCACAACGACACTTTGAACCTGCGCAGTGCCTTGCGTGTTTTCGGAATGGTGCTGGCCTGGGCCGCGCTGACGGTGTCCGCCGTCGCTGCGCCCGAGGACGATGCGCGTGCGCGCGGCACCGGCAGCGGTGGCGTGTTCAATGCACCCGGCTACCCGGTGCCGGCGCGCCCCGGCGAGTCGGAGGCCGACCGCTCGCGCGCACCCGGCGGAACCGGCGCGGCAGGGGCCCAGCGCGATGCTGACGGCAGGCTGCGCGACCCGCGCAACCTGCAAGGCCCGCGGCAGGACCGCGAACGCGAACCGTCGGTCCGCCAGGGCCAGACGCTGCAGCCGCCCGCGCGGCCCAGCGAATTCCAGCGTTTCGTCGAAACGGCCACCGGCCGCCAGCTGCCGGTGTTCGGCGCCGATTTCTTCGCCGATGCGGCCGGCAGCTTTGCACCGGTGGACAACGTGCCGGTGCCGTCCGACTACGCTGTGGGTCCGGGCGACGAGGTGCTCATCCGCGCCTGGGGCGCCATCGACGTCGACTACCGTGCCACGGTGGACCGCAACGGCCTGATCAACCTGCCGCGGGTCGGCAGCTTCCCGGTGGCGGGCGTTCGTGCCTCCGAACTCGAGCGGCACCTGCGTGCCCAGATCGGCCGGCTCTACACCAACTTCAACCTGAGCGTCACCCTGGGTCAGCTGCGTGCCGTGAAGGTCTACGTGGTCGGACAGGCACAACGGCCCGGCGTCTACACACTGAGCAGCCAGTCGAGCCTGCTGTCGGCGGTGGTGGCCAGCGGCGGCCCGGGCGTCAACGGCTCCATGCGCAAGATCAGCCTGAAGCGCGATGGCCGCATCGTCTCCGAACTCGACGTCTACGAATTCCTGGTCCAGGGCGACCGCACGAAGGACGTGCAGCTGCTGCCGGGCGACGTGGTGGTGTTCCACCCCGTGGGACCGCGCGTCGCCCTCACCGGCGCGATCGATACGCCGGCCGTCTACGAGCTCAGGAGCAAGGAAGAGCCGCTGCGCGACGTGCTGCGCTACGCCGGCGGCACCTCGGTGCTGGCGAACCCGCACCAGGTGCAGATCGAACGCATCGACCCGGCAGCCCGGCGCGCGGCAAGGCTGGTCGAGGAGTTCAAGCTCGACGACACCGGGCTCGCCAAGAACCTGCGCGACGGCGACATCCTGACGCTGCTGGCGATCTCGCCCCAGTTCGGCAATGCGGTGACGCTGAAGGGACATGTGGCCCAGCCGCTGCGCTACCCGCACCGGCCGGGCATGCGCGTGAGCGACCTGATACCGGACAAGGAGGCGCTCATCTCGCCGGAGTTCTACCGGCGCAAGAACCTGCTGGTGCAGGTGGAGCTGCTCGATGCCAATGGCGACGAGGACACCGGCCGATCGGGCGCCGAGGACACGATCCCGCGCAACGGCGCCTTCCCGCAGATGCAGGGCAGCAACCGCCGGCAGACGCGTGCCGATCAGCAGGCTGCAGAGCGTGCCAAGAAGGCACCGGCCGCGCTGTTCGACGAGATCAACTGGGACTATGCGGTCATCGAGCGGCTCAAGCGCGAAGACCTGTCGACGCAGCTCATCACCTTCAACCTGCGCGCCGCCCTGGCCGGCGACGGCGGCCACAACGTCGAGCTGCAGCCGGGCGACGTGGTGACCGTGTTCAGCCAGAAGGACATGCGCGTGCCGGTGTCCAAGCAGATCCGGCTGGTGACGGTGGAAGGCGAAGTGGGCGCACCCGGCGTGTACCAGCTGCTGCCGGGCGAAACGCTCAGGCAGCTGCTGGGGCGTGCCGGCGGCTTCACCCAGCAGGCCTATGTGTACGGCATCGAGTTCTCCCGCGAGGAGACCCGCGTGCGTCAACGGGAAAACCTGCAGGCCGCGATCCAGCGGCTGGAGTCGCTGGCCGCCACGCAGGCTGCCCGTGAGGCGGCCAACCAGCGCGCCGACGAAGCCGGCCGCAGCTCGCAGGTGAGCGCCGCGGCCACGCAGGCCCAGCTGCAGCGGCTGCGCACCCTGCAGCCCAACGGGCGCATCGCGCTGGAGCTCGACTACGCAAGAAGCAGCATCGACACCCTGCCCGACGTGCCGCTGGACAACGGCGACCGCATCCTGGTGCCGGCACGCCCCGGCTTCGTGACGGTCTCGGGCGCGGTGGCCAACAACAACGCCTACCTGTGGAAGCCCGGCCGCACGGCAGGCGACTATGTGAAGCTGGCCGGCACCGAGGAGGCGGCCGACACCTCGCAGATGTTCATCCTGCGTGCCGACGGCACCGTGATGCACGGCAACGACCGTCGCGGGTTGTTCACCAGCGGCGTCGCTTCGGCGGAGCTGCACCCAGGCGACGCGGTGATCATCCCCAATCAGCTCGACTACGAAACATGGGGCCGCGCGCTGGTGCGCAACCTGAAGGACTGGTCGGCCATCTTCTACCAGTTCGGCCTGGGCGCCGCGGCGATCCAGACGCTGCGCAACAACTGAACAGCACACGGCATGGAAACATCGGATCGAGGGATGGAAGGCGAAGGCCCCGAAGTCAGCCCGCTGGACCTGCTGACGTGGATCGGCGAAGGCAAGCGCCTGATTGCAGCGGTGACCGGCGCGGCGATCGTGGGGTCGGTCGTGGTGTCGCTGCTGCTGCCCAACGAATACACGGCGAGGACGACCTTGTTGCCGCCGGCCCAGCAGCAGTCCAGCGGCGCAGCGGCGGCGCTCGCCGCACTCGGGGCGTTGGGCGGGGCCGCCGGCGCGCTGGGGGCCAAGACGCCCGATGAGCTCTACGTGAACCTGCTCAGGAGCGATTCGGTCCTGCGTGCTCTCGATGAACAGTTCAAGCTGCGCGAGCGCTACGACATCGAAACCTTCGAGGTGCTGCGCAAGGCGATGCCGAAGGTGACGCGTGTGAGCAGCGACAAGAAGTCCGGCGTCATCACCGTCGAGGTCGACGACAAGGACCCGCAGTTCGCGGCCCAGCTCGCCAATGGCTATGCGGCCGAGGTGGGCAAGCTGCTCGACCGCCTGGCCGTCACCGAGGCGCAGCAGCGGCGCAAGTTCTACGAGAAGCAGCTGCAGGACACCAAGAACAACCTGATCAAGGCCGATCAGGACATGCAGAAGACGCAGGAAAAGAGCGGCATGGTCGTGCTGGACAAGCAGGCCGAGGCCATCCTCACCAACATGGCCAAGCTGCGGGTCGAGATCGCCGAGCGTGAAGTGCAGCTGCGGGTGCTGCGTACCGC
This sequence comes from Methylibium rhizosphaerae, assembly GCF_006386545.1. GTDB lineage: Bacteria > Pseudomonadota > Gammaproteobacteria > Burkholderiales > Burkholderiaceae_C > Pseudorivibacter > Pseudorivibacter rhizosphaerae. The sequence continues at coordinate 70,559 of NZ_SWAR01000006.1, read as the reverse complement.
CGCCACGGCCGAGAACCCCGACGTCACCCGGCTCAGCAGCGAGGTGGCCGGGCTACGGGCCGAACTGCGGCGCATGGAGTCGGCGCAGAACGCCAGCGGCAGCATGGTCGACATGCCGGCCGGCAAGCTGCCCGAGGCGGCAGCCGACTGGATCCGGGCGCGCCGCGAGGTGAAGTTCCAGGAGACGCTGCTCGAAAGCATGCTGCGTCAGTACGAGGTCGCCAAGCTCGACGAAGCCAAGGAAGGTCCCGCCCTGCAGCAGATCGACTCGGCCGTGCCGCCGGACCGCAAGTCCAAGCCTGGCAGAGGCGTGATCGTCATGGCGACCACCTTGCTGGCGCTGCTGGGCAGCAGCCTGTTCGTCGTGGGGCGCCGCTACCTGGCCATCGAGCGGGAACGCGCCCCGAATGGCGGCGCCGCCTGGGAAGGCCTGCGGCAGGCATGGCGCCTGCGCCGCGGCTGACGCCACGCCTCACGTCGATTCAGGCAACGCGGCTGTTCAGGCGAACACGCCCTCGTGGCGTGTTCAGCACCGCGACGATGGCCGCAGGGCCGTCGACACACTGGACGCCAGCCGGCGCTCCCAGCGTGCTCAGCGCGGCTGCCAGGTCCGCCGGCTGCGGCTGCTGGAGCTGCAGCGACTGCAGTTCGACGCCGCTGTCCGGCAGGCGGTCGGTGGGGTGCTCCTCGCCCCATTCGATCAGTGTCGGCAGCGCGCCGCCCAGCGACAGCCGCCCGTCGTCGCGCACGCCGATCCGCCAGCGCAGTTCGCCGGTCGGCGTCGGGCGCGAGGCAGCGAGCACGCGGCCGGCCTGCAGTCCGAGCGCCGACCAGGTCGACGCGGCCTGCTCGATGTCCAGGCACCGGGCCACCCAGTGGACCAGCCGCGGCTGCCGTGCGATCGATGCCTGCAGGTCGGCGTCGTCGAGACCGAACCAGCGCGCCCGGCCGGGCGCCGGTGCGTCGCGGTCGATGGCGATGATCTCGAAGTAGGCGCGCGGGAACACCGCGCCATCGAGCGCGAACACCCGGTTGTGCGTGCCCATCAGTGCATGCCTGCCGCCCGGCCCCGGCGTGATGCCCAGCGTCGCCTCGCACCAGGCCACGCCCTCGTCGAGCGTGGCCGCGGCCACCACCAGGTGATCGAGTTGCAGCGCCATCGCCGGCGAGCTCACAGGGTCAGGCGGCCTTCGACGCAGGTCACGCTGTGCCCGCCGATCCAGACGTCGCTGCCGATGCGCTCGACGAACACCCGGCCCGCCCGCCCCAGCGCCGTGCCCTGGCTCGCCACATAGCGCTCGGGCGCGAGGCCGGCGCCGATGAGCCATTGCGCGAGGCCGGCGTTCAGGCTGCCGGTCACCGGGTCCTCGGGCACACCCAGGGTGGGCACGAAGCCCCGCACCTCGAAGGCACATTCGCCGCCCGGCGGGCAGGCGCCCACCACACCCAGCTTGAGCGGCTGCATCGCCGCAAAGTCGGGCTGCAGCGCCAGCACGGCCTGCGCCGAATCGAGCAGCGCGGCCACCCAGCCCGGCCCGTTGTCCACCCACTGCACGGCACGCAGCGCCGAACGCGGCAGCTGCAGGCAGCGGGCAATCTGCTCGCAGGTGGCGTCGTCGGCCGGCCCGCTGCGGCGCAGCGGCGGCGCGGCGAATGCCAGCCGCTCGCCGTCGCGGCGGATCTTCACCAGGCCGACTTCGCATTGCTGGATCACCAGCTGGCTGTCTCGCGGCTTTCCGCCGGCGGCGAGCCAGGCGTGGCAGCTGCCGAGCGTGGGATGGCCGGCAAACGGCAGCTCGCCGCCCGGCGTGAAGATGCGCACCCGGTAGTCGGCACCGGGAATGGTGGGCTGCAGCAGGAAGGTGGTTTCCGACAGGTTGGTCCAGCGTGCGAACTCGGCCATCTGCTCGTCGGACAGGCCGTCGGCGTCGAACACCACCGCGAGCGCGTTGCCCTTGAGGGCACGGTCGGTGAAGACGTCGACTTCGGTGTAGCGATGTTGCGTGGCCATGCTAGGCAGCCTTCCTGTGAGCCAGCTCCAGCGTGCGGGCCAGTGCAGCCACGCCCTGCTCGATGCGCTCGGGCGACACCGTCACGAAGCTGAGCCGCAGCGTGCTGGCCTGCGGCACATCGGCATAGAACGCGGCGCCCGGCACGAAGGCCATGCCCTGCTCCACCGCCTGCGGCAGCAGCGCCATCGCATCGAAGCCGGCCGGCAGCGTGACCCAGAAGAACATGCCGCCGGCCGGCACCTGCCAGCGGCAGCCCGGCGGCATGTGGCGATCGAGCGCGGCGGCCATCGCGTCGCGCTGGGCCTTGTAGCGCGCGCGGATGGTCGGCACGTGGGTGGCGAGGAAGCCGTCCTTGATGACCTCGTGCACCACCCGCTGGTTGAACACCGGCGTGTGCAGGTCGGCCGCCTGCTTGGCCTGCAGCAGCTTGGGGCCGAGCGCCTTGGGCGCGACCACGTAGCCCAGGCGCAGGCCGGGCGCCAGCACCTTGGAGAAGGAGCCCAGGTAGACCACGCCTTCGGCCCAGCGCGAGGCCAGCGGCGCCGGCGGCGGCGTGTCGAACCACAGGTCGCCGTAGGGGTTGTCTTCGAGCAGCGGCACGCCGGCCGCCTGTGCGGCGGCCACCAGGGCTGCGCGGCGCGCTTCACCCAGCGTGCGGCCGCTCGGGTTCTGGAAGTTGGGCAGCAGGTAGGCGAAACGCACGCCGCCCGCCGCGCGCAGCGCCTCGGGCGTGGGGCCTTCGTCGTCGGTGGCCAGCGATTCGATGGCCGGCTCGTAGGGCGTGAAGGCCTGCAGCGCGCCGAGGTAGGTGGGCGTTTCCACTGCCACGCGCGCGCCCGCATCGATGAGCACCTTGGCGCACAGGTCCAGCCCCTGCTGCGAGCCGGTGGTGATGAGCACCTGGCTGGCGTCGGCGCGGATGCCGGACTCGCCCAGATGCTGCGCCACCCATTCGCGCAGCGGGCCGTAGCCTTCGCTGGCGGCGTATTGCAGCGCCTCGCGCGGCGCGTCGCGCAGCACGCGGTCGGCTGCCTCGCGCATGGCCTCGACCGGGAACGTCTCGGGCGATGGCAGGCCGCCCGCCAGCGAGATGATCCCGGGCCGCTCGGTCACCTTGAGGATCTCGCGGATGATCGACGGGTTCATGCGTTCGGCGCGGCGCGCCAGGGTCCAGGTCATCGGGTATCTCCGGTTTCTGTCGTCGTGTCCAGCATCCATTCCACGGCGCGCTGCACGTGCAGCGCGGTGGTGTCGAAGCCCGGCACGGGCAGCTTCGACGCATCGATCAGCAGCATGATCTCGGTGCAGCCGAGGATCACGCCTTCGCAGCCGCGGGCCGCCAGCCGGTCGATCACCGCGAGATAAGCCTCGCGCGATGCCGGCTCGATGCGACCCTTGCACAGCTCGTCGTAGATCACGCGGTGCACCAGCTCGCGGTCGTCGGCCTGCGGCGTCAGCACGTCGAGGTCGAACCGCTCGCCGAGCCGGCGCGTATAGAAGTCCTGCTCCATGGTGAAGCGGGTGCCCAGCAGGCCCACGCGCCGCGCGCGGGCGGCTCGGATGGCGGCACCGGTCGCGTCGGCGATGTGCAGCAGCGGAATGCCCATGCGCGCCTCGAGAAGCGGTGCGAGCTTGTGCATGGTGTTGGTGGCCAGCACCAGCGCCTGGGCGCCGCCCTGCTGCAGCTGAACCGCAGCGTCGCCGAGCGCTGTGGCCGCCTCGTCCCAACGGCCGCCGCGCTGCAGCGCCTCGATGGGGGCGAAGTCGAAGCTGCGCAGCAGCAGCGAGGCACTGTGGTGGCCGCCCAGACGGCGCTGCACGCCACGGTTGAGCTCGCGGTAGTACACCAGCGTGGATTCCCAGCTCATGCCGCCGAGGATGCCGAGCGTCTTCATCAGCGTGCCCCGGCCGGCAAGCGCTTGCCGACGAACACGGTGGCGATCACCGCCAGCGCAAAGCCGACCGTGAGCAGGTCGAGCCGCTCGCCGAGCAGCGGCACGGCCGCCAGCATCGAGGCGAACGGCTGCACCAGCTGCACCTGGCTCACCCGCAGCGTGCCGCCCAGGGCGAGGCCGCGGTACCAGGCAAAGAAGCCCAGCCACATCGACACGGTGGACACGTAGGCGAAGCCGGCCCACGACGCGAGCCGCACCGGGCCGCCCGGTGCCATCTGCTCCCAGTGCGCCGTCAGCTGCCAGGCGGTCAGCGGCAGCGTGAGCGGCAGGCACAGCACCAGCATCCAGCAGATGACCTGCGGGCCGTTCGGGCCGTCGCCGGTGAGGCGCGCACCGCCCACGTAGCCGACTGCCGCACTCAGCACCGCCAGCAGCAGCAGGCCGTCGGCCAGGTGGAAGCCGCCGCCGCCCTTGAGCCATGCATAGGCCGCCACCAGCGCACAGCCGAACAGCGCGCAGATCCAGAAGGCCACCGGCGGGCGTTGCCGCAGCCACCAGGCGCCCACCACCGCGGTGGCCAGCGGCAGGAAGCCGGTGATCACCGCGGCATGCACTGCCTCGACATGGCGCACCGCCCAGCCCGAGAACAGCGGGAAACCGAACACCACGCCGGCGGCCGACAGGGCCAGCAGGCCCCACTGGTCTCGCCGGGGCCAGGGCGCCCGCGTGAAGAGCAGCCAGGCGACCGACAGCAGCCCGGCCACCGCGGCGCGGCCGACGGCAACGAAGGTGGGCGGCAGCTGCGGGTCGTCCGCCGGCCCGCCGGCCAGCCGCGTCATCGGGATGCTGAGCGCGAACATCAGCACGCCGGCAAGGCCCAGCCAGAAGCCGCGCCGCTCCTGCGACGCCGCCGCTTCCGGCAGCGGCAGGCTGGCACTGCCGGCCCGGCTCATACCCTCACCATCCAGGCGGCGGTCAGCACCAGCACGAGGGCCATGCCGCGGTTGAACCACAGGAGCCGCCTGCCCTGGGCGAGCCAGCCGCGCAGCAGCGAACCGACGAGCGCATAGCTGAAGTTGGAGACGAAGGCGAACACCACCATCACCGCCAGCACCTGGCCGAGGCGCGCCATGGTGGCGGACACGTCGCCGCCCGCCGGCGCCACCCATCCGGCGGCAATGGTGAGCGCGAGCATCCAGGCCTTGATGTTCACGAACTGCAGCGCCATGCCCTGCGGGAAGCTGACGTTCAGCCGCTTCGCATCGGCCTGGCCGAGCACACCGGTGTTGGCCAGTTTCCAGGCCAGCCACAACAGGTAGGCCACGCCCACCGCCTTGACCGCCCAGCGCAGTGCCGGCACGGCCAGCACCAGAACGCCGAGGCCCGCGCCGCACAGCAGCATCAGCAGCGACCAGCCCACCGGCACGGCGAGGCAGAACGGCAGGGCCCGCCTGAGGCCGAAGTTGGCCGCAAGCGCGGTCGACAGCGTGGTGTTGGGGCCCGGGCTGAAGGACATCGCGGAGGCGAAGAACAGCAGCGCGCCGAACTCCTGCGCCGTCATTGCGGCACCCGCGATGAATGGCAAGGGGTGAAGAACATAAGGCGATCCAGTGTATGGACATCACCAGCACAGTACCAATACACTGAACCCGCGCAGCCGAATTTCTGTATCGGTCCCGCGCCCAACACAAATCCCACCGCCATGAACGCTCCGATCGCCTCTGCCTTGCTCGCGGCTCCGCTGGCCCGCGATGCCGGCGCCACGCTCACCGATCAGCTGGCCAACCGGTTCGCCGAACGCATCCGCCAGCGACTGCTGCCGCCGGGCACCCGGCTGCCGTCGGTGCGCGAATGCGCCAAGCGCCATGGCATCAGCGCCTACACGGTGGTTGCCGCCTACGACCAGTTGCTGGCACAGGGGCTGATCGAAGCGCGCAAGCAGCGCGGCTTCTTCGTGCGCGAGATCCGCTCGGCGGCGCCGGCCGCCGCGGTGGGCCATGTGAAGCCGCGCCCGGAGGTGCGGCCCAGCGCGCCGGTGGATGCCGCCGCGCTGATCCGCGGCATGTTCAACCAGCCGGGCGTGCGCGCCATGCCGGGCCTGGGCACCCTGCCCGCCGAGTGGCTGGACCTGCCCATCCTGAGCGCCGCGTTGCGCCGCGTGACCGCCGGCGAGCGCCTCGCCCCGCTGGCGCTGCACTACGGCGAGCCGGCCGGCGACACGCGCCTGCGCACCGCGCTGGCCATGAAGCTGGCCGACTTCGGCGTGAAGACGGTGCCCGAGCAGATCGTCACCACCGCGGGCGCCACGCAGGGGCTGGACATCATCTCGCGCACGCTGCTGCAGCCCGGCGACGCGGTGCTGGTCGACGAGCCCGGCTGGGCGGTGGAATACGCGCGGCTCAGCCAGCTGGGCGTGCGCATCCTGCCGGTGCCGCGCGGGCCCGATGGGCCCGATCTCGCCACCATGCGGGCGCTGGCCGAGGCGCACCGGCCGCGCCTGTATGCCACCGTGTCGGTGCTGCACAACCCGACCGGCTGCACGCTGTCGCTCGCGTCGGCCCACCAGGTGCTCAAGCTGGCAGAGACCCACGACTTCCACATCACCGAGGACGACACCTACGCCCACCTGGCGCCTGCCCACGCGCCGCGCCTGTCGGCGCTCGACGGCCTGCAGCGCACCATCTACGTGTCGGGCTTCTCGAAGATCCTCACGCCGGCCTGGCGGGTCGGCTTCATCGCGGCGCCGCGCAAGCTGGTCGAGCGTTTCGTCGATGTGAAGCTGCTCACCACCCTCACCACCCCGGCCGTGCTGGAACAGGCCGTTGCGCTGTGCCTCGAGCAGGGCCAGCTGCGCCGCCACGCCGAGCGCGTGGTGCAGAAGCTCGACGCGGCGCGCGCCCGCAGCGTGGCCCTCGCGCAGGAAGCCGGCGTGCGTTTCGTCACCGAGCCGGCCGGGCTGTTCGGCTGGGTGGACGTGGGCGTGGACACCGACCGCCTGGCCGCCACCATGCTCGACGAAGGCTGGCTGCTCGCCCCGGGCTCGCTGTTCCACGCCTCGCACCGGCCCACCACGCTCATGCGCATCAACTTCGCGACCTCGCAGGACGCGCGGCTGTGGCGCGCGGTGCAGCAGGCGCGCCGGCACCTGGGCTGACGTTTCGGGATGCACCGCGTGTAACGCCCGTACGAATGCCGGAAACCGGGTTGTTTCAGACCTAAAGTCTTGCCCATGGACGAGCCGACCATCCCCTTTGGCGAACCGGAGCTGTGGCGCGTGAGCGCCTTCCAGCGCGCCATGAGCGAGCTCGCCGCCATGCCCGACCCGGCTTCCGGTCTGGGCACGCGCCTGTCTTCGCTCAGCCCTTCCCTGCTGGCCGACCTGCAGCGCTTCGAGCACACGCCCCACGGCGCCGAAGTGCTGGAGGTCATGGCCGCCTGCCTGCGCCACTCGCAGAACGTGGCGATCCACCTCGACCGCGAAGGTTTCGTGGTGCCGGTGACGGTGTTTCCGCGCGAACGCCTGTTCCACTCGCCGCTGCCGATGGCTTCGCTGCTGGAGCCCAGCATGGCCAACCTGCGGCTTTTGCAGGTGGAGCCGGCGGTGCTCAAGCCGCCGGGCCACAAGCACAGCGAGCTGGTGGGCGCTGCGCACATGTACCACCCGCTGGGCACGCTGCTGTGGCTGCTGGCGCTGTACGGGCCGCGCCGCGAGCTGCTGCCCGAGATCGCCGGCCCCGCCGTCTACCGTGTCGCACCCGGGCTGGACCTGCGCAACCTCGAGATCAGCGGTGCGCTGGCGTCGGCCATTGCGCGGCTGCGGCGCGAAGCGGTGCCGTTGCGTGCGCTGGCCGATTGGCCGGGGCTCGACATGGAGCGGGCCAGCCGGCTGCTCAATGCGCTGTACCTGCAGTCGGGCCTGATGATCAGCCGCACCCACCCGGCCGCGCTGTCGGGCGGCTGGCTGGCATCGCTGACGCGCGGGCGGCGCGAAGAGGGCTAGGAGGCTGGGCGGCTTCTGCCGCGCAGCCTCCTAGCCTTCGGCTTTACGCACGGCTCCCCCGAGCCCCCTCCGCGAGGGAGCTCCAGCTTGCGGCGACGGTTCAGCGCGCGGACAGCGCTTCCCAGCGCTCGAGCAGCTGCATCAGCTCGTCTTCGATCTGCGCATAGCGGGCCTGCACCTGCGGCACACGCTGGGGTGTGGCGGTGTAGAGCTCGGTGCCGGCGAGTTCGTCCGACAGCGCCTTCTGCTCGGCTTCGAGCGCCTCTATGCGTGCCGGCAGCTCGTCGAGCTCGCGCTGCTCCTTGTAGCTGAGCTTGGTGCGCCGGGCGGGCGCCTCTGCCGCAGGCCTGGGCGGCGGTGGCTCCTGGGCCTTGCCCTCGCGCGCAGCCGCCGGCGGGGGCTGCAGGCCCCGCGCGCGTTGCGACTGCGCGAGCCAGTCTTCCACGCCGCCTTCGTATTCGCGCCAGCGCCCCTCGCCTTCGGCCACGATGGTGCTGGTGACCACGTTGTCGAGGAAACGCCGGTCGTGGCTCACCAGGAACACGGTGCCCTCGTAGTTCTGCAGCAGGTCCTCGAGCAGCTCCAGCGTGTCGATGTCGAGGTCGTTGGTCGGCTCGTCGAGCACCAGCACGTTGGCCGGCCGCGCGAACAGGCGGGCCAGCAGCAGGCGGTTGCGTTCGCCGCCCGACAGGCTCTTCACCGGCGAGTTGGCGCGCTCGGGCGCAAACAGGAAGTCGCCGAGATAGCTCATCACATGCTTGCGCTGCGAGCCGATCTCGATCCATTCGCTGCCGGGGCTGATGAAGTCGGCCAGCGTCGCGTCGGGCTTGAGCGTCTCGCGCATCTGGTCGAAGTAGGCCACCTGCAGGTTGCTGCCCTGGCGGATGCGGCCGCCGTCGGGCGGCAGCTCGCCGAGGATGAGCTTCAGCAAGGTGGTCTTGCCGGCGCCGTTGGGGCCGATCACGCCGACCTTGTCGCCGCGCAGGATGGTGGCGCTGAAGTCGCGCACGATCGGGCGGCCGCCGAAGCTCTTGGACACGCCGTCGAGCTCGGCCACGATCTTGCCGCTGGGCAGTCCGGCGTCGACGTCGAGCCGGACCCGGCCCACCGCCTCGCGCCGGGCGGCACGCCTGGCGCGCAAGGCGAGCAGGCGGTTGACCCGGCTCACGCTGCGCGTGCGGCGCGCCTCCACGCCCTTGCGCACCCACACCTCTTCCTGAGCCAGCAGCTTGTCGGCACGGGCATTGGCCAGCGCCTCGGCCTCCAGCTCGCGCTGCTTGGTGGCCTCGTAGGCCGCGAAGTTGCCGGGGTAGGAGCGCAGCACGCCGCGGTCGAGCTCGACGATGCGGGTGGCCACCGCGTCGAGGAAGGCGCGGTCGTGGGTGATGAGCACCACCGCGCCGCGGTAGGCGCCCAGCAGGTCCTGCAGCCACACGATGGCGTCCAGGTCGAGGTGGTTGGTGGGTTCGTCGAGCAGCAGCACGTCGGGCGCGGCCACCAGGGCCTGGGCCAGCGCGACGCGCTTCTTCGTGCCGCCGGACAGGGCCTCGACCTTCGCCTGCGCGTCGAGATGCAGGCGCTGCAGCGTTTCGCCGACGCGCTGTTCCCAGGTCCAGCCGTCGAGCGCCTCGATGCGGGTCTGCAGGGCATCGAGGTCTTCGCCCTCGGCATGGGCTTCATAGCGGGCGCGCAGCGCCTTCGCTTCGGCGATCCCCTCGCTCACCACGTCGAAGACGCTGGCGCCGGCCGCGAACGCCGGCTCCTGCGGCACGTAGAAGCGGCGCAGGCCCTGCTGCAGCTGCAGCAGGCCGTCGTCGGCCTTCTCGAGGCCGGCCAGGATCTTCAGCAGCGAGGACTTGCCGGCGCCGTTGCGGCCGATGAGGCCCAGGCGCTCGCCGGGTTCGAGCGAAAGGTCGGCGCCGTCGAGCAGCGCGACGTGCCCGAAGGCGAGATGGGCGTTGGAAAGCGTGATGAGGGCCATGCGCGGATTGTCGTTGCTAGCATCGCACCCGCTCCGGCCTCATGGACCCGCACATGCCTTTCGAGCTGATCCCGTTCAACCGCTACTTCGACTTCGCCGGCCGCATCGGCCGGCGCAGCTATCTGCGGCGCCTGCTGTTTGCCATGGCACTGGCCTGGGTCGCGCCGTGGCTGATGACCGACGCGCTGGGCGCAAAGGGCAACGTGCTGGCCGCGCTGGTGTGGATCGCCGCCCTGGGCGCAGCGTTCTGCCTGGTGCTGTCGGCCACGGCGAAGCGGCTGAAGGACACCGGCTTCAACCCGGTGTGGTGTGCGCTGATGTTCTTTCCGCCGCTCGCGCTGGCGGTCGCCATCGGGCTTGCCTTGCTGCCGCCGAACAACAACGCGGGGCGCTACGGCGCCCCGCACTCGGGCTGAGCCGCCTTCAGGCGAGTGCCGCCTCGAGCGCGTCGACGAACATCTTCGGCACGTCGAAGCCGGCCTGCTGGGTGATTTCCTGGAAGCAGGTCGGGCTGGTGACGTTGATCTCGGTGAGGTAGTCGCCGATCACGTCGAGCCCCACCAGCAGCAGCCCACGCGCGGCGAGCGTGGGGCCCAGCGCCTCGGCGATCTCGCGGTCGCGCGCCGACAGCGGCTGGGCCACGCCCTTGCCGCCGGCTGCCAGGTTGCCGCGCACCTCCGTGCCCTGCGGAATGCGGGCCAGCGAAAAAGGCACCGGCTTGCCGCCGATGACCAGGATGCGCTTGTCGCCCTGGGTGATCTCGGGCACGAAGCGCTGCACCATCAGTGTGGTGGCGCCGTGGTGGTTGAGCGTCTCGATGATGCTGCCCAGGTTCAGCCCGTCGTCCCGGACGCGGAAGATGCCCATGCCGCCCATGCCGTCGAGCGGCTTGAGGATGACGTCGCGGTGTTCGGCATGGAAGTCGCGCACCTCGCCCGCTTCGCGGGTCACCAGCGTCGGCGAGCAGAACCGGGCGAACTCCATCACCGCGAGCTTTTCCGGGTGGTCGCGCAGCGAGGCCGGCCTGTTGAAGACCCGTGCGCCTTCGCGCTCGGCCTGCTCGAGCAGGTGGGTGGCGTAGAAGTATTCGCTGTCGAAGGGCGGGTCCTTGCGCATCAGCACCGCATCGACGTCGGCCAGCGCCAGCTTGGGTTCGCCGCGCACCACGTACCAGTCGTGCGCATCGCCGGTCAGCTCGATCTGCCGGCATGCCGCGGCCACCTTGCCGCCGCTCTTCCAGCTGATGTGCCGGGGCTCGCAGGCGAGCAGCTCATGCCCGCGGCGGGCTGCCTCCCGCATCATCGAGAAGGTGGTGTCCTTGTAGGTCTTGAAGTGATCGAGCGGATCGGCGACGAACAGCAGCTTCATGGTGATGAGGGCGCGAGGGGTCAGCGGGGAAAACGCGAGCGTCCGTACTGTTGCACAAGCCACGCGATCGTGCCGGCCACCACACCCCAGAACGCGGAGCCGATGCCGGCGATCGCCACGCCCGACAGCGTGACGAGGAAGGCGATGAGGGCGGCCTCGCGATGGTCATCGTCCTTGAGGGCCACATGCAGGCCGCTGCCGATGGTGCCCAGCAGCGCGAGGCCGGCAATCGCCGCGACCAGCTCCCGCGGGAAGGCGGTGAGCACCCCGGTGACGGCCGCGCCGAACAGGCCGATCACCACATAGATGGCGCCGCAGGAGGCGGCCGCCATGTAGCGCCGCTCGGGGTCGGGGTGGGCCTCGCGTCCCATGCAGATGGCCGCGGTGATGGCCGACAGGTTGAGCGCGAAGGCGCCGAAAGGGGCCAGCACCAGCGTGGCCAGCCCGGTGAGCGTGATGATGCGGGAGACCGGCATCTCGTAGCCGGCCGCCTGGATGGCAGCCACCCCCGGCAGGTTCTGCGAGGCCATGGTCACGATGAACAGCGGCAGGGCCAGGCTCACCGCCGCCTCGACCGAGAAGCGCGGCGCGGTGAACACCGGCATGGTCCAGCTCCAGGCAATGGCCTCGGTGCGCAGCTGCCCCTGCCATGCGACGAAGGCGGTGCCCGCCGCCAGCACGACGACCACCGCGTAGCGCGGCCACCAGCGCCGCCCGACGAGATAGGCAGCCAGCATCAGCAACACCAGCGGCAGGGCGGTGCGGGCCGCGGTGAAGGCCTCGACGCCGAAACGTGCCAGCACGCCGGCCAGCAGGGCCGAAGCCAGCGGCATGGGAATGCGCTTCATGACCCGCTCGAACCAGCCGGTGGCCCCCGCCAGCGTGATGAGCAGTCCGCACAGCAGGAAGGCGCCCACCGCGTCGGCCATGGAGAAGCCCGCCCCCGTCGTGGCCAGCACCGCCGCCCCCGGCGTGGACCAGGCCACCATGACCGGCTTGCGCCACCACAGCGAGGGCAGCAGCGAACACAAGCCCATGCCGATGCCCAGGGCCCACATCCAGGAGCTGATCTGCGCGGGCGTGGCACCGAACGCGAGCGCCGCCTGGAACACGATCGCCACCGAGCTGGTGAAGCCGACCAGCACGGCAACGAAGCCGGCCACGAAGGCGGACAGGGAGAGGTCTTGCAGCACACGCATGGGAGACGGCGGCGACGAAAGCGCGCAATGCTGCCCGAGAAACGGGAAGCCCGCCGCGAACACAGAATTCAGCGGACGCCGCCCCGGGAGGCGGCCTATATCTCGAGCTTCGAGCCCAGTTCGACGACCCGGTTGGTCGGCAGATAGAGGAAGTCCGCCGCGGCAGCCGCGTTGCGGTGCATGCTGACGAACAGCTTCTCGCGCCAGTGCGCCATGCCGGAGCCGATGGTGGGCGTCACGATGTCGCGCGACAGGAAGTAGCTGGTTTCCATGTCGTCGAGCTGCACGCCGCGGCTGGCCAGCAGCTGCAGCGCCTCGGGTACGTCGGGCTCGTTCTTGAAGCCGAAGTGCAGCGTGACCTGCCAGCAGTTGTGGCCCAGCGGCTCGATCTCGCAGCGCCTGTTGAAGCCGATCCACGGCAGCTCGTGATGCTGCACGGTGACGAACAGGTTCTGCTCGTGCAGCACCTTGTTGTGCTTCAGGTTGTGCAGCAGGGCGTTGGGCGTGCTGCCCTTCTCGGACGACAGGAACACGGCCGTGCCGGGCACCCGGGTGGGTGGGCTCAGGAACACCGAGTCGAGGAAGGCCTTGAGCTCGATGGCCTCGTCGCGCAGGCGTTCACCCATCAGGTGGCGGCCCTGCTTCCAGGTCATCATGAGCGTGAACACCGCCGCGCCGATCAGCAGCGGGAACCAGCCGCCCTCGAAGATCTTGATGACGTTGGCCGAGAAGAAGAGGATGTCCACCACGAAGAAGAAGCCGGTGGCCGCGATGCACAGCGCCCACGGGTACTTCCAGCCGTAGTGGATGACGAAGAAGGTCATCGTCGTGGTGATCAGCATGTCGGTGGTGACCGTGATGCCGTAGGCCGAGGCCAGCTTGCTGCTGGAGCCGAAGGCCACCACTGCCAGCACGATGCTGATGTACAGCGCCCAGTTGATGAAGGGCACGTAGATCTGGCCCGTCTCACGCACCGAGGTGTGCTGGATGCGCAGGCGCGGCAGGTAGCCCAGCTGGATGGCCTGCTTGGTGACCGAGAAGGCCGCCGAGATCAGCGCCTGCGAGGCGATCACAGTGGCGGCCGTGGCCAGCCCGATCAGGGGCACCACGGCCCACGACGGCGCCATTTCGTAGAAAGGGTTGCTGACCTTCTCGGGGTAGGCCAGCAGCATCGCGCCCTGGCCGAAATAGTTGAGCACCAGCGCCGGCATCACCAGCCCGAACCAGGCCAGGCGGATGGGGCGCTTGCCGAAGTGGCCCATGTCGGCATACAGCGCTTCGGCGCCGGTCACGCACAGCACCACGGCGCCGAGCGAGATGAAGGCGAGCACCGGGTGGTTGAACATGAACAGCAGCCCGTAGTGCGGGCTGAGTGCGGCCAGCACGGCGGGGTTCTGCACGATGTGCACGAGCCCGAGCACCGCCAGCGCCAGGAACCAAACCACGGTGATCGGCCCGAAAAAGCGACCGATGCCGCCGGTACCGTGCCGTTGCACGGCAAACAGCAGGGTGAGCACGACCAGCGTGACCGGCACCACATAGGGCTTCAGGCCGGGCGCTGCCACCTCCAGGCCCTCGACGGCCGACAGCACCGAGATGGCCGGGGTGATGACGCCGTCGCCGAAGAAGATGGCGGTGCCGAAGATGCCGAGGACCAGCAGCCGCCGGCGCAGCACCGGCCGCTCCTTCACCGCCTGCGACGCCAGCGCCAGCATCGCGATCAGGCCGCCCTCGCCGTGGTTGTCGGCCCGCAGGATCAGCAGCACGTACTTCAGCGAGACGATGACCGTGAGCGTCCAGAACACCATCGACAGGATGCCGAAGATGTTGTCCGCCGTGACGGCGAGCTGGCCGTGCGCGAACACCTCCTTCAGCGCATACAGCGGGCTGGTGCCGATGTCGCCATAGACGATGCCGATGGCGCCGAGCGTGAGCACGGCCAGCTTGGAACCGGTGGCCGGGGCTTGGGGGCTGGATTGCACTGAAACGGCAGCGGAGTCGGAAAGCCCGCCATTGTGCGCCTGAGCGTGAAGCCCGCCACAGGCCGGATGTTGCAGCGCAGCAACGCCGGCCGGGGGGCCTCAGGCGGCGGGCGCGGTCACTCGTAGACCTCGGCGTCGGGGTCGGTGGCTTCCAGCTCGTAGCTGGCCGCCAGCATGGCCAGCCGGCCGATCACGCCATACATGTAGAAGCGGTTGGGCGCGCTGGCGCCAGGCTTTTCGCCCGGCTTGGGCAGGTGGTGCGATTCGGCAAAGGCCAGCGGCACGAAGCTGGAGCCCGGCGCGTTGAGGTTTTCGTCGATGCCGCGCTCGGCATGCACCCGGTAGAAGCCGCCCACCACGTAGCGGTCGATCATGTAGACCACCGGCTCGGCCACCGCCTCGTTGATGCGCTCGTAGGTCGGCACGCCTTCCTGGATGATGACCTCGCTCACTTCCTGGCCGTCCTTGATGACGCTCATCTTGTTGCGCGTCTTGCGGTTCAGGTCGGCCAGCTCCTTCGCGTCGCGCACGGTCATGATGCCCATGCCGTAGGTGCCGTTGTCGGCCTTCACGACGACGAACGGCTTTTCGTTGATGCCGTATTCCTTGTACTTGCGGCGCACCTTGGACAGCAGCGCGTCGACGTTGCTCTGCAGGCATTCCTGGCCGGTGCCGTTGGCGAAGTCGACCTCGCCGCACTTGGCGAACATCGGGTTGATGAGCCATGGGTCCATGCCCAGCAGCTTGGCGAACTTCTTGGCCACTTCCTCGTAGGCGTCGAAGTGCTGGCTCTTGCGCCGCACCGCCCAGCCGGCGTGCAGCGGCGGCAGCAGGTACTGCTCGTGGATGTTCTCGAGCACCTTCGGAATGCCGGCCGACAGGTCGTTGTTGAGCAGGATGGTGCAGGGATCGAAGTCCTTCAGGCCCAGCCGCCGCTTGGTGCGCACCAGGGGCTCCACCATGATGTGGCTGCCGTCGGGCAGGTCCAGCCGGGTCGGCTCCTTGATGGTTTCGTCGAGCGTGCCGACCCGCACGTTGAGGCCGGCCAGCGAAAAGATCTGGATCAGCCGCGCGACGTTGGTCAGGTAGAAGGTGTTGCGGGTGTGCTTCTCGGGAATGAGCAGCAGGTTCTTGGCCTCGGGGCAGATCTTCTCGATGGCCGCCATGGCCGCCTGCACCGCCAGCGGCAGCATCTCGGGCGTGAGGTTGTTGAAGCCGCCCGGGTAGAGGTTGGTATCCACCGGCGCCAGCTTGAAGCCTGCGTTGCGCACGTCCACCGAGGTGTAGAACGGCGGCGTGTGTTCCATCCACTCGAGCCGGAACCAGCGCTCGATGGCCGGCATGGATTCGAGGATGCGCTGCTCGAGTTCGTTGATGGGGCCGGTGAGCGCGGTGATGAGGTGGGGGACCATGGCTGCGGGGGGAGAAAAGGCGGGGGCGGCGGGGCGCGAGGCGAAGATTCTAGGAGTTGAGGTCAACCCTAGCAGACACAAGGCGCCGCGCCAAACCTGTTCGATCGCGCCATGAAAAAGGCCGCCCGAAGGCGGCCTCTGCGTTGCGGGCCGAGCCCGCACTCACTCTCGTGTCACTTGTGATAGGCGGTCTCGCCGTGGGCAGCGATGTCCAGGCCTTCGCGCTCTTCTTCCTCGCTCACCCGCAGGCCGATCACCAGGTCGACGATCTTGTAGGCCACCAGCGAGACGACGCCCGACCAGACGATGGTCAGCAGCACGGCCTTGAGCTGGACCCAGACCTGCGCGCCGATGGAGTAGTCGGCCGGCGTGACCATGGTCGCCGTGACCCAGTCGGCCACGAAGCCGGGGCCGCCGAGGGCCGGGGAGTTGAACACGCCCGTCAGCAGCGCGCCGACGATGCCGCCGACACCGTGCACGCCGAACACGTCGAGCGAGTCGTCGGCGCCCAGCAGCTTCTTCAGGCCGTTCACGCCCCACAGGCAGGCGAAGCCGGCGACCAGACCGATGACCAGCGCACCCACGATGCCGACGTTGCCGGCAGCCGGCGTGATGGCGACGAGGCCGGCCACCGCACCCGAGGCAGCCCCCAGCATCGAGGCCTTGCCCTTGATCAGCGCTTCACCCATGCACCAGGCGAGCACGGCAGCGGCGGTTGCGGCGAAGGTGTTGATGAAGGCCAGGGCGGCAAAGCCGTTGGCTTCGAGCGCCGAGCCGGCATTGAAGCCGAACCAGCCCACCCACAGCAGCGAGGCGCCGACCATCGTGAGCGTCAGCGAGTGCGGCGTGAAGGCTTCCTTGCCGTAGCCGACGCGCTTGCCGACCATGTAGGCACCCACCAGGCCCGCGACGGCGGCGTTGATGTGCACCACGGTGCCGCCGGCGAAGTCGAGTGCGCCCCACTGCCAGATCTGGCCGGCCTTGCCGGTCATCTGGTCGACCACTTCCTTGCTGGCGTAGGCATCCGGGCCCATCCAGAACCAGACCATGTGGGCGATCGGGGCGTAGCTGAAGGTGAACCACAGCACCATGAACAGCAGCACCGCCGAGAACTTGATGCGCTCGGCGAAGGCGCCGACGATCAGGCAGCAGGTGATGCCGGCGAAGGTGGCCTGGAAGGCGGCGAACACGATCTCGGGGATGTAGACGCCCTTGCTGAACGTGGCGGCCGGGGCAAAGGTGCCCGCGACGTTGTCCCAGGTGCCCTTCATGAACAGCCGGTCGAGGCCGCCGACGTAGGCGTTGCCCTCGGTGAACGCCAGGCTGTAGCCATAGATGAACCACAGCACGACGATCAGCGAGAAGGTCACCATCACCTGCATCAGCACCGACAGCATGTTCTTGCTGCGCACCAGGCCGCCGTAGAACAGCGCCAGGCCGGGGATGGTCATGAGGATCACCAGCAGCGTGGACACCAGCATCCAGGCGGTGTCACCCTTGTTGATCACCGGGGCTGCGGCCGGTGCAGCCGCGGAGGCGGCTTCGGCAGCAGGCGCCGCAGCGGCGGACGCCGCCTCGGCAACGGCCGCGGCGGCAGGCGCTGAAGCCGCGTCCTGGGCCATTGCCGCACCGGCAAAGCCCAGGACCGCCAGGCCCAGCACGAAAGAAGCGATGAGTTTTCGCATCATGGTCGTCTCTCTAGGTCTCTCTCGAATGGGGTGGCGGCTTAGAGCGCGTCCTTGCCGGTTTCGCCGGTGCGGATGCGGATCACCTGCTCCAGCGTGGTCACGAAGATCTTGCCGTCGCCGATCTTGCCGGTGCGGGCGGAGCCTTCGATGGCCTCGATCACACGGTCGACGACGGCGTCGTCCACGGCGGCCTCGATCTTCACCTTCGGCAGGAAGTCGACAACGTACTCCGCACCGCGGTACAGCTCGGTGTGGCCCTTTTGGCGGCCGAAGCCCTTCACTTCGGTCACCGTGATGCCTTGAACGCCGATGGCGCTCAGGGCTTCACGCACTTCATCAAGCTTGAAAGGCTTGACGATGGCGGTCACCATCTTCATGGTCGTCTCCGTTTTCCTCAGAAGTTGTACTTGACGCCGACAACGACGCCGGCCTTGCCGAGATCCTTGCCGTTGGCAGGCGACGCATAGGCTTTCGCCCCGCCGATGCTCTTGGTGTCGGTCCCCACCACTGCAGCGCTCACGACGAAGCCGCTGAAGTCCTTGCTCACGGTCACCGAGTAGTCGGTGTACGAGTAGTCGTCGTTCTTGGCAACCTTCTGGTAGCCGACGTGAGGCGTGAGCATGATGCCGCCGCCCAGGTCGAAGGTGGCGCTCGCATCGAGGTAGCCGGAGTTCTTGCTGTTGCGCGTGCCGAACAGGTTGGTGGCAGTGTGCGAATACTTCAGCGTGGCCGGCCCGAACGTGATCGCTCCGTACACCTCCGTGGTGTTCGGGTCGTCGTAGAGCGCATCCCAGGCAGCCGTCTTGGCGCTCGGGTAGACGTACTGCAGCACCCCGACGTCGAAGCTCAATCCCTCGGTGATGGCGCCCTTGTAGCCGCCGTAGATGTCGAGTTCGATGTTGGCGTCACCGCCCCAGTCCTTGATCCACTTGATCGTCGACGCCCAGGTGCCGACGTAGAAGCCGCTCGAATGCGAGTAGTCGGCGCCGCCTTGCAGCGCCGGTTTGAAGCGCGTTTGCGAGATGCCGCGGTAGCGGTAGTCGGTCACGGCGCCCGCATTGAAGGCAAACGTGTGCTCATCGGCCGCCTGCGCGAGACCAGGCAGGGCCGCCACCACCAGCGCGGCCGCGAGGGCCGCCAGCGACGTCTTCATGGGTTCTCTCCTCTCCAGGTTAGACAGGTCGAAATCAGGATGGACCTCTGCACGATCCGTGCCATTGCGCCAATAGCGGGAGCGATGAACTGAAACGGGGCTCTCAGCGCACCGCGCGCCCCATGTTCGGGAATATTCGCCCCCGCAAAAGCACTTGTTTGGTGCCACGGCCTGACCGCAGTCGCTGTTCTGGGGAGGCGGCCGGCACTGCTGCAGGAGCACAATGGCCGGCTTCGCTGCCGCCTGCCCTTCGTCATGTCCCTTGCCGTCGTCCACAGCCGCGCCCTGGACGGGCTCCATGCGCCCGAGGTCACCGTCGAGGTGCATCTGGCCAACGGCCTGCCGAGCTTCACGCTGGTGGGCCTGGCGGACACCGAGGTGAAGGAAGCCCGCGAGCGGGTGCGGGCCGCGCTGCACAACAGTGCGCTCGAGTTTCCGCACAACAAGCGCATCACCGTCAACCTGGCGCCGGCCGACCTGCCGAAGGAGTCGGGCCGGTTCGACCTGCCCATCGCCCTGGGCATCCTGGCTGCGGCCGGCCAGATCGATGCCGCCCGGCTCGGCGACTTCGAGTTCGCCGGCGAGCTGTCGCTGGCCGGAGACCTGCGGCCGGTGCGCGGCGCGCTGGCCCTGGGGCTCGCATTGCAGCAAGGCGCCGGGCGCCGCACCCTCGTATTGCCCGAGGAGAGCGCGCGTGAAGCCGCGCTGGTCGAAGGCCTGAAGCTGTGCGGCGCGCGGCACCTGCTCGACGTGGTGCGCGCGCTGCAGCCCACCGACCCCGAACCGCTGCAGCGCACGCCCGCGGCAGCGCCGCCGGCCCGGGCGAGCGGGCTGAACCTGCGCGACGTCAAGGGCCAGGTTGCCGCCAAGCGCGCGCTCGAGATCGCGGCGGCGGGGGGGCACAGCGTGCTGATGGTCGGACCGCCCGGCACCGGCAAGTCGATGCTGGCGCAACGCTTCGCCACGCTGCTGCCGCCCATGACCGACGAGGAAGCGCTGCAGTCGGCGGCCGTGCTGAGCCTGGTGGGCGACTTCGACGCGCACGGCTGGAAGACCCGCACGGTGCGCTCGCCGCACCACTCGGCATCTTCGGCTGCACTGGTGGGCGGCGGCTCGCCACCGCGGCCCGGCGAGATCTCGCTGGCACACCACGGCGTGCTCTTCCTCGATGAACTGCCCGAATTCCCGCGGGCGGCGCTCGAGGCGCTGCGCGAACCGCTGGAAACCGGCCGCATCACGATCTCGCGGGCGGCGCGGCAGGCCGAATTCCCGGCCCGCTTCCAGCTCGTGGCGGCGATGAACCCCTGCCCCTGCGGGCATGCCGGCAGCAGCCTGCGCGCCTGCCGCTGCTCGCCCGACGTGATCGCGCGCTACCAGGGGCGGCTGAGCGGCCCGCTGCTCGATCGCATCGACCTCCAGGTGGAAGTGCCCGCCGTGGCGCCCGAGGTGCTGGCCGCGGCGCCCGCCGGCGATGCAAGCGAGCAGGTGGTCGAGCGTGTGGTACGGGCACGCGAACGGCAGCATCGGCGCCAGGGACGCGCCAATGCAGCGCTCGAACCCGCGGAGATCGACAGCCACGTGCGGCTGGAACCGTCAGCCGTGCAATTCCTCCAAGCCGCATCCACCCGGCTGGGCTGGTCGGCCCGCGGCTACCACCGGGCCTTGCGCATCGCCCGCACCGTGGCCGACCTCGCCCAGGCCGACAGCATCGAGACGGCACACGTGGCAGAAGCCATCCAGTACCGGCGCGTGCTGTCGGTGCAATAGTCCTCCGCTCCTCGTACCTCTTCATGACCATGCAACGTCCCTCCCCCCGCTTCATGTCTTTCGCGGCCGCCGTGCTGCTGTGTGCCGCCCCGGCCTTGACCTTCGCCCAGCCTGCCTCTCTGGTGAAGGTCGAGAACGCCTGGCTGCGACCGGCGGTGGCCGGGCAGTCCGGCACCGGCGGCTTTGCACGCATCACCAGCGACAAGGGCGCCACGCTGGTGGGCCTGGCTTCGCCGGCCGCCGGCGTGGCCGAGATCCACGAGATGGCGATGGAAGGCGACGTGATGAAGATGCGCGCCGTCGAATCGCTGCCGCTGCCCGCCGGCAAGCCGGTCGAGCTCAAGCCGGGTGGGCATCACCTGATGCTCATGCAGTTGAAGCAGCCGCTCACCGCAGGCAGCACCGTGCCGGTGACGCTCAAGCTCAAGGGCGCCGACGGCAAGCTGATCGAACAGCGCGTCGACTTCAAGGTCTCGGCCACCGCGCCCGCGGCAGCCCCGGCCGCAGGCAGCCAGGGCCACGACCACCAGCACAAGCACTGAGGCTGCGCGCCCCAATGACAAACGGCCCTCGCACGCGAGGGCCGTTTGCCGTGGAACGCCGCAAGCCGTGCCGGCTCAGGCCCCCATGTCGGACGACTTGGTCTTCCAGGTGCGGGGCGCATCGCCTGCGGCGCCCTGCGATTCGCTCACCGCGCGCAGCGCTTGCCCGTCGAGGGTGACGCGCTGGCCGACCGCGGGTGCCTGCCGCTGGGTGGTAGTGCGCAGTGAACCATCGTCCATGCGCACCTTCACGCTATAGACGGTTTCGGAGCGGGCGCGCTTTTCGATCTCGTGGCCGGCCAGCCCGCCGCCCACCGCGCCCACCACCGTCATGGCCTTGCGGCCGTCGCCCTTGCCGACCTGGTTGCCCAGCAAGCCGCCGACCACGCCGCCGGCCACGGCGCCCAGCCCCGTGCCCTCGCCCTTCTTCGTCACCGGGGTCACCGACTCGACCACGCCGCAGGTGGCGCACACACTGACCGCCGGCTGCATGTGCCGGGTGTCCGGGTAGCTGTTGTTGTGTCCGGCAGCGGCCTCGCGCTGCGCACTGCTGCCGCCTGCCTTGGGAGTCTTCGCGGTCTTGCCGGCAGGCGCCGCGGGAGCCGTGTTCTCGGCCACTGCAGCTGGCGTTTCGGGTTCGGAGCCGGAGCGGTTCATCACCAGGGCAGAAGCCAGGCCGGCGATGGTGAGCAGCAGAGCCCCACCCACCAGCCAGACGGCACGCGGCAGCGCGCGCCAACCTTGCTGAGGCATCGCGGTCGCTGAATCGAGAGGTTGGGGGTTGTTCATCTGGAAGGTCCTTTCGTGTTGTTGTGGCCGGCGCCTGCAAGGCTTGCCGGCCGCCCACATTCAACGCGACAAGTCGCAAACGGAAATCAGCCGTCCGGTCGGAGATGTAACTGCCGGTCACGCCAGGCGGCCGCGCTCACGTCATGAAACCAAGGTTGCGACTGCTGGCATTCCAGTTGGCGAGGTTCGGAAACAGGTCGAGCAGTTGACCGTCGGACAGACCGAACCAGCGGCCGAGCGTCGCGGCGTACTGGTCCACCGAAACCGCAGGCAGCATGGCGCCGTTGCCGATCTGGTCGGGGCTGTTGTCGAAGTCGTTGTTGTTGGCGTTCTTGGTGCCGAGCACCGGGAAGGCGCCGTAGAGGTCGCCGCCCCGCACGGCACCGCCCATCACCATGTGATGCGACCCCCAGCCATGGTCGGTCCCGTCGCCGTTGCTGGTGAAGGTCCGCCCGAAGTCCGACGCGGTGAAGGTGGTCACCTGGTTGGCCACTCCCAGCGCGGTGAGGACGTTGTTGAAGTACTGCAGCCCATGGCCCAGCTTTGCGAGCAGATCGGCAAGGCTGCGGTTTTCGTTGCCGTGGGTGTCGAAGCCGCCCAGGCTGACGAAAAACACCTGGCGGGTCGCTCCGAGCGCCGAACGCGCGGCAATGGTGCGGGCCACCACCTGCAGTTGCTGCGCCAGCGAGTTGAAGGCCGCGGTGCCGGTGAGCGGATTGTTGTATCGCAGCAGCGGATCGTTGATCACGCTGTAGCTGGCGCTGCCGGCCGGTGGCGTACCGTAGGGCGCCTGCCCGGCGGCCGGCAAGGCGCCGGACAGCAGCGCCTCGGCATCCATCGAGCGCGCCACCACGGCCGCGTGATCGCGCTCCATCAGGTGGCCGCTTTGCGGCGTGCGGACGATGCTGCGCAGCTTGCTGAGCACGGTGGGCGAGTTGAAGAGCGTGGTGCCGGTGCCGCCCACGCGAATGGCGCCGTTGCCGCCCACCTGGTACTGCAGCACGCTGCGCCCGGCCGACCACACCGCGTTGCCGGAGGCGGAAATGCTGCTGAAGATCCGGTGCTGGTTGCCGCTGGCGAGCAGGTCAGCCATGCGGCCGCCCCAGCCGGCCGTGGCGCCTTCGGGGGCGTAGGCCTGCCAGGTGGACTGCTGGTCGTTGTGCGAAAAGAGCTTGGGCGGCTTCGGGAAGCTGGAATTGCGGTAGTCGGCCTTGGTGGTGGGGCGGACCAGCGGACCGACGTTGGGCACGATGGCCAGCCGCTGCGCGGCGAACAGGTCGCGCACGGCGCCGAGCATCGGGTGCACGGCGAAGCTGCGGCCCTGCGCGTTGAGCGGGCTGATCGGCAGCACACCGCCCAGGCGATCGAGTGAGCCGAGCGCGGCATCCGGGTTGGGGGCCACGACCGCCGCGCGCAGCGCGATCGGGTCTGGCGCCTGGTTGCGAACCGCGATGTAGTTGTTCCAGGAGGCGGTGTCGGTGGGCAACACCACGTTGTAGGTGTCGCAGCCGCCGTAGAGGAACAGGCACACCAGCGCCTTGTAGTCGCCTGCGTTCTGCGCGGCCGCAGTGCCGAGCGCAGCGAGGTTCAGCGCAAACGGCGCCCCGGCGGCACCGACGACGGACAGCGCGCTCGCCTGGCGCAGGAATTCGCGGCGGGAAGTGTTGAGTGTCATGGCAGGCCTCGCGCGCAGGGATGGGTCATTTCTGGACGATGAACTCGGGCGACGCGAGCGTGAGGAAGGCCGCCGCCTGCACCCGGTTGCGCCTGGCGGCATCCACCTGCGACTGGTTGCTGCCGTCGGCACGCAGGGCCGGCACGTTGATCGATTCCACCGCCTGCACGATGTCGGCTTCGAGCGCGCTGCTCATGCGCCCGCCCAGCAGCAGCTCGTCCATGCGCTGCACGAGCTCCGCCGGCTTGTCGGACAGCGGCAGTTCGTTGGCCCAGTTCACCTGCACATCGTTGCGAGGCGCGTTGTAGTTGATGCCGCGCCGACCGACCCCGTTTTGCACCACGCTGCGCATGAAGTTCACATAGCCGGCCACCGAGGACTCGTGCGTGATCTGCATCTCCGGGGCGGCAAGGCCCAGCGCGCCCAGTTCGCTGCCGGGCGGCACGTAGCCCGGGCGGTAGAAGTTGAAGACCGAAGGCGAGCGCATTGGCGACTGGCCGAGTTGCGTGCCGGGGTCGTCTGTCGTTTCGATCAACCACCCGCCGCTGTCGGACGCTGCCCCGAAGGCGCGCAGGTAGGCGGTGAGGCGCAGCACCGGCTCACGCAGCTTGCCGAAGCGGTTGCTGCTCGCATCGCCGCGGGCTTCTGGATCGAGCAGCACGGCCCGCACCACCGCGAGCATGTCGCCGCGCACGCCGGCGCCGTTGTTGTTGAAGGTCTGCGCGACGCGGCTCACGTACGCCGGGCTTGGGTTGCTCGTGACCAGCCGCTGGATCAGCTGCTTGCCGATGAAGGGGCCGACGTTGGGGTGCTGGAACAGGGTGTCCATCGCGATGGACAGGTCGCCCGCCGGGTCGGCATCGGACGCCGCCACGGCGGGAATGGTGCGGCCGAGGAAGCGCTTTTCCGATATCGAGTGGAACTGCTTGTAGCCCTGCATCGGCTCGATCGTGCGGTTCGGGTTCACCGGCGTGCCGTTACCGTAAAAGCGCGAATTGCTCGTGTCCGGACCCGCCCAGCTGAAGCCGGTGAACACTTTTGCGAGGCCGGCGATGTCTTCGGCGGTGTAGGTCTCCAGCGGCTTGCCGGCGCCATCGGTCTTGACCGTGCCGTCGAGGTCCAGCTGGTGCAGTCCGATGGAGAACAGCTGCATCACCTCGCGGGCATAGTTCTCGTCGGGGACGCGGCCGGTGGCCGGGTTCTCCTTCTGGTTGCGCAGGTGCGACAGGTACACCCCCATCATCGGGTGGGTGGACACGTCCTGCAGCAGGTTGCGGTAGTTGCCGAAGGCGTGCGTCGCCAGCATGTCCATGTAGCTCGCCGCGCCACGCGGGTGGTCGTTGACGTTGCCGTCCTGCAGCGAGATCACGAAGATCTGCGACAACGCGAAGGCGATGCGCTGCCGCAGCTGGTCCTCGCCGGTGATGGCCTGGCGGTAGAAGCTGTCGAAGATCTCCCGCGAGCCGGCTTCGTCCTCGGGATCGACCGCCTTCAAGGCGGCGTCCGCCGCATCCCAGTAGGCGCGGTGCGAGGTCTGGGGCCGGGCGGCCTGCTCGTTGATCCAGGCGCTGTAGCCGATGCTGCTCACGCGCGAAAGGCTGGCTTCGGTGGGGCCGAAGGTGGCCTGGGTCAGAAAGCCATGGGCCTCGATACGCGATGCGGGCTTGTCGCTGGCGGGCGGCGTGTCGCCATTGCCCTTGTCGGCGCCGCCGCAGGCGGCCAGGGCGATGACAACACACGCAGCCAGCCAATACCGGGCGGCACGCCCCCCTCCACACGCACGCGCAGCGGTGCGATCACGCGCTGTTTCCACGGCCCCTCCAGCGGTTCTTTGTTGATTGACCGCCGGGCGGAAGCAGCTTCTGCGCCATCGGTGCGCAGCCGCCGAAAGCACCGTTGCGCTTGCGAATCAGACCGTTCGTCGGAGCCGGTGCCGACGATTCATGCAGGCGCCGCAGCCACGACGACGACGTCCGTCGCAGTTATGTGCACACGCTTCTTTTGTAAGAGAAGGCAGCGCCGGCCGGTTCAAAGCAGCGGTGCCAGCGCCCGCTGCGCGTCTGCCTGGGCCATGGCGTTGCGCCGGGCCCAGTCCTCGAGCTGGTCGTGACCGATCTTGCCGACGTTGAAGTAGGCGGACTCCGGGTGCGCGAGGTAGAAGCCGCTCACGCTGGCAGCCGGCGTCATGGCCAGGCTGTCGGTGAGGCCCATGCCGATCTCATCGCAGGCGAGCACGCGGAACATCTCTCGCTTGACGGTGTGGTCCGGACAGGCCGGGTAGCCCGGCGCCGGGCGGATGCCGCGGTACTTCTCGGCGATGAGTTCCTCGTTGCTGAGCTGCTCGCCGGCCGCATAGCCCCAGAGCTCGGTGCGCACGCGCTGGTGCAGGCGCTCGGCGAAGGCTTCGGCCAGGCGGTCCGCCAGGGCCTTGAGCATGATGGCCGAGTAGTCGTCGAGATCCTTGACGAACTGCTGTTCCTTCTTCTCGATGCCCAGGCCGGCCGTCACCGCGAACAGGCCGACGTAGTCGGGTTTCACGCCCTTCGGAGCCACGAAGTCGGCCAGGCAGCGGTTGGGCCGCTTCACGCCGTCGACCGCCGGACGTTCGCTCTGCATGCGCAGGCCGTGCCAGGTCATCAGCACTTCGCTGCGCGACTCGTCGGTGTAGATCTCGATGTCGTCGTCGTTCACCGTATTGGCCGGGTAGAGGCCGATGACGCCATTGGCCGTGACCCAGCGGCCCTCGATGAGGCGCTGCAGCAGGCGCTTGCCGTCGCTGAACACCCGCTGCGCCTCGGTGCCGACCACGTCGTCCTTCAGGATCTGCGGGAAGGGGCCGGCCAGGTCCCAGGTCTGGAAGAACGGGCCCCAGTCGATGGTCTGCGCGAGTTCGGCCAGGTCGTAGTTCCTGAACACCCGGCGGCCCAGGAACCTGGGCTTCGCCGGCTCGGCGGCCGCCCAGTCGATGGGGGTCTTGTTGGCACGCGCGGCAGCCAGTGACACGAGCGGCGTGGCCTTCTTGTTGGCATGCTGCTCGCGCACCTTCTCGTAGTCGGCCTTCAGCTCGTCGATGTAGCGCGCGGCCCGCTCGTCGGAGAGCAGGTCGGAGCACACGCCCACGCTGCGCGACGCGTCGGGCACGTAGACCACCGGGCCTTCGTAGTGCGGCGAGATCTTCACCGCGGTGTGCACCCGGCTGGTGGTGGCGCCGCCAATGAGCAGCGGGATCTTCTTCACCCGGAAGTAGTCGTCGCGCTGCATCTCGGCGGCGACGTGCTGCATTTCCTCGAGGCTGGGTGTGATGAGGCCGGACAGGCCGATGATGTCGGCGCCCTCGACCTTGGCCTTGGCGAGGATGTCCTGGCACGGGACCATCACGCCCATGTTGACCACCTCGAAGTTGTTGCACTGGAGCACGACGGTGACGATGTTCTTGCCGATGTCGTGCACGTCGCCCTTCACCGTGGCGATGACGATCTTGCCCTTGGGCTTCACGTCGCCGCCGGCGTCCGCGAGTGCCTTTTTCTCTTCCTCGATGTAGGGCAGCAGGTGGGCCACCGCCTGCTTCATCACGCGGGCCGACTTCACCACCTGCGGCAGGAACATCTTGCCGGCGCCGAACAGGTCGCCCACCACGTTCATGCCGTCCATCAGCGGGCCTTCGATCACGTGCAGCGGCCGGCCGCCCTTGGCGCGGATGGCCTGCCAGGCTTCCTCGGTATCGGCCACTATGAAGTCGGTGATGCCGTGCACCAGCGCATGCGACAGGCGCGCGTTCACGTCGTTCGCGCGCCAGGCCAGCTTGGCCGACTCGTCCTTGGCCGCGCCCTTGGCGCTTTCGGCGATCTCGATCAGGCGCTCGCTGGCATCGGGCCGGCGGTTGAGCACGACGTCCTCGACGCGCTCGCGCAGCTCGGGGTCGAGGTCGTCGTACACGCCCACCATGCCGGCGTTGACGATCCCCATGTCCATGCCGGCCTGGATGGCGTGGTACAGGAAGACGGTATGGATGGCTTCGCGCACCGGCTCGTTGCCGCGGAAGCTGAAGCTCACGTTCGACACGCCGCCGGACACCTTGGCGCCCGGCAGGTTGCGCTTGATCCAGCGCGTGGCCTCGATGAAGTCGACCGCGTAGTTGTCGTGCTCCTCGATGCCGGTGGCGATGGCGAAGATGTTCGGGTCGAAGACGATGTCCTCTGGCGGGAAACCGACCTCGTCGACCAGGATGCGATAGGCCCGCTCGCAGATCTCGGTCTTGCGGGCATAGGTGTCGGCCTGGCCCTTTTCGTCGAAGGCCATCACCACCGTGGCAGCGCCATAGCGCTTGATCAGCCGGGCCTGGTGCTTGAACGGCTCGATGCCTTCCTTGAGCGAGATCGAGTTGACGATGCCCTTGCCCTGGATGCACTTGAGCCCGGCCTCGATGACCTCCCACTTCGAGCTGTCGATCATGATCGGCACGCGGGCGATCTCGGGCTCCGAGGCGATGAGGTTGAGGAAGCGCACCATCGCGGCCTTGCTGTCGAGCATGGCCTCGTCCATGTTGATGTCGATCACCTGCGCGCCGTTCTCGACCTGCTGGCGCGCCACCGACAGCGCCTCCTCGAACTGGCCGTTGAGGATCATGCGCGCGAACGCCTTCGAGCCGGTGACGTTGGTGCGTTCGCCGATGTTGACGAACAGCGTGCCCTCGCCGATGAGCACCGGCTCCAGGCCGGACAGGCGCATCGGGGCAACGGCGGAAGGGGCAGCGGAGGTGGTGGCTTCGGACATGGCACGCATCGATTTCGAACGGGGCCTCGCCGTGTTGCCGCGGCCCACCCGCGGCCGCACGAAGACAAGACAACAGGCGGCAGGGTGAGCGTCGTTGCGAGTCTCAAGCCTGGCGGGGCCTTGCGGCCGCCGTTGCAACGCTCCTTGAGAGAGGCCGCGATTTTAGCCGGGCCGGCCGCGCGGCCCTTACAAGGGTTACACCAACGTCGCTTGCTGCCGCCGCGCGATCGGGATGGAATGCAGCGATGTCCGTGCGCCTGCCCGCCCTTGCAACCGCAGCCCTGTGCGCCGCCCTGCTGGCGGCCTGCGGCAGCGCACCCCCGGCCAAGCCCGGCGCGCCTTCCGAGTCACCCGGGGTGCTGGGCCGCATCTTCGGCCCGTCGCTGGCGCCGCCGCTGGAGGCGCAACGCAAGCGCCTGGCCGACGCGTTGCGTGGCACGCCGGTCACCGTCGAAGGCACCGAGGACGGCCGGCTGCGGGTGGAGGTGCCGCTCAA
This sequence comes from Methylibium rhizosphaerae, assembly GCF_006386545.1. Taxonomy (GTDB): domain Bacteria; phylum Pseudomonadota; class Gammaproteobacteria; order Burkholderiales; family Burkholderiaceae_C; genus Pseudorivibacter; species Pseudorivibacter rhizosphaerae. Next base: position 41,827 of record NZ_SWAR01000006.1, on the reverse strand, counting down.
GTACGCCTTCGACCCGGGGCGCTCGGTGGTGAAGCCGCCGCTGGCGGCCGTGCTCAACGAGGTGGCCGCCGGCCTGAAGCCGCATGCCCAGGCCGAGGTGCGCGTCTCAGGCCCCGCCGACGGCGCCAAGGGCGGCGCGATGCTCGCCCAGGACCGCGCCGCCAGCACACGCGACTACCTCGTGGCGCGCGGCGTGCCGCCCACCCGTTTCGGCGGCCTCGGCCGCGCAAGCGGTGAAGGGGTGGAACTGCTGATCGCCGACCGGGGCACGCCGTCGGCGGCTGCCCGCTGAAAGAAGCCGGCTCAAGCCGCCTGCAGGGCCGAGAACATGCCGGTGCCGCCGTGCTGCGGGCAGCGCGGCTGGAAGCGCCCGACGCGCTGCGCAATGGCGGCGATGTGCTCCGGCGTGGTGCCACAGCAGCCGCCCACGATGTTGAGGAAGCCGGCCTTGGCGAAGTCCTCCATCAGGCCCCCGGTGACGTCGGGCGTCTCGTCGAAGCCGGTCTCGCTCATCGGGTTGGGCAGCCCGGCGTTGGGGTAGCACGAGATGAAGGTGTCGGGCGCGGCCTTGGACAGCTCTTCGATGTAGGGACGCATCAGCGCCGCGCCGAGGGCGCAGTTCAGGCCGACGGCGAGCGGGCGCGCATGGCGCACCGAGTGCCAGAACGCGCTCACGGTCTGGCCCGAAAGGATGCGGCCGGACGCGTCGGTCACGGTGCCCGAGATGATGACCGGCAGGCGTTCGCCGCTGTCTTCGAACAGCTCGTCGATCGCGAAGATCGCGGCCTTGGCGTTGAGCGTGTCGAAGATGGTCTCGACCAGGAACACGTCGGCGCCGCCTTCGAGCAGCCCGGCGCCCTGTTCGTAGTAGGCCGCCTTCAGGGTGTCGAAGTCGATGTTGCGGGCGCCGGGGTCGTTCACGTCCGGGCTGATGCTGGCGGTGCGCGGCGTGGGGCCGAAGGCGCCGGCCACGAAACGCGGCCTGTCCGGCGTGCTGAACTTCGCGCAGGCGGCACGCGCGAGGCGGGCGGCTGCCAGGTTCATCTCGCGGGCCACTTCGGCCAGGCCGTAGTCTTCCTGGGCGACCGAGGTGGCGCCGAAGGTGTTGGTCTCGATGAGGTCGGCCCCGGCCGCCAGGTAACCCTCGTGGATCTCGGTGATGACGTCTGGGCGGGTGAACTGCAGCAGCTCGTTGTTGCCCTTCAGGTCCTTCGGGTGGTCCTTGAAGCGTTCGCCGCGGTAGTCGGCCTCGCCGAGCTTGTAGCGCTGGATCATCGTGCCCATCGCGCCGTCGAGGATGACGATGCGTTGCTTGAGGATGTCGGGCAGCTGCGCCGCGCGGGTGTACGTCTGGGGCTTCATGGGCAGCGATTGTAGGAAGCCGGCCAAACACGCAGCGCGCGTGCGGGGTCTCAGGCGTCGGAGGTGGTGCCCACGCCGCCGAACAGCGAAGGCCGGAACGCCATCGAGCCCGGCGCCTGCGGCGCATCGTCCATGGCCCACAGCGTGAGCGCCTTGGCCGGCATCGGCCGGGCATACAGGTAGCCCTGCAGTTCGTCGCAGCCCAGCTCCAGCAGCAACTCCTGCTGCGCGGTGGTTTCCACGCCTTCGGCCACCACCTTCAGCCCGAGCGCGTGCGCGAGCCGCACCACCGCGTCGACGATGGCGCGCGCATCGCTGCTGTGTTCGAGATCGCTGACGAAGCTGCGGTCGATCTTCAGCTGGCCGGCGGGCATGCGCCGCAGGTACGACAGGCTCGAATAACCGGTGCCGAAGTCGTCGATCGACAGCTGCACACCGGTGGCAGCCAGCCGCTCCAGCGCGCGCAACGTGGGCTGTGCATCGTCCATCGCGACGCTTTCGGTGATCTCGCAGGTCAGCAGGGCGGCGTCGACCCGGTGGCGGTCGAGCGCCTGGCGCAGGCGCCCGGACAGCTCCTCCTGCCGCAGCTGGTGCACCGACAGGTTGATGGAGACGCGCATGCGCAGGCCGCCGTCGAGCCACAGGCGCATCTGGCGGGCCGACTCGTCGATGACCCAGTTGCCCAGCACGCCGATGAGGCCGAAGCGTTCAGCGATCGGGATGAAGACGCCGGGCGGCACCATGCCGCGGGTCGGGTGGTGCCAGCGCATCAGGGCTTCGGCGCCGGTGACCTGGCCGCTCACCCCGTGGATCTTCGGCTGGTAGTAGAGCTCCAGTTCGCCATGGTCGAGCGCGCGGCGCAGATCGCGCTGCAGCTCGACCTGGTCGCGGCTGCCGGCGTCCATGCGCGCCTCGAAGAAGCAGTAGGTGGAGCCGCCGGCGCGCTTGGCTGCGTACATGGCCGCATCGGCATGCGCGATGAGCTTGTGGTGGGAGCCGTGGTCCGGATGGAACACGATGCCGATGGAGCACGACAGGTGCACCTCGCGGTCGCTCAGCACATAGGGCTGGTTCAACGCCTGCAGCGTGCGCTTGGCCACCAGCGCGGCGGCGGCCTCGTCGAGCTGCCCGCCTTCGAGCAGCAAGAGGAACTCGTCGCCGCCCACGCGGGCGACGGTATCGGCCTGCCGCGCCAGGAGGCCGAGGCGGCGGCCCACCTCCCGCAGCACCTCGTCGCCCGAGCCGTGACCGAAGGAGTCGTTGATCGGCTTGAAGCCGTCGAGGTCGACGAACAGCACCGCCACGCGCGTCTGCTCGCGTTCACACCGTGCCACCGCGTTGCGCAGGCGGTCCTCGAACACCAGGCGGTTGGGCAGGCCGGTGAGCGGGTCCTTGAAGGCGATGCGCTGCAGCTCCTCGTTGGCGCGACGCAGCGAGGCCGCCATGCGCGAGTGCGAGCTTTGCATGCGGGCATCGAACACCGAAGCGATCAGCGCGATGGTGAGCAGCGCCGTGGCCGCCAGCGCGACCAGCACGCCCAGGGCTCCGCCCGCGAGGTCGCCGGCGCTGCGGCACACGCTGCCGGCCGCGAAGTGAGCGGCCGCCATGCCGGTGTAGTGCATGCCGGAGATCGCGCCCCCCATCACCAGCGCGGCACAGGCCTGCCAGGCCAGGCTTTCGTGCTCGGAGCGGGTACGCAGCCAGAAGAAGATGGAAAGCGCCACCGCGGACGCGCCGACGGCGATGCCCGCCGAGGCGGCCACCAGCCAAGGGCTCCACACGATGCCCGGCTCCATGGCCATGGCCTGCATGCCCAGGTAGTGCATCGCGCAGATGCCGCCGCCCATGACGAGCGCGCCTCCCACCAGGCGCCAGGCGGTGAGCCGCCGGCGGCCCGCGATGGCGAGCGCCGCGCCCGAGGCCGCCACCGCCGCGGCCCACGAGGCAAAGGTCACGAGGTAGTCGTAGCCGATCGGGATGGGCAGCCGGAAGGCCAGCATGCCGATGAAATGCTCGGCCCAGATGCCGGTGCCCATGGCGAGCGAGCCGCCCAGCAGCCAGGCACGGGCCACCGAACGATCGGCAGAACGCACGCGCTTGGCCAGGTCCAGGGCCACGAAGGAGGCATACACCGCGATCAGCACCGAAGCCACGACCGTGAGCGGGTCGTAGCCGGGCACCAGGAAGGCGGCCGCGGGCGTCATGGTGCGGTCGCAGCGGCCATGCCCGCGCCCTGCCCGGCGCGCGCCAAGGCACGACGACGGGCCCCGGAACCGGCGGGCGGCGACACGACGAAGCTAAGGGGCATGGGCGGTTATCGACGCTTGTGCAGGGCACTTGACCCACAGGGTCGTGAGGGATGCCGCACAGGCGGCGCGAAGCCCCGGTTTGTAGCCGCGGTGACGCGACTTTTTGCACGCCGCGCGGCGGCACCCCCTCAAACAGGGGCGTACCGCCGGCGGGTCAGTGCAGGAATCCCATGCCCCGGCGCTGGCGCACCTCGGGCTTGACGCGGTGCTCGGCCTCGAGCTGCGCCAGGAATTCGTCCGCCGTCAGCACGGCCGCCAGGATGTCGGCCTGCCGGCGCACCGCGGCGAAGTCGCCGGGTGTGAGCAGGTCGAGCGCCGAAAGGCGCTTGCGCTGGTCGGACGAGAGCGCCTGCACGTCGGCACCGGCCAGCGCCTCGGCGGCGAACATGCGCTCGCGCTGCGGCGCGGACAAGGGCTTGAAGCGGATCTTGAAGGTGAAGCGGCGCAGCGCGGCTTCGTCGAGTTCGTCGAACAGGTTGGTGGTGCAGACGAACACGCCGCTGAAACGCTCCATGCCCTGCAGCATCTCGTTCACTTCACTGACCTCGTAGTTGCGCTCGGCCATGCGGCGGCTGCGCAGGAAGCTGTCGGCCTCGTCGAGCAGCAGCACCGCGCCTTCGCGCTCGGCGTCCTCGAACATGCGCGCCATGTTCTGCTCGGTTTCGCCGACGTACTTGCTCATGACGTCGGACGCCTGGCGCACCTGCAGCGGCCGCTGCAGCGATGCCGCGATGTGCTCGGCCAGTGCGGTCTTGCCGGTTCCCGGCGGGCCGTGAAAGCACAAGGTACCGCCCTGCCGCCTTCGCAGGGCCTCGATGATGCGCGGCACCTCGAAGCGGCTTTCGACGTTGAGCAGGCCGAGGTCGTAGTGGGTGACCACGGCTCGGGCGCCGCGCTGCGCATGCATGCCGAGCGCCTTGTCGGCATTGGCGAGCTGCCGCTCGATGAGCGCCTGCGCGGTTTCGCCCTCGGCGCCGGCCAGCTTGGCGAAGCGCGCTGCGGTGCGGATCTGCGCCGGGGTGAGGCCCTGCCGGCCGGCCAGCCGCCCCACCAGTTGCTGCGACACGCTCACCCCTTCGAGCGCCCGCGCGACGATGGCCTCGCGCGCGCCCGGCGGCGGCGAGGTGAGCTCGAGGTGGTACTGGAAGCGCCGGCGGAACGCCGGGTCGATCTGCTCGATGCGGTTGGTGACCCAGATCACCGGCACCGGGTTGGTCTCGAGGATCTGGTTCACCCAGGCCTTGCCGCTCACCGAGCCGGAGACCGTGCCTTCGCCGGTGTCGAGCCGCGCCATCAGCTGCGCGGTGTCGGTGGAGATCGGCGGGAACACGTCTTCCACCTCGTCGAACAGCAACGCGACCTTGTGGCTGCCCTTCAGGAACACCTGGCTGATCTGCAGCGAGCGGTAGCGGTCCCGCCCCGACAGCGAATTGCCATCGCGGTCGGCGTATTCCACTTCGTAGAGCTCGAGCCCGGCCGCCTCGGCCACCACCTTGGCGAGCTCGGTCTTGCCCGTGCCCGGCGGGCCGTACATCAGGATGTTCACGCCCGGTTCCTTGTGCGCCACGGCGTTGCGCAACAGCGCCACCAGCATGCGTGCGTCCTCGGCCACGAAGGAGAAGTCGGCCATTGCCAGTTCGGTGCGGCTGGCCGGCCGGGTGAAGACCGCCATCAGCTCGGACTGGTCGCGGTATTCGCGCATCAGCACCGGCGGCAGCTGCTCGCTCACCTTCATGAGGTCGGCCAGGTCGGTGATGTTGTGCTCCGAGATGAGGTTCTCGACCATGCCGATGCGCTCGAGCCGCGAGCCGGCCCGCAACGCCTCGGCGACCTCCTTCTCGTCGACCCCCGCCACGTCGGCGATGGCGGCGAACGCCTCCTGTGCGTTCGAGACCTTGAACTCGACCAGCAGGCCGCGCAGGTCGCGCTGGTAGCGCGCCAGGGTGCCGTACAGCAGCAGCGCACGCTCGGCCGGGTTGAGCTGCAGCAGGCCGGCGAGCGAATCGATGTTCTTCTCGACGAGGGTCGATTCCTTCTTCAGGTTGCGGGCCAGCCATTCGCAGGTGGCGCCCAGCATCACCATCAGGTCCTTGGCCTGGTCCTTGATGTATTCGTCGATGTAGAAGAACAGCGTGCCTTCCTCATAGGGCCCGCGCCAGGCCGCAAACCGCGCGATGAAGGCGTCATGGCTCAACGCCTCGTGGCCGGCCCATTGCGCGTTGCCGCGCACGCGGCGCACCAGGAATTCGCGCAGCCGCTCGAGCACCGACACCGGCCACACCAGATGCCGGCCGGTCAGCGACAGCAGGCTGTTCCAGTCGCGGCGCAGGTTGAAGCGCCCGGCGCTCTTGAGGGTGAGCGTGAGCACGAAGTGCGAGCACATGCGGTCGAGCACCGGCGCCTCGGACAAGCCGGGCGACAGAAGCACTCGCGTTTCCTGATGGCGTTTGACCACGCAGCGTCTCCGCATGTGCCCCATGACGGAACCAGGGGTTGCGGGCGATCTTGGCGCAGCCGCGCGCGCCCGGCAAGCCCCGGGCAAGCACGCAGTCGGCGAAGACGCGAAGCGGGAGACGCGCGGCGCCGCCTGGGGCGCTCAGTGGAGGACGACGGGCTGCTGGGCCAGGTTGGCGAAACGAGCGACGTAGGCATCGAGCTCGTCGACGTCGGGAGACGTCTCGATGAGGGCTTCGACGCCCTCCTTGAAGCTCTGGGCCAGCGCCCCTTCGATGAAGATTTCCTTGCGCGCGAACTTGTCCACGATCTCGTAGCCGCCGCGAGTCAGCGCATTGGCGCCGAGTTCGGCCTCGTCCACTCCGTCGGTCGGTACATCGAACTGCACGACCGCAAAGTTTTCCGAGTTGTACAGCATTTGCATGGAAGGGTTCTCCTTGAGGAGCCTACCTGCGGTCTCCAACGCAACTTTCAAGCCAGACGATGACAGCAGCTTCGGCATTAGTCACCCCCGACTTGAGCGGTGGGTTCACGGTGCGCGGAGTTCCTCGCTCAACTGCAGCTCGAAGGGGTCGCCGTTGGTGTCGGTGAGGCGGGCGCGCACCGGCAGGTGGTGGCGGGCCGGATCCAGCCACACCTCGACCTTGGTGTCGTAGGGGCGCCGCGGCTCGCGCAGCAGCTTCAGCACCGGCACCGGGCCGACCGGCAGCGACACCGTTTCGGTGCCCTGCACCCGGAACGACCACACGTCCGCATCGCCCCTCGCGCTGGCGACCAGCAACACGATGTGTTCACCGCTGGCGAGCGACCCGCGCCATGCCTGGGCGATGGCGGCGAGCTGCACCATCCAGCTCACGCGGTCCTGCGCGCCGGGCACCAGGGGGTACTGGGCCGAGGAGCCGGAGAACGTGATGAGCCCGGCGTCGCGCTGGAAGTTCGCGGCCTGTTCGCCGCGCCGGCGCCGCTTGTCGGTATGGCGCTCGGGCGCGAGGCCGGCCGAGTCGAAGCCGCCGCGGCTCACCTGGGTCAGCAAGGTGCCGAGCAGGGGCACCCTGCCCTCTAGCCGCAGCTCGTAGCTGCCGCCGTTGCGCTGCCAGCGCAACTCACCCTCGCCCGCGATGGGGCCGCGGCTCATCACGTAGCGCAAGGTCGTCGAGGGCGGCACGCGGGTCGCATACACCGGAACCTTCTCGATCGGTGGCTTCTCCGGCGCACTGCCGCCGGCCGCAGCCTCCTCCACCTCGACGGTTGCGGGCACCAGCGCAGGCGCTTCGGCGGCGTGCGAAGCCGCTGCCGTGGCAGGCGCCCCTTGCGGCTGCTTCACCACCCGCCGCCTCTTCTCGCTGCTTCGCGCGGCGGCAGCCGCCTGCGGCTCACTCGGGCGACCCTCCGGCGTCGCGGGCTCGCGATGCGGCGGATCGGTTGGCGCAGCCTGTGCCGGCGCTGCGGCCACGGCGACGGGGCGGGTTTCGACCGTCTGGGGCGGCGGTGCGCTCGTCGCCTGCAGGGCGGGTGGGGGCGCGGGTGCGGGGTCGTCGCCCAATCCGCCCAGGAGCGCCAGGTGGAGGCTGACCGCCAGGCCCACGGCCAGCAGGAACGGCACGGCCCGACGCAGCGCCGGGCGCCGGGCTGCACGGTTCTTCTCGGAGTCATTCATTCGTCGCATCGTAATATCGCGCCGCCTCGCCCCCCGTGTCAGCCGGCGCATTGCGTCACTCTCATGAAACTCGCCACCTACAAGGACGGTTCGCGTGACGGCCAGCTGGTCGTCGTCTCGCGCGATCTGAGCCTCGCCCACTACGCCACCAACACCGCCACACGCCTGCAGCAAGTCCTGGACGACTGGAACTTCCTGTCGCCGCAGCTGCAGGACCTGTACGAGACGCTCAACAGCGGCAAGGCACGCCATGCCTTCGCGTTCGATCCGCAGCTGTGCATGGCGCCGCTGCCGCGGGCCTATCAATGGGCCGACGGTTCCGCGTACATCAACCATGTCGAGCTGGTGCGCAAGGCGCGCAATGCCGAAGTGCCCGAGAGCTTCTACAGCGACCCTCTGATGTACCAGGGCGGCAGCGACGACTTCCTCGGCGCCTGCGATCCGGCCGTCTTCGCCAGCGAGGATTTCGGCATCGACTTCGAGGCCGAGGTGGCGGTGGTCACCGGCGACGTGGCCATGGGCTGCACGCCCGACGAAGCGCTAGAGGCCGTGCGGCTCGTGATGCTGGCCAACGACTGGAGCCTGCGCCAGCTCATTCCTGCCGAACTCGCCAAGGGATTCGGCTTCTTCCAGAGCAAGCCGGCCACGGCGTTCAGCCCGGTGGCCGTCACCCCGGACGAGCTGGGTGACGCCTGGCAAGGCGGTCGCGTGCACCTGACGCTGCAGTCGGCCTGGAACGGTCGCAAGGTCGGCATGTGCGACGCAGGCCCCGAGATGACCTTCCACTTCGGCCAGTTGATCGCCCACGTCTGCAAGACGCGCAACGTGCGGGCCGGGTCCATCGTCGGCTCGGGCACGGTGAGCAACAAGGACTGGTCGCACGGCTACAGCTGCATCGCCGAGAAACGGGCCATCGAAACCATCGAGAACGGGCAGCCGTCCACCGAGTTCATGAAGTTCGGCGACACCATCCGCATCGAGATGAAGGGCCGCGACGGCCAGAGCGTATTCGGCGCCATCGAGCAGACGGTGGTGTCGGCTGACCGCTGAGCCTGCCTCTTCTTGCCGGCGGCGATCGGCAAGAAGGAGTGTCGCTGCGTCGCCAGCCGACGACAAACCTTCGGATTCGGCGTGGCCGTACCAAGCAAATGTTGCGTGGACACATCAGTTTGGGCGCGATTGCGGCCGTTTTGCGGCGTTCTACGGTGGAACCCCTAGGGCGTTTCTTATAGTTCCCGCACGCACAAGGTCGCGTGACATGCATCACGCCCGGCGCATCACCACTCGAACCCTCTAGAGGACATGCAAATGAAACGTACTCTTCTCCTGGCCGCGCTGGCCGCTACGGCTGCCACGTCGGCGTTCGCTCAAAGCTCGGTGACCATCTACGGTCGTCTGAACATGACCTTCGAGCGCGAGAAGTTCTCCGGACAGGACGCCGCCAACAACCTGAACAACAACTCGTCGCGTATCGGCTTCCGCGGTACCGAAGACCTCGGCGGCGGCCTCTCCGCTCTCTTCGAGATCGAGCACGGCTTCAGCCCTGACACCGGTACGGCCGCGTCCACGTTCTGGGGTCGCAGCAGCTTCGTCGGCCTGCAAGGTGGATTCGGCAAGGTGCGTCTGGGCAACATGACCAGCGAGGCCTACTACGCCACGGCTGACTACGTCAGCATGCACAACCACGACACGGGTACGTCGGAAGACAAGCTGTACGACTACCTGTCGCAGAACACCGACAAGATCTCGTACAAGACCCCCAGCTTCGCCGGCAACACCATCGAAGTGGCCGGAACCACCCGCGACGGTGGCGTGGGCAACCGTACGTATGACGTGGCCTACAACGGCGATTTCGGCCCCCTGCACGTGGGCGCCGGCTACCAGGACGTGAAGGACGGTCCGAGCGCGCTTGCCGTGCGCGCACTGTACGAGCTGGGTGCCTTCACGCTGGGTGGCTACTACCAGCGCACCATGGGCGAGACGGCGGGCGCGCCGAGCGACAGCGCCAAGCGCAACACCTTCCGCTTTGCAGCCATGTACGCCCTGGGTGCTGGTGAGTTCCACGCCAACGTGGGCTGGGCCGGCGACCGTGGCGGTGTCGACAACACCGGTGCCAAGCAGTACACGCTGGGCTACAACCACAACCTGTCCAAGCGCACCAAGCTGTACGGCTACTACACCCGCCTCGACAACGAGTCGGCCGCTGACTACTTCCTGCCGGCCACGGCCGCCGATGGCACCGACTACTCGTCGTTTGCTTTTGGCATCCGCCACAACTTCTGATCGGCGCAAGCCCATCTCGAAAGCGGCCCCGCGGGGCCGCTTTTTCTTTTGGTCATGTCATGCTTGCCGGCCGAACCATCTGCCCCCTCTGACATGAAGCGCCGTCTCGCTGTGTGCCGCCTCGCTGCCTCCCTGAGCCTGCTTTGCGGGCTGCTGGCTCCCAGTGTGGCGCGGGAACAGTCCGATGCGGCCTGCCCGCCTTCGGCTGTGGCGCCCACGGCCGAGCAGGCGCAGGCCGGTCTCAAGTCCGCTCGCGACCGCGGCTTCCTCTGGCGGCTTCAGAAAGACGGCCGCAGTTCCTGGCTGTACGGCACGCTGCATGTGGCGCGTCTCGAATGGGTGTTTCCAGGGCCGCTTCTGACACAGGCGTTGCGACAGGCGGACACCATCGCCCTGGAGCTCGACATGCTGGACCCGCAGATCCGGGAGCAGCTGCTCACGCCGCCCGCCGGCGCGGAGCCGGTCACCTTGCCGCGAGCGCTGTCGGACCGCCTCATGCGGCAGGTCGAGCGCGCATGCCTGCCTGCGCAGGCGCTCTCGGCACTGCCGCCAGCCCTGCAGGCAGCCACGCTGATGGTGATGTCCGGTCGCTGGGACGGGCTGGATCCTGCCTACGGGATCGACCCGATGCTGGCCGCGTTTGCCCGCACGGCACGCAAGCGCGTCGTCTCGCTCGAGACACCCGAACTGCAGACACGCGCCCTGCTCGGCCGCTCGGCCGCCGAACACCTGCAATTCGTCGAACAGACGCTGGCCGAACTCGAAACCGGTCGCGCACGGCCGGCGCTGCTGCGCATCGCCGACGTCTGGGCCCGTGGCGACCTCGCCGAGATGGAACGCTACGAGCAGTGGTGCGGCTGCATGGAAACGGAAGCCGAGCGAGCGCAGATGCGGCGGCTGCTCGACGACCGGAACATCGGCCTGGCCGAGGGCATCGACCGGCTGCACGGCGAGGGCGCCTCGGTGCTGGCCGGCGTCGGCAGCCTGCACATGATCGGCCGCAACGGCCTGCCGGCGCTCATGGCACAGCGCGGCTACCGGGTCGAGCGCGTGCCGTTCGAACCCGCGCAGCGGGCTGACGCACAATGAGCCCTCGCCTCGCCTGACCACAACGCCCCACAGGAGACAAGCAAGATGACGACTTCGAGCGGCCCCATCGATCAGGCGCTGGCCTTCGGCAAGCTGGTCCCCGGCTTCGAATTCCTGCAGGGCCTGGTGAAGAACGCGGGTGCGGCCCTGCCCAACATCGGCTCCTGGGTGGCTCCGACCTTGAACCCCGAAGAGCTCGAGAAACGCATCGAGGAGTTGCGCACGGTGCAGTTCTGGCTCGAGCAGAACGCCCGCATGCTGGGCGCCACGATCCAGGCGCTCGAAGTCCAGCGAATGACGCTGTCCACGCTCAAGAGCATGAACGTGCCGGTGGATGTGCTGCGCGACTCGCTGACGCTGCGCACGCCGTCGGCTCCCGCAGGCGGCGGCGAGTCACCCGCAGCCTCGGCCAGGAAGCCAGCCGCTGCGCGCGGCAAGGGCAAGGCTGCCTCCGACGCCGCCGGCGCGAGCCTGCCGGTCGGCGCGGTGGACCCGATGCAGTGGTGGGGTGCTCTCACCAAGCAGTTCACGCAACTGGCCGCCACGGCGATGAAGGATGCAGCCACCGACTCGGCGAAGAACCTGGCCAGCAACCTGGTGAAGCAGAGCTTCAGTGCCGCCGAGCAGACGCTCAAGGCCGGCATGGCCCCGGCCAAGAAAGCGGCCGAGGTGGCCGGCAGCGTGGTAGGCGCCGCGGCACGCACAGCGACGCGCAAGGCGGCGCCTGCCCGCAAGGCCGCGGCCAGGCCTGCGGCCAAGTCCACGAAGAACACGGCCGACGGCCGCGGCGACTGACCCACAACCCTGCCGGGCTGTACACCTTTTGACGCGCGCGGCCGAACCGCCTGCTGTTATCGTGGGCGCCGGATCCGCCTGCCTCCTGCCATGACACCATTTGCCTGCGCCCACGCCACGCACCCGGACTGGCGCATGGCCCTCGGACTGGCCCTTGCCCAGCTCGAAGCTCAAGTGGCCGGACACAGCGGCCTCACGCTGGGCTGGATCTACCTCACCGATCACTACGCCGGCGCTGCCGAAGCGGTGCTCGAGCGCCTGCGTGAGCGCTTCCCGGGTGTCGCCTGGGTGGGTGGGGTGGGGGTCGGCGTGTCGGGCAGCGGCGTCGAATACTTCGACGAGCCCGCCCTGACGCTGATGCTGGGCGACGTGCCGCGCGACCAGTTCAAGCTGTTCTCGGGCCTGCGCCCGCTGTCCGGCTTTTCAGCGCAGACCGCACTGGTGCACGCCGATGCCGGCACGCCCGATCTGGGGGAACTGATCGTCGAGCTCGCCGAGCGCACCGATGCGGGCTATGTCTTCGGCGGCCTGACGGCTGCGCGCACACGGGCGCTGCACATGGCCGACGGCGTGTTCGAGGGCGGCCTCTCCGGCGTGGCATTCGGCGCGGGCGTCGGCATCGTCTCCCGGGTCACGCAGGGCAGCCAGCCGGTGGGCCCCGCGCGGCGTATCACCGAGGCTGAACAGAATGTGGTGGTGTCGCTCGACAACGAGCCGGCGCTCGAATGCCTGCTGCACGACCTGCAGCTCGACGCCGCAAGGCCGCGCGAGGTGCTGCCCCGGTTGCGAAACACGCTGGTCGGACTCACCGACGCCGGTGACACCGTCGTCACGCGGCCCGGCCAGTTCGGCACCGACGTGCGGGTGCGACACCTTGTAGGCATCGACCCGGGCCGGCGCGGCGTGGCGATTGCCGACCGAGCCCAGGTGGGCGCGCAGCTGGCTTTCTGCACCCGCAACGTCGAAGCAGCGCGACGCGACCTGGTGCGCATCTGTACCGAGATCCGCGAGGAAGTCGAGCCGGAAACCCAGCCGCTGGAGCAGGCGCTGCAAGGGCGAGGTGCCGACCCAGGCCACCCGGCCCACACCATGCCGGGCATTGCCGGCGCGGTGTACGTGAGCTGCGCCGGCCGCGGCGGCCCGCATTTCGGTGCGCCGTCGGCCGAACTGGCCATCGTGAAGCACGCGCTCGGCGATGTGCCACTGGTCGGTTTTTTTGCCGGCGGCGAAATCGCGCATCACCACCTGTATGGCTACACCGGCGTCCTGACGGTGTTCACCCATCAGCGATAGACCAGCCCCGAGAGCCGCCACGCCAGGCGCTGGCGGAACGCAGGCAGCCGCGACAGGCACGACAGCAGCAGGTTGCGCAAGCCCCGCAATCCCGGCCGAACCGTGGCCAGGCGCGTGAGGCGATCGGCGAAGGCCACCACCTGCTGCGCGACCGGCCGGCGCCGGCTGCCGTAGGCATCGAGCGCACTCTCGTCGCCCTTCAGCGCCCGGGCCAGCGCATCGGCCAGGCTCATCGCGTCGAGGATGCCGGCATTCATGCCCTGGCCGCCCGCCGGGCTGTGCACATGGGCCGCGTCGCCGGCCAGCAGCACGCGCCCGGCGCGATAGCTGTCGGCCACGCGGTGATGCACCCGGAAGCGCGAGCCCCACAGCACCTCGCGCACGACGGCGCGCTCGCGCTGCGGGCCGCGTGCGTCGAGCAGCGCCTGCACGCAGGCGGCCGAGGGCTGTTCGGGCGCATCGTCCACCGTGGCGACGATGCGGTGGACGCCGCCGGGCAGCGGGGCCACCACCACCATGCCGGCCGGCGAGAAGTACAGGATCACCTCGTCGGCCGGAGCGCCTGCGTCCAGGTGCACGTCGGCCAGCACGAACGACTCGCCGTAGCTGCCGCCCGAGAACGGTATGCCGCACAGCTCCCGCACGCTGCTATGCATGCCGTCGGCACCCACCAGGTAGCGGGCGCGCAGCCGGCTGCCATCGTCCAGCGTCGCGGTGACCCCGCCTGGGTCCTGCGCGAGGGCCGCCAGCGCGCGCGGCCGCAGCACATGGCCGCCCAGTGCTGCCAGGCGCTGCAGCAGCACGTCTTCGGTCACCGCCTGCGACACCATCAGCGTGTAGGGATAGCGGGTGGGCAGCTGCGAGAAGCCGATCGGCACCAGCACACGATCGCGATCGCGGATGGTGAAGCGCTGGGCGGGAATTCCCAGGCCGACCAGCGTCTGCGAAACGCCCAGGGGCTCCAGCACTTCCAGGGTGCGCGCATGCACGACGGCGGCCCGCGAGGTGTTGGCGCCTTCGGCCTGGCGGTCGATGACGCCGGCGCGGATGCCGCGGCTGGCGAGCGCAACGGCCAGCGCAAGGCCGGTCGGCCCGGCGCCGACGATGAGCACGTCGGCATCGAAGCCGTTGCGGGATGGAGAGTCGACGGTCATGGCGGATTCCTCTTGTCAACAGTTGTTGGTCAACACATGTTGACAATAGATGCACAAAACCAGGATGTCAACAGCCGTTGACATATACTGGATGACATGCGCAACGAAGAAGACGCCCCCGCCCCGCGCCGCTCCGACGCCACCAAGGCCGCCATCCTGGCCGCAGCGCGCGAGCAGTTCGCCGCCAACGGCTACCAGGCCGCCACCATCCGGGCGGTCGCGGCCCAGGCCGGCATCGACCCGGCGATGGTCATGCGCTACTTCGGCAACAAGGAAGGGCTGTTCGCCGCCGCCGCCGAGTTCGACCTGCGTCTGCCCGACCTGTCCGCCCGGCCGCGCCGCGAAGTGGGCGCCGCGCTGGTCGAGCACTTCCTCGACCGCTGGGAGTGCGACGAAACGCTGATGGCGCTGCTGCGGACCGCGGTCACCCACGAGGCGGGAGCCGAGCGCATGCAGGCCATCTTTGCCACGCAGGTCGGGCCGATGGTGGCGCGGCTGTGCGGCGAGACGGGTGCGGCCGCCGCGCGCCGCGCCGGGCTCATCGCCACGCAGATCCTCGGCCTTGCGCTGTGCCGCTATGTGCTCAGGCTGCCACCGGTGGTCAACCAGAAGCGCGCGGAGCTCGTGCGGCGCGTGGGCGCGACGGTGCAGGCCTACCTCTACGACGACTGACGCCCTGCACCTCATTCAGCAGGAAGTCCACGAACGCCTTCACGCCGGCCGACAGGTGCCGGTTGTGCGGGTACAGCGCCGAGAACGGCCGGCTGCGGCCGCGCAGGTCCTGCAGCACCTCGACCAGCTCGCCACGCTGCAGCGCCTCGGCCGCGACGAAGTCGAAGGTCTGGCACAGGCCGGCGCCGGCCCGGGCCAGGCTCACGCACCCCAGCACGTCGTCGCTCACACGCCAGCGGCTGTCGAACGCCAGGTCATGCTCCCGGCCGCCCGCCACGAAGATCCACGGCACGGGGCGGCCGGTGCTGGGCAGTTCGAACTGGATGCAGGCGTGCTGACGCAGATCGTCGAGCGAACGCGGCGTGCCGTGCCTGCGCAGGTAGGCCGGTGATGCATACACGCCGACGGCGGCATCCTCGAGCGTGCGCGCCACCAGCCGGCTGTCCGGCGGGTTGCCGGCCCGGATGGCCAGGTCGTAGCCCTCCTCGACGAAGTCGATGTTGCGGTTCGAGACGTTGAGCTCGACCGCCAGCTGCGGATGTCGCTCCATCAGCCGCGGCAGCAGCGGCAGCAGCCGGTGATGCGCATAGGTGGTGGGCGCGCTGATGCGCAGGGTGCCCACCGGCTGGCCCTGCCGGCCGGTGATGGCGCGCTCGGCGGCCTCGATCTGGCCCAGCGCTTGCCGGCAATGCTCGAAGTACAGGCGCCCGTCGTCGGTGAGCCGCACCTGACGCGTGGTACGCACGAAGAGCTTGACCTTCAGCCGCGCCTCCAGGCGGGCGATCGAGCGGCTCACTGCCGCCGGCGTGAGGCCGAGGGCCTGCGCCGCGGCGGTGAAGCTGCCCAGTTCGGCAGCCCGGCAGAAGAGCTCGATGCTGCCCAGCTGCACGGGCTCGAAGTGGCGGCTCATCAGCGCTTGTTCCTTTGCGTAATCAATGAATTGAAGCTGCGGCCATTTTCTTACGGCGGCAGCGCCAATACAGTGACTTCACATTCAAGCACCCTCGAGGAACCCTCCCATGAGCAAGCAGACCCGCGTCCTGATGATCCTGACCTCCAACAACGTGATGGGCCAGCACGGCAAGCCCACCGGCATCTGGGCCGAGGAGCTGGCCGCGCCCTACTACGCGCTGGCCGACGCCGGCGCGGTGGTCGACTTCGCGTCGCCGCGCGGTGGCGCCGCCCCCTTCGACGAGCAGAGCCTCAAGCCTGCCGGCCAGAACGAGTCGCCGGCCGTCGAGCGGCTGGTGAAGGACGAGGCGCTGCAGCGCCGGCTCGCGCAGGTGCCGGTGGCCGCTTCGGTGGATGCATCGGCCTATGACGCGGTGTTCTTCCCCGGCGGCCACGGCACGATGTGGGACCTGCCCGGCGATGCCGGCGTGCAGCGCGCGGTCGAATCGGCCTGGGCGGCCGGCAAGTTCGTCGCGGCGGTATGCCATGGCCCCGCCGGGCTGGTGAGCGCGAAGCGGCCGGACGGGCAGTCCATCCTGGCCGGCAAGCGCGTCAACGGTTTCACCGACGAGGAAGAGGTCGCCGTGGGCCTGGCCGACATCGTGCCCTTCCACCTGGAGCAGCGCATGCGCGAGCTGGGCGGGCGCTTCGAGCGCGGCCCGAACTGGAGCGCCTATGCGGTGCGCGACGGCCAGCTCATCACCGGCCAGAACCCGATGTCGTCCGCCGCGGTGGCCGCCGAGCTGCTCGCCGCCCTGGGCCTGAACGCGCGCGCTGCCTGAGCGCCAGTTCCTCTTTCCACGCAGCGCGGTCACGGTTGATGTGACCGCGTCCGTTCAGGCCGTGCTCAGCACGCGCGCAGTACAGTCGGGGCAGCCTCAAAGAGCCAGGCCGCCCCGCGATGAACGCCCAGCCAGAACTCGCCCCTCCCACCGCTCACACCGCCACGACCGATCGCGCCGCCCGCCAGGCTGAAGTGGTGAATGCCCTGAAGGGCGTGCTGCCGGCCCATGCGCTGCTGTGGCGGCGCGAGGACACCGTGCCCTACGAGTGCGACGGACTCACCGCCTACCGCGAGCAGCCCCTGGTCGTGGCCTTGCCCGAGACCGACGAGCAGGTGGCGGCCGTGCTGCGCGCCTGCCATGGCCTCAAGGCGCCGGTGGTGGCGCGCGGCGCGGGCACCGGCCTGTCCGGCGGCGCGCTGCCGCATGCGCTGGGCGTGACGCTGTCGCTGGCGAAGTTCAACCGCATCCGGAAGGTCGATCCGCTGGCGCGTGTGGCGGTCGTGCAATGCGGCGTGCGCAACCTCGCCATCAGCGAAGCGGCCGCGCCCTTCGGCCTCTATTACGCCCCGGACCCGAGCAGCCAGATCGCCTGCACCATCGGCGGCAACGTGGCCGAGAACTCAGGCGGCGTGCACTGCCTCAAGTACGGCCTCACCGTGCACAACGTGCTGAAGCTGCGCGGCTACACGGTCGAAGGCGAAGCCTTCGAGTTCGGCAGCGACGCGCTCGATGCAGCAGGGCTCGACCTGCTGTCGGTGTTCATCGGCAGCGAAGGCATGCTGGGCGTGGTGACCGAGGTGACGGTCAGGCTGCTGCCCAAGCCGCCCACCGCGCGCTGCATCATGGCCAGCTTCGACGACATCCGCAAAGCTGGAGACGCGGTGGCCAACATCATCGGCGAAGGCATCATCCCCGCCGGCCTCGAGATGATGGACAAGCCGATGACCGCCGCAGTCGAGGACTTCGTGCATGCCGGCTACGACCTCAATGCCGAGGCGATCCTGCTGTGCGAAAGCGACGGCACCCGCGAGGAGGTGAACGAAGAGATCGGCCGCATGATGGACGTGCTGGTCGGCTCGGGCGCCACCCGCGTCGAAGTGAGCAGGGACGAGGCGCAGCGCCTCAAGTTCTGGAGCGGCCGCAAGAACGCCTTCCCGGCCTCCGGCCGCATCAGCCCCGACTACATGTGCATGGACTCGACCATCCCGCGCAAGAGGCTGGCCGACATCCTGATCGCCATCGCGCAGATGGAAACGAAATACGGGCTGCGCTGTGCCAACGTGTTCCATGCCGGCGACGGCAACCTGCACCCGCTGATCCTGTTCGATGCCAACGACGCCGACCAGCTGCACCGCGCAGAGCTCTTCGGCGCCGACATCCTGGAAACCAGCGTGGCGCTGGGGGGCACGGTCACCGGCGAGCACGGCGTGGGCGTCGAGAAGCTCGGCTCGATGTGCGTGCAGTTCAGCCCTGAAGAACGCGAGCAGATGCTGGCGCTCAAGCGCGCCTTCGATCCCGATGGCCTGCTCAACCCCGGCAAGGTGATCCCCACGCTGGCGCGCTGCGCCGAGTACGGAAAGATGCACGTGAAACGCGGGCTGCTGCCCTTCCCCGACCTGCCGAGGTTCTGAACACGACGATGGATCTCGCACTCACGGACCTGGTCGAGCGCGTGCGCGGCGCGGCCGCCACCCAGACGCCGCTGCGCATCCGCGGCGCGGGCAGCAAGGACTTCTACGGCGGCTCGCTGCGCGGCGACCTGCTCGACGTCAGCGGACTGGCCGGCATCAGCAGCTACGAACCGACCGAGCTGGTGGTCACCGCACGCGCCGGCACGCCGCTGGCCGAACTGGAAGCCGCGCTGGCCGAACGGGGCCAGTGCCTTGCCTTCGAGCCGCCGCGGTTCGGCGGCGGCGGCACGGTGGGCGGCATGGTGGCCGCCGGGCTGTCCGGCCCGCCGCGCGCCAGCGCGGGTGCGGTGCGCGACTACCTGCTCGGCGCCACGCTGCTCAACGGCCGTGCCGAGGTGCTGAGCTTCGGCGGGCAGGTGATGAAAAACGTCGCGGGCTACGACGTCTCACGCCTGCTGGCCGGCTCGATGGGCACGCTGGGAGTCATCCTCGAGGTATCGCTCAAGGTCCTGCCCATGGCGCCGGCGACGGCCACGCTGCGTTTCGAGCTGCCGCAGGCCGAGGCGCTGCAGCACCTGCACACGCTGGCGGCCCGGCCGCTGCCGCTCAACGCCAGCGCCTGGTGGGACGGCACGCTGGTGCTGCGGCTGCGCGGCGCCCATGCCGCCGTGCAGGCGGCCATGCAGGAGCTCGGCGGCGAGCTGATCGACCCGGTGTTCGCCAGCCAGTTCTGGAACGGCCTGCGCGACCACAGCGACGAGTTCTTCCAGAAGGCACGCGGCGCCGTCGATGCCGGCGCGGCGCTGTGGCGCCTGTCGCTGCCGCAGACGGCTCCGCCGCTGCCGGTGTCGGGCGAACTGCTGGTGGAATGGGGCGGCGCGCAACGCTGGCTGTGCACCACCGCACCGGCCGCCGGCGTGCGCGAGGCGGCGGCCCGGCTGGGCGGGCATGCGACGCTGTTCTACGCGGCCAACAAGGCGGCCGGCGCGTTCGCCCCGCTCTCCGCGCCGCTGGATCGCATCCACCGCGAATTGAAGAAGGCATTCGATCCGGCGGGCATCTTCAACCGCGGGCGACTGTACGCGGACCTCTGAATTCACCACGACGATGCAGACGCACCTCGCCCCCGAGTTCCAGAACACGCATGAAGGCCGCGACGCCGAGGCCATCCTGCGCAAGTGCGTGCATTGCGGTTTCTGCACCGCCACCTGCCCCACCTACCAGTTGCTGGGCGACGAGCTCGACGGGCCGCGCGGGCGCATCTACCTGATGAAGCAGGTGCTCGAAGGCGCCGAGCCCACCCGCAGCACGCAGCTGCACCTCGACCGCTGCCTCACCTGCCGCAACTGCGAGTCCACCTGCCCTTCGGGCGTTCAGTACGGCACCCTGGTCGACATCGGCCGCCAGATCGTCGAAGCCAAGGTCGAGCGCCCGGCGGGCGAACGGGTGAAGCGCTGGCTGCTGAAGGAGGGGCTGACCTCCGCGCTGTTCGCGCCGGCCATGAAGCTCGGGCAGGCGGTGCGGCCGCTGCTGCCGGCCACGCTCAGGAACAAGGTGCCGCCGAAGCCCGCCACGCGTGCGCACTTCTGGCCCACGCGCCAGCATCCGCGCAAGGTGCTGCTGCTGCTGGGCTGCGTGCAGCCGGCCATGATGCCCAACATCAACAGCGCGACCGCACGCGTGCTCGACGCCGCCGGCATCCAGGCCGTGGTGGCCGACGGCACGGGCTGCTGCGGCGCCATCCGCGCGCACCTGAACGACCACGAGGGTGGCCTGGCCGACATGCGCCGCAACATCGATGCCTGGTGGCCGCTGGTCGAACGCGGCGACGTGGAGGCGATCGTCATGAACGCCTCCGGCTGCGGCGTCACGGTCAAGGAATACGGTCGCCATCTGGCGCACGACACTGCCTACGCCGAGCGGGCCTCGCGCATCGCGTCGTTGACCAAGGACCTCTCCGAGCTGCTGCCCGAGCTGCTGCCCAAGCTCAAGCCCAAGCTGCGTTCACTGCGCAACCGGAAGCTCGCCTTCCACCCGCCTTGCACCCTGCAGCATGGGCAGCAGTTGCGAGGCGGGGTCGAAACGGGGCTGCGCGAGCTGGGCTTCGAGGTGGGCCTTGCGCCTGCCGAGAGTCACCTGTGCTGCGGTTCGGCCGGCACCTACTCGGTGCTGCAACCGAAGCTGGCCTACGAGCTGCGCGACCGCAAGCTCGCACAGCTGCAGCCGCTCGCGCCGCAGGCCATCGTGTCAGCCAACATCGGCTGCATCCAGCACCTGCAAAGCGGCACCGACACGCCGGTCAGGCACTGGATCGAAGTGCTGGACGAAGCGCTGCCGGCCTGAGCGGCGCAGCGGCGATCGAAGGCTCACGCGCGCGGCGGATTGACTGGCGGGTCCCGCACCGGGGGCATGGTCGGCTCGGGTTCCTTGATGTCGGGCACCTCGGGCTCGGGCGGCGGCGGGGCCGGCACCTCGATCGGCGGGTCCTCCGGAGGTGAATGCATGCGCAGGCCGCGAGCGGGATGCAGGCGCACACGTTTCAGCAAGGTAGGGATGTGGGCACCAAAAGGTGGCTGGGGAAAGAACAGGTTCAAGGTCTTGGCAATTCGCATACAGCCCGCCCCCAGCTTGGGTACGCCGGGCGCGCTCGAAAGGCCATGTGACGGCCTGCCCTTTCAATATCGTTGACCGCCTGCAGCAGCACCGTCAGCGTGGAGCGGACGCCGGTGTAGGACCACACTGAGCTTCACCGCACGCGCACAGAAAGAAAAAAGGCCACCCCGAAGGGTGGCCTGAACGCTCTCGAAAACTTCTGACGGGCGAGTTGCAGCGCCCGGCTTCATCAGAAGTTGTGCTTGATGCCGAGATCGAAACCGTTTTTCTCCAGGTTCGCGGCCATGTTGTCGCGACGCTCGCTCACCAGGTCGGCATAGACCGTGGTGCGCTTGGAGAGGAAATAGTGGTAGCCAATGCCGGCCTGCTTGTCGAGCTTGCGCGACAGGTCCTTGTTCTTCAGCTCGCCGTAGCTGGCGCGCAGCTCGCCGCCGCCGATCGGAGCGGCCGCAGACACGAGGTACGACTGCACCTTCTGCGCAGCGGTGTTCTTGCCCGAGCCGTAGAACGCGCCCAGCTTCAGGAAGCCGAGGTTGTACGAGCCGTTGATCGTGGCCCAGCGGTCGTCGGTGTCGGAGGGGTTCTCGAAGCCCACGCCCACGACGATCGGGCCGGCGACATACGAACCACCCAGGCTGTAGGGACGCTTCTGCGCGTCGCCGACGGCGTTGCTGGAGGCTTCCGCGACCTGCGCGCCGAAGGAGAAGCCGGCGATCGAGTAGCGGTAGTTCACGGTGTCGCTGTAGCGCGTGGTGCCGACGCGGCCGTTGACGATGGTGCCGTTGGTGGCCACGGTGTCGGTGCCGAACGGATCGGCCGGACCTTGGCTGAACGTGTAGGCCGGGTTCTCTTCGCGACCCAGCGTCACGCGGCCGAAACCGCCTTCGAGGCCGACGATGGACTTGCCTTCCCAATAGCGGTCGGCATTGCTTTGCGTGCCGGTGTCGGCGTTGAAGCGGTGTTCGATCTGGAACACGGCCTTCAGGCCGCCGCCCAGGTCTTCGACGCCGCGGAAGCCCAGGCGGCTGCCCGAACCATTGCGGACTTCGCGGTTCTTCACCGCATCGGCCTGCTGCGCCAGCGAGAGGTCAACGCGGCCATACACCGTGACGGACGACTGTGCCGAAGCTGCACCAGCAGTACCAAGCACGGCGAGGGCGATCAGGGATTTTTTCATCTTCATCTTTCCTGCGGACTGAGGGGGAAGCACTGCAAGGTGGCAGTCACCGTGCGGTGCCGGGGTGGGACAACCGTGAAAGCGCGGTTGGCACGTCGGGCATCAGCACTTGTTGCTCGACGTTTGCTTGGGGGCCGGCTCGGCAGCGAGCATCACGCGCTCGGCCGGCGCGATGAAGTCCGCGCTCAGCAGGCCGGTCAGCTCGCCTGTGGCAACGGCGGCATGAACTGCATCCTTCAGGGCAACCGCGTCAGCCCGATCGGGCGCGGACGCCTGAGCCATCAGGCTGGTGGTCATCAGCAACAGGCCGCCGGACAGCGATGCGGCAAAACGATTCATTCGGGTGGGAGGCCAATGCGTCCTGAATGGACGATGGCCGCGACTCTAGGCAGCTTGCCCTAGTCGATAAACACGGCGCCCAGCAATGGGGCATTTCACCTACGCGAACAATGCGGACACATGGCCGTCACGTAGGGTCTTTCAGGCGTCCTTAACGAAAAAACAAAAAGCCGCTGCACACGACCAACGCGTGCAGCGGCATGCAACACGATGCCGGTCAGGCCGGCATCAGAGGAGACAACGGATCAGCGCACCTTGCCTTCCTTCCAGGCTTGCAGCAGGCGCGAATAGTCGATGGTTTCACCCTTCGGCTTTTCGTTGGCGAGCTTGGCCCACGGAGCCTGCTTGTCGCTCAGCCACTTCTTCGAGTCTTCCTTCTTGTTGAGCTTGGGCGCGCATTTGGCCATGCCGGCGCGCTCGAGGCGGGCCAGCACCTGGTCCATTTCGTCGGCCAGCGTGTCCATCGCACCCTGCGGGGTCTTTTCACCCGTCACCGCCTGCGCCACGTTCTTCCACCACAGCTGCGCCAGCTTCGGGTAGTCGGGCACGTTGGTGCCGGTGGGCGACCAGGCCACGCGGGCCGGGCTGCGATAGAACTCCACCAGCCCGCCGAGCTTGGGCGCCATGTCGGTCATGGCCTTGCTCTGGATGTCGCTCTCGCGGATCGGCGTGAGACCCACGATGGTCTTCTTCAGCGAGGTCGACTTGGCGGTGATGAACTGCGCATACAGCCAGGCGGCCGCGGTGCGGTTCTCGTCGTGGTTGGCGAAGAAGGTCCACGAGCCCACGTCCTGGTAGCCGTTCTGCATGCCCTGCTTCCAGTACGGGCCGTTGGGGCCGGGGGCCATGCGCCACTTCGGCGTGCCGTCCTCGTTCACCACCGGCAGGCCCTTCTTGGTCATGTCGGCGGTGAAGGCGGTGTACCAGAAGATCTGCTGGGCGATCTGGCCTTGCGCGGGCACCGGGCCGGCTTCGCCGAAGGTCATGCCGGTGGCTTCCTTCGGCGCGTACTTCTTCATCCAGTCCACGTACTTGGTGAGCGCATACACGGCGGCCGGCGAGTTGGTCGCGCCGCCGCGCGCCACCGAGGCGCCCACCGGCGTGCACTTGTCGTCGGCCACGCGGATGCCCCACTCGTCGATCGGCAGGCCGTTGGGCGTGCCGATGTCGGCGGTGCCGGCCATCGACAGCCAGGCATCGGTGAAGCGCCAGCCGAGCGACGGATCCTTCTTGCCGTAGTCCATGTGGCCATAGATCGGCTTGCCGTCGATGGTCTTCACGTCGTTGGTGAAGAACTCGGCGATGTCCTCGTAGGCACTCCAGTTCAGCGGCACGCCCAGGTCATAGCCGTACTTCTCGCGGAACTTGCGCTTCAGGTCCTGGCGGGCGAAGAGGTCGGCGCGGAACCAGTACAGGTTGGCGAACTGCTGGTCGGGCAGCTGGTACAGCTTGCCGTCCGGCGCGGTGGTGAACTTGGTGCCGATGAAGTCCTTCAGGTCCAGCCCGGGGTTGGTGTAGTCCTTGCCCTTGCCGGCCATGTAGTCGGTCAGGTTCATGATCTTCCCGTACCGGTAGTGGGTACCGATCAGGTCGGAGTCGCTGATCCAGCCGTCATAGATGGACTTGCCCGACTGCATCGAGGTCTGCAGCTTCTCGACCACGTCACCTTCCTGGATCAGGTCGTGCTTGACCTTGATGCCGGTGATCTCCTCGAAGGCCTTGGCCATGGTCTTCGATTCGTATTCGTGCGTCGTGATGGTTTCCGAGACCACCGAGATTTCCTTGACCCCCTTGGCCTGCAGCTTCTTGGCTGCCTCGATGAACCACTTCATCTCGGCCAGCTGCTGGTCCTTGCTCAGCGTGGACGGCTGGAACTCGTTGTCGATCCACTTCTTGGCTTCGGCTTCGCCGGCCCAGGCGGCCTGGCCGGCCAAGGCAGCCATCGAAGCCACGGCCAGCGCAGTGAACTTCACCTTCATCACTCATCTCCTCGTTGTTTCTTCCCCGTTGTGCGTGAAGACATCGGCCCCGGGGAAGCTGGCGGGCCGCATCCTTGAAGCGATTCAGCCGCGCCGCATGATCAATGCGAGCACCGCCATCGAGATCACGAAGCTGATCCACACGCTCGGCTCGCTCTCCAGCGAGAACCACTGCATGAACTTGTCGGCCAGGCCCACGAAGGCCAGGTTGATGTAGGCCGCGGTGAGCAGCCCGATGAAGAGGCGGTCGCCGCGCGTGGTTTCCAGCGGCAGGAAGCCGCGGCGCGACGTGGTGGGTGACTTGAGCTCCCACACCGTCATGCCGATCAGCATCAGCACGATGCAGGTGAAGAAGACGGCCACGGGAGTGGTCCAGACCATCCAGGCAAACATATCTCGAACTCCTCGGGGTCTGTGTCGACCCTAAACGCGGCCCATCGCGAATCCTTTCGCGATGTAGTGGCGAACGAACCAGATCACGATCGCGCCCGGCACGATGGTCAGCACGCCGGCGGCGGCCAGCACGGCCCAGTCCATGCCGGAGGCCGACACGGTGCGGGTCATGGTGGCCACGATGGGCTTGGCGTCCACGCTGGTCAGCGTGCGGGCGAGCAGCAGCTCGACCCAGCTGAACATGAAGCAGAAGAACGCCGCCACGCCCACGCCGGCCTTGATGAGCGGCAGGAAGATCGTGAGGAAGAAGCGCGGGAACGAGTAGCCGTCGATGTAGGCGGTTTCGTCGATCTCGCGCGGGATGCCGCTCATGAAGCCTTCGAGGATCCACACCGCCAGCGGCACGTTGAACACCAGGTGCGCCAGCGCCACCGCGATGTGCGTGTCCATGAGTCCCAGCGTCGTGTAGAGCTGGAAGAACGGCAGCAGGAACACCGCAGGCGGCGTCATGCGGTTGGTGAGCAGCCAGAAGAACACGTGCTTGTCGCCCAGGAAGCTGTAGCGCGAGAACGCATAGGCCGCCGGCAGCGCCACGGTGATGGAGATCACCGTGTTGATGGCCACGTAGATGAGGCTGTTGATGTAGCCCGAGTACCAGGACTCGTCGGTGAAGATGGTCTTGTAGTTGTCCCAGGTGAAGGTCTGCGGCCAGAACGAGAAGCTGGAGAGGATCTCCTCGTTGGTCTTGAAGCTCATGTTCACCATCCAGTAGATCGGCAGGATGGCGAACAGCAGGTAGACGATCAGGAAGATCGTGCGCTTCTGGAATTTCGAGCCCGTGTTCATTCCGCGACCTCCTTGTCAGCGGTGCCCACGCGCTGCATCCAGTTGTAGAGGATGAAGCACAGCAGCAGGATGATGAGGAAGTAGATCAGCGAGAACGCCGCGGCCGGGCCGAGGTCGAACTGGCCGACCGCCTTCTGGGTGAGGTACTGGCTGAGGAAGGTGGTGGCATTGCCCGGGCCGCCGCCGGTGAGCACGAAGGGCTCGGTGTAGATCATGAAGCTGTCCATGAAGCGCAGCAGCACCGCGATCATCAGCACGCCGCGCATCTTGGGCAGCTGGATGTAGCGGAACACGGCGAACTTGGAGGCGCCATCGATGCGCGCCGCCTGGTAGTAGGCGTCGGGGATCGAGCGCAGTCCGGCGTAGCACAGCAGCGCCACCAGCGGCGTCCAGTGCCACACGTCCATGACGAGCACGGTGATCCAGGCATCGGTGGCATTGCCGGTGTAGCTGTAGTCGAAGCCGAGGTACTGCAGCGCCGCGCCCAGCAGGCCGATGTCGCCGCGGCCGAAGATCTGCCAGATGGTGCCCACCACGTTCCAGGGAATCAGCAGCGACAGCGCAACCAGCACGAGCACGGCCGAGGCCTTCCAGCCCTGCGCCGGCATGGCCAGCGCGAGCAGGATGCCCAGCGGGATCTCCACCGCCAGCACCGACAGCGAATAGCCCAGCTGGCGCCACAGCGCCGCATGCAGGTCCTCGTCGCGCATCACCGCGGCGAACCATTCGGTGCCGACGAACACCCGGCGTTCCGGATCGATGATGTCCTGCACCGAGTAGTTCACCACCGTCATCAGCGGCAGGATGGCCGAGAAGGCCACGCAGATGAAGACCGGCAGCACCAGCAGCCAGGCCTTCTGGTTGATCGGTTTGAGCGCGTTCATGCGACCAGTACCTCGTTCTTGTAGAAGCAGGTGTGGGTGCCCAGCACCTTGAGCCATGCCACCTCGCCCGGTGCCGGCACCGCCTGTTCGGGCGACACGCGTGCGCGCAGCGTGATGTCGCCCTGCTTCGCGGTCAGCAGCGTGTAGGTGCCGATGTCCTGCGCGCTGGCCACCGTGAGCGGCAGCGCCTGCGGGTCGTTGGCGGAGCTGAGCGTCACGTACTCGGGCCGCACGCCCAGCTTCACCGCCCCTTCGAGCGGCTTGGCGCTCGGAAGCGGCAGGCTGCGCCCCGCCACCTGCAGCACGCCGCCCTGTACCTCGCCTTCGAGGAAGTTCATGCCCGGCGAACCGATGAAATGGCCGACGAAGGTGTGCGCCGGGCGCTCGAACAGGTCGCTCGCGGTGCCCACCTGCACCGCGCGACCGCGGGTCATCACCACCACCTGGTCGGCGAAGGTCAGCGCCTCGACCTGGTCGTGGGTCACGTAGATGAGGGTGAGCTTGAGCTCGTGGTGGATCTGCTTGAGCTTGCGGCGCAGCTGCCACTTCAGGTGCGGGTCGATCACCGTGAGCGGCTCGTCGAACAGCACGGCCGACACGTCCTCGCGCACCAGGCCGCGGCCCAGCGAGATCTTCTGCTTGGCATCGGCCGACAGGTTGGCGGCTCGCTGGTTGAGCTGGCCCGACATCTCGAGCATCTCGGCGATGCGGCCGACACGCTGCGTGATCTTGTCCGGCGCGACGCCACGGTTGCGCAGCGGAAAGGCCAGGTTCTCGGCGACCGTCATGGTGTCGTAGATCACCGGGAACTGGAACACCTGCGCGATGTTGCGGCCCTGCGGCGACAGCTTGGTGACGTCCATGCCGTTGAAGCGCACCGTGCCATGCGATGGCTCGAGCAGCCCCGAGATGATGTTGAGCATGGTGGTCTTGCCGCAGCCCGAAGGCCCCAGCAGCGCATAGGCGCCGCCGTCTTCGAAGCTCATCTTCAGCGGCAGCAGCGCGTAGTCGCTGTCTTCCTTCGGGTTGGGCCGGTAGGCGTGTGCGAGGTCGAGGTCGATGCGGGCCATCATGCGCTCCGTAGGGCCGCTCCAAGGAGGGCATGCGCCCCCTCGGGGGGCAGTGCAGCGGCGAAGCCGCAAACGTGGAGGCTCATCATCAGCGGGCTCCTTTCGCTCGCGCAGGCGCGACGAGCAGGTTGCCTGCCGCGTCGAACACGTACACCTGCGCCGGGTTCATGTAGAGCGTGATCGAGGCGCCCAGGTCGAAGTAGTGCACCCCGGTGAGCTGCGCCACCAGTTCGCCCACCGCCGTGTGCACGTGCACGAAGGTGTCGGAACCGGAGATCTCGGCCAGCTCCACCTTGCCGGGCAGCGCCACGTCGCCGTCGCGCCGCTGCACCCGCAGGGCGCCGGCGCGCACGCCGATGGTGAGCGACTTGCTCGCGGCAGCGGGCAGCGGAATCTGCAGCGCCGGGCCTGCATTGAGAACGACACCCAGCGTGGCCGCCTCGGCCGCGACCAGGTTCATCGGCGGGTCGCTGAAGGCCCGTGCCACCCGCAGCGACTTCGGCGCATGGAACACCTCGGCCGTCGGCCCGTACTGCAGCAGCTCGCCGGCGTCCATCACAGCCGTGTAGCCGCCCAGCAGCAGGGCCTCGCCCGGCTCGGTGGTGGCGTACACCACGGTGGAGTCCCCTGCCGCGAACAGCGCCGAGAGTTCCTCGCGCAGCTCTTCGCGCAGCTTGTAGTCCAGGTTCACCAGCGGCTCGTCGAGCAGCATCAGCGGTGCGTTCTTGGCCAGGGCGCGGGCCAGCGCCACGCGCTGCTGCTGGCCGCCCGACAGCTCGGCCGGCAGGCGCTTCAGGAACGGCTCGATGTGCAGCTTGGCGGCCAGCTGCTGCACGCGCGCGGCGATGTTCGATTCGCCGCGCAGCTTCAGCGGCGAGGCGATGTTGTCGTAGACCGAGAGCGACGGGTAGTTGATGAACTGCTGGTAGACCATCGCGACGTTGCGGTCGCGCACCGGCTTGCCGGTCACGTCGGCGCCGTCGACCTTCACCGTGCCCCGGGTGGGCGCATCCAGCCCCGCCATGATGCGCATCAGCGAGGTCTTGCCCGCCTGCGTGGCGCCCAGCAGCACCGTCACCGCGCGCGGCACGAGCGCGAGATTCATCGGGTACAGGTGGGTGCTCGGCCCCACCTGCTTGCTCACATCTTCCAGCGTGAGTTGCATCACGCGACCTTTCGTTTGGTTTGAGCGCCGGCTTGCGCCAGCCACTGCGTCACTTGTTGTTGTTCACCCTGGGTGTAGTGCAGGCCGAGCTTGGAGCGGCGCCAGAGCACGTCGCTGGCGTCCACCGCCCACTCCTCGCGCCGCAGGTAGTGCAGCTCGGCCTCGTGCAGCCCCGGCGCCACTTCGGCACCGAGGTCGGCCAGCGAGCGGGCGTTGTCCAGCACGCGGTCGACACGCGAGCCATAGGCGCGGGCCAGGCGGCGCGCCAGCGCGGCAGACAGCCACGGATGACGGCGCTGCAGTTCGACGACGAAACGCTCGAAATCGGTGTCGGGCCGCTGTGCCTTGCCGATGTAGGCCGACAGGTCGCCGCCGGGCAGGTGCGCGCCTTCGGTCCACGCGCGGCGCTGGTCACCGAGCAGCCGGCCGAGTTCGTCGGCCGCATCCTCGGCCAGCTTGCGGAAGGTGGTGATCTTGCCGCCCCACACGCTGAGCAGCGGCGCCCCCGCGTCGTGATTGGCTTCGAGCAGGTAGTCGCGCGTCACCGCCGACGGGTCGCCCGATGCGTCGTCGAGCAGCGGGCGCACGCCCGAATAGCTCCACACCACATCGGACGGCCGGATGGCCTGCTTGAAGTAGCGGCTCGCCTGCTCGCACAGGTAGGCGGTTTCCTTGGCGTCGATGTGTGCCTGCCCCGGGTCGCCTTCGAGTTCCACGTCGGTGGTGCCGATCAGCGTGAAGCGGTCCTCGTAGGGGATGGCGAAGATGATGCGCTTGTCGGGGTTCTGGAAGATGTAGGCATGGTCGTGCTCGAACACCCGCGGCACGATGATGTGGCTGCCCTTCACCAGGCGCAGGCTCCTGGTGGCGAGCGCTTCGCCGCGCGCGGGCCGTGCCACGTCTCGCAGGAAGCTCTCGGCCCACGGCCCGGCGGCATTGACGAGCGCGCGTGCCTGCACCGTGCGCTGCGTGCCGTCGCGCGACTGCAGCTGGGCGGTCCAGCCTTGTTCGTCGCGCTGGGCCGACACCACGGCGGTGTGCGTGAGCACCGTGGCGCCCTTGGCCTGCGCATCGATCGCGTTGAGCACCACCAGCCGCGCATCGTTGACCCAGCCGTCGGAGTAGACGAAGCCGTGGGTGAACTGCGGCTTCAGCGGCGCGCCCACCTTGTGCGCGCGCAGGTTCACGCCTTCTGAGCCGGGCAGCACCTCGCGGCGCGCCAGGTGGTCGTACAGGAAGAGCCCGATGCGGATCATCCAGACCGGCCGCAGGAAATTGGCCTTGGGGTCGTGCGGCATCACGAAGCGCAGCGGCCACATGATGTGCGGCGCGCTCTTGAGCAGCACCTCGCGCTCCATCAGCGCCTTGCGAACCAGGCCGAACTCGTAGTACTCGAGGTAGCGCAGCCCGCCGTGGATGAGCTTGGTGGACGACGACGAGGTGTGCGCCGCGAGGTCGTCGCGTTCGGCCAGCAGCACGCGCCAGCCGCGGCCCGCGAGGTCGCGCGCGATGCCGCAGCCGTTGATGCCGCCGCCCACGACGAGCACGTCGTATCGGCCGGCATCGGGCGCCGTGGCAGGCGAGGTCGAAGGCGCCGACGGGGTCGGCGGCAGCGTGGTCAAACCAGTTCTCCTGAGGGTGGGGCCGGGCACTGAAGAGGCCGGCGGAACAGCGGCGCAGAGCTCGCTTGGAAGCACCGATCCGCGTTCTTCTTTTTTCGTTTTACGCGAATGCGGCGCGAATCGTATCAGCGTTTTCCCGCGATTGTTTTCGTTTCGGTTCGTTTTAGGCTCGCGTCCCAGCTCGAACCGGTAAGCTCGCTCCATGACTCCAAACCCCCGCCAGTCCCAGTTGCTGGACGAAGTGCGCGCACGCGGCAGCGTCAGCGTGGAGGCGCTGGCGGAGCAGTTCGGCGTGACGCTGCAGACGGTGCGGCGCGACGTGCAGCGGCTTTCGGAAGCGGGCCTGCTGTCGCGCTTCCACGGCGGCGTGCGCGTGCCGAGCTCGACCACCGAGAACATCGCCTACCGCCAGCGCCAGGCCCTGCAGGCCGACGGCAAGTCGCGCATCGCGCGCGCCATCGCCGCCCGGGTGCCGGAGGGCTGCTCGCTCATCCTCAACATCGGCACCACCATCGAAGCGGTGGCCCACGAGCTGCTGCGGCACCGCGGGCTGCGCGTCATCACCAACAACCTCAACGTCGCGGCCATCCTGTCGGACAACCCGGACTGCGAGGTCATCGTGGCCGGCGGCGTGGTGCGCGCGCGCGACCGCGGCATCGTGGGCGAGGCCACGGTCGATTTCATCCGCCAGTTCAAGGTGGACATCGGCCTCATCGGCATCTCGGGCATCGAGGCCGACGGCACGCTGCGCGACTACGACTACCGCGAGGTGAAGGTGGCCCGTGCCATCGTCGAGCATTCGCGCGAGGTGTGGCTGGCGGCCGACCACAGCAAGTTCAACCGCCCGGCGATGGTGGAGCTGGCCCGGCTCGACCAGGTCGACATGCTGTTCACCGACGCCCCGCCGCCCGAGCCCTTCCCGGCCCTGCTGGCCGACGCAGGGGTCGAGGTGGTGACCGGTGACCAGTGATCTGTGACTGGTGAATTCAACCGTCACCCGGAGAGAGAAATGACCTACCTGCTCGCCTTGGACCAAGGCACCTCCAGTTCACGCAGCATCGTGTTCGACCGCGACGGCCACATCGTGGCGATGGCACAACGCGAATTCCGCCAGATCTACCCGCAGCCCGGCTGGGTGGAGCACGACGCGAAGGAGATCTGGGACTCGCAGCTCGCCACGGCCCGCGAGGTGCTGCAGCAGATCGGCAGCGAGAAGGCCGCCGCCATCGCAGCGCTGGGCATCACCAACCAGCGCGAAACCACCGTGGTGTGGAACCGCAGGACCGGCGAGCCCATCCACAACGCCATCGTCTGGCAGGACCGGCGCGCCGAGCCCACCTGCGCCGAACTGCGCGAGCGCGGCCTGGGCCCGCTGGTGCAGGAGAAGACCGGCCTCATCATCGACGCCTACTTCTCGGGCACCAAGCTCAAGTGGATCCTCGACCACGTGCCCGGCTCGCGTGAGCAGGCGCGCCGCGGCGAGCTGGCCTTCGGCACGGTGGACGCGTGGCTGGTGTGGCACCTCACCGGCGGCAAGGTCCACGCCACCGACGTGAGCAACGCCTCGCGCACCATGCTCTTCAACGTGCGCCGCAACGAGTGGGACGCCGAGCTGCTGGCCGCGCTCGACATCCCGCCCGAACTGCTGCCCCAGGTCCACCCGTCGAGCCACCACTTCGCCGATACCGATGCCGGCGTGCTCGGCCGCAGCATGCCCATAGGCGGCATCGCGGGCGACCAGCAGAGTGCGCTCTTCGGCCAGGCCTGCTTCAAGCCCGGCTTCGCGAAGAACACCTACGGCACCGGCTGCTTCATGCTCATGCACACCGGCAATGCCTTCCAGATCAGCGCCAACGGCCTGGTGACCACCAGCGCCGCACAGCCCACGCGCACGCCCGAGTTCGCCCTGGAAGGCAGCGTCTTCATCGGCGGCGCCGTCGTGCAGTGGCTGCGCGACGGCCTGCGCGCCATCAAGGGCTCCAGCGAAGTGCAGAGCCTTGCCGAAAGCGTGCCCGACGCCGGCGGCGTGATGTTCGTGCCGGCCTTCACCGGCCTGGGCGCGCCTTACTGGAAGCCCAACGCCACCGGCGCGATCGTGGGCCTGACGCGCGGCAGCACGGCGGCCCACATCGCCCGCGCGGCGCTGGAAAGCATCGCCTTCCAGAGCGCTGCGCTGCTGCAGGCCATGAGCCGCGACGTGTCGGCCTCTCGTGCGGCGAGCACGCCGGCCGGCGGCTCGCAGGTCACCGAGCTGCGGGTCGACGGCGGCGCCTGCGTCAACAACCTGCTGATGCAGTTCCAGGCCGACCTGCTCGGCATCCCGGTGGTGCGCCCGCAGGTCATCGAGACCACCGCGCTGGGCGCCGCCTACCTGGCCGGCCTTTCATGCGGCGTCTACCGGAACCTGGACGAGCTGGCCGCGCAATGGAAGGTGGAACGCCGCTTCCTGCCCACCATGCCGCGCGAGCGCGCCGCGGAGCTGATGGGCCGCTGGGAACATGCGGTGAGGCAGGCGACGCTGGAGTAGCGCGAAGA
The DNA here is from genome assembly GCF_006386545.1 of Methylibium rhizosphaerae. Classification (GTDB taxonomy): domain Bacteria; phylum Pseudomonadota; class Gammaproteobacteria; order Burkholderiales; family Burkholderiaceae_C; genus Pseudorivibacter; species Pseudorivibacter rhizosphaerae. Next base: position 8,769 of record NZ_SWAR01000006.1, on the reverse strand, counting down.
CGTCTCGACGCCGCTCAGGCGTCCACCCCTTGCCGCGGCGGCGGTGCCGGATTGCGCGACGGGAACTCGGCAATCTGCAGCTGCGCGTCCGCCCCCTGCGTGTAGCCCTCCCGCAGGAAGAAGTTGACGCCGTTGGTGGCAGAGGACTTGCCGCGCTCGAAGAGGTTCATCGTCGAGCGGCGCCAGGTGGACGGCTCGTTGAACAGCTGGTCGCGGTCGGCCTTCACCGCCTGGCTCATCGCGTCGTTGCCGGTTGCCCGGGCCACGTCGCCGAGCATGTAGAGCGTCTCGAAGTGGCCCGATGCCTGCGGCATCATCGTGTCGTGGATGTTGTAGAGCGCGAAGTTGCTGCTCTGCAGGGCCTGGGCCTGCTCGAGGAAGCGGTCGAGGTCCCGGTGGGCCAGTTCGCGCCCTTGGGTCTGCTTCTGTTCCTCGGTCCAGCCGGTCAGCGTTTCGAGGTAGCGGTGGACCCACTGTTCGCGGTTGCGCTCCACCTCGGCCACCAGCGGCTGCGGCGAGTTGTAGAAGCGGTCGTGGTCGGCGTCGATGGTGCCGACGAAGTCGAGCACCGTGACCGAGACCTTCTCGTAGTCCTGGCCGAACTCGCGCGTGCCGGACAGGTTCAGCGGCAGCTTCACGCCGGCGACCTGAGCGACCTCGCGAGGTGGCTCACCCGGCGCGGCATCGGGCGGTTGCGGGTGGTTGCGCGGATCGCCCACGTTGGCCGAGAGACCGGCCGACGCGCGGAACTTGTGATGCGCAGCGGACACCTGCTCGTTGAGCACGCGCACGCTGCCCGAATGGTCGGCGTACACCTGCTGCTGCCGCTCGGTGGACAGCTGCACCGAGGCGTTGGGGCCGAAGGTGGCGTTGCGCTGGCCCTTGCGGGGGTCGCCCACGTTGAGGCCCACCGAGGCGGACGCCTCCAGCGCCAGGCTGCCGGTGTCCTGGCTCATGTCCGAGATGATGAGCTTCTCGTTGCGCGCCAGGAGCGCCGACACGGCGTCGTTGAACGGCTGGCCGCGCTCGTCGCGCAGGGTTTCCCACCGGCCGAGGTCGCGCACCACGTTCTTCATGTTCTCGATCATCTCGGGCAGGCGACCGGCCTCGCGGCGGATGCGCAGGGTGGCGCCTTCCATGTGCGTGTCGCTGTACCCGCCCTTCAACCCGCCGGAAACGCGCAGTCCCAGCAGGTCGTCCGCGAGCTTGAAGGTCGGGCCGGCGTTGAGGCCGAGCTCGCCGCCCTTCTGGGTGATGGAGCCGGCCGTGATCTGCAGGCCCTGCATCGGATGAAAGATGTCGATGAAGGCTTCGCGCCGCACGAGCGCACCGGCCACCGGCGCCAGCAGCGGGTCGCCTGCCGCCGGCACCGACACCGGCAGGTTCGAAGGCCAGCCCAGCCCGACCACGCCGCCGCCGGAGGCGCGCAGCCGCGTGCGCAGGTCCCAGGTGTCGAGCTTGGCGCACAGGTCGTCGACGAAGCGCTGGCGGCCTTCTTCCGCCGGCGACAGCAGCTTCGTCGCTGCCGCAGCATGTGCGCTGGCGCTGGCCGCCAGCTCGGCGGTCTGCGCCTCTTGCCGCGTGGCCGGCTGAGGGCCCCGGGCCGAGATCGCCTGCAGCATGGAAGCCGACCGCTCGGCCATGGCCAGCAGCGGTTGCGCCGGCGGCATGTGCACCGGCGCGCCCTGCAGCGCTTCACGGGCATGGGCGCGGATCGTCGCCATTTCCGCGGCCGACGGCGTGTGGTTCGGGGGCAGGTCCGGATGGGCCTTCATGAAGGCGCCGAGCGCCTGGCCGATGGCCGCTTCGCGCGACGGCTCCTCGCGCCGTGCGAAGGCCTGGTCGATGAGCTGGGCGCCAGCCTGCTCCAGCGCCTGTGCAGCCGCGCCCAGGTGCTCGCGCACCTGCACCGAAGGCGTCCGCACACCCACCGAGGCGCCCACCGCGTCGAGCCGCTCCATCACGCCGGCACGCAGCGGCGTCTTCTTGCGCAGCGGGTTCAGCGCCGACAGGTCGAGCCCCTGCGGCCCGCCCGGCCGCCCTTGCTCGAGGTCCGCGGCCGGCGCGGTGCCCAGGCCCAGGGCCTGCTGCAGCCGGCTCGCCACGCCGAGTTCAGGCGCCTGGGCCCGGTCGACCCATTCGGTGACCATCTTGGTCAGCCGCTTGTTGACGCGGCCGTAGTGCGAGTCCGGCGCGTTGGAGACGAAGCCCATGCGCACCGCGCGCAGGGCCGAGAGGTCGCGCTGGCTCGTCACCGACTCGGTCCCTGACGCTGCGCTGGCCGCAGCCGCAGCCTTTGCACCTTCGAGCCACTGGCGCACCGGCTCGGAAGACTCCGTCTGCAGCGCCGCGTCCGCGCGCCAGAAAGCCCGCACGTCCACCGACTGCGGCGTCACCCCGGCCACCGTGCCGCCATCGCGCGACGCCAGCATCAGCACTTCGGTGCCACGGTGCACGCCGCTCATCGCACGGAACAGCGCCTTCACGTCGGCCTCGGCCTGCGAGGCGCCGGAGGCACTCGCTTCGTTCGCCGAAGGCGTCATCCACGCCAGCGTGGGCCTGTCCATGAGCGACTGCAGCGCGCCGGCGGCGCGCTCCGTGTCGCCTCCGGTCACATGGGCCAGCATGCGCGAGGTGGCCTCCACCATCGATGCGCGGGACATCGCCTCCTTCAGCGGCAGGTCGGGCAGCCGCTTGGCGAGCGCCTCGAGCTGCGTGCGCAAGGCCGGTACCTCGCCCATGGCGGCAAAGCCGGGCGGGTGCCTCTCCATCAGGGTCACCAGCCGGTGTTCGGCCGTCGTCAGCGCCTCGTCGTGATGCGCCTGGATCTGCTGCGCGCCGTCGGCCGCGGCCTGCACCGCCGGCCGCTGTCGACCGAGCTCCTCGAGCACGCCCTCGCGATGCGCCCCGCCCGGCGACAGGCGCTGGTCGATGCGGTCGAGTTCGCCCACTGCAAAGTCCAGCCGCACCCGGGTGGCGGTGTGCATTCGCGCCGCCGCCCCGAGGTTGCGCAGCTGCGAGGCCGACAGCACCGCATCGAGCTGCGTCGCGGCCGTGCGCAAGGCTTGCGCTGTCTGCGCATCCGGCGCCATGCCGTGCCGGCGCCTGGCGGCGTCCAGCCCGTTCTTGGCAGCATTCAGGCGCTTGCTGAAATCCGGGTCCACCGGCGCCTGCACCACCTCCGCGGCGCGGCTCGGATTGATCGGGTGCATGCCGCCCGGCGGCTGCGACGGGCCCAGCGGCACCACCGCGCCTCCCACCTCGCCGGTCAGGAAGCTCGGCATCGGTGCCGCGAACGGCGAGGGCATCAGGCCCGCCGGCGAGTGGGCGGCCATGCGGCGCCGCAACTGCGACGCCCCCGGCCGATCCATGTTGGAAGGCGCATCGGCCAACGCGCGACCGGACACCTTCACGACCTCCGCCACGTCGGGCTGGCTGCGCGGGCGCAGCGGGTGGCTGTCGCCCAGCAGTTTCGAGGCGGCCGGCTGCTCGGGGTGTTCGCGTGTGCGCTCGGTGCCGGGGATGACGAGGCTCGCGGCCAACGGCCTCGCATTGAGCCATTCAGGCATGGCGGGGTGCTCCTTGAGGGAGCCAAGTTAACGGGTGGCTTCGCAGCGCGCGGCGGTCGTGCGAAGCCTCCACGGCTTTGGCGAAGCACCCGTCGACCGCCCTCCTGCCAACACGCTGTCAGTAGCCCCCGCGCACCATGGCGGCTCTTCCAACCACCCAAGCTCAGAGGAACCCGCCATGACGACCCAGACCGCCATGCAGAACCACGCCATCAACTGGTTCGAGATCCCCGTCACCGACATCGACCGCGCCCAGGCCTTCTACGAGCGTGTGCTCGGCAAGCCGCTGCGCCGCGAGACCATGGACGGCGCACACCTGGCCGTGTTCCCGGCCGACAAGGACGCCGTGTCCGGCGCGCTGTTCGCCGGCAGTGCGGCCTACAAGCCCGCCGACGCCGGAACCGTGGTCTACCTGAATGCCGAGCCCTCGCTCGACGCGGTGCTGTCGCGCGTGGAAGCCGCCGGCGGCAGGGTCGCCACGCCGCGCACCGAGCTGCCCGACGGCATGGGCTGCTTCGCGCTGCTGACCGACCTCGACGGCAACCGCGTCGGCCTGCACGCGATGGCGTAGCATGGTCCAGCCGCTCGTCCTGTTGTTCCTGCTGTTCGTGCCGCAGATGCTGCGCCTGGCCTGCTCGCCCTTGGCATGGATGCGAACCACCGGCTTCGCGGCCGCGCCGCTGGCGCGTCTGCGGGCGGTGCCCTTCCCGTTGCGCCCGCTGGAAACTCCTGACATGAAGCTCGCCTACACCATCCTGTACGTGGCCGACGTGCCGGCCTCCATCGAGTTCTGCGAACGCGCCTTCGGGCTCGAGCGCGGCTTCGTGCACGAGAGCGGCGAATACGGCGAGCTGCTCACCGGCAGCACCCGGCTGGCATTCGCGCAGCACGGCATCGCGCGCGACAACCTCGGTCAGGACTACGTCGACGCGCAGCGATCGCCGCAGCCGCTCGGCATGGAGATCGGCCTGGTGACCGACGACGTGGAGGCGGCCTGGCGCCATGCATTGGCGTCCGGCGCCACCGCGCTGAAGGCGCCGCAGCGCAAGCCCTGGGGCCAGACGGTCGCCTACCTGCGCTGCCCCGACGGCCTGCTGGTCGAGCTCTGCACGGCCATGGACTGACCGAACCGACGCATGCGCCGTGCAGACCGCCTCTTCCAGCTCGTGCAGCTCGTGCGCAGCCGCCGGCTTTCCACGGCCGCGTGGCTGGCCGGGCGGCTCGAGATCTCCGAGCGCACGGTCTACCGCGACATTGCCGACCTGCAGCAGCAGGGCGTGCCCATCGAAGGCGAAGCCGGCGTGGGCTACCGCATGCGGGCCGGCTTCGACCTGCCGCCGCTGATGTTCACCCGCGACGAAGCCCAGGCCCTGGTGGCCGCGGTGCGCCTGGCGCAGTCGCGGCTCGACGTGGCGCTGGCGCAGCAGGCCGAGCTGGCGCTCGGCAAGATCCTCGCGGTGCTGCCGGCCGCCTCGCGCGCCGCGGCCGAAAGCCTTGCGGTGTATGCGCCGCCGGTCGGCCCGGACGACGCCACCCGCTGGCGCCTGCAGCAGCTGCGCGAGGCCACCGAATCGCGCCGCAAGGTGCGCTTGCAATACCTCGACCTGCAGGAGCGCAGCAGCGAGCGCACGGTGCGCCCGCTGGGCTGCTTCTACTGGAGCGCGGTGTGGACGCTCTCCACCTGGTGCGAGACCCGCCAGGCGTTCCGCAGCTTCCGCATCGACCGCATCCGCGAACTCACCGTGCTGGACGAACGCTTCCGCGACGAGCCCGGCAAGACGCTGGCCGACCTGTTCCGCGAGCACGAGGCGTCGCGCGCGGAATGGGAACGCCCGTCCGCCACCGAGGCACCCGCGGCCGCAAACCCCCGCCTCGCGGGCTGACATCCGGCGGCCCCTACACTGCCGCCCATGCCCGCTGCGCACCTGCTGCTGGCCCTGGCGGTGGTCTTCGTCTGGGGCACCAACTTCGTCGTCATCAAGCTGGGGCTGGCCGAGCTGCCGCCCTTCCTGTTCGCGACGCTGCGCTTCCTGCTGTCGGCCTTTCCCTTCGTGCTGTTCATCCGCCGCCCGGCGGTGCCCTGGCACAAGCTGGCCTTGTTCGGCGTGTTGCTGGGCGCGGGCCAGTTCGGGCTGCTGTTCTACGCCATGCGCGCCGACATATCGCCCGGCCTCGCATCGCTGGTGGTGCAGACGCAGGTGTTCTTCACCATCGGCCTGTCGATGCTGCTGCACCGCGAGCGGCCGCGCCTGGCGCAGGGCGTGGCGCTGGCGCTCGCCGTGGCCGGCATGGCGGTGATCGCCGCCCACCTGAGCGATGCCGTCACGCTGTGGGGCCTGGTGCTGGTGACGCTGGCCGCACTGCACTGGGCCGGCGCCAACCTGGTGGCCAAGTCGGCCGGCCGGATCGACATGCTCGGCTTCATGGTGTGGAGCAGCGTGTTCGCCGTGCCGCCGCTGGCCATGCTGAGCCTGGTGTTCGACGGCCCGGCTGCCATGGCCCAGGGCCTGGCGCATGCGGGCTGGGCGGCCTGGGCCGCAGTGCTCTGGCAGGCGCTGGGCAACACCCTGTTCGGCTATGGCGCCTGGAACTGGCTGCTGGCACGACATGCCGCGGCCACCGTCACGCCGATGGCGCTGCTGGTGCCGGTGTTCGGCATGGGCGCCTCGGCCTGGATGCTGGGCGAGCCGCTGCCCGGATGGAAACTCCTGGCCGCCGCCCTGGTGCTGGCCGGCCTGTCGCTCAACGTGCTGGCCAGCCGCTGGGCGCTCCCACTCTCGATGGCAAAGACATGACCGCACCCGACCACTCGAAGCTCAAGCTCCACTACTACCCCAGCAATGCCAGCATGGCGCCGCACATGCTGCTCGAGGAGATCGGCGAGCCGTTCGAGCTGGTGCTGGTGGACCGCACCAAGGGCGCACACAAGTCGCCCGAATACCTCAAGCTCAATCCGAACGGGCTGATCCCGGTGCTGCAGGACGGCGACCTGGTGCTCTACGAAGCCGCCGCCATCTGCCTGCACCTGGCCGACAGGTTTCCGCAGGCCCGCATGGCGCCGGCGCCGGGCACCGCCGAGCGCGCGCATTTCTACAAGTGGCTGATGTGGCTCACCAACACGCTGCAGGCCGCGCTCATCCTGTACTTCTATCCCGAGCGCTGGTCTGACGACGAGGCCGGCGCCCGCGCGGTGAAGGCCCATGCCGAAGCCAGGATCGGCGGCATGCTCGACCAGCTGGATGCCGAACTCGGCCGCCACGGCGGCCCCTGGTTCATGGGCGAGCACTACACCGCGCTCGACCCGTTCGCGCTCATGCTGTGCCGCTGGACCCGGGGCTTCGAGCGGCCGGCGCGCAGCCTCACGCAGCTGGGCCCCTACCTGCAGCGCCTGCTGAAGCGGCCGGCGATCAACCGAGCCTTCGAGGCCGAGCGCCTGCCGCTGCCCTGGATATGAGATGCCGGCACCCCGGCCGGCGAGTACGCCGGCGGCTGCGATTCAGGCCTTCAGCAGCCCCTCGGCCACCAGCACCTCACGCACTTTCGGCCGTGCGGCCACGCGCTGCAGGTAGGCACTGAGCGCCGGGTACCCCTTGAGGCCGATGCCCAGCAGGTGGCTCCAGTTCACGATCACGTAGCAGTACGCGTCGGCCGCGGTGAACTCTTCGCCGAGCAGGTAGCTGCGCGTGGCCAGACGCCGGTCGAGCTCGGCGAAGCGCGTGGCGAGCTTGTCCTTCACCGTCTTCACGGTGGAATCGGCCGTTTCCTTGTGCCACAGCCAGGGGCTGAATACCTTGTGCAGCTCGCTGCTCACGAAGGTGATCCATTGCTGCGCCTCGAAGCGCTCGCGGGTGCCCGCCTTGGGCATCAGCCGGCCTGAAGGGTCCTGGTCGGCCAGGTACTGGATCAGCGCGCTCACCTCGGTGTGGCGGCTGCCGTCGTCCAGCTCCAGCAGCGGCACGTAGCCGCGCGGGTTCACCGTGTAGTAGTCGCCGCCGTCTTCCAGCTTGTGGGTCATGAGGTCGACCTTGGCCAGCTCGAGCGGCAGGCCGGCCTCGCGGGCCACGATGTGCACGGCCTGCGAGCAGGCGTTGGGAGTGAAGTAGAGCTTCATGCGGTCCTCTTGCGTTCAGGTTCAGGGGGTGAATCGGTGAAGCAAGATTAGGATTGCGTCCGCGCAATGAAAATAGGCCGCCATGCAAGAGCCCAATGCATCAACGCAATACCGCCTGCAGGCAGCCGATCTTGAAGTGCTGCTGGCGCTCACCCGCACCGGCACCCTGGCCGAAGCGGCACGGCGCCTGGCGGTGGATGCGTCCACCGTGTTCCGCTCGGTGCAGCGCATCGAGCGCCAGCTGGGCACGCGGCTGTTCGAGCGATCGCGCAGCGGCTACCTGCCCTCCGAGCAGGCCCTGGCGATCGCCCAGCATGCCGAACGCATCGAGGCCGAGCTGGAGGCTGCACGCGCCGCTTCGCAGCGTCCGGGCGATGCGGTGGCCGGCCTGGTGCGCATCACCACCACCGACACGCTGGCGCACGGCCTGGTGGTCCCGCACCTGGGCAGCCTCAAGGCGCGGCACCCGCAGCTGCGGCTGGAGCTCAATGCGACCAACGAAGTGGTGAACCTCACCCGCCGCGACGCCGACATCGCGCTGCGCGCCACCCGGCGCCCGCCCGACCACCTGGTGGGCCGCCGCCTCGGTGTGCTGCGGGTGGCGGTGTACGGCCGTGCCGAATGCCTGCAGGGCCGCATCGGCCCGCTCGAGGACTACCCGTGGATCGCGCCGGACGAGGCGCTGCCCGAACACCCTTCGGTGCGCTGGCGCCGCAGGCAGCTGCCGCGGGTGGCGCCGATGCTGCTGGTCAACAGCATCTCGATGGTGGTGGACGCGGTGGCCGCCGGGTTGGGCATCGGCGTCGTGCCGGTGTTCCTGGCCGAGCGGCAGGCCGGCCTGCAGGCGCTCACCGAGCCGCTGGCCGACTGCGAAACCGAGATCTGGCTGCTCACGCACCCGGAGTCACGCCACCTGCGGCGCATTGCCACGGTGGCTTCGCACCTGGCGGAGCGCATCACGCTGCCCTAGTGTCCTGTCCCGCTGATAGCTGAGCAAAGTCGGTGCAGTTTTTCGAGAATCGAATCGGCAGTTGCAGTCCAGCGAAACGGCTCGCAGTTGCTGTTGTGGTGCGAGACGAAGTGATCGAT
>NZ_SWAR01000050.1 GCF_006386545.1 Methylibium rhizosphaerae | reverse complement strand
CGCTGGCGCTACGCCCAAGTCCAGCCATACTTGAGACCCTTCGAGATGCTCGTCTGCGGTCACTCAACTGGCCTGATTACGCCGAGAGCGAGATGGCTCGATTGCGGTGAGAAGTGACACTCGATCAGCTGCGCGAGCGCATTGCCTACCTGCACTACAGCCGTCGCACCGAGCAAGCCTATGTGCACTGGTGCAAGGCCTTCATCCGCTTTCACGAGCTGCGCCATCCCGCCGAGCTGGGGCCGCTCGAGGTCGAGGGGTTCTTGAGCTGGCTGGCCACCGAGCGCCAGGTGGCGGCTTCGACCCACACGCAGGCGTTGTCGGCGTTGGTGTTCCTGTACACGAAGGTGCTCGGCCAGCCCCTGCCGTGGCTGCACGACATCGGACGGCCGCGGGTACCGCGGCGCTTGCCGATGATCCTGTCACGCGACGAGGTCGCGGCGATCTTCAGGCAGCTGACGGGCCAGCACCTGTTGCTGGCCCGCTTGCTGTACGGCACCGGGATGCGCTTGACGGAAGGCTTGCAGCTGCGCGTGAAGGACCTGGACTTTGCGCACCATGCAGTGATCGTGCGTGAGGGCAAAGGCGGCAAGGATCGCGTTTTGATGCTGCCCGCATCGCTGCAGGCAGGGCTGAAGCAGCAGCTCTCGAATGCGCACACGCTGTGGGCCGCCGATGTGGTGGCCGGTCGCGCCGGCGTCGAGATGCCGAACGCGCTGGAGCGCAAGTACCCGCGCGCCGGATCGTCTTGGGCCTGGTTCTGGGTGTTCCCACAGGCGACTTGCTCGACGGATCCTGGCACCGGCGTCGTGCGGCGCCATCACCTGTACGACCAAACGTTCCAGCGCGCCTTCAAGCGAGCGGTCGTCGCGGCTCAGATCACCAAGCCGGCGTCACCACACACGTTGCGCCATGCGTTCGCGACGCATCTGCTGCAGGCCGGCTACGACATCCGCACGGTGCAGGATCTGCTGGGGCATGCCGACGTCGCCACCACGATGATCTACACCCACGTGCTGAAGGTTGGTGGAGGTGGAGTCAGGAGCCCGCTCGACAGCCTGTCGTGAACTCAACCAACCGCCGCCGTTCCCGAACGGCCACGGCGTCCGACAGTGCTCGCATGAGCGACACGGTTTGAGCGACTGTGATCTTGTGAGGCTGGCCCCGACGCTACATCGGCGATCTCCAACCAAAACCGGTCGTACGGCCCACGAAGAGCCTTGCCTTACAGCAGGAGATCAAGTCTTCCGCAAATGATCGAGCCGATCCGCCCAGGCCTGCATCATCTTCCGTCGTTGCGGTAGATAGGTCGCAAAGTTGTAGGCCGCGCTGACCGCATCGCGCTCCTGGTGTGCCAGCTGCAGTTCGATATGGGCATGGTCGAAGCCCATTTCGTGCAGCATCGTGGAGGCCACTCCGCGGAACCCATGGCCGGTCATGCGGCCCTTGAAGCCCATGCGCTCGAGCGCCTTGAGAATGGTGTTGTTGCTCATCGGCTTCTCGTGATCCCGCTCCCCGGGGAACAGCAAGTCGCTCATTCCCTTGAGCTCGCACAAGCAACGCAACACCTCCACCGCCTGTTTCGACAACGGCACGATGTGAGGCGTGCGCATCTTCATGCGCTCAGCCGGGATGCGCCACTCCGCGGCCTGAAGGTCGAACTCCGACCAGCGGGCGTTGATCAGTTCGCTGGTTCGCACGAACGTCAGCGCCATTAGCTTCAGCGCGAAGCGCGTGTACGGTGAACCTGTGTAGGCCTCAGTCTTGCGCAGCAGTTCAGGCAGTTCCCTGGCGTCGACCCGCGCGTAGTGGGTCTTTCTGCGCGCCTGAAGCGCCGTGCCGGGCCTGACGTCCCTGGGGGGATTGCCCTCGACCAAGCCATGCGCGAGCGCGTACTCAAAGATTTGCCCGCAGGTCTGCCACGCCCGCCGCGCGATGTCCGTAGCGCCCCTGGCCTCAATCTTCTTCGCCATCGCCAGCAGCTGCGGCGCGGTGACATCCGCCACCGGCTTGTGCCCGATCGCAGGGAAGACATCTGCCTCGAGCCGGCGCATCACGTATTCAGCGTGCCGCGGCGCCTTCGGCCCTTTCCAGTGCTTGAACCATGCACGTCCGACCGCTTCGAAGCTCGTGTCAAGCGCGATACGCTGAGCCAGCTTGACGTCTCGTTTGGCTTCACCGGGGTCGGTCCCTGCCTCCAGTTGTGCTCGAGCCTCGTCACGTTCGCGCCGGGCCTTCGCGAGCGGCACGCCTGGGTAGGTGCCGAGCGCCAGGCGCTTTTCCTTGCCTGCATAGCGGTACTTGAGCCGCCAGTACTTGCCGCCGCTGGGCAGCACCTCGAGGTACAGCCCGAGCGAGTCGGCAAACCGCGCTCGCGCCCTCCCCTCGGGACAGGTTGCACTTCGGCAGGCTGCATCGGTAAGAGGCATCGGCGTCGCTCCAAAGCGGGCACCAGAGAATGTGCCCCCAGCGCTCCAGATTTGTGCCCCCAAATGTGCCCCCAGAAATGCTTGGCTGTCAAAGCACCGTCTGGGACGTCCGGAAACGAAGAAGCCCCGTCAACACTGGGTTGCGGGGCTTTCATCGGTCCTTGCGAGATCGCCTAGGACATATCACTGGCGGAGAGAGAGGGATTCGAACCCTCGATACAGGGAAACCTGTATACCGGATTTCGAGTCCGGCGCATTCGACCACTCTGCCATCTCTCCTGGATCTGATGGTGGTCTCGCTGGGGTGAGCAGCGAAGCCGGCGATTATAGCCACTGAACGGGGCCGCCGGCCACGGGGACCATCATGCGGCTTTCAGAACCTCCACGCCGCCCATGTATGGGCGCAGCGCCTGCGGCACGACGATCGAGCCGTCGGCCTGCTGATAGTTCTCGAGCACGGCCACCAGCGTGCGGCCCACGGCCAGGCCGGAGCCGTTGAGCGTGTGCACGAGCTCCGGCTTGCCTTGGGCATTGCGGAAGCGCGCCTGCATGCGGCGGGCCTGGAAGGCTTCGCAGTTCGAGCAGGAGCTGATCTCGCGGTAGGTGTTCTGCGCCGGCAGCCAGACCTCCAGGTCGTAGGTCTTGGTGGAGCCGAAGCCGAGGTCGCCGGTGCACAGCGCCACCAAGCGGTACGGCAGGCCCAGCTTCTGCAGGATGGCCTCGGCATGGCGCGTCATCTCCTCGAGCGCCTCGTAGCTCTTCTCGGGGTGCACCACCTGCACCATCTCGACCTTGTCGAACTGGTGCTGCCGGATCATGCCGCGCGTGTCGCGCCCCGCGCTGCCGGCTTCGGACCGGAAGCAGGGGCTGTGCGCGGTGAGCTTCACCGGCAGCTGCTCGGCATTGAGGATCTGCTCGCGCACGGTGTTGGTGAGCGAAATCTCCGAGGTGGAGATGAGGTACTGCTCCGCCTGCTCCTCGTCGCCCCCGCGGCTGACCCAGAACATGTCTTCCTTGAACTTGGGCAACTGGCCCGTGCCCTCGAGCACTTCGCGGTTGACGATGTAGGGCGTGTAGCACTCGGTGTAGCCATGCTCGGCGGTCTGCACGTCGAGCATGAACTGCGCGAGCGCGCGGTGCAGTCGCGCCACCTGTCCGCGCATGAAGGTGAAGCGTGCGCCAGAGAGCCTGGCGCCCGTCTCGAAGTCAAGGCCCAGCGGAGCACCCAGGTCGACATGGTCCCTTGGGGTGAAGTCGAAGGACTTCGGCGTGCCCCAGCGGCGCACCTCGACGTTGGCGGTTTCGTCGCTGCCCTGCGGCACGCTGTCGTGCGGCAGGTTGGGCACCGACATCAGCAGCGCGCCCAGCTCGGACTGGATCACCTCCAGCCGCTCGGCCCGGGCTTTGAGCTCGTCACCCAGGCCGCCCACTTCGGCCATCACGGCGCTCGTGTCCTCGCCCTTGGCCTTGAGCTGGCCGATCTGCTTGGACAAGGCATTGCGCTTGGCCTGCAGCTCCTCGGTGCGCGTCTGGATCGCCTTGCGCTCGGACTCGAGCGCCTGGTAGCGCTCCACGTCGAGGTAGGGCTGGGGCGACTTGCGCTTCTCCAGCGCGGCGACGACGCCGGCGAGGTCCTTGCGCAGCAGGTTGATGTCGAGCATGGCAGTGCCAGAAAGCGGGGGAAGCCCGCGATTGTAGGCAAGCCCCAAGCCGGAAGCGGCCCGCCTCCGCGAAGGCGGGCCGCCCGCTCTCCTGCTACGCGGGAAGAGGCCGCCTCAGGGGAAGCTGACCACGTTCACCGGCACCGTGGCCGCGCCCTGCGCCGGCCCGCCAGTGTTGTTGACCACGTTGTCGATGACGCCCACGCCGCCCAGCGACACGGTGAGCACGTGACGCAGCCGCACGCCTGGTGCCACCGGCACCTCGAAGCCGCGCGCCGCATGGATCGACGGGTTGACGTTGAAGTAGCAGTACACGCCGCCGCCCCAGATCTCGTGGGTGGTCACGTGGTCGGCCACCTTGTAGGCGGCGTAGCCCAGCCCGTCGGTGCGCCAGGCGGCCTGCGTGGGCGGGTCGTACGGCTTCTCGTTCTGGAAGAAGATGGTCTTGCCGCCCTGCCCGTTCCAGATCACCTCGTACTTCTGGTAGTGCTCCACGAAGAGCCCGGTGGCCAGCACGTTGTTGCCGTTGACGATGAGGCCGGTGTCACCGGTGTTCACCGTCCAGCCGGTGGGCGCGCTGCCATGGTCGGCACGCCAGGCCCAGATGTGGTCGATGAGCGTGTGGTGGCTGTTGACCACCAGGCTCACCGTCGCCTTGCCGGCCATGGAGCCGCCGATGCGGAAGAACACATCCTGCACGGTGGTCGGGTTGGCGGCATGGCTGGCCGACGAGCCCGCCGGGCCGATGGTGAGCAGCGCCGGGCTGTTCACCGTGCCCGCGTCGAACAGCAGGCCTGCGATCTTCACGCCGTCCACGTCGGCCACCTGCATTGCATTGACGCCGTTCTCTGGCACCAGCGTGGGGTAGCCGATGCCCAGCACCACGGTGTCGGGGCGCGTCACCTGCAGCGTCTGGCTCAGCAGGTAGGTGCCGGGCGTGAAGAACAGGTTCAGGCCCTGCGACAGCGCCGCATTCAGGGTGGCGGCGCTGTCGCCGGGTTTCGCCACGTAGAACTGGCTCATCGGGATGGACGTGCCGGCGGTGGTGCCGCTCACCCAGCTCGCGTTCGACGCATTGGTGCGCAGGGCCGGCACGAACACGCGGTACTTGCCGGCACCGTCGATGTAGAGGAAGGGCTTCTCGCGCGACACCGGGGTGGTGGCCAGCGTGGTGTACGGCGGGCTGGGGAAGGAGGCGGCCGGCGCGCCGGCCACACCCGAGAACACCATGTTCCACACGCCGTCGTACCAGACGCCGATCTGGCTGTCGCGGGTGTACCACTGCTGCTGCGAGCCCGACGAGATGGACCCGTCGACCTTGCTGTCGGCGATGTAGCCACCGCTCGAGTAGCCCTGGCCCTGCCCCTGGTTCGAGGGCCCCAGGTGCAGGTTGCCGATGATGTGGACGCGGCGCATCGGCGCGGCCTGCGACACGGCCCAGCGGTTGGTGCCGCCCTGCGGCACGAGCGCCAGGTTTTCCAGCGAGCGCCAGAAGTTCTGCGTCGCGTTGCCGGCGTCGCCGTAGTTCCAGCCGCTGTCGACGTTGATCGCGCCGTTCTGCAGCATCACGTCGTCCGGGCGCAGGCCCAGGCCGGCGATGGTCGTGTAGAAGCCCAGGTTGGCCCACACGCCGCTATAGGTGCCCGGCTTGAACAGGAAGGCATGGCGCTGCGAGCCGAACTGCGCGCTGGGGCTCAGCACCTGCGGGCTGAAGAAGGCATCGAGCTTCGACTGGATCGTCGCAGTGGGTGTGCCCGGCTCGAAGACAGTGACATTGGGGCCGAAGTCCGGCGTGTCCGAAGTGGGCAGCGTGGGACCTGCCGTGCCGACCTTGAACGACGATGCGATGTCGTTGAAGTTCAGCGGCACGAGGCTCGCGGTGTCGGCGGTGAGCTTGACCGAGGTGCCGCCGTAGCTGGCGTTGTTGAACAGCTCGACCTGGTAGCCCGCGCGCACCTTCACCGATGACACGCGGTCGTTCCAGGCGGCACCCACGTAGCTGCTGTCGGCGTCAGCGCAGAACGAGGCGCCGCCGTAGTTGGTGTGCTCGTAGAAACAGGCAATGCCGGTGGGCGGCTCGCCGGCGCCCACGGTGTGGCTGAACCACGGCGTGTCGTAGGCCGGCGTGCCGTTGTTGTAGGTGAACGAGTAGCTGATCACGTTGCCGGTCGACACGGTGACGGGCTGCTCGTAGCGCGCATTGGCGGCCGAGTAGCCCATGCGCACGTTCATCTGGCCGCCGTTGTCGACGCGGTAGTGCACGTCGACCCACGATGTGCTGACGCTGGACTTGAACCACAGCGTGGCGGTGTTGCCCGACACGGCCACGCCCTGCGTGTAGTCGGCGGCAGCGCAGCCGGGCGCCGCCAGAAAGGACAGCATGGTGATGCAGGCCCACAGCCACAGCGCCTGCCAGTGCCGCGGCCGCGGCGGCACGTGGCCGCCTGCGCGCGAAAGAGATCCGGACATGGTGAACTCCTCAGGTTGAATGCCTCATCGACGAGGCGACTCGAAACTTCGGGCACCGAGAGCAAGAGCCCGCTTGCAACCCACCACTATGGAACCGATTCCAAGAGCGGCGATGTTGAAGCGGGCGAAGCCTTCGCGGATCGAGAGAAACCCTGCTTTGCGGTTTCTTTCGGGTTACCTGTTTGTGAGCAGGTGTTTGCAGCGCTGGAGCCGCGGGGGCAGCGCTATTCGAGCCTCAGACCCTTGGGCAGCGGGAAGTGCACCGTCTCCTCGACGCCGCTCATCTTGCGCACCGACAGCGCCCCCAGCGACTTGAGCCGGCCGATGACCTGCTGCACCAGGATGTCGGGCGCCGAGGCGCCTGCGGTGAGGCCCACCCGCGCGCGGTTGCTGAACCATTCGGGTCGCAGGTCCTCGGGCGAGTCGACCATGTAGCCCGGCGTGCCCAGCCGTTCGGCCAGCTCGCGCAGGCGGTTGCTGTTGGAGCTGGTGGGGCTGCCGACGACGATGACCACGTCGACCTGCGGCGCCAGCACCTTCACCGCGTCCTGGCGGTTCTGGGTGGCATAGCAGATGTCCTGCTTCTTCGGCTCGCGCACCTGCGGAAATCGCCGCTTCACGGCGGCCAGGATCTCGGCGGCGTCGTCCACGCTGAGCGTGGTCTGCGTCACCACGGCCAGCTTGTCGGGCCGCTGCACCTGCACCCGCTCGACGTCGGCCACGTCCTCGACCAGGTAGATGCCCTCAGTGAGCTGGCCCATCGTGCCCTCGACCTCGGGGTGCCCCTTGTGGCCGATCATGATGAACTCGTAGCCTTCCTTGTGGAGCTTGGCCACCTCGACGTGCACCTTGGTCACCAGCGGACAGGTCGCATCGAAGACCGAGAACCCTCGCTGCGCGGCCTCCACGCGGACCGCCTTGCTCACGCCGTGGGCGCTGAACACCAGCGTGGCGCCGGGCGGCACGTCGGCCAGGTCTTCGATGAAGATCGCCCCCTTGGCCTTGAGGTCGTTGACCACGTAGGTGTTGTGCACGATCTCGTGGCGCACGTAAATCGGCGCGCCGAACTTCGCCAGCGCTCGCTCCACGATCTCGATCGCACGGTCGACGCCCGCGCAGAAGCCGCGCGGTTCGGCCAGCAGGATTTCTTCCACTTGGGGTTGCGCCATGTTCAGAGCACCCCGATCACTTGCACTTCGAAAGTGACCGGCTGGCCGGCCAGCGGGTGGTTGAAGTCGAACAGGGCCCAGTCCTCCTCGGCAGGCCCCACTTCCCGCACCACGCCGGCATAGGCGCCCCGCCCGTCCGGTGTCGGGAACTGCACCACGTCACCCACCTTGTAGGTCTCGTCCGGGTCGCCCAGCTCGCGCAGCAGCGCCAGCTTCACACGCTGGAGCAGGTCCGGGTTGCGCTCGCCGAAAGCCTCGCCCGCCGCGAGCTCGATGCGCTTGCGCTCGCCTTCCTCCAGGCCGATGAGCCGTGCCTCGATGGCCGGGGCGAGCTCGCCGGTCCCCAGCGACAGCGTGGCGGGCTTGTCGTTGAAGGTGTTCACGATGTCGGCGCCGTCGGGCCCCGCGAGGCGGTAGTGCAGGGTCAGGAAGGACCCCGGTTGGATGGTGGGCAAGACTGGACTTTCGGTTCGCTAGACTGCCCCGGATTTTAGTTTCCAGGGCCTGCCCGGCCCCTGACCGACGTGAAAGACCTCCCCGCTTCGCTGCGCCCGCGCGAAAAGCTGCTCGAACGCGGCCCCGCCGCGCTGGCCGATGCCGAGCTGCTGGCCCTGCTGTTGCGGACCGGCCTCAAGGGCACGGGGGTGCTGCAGCTGGCCCAGCAGATGCTCGACGAGTTCGGCGGCGTGGCCGGCCTGCTGCATGCCACGCCGGACGACCTGCGCCGCATCAAGGGCCTGGGGCCGGCCAAGCGTGCGGAGCTGGCGGCCGTGATCGAGCTGTCGCGGCGTGCGCTGGCGGCCCAGCTGGCCGAGCGCCCGGTGTTCGAGTCGCCGCAGATGGTGAAGGACTACCTGCGCCTGCACCTGGCCGACCGGCCGCACGAGGTGTTTGCCGTCATGCTGCTCGACGCCCGGCATCGCCTGCTCGCCTTCGAGGAGCTGTTCCGCGGCACGCTGACCCAGACGAGCGTGTACCCGCGCGAGGTGGTCAAGCGTGCGCTCGCCTCCAATGCCTCGGCGGTCGTGCTGGCCCACAACCACCCGTCCGGCGTGGCGGAACCATCCAAGGCCGATGAATACCTCACGTTCACGCTGAAGTCGGCTCTGGCCCTGGTGGACGTGCGGGTGCTCGACCACCTGGTGGTCGGCCGCAGCGACTGTGTGTCCTTTGCCGAACGTGGCCTGATCTGAGATGAAAGTTCGCTCGCTGCAGGAGCTGGAGCAGTTGCAGCGCCACCTGCGGCAGGCGGCGCGCGAGGCTGCCGCGCTGGAGGCCGAGCGCCGCGAGCGCGAGGCAGCCGAAAAGCGGGAGCGCGATCTGTTCGCCCGCACGGTGGGGCCGGTCACGCCGCTCAAGCCTCACGACCGCAGCGCGCCTTCGCGCCCCAAGCCGGCGCCGCACCCCAAGCAGCGCAAGCTCGACGAGGCCGCGGTGCTGCGCGAGGCCCTGTCCGACGAGTTCGACGTGGAGTCGCTGCTGGAGACCGACGAGGCGCTGTCGTTCCGCCGCGCCGGCATCGGGCCGGAAGTGGTGCGCAAGCTGCGGCGCGGCGGCTGGGCCATCCAGGGCCAGGTGGACCTGCACGGGCTGCGCCGCGACGATGCCCGCGAGCGGCTGGGCGCATTCCTGCGCGAGGCGGTGAAGCAGGGCTGGCGCTGCGTGCGCGTGGTGCACGGCAAGGGCCACGGCTCGCCGGGCCGCCAACCGGTGCTCAAGGGCAAGGTGCGCGCATGGCTGGTGCAAAAGGGCGAGGTGCTCGCCTTCACGCAGGCCAGGGCATCGGAGGGCGGCGCCGGCGCGCTGATCGTGCTGTTGAACAGCGCCCCGTGAGCCTCACCGGTCACCGGTCATCGGTCACCGCTACTTGTTCCTCATCCAGTCGGCGGTGCCGAAGAAGGCTTCCCGCAGGCGCTGGATGAGGGCCGGATCCAGCGTCACCTCATGCATCGCCTGGTCCATGCAGGCGAGCCACTGGTCACGCTCCTTGATGCCGATCGGAAACGGCAGGTGCCGCGCACGCAGCCGCGGGTGACCGAAGCGGTCGATGTAGTGGTTGGGGCCGCCCAGCCAGCCGCACAGGAACCAGTGCAGCTTGTCGCGCGAGCCCTCCAGCGTGGTCGGGTGCAGCGCACGCAGCTCGGCATAGGCCGGCTCGAGCTCCATCAGGTCGTAGAAGCGGTCGACGAGCGCGCGGACGGCGGTTTCACCACCGACCCATTCGAAGGCGGTGGCGGGTTGAGCAGGGTTGTCTTCGGAATTCACGAGTCACTGGTCACGAGTCACGGGGCACGGGCACCAGTCACATTGTCAGAGATCGATTCGGGCAGCCAGGGCGTTCACTGCCTGGGCGGCGGGCGTGCCGGGCATCACCTCCAGCAGCAGCACGCGCTTTTGCACCGCTTCGCGCACCGACGGGTCCACCGGCACTTCACCGATGAATTCGAGCTTGACCGGCTCGCCCACGCTGGGCACGACAAAACGGTCGACCACCTGCTGCAGCTGTTGCGCCACCGTACGGCCTTCACCCGGGCGAGAGGCCTGGTTCACCGTGAGGTGGATGTTCAGGCGCTTCTGCTGGGTGGCCAGCACCTTGATGGTGGCGTAGGCGTCGGTGAGCGAGGTCGGCTCGGGCGTGGCCACCACCATCACCTCGTCAGCCAGCGACAGCGCATAGAGCACCACGTCCGAAATGCCGGCGCCCGTGTCGAGCAGCACATGGTCGAAACGCGGCGTCACCGTCTTGATGATGTGCAGCAGCTGCTCGCGCACGACCGGCGTGAGCTGCGAATATTCGACCAGCCCCGAGCCGGCCAGCAGCACCGAAAAGCCGCCCGGCGCCGGCAGGATGGCCTGCTCCAGCGTGGCCTTGCCGGTGAACACGTCATGCAGCGTGATCTTCGGGTGCAGGTTCAGCACCACGTCGAGGTTGGCCAGGCCCAGGTCGGCATCGAGCACCAGCACACGCTGGCCGCGGCGCGCCAGCGCTGCCGCGAGGTTGGCGGACAGGAAGGTCTTGCCCACCCCGCCCTTGCCGCTGGTGACGGCGGTGATGCGCGCGCGGCGGCGGCTGGGCGCGAGCGATGCCGCTGCGTCGGCCGGGTCGAGGGCGGAAGGTGTCATCGGATGTGAATCAGACATGGCGGATCGGCGCGGGCGACAAGGCGAAGAGCAGGCCCTTCTCCTCGGGGCTGACCACCGATATGGCCGGTTGTTCGAGACAGGCGCGGTTGCGGCCTTCCGCCTTGGCGCGATAGAGCTGCTGGTCGGCGCGCTCGACCCACAGCTTGGTCGACGAACGCACCCATTGCGGCGCATAGGCGCCGCCCGCGCTGACGGTGACGCGGATCACCTGCCCCGGGGCGATCTCGATGGCGCGGTTGGCCACGCGCTTGAGGATGCGCTCGGCCACTGCCTGGCCGAAGGCGGGCCGGCAGTTGGGCAGGACGGCGGCGAACTCCTCGCCGCCGATGCGGGCCACGGTGTCCATCGGGCGGACGCATTCACGCAGCACGCCGGCCACGCCCTGCAGCACGCGATCACCGGCCGCATGGCCGTAACCGTCGTTGACCTGCTTGAAGTGGTCGATGTCCAGCAGCAGCACCAGGGCCGGCTCGCCGGCGCGGGCCACCCGGTCGATCTCGCTGTCGAGCGTCATCTCGAAGTGGCGCCGGTTCGCAAGGCCGGTGAGCGCGTCGCGGCTGGACATGTCGCACAGCGCATCGACCAGGGCCTGCATCCATTCGGGGGTGCCTTCCACCAGGCCCTGCGGCAGCGATTGACCCGACTGGCGCAGCAACTGGAGCGCCAGCTCGAGCTTCAAGGCGGACGCGGGCGGGGGGGAAGGAGGTACCACAGGTAAGCCGGGGAAAAGTTGCGATTCAGTCTAGCAGCGGGACCTCCCTCCAATGGGGGAGAAGTGGCCCCCAAACCGCCAACATCTTCGCGTTTTGGGCCCCCTCAAGCTTCCCAGACTTGCAGCCGATAACCCTGCAGTCGAACCGCCCCTTGCCTGCAGCCCTGCTCGCACCTGCCGCCCCCGACCTTCAACCCATGAGTGCCGTGCTGACCTCCGCCCCACCTGCCGATCTGCTGGCTGCCTCAGCCGCGGACCGCGAGTTCAGTTTCGACATCAAGGACTTCGAGCGGGTGCGCTCGCTGATCTACCAGCGCGCCGGCATCAGCCTGCATGAGGGCAAGCAGGCCATGGTGTACAGCCGCCTGTCACGCCGCCTGCGCGAGACGGGGCACCGCTCCTTCGGCGACTACCTGCAATGGCTGGAGCAGGCCGCAGGCCCCTCGGCCGAGAGCGAGTGGCAGGAGTTCATCAACTGCCTCACCACCAACCTCACCTCCTTCTTCCGTGAAGAACATCACTTCACGCTGCTGGCCCAGGCCTTGAAGCAGCGTGCCGGCCGGCCGCTGCGCATCTGGTGCAACGCCGCCTCCACCGGAGAAGAACCGTATTCGCTGGCCATGACCGCCGTCGAAGCGCTGGGCGCTTCGGCCAACGTGAAGATCCTCGCCAGCGACATCGACACCAAGGTGCTGGCCACAGCGAGCCGCGGCGTGTACAGCGCGCAGTCGCGCGGCCTGAGCCCCGAGCGGCTGAAGCAGCATTTCCTGCGCGGGCGCGGCGCCAACGAGGGGCACATCCGGGTGAAGCCCGAGCTGGCCCGTCTGATCGAGTTCCGCACCTTCAACCTGATGAGCACGCAGTGGTCGCTGGGCGAGCCCTTCGACATCGTGTTCTGCCGCAACGTGATGATCTATTTCGACGCGCCGACCCAGCTCAAGGTGCTGGAGCGCATGCACCGCGTGATGCGCAACGATGGCCTGTTGTTCGTGGGCCATTCCGAGAACTTCACCGAGGCCAGGCAGCTGTTCCGGCTGCGCGGCAAGACAGTCTACGAACGGGTTTGAGCGCCACATCACCATGCTTGCCACCTCCTCATCGACCCGTACCGCGGCCTCGCAGCTGCCGGGCCTGCGCCCGGCGCTTTCGCGCATCGACGAACTGAAGGCCCAGCCGCGCAAGCCCGGCGAGGCATCGTTCTTCTTCTACGAGGCGCACTTCAAGGCCGACGCGGTGAAGGTGCTGCCCGGCGAATACTTCGTGCACCACGAAGACATCCTGATCATGACCACGCTGGGCTCGTGCATCGCCGCCTGCCTGTGGGACCGCGAGCGCCGCATCGGCGGCATGAACCACTTCATGCTGCCCGAGGGCGCCGCCGGCGCCGACTCCGGCCGCTACGGCTCGTACGCGATGGAACTGCTCATCAACGAGCTCATGAAGAAGGGCGCCTCGCGCCTGACGCTGGAAGCCAAGGTGTTCGGCGGCGGCGCGGTGATCAGCGGCATGAACAGCATCAACGTGGGCGAGCGCAACACCGAGTTCGTGCTCGACTACCTGAAGACCGAGCGCATCCCGGTGGTGAGCAAGGACGTGATGGACGTCTACCCGCGCAAGGTCTGCTTCTTCCCGGCGAGCGGCAAGGCCATGGTGAAGCGCCTGGCCCCCGCGAACACCGACGCGCTGGTGGCGCAGGACCGTGCCGCCGCGCAGCGCGCCGTGCCGGCCAGCACCGGCGGCGGCTCGATCGATCTTTTCTGAACGCCGGACGCACCGCGAAGAACACAAGGAACAGGAGACCTCATGTCAAGAACACGCGTGGTGGTGGTGGACGACTCGGCGCTGGTGCGCAGCCTGCTGACCGAGATCATCAACCGCCAGCCGGACATGGAATGCATCGGCGCGGCCAGCGACCCGTTCGTGGCGCGCGAGATGATCCGCAACCTCAACCCCGACGTGATCACGCTGGACGTGGAGATGCCGCGCATGGACGGCATCGACTTCCTGTCGAAGCTGATGCGCCTGCGGCCCATGCCGGTGGTGATGGTGTCGACGCTGACCGAGCGCGGCGCCGACGTGACGCTGCGCGCGCTGGAGCTGGGCGCGGTGGACTTCGTCGCCAAGCCCAAGGTGGGCATCGCCGACGGCCTGCGCCTGCTGGGCCAGGACATCACCGACAAGGTCCGCATCGCCGCCAAGGCGCAGGTGCGCAAGCTGGCCGCCGCGCCGGCCGCCCCCGCCGCGCCCGGCGCGGCCAAGCCGGCCGCGCCGGTGGCGTCGCTCGGGCGGCTGTCCACCGAGAAGATCCTGTTCATCGGCGCCTCCACCGGCGGCACCGAGGCCACCAAGGAAGTGCTGCGCCAGCTGCCGCCGGACTTCCCGGCGGTGGTGATCACGCAGCACATGCCGCCCGGCTTCACCAAGAGCTATTCGGCCCGGCTCGACGGGCTGTGCCGCATCCGGGTGAAGGAAGCGACCGACGGCGAACGGGTGCTGCCCGGCCATGCCTACATCGCCCCGGGCGGACAGCACCTGAGCGTGGAGCGTTCGGGCGCCAACTACATCGCCCGCGTGCAGGTGGGCGAGCCGGTCAACCGGCACATGCCCAGCGTCGAGGTGCTGTTCAAGTCGGCGGCCCGCGTGGTCGGGCCCAACGCGCTGGCAGTCATGCTGACCGGCATGGGCGCCGACGGCGCCAAGGCGATGCGCGAGATGCGCGACGCCGGCGCCTACTGCGTGGCTCAGGACGAGGCCAGCTGCGTGGTGTTCGGCATGCCGCGCGAAGCCATCGCCGCGGGCGCCACGCATGAGGTGCTGCCGCTCGTCGACATCGCACCGCACCTGATCGAGCGGCTGCGCACCACCGCAGGCCCCTCGCTCAACCGCGTTTGAACACGGCGGTGCCGCTGCTTCACCAGCGGTCGCCCATCGGGCGATGCTCCAGCCCGAGTCTGGCTTCCTGCAGCCGCTGAAGCTGCGCCTCGCGGCGCGATTGCGCATAGGCCTGGAGCCAGTCGGGGGCGCCGATGTCGCGCAGCATCGCCTCGTTGAGTTCGGCCGCCACCTCGATATCGCGCGCTTCGCGGCGCTGCCGCGCGCGTTCGCGCCACCAGGCTTTCAGCGCCCGCCAGCGGTCGGCCAGGCGTTGCGAAAGCGGCCTTACCAGCGGGACGGGACGAGGCAGCACGGGTGTCGAGCAGTGGTTCATGTTGATTCCCGGTCGGTGAATGCTGGTAAGCGTAGTTGCCCAGCCTCCGGCGCGGAATCGATAAGTTCTGGCCTGGTTGGTAAGTTATGCTTACCAGCATGGCCCGTTCACCCCGCCTCCCCTTGCAGACCCTGGCCGCCTTCCGGGCGGCGGCGCGGCTGCAGAACCTGCGGGCCGCGGCAGAGGAGCTCAACCTCACCCACAGCGCGGTCAGCCAGCAGATCCGCGTGCTCGAAGAGCAGCTCGGCTTTCCGCTGTTTCGCCGGCACGGGCGCCGCATCATGCTCAGCCCGGCGGGCCAGTCTCTGCTCGAAGGCGTGGAGCATGCGATGGCGCATCTCGACGATGCGGTGCTGCGCGCGATGGCCGCCCACGGCAGCCT
Organism: Methylibium rhizosphaerae; assembly: GCF_006386545.1. Taxonomy (GTDB): domain Bacteria; phylum Pseudomonadota; class Gammaproteobacteria; order Burkholderiales; family Burkholderiaceae_C; genus Pseudorivibacter; species Pseudorivibacter rhizosphaerae. The sequence goes on along the minus strand of NZ_SWAR01000050.1, from coordinate 23,820 downwards.
CGAGCTCACGCTGCGGCTGACCACCCTGCCCTCGTTCGCTCAGCGGTGGCTGATGCCTCGGATGGGCCGCTGGCGCGAGCGCCATCCGGACATCGCGATCGACCTCCACACCTCGGCTCAGGTGGTCGACCTGCATCGCGAAGGCTTCCATGCCGCCATCCGGCAGGGCCACGGCCCCTGGGCCGGGCTCGACAACGAGCCGCTGGCCGACTCGCCCTTCGTGGTGGTGGGCACGCCGGCCACCGGGCTGCGCCTGCGCGACGCGCCCGAATCGGCACTCGCCGACGAACCGCTGCTGGGCGACGTGGACTGGTGGCAGCAGTGGTTCTTTGCCGGCGGCATCCGCAAGCGCATCGTGCCGGTGGCCGCCTTCAACGACGCCGGCCTGATGCTGCAGGCGGCCGAGCAGGGGTTGGGCATTGCGCTGGCGCGCGAACTGCTGGCCGCCGACGCGCTGGCCGAGCGGCGTCTGGTGAAGCTGTCACAGCGGGCCATCACGGTGGAAGGCGCAGCCGGCTACCACATCGCCTTCCCGCCAGGGCTCAAGGCCTGGCCGCCGCTGGCGGCCCTGCGCGAATGGCTGTTCGAGGAGATGGAGCGCTCGCGCCGCACGATGGGCGGCGGGGCAGCTTGAGGCTCGTCGTCAGGAACGCGGCAGGAACAGCGACTGCAGGTCGCTCAGGAAGTCGAAGCCGCGTTCGGTGGGCCACGCATGCTGCAGGTCGCGCGCGAGCAGGCCCTTGGCTTCGGCTTCGCCGAGCGCCCGCTGGATGGCCATGACGGGCAGGCCGGTGCGTTCGGAGAAGCGCGCCAGCTCGAAGCCCTCTTTCAGCCGCAGGGCATTGAGCATGTATTCGAACGGCAGGTCGGCCGCCGCCACCTCGTGCTCGTTCGACACCGCTTCGCCGGCCAGCGCCTTGTGCATGTAGGCCGCCGGCTCGCGCCAGCGCACCTGCCGCACGATGCGGTGCGCGAAGCTGAGCTTCGAATGCGCTCCTGCGCCGATGCCGAGGTAGTCGCCGAAATGCCAGTAGTTGAGGTTGTGCAGGCAGCGGTGGCCGGGCCTCGCATAAGCCGAGATCTCATAGCGCGCCAGCCCCGCTGCCGCGGTGCGCTCGGTGATGCGGTCGAGCATCTCGAACGCGGTGTCGTCGTCGGGCACCTGCGGCGGGTGCTTGGCGAACATCGTGTTCGGCTCGATGGTGAGGTGGTAGACCGACAGGTGCGGCGGCTCGAATGCGAGTGCCTGGGCGAGGTCGGCCTCGAGCTCGTCGACGCTCTGGCCCGGCAGCGCGTACATCAGGTCGAGGTTGAAGGTCTCGAACGAGGCCTTCGCCTCCTCGACGGCGGCGATGGCCTGCGCGCGGTCGTGCACCCGCCCGAGCGCTTTGAGCTTGGCGTCGTTGAAGCTCTGCACTCCGATCGACAGGCGCGTCACGCCGGCCTGCCGGAAGGCGCGGAAGCGCTCGCGCTCGAAGGTGCCAGGGTTGGCCTCGAGCGTGATCTCGCAGCCGGGCTCCATCGGCAGGCGGGCCCGCACGTCGGCCAGCAGCTGCTCGATGCTGTCTGGCGAAAACAGGCTGGGCGTGCCGCCGCCGATGAACACCGACACGATGCGCCGGCCCCACACCTGCGGCAGCGCGGCTTCGAGGTCTGCGCGCAGCGCCTCGAGATAGCGGCCTTCGGGCGCCTGGCCGCCTTCGCGCCATTCATGCGAGTTGAAGTCGCAGTACGGGCACTTCTGCAGGCACCACGGCAGGTGGATGTAGAGCGCCAGCGGCGGCAGGCTGGCAAGCGACAGCGTGCCGGGGCGCCAGAGCGAAGCGACGGACATTCGCGCGGCCTCAGCGCCAGTGAGCCTGCATCAGCCGCAGCATCTCGGCCGCGGCCAGCGCCCGGTGGCTGTGGCTGTTTTTCGTGTCGGCATCGAGTTCGGCCACGGTGCGCCCCAGCGCCGGAATGAACATCAGCGGGTCGTAACCGAAACCGCCATCGCCGCGCAGGGCCTCGACGATCTCGCCCGGCCAGCGACCCACCGCCACGAGAGGCTCGGGGTCGTCGGCGCGGCGCACGGCCACCAGCGTGCTGACGAAGCGCGCGCTGCGGCGGTCAGCCCCTTGCAGGCGATCGAGCAGCAGCCGGTTGTTGGCGGCGTCCTGCTGCGCGCGGTGGCGCTCGCGGTCGGCTTCGGTGCGCTCGACCGGCGCGTAGTGCGCCGACTGAACGCCCGGCTCGCCGCCGAGTGCATCGACGCACAGCCCGGAGTCGTCGGCGATCGCCGCGCCGTTGCAGGCGCGGGCCGCATGACGCGCCTTCGCCAGCGCGTTCTCGATGAAGGTGATGTGCGGCTCGTCAGCCTCGGCAATGCCGAGCGCCCCCTGTGCCACCAGCTGATAGCCGGCCGGCTCGAACAGGGCCTGCAGCTCCTTGAGCTTCTTGGCGTTGTTGGAGGCGAGCACCAGGCGGGTCACTTGTGCTCCAGTGCAGCCTTCTGTGCGGCCACCAGCTGGCGGATGCCGGCATCGGCCAGTGCGAGCAGGCGGTCCATTTCGGCACGGGAGAACGGCACGCCTTCGGCGGTGCCCTGCACTTCGACGAAACCGCCGCTGCCGGTCATGACCACGTTCATGTCGGTGTCGCAATCGACGTCCTCGACGTATTCGAGGTCGAGCACCGGCGTGCCGCCGACGATGCCCACCGACACCGCGGCGACCGCATCGCGAAGCGGGCTGCCGGCGAGCTTGCCCTGCGCCATGAGCCAGCTCACCGCGTCGTGGGCGGCCACGTAGGCGCCGGTGATGGCCGCGGTGCGCGTGCCGCCGTCGGCCTGGATCACGTCGCAGTCGAGCTGGATGGTGCGCTCACCCAGGGCGGCGAGGTCGAACACCGCGCGCAGCGACCGCCCGATCAGGCGCTGGATCTCCTGGGTGCGGCCGCTCTGCTTGCCGCGCGCCGCCTCGCGGTCGCTGCGCGTGTGAGTCGAACGCGGCAGCATGCCGTATTCGGCGGTGACCCAGCCCTCGCCGCTGCCCTTCTTGTGCGGCGGCACCCTTTCTTCGACCGACGCGGTGCACAACACCTTGGTCTCGCCGAACTCGATGAGCACCGACCCTTCGGCATGCCTGGTATAGCGGCGCGTGATGGTGATGGGACGCAAAGCGTCCGCGGCACGGCCTCCCGTGCGCTGGAACGTGCTCATGGCACTCCTATGGTCTGAAGGTCAGGATTGTTTTTTCTGGCCGGCGTTCTTGGAGGAAGAACGCTGGATGGCCTCGTTGATCTCGCGGATGGACCGCTCGATCTCGGCCTCGTCGAGCTCGTCCGGCTCGGCGCTGCCGCTGCCCACGCTGGCCTGGATGGTCGAGGCAAACACCTCCTCACCCAGCGACTGCGTGGAAATGCCCTTGGCGGAATCGAAGTCTTCGGCGGCTTCCCACTCGACCGCGAGCACCGTCACGTTGTCGCTCTTGGGCCCGCCGTTGCGCAACGCCTGCTCCACCAGTTCGGGCACGGAGTTGGAGATCGGGTTGGCGGCCACCTGCTGGGTGATGACCTCGTCGCTCACGCTGCCCCACAGGCCATCGGAACACAACAGCAGGCGGTCGTTTTCCTGGAGGATCAGCGGGCCGACGGTGTCGACCACCGGCTTGCCCGGGCTGCCCAGGCAAGTGAACAGCACGTTGCGGTTGAAGCGTTCGCCGATGGGCACCACCTGCGCCAGCGTTTCCTGCAGCTCCGAATAGGAGTGGTCACGCGTGCGGGCGATCAGCTTGTCGCCGCGAACCAGGTACAGGCGCGAGTCGCCGCAATGGGCCCAGTAGGCCGAGTTGCCCTGCAGCACACAGGCCACGATGGTGGTGCGGGGCGTGTCGATCAGCGCCTTTTCGGTGGCGTAGCGGATCAGCTGGTGGTGGCCGGCGATGATGGCGTCGTGCAGGAACCGCATCGGGTCCTTCAGCACCGGCTTGGCATCGCGCTGGAACAGCGCCGCCAGTGTTTGCAGGGCGATCTGGGAGGCCACCTCGCCTTCGGGGTGCCCGCCCATGCCGTCGGCCAGTGCAAACAGCCCCGAATCCCGCGTGTAGCAATAGCCCATGCGGTCTTCGTTCTTCTCACGACCGCCCTTGCGGCTGACTTGGTAGACGGAGAACCTCATGGCTTGCTTTCAGCGGAACTTGGACTCAGGCTTTTGCGCCCGTCTTGAGGTTCTCGAGTTGCAGTTTCAGCCGTTCGCTGAAACTGAGTTTGGTATAGCGCCGCTCGGTCTCGCGCGCCAGTTCTTTTTGCAGCGCGAACACGCTTTGCGGTCGCGACAGCGGATCGAGCGACATGCACCACTCGGTGACTTCGATCAGGTTGTCGGAGTAGACATTGCGCAGCCGCGACAGCGACAGACCGAGACGGTCTTTCTCGATGCGCTGCGGCGCGTCGTTGGGCGGGTAGCCCTGCATGCAGGCGTAGATGCAGGCGCCGATCGCGTAGATGTCGGTCCAGGGACCCAGGGTACCGTCACGGCGGTACATCTCCGGCGCGGCAAAGCCGGGGGTGTACATCGGGCGGATGAAGTTGCCTTCCTTGGACAGCACTTCGCGCGCCGCGCCGAAGTCGAGCAGCACCGCCTTGTTGTCGTTGGTGATGAAGATGTTCGCCGGCTTGATGTCCAGGTGCAGCATCTTGTGCTGGTGCACGATGCGCAAGCCGCGCAGAATCTCGTCGAACAGGCTGCGGATGGTCGACTCGCGGAACACCTTGTCACGCTTCAGGTCGCGAGCGGTCACGATGAAGTCCTGCAGGGTGTCGCCCTGCAGGTAGTTCATCACCATGTAGACGGTTTCGTTCTCGCGGAAGAAGTTCAGCACCGACACGACGCTCGGGTGCGAAATCTGCGCGAGCGAGCGGCCTTCCTCGAAGAAGCTTTTGAGGCCCAGGCGGTACAGCGGCTGCTTTTCAGGCTTGACACGGGGCGTCAGTTCGCCGGGCGCACGCTCCGCCAGCGACGAAGGCAGGTACTCCTTCAGCGCGATGAGCCGGCGTTCGGAGTCTTCGGCGAGATAGACAACACCAAAGCCACCGGCTGCCAGCTTTTTGATGATCTGGTAACCCCCGACCACCGTGCCTGCAGGCAACGGGGCAGGTTTAGGCTTTGACATAATCGAATTTTGCAATGCGATAAGCTCGATGGCAGTTTACAGCATGACCGGCTACGCAAGCGTGGCCAGCACCCCTGGAGAAATCGCTGACGGCGAGCGCGCTTCAAGCGCTAGCGTGACAGTCGAGTTTCGCTCGGTCAACAGTCGTTTTCTCGACTTGGGATTTCGGTTGCCGGATGAATTCCGTGCACTCGAGCCCGCTTTCCGTGAATTGATCACGGCTGCCTTCAGGCGCGGCAAGATCGAACTGCGACTCACGCCGCGCAGCGACACCGAAAGTGCCTGGCCCCAGCCGCAACCTGAGCAGCTCAACACCCTGGCCCGGCTCGAAAGCACGGTGCAGGGCTGGCTTCCCAAGGCCGCCCCGCTGTCGGTGCACGAAGCCTTGCAGTGGTGCCGGGGCGCCGCGCCCGCGCTGCGGCTGGACGATGCGGCGCTCGACGCGGCCCGGCGGGGCATCGAAGCCCTGCGCGAGGCGCGCGCCCGCGAAGGCGAGCGCCTGGTGGGCATCCTCAACGAACGCATCGTGCGACTGCGCGAGCTGGCGACCCAGGCGGCGCCGCTGTTGCCGCAGGTCGTGGCCAAACAGCAACAGCGTTTCCTCGAACGATGGAAGGAAGCGCTCGAAAACGCCGGGGCAGGCGCCAGCGTGCCGGCCGAGGCTCTGCAGGAACGCGCGCTCAATGAAGCGGCCGCCTACGCCATCCGCATCGACGTGGCAGAAGAGCTGTCCAGGCTGAACGCGCACCTGGACGAGATCTCCCGCCTCCTCAAGACGGGTGGCGAAGTCGGCAAGCGGCTTGACTTCCTGATCCAGGAACTGCACCGCGAAGCCAACACGCTGGGCTCCAAGTCGGCCGCGCTGGAGCTGACGCAGATCTCGGTCGAGATGAAGGTCGCGATCGAGCAGATGCGCGAGCAGGTGCAGAACATCGAATAGCAGCGCGGGTGGGCGGCAATCGCCCATCGGAATACGTGCAAGCCGCAGTGGCGGCTTGCAGAGTGCGGCGTATGGTTGACCTCCCCTCAGCGACCCTCGGGAGACAACCGTGGCCAACCTCAAAGAAAGCGCGCTCGAATACCACCGGCACCCCACCGCAGGCAAGATCTCGGTCATGCCCACCAAGCCGATGGCCACGCAGCGCGATCTGGCGCTTGCCTACTCGCCGGGTGTGGCGGAGGCGTGCCTGGCCATCGTCGAAGACCCCCGCGAGGCGGGCAACCTGACGGCTCGCAGCAACCTGGTCGCGGTGGTCACCAACGGCACCGCGGTGCTGGGCCTGGGCAACATCGGCCCCCTCGCCGGCAAGCCGGTGATGGAAGGCAAGGGATGCCTGTTCAAGAAGTTCGCCGGCATCGACGTGTTCGACATCGAGCTGGCTGAAAACGACCCCGATGCGCTGATCGACACCATCGCGCGCATGGAGCCCACCTTCGGCGGCATCAACCTTGAGGACATCAAGGCGCCCGAATGCTTCTACATCGAGCAGAAGCTGCGCGAGCGCATGAAGATCCCGGTCTTCCACGACGACCAGCACGGCACCGCGATCGTGGCGGCCGCGGCGCTGCTCAATGCGCTGCAGCACGTGAAGAAGGACATCGCCCAGGTGAAGCTCGTCGCCTCGGGAGCAGGCGCTGCCGCGCTCGCCTGCCTCGATCTCGCGGTGAGCCTGGGCCTCAGGCGGGAGAACGTGACCATCTGCGATGGCAAGGGCGTCGTCTACGTCGGTCGTGAAAACGTCGACGCCAGCAAGGCCCGCTTCGCTCGAGAGACCGACGCACGCACGCTGGGCGATGCGATGCCGGGAGCAGATGTGTTCCTGGGCCTGTCGGCCGCGGGGGTGCTCAAGCCCGAGATGGTGAAGACCATGGCGCGCGACCCGATCATCCTGGCGATGGCCAATCCGACGCCGGAAGTCATGCCGGAGGAAGCGCTCGCCGTGCGGCCGGACGCCATCATCGGCACCGGCCGTTCGGACTACCCGAACCAGGTGAACAACGTGCTGTGCTTCCCGTTCATCTTCCGGGGTGCGCTCGACGTGGGAGCAACCACCATCAACGAGGCGATGAAACTCGCGGCCGTGCGGGCCATCGCCGAACTGGCCCATGCCGAGATTCCCGAGGTGGTGGCACAGGCCTACGGCGCGGCCGGGCTGCGCTTCGGGGCTCACTACCTGATCCCCAAGCCTTTCGATCCGCGCCTCATCGAGGTGGTGGCGCCGGCCGTGGCCAAGGCCGCAATGGACAGCGGCGTGGCCACCCGCCCGATCGACGACCTGGCCGCCTACCGCGAGAAGCTGAGCCAGTTCGTCTACCAGTCGGGCAGCAGCATGCAGCCGCTGTTCGCGGCGGCCAAGCGCTCGCCCAAGACGGTGGCCTATGCCGAAGGCGAGGACGAGCGCGTGCTGCGGGCCGCGCAGGTGGTGGTGGACGAAGGCATCGCCCGGCCTCTGCTGGTGGGCCGGCCGGAGGTGATCGCCGAACGCATCGAGCAGTTCGGACTGCGTCTGAAGCCCGGCACGAACTGCGAATGCATCGACCTGGCCGACCCGAACGTCTACCACGACCCAGCCGAGGCCTACTACCAGATGAAGCGCCGTGACGGCGTCTCGCAGGCGTTCGCCCGCACCGAGATGCGCAGCCGCGCGACGCTGTTCGCCGCGATGATGGTGCATCGCGGCGAGGCGCAAGCCATGCTGTGCGGCACCTTCGGCCGCTACCTCGACCACCTGGCCTACGTGCGCGACGTGATCGGCCTGCGCCCGGGCACCAACACGCTGGCGGCGATGCAGATGCTGATCCTGCCCGGCCGGCAGCTGTTCATCTGCGACACCCACGTGAACCGCGACCCATCCGCCGAGCAGGTGGCCGACATCGCGCTGCTGGCGGCCGCCGAGGTGCGTCGCTTCGGCATCACCCCCAGCGTGGCGCTGCTGTCGCACTCCAATTTCGGCAGCTCCGACGCGCCCGGTGCGCTGAAGATGCGCCAGGCGCTGGCCATCGTGCGCCGGCTCGACCCCACGCTGTCGGTGGAAGGCGAGATGCAGGGGGACGCGGCGCTGTCCAAGCCCATCCTCGACCGCGAGTTTCCGGAGTCGGGGCTCACCAGCGAGGCCAACGTGCTGGTCATGCCGAACATCGACGCGGCCAACATCTCCTACAACCTCCTGCGAGTGACGGCCGGCGGCGGCATCACGGTAGGCGGCATCCTGCTGGGCGCGGCCAGCCCGGTGCACATCCTGACGCCGGCGTCCACCGTGCGCCGCATCGTCAACATGACCGCGCTGGCCGTGGCAGGCGCCACGAATTGACGGGGCTGCCGGCGAGCCCTGCATAGTAGGATCGCTGGCGATGGAATACCCGGGCAATCTCTTCGTGGTCGCCGCCCCCAGCGGGGCGGGCAAGTCGAGCCTCGTGAAGGCGCTGCTGGAACTCGACGCCAAGCTCATGGTGTCCATTTCGCATACCACCCGCGCGCCGCGTGGCCAGGAGCAGCACGGCCGCGAATACTGGTTCATCGGCGAGCCCGAGTTCCGGCAGATGGTCTCCACCGGCGCGTTTTTCGAGTGGGCCGAGGTGCACGGCAACCTGTACGGCACCTCGCGCAAGGCCATCGAGGAGCGCATGGCGGCCGGCGAAGACGTCGTGCTCGAGATCGACTGGCAGGGTGCGCTGCAGATCAAGAAGCTGTTCCCGAACGCAGTGCTGATCTTCATCCTGCCCCCCAGCTATGAGGAGCTGCGCCAGCGCCTGCGCCGGCGCGGCGAGGACCAACCCGATGTGATCGAGCAGCGCATGGTCAATGCTCGCGAGGAGGTCGCCCAGGCGCGCCACTTCGACTACATCGTGGTCAACGCGCTGTTCGAGACCGCGCTTTTCGACCTGAAAGCCATCGTCCACGCGCAGAGGCTAAAATACGCGGCTCAGCGCCGCAGCAAGCCTAGCGTGTTTGGCGCCCTCGATCTCACCTGATCTGCCCTTCTGGAGCCCAGCCCATGGCCCGCATCACCGTCGAAGACTGCCTGCAAAGGATCCCCAACCGCTTCCAGCTGGTGCTGGCGGCCACCTACCGCGCTCGCATGCTGAGCCAGGGCCATGCGCCGAAGGTCGAAACCAAGAACAAGCCCGGCGTGACCGCCCTGCGCGAGATCGCCGAGGGCCATGTCGGCGTCGAGATGCTGCGCAAGGTGCCGATCTGAGCCGGCCCAGCGTCCTTCAGGATCACGAAACGGCCCGCCAAAGCGGGCCGTTTCTCATGGTGCCGGGGCAAACGCCGTCATGTGACGCCTCAATGACGCACTGCGGCGATCCGCTATAAAGTGGCCGGATGACCCCGCCGCGCGCCGACACCGCCGTTGCCCGCAAGAAGCCCGCCGCCACGCCGGCGGTGGCGCACATGCAGGCTGAAGACGCCGCAGCAGCCTCGTTCGCCGCGCTGACCCACAAGCTCGACTACCTCGAGGACGCCGAAATCAAGCGGGTCCGCGAGGCCTACAAGTTCGCCGACGAAGCCCACCTGGGCCAGTTCCGCGCCAGCGGCGAGCCCTACATCACCCACCCCATCGCGGTGGCCGGACTGTGCGCCGACTGGAAGCTGGACGTGCAAGCCATCATGGCCGCGCTGATGCACGACGCGATGGAGGACTGCGGCATCACCAAGACCGAGCTGATCGAGCGCTTCGGCGCGCCGACAGCCGACCTGGTCGACGGCCTCACGAAACTGGACAAGCTGCAGTTCTCGACCCGAGAGGAGTCGCAGGCAGAGTCGTTCCGCAAGATGCTGCTGGCGATGGCGCGCGACGTGCGCGTCATCCTGATCAAGCTGGCCGACCGCCTGCACAACATGCGCACCATGGGCGCCATGGCGGCGAACAAGCGCACCCGAATCGCCCGCGAGACGCTGGAGATCTACGCCCCCATTGCGCATCGCCTGGGCCTGAACCAGACCTACCGTGAGCTGCAGGAGCTGTCGTTCCAGTACCTCAAGCCCTGGCGCCATCGCGCTCTGGCCAAGGCGATCCGGGCCGCCCGTGGCAACCGGCGCGACCTGGTGGACCGCATCCAGCACGACGTCGAAAGAGCCTTCAAGGAGGCTCGCCTCGTGGTGGAGGTCTACGGCCGCGAGAAGACGCTGTATTCGATCTACCACAAGATGCGCGAGAAGCACCTCACCTTTGCCCAGGTGAGCGACATCTTCGGCTTCCGCGTCGTGGTTTCCAGCCTGCCGGAGTGCTATCTCGCCCTCGGCGTCCTGCACCAGCTCTACAAGCCCGTGCCGGGCCGGTTCAAGGACTACATCGCCATTCCCAAGGCCAACGGCTACCAGTCGCTGCACACCACGCTGGTCAGCCCGCTGGGCACCGCGGTGGAATTCCAGATCCGGACCGAGCTGATGCACGCGGTGGCCGAAAAAGGCATCGCGGCCCACTGGCTCTACAAGGCCAGCGAATCCGGCCTGTCACACGCCAGCGCCCACGAAGCCCAGCGCCTGGGCACGATGTGGCTGCAGTCGCTGCTCGACATCCAGGACGAAACCCGCGACGCGGCCGAGTTCCTGGAGCACGTGAAGATCGACCTGTTCCCCGACGCGGTCTACGTCTTCACGCCCAAGAGCAAGATCCTCGCGCTGCCGCGCGGCGCCACGCCGGTGGACTTCGCCTACGCCATCCACTCCGACGTGGGCGATCACTGCGTGGCGGCCAAGGTCAACGGTGAGCCGGTGGCGCTGCGCACCGAGCTGCGCTCGGGCGACGTGATCGAGGTGATCACCGCGCCGAGTTCGCGTCCCAATCCGGCCTGGCTCAACTTCGTGCGCACCGGCCGCGCACGCTCGAAGATCCGCCACTATCTCAAGAACATGGAAGCCGAGGAGTCGCTCGAACTCGGCGAAAAGCTGCTGGCCCAGGCGCTGCGTGCCGAAGGACTCACCCTGCCCACCGGCGACGAGCTCGGTCAGGACGGGGGCTCGCCAGAAGACGCGGCGCTGTGGCAGACGCTCATCCGCTGGAGCGGCAACCGGACCCGCCGGGAGCTGATGATCGACATCGGCCTGGGCAAGAAGATCGCCACCATCGTGGCCAAGCGGCTGGCCCAGATGATGACCGACACCGGCGCCCGGCCGGACGCGCTCACGCTGACGATGGGCCGCTATGCCCACGACGACAACGCGCCCGCGCAGGGCGTGGTCACCATCGACGGCAGCGAAGGCGCCACCGTGCAGCTGGCCACCTGCTGCCGCCCCATCCCGGGCGACGGCATCGTGGGCTACCTGGGCCGCGGCGAAGGCCTCGTGGTGCACACCGGCGAATGCGGCGTCGGCAAGCGGCTGTTCGAGCGCGACAGCGAGCGATGGATCACCGTCGAATGGGCCGAGGAGCTGCACCGGCCCTTCGAGACCGCTGTGATGGTGCTGGTGAAAAACGGCAAGGGCGTGCTGGCCCAGGTGGCTCAGGCGGTGAGCCAGGCCGAGGCCGACATCACCCACATCGACATGGGCGACGAAAAGGCCGGCGCCATTGCCGAGCTGCGCCTGCTGCTGTCGGTGCGCGACCGGCTGCACCTAGCCGACGTGCTGCGCACGCTCAAGCGTTCGCAGGCGGTGCTGCGCGCCTCCCGCGTGAAGCCCTGACCCGCCGTCACCCCTTGGCCGGCGCCGGGTAGCGCACCTCCAGCACTTCCAGCGTCTGCAGGCCGCCGGGGGTCATGAGCTGCACTTCGTCGCCCTCCCGAGCCTTCAGCAGCGCACGTGCCACCGGCGACACCCAGCTCACCTCGCCTTGCAGGTTGTCGGCCTCGTCGATGCCCTTGATGGTGATGGTGCGCTCCTCACCGTCTGCATTGGCGTACGTCACCGTGGCGCCGAAGAAGATCTGGTCGCTGCCGTGGTGGGCCGACGGGTCGGCCACCTCGGCGATGTCGAGCCGCTTGGTGAGGAAGCGGATGCGCCGGTCGATCTCGCGCAGGCGCTTCTTGCCGTAGAGGTAGTCGCCGTTCTCGGAGCGGTCGCCGTTCTTGGCCGCCCATGACACCACCTCGACGATCCGGGGCCGTTCCTCGTCGATGAGCTGCAGCAGCTCGGCGCGCAGGCGCTGGTAGCCCTGCGGGGTCATGTAGTTCTTGCTGCCCGAGGGCAGCGCCGGCAGCGAGAGGTCGTCGTCCTCGTCGTCGCCGCCTTCCGGTTCCTTGGTGAAAGCCTTGTTCATCGCGCCTGCGTCTGTGGGGTGGAGACCCTATCACGACCTAAAATCCCTCCTCCTTTCGAACGCCCTTCCCCGCTGCCCCCATGAGCACCGAACTCGCCAAGTCATTCGAGCCCGCCCCCATCGAAGCGAAGTGGGGCCCGCAGTGGGAGCAAAGCGGTGTCTACGAGCCCACGGTCGACGCGTCCCGGCCGTCGTTCTGCATCCAGCTGCCGCCGCCCAACGTGACCGGCACGCTGCACATGGGCCATGCGTTCAACCAGACCATCATGGACTCGTTGACCCGCTACCACCGCATGCGCGGCTTCAACACCCTGTGGGTGCCGGGCACCGACCATGCCGGCATTGCCACCCAGATCGTGGTGGAGCGGCAGCTGCAGGAAAAGGGGCAGAGCCGCCACGACCTCGGTCGCAAGAACTTCGTCGCCCGCGTGTGGGAATGGAAGGAACAGAGCGGCTCCACCATCACCCAGCAGATGCGCCGCATGGGCGACTCGGTGAGCTGGCGCCATGAGTACTTCACGATGGACGCCAAGCTGTCGAAGGTGGTGACCGAAACCTTCGTGCAGCTGTACGAGCAGGGCCTCATCTACCGCGGCAAGCGGCTGGTGAACTGGGACCCGGTGCTGAAGTCCGCCGTTTCCGACCTCGAGGTGACGAGCGAGGAGGAAGAAGGCCACCTGTGGCACATCCGCTACCCGCTGGCTGATGGCGCCGGCGAAGTGGTGGTGGCGACCACCCGCCCCGAAACCATGCTGGGCGACGTGGCGGTGATGGTCCACCCGGAGGACGAGCGCTACCAGGCACTCATCGGCCGGCAGGTGAAGCTGCCGCTGTGCGACCGCAGCATCCCGGTGATCGCCGACGAGTATGTCGACCGCGCGTTCGGCACCGGCGTGGTGAAGGTGACACCCGCGCACGACACCAACGACTATGCGGTTGGTCAGCGCCACGGCCTGCCGATGATCAGCGTGCTCACCCTCGAGGCGAAGATCAACGACAACGCCCCCGAGCGCTACCGCGGCCTCGACCGCTTCGATGCCCGCAAGTCGGTCGTGGCGGACCTGCAGGAGCAAGGCTTCCTCGTCGAGGTGAAGAAGCACAAGCTCATGGTGCCGCGCTGCGAGCGCACCGGCCAGGTGATCGAGCCCATGCTCACCGACCAGTGGTTCGTGGCGATGAGCCGGCCGGGGCCGGACGGCAAGACCATCGCCCAGAAGGCCATCGAGGTGGTCGAGGACGGCTCGGTGAAGTTCGTGCCCGAGCAGTGGGTCAACACCTACAACCAGTGGATGAAGAACATCCAGGACTGGTGCATTTCGCGCCAGCTGTGGTGGGGCCACCAGATCCCCGCCTGGTACGACGAGGAAGGCACGATCTACGTCGCACGCGACGAGGAAGAGGCTGCCGCCAAATGGCAGCGCGAGCTCGACAACCGCGTGGCCGCCGCGCAGGCCGCCAACGACGACACCCAGCTGCGCCTGCTGGCCAACCGCCGCGCCGCCGGCCCGCAGCTCACCCGCGACGAGGACGTCCTGGACACCTGGTATTCGTCGGCGCTCGTGCCCTTCTCCACGCTGGGCTGGCCCGAGAAGACCAAGGAGTTCGACCTCTTCCTGCCGTCCACGGTGCTGGTCACCGGCTACGACATCATCTTCTTCTGGGTGGCCCGGATGATCATGATGACGGTGCACTTCACCGGGCAGGTGCCCTTCCGCCATGTCTACATCCATGGCCTGGTGCGCGACGCACACGGCCAGAAGATGAGCAAGTCCGAAGGCAACGTGCTCGACCCGGTGGACCTGATCGACGGCATTGCGCTGGAGCCGCTGCTGGCCAAGCGAACCACGGGCCTGCGCCGGCCCGAGACGGCGCCCAAGGTGCGCGAAGCCACGAAGAAGGAATTCGCCGACGGCATTCCCGGCTATGGCGCCGACGCGCTGCGCTTCACCTTCGCCGCGCTGGCCAGCCTGGGCCGCAGCATCAACTTCGACAGCAAGCGCTGCGAGGGCTACCGCAACTTCTGCAACAAGCTCTGGAACGCCACGCGCTTCGTCCTGATGAACACCGAGGGCCAGGACTGCGGCCTCAAGGAGCACACCAAGGCGGAATGCGCGCCCGGCGGTGCCTTCCACGGCTACATGAGCTTCTCGTCAGCCGACCGCTGGATCACCAGCGAACTGCAACGCGTGACCGCTGCAGTGGAGCAGGGCTTTGCCGACTACCGCCTCGACCTCGTGGCCAACGCGATCTATTCGTTCGTGTGGGACGAATACTGCGACTGGTACCTCGAGATCGCGAAGGTGCAGATTGCCAACGGCGACGAAGCGCAAAAGCGCGCCACGCGCCGCACGCTGATCCGCACGCTGGAAACGGTGCTGCGGCTGCTGCACCCGATCGCCCCGTTCATCACTGCCGAACTCTGGGAAGCGGTGGCGCCGGTGGCGGGCCGCAAGCAAGCGGGCACTCAGGACTCCATCGTCACCGCGGCCTACCCGCAAGCGCAGCTCGACCGTGTCGACGACAAGGCCGACGCCCACGTGGCCGAGCTGAAGGCACTGGTGGGCGCGGTGCGCAACCTGCGCGGCGAAATGGGCCTTTCGCCTGCCGAACGTGTGCCGCTGTATGCGATCGGCGACGCAGCCTTCATGGAACAGGTGGCCCCGGTGCTCAAGGCGCTGGCCAAGCTCGCAGAGGTGAAGGTCTTCACCGACGAAGCCGCCTTTGCCGAAGCCACCAGGATGGCGCCGGTGGCCGTTTCGGGCAGCTCGCGCCTGGCGCTGCACGTGGAGATCGACGTGGCCGCCGAGCGCGAGCGCCTCGCCAAGGAAGAGCAGCGCCTGCAGGGCGAGATCACCAAGGCCAACGGCAAGCTGGGCAACGAGAGCTTCGTGGCCCGTGCACCGGCGGCGGTGGTGGAACAGGAGCGTCAGCGCCTGGCGGACTTCACCGCGACGCTCGCGAAAGTTCAAGACCAGCTGCGTCGTCTGGGCTGACCGCAGGCCCCAGGGCGCCGGGGCGGCTGGCGCGAAATTCCCGCACCGTCGCCGGCGTGAGCGTCAGGATCTCGTCGATGCGCCGCGCCACCGCCCATGCGCTGCGGATGCGGGCCTCCATGGTGTAGGCGGCCAGGCGCGGCGTGACCAGCAGGCTGGGGATGTCGTGCAGCGGACGACCGGGATCCTGGGCCCCGGGCTCCAGGCTGTCGAGCCAGGCGGCCGCCAGCCGCCCGCTCTTCAAGGCCGCCGCCAGCGCGGCTTCGTCGAACAGGGCGGCGTGCGCGATGCTCACGAGCACCTGGCCGGGTTTGCAGTAAGCCAGGTAACGTTCACCGAGCAGCGCCCGGTAGCGGCTGTAGTAGGCGAGCTGCACGCACACTGCATCGGCCGTCTCCAGCAGCTCGCGCAGCGCCAGCGGCTGCACCCTCCACCGCTGCCACTGGCTGTCTGAGGCGTGCAGCACGGGGTCGTAGCCGACCAGCCGTGTCCCGAAAGTGCCCAGCAAGGCGCTCATCGCCCGGGCCGGCGGCGACATGCCGATCAAGCCCACCGTCACTGCGCCGAGCTCGCGACCCGCCAGAAGGCCCTGAGGCGTCGGGCTGGGGCGCAACAGGGCCAGCAATGCACCAATGAGGAACTCGGCTTCGGCCTGAGCGGTGGCGGTCTGGCTGCGCACCACCTCCACCTGCGCCTTGGCGCAGACCTCGAGGTCGATGTTTTCCGCCCCGGCGCTCACCCGGCCGACGGCCCGCAACATGGGGGCGAACTGCAACGTCTGGGCATCCACCGCCACCTGCGGCGGCAGGATGGCCGCGCGCACGTTGAAAAGCGCCTGGCGGAACGCCCGCGGATCGCGGGCCAGCACCGGTTTGTAGTCCACCTGGTGCCGCGACTGCAGCCACTGCAGCACTTCGGCCTCGAGCGGTTCGACGATCAGCAGGTCCATCGTGGCGGTGTGGCCGTTCGCGGCTGGGAGGGGCAGGAACACCATTTGCCCACTCCCATCGGGGTGAAGCGAGCTGTCATGACCCCCATGACAGAATGACCTCGCCCCTTCTTGAATGGGCCATCATTGTAAGCAGATGTTAGTCAACAAAGCGATCTTCCCCGTTGCCGGTCTCGGCACCCGATTCCTCCCCGCCACCAAGGCGCAACCGAAGGAAATGCTGCCGGTGGTCGACAAGCCACTGATCCAATACGCCGTCGAGGAGGCGTATGCGGCCGGCATTCGCCAGATGATTTTCGTGAACGGCCGCAACAAGCGCGCCATTCCCGACCACTTCGACACCGCCTATGAGCTCGAAGCCGAACTCGAGGCAGCCAACAAGCACGACCTGCTCAAGCTGGTGCAGTCCATCAAGCCCGACGACATGGAGTGCATCTACATCCGCCAGCCCAAGGCCCTCGGCCTGGGCCATGCGGTGCTGTGCGCCCAGAGCGTGGTCGTCAACGAGCCCTTCGCCGTGCTGCTGGCAGACGACCTGATGGTGGGCGAGCCGCCGATCATGAAGCAGATGGTCGAGCAGTTCGAGGACTGGAAGGCATCGATCCTCGCCGTGCAGGAGGTGCCGGCCGAGCACACCCGGCGCTATGGCATCGTGGCCGGCGCGGCGGTGAACGACAAGCTGGTCGACGTGACCCACATGGTCGAGAAGCCGGCGCCGGAAGAAGCGCCGTCGCGGCTCGGCGTGGCCGGCCGCTACATCCTCACGCACGACGTCTTTGACGAGATCCGCCGCCAGCCGCGCGGCGTGGGCGGCGAGATCCAGCTCACCGACGGCATTGCCGGCCTGCTGCGCCGGCAGAAGGTGTTTGCGTATCGCTACGAAGGCAAGCGCTACGACTGCGGCAGCAAGGAAGGCTTCCTTCAGGCCAATGTCGAGCTCGCGCTGCAGCACCCGCAGCTGGGTGCGGGCTTCCGCGAGTACCTGAAGTCCCTGGAGCTCTGACGAGCCTGCCCGCCCCTCCCTGGCGGAGGGGCGCCGCCCTCAGCGGCGACGCAGCAGGTGGATGAACTCGTCGCCTACCGTCTGCTGTTCCAGCAGCTCGTTGCCCGTCTGCCGCGCGAAGGCCTGGAAGTCACGCGTCGAGCCGGGGTCGGTGGAAACCACCTTCAGCACCTGCCCGCTCTGCATGTCGGCCAGGGCCTTCTTGGCCTTGAGGATGGGCAGCGGGCAGTTGAGCCCGCGCGTGTCGAGTTCCCTGTTGAAGTCCATCGATCGGTCCTCGTCTGCTATTGGGCGGCCGATGGCGGCTTGGGAGGTGCCGGCCACTCGATCCACTGCGGTTCGACGCCGCGGCTCTTGAGCCACTGCGCCAGAGCGTATCCGGTGCCCGCCGGCCAGCACTTGACCTCCTGCGGCAGCAGCAGCCGGTACTCGGCCAGCTCCGGCGACAGCCTGATCTCGCCGTGGGCGCGCGCATGGTAGGCAATGATCACCTGGTTCATGCGCTGGAAGTCCCACACGCCCAGCAGCGACAAGGCCGACACCTGCAGCGAGGTTTCCTCGGCCACCTCGCGCCGGATCCCTTCTTCCGGCGTTTCGCCCGCTTCCATGAAGCCGGTGATGAGGCCGAAGCCCTTGTGGGCCCACGCGGCATTGCGCGCCAGCAGCACGCGGCCCTCTCTGTCCTCGCACTCAACCACCGCGGCGAGCACCGGCGTGGGGTTGTTCCAGTGCGTCCAGCCGCAGGCCGCGCATCGCAGGCGGGTCTTGTCGCCGCCATCTTCCGCCACGGTGATGGGCGCGAGCGCGGTGGCGCAGTTGGGGCAGAAGCGGTATTCGTAGCTCATGGGGCGGCCACGCGACTTCAGGCGGGGAACACGCCTGTGGACAGATAGCGATCACCGCGGTCGCAGACTACGAACACGATGGTCGCGTTTTCCACCTGCTGCGCGATCTGCAATGCCACCCAGCAGGCGCCCGCCGCCGAGATGCCGGCGAACAGCCCTTCCTCGCGGGCGAGGCGGCGTGCCATTTCCTCGGCGTCGGCCTGGCTCACATAGACGAGTTCGTCGACCGAAGCGGGGTCGTAGATCTTCGGCAGGTATGCCTCGGGCCACTTGCGGATGCCTGGGATGCGCGAGCCTTCGCTCGGCTGCGCGCCGACGATGCGCACCTTGGGGTTCTGCTCCTTCAGGTAGCGCGACACGCCGGTGATGGTGCCGGTGGTGCCCATGGCGCTCACGAAATGCGTGATGCGGCCTTCGGTGTCCTGCCAGAGCTCGGGCCCGGTGGTTTCGTAATGGATGCGCGGGTTGTCGGCGTTGGCGAACTGGTCGAGCACCAGGCCCTTGCCATCCTTCTGCATCTGCTCGGCCAGGTCTCGCGTGTACTCCATGCCGCCGGCCTTCGGCGTGAGGATGAGTTCGGCACCGAAGGCCTTCATCGTCTGGGCCCGCTCGATGGAGAGGTCCTCCGGCATGATGAGCAGCATGCGGTAACCGCGGATCGCCGCCGCCATTGCCAGCGCGATGCCGGTGTTGCCCGAGGTGGCCTCGATCAGCGTGTCGCCCGGCTTGATCTGCCCGCGCTCCTCGGCACGGCGGATCATGCTGATGGCGGGGCGGTCTTTCACCGAGCCTGCAGGGTTGTTGCCTTCTAGCTTGCCGAGGATCACGTTGCCGCGGCGCTGGTTGTCAGCGCCCGGCAGGCGCTGCAGTTGCACGAGGGGCGTCTTGCCGATGACGTCTTCGACTGTGAGGTACTTGGGCATGGGGTACGACTCTCCTGGCCGGCATTGTGGCAGGGCCGGCAAGGGCGCTCGGCACGCATGACATAATCCAGCCCCTTCCCCTCCGCACACCGCCTCGGTGGCGAAATTGGTAGACGCGCGGGACTCAAAATCCCGTTCCGCAAGGAGTGCCGGTTCGATTCCGGCCCGAGGCACCAGTGATAGATTTCGGGTCGTCCCACAAAGACCGCAGAACCCCCGCAAAGCCCCAAAATATGGGGCTTTTTTGTTGCCTGCCTTCCCATCACTTCCTTTGACAGCGCAGCTTGAGCGGGGGTATCTTTTGGCCGACATACCCCCAGTCGCCCGAAAAATACCCCCACTCCACCCCATGGCCCTGACCGACACTGCGTGCCGAAACGCCAAGGCGGTCGACAAGGCGTTCAAGCTCTCCGACTCGGCCGGCCTGTACCTTCTCGTGAATCCGAGCGGCGGCAAGCTGTGGCGCTTCAAGTACCGCTTCGCAGGCAAAGAAAAACTGCTGGCACTCGGCAGCTATCCTCAGATCGCGTTGAAGGACGCGCGCAAGCGGCGCGACAAGGCTCGCGAGCTGCTGGACGACAGCATCGATCCGAGCCAGCAGAAGAAGATCAGCAAGCTCACGCAGCAAGCAGCCGCCGCCCACTCGTTCAAGGCCGTGGCCGAGGCCTGGCATGCACGATGGGCGCCAAGCCGTGATGCGACCCACGCCGCCAAGGTGCGCCGCCGCCTTGAGGCTGACATCTACCCCGAGATCGGCACCCTGCCTGTGAGCGCAATCACGGCGCCGATGCTGCTGGCCGTGGCCAAGAAGGTCGAGGCGCGCGGGGCGCTCGACGTGGCAAAGCGCGTCTACCAGACCTGCGGCCAGGTGCTCCGCTACGCCTTGGCTCACGGACTCATAGAACGCAATCCCGCTGCAGACGTGAAGCCGGGCGACGCCCTGCGGCCGGCAAAGACCAAGAACTATGCGCGCCTCGAGCTCAAGGACGTACCCGAGCTCCTGCGAAGGATCGAGACCTATGACGGGTCCGTCTACACCCGCCTTGCCATCAAGCTGATGGCACTGACCTTCGTGCGCACCTCCGAGCTGATCGGCGCGCGGTGGGAAGAGTTCGACTTCGCCGCGGGCCAATGGCGCATCCCTGCCGAACGCATGAAGATGGACACGCCGCACATCGTCCCGCTGTCACGCCAAGCGGTGGCGGTGTTGCGCGAGCTCGAGAAAGTTCGCCTGGGCCGAGCCCTCTTGTTCCCCGGCGAGCGTGATCACGCCAAGCCAATGAGCAATAACACCATCCTGTACGCGCTGTATCGCATGGGCTATCACTCGCGCATGACGGGGCATGGGTTCCGAGGTCTAGCGTCAACCATCTTGCACGAACAGGGCTTCGAGCATGCCCACATCGAGCTGCAATTGGCGCATCAAGAGCGCGACGCCATCAGCGCCGCCTACAACTACGCGACCTACCTACCGCAGCGCAAAAAGATGATGCAGTGGTACGCCGATCGCCTCGATCAGCTCCTCACCAGCGCGGCAGCTCCCGGCGCCCGCTGAAACCGGAACACGTGCAAGCCGGGCAGTGGGGAACGTGCTGCGGGAGTCAGCCCGCGCCGACGTTCAACCAGGGTGGCGCTTGTCCAGCGCAGCCTTGATCTTGTCCAGCTGCGTCGCGTGCGCTGGCGCAATCCTTAGCAGGCCATCGATGTCGACAGCCGCCAGCACTTCGATGCCGTGGTCCTTCAGCAGCGCCTTGCCCGGCCGACTGTGGGCCAGGGTGTACAGGTCCTGCAACCTTTGGCCCAGTCGGCCTTTGACACCAGGCTCCTTCGAAGCGAGCCGCATCAGCGCGACCTCCGCCACCTTGATGGCCCACTGTGCCTGTGTCAGCACATGAGGCCCCTTGTCCTGCAGCAGGCCCGCAGCGTTCTGCACGCGGGACTCGAGCACGTCAAACGGATCCATCACCCGGATCGTCCGGCCTCGGCGCCACTCGACCTCCACGCTGTTCGCAAGCGCCCGGCGTGTGAATTCGGCTGACTTCTTCAGGCCGCTGACCGTATACAGCAGGTGCAGCACATCGACGTTGCGTTCCTGACCGTCGGCCGCGGGCAAGCGCAACTGCGCCACCAGAGACGTCCTGGCGGCCTTCGGCGGCTCCAGGCACCGGCTGCCCAGGGCTTGCGCGAGATCGCGCGCCTGAACGACATCACCCAGCAGGTCACCATCGTTGGAGACGACAGCGTCACCGACGTCGATCCCGAAGCGGTCCAGCCAGAACGCCAAGGCCTGTCCGCCGACCAGCACCATCTCCGGACCGACGTTCGACAGCACCCGATCGACGCTGGCCGCGTCCAAGGGCGCTTCATCGGGCGGCAGCTGGGGCCGCGTTGTCATCGGCTGCTCAGTACGGAGAGCGCGTCAACTTGGCACGCTTGGCCTTGCCGCCCGCGAACCAGCTCATCTGCGCAGTCGACGCCCGGCCATGAGCCACCGCTTCGATGTCACGCGCCTGCTGTGCACGCTTGAACGCCCACAGCGACTGCTCGGACGAAGCCTGGGCACCGCCCTCGCCGCCACGCAGCATCTCGATCACCTCCTGGACCGTCAGGCCGGCCGACTCGAGCACAGCCCCCAGCCGAGCCCAGTGCTCCACCTGCTGGGCCGCAGACCGCGACAGCACCAGCCCCTGTTCGCGGGCGCTCTCGAACAGCTCGGCGGTGATACGGACGGAATTCGACGACATGGTGATTGTGGCAGTTTGCTGCAGATTACCACACCCAGCTATGCCGCCAGCCGATGCTCGTAGTACGGCCGCTCCCGGTCGTCGAGGATGGCGTGCTGTGCCGCCAAGTTTGATGCCTGCGGCTGTAGCCAGTCATCCAGGTGCTCGGCCTTGATCGGGATGATGCAGCGGTCATGCCCCGCCGCCGCCACCTCGGGTGGCGGCTCGTCGGTGATCGCTGCAAACGACAGCAGCTCCTCCTGGCCATC
The DNA here is from genome assembly GCF_006386545.1 of Methylibium rhizosphaerae. Classification (GTDB taxonomy): domain Bacteria; phylum Pseudomonadota; class Gammaproteobacteria; order Burkholderiales; family Burkholderiaceae_C; genus Pseudorivibacter; species Pseudorivibacter rhizosphaerae. The sequence goes on along the minus strand of NZ_SWAR01000050.1, from coordinate 1,763 downwards.
GGGCGACACCCAGCGCGACCACAGACAGGCCACCAGCATGTCCTGCGCCGGCCGCGGCCGGAACTCCAGCACCACGTTGCCTTCCGGCCGGGCGACGTTCTCGTAGAAGGCATTGGCCACCATCACGCCGTGTGAGGTGCCGAACACCTCCTTCCAGAAGCCGCCTTCGAGGTTGTCGCGCCGCGCGTTGTAGGTGCCCGGGAACTTTGCTGTCGAAAAACGCTGGCTTGCCGGCCGGGCGGCACTGGTAGCGCATCGGCTTGACCACCCGGCGCCCGTCTTCCCACACCATCACCGGCGCATAGTGGCCCGGGAAGATGCGGGCGTCCTCGTCGGTGAGCTCCACCCGGCGCAGGTCCGACAGCCAGGTCTTGAGCTGGTCGACCTTGGCCGTCGAGATGCGCAGGTCCTCCTGCGCCTTCTTGGTGACCTTGCCGGAGTCCAGCACCCGCTGCGCATCGGCACGCCGCTTCACCTGCTTGAACAGCTCCTGCTCCAGCTTGGCGGCCCGCTCGGTCTTGTACTCGGCGATCGCCTGCTGGATCTGTCGCAGCTCGTCGCTGTCGGCCGGCGCGGCCTCGAAGGCGGCCTCCAGCGCCTTCGGCAGCTTGATCGAAGCCACCTCATGGCGGCGGTGCCAGAACGTGTCGACGAACTCCCGGATGCTGATCACCGCCCCAAAGAGCTTGGTGTACTTGCGGTAGTCGGCCCAGATCTGCGCGGAGTAGCACATGGGGGCACTCTAGAACCACCACCCCGTCCCGGCCAGCGAAGCAACCCACCTCCCCACCGGCGCCCGGAACGCCTATACTGTATGCCCATACAGCACTCAATCCCATGGGCGCCCCACTCTTCCCCGAAGTCCTGCAGCCGCAGGAAGCGTCGCTGCAGCAGCCCCTGCCCCTGGCCACCGAGGGCGTGCTGCGCTACGTGTGGGAAGGCCGCTTCGGATCGATGCTGATCGAGGTGGTCGACGGCGTTGCCTACGTCAACGGCGGCAAGGTCGAACCGAGCACCGGCGCCCCACCACCCCCAGGAGCCCGCTGATGGACCCTCGCCTGCCACTGCGCCAGCACTACCGCCCGGCACGCCGCCTCGTGCCCGGCTTCCTCTACAAGGTGTGGAGCTGGCTCTGAGCCTTTGCACCCCGCAGCAGCGGCTCCACGAAGCCGCTGTCCCCTTCTGGTTTGACCTAGCAGTACCGGCCGCCGATGAGAGGGTGGATCTTGAAGTTGCGCAAAGGCGGCACATTGCTGCCTCAGCACCGTGCGCCCGAGGATTGGCGCGAAGGGTTCGTGGAAAGCCGCAGCGAGTGGGCCGGTGAACGGCTGGTGCGCGTGCTCGAGTTCCGCAGGATCCACACCGCGGTGGTTGCACCACCGGACGAGGTGCTCTACGACTTTGCCGTCACCCGCTTCGGGCGCGAAGGGGTTGTGGTGCGCGGCATCGAGCGCCTGGAGCACCGGGGCATGGTCGCCGCCGTGCTGCAGGAATGGCGCCTCGACCTGCAGCGCGTCGTGCCGCCTGGCGGGCACTATGGTCCGCCCACCGGCGAAGTGCGGCCCTGGGTCAGCCCCGGCTCTGCGCAGGACCGGCGAGAACACGCGCACCCCGGTTCCTGAAATATTGCAGCTAGTGTTCTGTCGCAGAAATAACTTGCATTGATCTTGCATGTCCTCCGGTACATTGACGGCCGGAGAACGACGATGCACCTGCGTGAAGACGCGACGATCGAGTTGAGCCAAGAGCAGCGCACCGAATTG
>NZ_SWAR01000049.1 GCF_006386545.1 Methylibium rhizosphaerae | reverse complement strand
GAGATCGGCCCGTCCGGACTGTCGGTGCTGGGAAAGGAAAACAGCTCCGCCTCCGCGCCCGCCTCGGAGACCGGCGTCTTCCGCCACCCGGGGCTGCTGCTCACCGAAGCCGACGCCACCCGCGTCCGCGCGCACATCAAGGCAGGCCAGGAACCGTGGACGGGCTGGTGGAACAAGCTGTGCGCCGACCGCTTCGCCACCCTGGACACCAAGCCGTACCCGCTGCCCGCGGTCTACCGAGCCGACGGCAGCAAGAACAACCTGTACGTCGACATCTGGCGCGCCTGGTCCCTGACCTTGCGCTGGAAGCTGTCCGACCCGCAGGACAACCGCTATGCCGACAAGGCGGTGGAGTTCCTGGACGCCTGGGCCAACACGCTGAAGGAGGTCGGAACGGTGCCTCCCGGATCGACCGCCCATGACGACCACACCTTCATCATCCTTGCCGGCATACAGGGCCACCAGTTGGCGCAGATCGGCGAGATCCTGCGCACCTACTCCGGCTGGGCCCCGGCGAGCCTGAAGCGCTTTCAGGACATGCTGCTCAACGTCTTCGCCCCGATTTCATCGAGGTTCCTCAGCGAAGGGCGCATCGGCTCCCATGCCAACTGGGACTTGGCCTCGCTGGCCGGCGCCATGGCCATCGGCATCTTCTGCGACCGACCCGACCTGTACCGGCTGGCCTGCGATAGCTACGCGGGCAACAACCGCGGCAAGCTCAGGAACTTCGGCAACGGCTCCATCCTGCACGGCGTGTACTTCATGCACCCGGGTCATTTCGGGCAGTGGGAAGAAAGCGGCCGCGACCAGGGCCACTCGACGCTGGGCATGTCGCTCGGCGGCGACGTGCTGGAGATGGCCTGGAACCAGGGCGACGACCTCTACGGGCTGTACAACAACCGCTTCCTGGCAGCCGCCGAGTACGTGGCGCGCTCCAACCTGCTCGACGAGAACGGCAAGACCTACCCGATGCCGTTTGCGCGCGAACACAATCCGTCGCAGCCCCACCCGGCCATATGGACCGAGGTGAACCAGTCGTTCCAGCACGGCCGCAACGCCTGGGAGCCGATCTACAACCACTATGTGAACCGCATGGGGCTGGCGGCGCCGAACGTCGCGCGCATGGTGCCGTTGTGCGAGGCGAAGTACGGCGGCAGCAGCGACGACGTCTGGTGGCCGACGCTGGTCCATCGCCGCGCGGACTATGCCGGGCCGATGAAGCCGGCGTCGGGCCTCACGGCCCACTTGCGCGGCGACCGTGTCGTGCTGTCGTGGTGGGGCAGCGTCGGCGCGACCGCGTATGCGGTCAAGCGCAGCAACGCGGCCAACGGCCCCTTCACCCTGCTCGGCAAGGTCTCGGCGAACCAGTTGCTCACCTACAGCGATGCGCCGCCCAAAGGCGTCTGGTTCTACCAGGTCACCGCCGAGGGCGCCGGTGCCCCGAACGCCGGTTCCAACGTGGCCCGCATCGCCGTTCCAGGCGAGACCCGCCTGACGCTGCCGCTGAACGGTGCGGGCAACACGGGGACGCTCGGCACGCTGCTCAACGCCGCCGGCACCTCGGCCTCGGTGGAGGGCACGCTGCTGGACGGTGCCACCTGGGGCGAGGGGCGCCGCGGCGACAAGGCCATCGTGTTCGACGGCAAGAAGGCGGGCCTGCAGTTGCCGCAAGGCACCTTCGGCGACCTGGACGACTTCACCGTTTCCCTGTGGGCCTACGCCAATTCGCTGCGCTGGCACACCTGCATGTTCTTCGCCGGGAATGATGGGTTCTCCGCCATGTACCTCATGCCGCGGGGCGGCTCGGGCGTGCTGTGTTTCGGGATCCACGGCGCGACGCACAACGACACGCAGATCGTCGAGGCGCCCTGGGCCATGCCGATTCGCCGCTGGGTCCATGTGGCGGTCACGCTGCGCGGCAATACCGCGCGGCTCTATGTCGACGGCACCGAGATGGGCAAGTCGGATGACATCCTGCTCTCGCCGCGCCAGGTCGGCGACCAGGTGACCTTCCTCGGGCGCAACTGGGCACATCCATCGTTCGACGGCCGCATCCAGGACTTCCGAGTCCATGCGGGTGCGCTGAGCGCGGCAGAGGTCGCAGCCTTGGCGCGATGAGGCGCTGATTCCGCGGCCCCGGGGTTCCGCTTGCGAGCGGCGCCTGCGACATCGTCATCAAAGCAACGCCCTTGGGCATGAAGTACCGCCATCACCTTCACGCCGCTCACCAGATGGCCCTTGCTCGAACGCCACGCTCGATCACGTCGACGTGGCGTTGACATTGGCATGAATCGAAAGGTTTTCATGAAGAACATCGCAGCCTGCGTCGCGGCGCTCGGCTTCGTTTGCGCGGCGGGCGCTGCCGAGCCCCCGAAGGTTCAATCCGAAGTACTGCTTCGCGACACCACCTCTTGGGACGGCGTGCCCTATACGGCCTACCCCACGGGCACACCGCAACTCACGGTGCTCAAGATCACCATCCCGCCACACACGCAGCTGGCATGGCACACGCACCCCATGCCGAATGCAGGCTACGTGCTGAGCGGCGATCTCACCGTGGAGAAGAAGGACGACGGGCGGAAGCAGCACATCACTCAAGGACAGGTGCTGCCCGAAATGGTGGGCGCGGCCCACCGCGGCATCACAGGCGAGCGCGGAGCCGAGTTGATCGTGTTCTACGCAGGCACACCGGGCATGCCACTGTCGGAAGCGGCCGGCCACTAGCATCAAGCGTTGACCACAAAGGCGCGCAACCAACGAAATCTTCTGTACTGAGCTTGGGGGCCCAGCCCGCGGCCACTGGGCGCCGTCGATGCCGGCCAGCGCACAGGGATGTGCGAGCCATCGGAGCGCCGTCCCGCGAAGAGGCACAATACGCGGCGCCCGCGTGCCCCCACCCCGCCGTAGTTCAATGGGTGGATCTCATAGGGGAAGTCCCGGCTTTGTAGCAGTCTCGTAGCACTGGGAGCTCGGGGCGCACTGCCCCGAGCCGGCGAAGTGCGCTGCCGGATGCCGAGTCGTGGGATGCCGCAAGAGGCCTTCGGACACTCGTTGCTCGGGCCGGCGCCCCACCAGACCAGGTTGGCAGCCACAATCGCACCGCTCAATTCCCCCCGGCTGCGGCCTCAGTTGTGGAGGCTGAGCCGGGCCCGGCCGAGACGTGCCAACCGACGGAGCCCTTCCAGCGCCGTGAGTTCTCTACTTTTGGTCAGCTGTTATGGCCGCACCTCATGAAGCATCGGGGATGCCGTCCAGACGCTGTGCCCACAGTGTTCGACGGGCGACTGCTTGCACGCGGCAGGAAGCCTTCCGAACCGCTGCGCTCAAGGGCGTATTGCGTCGGCATCGATAGTCATGATGCGCACCGCCCGCGCACCGGACACCGGCGGCGGCATGCAGGTGCCCGAATCCCAGCGTTTCTGAGCAACCGAGCTGCTCACCGCACGGTGAATTGCCCAGACTGCGAAGGCGTCATGTTGGTTTGTCCTGGTCATTTGCGTCTTAATCGCCTCTGCGAGCACGTCCGCGGTTGTACCTAGCGTATCTTTCTGCCAGTCGCCCAGCTTGCAGTGGTGCTGCTGAAAGAGCCAGTCATGAAGAATGTATGCTGGCCCGAAGTCCCAAGGGCCGAAGCTCGGCATGGACCAAAAGAAGCGTGGCACCGATCCGCCGTCGGTGTACATCACCCCAGGCTGAATCCGACGGCCCGCTGAAGTGACAAAGGTTAGCGGGTTGTCCGGTCGCGGGCGGAAGATGAACTGGTTGGCCTCCGTCCACTCAACATCCAGCTTGCCGCTAAGTACACCGACCGGTGTGCGCGCATAGAACACCTCTGCGCACCCGCAAAGCAGAGGGAGTGTCGAGAACAACGCCAGCGGCAACCTGCGATTCATGTTGACTCCTCAATTGTTGCGAGTAACGATGTCCTGCACGTCCCTCCATTCCACCTGCACCGTCTCACCCGAAAGCTTGATGAGGTGCACTTGGAACGGCGGCCTCCGGCAGACATCAGACAGGAACAACTCATTGGCGGCGCCGCGGTAGTAGACCTTGAACCGCTCGCCCTGCGCGTCGGGCGTCCATCGGGCGATTTTGAATAGGTCCTCCGGCTTGAGCCGAAGGTCGGCTTCTTGTTCGCACGACAACTGCAACCTCTTGCTCGGCCCCACCAGCACAGTAGTGCCCTCTTGAAGACGCAGATCACCCACCAACAGGCGTCGTCCGGATAGTTCGACGACGTCATTGCGCAGCGCAGCCGCTTTTGCAATGTTCAGTTGACGTCCGTCCCTGACCTCCTCAATAAGTGGCTGAACCGGCGTCAGGTCGGCCGACACGAGCAGGCGCCGCTTGATCTGTTCTGGCCAGAACTCGCCGTTGCTTTCAGACCGCACCACCGCTGCGGCGAAGCTGACCATGGGCACCGCCATCGAAGTCCCGGATTCGCGCGTCTCGACGAAGCGACCCAGCTCACTGTCCCAGCGCAGTGCCGGCACGCGGCAGCCAGGAGCCGCGATGTCAACGAAGCGAGCGCCCCAGTTGGAAAACCCTGCCCGGGAGCCCTCGCCGTCGAGTGCCATCACCGTAATCAGCCGCAATGAAGACTGGCCTCCGTACACAGCCGGATAAGTCACGTCAACATCCAGAGCCGGATCGCGACTGAGCTTCTTACCCTCGTTGCCTGCCGCCGCGACAAAGAGCAATCTTGTCCTCGGTTCACGAGTCTTGTTCTCGATCGCTGGGATGGTGCCCGTACTGCGCAGGCTGAGGTTGACGATGCCAGCGTCCTTGTCCTCAGCAAAGGCGATCATGTCGTCGAACAGTGCCACGTCCGCTGTAACCCTATCCTCAGCGTCGGCAGCGTTGGTAGTGGATGGGGTGGAGTAGATGCGGTGCACCGCGAGTTGGATGCGCGGCACGCCCGAGGTAGGGCCGAAGCGCGCGTACAGAGGTCCGCCCAGCGCCACGGACGCCACGGCCGTCCCGTGTGTGCGTGCCCGAGGATTGACAACGACCGGGGCGATGGCATCTTGGTGCGCCTTGAAGTCGGTCTGGCGCCGCTTGCTGAGAACGCTCTCGATAAAGGCGCCCTGCCCTGCTCCCTGCAGACCGCTGTCCGCGATGGTGATTCCGACGGGCGCAGCCGGGATATCAACTCGCCGGTTCATGCTCAGCACATCGAGCAGGAGCGCCAGATCGTATGGATAGCCTGCGGCGGTAGCCGGTCCCCTGCAAGATGCATCCGATTCGTCGGAGGACAAGGTCAAGATCGGCAACGCGTCTGGCACGGCCGTTGTCGCCACGGGCACCGGGCGCGGCACGCCGGGGACTGATGGCACATTCACAATCTGCTTGGGCTTTATGTCATCTGGGCTGCGCAGGGTTGGATTGAGCAACTCGAATCTGCGCACGTACTCGGCGAACTCGGTGGCGCTTTGCTTCGGCACTTCCCGGCTCGTCTTCTTCAGTCCTTTGTAGATTGACCAGACCGTATCGAGCTCCCTCACGACGTGCCTGGCGCTGGTGTCTCTCGCCGCCTTGTAGGCCACAACAGGACACTTCGGAATCTCGATGAAATCCCCGCGCCTCACTGTGACTCCACCGATTGCACGAGCTTGGTCCGAGGTCATGCCGGGAACGGATGACAACGGCGTACCACACACTCGAGCAAACACCGTTTCGACGGTTTCACGCCCTTCCCCATCGGCGAGCACGAGCTGTGCAGCATAGAGGTTTGCGGTCAGCGGCTCGGACGCGTCTGGTGCTCGCAGCACCACTGTGTTGGACGCGCCAAGGTCGGGGGGCTGGTCGGGACCGGATTCGCAACCGGCAGAGAGCTCACTAATGCCGCAAACTGGCACGCCGGTCGCGGAGGACCAAGCGCGGATCTTGTCTACGACCAAGGGCGCAGCCACCGGTACGAACCATGTGGTGCGCGCTAAATCCGAGCGCGATATCACGCCCACAAGCACCGGCGATTTTCCTGGCGCTGCAGGTGGTCGGTACACGCCACCGCCTGAGTCGCCGAAACAGGCCGCAGCGCCCACCGCCTCCACAAGCGGCTCCCCCTGGCCGGCAATGCCCAACACCTGCACCTGCTCTTGCTGATAGCGCGGTGCACCTGCGCGGTCCAGACCACCCGGACTAGTACAGCCAAAGCCAACGAGAACGACCCGCTCGCCCGGCACCGCGGCCCTAGCGGGCTCCAATCGTGCCGGGCTCCAGAACAGCAGCGGAGCCTCCGATGCGCACAGTGCGATGTCCGCGAACGGTTCGCCCGGTGAAGTGACTCGTGAGCAACTCAGCGTATGGGTATCGGAACCCAACTGCGCGGTCAGCCGGCCGCTGCTGCCCAGGCAGCTAGCCGCGGTCATGATGGCACGCGAACTGACCAGGGTGGCCGTGCAAGCAGTGCCCCCTGCACTGCGGAAGACAAGCGTGGTTTGCTCGATCGACGGGTAGCGGGGGAACTCATTGTCCTTTCCCTGCCCGACAATGATCGCTCCAGACTCAGTCGGCCACAACGCGAAGGCTGAGAGCCACATCATGGCGACCCACAATACCCCGCGATTCATCACGGATCCTATTGGTGGCAGTTTGTCGCGTCCGCGTGAATGCCGCAGAGACGGGCACCCTCAGCATGGCGCCACTTGAGAGCCCATCGCCTGAACAGGCTCCCCGTGGTCAGCGAAAGCCACGAGAACTGACTGATGTCACCGCGTGAGTTGACGGCGATCACACGCCGCCTAACCCCGTCGGGCGAGTACACCGCGCCGCCACTGTCGCCAAAGCAAACGGCAGCCCCCGAAGAAACGACGTATTCGTTTGCCTCAGCATGCGTCACTGTCGCCGCGCCCTGGAACAGCTGGCCAAAGTTCTTGTCGGTACCACCCTGGGTAATGCAGCCGTATCCAAGCAGAACGACCGTGCGACCGCTCTTGTGCAAGGACACGTCAGAGGCAATGACCTCGTAGTCGGCGCCGATGTCCAGCGGAGCGGAAGCGATGCACAGCGCGAAGTCGGCCGAATAGTTGGCGGGGTAGTCGGGGTGATGGTCGCAGACCAGCCCGATACGCTGAGCAGGTGGTAGATCGACAATAGCCGCTTCGCCATTGCGCATGCAGTGTGCAGCCGTCAGGACCACCCTGCTTCCAATCACGGTGGCGGTGCAGCCAGCCCCATTGGCGTCGCGAAAGACGAGGGTGGCCGGCCACACAGCCGGATCTGCGGGAGCACCGCCAATCACCTGGATGCTCAAGTCACGCCCTGCGACGCGCTTCATGACCGTTTGAGCCACCGACACTTCGGCCGTAAGGACTATCGCTAGCGCCAGCATTGCGCTTCGGAACAAGAGACATTGCATCGCCAGCCCCTCCTCAAAGAGACACGCACCTCTGCAACTCACCGCGCACGACCCTAAGGCGCGCGAGATAGCCACGCAGTTCAATCTGCTCGTCCGTGTTCAACGGCGGCGGCGCTCCGGCGTGAGCAGGAGCACTGATTAGTGGCACTCCTCTTAGCTGATCCCTTGCATTCACGAGATCCCTACCATATTGATCAAACGCGGTGGCAATAGCGGCAGCGTTCAGCTCACCCACCCCTCTGCGCAGGTCCTCGCGCGTGCGGTCGACAACGACGTCGATCTGCTGATCAATCTCCTTCAGCGCGGGAAGAAGTTCCTGGTAGCCCGCGCGCAGTTCAACCGTGCGATCAGCGTCGGGCACACGCGCGTAGAGTGCCTCGAAGCGTTGCAGATCCCGCACTGTGTCGCTCATGCAGCGGAAATTGCGGGCGCCGCGTTCGTAGATCTGCGGCTGGCCGCGCAAGTTGTAGCGGTGCGCAAACAACGTCGGTGTCACGCCAACAAGGGCCGCCGCCGCGAGTGCTTCACGCGACTGAGCTGCTGCTGCGGCGATGCCCAGTACTGCGCCGAAGATGCCGAGGTTGCCTGCGCGCAGGTCGCTCTCCGCACGGCTATCAGCCAAGGCCTGGAAATGCCCTCTGTACGCGCCCAGCTTCTGACGAGCGAACGCCGTGTTGCTGGACTCTGAGATGCAAGGCACTCCCGAACAAGTCTGCGAAAGAGGCTCGTACAACGGGCCCGCGCCCCGCAGGCTGCCGCACCCCATGAGCAACGGCAGCACCAGCACAGCCACAAGAACAGTGCGCTTCATGCCCCCCCCCCGCCACTTCGGATTGGCGAACATTGAATAGCAAGGGAGCAGGCCCTGCAACCTCAAATTGAATGAAACACCCCCCCGATTGAGTGCCCGCACCGCGGTTGCCGGGTAATGCTTTCATTCAGTCGAACGCACTCGATCATTGGCTTTCGTGCAGCGCCCGGTGGCTGTGAGACGGATTCCCACCCCACCTATGCAACAAGACTCAAGGTTGTGCCGTTGACTTGTTCCGCATCAGCACAATCTCCCAGAGAGCTGCTGGAAGACAAATGCGGAACGTTTCGGGCCACGGGGTCGCGCCGACGCTCAACTGACGGTCGGACTCAAAGTCCCGTTCCGCAAGGAGTGCCGGTTCGATTCCGGCCCGAGGCACCAGAGCATTCATGCGGGTTGCAGCGTGATTGAGCGCTGACCAATCAAGCAAGTGTTCCGCGTTTGTTCCGCGAGGCGTTCCGCATTTGCGATGTCAGCCTCTTCGACCACCCTGCACGCAGCTATGTTGAGCGTAGAACCCGCGACGCGGAACCGTCTCACGGCCTCATCATGGAGGCCTGCTTGTGCCAAGCGCTCCAGCGCTCCCCCTCAGCTCGCCATAGTTCAATGGGCGGGATCGACAGGGGGTAGAGGCGTTCGTAGCACTTCTGTAGCACGTGGACTCGTCGGTGCGAACCGACCTATCAGCGACGAACGGAGCTCGCCGCCCCGCAAGGAATGCCGGCTCGATTCGGGCGTGAGCGCCCTGACTTACAGTGCCCCATTCGCGATGCCTTAAATCAGGATGTAAGACCGCATGGAGGACTCCGCCCGCAAGCGGCGGACATAACGACCATCTTTTGACACCCGTATGGCCGAGCCCAATGCAGCGGGTTGGTGGCGTCAGGTTCCACCGCAATCAGGCCTCCTTGTTCCCATGCGATCGAGCCAGTCGCGAAGGCAAGCGGCCTCACCACTCGGGCGCAGCCGGCACTGCAACCAATCGCCTTACATTGAACCTTGGTGGTGTAAAGTGGTGCATCTACCTGTCTGAGGCAGACATGACAACACGAAGAGCACCAGCGAAACAAAAGGTGGATGCCCGGATGCCGCGTGCGTCCGTGAGCTTTCCACCCGAGTTGCACGACACCCTTGAGCGCATCGCAAAGCAGAAGAAGGTGTCGGTCGCTTGGGTTGTGCGAGAAGCTGCAGAGCAATACGTTGCCAGCCAATGGCCGCTGTTTGGTGCGGCGAGTGGCGGCGGGCAGCGTCATGGCTGAAACACAGAAGAAGCCAGCCCCGAAATACAAGGTGATCTCGCTGTTCTCGGGCGCGATGGGGCTGGATCTCGGCCTTGATAAAACAGGGCGCTTCGAGCTGTTGGCCTGCGTCGAGAAGGAACCCAGCTTCTGTGACACCATCCGCGCGAACCACGCGAAAGGACGGCTGCCGAAGAAGCTGCAGGTGTTCGAGGGCGATATTTCGGATCTGGATCCGGTGATGGTGCTGGACGCTTGCGGCCTCAAGCCCGGCGAACTGGATCTGCTTGTTGGCGGCCCCCCGTGCCAGTCCTTCAGCACGGCAGGGCGGCGCATGGCAACGCAAGACCCGCGTGGGACGCTGCTGTGGCAATACCTGCGCTTTGTGGAATGCATGCAGCCGCGCTTCTTCCTCATGGAGAACGTGCGCGGGCTCCTGTCGGCGGCGCTCAAGCACCGGCCAATCGCACAACGGCCCGAGAAGGGCGGACCGCCGCTGGAACCGGATGAGCTGCCCGGCTCCGTTGTACGCCTGTTCGCCGAGGATCTGCAGGATCTGCAGGGAATTGGAGGCAATGGCTATCACATGGACTGCTTTGAGGTGAACGCCGTCAACTATGGGGCACCGCAATTGCGAGAGCGGGCACTGTTCATCGGCAACCGATACAACACGGTCGTGAACTTCCCGAACCCAACGCATGGGCCAGCCCGAGCGCCGGAGGGGCCGCAAGCGCACCTCTTCGGCGGGCCGGCGCTCAAGCCGTGGCGCACGTTAGGCGACGCGATCAGGCACCTGAAAAGCGCGCCAACCGATGTGGTGATGGACTTCAGCCCGCGCAAGAAGTCCTTCCTGGAGCTGGTGCCACCTGGGTCGAACTGGCGCAGCCTGCCGGTCGAGAAGCAGCAGGAGTCCATGGGTAGCGCCTGGTTTGCGAAGGGCGGCCGGTCGGGGTGGTGGCGACGGTTGAGCTATGACTTGCCGTGCCCAACGCTGGTCACGATGCCAAACCACGCCAGCACGGCGCTATGCCACCCCGGAGAGGTGAGGGCACTTTCGCTCAAGGAATACGCCGCTATCCAAGAGTTCCCGCCGGACTGGTCGTTCCAAGGAACACCCAGTCAGCAATACGCCCAGGTCGGCAACGCTGTGCCCGTGCGCCTGGGCGAAGTTGCTGGCGAGGTCATCGCTGCCGAGTTGGACAAACTACGGATGCAAAATTGGCTTGCCAGAGCTGAGAAGCCCACCGACTACCGCGTCGTGTATGTGCAATCGCATGTCCGAACCCGGCAATGGTTCAAGGGCGGCAAGACTCTGGTGTGGGAGGACGGGGAGGACAACGCGCTCGCCACCTACGAACCGCCACAAACACTAAGAAAAGTCAGTGCGATTGGATAGGACAGGATGGCGACACGCGCAACAGCAAACCCCTTCACCGCCGCCCTCAAGTCTCGAACCCACCGGTTCAACGTTCAAGAAATCGTCGGCCTTTTCGCCAGCGTGACGGAAGAGCGGGTCGAGACATTGGCCCGTGCGCTGGCGGGCTACATCAGCACCAATCTGCCGCTCGCTTTCGAGCGACGCGCGGGTCTGGCCGACTATCGAACGAACCCCTACGTTCTGATGACCTCGGCGAGCGTGATGCGCCTCGATGACCCGCGCGCGTTTGGTTCCTTCTTGTTCAACAGCAAGCTCTACATGGGGCTTGAAACGTCATTCGGAAAGTCGATTGAAGCGGCCTTCGTAGGGCAATACCCACTCGTTTCGGCAAACAAGTGGATTGAAGCGCCGGAGAAGCGCGCCGAGTTTGATGCGCTCATCGGCCTGAGCAACGAAGAGAAGGCACAGCGCCGCGTGGACTCCGTGTGGCGTGAGATTGACAAGTCGGTCGTGATCGGCCCCCGGCGCTATCTGACTTCTATCAAGAGCGGCCCAAACACGATTAACGACACCCAGGTCCAAGGCATGACCCGGGCCATCATTGACAACCATCGCGGCTGGCTGCAGCAGACACGGGCGACCTACCCCGAGGTGCGGGAAATAGATGTGGTGCTGGGCCTGACATACGGGACGGACTGCACCACGAACAACAAGGAGAACCAGATTCTGGTGAAGCTGCTGCAGAACGGCTTCGAGGAAGAGGATCGCGCTCGCAAGCCTGGTGTCCTTATCGACACGGCAACGCGCTCGGTGCGGGTCTATCGGTGCATCGGGAGAGAATTCTGGGCTTTCATCGGCCAGCCGGACAACCCGCGCGCGGCTGACTTCGTGTTCCTTGAGGTCTTACTTGCGCTGGCCAAGGCGCTTGCGGTTGGCATCGAAACAGCGGATCTTGAAACCCGCATCAATGCCAAGCTGCAGCAGCTCGCCGTCGCACTCGGTCAGCTCGCGTTCCCGCGCAATAGCCTACCGGTGTGGATTCGAGAGGACTTCAACGATAGCCAGCTCTTCTGGTTCGCGACGGCTATGACCGCCTTCTTTGACGAAGGCATCTAGGCCGCGCTGCAGTTCACATCGTGGCGCAGCTGTTCAGCGCTGACCGCGCGGACGGTCGTCGGTGCTGCGAGCGCATAGCCGAGGGAGCCTAGGGCAAGTTGCGCCGCCAGCCGGTGCCCATAGTGCGGTCGCATACTGCGCCGTGAGGTTCGAGGCATCCGGTGGCTGCACGCATCGAGGTGCTCGAACTTGATCGCAATGATGCAGCGGTCATGGCCCAACGCTGCGACCTCAGGCGGCTCGTCCATGATCGTGGCAAACGACAGCAGCCGCTGACGACTGTCCTGGCGTGACTACCGGCACGCCGCATGTTTTGCAACGGCCGTGGCCGAAGCTCCAGCACCACGTTGCCTCCCCTGCCGGGAGAGATCTCACTTCAGGCTTCAGCAAGACCTCCTTCCTTTGGGGGGGTCGACAACACGGGCGTCGGCACCTTCAATGCGAACCTGCGCATTCCGGCCAGTGTCACCCCGGACTGCGGGCATAAGCAACACCGACCACACCCTTCAGCTGGACCCTCGACACAAGGCTCTCCATCTTCAAGGGCGGCGTTCTCGTGAGCAGAAGGTCGGCAGATTGCCTAGCTTGTCAGTCAACGAGGCTGGCTCATGGTCCACCGGTTTGCCTTCACGTGAGGCGTCAGTCACGTTTCTAACTTGCACCAAAGGAGTTCTGGATGCCACGCTTTCGGGTTGAAACCGTTCTCGATCCAGCAACTGGCCGCTACTTCAATGAGCTTTACTACCCCGAAGACTCGGCTCTCCCCATTGCTGTCTCTCCGGCGGTCTACGCATCAATCAAGGACGCGGAGATCGGTGCGGTAGAAGCCCTCAAACGCGCAGTGCCAGATCAGCCTGTCAAAGTGATCGAGCCTACGCCGCCGCAATGACGCCTGACCTGTCATTGCAGCAGACCGGAGGCCGCTGAACTCCAACGTGGAGCCAGAGATCCCTCAGCCGCCCCGCTTACGCGTGCGGCGCCTGTGGATCCTGTAGCCTACATACGCGCCCACGAGGGTCATCACCGACCACAGCAGCAGAAAGGCGTCGATGAAAGCATCCGCCTGAGCCGGCGAGTAGTGCAGCACGCGTACCTGGTACTGCGAAATGGCGGCACCGATCACGACGCTTGCAGCGCAGCGGCTCTTCACCCTTGACATTGGGGTAGTTGCTCCAGATGGAGGCGAACGTTGGCATTGTGGCTCCCTGAATTGCCAGCGCGAAGTCGTCGCGCAGCAGCCCCACGCCGCCGCGGCCACATCCACAGCCTGCGACGTGGGCGCATTCTGCTTGAAGTCCCGCTGCTTACACGCCCCTAAAACAAGCCTGCGGGGTCGCTGTCCGGATCCCATGACCAGATCACCAGCTCTTGCCGGTCTGTCGGCCTGGCTCCACCGCCCACTTGGTAGCTGATCCGCAGCGACTCCATGTGGAAGCCGGCAAAGCACTCCCGGATGGCCGGATGATCGTTGATGCTGAGCAGAGCCTTGCCCTGCAGCGAGCGCATCGCCTTGGCCATTGCCGTGTACTCCTCGAACGCAAACGGCACGCCGTAACCCTCGGTCTGCCAGTACGGGGGATCCATGTAGAAGAACGTGTGTGGCCGGTCGTACCGCTCGATGCACTCGCGCCAGTGCAGCCGCTCGACGTAGGTGCTCGACAACCGCAGATGCGCCGCACTGAGCTGCTCTTCAATGCGCAGCAGGTTCACCGGCGGCGCCGTCGTCGCGGTGCCCCAGTTCTGCCCTTGCACCTTGCCGCCGAAGCACTGGTGCTGGAGGTAGTAGAAGCGCGCCGCGCGCTGTACATCGGTGAGCGTCTCCGTCGGCGTGTCCTGCAGCCACTTGAACACCTCGCGGCTCGACAGCGCCCACTTGAATTGGCGCACGAACTCCTCGAGGTGGTGCTTCACGACGCGGTACAGGTTGACCAGCTCGCCGTTGATGTCGTTGATGACTTCCACCTCGGCCGGCGGCCTCAGGAAGTACAGCGCCGCGCCGCCGGCGAACACCTCGACGTAGCACTTGTGCGGCGGGAAGCGGGGAATGATGAGATCGGCCAGGCGGCGCTTGCCGCCCATCCACGGAATGATGGGTGATGCCAAAGTGAAGCTCCAGATTCGGGGGATAAACTGCGCCCCGCCTCCCGGGAGGTGGCGGGGCCTTGGCTGGGCTCACAGGCGAGATCTGTGGGTTTGGTGGCCACCTTCGGTGCTCCAACACCTGGGGTGGTCGCCCTGTCTTTTTGAAACGGCTGAAGGGGATGCGGCCTACTTGCTCGGCCGCGCCGGCGGCCGGCTGCCGAACCACCAGACCACCGCGGTAGTCGCCAGATACAGCAGCGTGCCGACGATCTGCAGGATCAGGTGGTGCACCTGGTCTGCGCTCAATTGCTGGCCGTGCTGCGCCGCCAGCTGCTGCGCCCAATAGAACATCAGGTGCGCGACCACCACCAGGTAGGCGGTCAGCACCGGGCGCACCATGCCGCGCGTGAAGTCGACGACGGCCATGGCCCAGCGTGCGACCCGGCTGCTGCGCTGCGCCTCGGCGTCGAGGTAGCGGGCGCGATCAGCCTCCAGGCTCGCGATGTAGCCGCGCGCCGCAGCCTCATCCGCCCTCGCCTGCGCCTCGAGCTCCGCCGCGCTGACCTGGGCATCGGCCCGCACCTGCGCAATGGCCTCCTGCGCCTGCACAACGCGCGTCGCACGCTCCGATTCGATCTTGGCCAGCTCCCGCGCCTGCTCATGGTTGATGCGCACCAGCTCGAGGTCCTGGGCGCGGTTGCGGAAGTCGAACCAGCGCTGGATCACCAGCCCGAGCAGGCCGGTGGCGCCGCCGGACAGGATCGACGTGACGATGGTTCCCAACAGGGCAAACATGGAGGTCCTTTCAGATAAGAGCGCCCAGGGCGCGGGAATACAGCGCCTGGCGGTCGGCCAGGCCGTTGAACCCGCCGTTGATGCGGCGGGTGAGCGTTGCGAAGTCGTGCGCGTCGGCCCAGCGGTTGAGGCCCTTGACGCGCCAGTACAGACCGGCGCTCAGTGCCGCCCACAGCGGCAGCTCGAGCAGGGCCGGTGTGGCCACGAAGTCGGGCACGTCGGCGCCGAGCCGCTCGCGCAGCCGCAGCGTTGTCAGCAGGTGGTTCGCGCGGCCGGTGGTCTGGATCAGCCCGCGGCCGCGGTAGCGCTTGCCGTCGCCGGCCTTGGTGTTGCCCAGCGCGAAGGCCAGGCGGTTGCGCGGGTCGCTCTTCGACCAGGCCGAGGCGAAGTCCCGCTCGTAGCGCTGCTGGGCGGCCGACGGACCCCAGATCTCGCGGGTGTGGCGCAGCCGGCCGGACTCGTGGCCGACCTGCGCGAGGAAGCACGCCAGGCGCTGTGCGCTGTCGATGCCGGCCAGCGCACAGGCGGCCTGCAGGTGCGGCGCCCAGGCCGCGGCACGCTGCGGCGGGCAGGCATAGACCGCCACCAGCAGCGCGGGGGTGAGGTGTCGTTCAGGCATTAAAAAACCCGCCGGTGTTGCCACGGGCGGGTTCGTTGGGGTGGAGGGTTCTATCGGCAGTCGCGGTCCTGCTGCTTCAGGTCCGCCAGCCGCTGCGCGCGGCGCTTGCGTTCATCGGCACTCGGCGTCTGCGCGCTCGCATCCGTCTCGGCGTCGCGCAGCTCGCGCGACGACGGGCAGGCGGGCTTGCGGCGGCCGGTCTCCTGGTTCTGGATGCCGCTCACCAGTCCGTCGCGGGTGTAGACGTAGAAGGTGCGCCCGTCGCGGCGGTAGATGCGCTGCTCTTCCGGGCCGCCGCCGTAGTTGGCGACGTTGACCTTGTGTGGCGCGCCCATCGCGCGGTCGAGCTGGTCGATCGTCATGCCCACCGCCGGCTCGCCGCGCTCGGCCGCCTGCAGGATCGACAGGCGCCGGTCGACGTCGCCGGCATCCGGGGCGGCCTGGCCGCCGAGCATCGTGCCGCCGACCTGCTGCACCGGCTTCACGTCGAGCTCCTTGCCGCCGGTGCAGGGGCTCTGCTGGAACACTTTCTGGCCGCCCGGGCCGGGGCATTGGTAGATCTGGGCGGAGGCGGTGCCCGCCAGGGCGGCGAGCAAGAGAGCGAGCGTCTTGTGCATGGTGTCTTATCCCTGTGGTTTTTGTGCGGGCGATGGTACTGGTGCGCTTAACGCTGGGAACCCCCTTGCGGGTGGACAGTCCCCGACGATTTCACACGTCGATCACTTCGATCGGCAGCACCGGCGCGTTGCCTTCGATCACACCGTCTCGGATGAACACGCGGTCGCCCGCAGCGGCCTCGCCGCGGGCCTGTACTCGCCCTCCGCCCGGCAGCTCGATGGTGGCCACGCCGCCCTCGGCGGACAGCACGGTGCCGACCTGCAGCGGCGACTGCGGCAGCAGGTCCAGCAGCAGCTTGTAGGGGTTACGCACGGGTCTCGACTCCAATGGTTTGCCACACCTCCGGCCGGCCGGCGTCGACGCTGGTGCTGCGCACGATGCCCAGCCGCGTCGTCGTCCCGTCGACGTAGCGCACGAACTTGCCCGGGACGATCACGCCGGTCTCGGGCAGCACCGGCAGGCGCAGCGTCACGTTGGCCTGGCGCCCGGTGTCGCTCAGCACCGCGATGCCGCGCTGGCGCAGCGCGTCGGCATGCGTGGCCAGCGCATCGGTCACCATCGGCGCAATCAGGTCGCCCGCACTGCCCTGCCGCGTGACCTGCCCGAGCAGCCCTTGTGAGGTGCCGGACACGAACACGCGGTTGTATCGCGGCTTCTCCAGCCACTCGATGCTCTCGCGCGTCGTCACCGCCGCCGGCAGCTCGACGTCCGGCACGGCACTGCCCCATTGCCACGACGGCACCGGGTAGCGCGGCAGCACCCGCAGCAGCGGGTCGGTCGGATGCGGCTGCAGGTAGCCGCCGGCCGCCGCGGCGATCTGGCCCAGCGCCGACACGAAGCTGCCCTGGTGGCTGAAGGCGCCGGCCGGCACCAGCCAATCGGTCAGGCCCCAGGCCACGTCCCAGCCGATGCCCACGCCGTTGACGGTCAACACGTCGGCCATCAGCTGCTGCGCAGTGCGCGGCTGCAACGGGTTGCCGAAGCTGCGTTGCGCGGCATACGGCGCGTCGAGCAGCGCGGCCTTGCCGCGGCCCTGCACGCGGATGCCGGCCTGGCCGAACTGCCGCTCGCGGGACAGCCGCTCGGCCAGCAGCCGATACGGCTGGCCGTTGATGAGGGCTTCCAGTTCCACCGGCGAACCGTCGGCGTCCGGCTCCAGCGCCTCCAGCGTGCTCGCCGGCAGCGACGCGTTGAAGCCCCAGGTCCAGGAGTCGGCGTCCAGGCTCAGCGACAGCGCAAACGCCGGCAGCGGCAGGTTGCCATCGACCCGCCGCAGGCTCACTTCATTGATCACGACATACACCCTCTTGATGGGCACCACGACCAAGGCCGGCGGCCCGGCGTGGCGCTCGCAGATGAACAACAGCCCCGTACCGGCCGGCCCCGCGTCCTTGAAGACGAGGTGCGGGTTAGGCAGGTAGCACGGGTCGAACGGCGGCGGCACGACACCCGGGCGAGGCGACAGGCCGGGCGGCGGGACGATCGCTTCCTCGAAGGCCGCGTGCACTACGCGGTGCTGGCGCAGCGCGCTCGACGTGCCGCCCTGCCGGCGAACCACCACAGGTGCCGCCGGTTGCCATCGAACTGCCGCGAGCCGGCGTACATGCCGCAGGCGTTCCTGCCACGACGACGTTCGCTGCACGGCCGCAGCTCGGGCCTCTTGGAAGCCGGTCCTGCGGCTCGCGCGGCGATCACGCAAGCCGTCGCCGCTCTCGATGACGATCGCCGCTGCAGGAACCTGCGCGGCCTCCTGGTGCCCGGCCTGCACCGCGGCGCGCGCCAGCTGCAGCGTCTGCTCTCGAGCCACACGTACGCGCGCCGCAGC
This sequence comes from Methylibium rhizosphaerae, assembly GCF_006386545.1. Classification (GTDB taxonomy): domain Bacteria; phylum Pseudomonadota; class Gammaproteobacteria; order Burkholderiales; family Burkholderiaceae_C; genus Pseudorivibacter; species Pseudorivibacter rhizosphaerae. The sequence continues at coordinate 21,297 of NZ_SWAR01000049.1, read as the reverse complement.
CAACGCACCGCCCTGCCAGGCGGCCTCCACACCCTTGTGAGCATGAGCAGGCGACTCGCTGTGCTGCTCCGCACCAACGCGCCGCTGCACGGCCAGCTGCCAGCCGGCGCCCACCGCACCGACCAGCGGCCGGTTGGCACCCGAGACGTACTCGGCTTGCACCGCCCCAGCGAAGGCCGGGAACACCCCCGCGATGCTGGCGTCGCTGACGGTGCTGATCCGGACCGTTCCGCCGAACGCAGGGAACACGCCCGCAACGACGATCTCGATCTCGACCGCATCGCCCACCTCGCCGAAGACCAGGTGCACCGGCGGCGACGTGAGCCGCGCCTGGCTGAAGATCAGATCGGCCATGGCCTCACCCGAACGTGCCGAGCACGATGCGCGTGGTCCCGCCCTCGAACAGCTGCGTGCTCGGCAGCTTCACCGTCGCGGCACTTCCCATGTCGCCCACATCGGTGTCGAAGGCCATCGAGCCATCGGCCGTGATGAAGCGCGCCCAGGCCGCCACCCCGGTGGCCAGCACCAGCGGGTCCGCGCCCGGCATCAGCGTCATCACGCCGGCCGCGATCGTGCTCGAGGGCTTGGCCAACGGGGCGTCCAGCAGCAGCGCCGCCGACGTCGCACCACCATTGCCCGGCCGCGGCGCCGCATACAGCCGCACCCGCGCCACGCCGGGGCCGTTGTCGAGGAAGGCGCGGCGCCCCTCGTGCGCGGCATTCGCGAGGGCTTCGCTGATCGTGAGGTCGCTCATGTCGTCATCGGTTCGGGCATCACGCGATCGGCGATCACCGCGCGGAAGTTGTGGGTGTGGTCGAAGGCCACCACGAAGTACGGCTTCAGGGCGATGTGGCGGAAGTCGTAGGCGCCGGTGACCGCATCGCTCCACTGCTCGCGCACGAGGCGTGCGCCATCGTGGTCGAACAACCAGACCCGCCGCGACACCGGGATGTCCGGCGTGCCGTCCACCTTGACCGTGCCGTGCAGGTGGTAGCGCCCGCCGTCCTGCGCATCCGGTCGTGCGATGGTGCCGGTCCACGATCGCGCCACCAGGCCGCCAGTCGGCCAGCCGGGAATGACGCGCCCCGCCTGTCCGCGCACCTTCGCCGGCGCCAGGTCGTTGGTGTAGCTGACCATCGCCCCATACACGCCCTGCTCCGCCGGCGGCCGCAGGATCGGGTAGGCGCCCGTCCAGTTCACACCATCGGCCGAGTACGCCAGGACCATCTTCTCGGGCACCTGGCCGCCCACGCTGGCCGCGCTGCAGTCCGCCGCCCACTCGACGATGTCCTGTTCGTTGCCGGCGCCGAAGTCGTAGCCGATCCAGCCGACGGCGGACCCTGCGTTGCTGGGCAGCCAGAAGGTCGATGGGTTGCCGTCGAAGGCGTTGGCGTTCACGAAGCCCTGGTAGTCGGCGCTCGAGATCGGCGTGCCGCCGGTCGCGACCGAGCCAGCGCCGACCGCGGTGCGCAGGCTCAGCTCGCCGATTCCGGTCGAGTACGCCTGGCGGCCGGTGATCTCCAGGCGCCAGTAGCGATAGGCCGGCATGGCTTACCTCCAGGGCCCGGAGACGTCCACCGCAAACCGCCCGATGGCCGAGTTGTTGCGGATCTCGACCGCCAGCACGTTGCGCGCATAGCCGTCGATGTTCGTGACGACCTCCTTGTGCGCATAGGGCTGGTTCGCCATGAACTGCAGCATGCCGGGCATCTCGCCGCGGATCGGGTGCGAGAAGGATGCGTTGGCCTCCTGCACGTAGATCGGCCGGTGCAGCACCGTGCCGTTGTCCACCGGCGAGGGCCAGGCTGCGCCGCCGCTGGCCCAGCACGAACCGCCGGTGGAGCCAACGCCCACCGCGCCCACCGGCACGGCCGAACCGACCTGCGACGACAGGCGCGAGATCACCGAGCCGCTGCTGCCGGGCGTCGTGCCGAGGTTCAGGTTGGAGTTCGACAGCTGCGTGGCCCCGGTGGACACGGCCCCGAGCGCCGACAGTGAGCCGAAGAGCACGCAGCCATAGGCGTCGGCGGCCCGGTAGCTCACGATGTCGCCGAAGGCGTAGGCATACAGGCCTGAGACGCCGCCGGCCGGACCGAAGAAGTAGAAGAAGCGGCCGTCGCCGGCGAGCACCCAGGACTTCGCATTCGCATCGTTGGAACCCTTGCCCCAGTACGCGCCGCCTGCCATCTGCGACGGGGTCGGTCCCGGTCCGGTGCCGGTGTCGATGTCGTTCATCGCCTCGTACATCACCACCCGCGCATCGGTCGCACTGGCCGGCGCGGCCGCGGTGTCGTCCACCCGCAGCAAGCGGCCGGTGGCGGCCACGTCGCTCGAGCGGTAGGCCGCCTTGTTGGCCCCTGTGTGCACCTTGGTCCAGCCGAGCGGCGCCCGCTTGGCCGTGATCGCGCCGGTGGCCGCGCCGTCCGGCACGCCCGGCGCCGGGAAGGTGAAGGTGTTGGTGCCGGTGACGGTCGGCTGCTTCAGGCCGTTCAGCTCGTTCGGCGTGGCGCCGGCGATTTGCAGCAGCTTGCCGGCTGCGCCGCTGAAGCCGTGGCCGTTGCAGGTGGCGGTGGCCACGCCGCCGGCCACGTTGATCGTGATGCTCTTGAGGTTGAAGCCGTTGATGAGGCACGCGTCGAGCACCGCGATCAAGCTGCCGGCGGCGTTGTTGAGGGTCGGTGCACCGGTCTCGGCGCTGTCGAACCAGATCACTTCGTTTGCCATGGTTTCTTTCTGTCAGGGGTTGTTCACGTCGCCGCGCACCAGCAGCGTGAAGCTGTCGTCGGTGACGGTCTCGGGGCCTTGCTGGATCGTGCGCACCACCCACACCGGGAACAGCGCGCCGACGGTGTTGAAGCGCAGCACGTTGCCGGCCGACCAGCCGCCGCCCCAGCCCACCGCGCGCAGCCGGAAGTACGGCACGCCGGTCGTCGGGTTGTTGATCTCGAAGTCGCTCGCGGTGTTGCCGCTGCCGATGAGGCCGACGTGTTCGCCGATCACCTCGAAGGCGGTGGCCCCGGTGAAGCGCACCACCCAGCGTTCGGTCAGGGCGCCGAGGTTGGTCACCTCGATCGGACTCAGCACGTCGTTGTAGGTGGCCGTCGCGGCATTGCCCGACAGCGCGTCCTTCCAGTTGCCGTCCCAGGTCGCCTGGTCGAACAGCACGCTGACCCGCGAGCGCAGGTCGCCGGCCACCAGCGCGCTCGAGAGGAACGAGCCTGCCGGGTAGTCGTGCGTCACCGGCCGCGTGAAGGTCAACTGGCCGTTGATCTGCGCATCGCGCACCAGCATCATGTCCTCGATGCGGTCCTCGATCGTCACCGGCTGGCTGTAGCCGGCCACGTCGTTGAAGGTCACCGTGCCGGCCTCGAGGTTGGTGCTGTAGCCGGTGGGGATGACCTGGCCGTTGGCGCCCACCACCCGCACCCGCGACAGCCGCACCCGCGCCAGGTTGATCGTCTGCCCGTTGGCCACGGCGACCGGCCCGGTCGTTTTGGTGTGGCCCAGCACGACGAAGCTGCCGGCGCGGAAGATCGGCACCCGGCCGTCGCTGGGCAGTCGCACCGGGTCGATGCCCAGCAGGTCGGCGTCCAGCGGCAGGTAGGTGAAGGCCGAGGCGTTGTAGCGCAGCGTGTCGGCCTGCACGCCCACCGACTGCAGCAGGCTCACGCCGGCCACGCCGAGCGAGCTCACGTCGATCACGCCTTCGGCATTCGCGAGGTTCGCGCCGGCTCGCCGGCCGAAGCGCACCTCGACCACGCCGCTGTCGTAGTCCACCCGGCCGAACACGCCGACGCTGCCATACGAATCGGCATTGGCCGGCGCCGAGCCGGTGGCGATCTGGCCGTTGTTGTCCGCGGTGACGACGAAGGTCGTGCCGTCCTGCCGTGTGCCGGCGATGCTGAAGCTGCCGTTGCGCAGCGGCGCCACCGCGGTGCGGAACACCGCCACGTCCACCATCAGCGTGCTGCCGCTGCCGGTCAACACCGGCTGCACCACACCCTCCGCCTTGGCGAACACCGGGCTGATGCCGGCGGTCCACTCGTTCAAGTACACATAACCCTGCCGCGCCACGTAGGCGAAGGTGAACGGCTGCTGGCCGCCGATGGCGCGGCTCGCCGCGGCCGACCAGCCGCCCACCGGCGTGCCCTGCCCGGTGGCCGAGCTGGGGTTGGCCTCGATCACGCTGGAGCGGGTGATGTACTGCGTGGTGCCGATCCGGAAGCGGTCCAGCCGGCCGCGGGCGGCGATCTGGTCGAGCGGGAACTGCACTGCATTGCCTGCACCGTCGGCGCCGGCATAGCGGGCCTCGGCCGCAACAGTGAGCGCCCCGCTCCACCAGGCCCAGGTCGGCACCGGCGGGTTGGTCGCGCCCGGGCCGTTCAGGATCGTCAGCGGCAGCGAACGGGTTTCTGTGCCGACCAGCAGCACCGTCTGGACGCCGCCCAGCGGCGTGCGGTTCTGCCAGACGTTCTGCACGTCGCGGAAGCCGGCCACCGTCTTCTGCAGCGAGCCCGCGCCGGTGGCGTAGTTGATCGCGCCAACGACCAGGTTGCCGGTCACGTTGGCCACCACCAGGTTGCCGGTGCCGTCGTCGAACACCTTCAGCAGCCGGACCGGCATGACATCGACGCCCGGGAACTCGCGCACCGCATGCTGCACGGCCACGCCCAGCTCGACGCTGTGGGCCTTCACCGTGCCGGCCAGGCTGAAGGTCCAGTGGGTCCCGCCGTCGGTGAAGTTGGCGACCTGGGCCGAGGTCTGCACCGTGTCGGTCAGGGTGATCGTGAAGACCGTTCCTTTGGCCGGCAGCACGTTCGGGCTTACCCGCACGATGCCCTGGCCGTACAGCACCTCGCCGATCGCGTCGCCTTGCAAAGCGCCGTTGTTGTCGGTGGCGCTGCGGGCGGTGCCGTCGTTCCAGGTGATCGACACGCTGCCCGGCTTGATGGCCGACGGCAGCTCGACCGCCGCGAAGAAGCGGCCGTTCAAGGCGGATGGCTGCGTCGGGATGGTGCTGGCCATCGGGACCACGGCCGCGCTGGTCCACTGCACGATCAGCTTCGAGCCGACGTCGGGCAGTGCACCCAGCGTGAGCGTCAGGGTGCCGGTCGAGAAGTTCAGCGTGCCGGCGCCGAAGGCCGTGTCGCTGCCGCGCACTGCGCCGCTGCCGTCTTCGTTGAGCACATACCAGCGCCCGCCCGAGCGGTAGCTCACCGCGACGCTGGCGCGGTTGGGTGCCGGGTCGAGCGTCACCGCATAGGTGAGGCCCTGCGACTGCTGGGTGATCGAGAGGCCGATCGACTGGTTCACCACCGTCGGCAGGGCCGCCGGCGTGTAGGCGACCGTGAACGCGAGCGCAGCGGTGCCGAAGTGGTTCGTCGAGAGCGTCAGCACGCCGTTCGCATAGTCGACCGTGCCGACCTGGGCGCTTTCGGCTTCGGCGACCAGCAGGCCGCCCTTGTCGAGGACGGCCAGGCCGCCGGCGCTGACACGCAGCGAGCCGGGCAGGAGGCCGCCGCCGACGAACCAGGCGGCGTTCGTCGTGAAGGCACGGTTCTCGGTGGCAGTGGCCTGTTCGCCGGCCGGCACCAGCGCGGCGCTTTGCTGGTTCAGCCGCGCGTCGGCGATCGGCGTCTCGATCTGCGCGCTGGGCACCAGCTGGGTGAAGATGCTCCGGCCCTGGGCCACGAAGTCGCCGACCTCGACCGGCGCGGCCAGCGGCACCACGCCGAAGTACTGCGCGGCGTCGGCCACGATGGTTTCGTAGACCTTGGTCTTGCCGGTGTAGTCGAGCGCCGCATCGGCGTACACCGCCTGGAAGCCGGGGAAGTCGCTGCGCAGCGCGTCGCTGATGGCCAGCGTGATCTCGATGCGGCGGAACTCCTGGTTCTGGCCGTTGGTGAAGTTGCGTTGGCGCGACGACACGTCGGTGATACGCACGTACTGCTCGACCATGCCGGCGGTGCCTTCGAGCTTGCGCAGCACCATCGACGCGCCGACCACCGGCAGCTCGATGCCCTCGCGCGCCAGCAGCGTCACGGTGCGCTGGCCGGCGATGTGGTCGCCGAACAGGTAGGCGGACGCGATCGGGCCGACCGACAGGAAGCTTTCGATACGGCTCTTGGCGCTGGAGCGGCGGTCGAACACGTCCTCGGTCGAGAACAGCGTGATGCTCACGTTCGGGTCCTGGGGCGGCTCGGCCACGATGACGTTGGCGCCGAAGTAGCCGTCGACGTCGTTGGTCTGCACCGCGGCGAACACCTTGCGCAGGTTGACGCGGCCGCCGGCGCGGTCCACCTCGCTGATGTCCGGGAAGATGGCGTTGCTGGCGCCGTCGCTGATGACGGCACCGGTCGGCGCGCCGCCGCCTTCGGGCACGTCGTCCATGACTTGCGAGGCGAGCAGCTTGATGTCGCCGAGAAGGATGGGCATGGGTTCAGATCTCCAAGAGGCGCAGGGTCACGCGGTACAGGTCGTTCGCCTGCACGTCGCTGAAGAAGACGACGGGCTCGGCCTCGACCGCGGCACCGTCGTGATGGCGGAACACGGTTTCGTAGGCCTGCCCGCGCAGGTTGAGGGTCATCTGCCGGCCGGGCACCGCGGCCCAGGCGCGCAGCTGGTCGAGCACGGCACGTGTCATCCAGGCGCTTTGGTCGTCGGGCGGCTGCAGCGTGATCGGGCGGCCGGCCACACGCAGCGCGGTGCTGACGATGAGGGCGCCGGTGATCGTGCGCTGGGCGCTCTGCTCGACCGGGGCCCAGCTGATCTCGTCGGACCAGTACAGGTCCGGGTGCAGGACCAGCGGGGTGCCGGCATGGGTCAGCGTGATGCTCATGGACTGGAGCGCCCGGCGGCGCTTTCGATCTGGCGCAGCACGCTGGTCAAGGCGTCGGCGTCCTCATCGGACGCGACATCGACCGGCGTGCGTTTGCCGTTGATTTGGATAGTCACGGTGCGGCGCAGGCCGCCGCCGCCGGTGTTGCTGCCGCCGAGCGTCGGCGTGCTGCCGCTGGCACCGGCAAGGGAGCCACCCCGGTTGCCGCTGCCGCCGCGGGACAGGTTCTGCACCCGCTCGAACAGCTGGCGCGCCTGGCGGTAGGCCTCCTCGACGCTGCGCTGGCCGTCCAGCGAGAACACGTCCTGGTTGGCCTGCATCTGCTCCAGGTTCGCGGTGGCCGCCTGCAGCGCCGCCTGCGCCACCGCCAGGTCGGCCGCGCTCAGCGTGCCGGCGCGCGCCTTGTTCTGCAGGCTGAACAGCGCGTCGTTCTGGTCGAAGGTGACCGAGCCGTTGGTGTGCGACCTCGCCTCGGAGAAGCCCGAGCCGATGCGCCCCGCCTCGGCCGCGCCGCGCGCCGCGGCGGCGGCCCGTTCGGCCGAGGCGGTCACCGCATCCAGCGCCTGCTGCGCCGGGCCCATCGCGCTCGCGATGCCCTGCCCGGCCGCCTCGGCGCCGAGCTTGAGCTTCAGCATCTCGGCCTGGGCGCGCAGCTCCGACGTCACCACGCCGCCGTTGGCGGCGATGGCCGCCTCGGCATAGCGGCGGAAGGCCTCGCGTTTCTGGTCCAGCGTCAGTGTCGATTCGTTGCGGATGCGGTTCCAGGCCTGGCCGAAGTTGTCGGCGACCTTCTGCATCTCGGCGCGCGACTGCAGGCCGAAGACGCGCATTGCCTCGTCGAGGCTGTTGACGCCCTGTTTGGCTTCGTCGGCCTTGCGGCGCACCGTGTCGAACAGCTCCTCGAGCTGCGGGCGCGAGAGCTGTCCCGCTTTGCCGAGCGCCTCGATGCGCTGGCGCAGCGCGTCGAGCTCGGCCTGGTTGCGCGCGCCCTCGACCATCTTCGACAGCGCGTCGCGCAGCACCGTCGCGGTGTCCACGCCGGAGCGCTTCAACGTGTCCACCGAGCGGATCAGCACCGACAGGTTGTCGTTGGCCCGGGCGAACTCGGTCGACACGGTGCTGGAGGCCCGGGCCACGTCGACGCCGAGCGCCTCGGCGGCGCGGCGGCCGGTGGCCACCAGCACCGTCTGCAGCAGCTGCACCTGGTCGCTGGCGCCGCGGAAGGCACCGATGAAGGCGTTGCGGAACTGGTCCAGCTCGGGGCCGGAGAGTTTGGCCAGCGCCTCGGGCAGCTCGGCCTGGAGGCGCTGCGCGACTTCGCTGCTGCGGTTGGCCAGCTCGGCCATCGCCTGGGCCTGCTGGCGGGCCGTGGCGCCCACCATCGGCAGCTGCACACCCGAGGCCTGGGCCAGCGCCGCAATGGCGCCCTGGGCGGTTTCTGCGGCCTTGCCGATGGCGCCGACTCCGGCTGCCGCGGTCGAACCGGCCTGGGCGACCTGGGCCGCGGCACCGGTTGCGGCGGTGGCCATCGTCTGCGACGAGGTTGCCGCGGCATCTGCGGCGGCCGCCACCTTCGACGGTGCCTGTTCGGCGTCGCGCCACATCTCGCGCGAGGTGGCGAGGATCTGCTCGGCGCGCTGGCGGTAGCGTTCGGTGGCCTGCGCCACCGTGTCGTCGGTGAAGATCGCAGTGGCCGCTTCCTTCAGGCCCTGCAGGTGGCTCACCGTCAGCTCGAAGAACGCGACCAGGCCGACACCCAGCTTGCGCGCCAGCTCCGAGTTGTCGTGCAGCATCTGCCCGATCTGGAAGCCGACTTCGAAGCCGACGGCCGCCACGGTGATGTTGATCACCGACGGGATCTTGCTGATCGAGGCCGACAGCAGGTTCGTCGCGCCGGCCGCCGCCGCGGCCTCGACCGCGAAGGCCCGCAGCGCCTGCGCGCCGCGCACCGCGAGATTCGCCGTCAGCGCCGCGCCGGCGATGCCGGCCAGCCGTGCCACCGTGTCGAGGTTGGCCGCCAGCGTGTTGATGCCCTGCGCGATGACTGCGGTGGCCCCGCTCGACTGGTCGAGCGAACCGACGAAGCGCATCCACTCGGTCTGCAGGTTGGTGATGGCGCGGCCGACGGTGGCCGGCAGCTGGCCGAACTCGGCCTGCAGCGCGGCACTCTGGCTCTGCAGCGCGCGGATCACCGTGGTGCTGGTGAGCTGGCCCTGCTGCGCCAGGTTGCGCAGCTGGCCGGTGGTGACACCCAACCCGGCGGCCAGCGCCTGCGCCAGCCGCGGCGCCTGCTCCATCACCGAGTTGAACTCCTCGCCGCGCAGCACGCCGGACTGCAGGCCCTGGATCAGCTGGGTGATCGCCGCGTCGGAGGCCTGCGCCGACGCGCCGGAGATCTGCACCGCCTGGTTGATCGTCTCGGCGAGCGCGAGCGCCTGCTGCTGGCTCACCCCGATCTCGCGGCCGGCCTGCGCGATGCGGGTGAAGAGGGTGCCGGTGCCCTCGAGCGTGCTGTTGGTGCGGGTGGCGACCTCGTAGACGCCCTGCATCGCGGCGTCGAACGCCGCGCCGTCGCCGGTCACCAGGCGGATGCGCGACGACAGGTTCTGGTAGGCGTCGGCGGTTTCGGTGACGCTGCGCAGCAGCTGGGCGGTCTGGCCGCCGACGATGCCGGCGATGCTGAGGTTGCGCAGCGTCTCGAGCTGGTCGGCCACCGAACGCACGCCGTCGCCGATGCGGCGATGTGCAGCGGCCTGCGCGGTCGCCGACTCGGTCGCCGCGGTGCCCTGCGCCTGGTAGGCGCGCACGATGTTCTGGCCGCGGCGCGCGAGGTCGTCGCTTTGCGTGGCGAGCGAGCGCTGGGCAGTCGCGAGCTGCGTCGTGTCGATGCCGGCCTGCGTCAGCGCCGAGCGCGCCGCCTGCAGCGAAGTGGCCTGCTGGGTGTAGGCGTCCTTCGCGCTGCGCACCGCGTCGCGCAGCTTCTGCATCTGGCCGGCCTGCGCGCGCGTGGGCGCTTCGACGCTCGCCATTTCGCGGCCGAACTGCTGGGCCGCACCCTGCGTCGCGGTGAGCGCCTGGCGGGCCCCTTCGGTCTCGCGCTTGAGCGCGATGAAGCGCTCCACCGCGGCCTGCTGCTCGCCGAGCTTGCGCAGCTCGGCCGACAGCGCCTGCGCGCGCGAGGCGAGCGCCGGATCGACACTCGAGTCAAGGCGCTCCAGCTCGGTCGCGAGCTGCTCGACACCCTGCGCGCCCTGGGCGTTCGCAAGGATGTCGTAGCGGATCTTCGGATCGGTGGCCATCGGCGATCAGGCGTCGCGCTTGAGTTCGCCGGCCGGTGCCAGCACCTCGCCCACGCCCCAGCCGACCAGCGCCTGCGCCGCGGCGGCGTTGACCTCGATCACGTCGCCGGGCGCCTTCTCTTCGCCGGCATGGGTGTGGTGGGCCAGCAGCTTCACGCTGACCTGGCCGCTCGTGGCGGCCATCGTCTTCTTGCTCATGGGGATGACTCCAGGGGGATGGAGGCGAGCCGCAGCACCGCCGCGGCTCGCCCTGTGGGCGGTCCAGCCGATCAGTCGCGGAACTCGACCTCGAAGGGTTCGGTCTTGCCGAGCGGCGTGACCAGGCGACCCTGCAGCTCGACCTCGTTCCAGTCGTCGGTCAGGAAGTCGAACTCGGCGTTCGGCGTCAGCACCGCTTCCCACACGCGGCAGATCACCGGCCGGTCGTCGGCGATGTTTCGGCCGTCGAACATCACCGCGCAGCGCAGCTGCGGGCGCACGGCGCCACGCACCCGCATGCCGCTGATGGCGGCATGGCTGAAGTCGGCCAGCAGCGCCTGCGCCTCGGTGATCGCACCGCCCACCAGCGCGCGGTACATGCCCAGGCGGTAGTTCACCTCGTAGTCGGTACCGAGCACATAGGTCGATGTGCCGGCGGCGTTGGTGAGGGTGAAGCCGGCCGCGTTGAGGTTCTGCCGGCCGAGCTGCACCCACTTGCCGAGCTGGGCCGCGGTGGCCTCGTCGGTCACGGTGCCGGCGCCCTGGTTGACCGCCGTCTGCTCGCCCATGAAGGCCAGCGTCAGGGTGTCGCGGTTCGCCTCGCGGAAGGCGATGCTGAAGTCCGCGGGCTTCTGCAGCGCCACCGTGGCCAGCACCTGGCCATAGGTGTCGCGGCCCTTCGACTCCAGCTCCTTGATGTCGGAGTTGGGCTTGAGGGCGAACTTGCTGGCGTCGCCAGCATTGATCCAGCCCGTCTGCACACCCGCGCTGTTGTACGGGTTGATCAGGACGTCGCCGGCGCCGATGAATCCTCGTGCGGCTGCCATGTTTGGTTCTCCAAAGTAAAAAGCCCGCGCGAGGCGGGCAGGTGTTGGTGTGTGGCCGGTCAGGCCGGCCGGGGCTTGAGGTACTCGACCGCGAAGGTGCCGAGCACCAGCGCGCCGCCGACGTCGATGCCTTCGACGCGGAAGGTGACCTCCTCTTCCTGCAGCGGGCCGCAGCCCAGCGTGCTCATCAGGAGCTTGTGCGCGCCGCGCAGCGCGGCCTCGGCCGCCTGGTAGTCGGCGTCGGCCCCGGCGCGGTCGTCGGCGCTGCGGTTGATGGCGCCCAGGGTGAAGACGAAGCGCCGCTTGCCCTGCTGGTTCTTCTGGTCGATGAAGCGGTCGCTCTGGTCCTCGAGCAGCACCAGGCGCTCGCCCGCCTGCAGCGCGGACGCGTCGCTCGGGTTGTCGAGCACCTTGGCCTCGGCCAGGTCGGGTGCGGCGCGCAACGCGGCCACGATGGCCGCGCTGATGCGGTAGCGGATGCTGTTGCTCATGGTCCCGACACCCGGCTCAGCTGCGCTTCGGACTCGAAGCCGTCGTTGACGCGGTCGGCGCGGCGCACCTTGTAGGTGACGCCGCGCGCGACGACCAGGTCACCCGCCAGCAGCTCGGCGTCGTCGGTCGCGTAGCGCAGCCGGTGCACGCCGGTGATGGCGTGACCGTCCAGCGCGTCGGCGTCCACCGACGCCAGGATGCCGGCGAACACGACGTCGGCGGCGGCGGCACGCCGGCGCGTGCACTCGATGGCGAAGTCGTCGGTGCGGAAGAACACGGTTGCGTCGTCCTCGATCATCGATCAGCTCTCTGCGGTGACCTGCAGCAGGTCGCCGGGGTCCTGCACCGGCGCTGCGGCACCGGCCGCGACCAGGTCGGTTGCAACGTCGGCGGGCAGCGTGACGGTGGTGCCGGCCTCGAGCGCGCGCTGGCGGCGCTGCTCGTCTTTGCCTTCCATCACGACCACCGCGTGCAACAGGCGCACCGCGGTGGCCTTGGGTTTGCTGCTCATGGGACATCCTTTCAGCGCACGCTGGCGCGCAGCGTGGCGTTGACCCGGTACGGCACCAGCAGCGGCGCGGTCTGCATCAGCAGGTAGCGCACCGACGGGTCCTGTTCGACCCAGCTCTTCGGGAAGTACTCGAGCGCCTGCAGCGCGTCGTGGTCGAGGATGGCGCCGTGGTGGCGCACGCCTTCGACCGCGTCGCCCGCGGTGCCGATCACCGTGCCGTCGGGCAGGATCGAGCCTTCCAGGCCGGTCTCGGCATCGACCACCCAGCCGCTGTAGGTGTAGATGGCGAACTGGTCGACCATGCCCTGGAACACCCGGCCTTCACCCTGGTGGGCGTCGGGCTGCAGGGTGCTGTTGCCGCGCCAGCGTTCCAGGCGGCTCTTCACGTCGGCATCGGCGCGGAAGACCTTCCAGACGTCCACCGTCATCGTCACCTCGGTCATCGCGACGCCGGTGGTCCTGACCATGCGGTCGGACCAGTCCTGCAGGTCGTCCAGCGGCTTCACGCCGGCATCGCCCCACTTGGCGCCGTTGGCCTTGACGATGGTGTGGTTGGCGTCGCGGCCGAAGTCCACCACCACCGACGGGTACTGCTCGCCCTGCACGGTGACCTTGCCGCCGTACAGCGCCTGCGCGGCCATCCATTCCATGCGGCGCTCGAGCATGTCGAGCTGGTCCTCGAGGTCCTGGGCCAGCAGGATCTGCATGCGCTCCTCGGGCGAGTACTGGCCGCCGCCGATGCGTTCGCCCTTCACCCGCTTGACCGCGCGGCCCGGGTGGAAGGTGCGCTTGTCCTTGATGTAGGCCGGCTTGAAGGTGTCGGTGCGGAAGCCGCGGCTTTGCACCACCTTGCCGCCCACCAGCGGCGAGACGAACGGCGCCATGCGGCGCGGCTTGTTGTCGATGTCGAAGTGGATCTCTTCGGACGTGTCCTGGCTGACGGTGGTGAAGTGGCGCTGCGCGAAGCCGGAACGCGGCGCGCGCAGGTCCTCCACGATGGCCAGCAGGGTGTCGGTACTGAACAGGTCGGGCATGGTCAGGCGCCTCCTTGTGCGTTGATGAGGAAGATGCCGCGGTCCTCGAGGCCTGCCTTCACGCTGGCCGTGGTGTGGCCGGCGCCGAGCGTCAGGGCCTGGGCGATGAAGTCGCCGCGGGTGTGGATGAGGGTCGGCTTGTCGCCGGCGCTGGCGTCGGTGTCGTCCACCAGCACCGCCACCGGCACCTGCGAGCCGTCGCCGGCGGCGGCCAGGCTCAGGACGAACTTGCCGCTGGCGGTGATGCGGCCGAGCAGCGCGCCGCGTTTGAGGTTCTGGCCGGCCAGCAGCGTGGCCGGTTCGCTGAGCAGCAGTTGCGCGTTCTGCGCGATCAGGCCGTCGGGCGTGAAGCCTTCGGACTTGTAGGTGGCGAGGAAACTCACTGGGCACCTCCTTGCGCGGAAGCGCCGCGCGTGCCGTTGAAGAGGGCGAGCACGCCCTTGGCGAGATCGCGAGACGTCGGCTCGGCCGCGGTGTCGCTCGGGGCGGCGCTGGCCGGGGCCGGCGCGGGCGCGTCGCGGTGGTGGGCCTGCACGGCGGCCTGGCGCACGCCGCGTTCAGCGGCCAGCACCGCGGCGGCCGCCTCCGGACCGCTGGTCTTGCCGTCGAAGGCGAGCTTGTCGATGAGCGCCTCGTGGCCGGGCAGCGACTGCGCGCGCACGGCCTGGATGCGCTCGCGTTCCTGGGTGGCGCCGAGTGCGACGAACTCGGAGCGCACTTGGGCGAACAGTGCCGCGTGGTCGCGCTCCAACGACTCACGCGAGAGCTGCGGGGTGTCAGCCTGGGGCATGACGTTTCCTTTCTCGGTAGGGACGCCGGCGGTTTGGCCGGCAGGGTCGTCCTCGCGCGCACCGGCGCTGGCGGACAGGGAAGAAGCCGCGGCAGCAGCGAAGGCCTTGCGGCGCTTGGCGAACTCGCGGGGGTCGGCGGCCAGGCGCTCGACCATCGCGTCGACCGTGGAGACACCGTCCACGAGTCCTGCGGCGATGGCCTGCCGGCCGATGAACACATGGCCGTCGGCCATGCGCTCGAGCACGGTGTCGGTGTCGACGCCGCGGTGCTGGGCCACCGCATCGACGAACACGCTGTAGATGTGGTCGACCTGGGCCTGGATGTAGTCGCGCCCCGCATCCGTCAGCGGCTCGGTGCTGCTGGCGATGCGCTTGTACTTGCCGGCGGTGATCTCGGTCGTCTTGGCGCCGGGGCCGCGCGGCGCGTAGTCGTGGGTGGCCACCACGCCGATCGAGCCGGCGTGTACGGTCGGGCCGCTGATGAAGACGGCGTTGGCGGCCGAGCCGATCCAGTAGGCGGCGCTGGCGATCGTGCCGTCGCTGACGCTGACGATCGGCTTCGTCTGCCCCAGCTCGAAGATGGCGGCGGCCAGCTCGGGCGTGCCGAACACGCTGCCGCCGGGCGAATCGATCGCCAGCACCAGCGCCCGCACCCGCGGATCGGCGATGGCCGACTCGACCTGCAGCGTGAGCTGCTGGGTGGACGCACCGCCGCTGATGCGGGTGAAGAGGTTGGCCTTCGGCGCGATGACGCCCTCGACCGGCAGCACCGCGATGCCGCCTGAGCGGATCTCGTAGGCCTGCTGCTCGTTGGCCAGCGGGCGGCCCAGGCGCGCCTCGACGGCGGCCAGGTCGATCTTGTCGCCGCGCAGGTGGGTGGCGTAGATGGCCTGGATCTCCACCAGCTTCTCCGGCTGGAGGGCCCACGGCGAGGTGAGCAGGTCGATGAGCTTCATGGATGCTCCAGAAACGACGAAGCCCGCACGTGGCGGGCTTCGGTGGTGAGTGCGATGTCGGCTACTGCGTCTCGCGCGCGGAGCGGTTGCGGCGCTCGACCGCGTCGGCGGCGCGGCGCAGGTCGTCCTTGATGTCGCGCAGCTCTTCGCGGATCTCGCGCTTGAGCAGCTCGGCCTCGGCTTCGTGGCGCTTGTCGGTCTCGCGCTGGCGCACGAGTTCGGACTCGAGCACCGACACCCGCGCCGAGAACTGCGCGTAGGTGACGGTCAGGCCGCCGAACATCGCCAGGATGGTCAGCGCGTTGCTGATGATGGTCTTGTCGAAGCTCATGCGTTTGCGCTCTGTGTTCGGGTCCATCACGTTTCCTCTTCGGCCGGCTCGCGCGGTCCGGCTGGTGCCGCGGCGCCCGGTTTGGGCTGCGGCACCAGGCCGGCGGCGTCGAGGCGGCGGCGTTCGCTGATCTTGGCGTCGGTGGTTTCGTTCCAGTCGCTGCCGAACAGCTCCCACTCGGCCCGCTCGTGGGTCATCAGGTTGGCCTCGATCGCGGCGGTGTAGGCCGCCACCTCGTCCTTCGGGTTGATCGAGCCCTGGCTGTCGCCGATCCAGGCCGCGCGGCTGTAGGCCCAGCGCAGCAGCGGGTCGCTGAAGAAGCCGGGCGCGGCGACGCGGCCGGCGCCGACGGCCTCGGCCAGCCAGGTCTCGTAGACCGGCTGGCAGAAGCTGCGGGCCAGCCAGGTGCGCTGGCCTCGGAAGAACATCCAGGCGTCGAGCAGCGCGGCCTTGCTGGCGCTGTAGCTGCTGTTGAAGCGCTTGAGCAGCAGCTCGAACGGGATGCCGAGTGCCATGCCGATCTGCTGCAGGATGGCCTGCACGAACGGGTCGAACGCGGTGTTGGGCCGGTTCGGGTTGGCGAACTTGGCGTCCTCGCCCTTGGCCAGGCCGACCACCGCGCCTGGGCCGAGGCCGATCTGGTCGGCCGCCGGGCCGTCGGCCTGCTGCGCACCGGTGAAGATCGGCGCCGGGTTGCCGCCTTCGGTGGTGATGAAGACGGTGAAGAAGGCCGACACCACGGCCGCCTTGATCTCGGCGTCGGTGTAGGTGTCGAGGTCCTTCAGCAGCGCAATGATTGGCGCGAGCCACGGCACGCCGCGGCGCTGCTCGGGCCTTGTCGGCAGCCAGTGGTGCAGGAGGCGCTGGCGACCACTCGGGCCGCGCTGCTCGATCCAGCGCCCGGCCCAGCGGCCGGCCGTCAGGCTGCCGCGTCCGGCCAGCACCGCACCCGGGTGGCGGTCGTAGACGTGGTAGGCCAGCGGCCGGCCTCTGGCGTCGCAGCGCACCCCGCCGGCGATCTCGTCGCTATCGGCGCGGCCGTGGGGGTTGCCGATGCGGTCGGCCTCGAGCAGCTGCAGGCGCAGGCGGTACGGCATCGTCGAGGTCGGCTCGGCTTCGGGCAGCAGCGTGAAGCAGTCCCCGCTTTCGCGCATGGACTCGAGCACCAGGCGCTGGCGGTCGTAGAAGTTGCCGGCCAGCGTCAGGTCGCATTCGGTGCTGTCGGCCCACAGGCTGAACTCGCGCTGCACCGCGGCCTTCCATTCGGTGGCCTGGTCTTCGCTCCAGCCGAGCAGCTTGCGGTCGGGCTGCGCCACCAGCGCCAGGCCGGTGCCGACGACGCGGTCGAGCAGCGTGTTCATGGCACCGACGGCGATCGGGTGCGTGCGCGCCAGCTCGCGCGACTGGCCGCGCTGCGTGGGCAGCGCGCGCAGGGTGTCGGCGTTGGCGTCGCGGGCGGCCGGCTGCCAGTTGCGGCGCAGCGGCTTGTTGCCGCCGGTGCCGTGGTCACCGGTGTAGGCCCCCAGAGCGACGCCGCCGGCTTCGGCCATCGCCATGCGCACGCGGGCCTGCGCACGGGCGGCGCCGCGCTGCGGGCTGAAGTAGCCGATCGCTCGGTCGATGAAGTTGGTTGACATGTCAGCGCACGTAGAGGATGCGGGGACGGACTGCGGCGTCGGCCCGAGCGAGCTGCGTCTGCAGCCTGGCGATCTCGGCCTGGACGGTCGCCAGCTCGGCGCGTTTGTTGCGCCGCGCGGTGCCGCCGTCGCCGATCGTGTATTCCTGGCTCTGCAGGATCCTGACCTCGGCGTCGAGGTAGGCCTGCAGGCGTTGTTCAAGCTGTTCGCGCGTCATCGGTGGCTCGCGTTGCGCTGGACGATGGCCGCCGCGGCGGCCTGGAATTCGGACTCGAAGCGTTCAGCCACCGCCTGTTCGGCGATGCCGGCGAAGTCGAGCCGCTGGCGGTATTGCGGCTCGCGCCGCACGAAGATCAGCACCGGCTTGACGCCCCGACCCTCCCGCCGCCACACGCCCCAGGGCCCACGGCCAATGCGGCCGGCGAAGTACGGCGCGCTCTTGGCGTTGCGCTGGCTGCGGCGGCTGTTTGTGCGACGCTGGGCAGGGTCGAACGCCGAGCGGCTGGCGGTCAGGATGCGCTGCATCTCACCACGCTTCAAATTGCCGTAGGCGTCGAGCGACGCGCCGCTGCCGAGCACCGCGCGCTCGCCACGCTGCAGCACACCGGCATAACGCATCGCGCGTTCGAAGCGCTTCTCCTTGCGCTTGCCGCCCAGCACCGCCGGCAGCAGGTAGTCCTCTGGCAGCGTGCCGTTGTTGCGGGCAGCGTCCTTCACCGCCACGCGGGCCGACATCGTCTTCACGGTCGACGGCACGATGAAGGTGCTGTTGAGCGTGTAGGGCGTCGGGCGGTCGAAGACCTGCGGCAGGCGCGCGACGATGGTTCTTTGCGCGTGCTGGGCGGTGCGCGTCAGTGCGGTCGAGGCGGCCAGTGGGATCACGCGTGCGGGGATGTCGCGGGCCGCGCGGGCGAGGTCACGGGCGCTGCCGTTGCGGGTGATCGAGAGCATCGTGGGGCGGCAATGAAAATGGCCCCGGGGCTTGCGCCGGCGGGGCCTTGGAGGTCTTTGCAGAGAGGAGAAATCGGGGTGTGCGGTGCGGCTGTTTTGCGTCAGTCGCAGTTCGGGTACTTACCGAAACTGGGGTGGATTTTGAGGGAAAGTGTCGCCTGCTGGCGAGCACTTTGTTGTCGCCTCTGGAGGCGACAACAAAGTGCTTGACGACGCAACTTCAGCCCTGCAAGGAATGGCCCCCCAAAAGGTGGGGTTCCATCGACCAATGTACGGCTGCATAGTCGCGCGGGAGGGGGGCTCCGCAGCCCAAAACGCGCTCACGTTAAGTGCACCGTGAGTTGGTCTGCACTGCCCATTCGCTGGAGGGGCACGTTGGCGGCAGCGATGAGTTAGAACTGCCCCTGCGCGCGTCATAGGTAAGCTAACAAGCAGATCTACTATGCTCGCACCAGAAATCGCAGAACGCTTCCGCACGAGTCTATTCGCGGGTCACTACAACCTCTTGCTCGGCAGTGGCGCCTCGCTTGATAGCACCGACGCAATGCGCGTACCGCTGAAGTCAGCGAGCGAGTTGACAAAGGAGCTATGCACACTCAAGGGAGTAAGTACAGCGGCACCCCTTTCACGCGTCGCACTATTGCTGACTCCTGATGAGATTGAGAAATATCTGACCGCTCCATACTCGGGATGCCGACCGGGAGAGACGGCTAAGCGCCTTACTGGATTCGTTTGGAGGTCAATCTACACCTTCAACATTGATGACGTACTTGAGGCAGCCTACGAGACGACCACGAGGAGGCGACAACGTGCCGAGCCGATCAACTACGACGCGGGCTACCGAACTCCTCCCAACCGAAGCAAGGTGTCTATCGTGCACCTCCATGGCTTCGCTCGGCAGGCGGAGTCTGGATACGTCTTCTCTGCTTCTGAATACGCCCGGGTAACCAAGGGCCTTAACCCGTGGATGCACGTCTTGTCCGAGTTGCTGGCTACCGAGCCTTTCATAGTATCTGGCACCAGCCTCAATGAGCCAGATCTGGAGTACTACCTAAGTGCCAGATCAAACACTTCGGTACGAACCAATCGTGGTCCATCGATCTTAGTGGAGCCATACCCTGACGCGATCACCGAGAGCCTGTGCCACAGACACGGGCTAGTTCTGGTTAAGGCGAAGCTCGCGGAATTCCTCCACTGGACTACTGAGACGCTTGGGCACGCCCCACTAGTTAGCCAGCTTGCTGTGCCTTCGATGGAGGGGCTCTTCAGCCGCGAGTTCGGTGCAGATGCGCAGGTTGAATTCTTCAGCTCCTTTGAATTGGTCAAGCCGTCTGCACCCAATGCGGCCGCGGAGCCCTCTCCCTTCTTCTACGGAAAGGCGCCGCGATGGTCCGACTTGGAGTCCAGCCTCGACTTGCCGACCGATGACGAAAGAAGGCTTAGTGCGAAGATCAGAAACTTCCTCGAAGGCCGCGACGGCAGTGTCAAGCTCTTCCTGGTACTCGCAGATGCTGGTACGGGCAAGACAACTGTTCTAAGACGCAGTGCATATGACTTCGCGAAAGAAGGTCGCGTAGTCATGAACCTGACCGGAAAACTTGCGATTGACACTGAGAACACGCGGAAGGCCATAACGGCTCTTAGTCGGCCAGCGGTACTCGTAATCGACAACCTTGCGGATCAAGCTTCCTCGGTCCTCACGGCTCTTCAAGGTTTAAACGTCAGCAAGCCGCTCGCACTGTTGTGCGCTGACCGCGACTATCGCCGCGACCACATTGTCCGTGTACTAGGCAACTTTTCGACCGAGGAGTTTCAGCTCTCTCCATGGAGCATGGAGCAGTTCGAAGTCTTCATCGAACGATTCCGGAAGGCCGGCCTCGTTGGATCCGGAGAGGCCATTCGGATGCCCAAGAAGTTTTCGGGCCTCCTCTTGGGCGACCCAGTAGCAATCGCAGGTTGCCGAGTGCTAAACAATTTCAAGCCCCTCGACGAGATCGTTCATTCGTTATGGAAGGACTCATCTGCGGAGGCGCAAAGCAGTTATGCCTTGGCCACACTCTCAGAGTTCTGCTACTCAGGAGGTATTGCCTATCCGATTCTCGAGCGTGCTCAGCACAATGAGGGGCTGAGAGACCAACTATCGCTGGCAGTCCCTCTTCCGCTCGCGTACACCGAAGACGGCGACTTCGTGCTCCCCCTGCACCCTGCAGTGGGTGAACGGCTCTTGCGCTTTCTTTCAAGGGAGCGGCGCGATTTGTTGGCCGACTTGTTCGAGCGGCTGGCACTGGCGCTGGCCCCGTACGTCAATAGGCAGACGATCATTGACCGAACTCCAGAGGCGAGGTTGGCAGGCCGCCTGTTCAATGCTGAACGTGTCGTTCGCCAACTCCTCGGGGATAAGGCCTCGCACTTCTATCACGTAGTCCGCGAGGCTTGGCAATGGAACTCAAGGTACTGGGAGCAGCGCGCGATCCTCACGCAAGACATCAACATCGACGACGCCATCCAGTTTGCGAGGCACGCCGTTGCAATCGAACAGCACCCGTACCCTCGCACGACACTGGCCTCCTTGCTCGTTAGGAAGCTTGAGGCTGAGGGGGCGGCTAACGACGCGCTGTTCACGGAGATCTATGACCTCCTGGATGCAGCTCTGCGCGACGAGGCAACGCGCGGTTGGCGGCCCACGCCTCACCCTTACTCTGTCCTGTTCCACGCCGTAAGTTCCTTCATCAAGGTTGGCGGTTCACTTGCCGCCAAAAGAACCGGCCAGATACGCGACCGAGTGACCTACTGCCAACGCTACTTTCCGCGCGATACAGGACTCTTGGATGCGGGCGCCCGAATTCTTAGACGGATCGAAGGGAGATAGTGCGCGGCGTACCGATGCTTGTCGGGATAGCCGCAGCGGTTCAAATTCTTGCGCGCTACCCCTTTCGTCTTTCGGTCCATTGAATCCCATGCAAAGCTGCTGCGTTGACTCGAAGAATTCCCTGTGAGGCAGCGTACACACGCTTTCTAAAGGCACGGAGCAACCTGTACCAATACTGCCGGCCAATGCCTAGTTCTTGTGCGGCTGCTTTGATGTTGCGCACACGCCATAGATAGTGAAGCTCGAAGATCTTTCGATCGAGTTCGAGGGGTTGAGCGATCACTGCTAGGTGGAGTGCCGCCAGCTCTGCACCGCATGGAGCATCTGGCCCACCAGATTGCACGCGTGGCGAGCTCTTCGCGCTCAGCTTTCCGATCAAGGACTGCTGCAACGGTGGCGGTCCATAGAAGCGTCGCGTCCTACACCACGCGCCCCAAGCGGTAAGCGTCCGGGCATCCCGTGGATCGGACGCAGGATCAGGTCAGCGAGCTGCGTCCGTCGTTGACTTCGTCGATGAACACATCTTCTGACCAGGCGAGGCCGATCGCCTTGTCCAAGCGCTT
>NZ_SWAR01000048.1 GCF_006386545.1 Methylibium rhizosphaerae | reverse complement strand
GGCGCACAGCCACTCTCCGTTCGGGCTGAGGTATCGAAGCCCTTCGACGTTTGGTGGCGGCCCTTCGATACCTCAGGGCGAACGGGTGGTTGTTGTTCGCGCGTGAGATGCCGAATGCCTTCACCGCGGAGGCGCGGAGAGCGCGGAGAACCGCGGAGGAATACAAAGCCTTCTCCGCGGTCCTCCGCGTCCTCCGCGCCTCCGCGGTGAATGAATCGGGTCCATCGTGCCGGCGCAGACTCCACATCCAGCGCGCCCATCCAGATGTCCGAAAACGGCGAGTCGGCTCCGGCCGGCCGCCCATAATGGCCTGCATGGACCTCGATGCAGACGCTGCCTATCTCGCCCTCAAGGCCCGCGACGCGCGCTTCGACGGGCGGCTGTTCGTGGGGGTCACCTCCACCGGCATCTACTGCCGGCCCATCTGCCGCGTGCGCACGCCGCGGCGCGAGAACTGCCGCTTCTTCGAGACGCCGGCGCAGGCCGAGGCCGCCGCCTTCCGGCCGTGTCTGAAGTGCCGCCCGGAAGTGGCCCCGGGGCCGGGGCTGGCGTGGTCGGTGATGGACGCCTCCAGCACGCTGGCCAGGCAGGCCGCCGCGGCGCTCGACCAGGTCGCCTTCGATGCCGACGGTGATTCCGGCCCCACCCTCGCCCGCGTGGCGGCCCAGCTCGGCGTGAGCGACCGCCACCTGCGGCGCATCTTCCAGGCCGAGCATGGCGTGACGCCGGTGCAGTACCTGCAGACGCGCCGGCTGCTGCTGGCCAAGCACCTGCTCACCGACAGCCGCCTCAGCATGGCCCAGGTGGCGCTCGCCAGCGGCTTCGGCAGTCTGCGGCGCTTCAATGCCGCGTTTGCCGAACGCTACCGCCTCAACCCGACCCGCCTTCGTCGTGAAAGCCGCGACGACGCGACCCCGGCAGCCCCGGAAGAGGCCGCGATCGAGCTCACGCTGGGCTGGCGCCCGCCCTACGACGTGGCCGGGCTGCTGCGTTTCTTCGAGCGCCGCGCCATCCCCGGGGTGGAGGCCATCGATGCCGGCGAGCTGCGCCTGCGCCGCACCCTGCGTGCCGGGGTGCTGAGCGACGAGCCGGCCTGGCTCGACGTGCGGTTCGTGCCGTCGCGCCAGCAGGTCAAGCTGCGGCTCGCCCCTGCGCTGGCAGCGGCCACCGGCAGCGTGGCCCAGGCGGCGCGCCGCTGGCTCGACCTCGACGCGTCGCCGGAAGTCATCGACACCGCCCTGGGCGACCTGCCCGGCGGCGGGCTCGGCACCCGCCTGCCCGGCAGCCTCGACGGCTTCGAGCTGGCGGTGCGCGCGGTGCTGGGCCAGCGCGTCACCGTGGCCGCGGCGCGCACGCTGGCGCGACGCCTGGTCGAGCGCTTCGGCAGCCCCATGGCCACGCCCTGGCCGGCATTGGCCACCGCCTTCCCCGCGCCGCAAGCCGTGGCGCAGGCCGAGCCCGACCGCATCGGCGAGCTCGGCATCCTGCGCACCCAGGTCGGCGCCATCCAGTCGCTCGCGCGCGATTGGCCCGAACTCGAGGTGCTGGCTGCCACGCAGGCGCCGCAGGCCCTGGTGCAGCGCCTTGTGCAGACACCCGGCCTGGGCGCCTGGACCGCGCACTACATCGCGATGCGCTGGCGCGGCTGGCCGGACGCCTTTCCGCCCGGCGACGTGGCGGCGCTCAAGGCCATGGGCCTGCCCAAGGGCACGCGCGCCGAACGCGAAGCCGAAGCCCGATCGCTGGCCTGGACGCCGTGGCGCTCGTATGCGCTGCTGCGCTTGTGGAACTCGCTGGAGACCTCGACATGAAGAACCGCCCCGCCTACACCGCCCGGATGACCTTCGAATCGCCGCTGGGCCCGCTCCTGCTGGCGCGCACCGACGCCGGCCTGGCCGGCGCCTGGTTCGAAGGCCAGAAGGACCATCCCGGTACCATCGCCGCGCCCGAGCGTGACGATGACCCACTGCTCAATGAGGCTGCTCGCCAGCTCACCGACTACTGGGCCGGCCAGCGCCGACACTTCGACCTCGCGCTCGACCTGCATGGCACGCCGTTCCAGCTCGACGTATGGCGTGCACTGCTGGCGGTACAGGCCGGGCAGACGCAAAGCTACGGAGAGATCGCCCGCTGCATCGGCACGCCGGCGGCCGTGCGGGCGGTGGGCGCGGCGGTGGGCCGCAACCCGGTATCGGTGGTGGTGCCCTGCCATCGCATCATCGGGCGCGACGGTTCGCTCACCGGCTATGCCGGCGGGCTGCACCGCAAGACCGCACTACTCAAACTCGAAGGAATCCTTTCTTGAAGACACAAGACATCGGGGAGCTGCTGCTGCTGGCAGGGCTGTGGGGGGCATCGTTCCTGTTCATGCGCCTGGGCGCGGGCGAGTTCGGGCCGGTGGCGCTGGCCGCCGTGCGGGTGACGGTGGCCACCGCCTGCCTGCTGCCGCTGCTGTTGTGGCGGGGCCAGGGCGCAGTGCTCGTCAAGTACTGGAGGCCGATCTTCGTGGTGGGGCTGCTCAACTCGGCGCTGCCCTTCCTCTTCTACAGCTATGCCGCGCTGTCCATCACAGCCGGGCTGAGCTCCATCTTCAACGCCACCACGCCGCTGTGGGGCGCGGTGGTGGCCTGGCTATGGCTGAAGGACGGGCTCACGCCGTCGCGGGTGCTGGGCCTCGTGATCGGCTTCGCCGGCGTGGTGTGGCTTGCCTGGGACAAGGCCAGCTTCAAGGCCGGCGCCGACGGCGTGGCCACCGGCTGGGCGGTGGTCGGCTGCCTCACCGCCACGCTGCTCTACGGCATTGCCGCCAGCGCCACCAAACGCTGGCTGACCGGCGTGCCGCCGCTTGCGGTGGCCACCGGCAGCCAGCTGTCGGCCACCATCGCCCTGGCGGTGCCGGCCTTCATCTGGTGGCCTGCCGCGCCGGTGTCGGCCACCTCGTGGGGCGCGGTGCTGCTGCTGGGGGTGCTGAGCACGGCCATCGCCTACGTGCTGTATTTCAGGCTCATCGCGCACATCGGCCCGGCCAACGCGATCGCGGTCACCTTCCTCATCCCGGTGTTCGCTGTGTTGTGGGGCTGGCTGTTCCTGAAGGAGCTCATCACGCCGGCCATGGTGGTGGGCTGCGCGGTCATCGTGCTGGGCACCAGCCTGTCGACCGGTTTCTGGAAGCCGCGGCTGCTGCAGGCAAGGCCGGCGCAAGGCTGAGGCTTCAGTCGAGCGAGATCTTCGAGGTCTGCACGATGTCGCGGTACAGCGCCGCCTGCGGGCCGATGAAGGCCTTCAGCTCCGAACCCTTCATCGGTGCCACGGTGATGCCCGACTCCTGCAGCTTGCTGCGCAGCGCCGGCTGGGCCAGCGCTTCGAGCAGGGCCTTTTCGTAGGCTGCCACGGTGATGGCGGGCGTGCCCGCCTTCACGAACAGGCCCTGCCACAGCGGCAGCGCCAGGCCGCTGAAGCCCTCTTCCTCGCCGATGCGCCGGACCTCCGGCAGCTGGGACACGCGCTGGGTATCCGACACCGACAGCGCCTTGATCCGGCCGTCCTTCAGGAAGGGCATCGCGGTGGAGGCGACCAGCACCGCGCTGTCGAGCACTTCGCCGACCAGGTCGTTGGTGATGGGCGCGCCGCCGCGGTACGGGATGTGCTGCAGCGGCACCCTGGCCCGGGCGCCGATGAGCGAACCGTACAGGTGCTGCATCGTGCCCACCCCAGGCGTGCCGTAGCTGAAGTTCGCCCGGACGCCCTTGCGCAGCGCGGCGATCAGCTCGGAAAGCGTGGAATACGGCGACGACCTGGGCACCGCGAAGATCATCGGCACGGTGGTCATGCGGCCCACCGGCAGCAGGTCCTTGTCCCAGTCGAGCCTCGCCTTGGCGTTGATCATCGGCACCAGCACGGTGTCGGTGCCGCCCATGTAGAGGGTCTGCCCGTCGGCCGGTGCGCTCAGCACCTTCTGCGCGGCCAGCATGCCGCTGGCGCCGGACACGTTTTCGATGAGGACCTGACGGCCCAGCAGCCGCGACAGTTCGGCGCCCACGGCGCGGGCCACGAGGTCGGCGCTGCCGCCGGCCGCATAGCCCACCACCAGCAAGAGCGGCTTGTCGGACTGCGCATGGGCGGCGCCTGAGCCGGCCACGGCCCCTGCCAGCACGGCGAGCGAGAAGCGCCTGCGCTTCATGTTCATGAGGAGCTCCTTCAGAAGGTGTGCTTGAGACCGAGGTCGAATGCCGTCGTGCGGCTCAGCCCCTCGCGCCGGGCGGAGCCCGCGTTGGCGTACAGCAGGCTGCGCTTGCTCAGGTCGTATTGCACGCCGGCCCCGAGCATCGCGGCATCCAGGTTCGTGGCCGGGCGTAGGCGGCCGAGCGACGCATACACCCGCCCGAACCCCACCGGCACCAGCGCAGAGACGGTGAACGACGTGGCGTCGCCGTTGAGCCCGCCTTCGGCACGGCTGTAGCTCGCCTTGGGGAAGACGAAGCCGAAGTCCCAGCCGCCCGCCACCAGCGCGAGGCGGGTGCTGGAATCCAGCCGGTCGAAGCCCGCGGCCGCCCACAACGGGCCCTGCCTGTATTGCAGGTTGCCGGACGACGCCCGCCCGCGCACGCCTTCGCCCAGCGCAGTGGCCAGCTCCAGGCTCACGCCGCCCAGGGTCGGCGACTTGTAGCCCACCGAATTGCTCCAGCGGATGTTCGACGCCTCGACCGCGGCCGCCACCGGCGTGTAGTTGGCATAGGTGTAGGCCGAGCCGAGCTGGCTCACGTAGCTCCACAAGGTGGGGTCGGCATTGAGCGCCACCGCGTAGGCCGCCGAGTACTCGCGCCCGGCATACACCTCGCCCCACTGCCTGCTGCCCAGCGCCACCACCGAACGGCCGAGCCAGAACACGTTGGCATTGCTGGAGGCACCGGTGTCGGCGGCGAAGCGGTGCTCGACCTGGAAGCGGGTGTAGAGGCCTTCGCCCAGGTCTTCCTGGCCGCGCCAGCCGATGCGCGAGGTGTTGCCCGCCTTCAGCGCCCACCTGTCGGGCTGGGCGCCGCGCCCCGGCAGCAGGGCGGCCGGGGTCGTGCCGCTGTTGGCCCTGACGACGCCCATGTCGATGATCCCGTAGATCGATACGGTGGACTGGGCCTGCGCCACACCGACCGAGCCCAGGGCGACGGCGGCGCAGAGCCCCGGCCGCCAAGCGAGTGTCTTCACAACGGTCTCCTTTGTTTGATGGCACCGGCATGGCCGATGTGCCACCAGTATTGTTCTGCGTATTGCATTGTGTCAAACGACCGCATTGTATTGGCGCGCCACGCATCATTGAGATTTGCCTGCGCACAGCCGGGCAGCAGCGCGTACCTGTCAAATACAATATGTATCAACAACCGCCTTTGGGAGTCTGCATGTCGATCGGAATGTTCGAATCCTTCGTCACCGGCCACTGGTTCAGTGCCGAGGCCAAGCGCCTGTGGAGCGACGTCGCCACCCTGCAGGCCTGGCTGGACGTGGAAGCGGCACTGGCACTCGCCCAGGCGGAGCTCGGCGTCATTCCCGCGGACGCGGCAGACACCATTGCCCGCCACGCCGACGCCCGCCTGTTCGACCCGCGCCAGCTGGCCGAGGAGATCGCCTTTGCACAGCACCCGCTGGTGCCGGTGCTGCATCGCTTCGAGGCGTTGTGCGGCGAGCCGGCGGCGGGCTTCATCCACTGGGGCGCCACCACGCAGAACATCTTCGACACGGCCACCGCGCTGCAGATGCGCAGCACGCACGACCTGCTGCGCCGCCACCTCGATGCGGCCATCGCGCGCCTGGGCGCGCTGGCGCTGGCGCACCGCGCCACCCCGCAGGCCGGGCGCACCCATGGGCAGCATGCGGTGCCGATGACCTTCGGCTTCAAGCTGGCCGGCTGGATCGACGAACTCGATCGCGACCGCCACCGTCTCGATGAGCGGCTGGCCGCCTCGTTCCCCGCCTGCATGGGCGGCGCGATCGGCACCTTCGCCGCCATGGGCGCGGCGGGTCGCCAGGTGGAGGCACGCCTGGCCGAACGGCTCGACCTGGTGCCGGCCGGCCTGCCCATGCGGTCTTCCTATGACCGCGCCGCCGACTACATGGCCGCGCTCGGCCTGCTGGCCGGCACGGCCCAGAAGATCGCGCACGACGTGGTGTTCATGCAGCGCACCGAGGTCGCCGAGGTCTCGGAGGACTTCCACGTCGGCAAGGTGGGCAGCTCGACCATGGCGCACAAGCGCAACCCGTCGACCGCGCTGCTGCTCGCGAGCCTGGCCCGCATGCTGCGCTCACGCGTGCCGGCGGCGCTGGAAGCGATGGTGCGCATGGACGAAGGCGATTCGTCGGCCACCAACGTCACCGACACGCTGCTGCCCGAAATCGCCATCATCGCGACCTCGGTGGCCGAGACGCTCAGCCGCCTCGCGCAAGGCCTGGTGGTCGACCCCCAGGCCATGTCGCGCAACCTCGGCTTGTCGAAGGGACTCATCTCGTCGGAAGCGGTGATGATGCGGCTCACTCGGGTGATGGGCCGCCATGAGGCGCACCGCCTCCTTTACGAGGCAGCGCACCGGACGCAGGCCGAAGGCGTGCCGTTCATCACCGCGATCCGGGAGCATGCGCTGCTGGCGGGCAGCGAGCTGGCGCAGGACCTGGCCCGGGCGCTCGAGGCGAGCGCCTACGTGGGCGAATCGGCCGAGCTGGCGGCGGAGGCCGTCGAGCGCGCCAGTCGCCGGCGCTGAGACCGGCCGGAGGCCTTCGCGGGGGGCCCGGCCACCGATGCGCCTTCGCGAAAGGTCACCGGCGTGAACCGCACGCCGTGCGCCGCCGCCGGGTCGCTCCAGCGCGACTGGATGGCCTGGTACAGCGTCTCGATCTGGTCGGCAACGCTGCAGCCCGCCATGTGAAAGAACCCGGCATGTTCGTTGGCCAGGTCGGTGCGGCCCAGCAGCACGACGCTCAGCGACTGCGGTACCTCGATGCCGATGCCTTCGAGCAGCGCGCGGAACCGGGCACCGTCTTCGATGCCCCAGCAGACCAGCGCGGTGAACGGCGGCTGGCCTGCGGCGTCCAGCCCCGCCTCGATGGCGGCGACCAGCCGGTCGGCATAGTCCTGGTCCGGCAGCTGCGGCAAGGCGACGGCCTGCAGCTCGACGTCCGCCAGGGCAGCGCCCAGGTGGTGGAAGCGCCGCCAGCCCATCTGCGTGGCAAGAAAGGGCTGCGAGGTCATGGCGCAGGCGATGCGCCGGTGCCCCTGCTGCCGGAGCATCGCCACGGCAGCGGCCAGCGGCTCGCCCCATTCGACGCCCACCGCCTCCACGTCGGCGCCCACCAGCGCCGCGCCGTCGATGGCGAGCACGTCGCTCCTGTCCTTGAGCGCCGCCAGCAGGTCGATGGGGATGGGGCGGTAGCTCGACTGGACCACGCAGGCGTCGAAGCGGGGCAGGCCCCGCAGCACGGTGCGTGCGTGGTCAGGGTCGGTGTACGACACCTCCAGCACCCGGTGGCCGTCGGCCACGAGCCGGCGCTGCAGGCCTTCGGCCAGCACGCGGCCGCGGGCGATGCTGATCGAGCGGCGCAGCAGCAGCACCGACTTCGCGGCCGGCCCTCGCCTGCGGGCCGCCGCGGCTTCGGGCTGCGGCGCGCCGGCCGCGTCTGCCGGCCGGCCGCTGCCGCCGCGGAAGAACGTGCCCCGGCCGACGTGCGAATCGATCAGCCCGCGGTCCTTGAGGCTCTGCAGTGCTCGCTGCACCACCATCTGCGACGCGCCGAAGCGGCTCATCAGCTCGCGGATCGGCGGGAGGCGATCGCCGGGCCGGGACTGGCCGGCAAGGTCTTCGAGGTACTGCTCGAGTTCAGGGAGGGCGCTGTGCATCGCAAAACAATACAACACATTCGCAGGCGCGCATGCATGGCTGCCCGCCCCGCCACGCATCATCAAACGTGGTGGTGCGCGAGCCGCCTGAAAGGCTCAACATCGTGGCCGCGCCCACCGAGGGAGGAGCCGCCATGCCGAATGCCGCCGACGTCCTGTGGTTCAAGGAGCAGTTCCAGTCAAGCATCGAGCCGGCGCTGGCCGGCACGCCGCTCACCGTGGACATGATCGTCGCGGTGGCCTGCCAGGAAACCGGCCACATCTGGCCGGTGCTGCGCGACAAGGGCCTGGCGGTGCCGCAGATCCTGGCCCTGTGCGTGGGCGACACGCTCGACGCCGACAAGGGCCGCCGGGCCTTCCCGAAGACGCGTGCCGACCTGCTGGCCCGCCCCGGCGGCGCGCAGATGTTCGAGATCGCCCGTGCCGGACTGGTGGCGATGGCGCAGCACATTCCCGGCTTCAGCGGCGCGGCCGCGCGGCCGCACAAGTTCTGCCACGGCTTCGGGCTCTTCCAGTACGACCTGCAGTTCTTCCTGACCGACCCGCAGTACTTCCTGCAGCGGCGCTATGAACACTTCGACGACACGCTGGGCAAGTGCCTGGCCGAGCTGAAGAACGCGCTGAGGAAGCTCGGCTTCGTCGCCCGGCAATCGCTCGACGACCTGGAGCTGGCCGCCGTGGGCATCGCCTACAACACCGGCGGCTTCAAGCCCGGCAAGGGCCTGAAGCAGGGCCATTTCGACGGCCGCAGGTTCTATGGCGAGGCGCTGTTCGACTTCATCCGCCTGTCGAAGACGGTGGCCCTGCCGGGCCAGTCGCCGCCGCTGGCCATGCCGCCGGCCGGCGTGGCCATCTTGCCGCCCCCCACGCCGCCGGCGGCCACCGGGCCCTTCTTCCGGGTGGACACCGCCGTCTCGACGCTGCGGCTGCGCAGCGAGCCGCAGGTCAGCGAGCCGCCCACCGCCAACGTGATCGGCGAGCTGCCCGACGGCCACCTCGTGCGTGCCGTGACCGGCCGCGCCACCCGCGGCTTCATGGAGGTGGAGACCAGCCTGCAGGGCGCGCTGCTGCACGGCTTCGCGTCGACGAAGTTCCTGAAGGCCGAGCCGCAGGCGACCGAGGTGCCGGTGCAGGGCACGGACGAGCCGGCCACCGAACTGCCGCCCGGCGTGACGGCGGTCACCATGCCGCGCCGACCCGGCAGCAGGACGCGCCGCACCGACCTGGCCAACGCCCACTCGCTCAACGAATCGGGCGCCCCGCAGCGGCAGGGCACGAGCGCCGGCGAGCTGCGGGCGGAGCTCGCGGCCATCATCGACTGGCTGGCAGTGGACGAGCCGGCCCATGCGCGCTACCAGCCGCGCCAGGGGCTGACCTTCTGCAACATCTACTGCCACGACTATTGCCACCTGGCCGGCGTGTACCTGCCGCGCGTGTGGTGGAGCGAGTCGGCGCTGCTGCGCCTGCAACGCGGCGAAGTGCTGAAGCCGCTGATCGGCGACACGATCCGCGAGATGCGCGCCAACGACCTGTTCCGCTGGCTGGCCGACTTCGGGCCGGGCTTCGGCTGGCGCCGCACCGGCACGCTCACCAAGCTGCAGACGGCAGCCAACCAGGGCGCCATCGGGCTCATCGTGGCGCGGCGCAAGGAAGACGGCCGCTCGGGGCATGTGGTGGCCGTGGTGCCGGAGACCGAGGCCGAAAGCGCTCGCCGCGACCCGGCGAGCGGCGAGGTGGTGGCCCCGCTGCAGAGCCAGGCCGGCGTGCGCAACTTCCGCTACGGCACCGGCGCGCGCGACTGGTGGCGTGGTGAGCAGTTCGCCGACACCGCGTTCTGGGTGCATGCCTGAGCCGCCGGCTCAGCGCATGGCTTCCACCGGGGCGCTGAAGGTATAGCCCGCGCCCCGCTCGGTCTTGATGTATTCGGGGTGCGCCGGGTCGGCTTCGATCTTGCGGCGCAGCCGCAGGATCTGCACGTCGATGGAGCGGTCGTACACCTCGGCGTTGTGCAGCCGCGAAAGCTCCAGCAGCTGGTCGCGGGTGAGCACCCGCTGCGGCGCCGACAGGAAGGCGGTGAGCAGGCTGAACTCGCCGTTGGTGAGGTCCACCGCCTGGCCGGCGGCCGACTTCAGCTTGCGCAGCCCCACGTTGAGTTCCCAGGCGCCGAAACGGTAGGCGCGCACCTTGGCGATCTCGTCGGCCACAGTGGCCTGCGACCGGGCCCGCCGCAGCAGCGCGCGGATGCGGGCGAGCAGCTCGCGCGGGCTGAACGGCTTGGTGAGGTAGTCGTCGGCGCCGAGCTCCAGGCCCATGACGCGGTCGGCCTCCTCGGCCAGGCCGGTGAGCATGAGGATGGGCACGCTCGAGGTTTCGCGCAGCTTGCGGGCGATCTGCAGGCCGTCTTCGCCGGGCAGGCGCAGGTCGAGGATCACCGCATCGATGGCCTCGCGCGTCATCACCTCGGCGAGCTCCCTGCCGCTGCTCACCGCGGTGACGCGCAGGTCGTAGGCGCTCAGGTACTCGACCACGAGGTCGCGGATGTCCGGATCGTCGTCCAGGGCCAGCACATGCGGCGACAGGTTCGACACGACTTCCATGATGGCTCCACCCCTCATCTGGTTGCTGCGGCACTTGTGCGCTGCGGCAGCTTTCCATCGTAGGGCCCGAAGCGCCGTGAAGGAAGCACCTTCCATGTCAGGCGGCCGGCCTCGGCGTTGCAGTTGTAATCGTGGGCCGCTCGCACAGACATGCGAGTGCAACCTGGCGAGGCCGAAATCGTGCGCAACTGCTCTGTGGAGATCCTCGATGCGCCTCCTGCGCCGGCCCCCTGCCCTGCACCGCCTGACGCCTGCCGGCCGCTGCGCGCCGCACCGCCCATGAACACGACCGATGCCGCCCTGCCGGTGCTGGTGGTGGGTGCCGACCGCGCCACGGCCGAGCTGCTGCGCGAATGGCTGGCCGACAGCGGCTGCGCGGTCGAGGAAGACCCGAGCCGCGGCAGCGGCCCCGGCCGCTACGCGCTCATCGTGGTGGACGTGCCCTACCCCCGCCAGGGCAAGACCGAACCGCTGCAGCGCATGGCGCACGAATATCCGGGCACGCCGGTGATCGCGCTGTCGCCCACCTTCCACCCCAGCGTGGAGCCCAGCGGCGAGGCCGCGCGGGCGCTGGGCGTGCATGCGGTGCTGCCCAAGCCGCTGCACCGCGGCACGCTGGTCGCGGCGGCGCACCGCCTCCTGCAACTGCCGCCGCCACCGCCATGATCCCGATGCGCCGCGCGGTGCCCTGGCTGGGCGTGCTGTTCATCGTGGCCATCGTGGGGCTGGCGGTGTTCGACAGCGTGCGCGGCTACCGCAGCGCGGTGGACGACACCGGCCGCGAGCTCGACACGCAGGCGCGCATCCTGGCCGAGCAGACGGCTCGCAGCCTGCAGGCGGTGGACGTGGTGCTGCGCCACCTGGCCGAGCAGCACCGCCAGGGCAGCTTCAACGCGATGAGCCCGCGCGAGCTGCACCATTACCTGCGCGAGCAGGCGGTCGGGCTGGTGCAGATCGAGGGCCTGCTGCTGCTGCGGCCGGACGGCACACCGGTGGCCACCTCCATCACCTTCCCGCTGCCGCAGCCCACGCCCAACGTGTCGGGCTTCGCGCTGTTCCAGAACATGAAGGCGGGCGCCCAGGGCCTGCAGATCGGCGACGCGCTCAAGAGCGACGTCGACCAGCAGTGGGTGTTTCCCATCACGCGGCGCCTGGAGACCGCCACCGGCGAATTCGCCGGCGCGGTGGGCGCGCGCGGGCGCATCGAATACTTCCAGACCTTCTACCGCGACATCCAGCTCGACCCCGGCACCAAGGCCACGCTGGTGCACCGCAACGGCACGCTGCTGGCGCGCTACCCGCCCGCCGAAGCCTCGCTGGGCAAGCGCTTCGCCCTGATCGACGAAGTGCTCTCCGCGGCCGAAGTCGGCCGCGAAGGCCCCACCCGCACGGTGAGCCCGGTGGACGGTGTGGACCGCTTCGGCGCGGTGCAGATCGTGCCCAACTACCCGCTGGCCGTGCTGGTGACGCGCGATGCCGAGGTGGCGCTGGCGCCGTGGCGCGGGCAGGCGGTGCGTTCGGTGGCCCGCATGCTGGCGCTGGCTGCGCTGGCGGGCCTCCTGCTGGCGCTGGTGTCGCGCCAGCTCACCCGGCTGGGCGCTGCGCAGGCGTCGCTCGAGGCGGCGCGCGATCGTTTCAGCCTCGCCGTGGCCGGCTCCGACGACGGCATCTGGGACTGGGACCGCGCCACCGGCCGCCTGTTCTCGTCGGCCCGTGCCCGCGAGATCCTCGGCATTGCCCACGTGCCCGAGTCCGAGCCGGCCGACCGCTGGTTCGCCTCGCTGCGCATCCACCCCGACGACGAACCGCGCCGGCGCGCCGCCTTCGACGACCACCTCGCCGGCAAGGTGCCCGCCTACGAGGTGGAGCTGCGGGTCAGGCACCCCGACGGCGGCTACCGCTGGGCCGGCGTGCGCGGCGTGTGCGTGCGCGACGCGAGCGGCCGGCCGCAACGCATGGCCGGCTCGGTGAGCGACATCGACGCCCGCAAGCGCGCCGAAGAAGGGCTGCGCCAGAGCGAGGAGCGCTTCGCGCTCGCGGTGGCCGGCTCCAACGACGGGGTGGTGGACTGGGACATCGTGAACGACCGCATGTTCACTTCCATCCGCGCGATGCGCATCGCGGGCGTGGACTCGAACGTCACCACCCGCACCCGCGCCGAGTGGGTGGCGCTGCTGAGGCTGCATCCCGACGACGCGGCCCGCTATGACGACGACTTCCAGCGGCACCTGGCCGGCGAGACCGAGGTGCGCGAAGGCGAGTACCGCGTGCAGCATGCCGACGGCAGCTACCGCTGGGTGCGCGTGCGAGGCACCTCGGTGCGCGATGCGCAAGGCCGCGCCATCCGCTGGGCCGGTTCGGTGAGCGACGTGGACGAGCAGAAGCGCACCGAGCAGGCGCTGCGGCAGAGCGAGGAGCGCTACCAGCTGGCGGTGGCCGGCTCCAACGAAGGCCTGTGGGACTGGGACCTGAAGCGCGACCTGCTGTTCCTGTCGCCGCGCGCCCAGACGCTGATGGGCTGGCAGCCCGGCGAATCGCTGCTGCCGCGCCGCGAATGGATCGCGCGCTCGACCTACCACCCCGACGACATCGCCCATGTGCGGCAGGCCATCTCGGCCCACCTGCATGGCAGCACGCCGCACTTCGAAGTGGAATACCGGCTGCAGCACCGCAGCGGCGAATGGCACTGGTACCGCCAGCGCGGCGTGGCGGTGCGCGACGAGCGCGGCCAGCCGTATCGCATGGCCGGCTCCATGGAAGACATCAGCCGCCGCCGCCATGCCGAAGACGAACGCGAGCGGCTGGAGAAGCAGCTGCGGCAGGCGCAGAAGCTCGAAGCCATCGGCACCCTGGCCGGCGGCATAGCGCACGACTTCAACAACATCCTCGCGGCGATCTTGGGCTACGGCGAGATGGCGCAAAAGGGCGCGGCCGAGGGCAGCGCGATGCGGCGGCACATCGACGCGGCGCTCAGCGCCGGCATGCGGGCCAAGTCGCTGGTGGAGCGCATCCTTGCGTTCAGCCGCAGCGGCGTGGGCGAGCGGGTGCCGGTGCATGTGCAGTCGGTGGTGGCCGAGGCCCTGGAGCTGGTGGCCGCCTCGCTGCCGCACGGCGTGGCGCTCGAACACGACCTCGTCGCAGGCGATGCGGCGCTGATGGGCGACCCGACGCAGATCCACCAGGTGGTGATGAACCTGTGCGCGAATGCCGTGCAGGCCATGAAGGGAGCCGGCACGTTGAGCGTGACCGCGCGCACCGTGCGTTTCGACGAGCCCCGCATGCTGCTCACCACCCGCGCGCCCATCGGCGACTACGTGCAGCTGCGGGTGGCCGACACCGGCATCGGCATGCCTGCGCAGGTGCTCGAGCGCATCTTCGACCCCTTCTTCACCACCAAGGAGGTCGGCGTGGGCACCGGGCTCGGGCTGTCGCTCGTGCACGGCATCGTGACCGACCTGGGCGGCGGCATCGACGTGCAGAGCGCCCCGAGCCACGGCTCCACCTTCACCGTGTACCTGCCCTGGCAGCGCGGCCTGGTGGCCGCGGTGGCCACCGGCGAGTCGGTGCCGCGCGGCGAAGGCGAAACCGTGCTGCTGGTGGACGACGAGGAACCGCTGGTGCGCCTGGGCGAGGAAGTGCTGGCCGAGCTGGGCTACGAACCGGTGGGCTTTTCATCGAGCCTGGCAGCGCTGGCCAGCTTCAGGGCCACGCCGCAGCGCTTTGCCATCGTGGTGTCGGACGAGGCCATGCCCGACATGACCGGCTCCGAACTCGCTCGGGAGATCCGCCGCATCCGGCCGGACATTCCCATCGTGCTGATGAGCGGCTACGTGACCCAGGCGCTCACCCTGCGTGCGCGCGATGCGGGCGTGGTGGAGGTGCTGGCAAAGCCGCTGGTGCAGGGTGAGATTGCACGGAGCCTGGCGGGGGCGTTGAGGGGTTGAGGGGTGTCGATCGCTAGCGGGCAGCCTGCGGCACATTGCGAAAGCTGATGGCCAGCCGGTTGTAGGCGTTCATCAGGCCGATCGCGATCGACAGATCCACGAGCTCCCGCTCGTCGAACACGGCACTGGCGGCCTCGTAAGCAGCGTCGGGCACGCCGGTGTCCGCGACGCGCGTCACGGTTTCGGCCCAGGCCAGCGCGGCGCGCTCGCGGTCGTCGAAGAGGTTCCCAGCCTCCGCCCAGGCCTGGACCAGCGCCAGCTTCTCGACTCGCTGCCCCTTCTTCAGCAGTTCGCGCGTGTGCATGTCGAGGCAGTAGGCGCAGTTGTTGATCTGGGAGATGCGCAGGTAGACCAGCTCGATCAGCGCAGCGGGCAGGCTGCTTTGCATGACGTAGCCGTAGACGCCGCCCAGGGCCTTGACGCCCGCCGGTGCAACTTGCGCGTAGTCGAGACGCTTGCTCATCTGTTCACTCCTATGGGTTGTGGGTGTCATGGGTGAGGCGTGGGGCCAGCCCGCAGCCCTTGGTGCGGAGCGATCTGCGGCACAAGGCGCCGCCGCGTCGTCAGGGCCACGAGCCCCAGGGTCGCTGCGGCCAGAAGCATCAGTACCACCCCGGCCGGCCCGAGCCAGCGGTCACCGAACCTGTCGAGAACATGGCCTGCGATGGCCGAGCCTGCCGATGCCCCGATGTAGATGCCGGAGGAGTGCAAGGCGAGCAGCACCGGCGCGCGCGGCGGGTCGAGCGACACCAGGCGTGCCTGCTGGGTGGCATGCACCGACCAGGCGAACACGCTCCAGATCGCCAGCAGGACCAATGCGATCGGCAGGGGCAGATGGAGCAGCGACATGACCGGAAGCACCATCACCTGCACGGCGCAAAGGATCAGGAGGGTCTTGACCGGCCCCAGGCGGTCGGCCAGGCGCCCACCCAGCGCGTTGCCCGCGACAGCGCCGCCCCCGTAGAGCAGCAGGGCGGCGGCCAGCGCCGACCCCTGAAGCTGGTAGCGCCCTTCGAGGAAGGGTGTCAGATAGGTCAGGAACACGAAGTTGCCGCCGATGAAGAAGACGATGAAGGACAGCGCAAGGAGCAGGCGCGGGTCGACCAGCACCGAGGCCAGCGCCTTCAGCCCTGCGGCATTCGTGGCGATTTGCCGGGGAACGAACCGCAGCACCAGCAGCGCCGCCGCGATCGCCGCCACGGCGATCAGCCAGAAGGTCGCACGGAACCCTGAGACGTCGACCAGCCACGCGCCGATGGGCAGGCCCAGCGCTTGAGCGATGGTCAGCCCCGCGAACACCGTGGCCAGTACACGGCCACGCGTTTTCGGCGTCGAGGTCGCCACGCCGATGGCGCCGGCCACCGGGGTGACGAGGCCACCGCCGATCGCCATCAGCGCGCGGCCGGCCAGCAGCACGGCGAAGCTGCTCGCGGTCGCGCCCACGACGGCGCCTGCGGCAACGAGCAGCAAGCCTGCCGCGAGCACGGTGCGCCGCCCCAGGCGGCCCGACCAGGCAACCAGCAGCGGCGATGCAATGGCATAGGCAGCCGCATACAGCGAAACGACGAGGCCCGCCTGGTGAAGAGGAACATGAAGCTCCTGGATCAACGAGGCCAGCGCGCCGATCACCGCGAAGGCCCCGAGCCCCTGCGCGAAGTTGCTGGCCGCCAGGACGGCATGCAGGCCCCGATGGCTGGACGAGTCCGAAGCCGGGGTCGAGCCGTCGGCACGGTCGGGGAGGCTGGGCTGGCCTGTTGTCGTCATGAGAGTCTCCACGCAGGAAATTTGCTGCCGTGAAGGTACGAGACGCTCGCCGCCGGAAAAAGGCGGTGGGCCGCAATGCGGTTTTGGGGGAAATGAAATAAGGACCTTTGGCCGACCGCGATCTTTGCGAATCGGCCAATGACGTTTTGGCCGTCGCGCGATTTTTCTTCGCCGGCATGCCCTCTAGATTCCGTGCACCCCCACACACGTCATCGAAGGAAACCCCATGAGCACCGACACGAAGACCAAGGGCACGGCGCTGATCACCGGCGCCTCGAGCGGCATCGGCGCCGTCTATGCGCAGCGGCTGGCCCGGCGCGGCTACGACCTCGTGCTGGTCGCGCGCGACACCCAGCGACTGCGGGCCGTGGCCGATCGCATCACTGAAGCCACGGGGCGTGCCGTCGAAGTGGTGGGCGCCGACCTCACCGACCGGACCGACCAGCAACGCATCGAACGTCTGCTGCAGACCCACGGCGGCATCTCGCTGCTGGTCAACAACGCCGGCATCGGCGCGACCCAACCCATGGTGGATTCGGACGTGGAGTCGCTCGACCACCTGCCCAGCGACATCGTGATGGACGTCGAGGAGATGGTCGACGCCGCGCTGGTCGGCTTCGGCCGCCATGAACTCGTGACGATCCCATCGCTGCCCGACGCAGCCGAATGGGAAGCCTTCGATGCGGCGCGGCGGGCGATGGGCCCCAGGCTGTCACGGTCGAGCGTCGCCGCCCGCTACCGGGCCTGAGCAGGCATGCTTCTTCCGCCCTGCGACCTCCGGATCAGGCCCGCCGCAGGCAGGCGTTCTTCTCGAACAGTGCCACCGTCCAGTCGATGAAGACACGCACTTTGGCGCTGAGGTAGCGGTTCGGCGCGTACAGGACGTGAACGGGAATCGCGGGTGTGTCCCACTGCTGCAGCAGGGGCACCAGCCGGCCATCCTGCACCGCGTCATGCACCGCGTAGCTGGGCGCCTGGATGATGCCCAGCCCGGCCAGGCCGGCAGCCCGATAGGAGTTGGTGTCGTTCACGACCAGCTTGTGGTGCAGCGCCAGGTCCGTGACGGACGTTCCTTCGGCATAGCGGAACGGCACCGCGCGGCTGGTGCGCCAGGACATCATGCCCACGGTGTGGCGCTGTGCCAGGTCCTGCGGTGCCTCCGGCGTTCCCTGGGTTCTCAGGAAGGCCGGTGTGGCGCACGTCGTGAAGTGAAAGCTGCCGACCTGCCTGGCCACGATCTGCTGTTCGCCGATCTCACCGACGCGGATCGCGCAGTCGATGCCTTCGGCCACCAGGTCGGCTCGCTGGTTGCCGACACCGAGCTCGACCTCGACATCGGGATAGTCCCTGTAGAACTCGGCCAGTGCCGGCACGACGACCATGGTGCCGATTGCCGAAGCCGTCTCGACGCGCACCTTGCCGGAAGGCTTGCCCTGGGTCAGCCTGGTGGACGACTCGATGTCCGCCAGGTCTGCCAGCAGGCGGACCACACGTTCGTAGTAGGTCGCGCCTTCCGGCGTGACCGTGACCGAGCGGGTCGTGCGGTGCAGCAGACGCACCTTCAGCTCACTCTCGAGCGCCTGGATCAGGCGCGTCACCGTGGCATTCGGCAAGTCGAGCGTGTCGGCGGCTTTCGTGAAGGTGCCGGCTTCCACCACCCGGACGAAGGCCTTCATCGCGGCGATGCGGTCCATGGCGTTGTCCTTCCGATGCGTGCGTGCAGGTGGCGATCATTAGAGCGCATGACCTTCGTTCGGCCGCCGCTGACGCATTGCGGTCCACCCGTCGGCCTCAATGCGATGGGTGAGCAGGTCCTTGCCATACCAGCGCTCGATGCCGACCTCCTGCATGCCCAGGCGCTTCATCACGTTCGCCGACGCGGTATTGGCCGGGTCACAGACAGCAAGGAGCTCTTGCGCATTCAAGTCCTTGAACGCGAAATCCCCCATCGCCCGCGCCGCCTCCACGGCCAGGCCTTGCCCCCACCGATCCCGCCGAAGCCTCCATCCCATTTCCAGCGGACACGCCAGGTCGGGTACCAAGGTCGCCTCTCGCCGCAGATTCTGAACGGCGCCCGCGCCGACGAGCTCTTCGGTCTCCAGCTCGATGAGCGCCCACCATGAATAGCCGACCTCCGCCCACCGCTTCATGACGCGCTCGATGAGCACGCGGGTTTCTTCGAGCGTCTCAGGTCGGCCTCCCGAGAGATAGCGCATCACCTCCGGGTCGGAGTTCATCTCGTTCAAGCCGGCGAGGTGGCCCTCGGTGAACGGTTCCAAGCGGAGTCGATTCGTGGTCAGCAGCGTCATGGTCAGAGGGACATCGTCAGCAACAGGACCGCGCGATGCTGGCGAAGCATGTCGGGTTGGTCAATGGGTGGCGGCCAACCGGCCTCGGCCTGGCCATCAGCCGCCGGCTGGTGGAGATGATGGGCGGCGAGATCGGCGTCACCAGCGAGCCCGGCCGGGGCAGTTGCTTCCGCTTCACCGCGCGCTTCGGGCTGCAGGCGAGCACGAGCGCTTCGATGCCGTGCTGATGGACTGCCAGATGCCGGTGATGGACGGTTACGCGACCACCGCGGCCCTGCGCCGGCAGCCGGCGCTGCGCGACCTGGCGCACGAGGTGGCGCGCGAACTGGACCATGCCCTCGCCGCCCTGAGCAGATCCGAGCGCATATCCGCCTACTGCCCCCCCCACCACGCGCAGCGGTTGCGGCCGTTTGAGCGCAGAATTGCGAACGTCGGTCAGAGGACCGCACCCGGACAAGCCGCGCGGGGAGGTCACGAGCTCGGAGACAACTCCATGTCCAAGCGCATTGTCTACACGATCGCCTTCGGAGCCACCGCCCTGGTGGTGCTTGCCGTGTTGTTCGTCGGAGCGTACAAGCGGCAACCGGACGTGCTGCCCGCCGCACCGGTCGAGGACGGCTTCCTGCACGGGCAGACCGTGCGCATGCTCATCGTCGGCGATCCGTTCTCCATCGCGCTGCGCGCCGGCACGCGTGAACTGGGCCGCCGCGCCGGGGGCAGCGTCGAGATCGAAGTGGTGGGCTACGACGATGTGCGCCGGCTCACGCAGCTCAATGCGCGCGACCAGCGCTCGGCCTACGACATCGTCAGCTTCGACAGCGTGTGGGCCGGCGAGTACGGCGCCGCCGGCCTGCTGCTGCCGCTGAACGACTTGATCAAGGCATCGGCGGCCACGCTCCGCCCCGAAGACTTCCTCGAGATCGCCTACCGACAGGCACAGTTCAAGGGCCAACAGCTCGGTCTGCCGATCCAGCCGCACCCCGAGTTGCTCTGGGTTCGCCGCGACCTGTTCGACAAGGCCGGCGTCGCCGCTCCGCTGACCACCGACGAGTTGCTGGCGGCGGCGAAGCGCTTCACGCAACCGGCGCAAGGTCAGTTCGGCATTTGCTGGAATGGCCAGCGCGGTCAGGCGCTTGGCCAGCAGATGGCGCATTTCTACGCGGCGTTTGGCCAGCCGCTGCTCGACGCCGGCGGACGTCCGGCCCTGAACACCCCGCGCGGCATTGCCGCGGCGCGCTTTGCGCAGAGCCTGCTGCCGTTTTCACCGCCCGACATCCTGAACATGGCCTGGGACCATCGGCCTGTGCGTTTTGCCAAGGGCGGCTGCGTGATGACCTACGAATGGGCCGCGCGCAGCTATCTGGTCGAGGAGGACCCCGGCTCGCAAGTCATCGGACGTGTCGGGTATGAAGCGGCGCCGCACGCACCGGATGCCAAGCCGATCACCTCGATCGGCACCTGGAGCCTCGGCATCCCCGCCAACATCGGCGCGCGGCGCGACGTCGCCTGGCAGTTCCTGGCGTGGCTGACCAGCAGCGACATCGAGCGCTGGCTGGCGCAACAGGGCAACGGCGGCATGCCGCGATACTCGGTCATGCGCGACCCAGCGCTCGCGCAGCGCTACCCGGCGTTCAAGACCGTCGCGCGCCTGGGCAGCGCCGGCCAGCTCGACGACTGGATGCGCCCGGCCGTGCCGCAGTGGTCGGCCTTGGCCGACATACTGGGCACCGTGTACCACGACATGCTGCGCGGCGAGTTGACGCCTGAACAGGCTGCCGCACGCGCTCAGCAGCAGGCCGAGGTGCTGTTCTCCGCCCCGCCCAAGTAAGGGCCCGCACGCATGAACTCACCGCAGCCGGAGCGCATCACGGCGCGTTGGTCGGGCCTGGGGCTGCGGCACCAGTTGATCGTCGCGTTCGTCGCCGTGATCCTCGTGCCGACGGCGATCATCTCCGTCTACAGCCTGAGCCGCAGCCGCGAGTTGCTCATCCAGATGGCCCGCGACGAGGGTTTGCGCAGCGCGGGGGCACGCGCGGCGGCGGCCGCGCGCCAGCTCTCCGAGATCGGCGCCGATCTACAGGTCATCGTC
Source organism: Methylibium rhizosphaerae (assembly GCF_006386545.1). Lineage (GTDB taxonomy): Bacteria > Pseudomonadota > Gammaproteobacteria > Burkholderiales > Burkholderiaceae_C > Pseudorivibacter > Pseudorivibacter rhizosphaerae. Next base: position 19,090 of record NZ_SWAR01000048.1, on the reverse strand, counting down.
CAGGCGCCCGCCTTGCGCCGCTACCTGAACGCGGCGCCGGGCGCCGACCGCGCGAGCGTCGCGCGGGAGGTTGAGCGCTACTTTGCCGGCTTGCTCAAGCGCTGGGCGGAGCGCTACAGCCGTCTGTGCCTGCTCGACAGCAGCGGCCACGAGGTGAGCTGCGCGCTGCTCGGCGACGGCGGGCCGTCGGTGCTGCCGCCCGGCGAGTTGGCCGATCGTTCAGCCGAGCCGTATTTTGCGGGGGCGCTGCAGTTGCGCGCGATTCCCGGGCAGGAGTCGATCTACATCTCGGAGCTCACGCTGGAGGCACCGAGCCGCCAGGGACCTGCCGCGCCGGTGCTGCGCTATGCGACGGCGCTGCAGAGCGACAGTGGCCTGCTCGACGGCGTGGTCGTGCTGCACGCGCTTGTCGCGCCGGTACTGGGCACGCTCGAGCAGTCCGCCGCGGGCGCGGCGTCCACCTACGTCGTCGACCGCCAGGGGCACTACTTGTTGCACCCCGATCCGACGCGCCGCTTCGAGCACCTGCGCGGCGGCGGCGTGTCGCTGCGCAGCGAACGCCCGCGCGACGCGGCGGTGATCCTCGATCAGTCGTCCGGCACGCTCTATGCGTCGGTCGACCGGCCCGATGCCCTGCAGGTGTTCACCCGCATCCGGCCGCCCGGGCAGAGCAGCGTGCTATGGACACTGATCGACGAGCAGTCGCTCGATGCGATCCTCGTCCAGGTGCGCCGGACGCGCAATGTCATCGTGTCGGTGGCCGCGGTCGCCCTGCTGCTGGCCACCGTCATCGCGCTGCGCCTGACGCGCGGCATCGTGCGACCCATCGGTGCCCTGGCGAAGGCGGCGGATGCAATCCGCCAAGGGGATCTCGACACGCCCCTGCCCGCGGCAACGCAGCCCGACGAGGTCGGCGTCCTGACGCGCGCCTTCGCACAAATGGCCGCGCGGGTGCGCGAGCTCGTCGGCACCCTGCAGCAGCGCGTCGCCGACCTCGAACGCAGTGACGCGGCCTTGCGGTCCGGCCAGGCCCGGCTGCGGCAGATGATCGATTCCAACCTCGCCGGCATCGTCTTCTTCGACCTCGAGGGCCACGCCATAGAGGCCAACGATGCCTACCTGCGCATCGTCGGCTATGACCGCGAGGACTTGCGCGAGGGGCGCATCCATCGCGAGCTGCTGACCCCTCCGGAGTACCAGGAGGTGACGGCCCGTGCCATGGCGGAAGTTCGCGCGCTCGGTGCCTGCACACCCTACGAGAAGGAATTCGTTCGCAAGGATGGCAGCCGGGTGCCGGTCCTGATCGGCGTTGCCATGGCCGAGCCTGGATCGAATCAGGCCGTCGCTTTCGTTCTCGATCGCACCGCCAGCAAGCAAGCCGAGATCGAGCGCGATGCCCGCGCGGCGGCGGAGCTTGCAAGCCGTGCCAAGAGCGAGTTCCTGACCCGCATGAGCCATGAGTTGCGCACGCCGCTCAACGGCATCCTCGGCTTCGCGCAGATCCTGCAGGGCGACGAGATATTGACCCAGCGGCAGGCCCGAGGGCTCAGTGTCATCGCCGAGAGTGGGCAGCACCTGCTCACGCTCATCAACGACATCCTGGATCTGGCGCGCATCGATGCGGCCAAGCTCGAGTTGTCTCCCACCGAGATCGACCTGCCTGCGTTCCTGCAGGTGGTGTGCGACATGATCCGCGTCAAAGCCGAGGAAAAGGGCCTGCTGTTCGTCTACCAGGCCGCGTCCGATCTGCCTGCCACCATTTGCATCGACGAGAAGCGGCTGCGCCAGGTGCTGCTCAACCTGATGTCGAATGCCGTGAAGTTCACCGATGCGGGCCAGGTGACGCTGCGCGTGACGCAGCTGCAGCTGCAGCCGACGCCGTCTTCGGCCGCTGTGCTGGCGCGCCTGCGCTTCGAGGTCGAGGACGAGGGGATCGGCATGACCAAGGCACAGCTGGCGCGGCTGTTCCAGCCCTTCGAGCAGGTGGCCGAGATGGAGCGGCGCGAGGGCGGAACCGGTCTGGGCCTGGCCATCAGTCGGCAGCTGATCCGTCTGATGAACGGCGACATCCAGGTGCGCAGCCAGCTGGACGCGGGCAGCGTCTTCTCGTTCGAGATCGAGGTGCCCGCCACGCAGGCGCAGATTCACGCGGTACCTGAGTGCAGCGCGCCGATTGGCTACGAAGGTGAGCGTCGAAAGGTCCTGGTGATCGACGACGTGCCGCAGAGCCGCGCGATGCTGCTCGATGCCCTGGGAACGCTGGGCTTCGAGATGGCCCACGCATGTGATGGCGAAGAGGCGCTCGCGGTGGCGGCCCGGTTCCGGCCCGACCTCGTCGTGATGGACATGATGATGACGGTGACGGACCGCTTCGAGGCAACGCGGCGGCTGCGACGTGCGCCGGAAACCGCCAAGGTTCCCGTCATCGTCGGGTCGGCCGGTGCCACCGCGCCAGTGCAGGCGCGCAGCCCCGAAGCTGGCGCCAACGCGTCCGGCAGGCCCGTCGCGCAGCCCGCGCTCCTGGATGCGATCGCCGCGCTGCTGAACCTGACCTGGATCCGCGAGGCATCGGCTGTCCTGCCGGACAAGGCGCTGCAGCACCTCGCCAACCAACAGCACCCCGCCGGCGCGCGGCCGGCCAGGCGGGTCTCGCCAGCGACGCCGATCGATGCGGGCAGCACGGCGATCGACCTGGCTTCCCGCCAGCCAGCCCACGCCACGCGATCCGAAGCGGGCTCCCTCGGCCGTGCAGCCAGCCTGAAGGGTGCGCGCATCCTGCTGGTCGAGGACAACCCCATCAACCGGGAAGTCGCCCTGAATGTGCTGAGTCGTGCCGGCATCGTCGTCAGCGTCGCTTGCGACGGCCAGGAGGCGCTCGACGCGCTGGACGGCCAGCGTTTCGACGGCGTGCTCATGGACTGCCAGATGCCGGTGCTGGACGGCTACGCCACGGTCCGGGCACTTCGGCGGCAGCCGCATCTGCGGGATCTGCCGGTCATCGCGATGACCGCCAACGCGATGGTTGGCGACCGCGACAAGGTGCTCGCCGCGGGCATGAACGACCACATCGCCAAGCCGATCAAGATCGACGAGCTGTTTGCTACGCTGGCGCGCTGGGTGCGCCCGGCCACGGCCGACTCACCCGGCGTCGAGAACGCCGGGGCCGGCGCCGATCCGCTTGCCGAGTTGCCCGGCATCGACACCCACGACGCTGAAAACTGAAGGACTGCGACCTTGCGGGTGCTTCTTCATTCTTCCCGCCGTGCAGATTGCCGCCGCGATTGGAAGAGGAGCTCGCCAGGCGTGAGCCGGACAGCGTCAGCTTTCGGAATCCGCCGCCCCTCTGCCGCCGAGCACGACCGGCAGCACCCGGCAGGCAGACGGATGTGCCAACTTAGGGGGGTGGGCCCTGCCTAGAATGACCGCCACCATGAGCGAGATCACCGTGTTGCTGGAGAAGTGCCAGGCGGGCGACGACGCCGCAAAGGACCGCCTCTTCACACTGCTCTACGCCGACCTCAAGCGCCTGGCCCGCAGCCATCTCGCGAAGGCCGGCCCGATCACGCTCGATCCCTCGTCCATCGTCCACGACGCCTGGCTGCGTTGCGGCGATGCCCCGTCCGGCCGCAGCCGGCGCCAGTTCTTCGCCTACGCCAGCACCGTGATGCGCAGCGTGATCGTCGACCATGTGCGCGAGCGTGCAGCGCAAAAGCGCGGCGGCGGCGTGTCCGAGGTGACGCTCAGCACCGCGGCCTTCGAAGAGCTGCCGAATCAACCCGATGCCGTGGCGGTTGACGAAGCGCTGCGAGCCCTGGCGCGCGTCGACGAGCGCGGCCACAAGCTCGTGGAAATGCGCTACTTCGGCGGCATGACGATGGAAGAGATCGCCGAGGTGATGGACCTCTCCGTGCCCACCCTCAAGCGCGACTGGCGCCGAGCCCGCGCCTTCCTGTTCGACTACCTCAGCGCCTGATGACGCCCACGGCACGATCGACCGCCGCCTGGCGCGAGGTGCTGGCCCTGTTCGACCGCTGGGCTGCCGCAGATCCAACGCGGCGCGCCGCCGAGCTGCAGCGCGCGCAGGCCGAGCACCCCGCGCTCTACCCGCGCCTGTTGGCCATGATCGAGGCCGACCGCGCCGCCGAGGCGGGCAACTTCCTCGGCGAGGCCACACCCCAGCCCGCCGAGCCGCTCCAGACCGACTGGTCCGGCACCCGCCTGGGCGCCTGGGAACTGCGCGAGCCCATCGGCAGCGGCGGCATGGGTCAGGTGTGGCGCGCCACGCGCAGCGATGGTCTTTACAGCGGCCGCGCCGCCGTCAAACTGCTGCATGCCGCGCGCATGGACCCGCAGGCACAGGCCCGCTTCGCGCACGAGGGCGAGTTCCTCGCGCGGCTCTCGCACCCGCACATCGCCCAGCTGCTCGATGCCGGCCTCGCCGCCGACGGCACGCGCTACCTGGTGCTCGAGTACGTGCCCGGCGAACGCATCGACCAATGGTGCGATGCGCGCAAGCTCGGCATCGAGGCGCGCCTGCGCCTGTTCATGCAGGTGTGCGAGGCGGTGGCCTACGCGCACGCCCACCTCGTGGTGCACCGTGACCTGAAGCCGGCCAACATCCTGGTCACCGAAGACGGCCACGTGAAGCTGCTCGACTTCGGCGTGGCCAAGCTGCTGGCCGAGGGCGACACGGGCGACGAGCTCACCGAGCTCACCCACGCCGGCCCGGCCGGCCTCACGCCGGAATACGCCGCCCCGGAGCAGATCGAAGGCCGCCCCGTCACCACGGCCACCGACGTGTACGCGCTGGGGGTGGTGCTGTTCGGCCTGCTGAGCGGCGCACGGCCTTATGCCGGCAGCTCGCGCGGCATGGCCGCACTGGCACGCGCCATCGTCGAGGAACCGCCGCGCGGCCTGACCGCCGCGCTGCGCGAATCGCCCGACGCCGCCCCCTCGCGCGGCAGCAGCCTGCCCGCGCTGCAGCAGGCCCTGCGCGGCGACCTGGAGACCATCGTCGCCAAGGCCTTGAAGAAGGCTCCGGCCGAGCGCTATGCGACGGTGCAGGAGTTGCGCGACGACCTGGAGCGCCACCTGGCGCACCAGCCGGTGATCGCGCAGCCCGACACCTTCGGCTACCGCACGGCGAAGTTCGTGCAGCGCAACCGCGCCCAGGTGGCCGTGCTGGCCGCGCTGATGCTCACGCTGGTGGCCGGCATCGCCGCCACCACCTGGCAGTGGCGCGCCGCCCTGCAGGAGGCCGAGCGCACGCACTCGGTGGTGCAACTGCTCACGGGCATCTTCACGGAGCTGAACCCCGAGCACTCGGGCGCCGCCAAAGTGCCTGTGGTCGACCTGCTGCGGCGCGGCTGGAGCGAGTCGCAGAAGAGGCTCCACGACGACCCGGCGCTGCAGGCCGAAGTGGCCCAGCCGCTGGGGCTGATGCTGTCGGCCGCCGGCGACCCGGCGCAGGCCCATGCCGCCCTGTCTCTCAGCCACGCGCACCTGCGCAACGCCGGGCGCATGCGCAGCCATGACTACCTGCAGGTCACCTTCGAACTCGGCTTCGTGGCCTGGATGCTGGGTCGCAACGACGAGGCACGCCGGCACTACCAGGATGTCATCGACACGGCCGCCACGATGGACGCGACTGGCATGGTCGAACCCGTCCACGCGCGCACGCGCCTGGGCACGCTCGCGCTCACTGAAGGCCGGCTTGACGACGCTACGCGCGAGCTGCGCCTGGCCGCAAGCCAGGCCGAGGCACGCTTCGGACGCGGCCACCCGAGCCACCGCCTGGCGCTCTCCGAGCTGGCCGAGGTGAGGAAGCAGACCGGCCACTGGGACGAGGCCAGGCAACTTTTCGCCGCCGTCTACGCCGAGCACGCCGACAAGCGCACGCCCACCGCGGCCCGGGCCCGCTACGGCATGGCCGAGCTCGACGTGGAGCTGGGCCAGTACGCACGCGCCGAGGCGGTGATGCCCGAGCTGATCGACCTGCTGGTCGAGCTGTGGGGCGACGATGACAACTACACGGTCTATGCACGCGTGTGGCATGCCATGGCGCTGCACCACCTCGGCCGGTACGCCGAAAGCGACCAGGCGATCGCGCTGGCGATGCAATCGGCGCCCAGGAGCGGCAATCCGGCGGCCCCGCGGGTGGTGAAGTTCGTTGCCGCCCGCCAGCTGTTGCGCCGTGGCGAGGTCGACCAGGCCGAGCCGCTGCTGCGCGCCGCCCTGCGCGATGACGAGGCGGCCGGCCCCTCGGCGCGCGGTCGCGCCGCCCGCACGCGCGCCTTGCTCGGTGAATGCCAGCTGCGGCGAGGCGATGTCGCCGGTGCCGTCGCCACGCTCACCCGCACCCTGGCCGAACAGCGTGCGCTGTTCGGCACGCACCACAAGGACATGTGGCCCACGCTGATGCTGCTGGCCCTGGCGACCGACGCCGCGCACGGCACCGCGCGGGCGGCACCGTTCTACGACGAGGCGCGCCAGGTCGCCACCGGCCGTCTGCCCGCAGGGCACCCGCAGCGGGCGCTCGCAGAGCTCCTGCTGGCCCAATCGGCCTGGCGGCAATCACCCGACGAGGCGACCCGTCGCGCGCTGACTCTCGCCAGCGAGTCGTTCCGTGCTGCGTTGCCTGCGCGATCCGATCTCGGCGCCATTTCCGTCTATTCTCGAAAGCTGCTGGCGCAGCCGCCTCAGCCCCGGTTGCAAGTGGCCGAGTTGTGGCCCTTGCTGATGTTCTGACCTGCTACCCAAGGAGAGCATGTATGAAGACGACCCTTCTCAAGAGCGGCATCGGCGCCCTGGCGGCCCTCGTGGCCTGGGCCGCGACGCCCGCTGCAGTCGCCACCCCCGCCGCGCCTGCTGCCGCGGCTTCGGCTCCCGTCAAGTCCGGACCCAAGCTCAAGCCGAAGCCGGCGGCCCCGGCCGGGGCGAAGGCGCCCGGCAACATCAGCAGCACGGATGGCGGCGGTGGCTCCAAGGTACCAACACGACCCACGGACGCTGCTGCCTCGGCAGGGACCCGTTAAGGCACGCATCGCGCACACGTTTGCGAGGGCCAGGGCGACCTGGCCCTCGGTGCTTTGCTGCGTGCGCAGATACCTCAGATGCCGAAGCTCGCGTCGATGGTCGGCGAATTGACCGACACCGGCGCGCCGGAGACGGTCACTCGGGCGTAGACCTCGTCCTTGCGCGGAATGGGCAGCGGCGGGTCGGTATTGGTCATGATGACCCCGCCATCCTCGTCGAGCAGACCGACGTCGATGGTGCGTACTTCGGAGTAGTTCACCGTGCCCGCGGCGGCCACTGCGAGCACCTTGTACGGCCGGGGCAAGGGGCTCACGCCCGCGAACGAGTACGTGTAGAGCTCGTCGTCGAACACCGAGTCGCCGGATGGCAGCTTGTCGCCGCTGAAGTCGTCGCCGAACAGCTTGATCTCCAGGCGGTAGGTCTTGCCGACATCGCCTGCATCGAAGCTGACGCTGCCGGCAACGGTCACGTTGCGCTTGTTGTTGACGGTATTGCCCAGGGTGAGGGTGGGCGTGCTGAGCGTTGGCATGAGAGATCTCCTGAACTGAAAGCTGGTGAGGTGGATGGAATGGAGCGCCGCGAGGCGCTTCCACTGATACAGACGCAAGCTGGTGGTGCCGCGGATCGTGCAACCGCCCCCTCATGCGAGGGGCGCGCGACTCCTGCGCTCACGGTCGCGCCTGCTCGAAGGGGTCGGGCAGTTCGACCACACCTCCGCCGGCCGCGGGAGCCTCCTGTGCGAAGGCGCGCAGCTCGTCGTCGAAGGCCTGGCGGAAGGCGGCGAGCGCTTCCGAGGACACCGGCGCGGAGTGGGTGGCCATTGGAGACCGGCACGGGGCGGTGGCCGGCGCTTGCGTGGCCGGCAGCGCGGCGATCGCCGGCGCATCGGCGGACCGCGCGGCCGGCGGCGCTGGCCCGCTGCCGTCCCCGCCACCGCCGCACGAGACCAGGCCCCACCCCACCGCGAGAGCGAGCGTGGACGCCCGCCAGGCTGCAGCGGACAGATGGTCGCGCATGGCTCACTCCCGGATCGGGATCTCGCGCAGCTCGGCGCGGTCCACGAAGAAGGTGCCCCCATTGGGCGCCTGGTTGTAGATGACCAGCGTGTCGGTGTTGGCCAGTGAGTTGGTGCACACGCGAAGCTGCTCCCACTCGCCGATCTTCGAGGTCCACGACACCGGGCCGCCGGTCATCGCGCGCGACTGGATGGCCACTTGGCCGCTGCGCACCATCACCCACACCGAGAACATGTACGCCTTCTTCGGGTCGAGTGCGTGGCTCTGGTAGACGCCGCCTTCGTTGCCGCCGGCCTGGAAGGCCAGCAGGCGGCTGCCGCCAGGCCCGGGTGCGCTGCCGTTCACGAGCGTTGAGCACACGGTGGCGCCGGCGTTGCTGCTGTGCATCTGCCAGTTGGCCGCGGCGGAATCGACCGGCGAGGGGTTGCCGTTCTGCCAGCACTTGGTAGTGCCCAGCGGCACGCCGGCGGCGGGCACCTCGAAGTTGGGGTTGAGCGCGAGGTTGCCGCTCAGGAAGAGGTAGTCGGGGCAGGCGCTCGCAGCTGGCGATGCCGCCTGAGCCGAGGTGGCAAAGGTCACCGAGAGCGCAGTGGCCAGGGCCGCAGCGCGGGAAATGATGCGTGTCATGGGAGTCCTCCGTGCATGAAGAAAGCGATCGCGGCATCGAGGGCCGCCGCGCAGCCCGTGAAGCCGTGTCAGAGGAAGAAGTCGCTGGTTTTCCGGCCCCAGCCGGACCGGGAATGTGTCGAAACCTTGTGCGTGGCCGCCAGCATGCCGATGACGACCTTGCTGATGGATGCGAGGTTGAACTTGTCGTTGGGCTGGATCGCGAGGAATTGCCTGGCCTTGATGCGCATGTCGTGTCTCTCCGGGCCTGCGCCGCCTCGCCATCGAGGCGGCTTGCTTGGAAAGACGCGAACCGGTGCGATCCGGGATCACGCCCCCTCGTTGTGGGGGGCTCTCCGGGGCTGCTGGCCGCGCCGCACGGTCCGCTGCCGCAGAGGCGCGAGGGGCAAAGCCGCCGGCCGCGAGGCGCCGGCGATCTCAGGCCTCCAGGGCCAACGTCGGCGTTGCGTCAGGCCGCGACCGAGATCGCGGGGTACCGGTCGTCGTAGAACGCCATGCGGCCCTTGAGGGCGGCATGTTCGTCGTACGGCTCTTCATAGGACCAGATGGCGTCCTTGAACTCGCGGTCGCCCTGCTTGAAGCTGTAGTACGTGGCAACGCCCTTGAAGGGGCACGTGGTCGTCGTCTCGCTGCGCGTCAGCTGGCTCGCATGAACCGCGTCGCGCGGGAAGTAGTAGCGCGGCGGCGCACCGTCCTCATCGACGCGAACGACGTCGGACGACTCGGCGATCGTCTGTCCGTCGACTGCTGCGGTCGCACGGCTGTGCAGGCGAGTTTCACGGACCTTGTGGTCCGGATGCTGTTGATGACCCGGTGACTTGCTCATGACCTTCCTTTCGTGCTGGCCTGCCTGGCCTCAGGGTTCAGCAAACTGCGTTCCCCCGTGCACCACGGCAGGGCGCCATGCAGGATTCCTGCGCCGGCCCTGCGCTTGGCTTGCCAAGTCGCCCAAAAGCTGCAAGCCCGCCCTCCTACAGTCTTGACGCAGCACAAACCCACCCGCGACATACCCGACGCGCGTGCGGCAGAGGCGATCTCCGGGGCCCGATCCGTGGTGCAGGCCCCGGCTTCCAGCCGCGAGGCACATCCGTGCCGGCTCGAGTCCTGACGTGGTCCTGCACTCAACACAACGGATCGGTCATGTCTCAACACCAGGACCTTGCGGGCATCCCATAGGACCCGGCCGGTCCGGCGTGTCTCGCGGCCTTTTTTTCTGGCCGGCCCTGCGCCACCCCGGGTTTTCCCTCCCCTCCCCCGCGTCGAAAACCGCGCCCTGTGAACGTCATGGCAAGAGGTCCCAGCTCGGCTCGCCGACGGGTCACCAATCGCGCCAGGCTTGTTACTCACGCCGCCGGGCGGGGCGCACTAGCCTGCACACCGACACACCGCATCAGCAAAGGGGAACCCGACCATGCCTTCCTGGAGAACCGCCGAACACACGCACTACCGCTGGATCATCGTTGCTGCGGGCGGCCTGCTCGGCTGCGTCGCGATCGGCGGGCTGTTTTCACTGCCGGTATTCCTGCGGCCGATCGCCGAGGACACGGGGTGGTCCACCACCGGCATTTCCACCGCGATGACCTTCGCCTTTCTGGCGCTCGCCTTCGGCAGCATCGGCTGGGGCTACCTGTCCGACCGTGTCGGTCCGCGCATCGTGGTGCTGGCCGGCTCGCTGCTGCTCACCGCCGGCCTGGCGCTGGCGAGCCTCGCCACATCGCTGCTCGCGTTCCAGCTGCTGTTCGGGGTGGTCGTGGGCCTCAGCGCGGCGGCGATCTTCGCGCCGATGATGGCCTGCGTCACCGGGTGGTTCGACACGCGGCGCAGCCTGGCGGTGTCGCTCGTGTCGGCCGGCATGGGCATGGCGCCGATGACCATGTCGCCGCTGGCGGCGTGGCTGGTGCAGGGCCACGACTGGCGCACTTCGCTGCAGATCATCGCGGCCCTGGTGGCCGGGATCATGGTGCCTGCGGCCCTGCTGGTGCGCCGCCCGCCGGCGCTGGCCCAGGCCGCCGCCGGCGCCGCGCCGGCAGGTGCATCGCATGAGCCGGCCCTGTCCCGCGGGCAAGCCCTGCGCTCCGCCCCCTTCCTCATCCTGGTCGCCACCAGCTTCCTGAGCTGCGCCACGCACTCGGGGCCGATCTTCCACACGGTGAGCTATGCCGTCAGCTGCGGCATCCCGCTCATGGCCGCCGTGTCGATCTACAGCCTGGAGGGCCTGGCAGGCATGGGCGGCCGCCTGGTGTTCGGGCTGCTGGGCGACCGCTTCGGGGCCGCGCGCGTGCTGGTGCTGGCCCTGCTGGCGCAGGCGATCGTGGTGCTGGGCTATGTGTACGCGCGCGAGCTCGGGAGCTTCTACACCGTGGCCGCGCTGTTCGGCTTCACCTATGCAGGCGTGATGCCGCTGTTCGCCGTCATGGCGCGCGAGAACTTTCCGCTGCGCATGATGGGCACGGTGATCGGCGGCACCACCATGGCCAGCAGCCTGGGCATGGCGCTGGGGCCCGTGCTGGGCGGGCTGATCTACGACTCGTTCTCGAGCTATGCCTGGCTGTTCGTCGGCGCGTTCGCGCTGGGCCTGGGCGCCTTCCTGTCCGCCCTGGCGTTCACGCGGCTGCCGGGGCGGCAGATGGCAGCTGCGGCAGCCTGAGCACTGCCGCCGGCTTCAGGCGCCTGCGGCCGGCGGTATGTCGAAGTGAAGCACGTCTCAGGCAGCACGGCCTGCGCCGCCTGTGCCATTGCATGGGTGAAGCTCTGCGGGCCCGGGTGGGCCAGGACGGAAAGCGCGAACGGCATCATTCGATCTCGAACACCGAGCCGTTCCACGGCGTAGCGGATTCGTGGAACAGGTCGGCCAGGTATTCGCACAGCTCTTCTCGCGCCAGGAAGCCGGGCACGATGAAGTCGGCCGGGCGGCGCTTGCCGTCGGCCCCGACGAGCCAGGCCACCCAGTCACCCGGAGAACCCTCGATGGCGACGATGTCGCCGAAGACGTTGAAGCGGTGGTATTCGATGTCGCGCATCCCCCGAGCTTAAACAAGCCCGGCCCCTGTCGCGGCGCGGACGGCGCAGCGCGAGCGCGAACCGAAGAGGGCGGACACGCCGTCGACGCATTGACGCACGCGCCGGCGTAGTGGATGACGCGCCCTCCGCCCGCATACAGGCCGTGGTGCACATAGCCGCGCCGTGCCGACGTGAGATGGGTGCCGAGCGGAAGTTCTTCGTCCATGGCCGTGATCCGGTTGATCAGGCCTGCAGCGTGCGGCACCGCGCCACCGCTCGATGTCGATCGACCGCCGATGCGTTGCAGCTGAAATCGCCTGGCCCCGGCCTGAAACGCACGGGCAATGCCGCGCTCGCACGATGCAGTCTCACCACAGCCCATCAGTCCAGCCGTTGAACACAAGGAGACGCCGCAATGGTCATCCACAGGACCCTGACGGCACTCGGCACCTTCGTGGCCGTGTGCTCGTCGCTGCTGCTCACCCTGCTCGGCGACACGAAAGACACCGACTCCATCGCCGCACTCGACGACCGGTTGCTGCGCGACATCGGCCTGGCGCGTTGCACGCCGCAGCCTCCGCCCCGCGCGGGCGGCCTGCCGCTGACGACGCTGTGAGTCCCCGCTGGCCGCTCGACCGGCCGCTCAGGCACGCGCCCCTCACCCCAACCCTCTCCCCGCAAACGGGGCGAGGGAGTCAATGCCAGCGGCGCGCTTCAAGCTCCCTCTCCCCGTGAACGGGGAGAGGGATGGGGTGAGGGGAAGCGGCCAGGACGCTGAGCGCCGCTAGCGTGCGACCGTCAGGTCCCCCCGCACCATCACCAGGTCCACGAAGGACGAGCCGCGGTGCTTCCCCGGGCCGTAGGTGAGCGTGAAGGGCCCGATCTCCTGGCGGCCAAGTCCTTCGAGAGCGTTGCGCAAGGCTGCACGGTCGATCTTCGGGCCGGCGTTGTGCATGGCCTTGACCAGCAACCTGGCGGAGATGTAGCCCTCCATCGCGGCCGCCGAAGTCAGGTCCTCCTTGCCGTTCGACCCGATCGCCTGCATGGCGCGGCGGAACTCCGAGGCAATGCCCGTGGGTCCGGCGGGGTCCGGCACGCGATTGGCGATCACGAAGCCGTGTGCCGACTTGCCGGCTTCTCTTACCAGGTTCCTGGCGCTGATGATGGAGACGCCGTAGTGGTAGAGGCGGCCATTGCCTGCCACGCCGGCGAGGTCGAGTTCCTTGAGCAGCTGGGCGCTGTACTGGGCCGACGACAGGTGGAGCACGGCCTGGATCCGTGCCTCCTGCAGCGCCTTCGCAGCCGCGCGGATGTCGGGCTGCTGCGGTTCGTAGGCCACCGCCGCGGGCTGCGGCAGCTTGTGCTGGCTCGCATATTCCTTCACCAGTGCCAGGGCGCCCTGCCCGAAGCCGTCGTTCTGATAGAACACCCCGAGGCCGTGCGAGCCGATGGTGGTGAGGTGCTGAAGGATCTTCTTGATCTCGTCGGAGTAGGTGCCGCGCACGAAGAAGACCTGCGGCTGACTGTCCGTTTGCAGCGCGTCGCTGCCGGAGATGGGTGCGAACAGCACCGCGCCGGCTTCCTTGGCCAGCGGCGCAACGGCCTTCGTGCTGCCCGTACCGGTGTAGCCGAACAGCGCGACCGGCGCCTCGCCGTCGCCGAGGAACTGCCTGGTGTTCTGCACGGCCCGGTTCGGGTCATAGCCGTCATCGAGGGACACGAACTCGATTTGCCTGCCGTGAACGCCTCCGGCACCGTTGGCCGCGGCGAACGCAGCCTTCGCTCCGGTGTTGAATGCGATGCCCACCTCGGCCTGGGGGCCCGACAACGCGGCCGACTGCGCGACACGCAAGGTGTTCGACGCTCGTCCTTTCTGCGCGGTTGTGCCTTGCGCAAGGGCCAGCGGCGCCTGCGTGGTCGTATAGAGGGCGCCCATCAGGGCCTGGAGTGAAAAGGTTCGGCGGGACAGCATGGGAGCGACTCTAGGAGTCGGTCAGTCCCGACGCATTGCCGAACCCTGACGGAACCCTGGCCAGGCGCAGAAGGCGTGCCGTGCCGCCAAAAAATGCCGCCGCCGCACTGATCCTGGGCGAAGCCGTGCGCATCGGCCCGAAGCGCGCCCCATTTTTTCGATTCTTGACGCCGGTCAACGGCGTGCGGCGGCGCACCATCGCAAAGTGCCTCCAGACAAGGAGACACGATGCGCCCCACCATCGATTTCGAGCAGCTGGTCCGCTCCATGGGCGATGCGGTGGTCGTTTCCGATGCCGCCGGCACGATCATCGTGTGGAACGCCTCCGCAACGCGCATCTTCGGCTTCACCGAGGAGGAGGCGCTGGGCCGCCCGCTCGATCTCATCATTCCCGAGCGGCTGCGCGGGCGCCACAACGAAGGCTACGAGAAGACGGTGGCCAGCGGCGAGACGCGCTACGGCACCACGCTGCTGCGCGTGCCTGCACTGCACAAGGACGGCCGCGCGCTGTCCATCGCATTCACCGTGGCGCTGCTGACCGGCGTGCAGGGGCAGGTCGAAGGCGTGGTCGCGGTGATCCGCGACGAGACGCAGCGCTTCAACGACGACAAGGCGCTGCGACAGCGGCTGGCCGCGCTGGAGCAGGCCGCCGCACGCGCGACCAGCTGAACACGCAACTCTTGGAAAGCTAGCCATGGACAAGGCGCTCAGCGGGGTCCGCATCCTGGACTTCACCCATGTTCAATCCGGGCCGACCTGCACGCAGCTGCTGGCGTGGTTCGGCGCCGACGTCATCAAGGTCGAGCGCCCCGGCGAAGGCGATGCCACGCGCGGCCAGCTGCGCGACATCCCCGGCGTGGACAGCCTCTACTTCACGATGCTCAACCACAACAAGCGCTCGGTCACGCTCAACGCCAAGACGCCCAGGGGCAAGCAGGTGCTGGAGTCGCTGATCCGGCATTGCGACGTGCTGGTCGAGAACTTCGCGCCCGGCGCGATGGAGCGCATGGGCCTGTCGTGGGAACACATCCACAAGCTCAACCCGCGCATGATCGTCGGCTCCGTCAAGGGCTTCGGCCCCGGGCGCTACGAGGACTGCAAGGTCTACGAGAACGTCGCGCAGTGCGCCGGGGGCGCCGCCTCCACCACCGGCTTCGACGACGGCCCGCCGGTGGTGAGCGGTGCGCAGATCGGCGACAGCGGCACCGGGCTGCACCTCGCGCTCGGCATCGTGACGGCGCTGTACCAGCGCACCCACAGCGGCCGCGGCCAGAAGGTGCTCGCGCCGATGCAGGACGCAGTGCTGAACCTGTGCCGCGTGAAGCTGCGCGACCAGCAGCGGCTGGAGCGCACCCACGTGCTGCACGAGTACCCGCAGTACCCCGACGGCCGCTTCGGCGACGCGGTGCCGCGCGCCGGCAATGCCTCGGGCGGCGGGCAGCCAGGCTGGATCCTTCGCTGCAAAGGCTGGGAGACCGATCCCAACGCCTACATCTACTTCATCACCCAGGCGGCGGTGTGGCCGGCGGTGTGCAGGGTGATCGGCGAGGAAGGCTGGATCGACGACGAGGCCTATGCCACGCCGCAGGCCCGGCTGCTGCACCTCAAGCCCATCTTCGCGCGCATCGAGCAGTGGACGATGAGCAAGACCAAGTTCGAGGCGATGGAGATCCTGAACGAGTACGACATCCCGTGCGGGCCCATCCTGTCGATGAAGGAGATCGCCGAGGACCCGTGGCTGCGCAAGAGCGGCACCGTGGTCGAGGTGGACCATCCCTCGCGCGGCCGGCACCTGACCGTGGGCAACCCGATCAAGCTGTCGGACAGCCCCACCGAGGTGACGCGCGCGCCGCTGCTGGGCGAGCACACCGAGCAAGTGCTGAAGGAGCTGGGCTACGGCGACAAGGACGTGGAGCTGCTGCGTTCCGAAGGGGCGATCTGACATCAGTGCCGAGAGCACGGCCAGCCATCACGCGCAGGTGATGCTTCGAATAAGAACAATTGACTGTCGCTGATCTCTCCCGCCTTCTAGATTCTGCGCACCGGTGATCGACGTCTGCATCCGCACCGGCATCAACAGGAACGGAAACAGGAACAGGAGAAGGTCATGAAGAACGACTTGCCGCCCGTGCTCAGCAGCGAAGACCTCGAGCGCGACGCCTACAACGCGGCCTTCCACGAACTGGGGCTGCGCTGGTACTGGGACAGCGACACCTACGAAGCGCTGGTGCGGCACAGCGCCGAGCCGGAGCTGCGCATCCGCCACTACCTCGAGACGCGGCAGCCGCACCTGCTCAAGGCCTACGACGCGGCCTTCCTCGCCTCGGCGATCCAGGAACGCATGCTGCGTCACAAGCCCTGCAGCCGCGGGCCGTTCGACTGGTCGCAGGCAAGCACCGCCTGGGAACTGGGCGTCTGAGCCCCCGCGTCGCTCACGGAACGCCCCATGTCGATCCTCGTCAACAAGCGCAGCCGCATCGTCGTGCAAGGCCTGGTGGAGTCCGCCGGGCTGCAGCACACGCTGGCCGGGCGCCGCTACGGCCATGGCCGCCGGTGCTTCGTCGCCGGCGTCGGGCCGTCGCCGCTGGGCGGCGCGCTCGAAGGCATTCCGGTCTTCAAGACCGTGGCCGAAGCCCGCGCCGCCACCGGCGCCACCACCTCGGTGGTGTATGCGAGGCCCGGGCATGCGGCCGAGGCCATCGACGAGGCCGCCGAGGCCGGCATGGAGCTGGTGGTGTGCGTGAGCAACGGCGTACCGCCGCAGGACCTTTCGGCGCTGCAGGCGCGCCTGCAGCGCCGCGGCACGCGCCTCCTGGGACCAGGCTGCGCGGGTGTGGTGACTCCCGGCGAGGTGCAGGTCGGCGCCCTGCCCGGCGACGTGCACCGCCGCGGGCGCATCGGCATCGTGTCGCGCTCGGTCGCACTCACCGCTTACGTGGCGCGCCATCTTGCGCAGTTCGGCCTGGGCGCCTCCACCGTGGTGGGCCTGCCCCAGGCCGGGCTGCACGGGCTCACCCACCTCGAGCTGCTGAAGATGTTCAGCGAGGACGACGGCACCGACGCGGTGCTGCTGGTGGGCTCGGTCGGCGAGGACGAACTGCAGCACTGCGCCGAGTGGATCGCGCAGCACATGGAGAAGCCCCTGGTGGGCTACATCGAGGACGGCGCCGGCGCCGCGGTGCAGCGCTCCGCGCTGCAGGCCTGCGGCGTGCAGCTCGCCAGCGACCCGGCACTGATCGGCGAACTCACCGCCTCGGTGGTGGACTGCCGCTGGCTCCCCTTTGACTGAGGATGGTGATGACACACACCCGCTGGGTCCGCTTCCTGCTCGACGGCACCGAGTCCTTTGGACAACTCCAGGGCGAGCGCGTGCTCGAGCATCGCGGCAGCCTCTTCGGCGACAACGCGCCCACCGGCCGCAGCGTGGCGCTGCAGGACGTGAAGCTGCTCGCGCCCGTGCAGCCCACCAAGGTGATCGCACTGTGGAACAACTTCGGCCAGCTGCGCGAGAAGCTGCAGCTGGGCCTGCCCGAGGAGCCGCTGTACCTGCTGAAGTCGCCCAACTCGTGGAGCGCGCACGAGGCACCCATTCCGCTGCCGCGCGGCGGCGGCAAGGTGGTGTTCGAGGGCGAGCTGGGCATCGTGATCGGCCGGCGCTGCACCTCGGTGAGCGAGGCCGATGCGCCGGCACACGTGTTCGGCTACACCTGCGGCAACGACGTCACGCTGGCCGACGTGCTCAACCGCGACGCCTCGTTCACCCAGTGGACGCGGGCCAAGGGCATCGACGGCTTCTGCCCGCTCGGCCCGGCCGTCGCCACCGGACTCGACCCGGCCGCGCTGCGGGTGAAGACGCTGCTGGACGGCCAGGTCCGGCAGGACTACCCGATCAGCGACATGACCTTTTCGGTGGCCCGGCTGGTGAGCCGCATCTCCGTGGACATGACCCTGCTGCCGGGCGATGTGATCCTGTGCGGCACGTCGGTCGGCGTCGGCTCCATCAAGCCGGGCAGCCTCGTCGAAGTGGAGATCGAAGGCATCGGGCGGCTGGCCAACCGGCTCGAATGAATTTCCATTTCGAAGGACTCTGCTCATGAAGATCGCAATCATCGGCGCCGGTGCCATCGGCGGCCTCGTCGGGGCGAAGCTCGCCATGGCCGGCGAGGACGTCACCTTCATCGTGCGCGGCCGCAACCTCGAGGCCATACGCGAGCGCGGCATCAAGCTCGTCACCGCCGACGGCCAGGAACAGGTGGCCCTGCACGTGCGCGCCACCGACGACTATGCCGCCGCAGGCCCGCAGGACGTGGTCATCCCGGCCATGAAGGCCCACCAGCTCGAAGGCGTGCTCGAGCCGCTGCCGCACCTGCTCGGCCCCGACACGGTGATCGTGCCGATGCAGAACGGCATCCCGTACTGGTACTTCCAGCGGCATGGCGGCCCGCACGAGGGCACCTGCGTGCGAAGCGTCGACCTGCATGGCCGCATCGCCGCCGGCATCGACCCGGCAAGGGTGATCGGCTGCGTGGTCTACCCGGCTTCTCAGCTGGCGGCCCCGGGCGTCGTGCGCCACATCGAAGGCGACCGGTTCCCCCTGGGCGAACTCGACGGCCGCACCACGGCGCGCGTGCAGCGCATCGCCGACGCCTTTGCCAGTGCCGGCTTCAAGGCGCCGGTGCTCGAAGACATTCGCTCGGAGATCTGGCTCAAGCTGTGGGGCAACCTGAGCTTCAACCCCATCAGCGGGCTCACGCACTCGACGCTGGCCGACATCTGCCAGTTCCCGCTCACGCGGGAGCTTGCCGCGGCGATGATGCGCGAGGCCCAGGCGGTGGCCCACAAGCTGAACATCACCTTCCGTGTACCGCTGGAAAAGCGCATCGCCGGTGCCGAGAAGGTGGGCCACCACAAGACCTCGATGCTGCAGGACGTGGAGGCCGGGCGCGAACCCGAGATCGACGCGCTGGTGGGTTCAGTGGTCGAGCTGGCGCAGCTCACCCAGACGCCCACGCCGCACATCGACAGCGTGTATGCGCTGGTGAAGCTGCTCGCGCGCACCATGCAAGACCAGCGCGGCCACGTGCGCCTGCACGAGTCGGCCGAGCGTGTCGCGGCCCACGCCGCCTGACCCGGGAGAGCGGACGCGATGGACATGTTCATGACGGCCGAGTTCTGGATCGCGGTCGGCCAGATCATCATGATCGACATCCTGCTGGGTGGCGACAACGCGGTGGTCATCGCGCTGGCCTGCCGCAAGCTGCCCGCCAGGCAGCGCACGCAGGGCATCCTGTGGGGCACCGCCGGCGCCATCGTGCTCCGGGTGGTCCTGATCTTCTTCGCGCTCACGCTGCTGAAGATCTCCTTCCTCAAGCTGGTGGGCGCGGCCCTGCTGATCTGGATCGGCATCAAGCTGCTGCTGCCCGAGGACGAGGACGAGCAC
>NZ_SWAR01000047.1 GCF_006386545.1 Methylibium rhizosphaerae | reverse complement strand
AGGGCGCCCGTTTCCTGGGATCACCCGCAGGGCTTGGGTCCCTGGGGGCGCATGCCGTCGTTGCCGCCTCGTTGTGTGCAGTGAGCACACCGCCTCGGCGGCGCCTAGGCCTGCGCCCCCAGGCATCCAAGCGTGAGGCTCCAAATAGCGTTAACAGGCCCTAGCGCCATGAGCTACGTCGGCCGGTTCGCCCCTTCGCCCACCGGGCCGCTGCATGCCGGCTCGCTGGTGGCGGCGCTGGCGAGCTGGCTCGACGCGCGCGCGCACGGCGGGCGCTGGCTGGTGCGCATCGAAGACGTCGACGGCCCCCGCTGCGTGCCCGGTGCCGACCACGAGATCCTGCGGCAGCTGGCCGCGGTGGGGCTGCTGCCCGACGAGCCGCCGCAATGGCAGAGCCGCCGCGGTCCGCTCTACCGGAACGCGCTCGACCGCCTGCTTGCGGCCGGCTGGGCCTACCCCTGCGGCTGCACCCGGCGCGACATCGAGCTGGGGCTCGGGGCCTCGGGCCGGCAACGCAGCCGCCACGGCGAACTCGCCTACCCCGGCACCTGCCGGCCCAGCCACGGCGGCCTGCGTGGCAAGGCGCCGCGGTCGGCCCGGCTGGTCTGCGCGATGCACCCGGCCGACCGCATGGACGAGGCCCCGCCGCTGCTGATCGACTGGCTCGATCGCCGGCTGGGCCGGCAGCGGCAGGACGTCACCGCAGAAGTGGGCGACTTCGTGCTGCAGCGAGCCGACGGCCTGTGGGCCTACCAGCTCGCGGTGGTGGTGGACGACGCCGAGCAGGGCGTGACCGACGTGGTGCGGGGCGAGGACCTCGCCGACAACACGCCGCGCCAGATCCACCTGCAGCGCTGCCTCGGCCTGCCGGCCCCGCGCTATCTGCACACGCCACTGGTGCTCGGCCCCAACGGCGAGAAGCTGTCGAAGCAGAACGGCGCGCAGGCGCTGGCGCTGGACGACCCGCTGGCCGCGTTGCAGGCCGCCGCTCAGGTGCTGGGCCTGCCGCAGTTCGCCGCCGCCGACCTGCCTGGCTGGCTGGCCGCCGCGGTGGCCGGCTGGGGCAGGCTCACAGCCGCTTGCGCATGACCGCGCGCGAGGACGTGTGGCGGCCACCTCCTCGAAGCCGGCGCCTGCGGCCGCCTCGAAGTCCAGTGCCGGCGTGGCTGCTACAGTGCGGGCTCGGTCGGCAGTTCACCCAGGCGTTGCCGCGCGATCCGCTCGCGAGCTAAACCTGCCCATACAAACTTGTCCTGATGCGGTTTCGCCCCGTGCGCCGCGCTGCAAGTCGGCAACCCCAGCCCCCGGCCCCGTTGCCGGGCCCGGCGCATCGGACGGAGAACCGACGATGACTGCTTCTTCCCGCGAGCTCGTGCCCTTGCACGCAGCCGATCTCTCCAGCTTTGCGAAGGCGCTGCGCCGCCAGCTGCTCGACCGGTTCGAGCGCGAGGCGCGGCCGCCCGGCCATGTGGAGCTGCTCAACATGCTGGCGCGCGCCGCCGGGCACCGCAACCTGCAGAGCCTGCAGGCGGCAGCGCCCGCAGCCCTGCCGCAAGCCGCCCCGCCAGTTGCCGCGACACTGACCGACGCAGCCCAGCGGGCGCTGCGGCTGTTCGACGACCACGGGCGCCTGACGCGCTGGCCGATCAAGTACTCGACGCAGCGGTTGCTGCTGTGGGGCTTGTGGATGCGCTTCGACGGCAAGCGCCGCTACACCGAGCGCGAGGTCAACGAGGTGCTCAATGCGCACCACACCTTCGGCGACCACTGCATCCTGCGCCGCGAGCTCATCAACATGCGGCTGCTCGAGCGCAAGCCCGATGGCTCCGAATACCGCAAGGTGGCGGCCCGGCCGCAGGCTGAGGTGGCCGCGCTGCTGCGCGCCTTGCGGGCGCGGCGCGGCTGAGCAGGTGCTCGCGACGGCTGCATCAGACCGCGAGCAGGTGCTCGCGACGGCTGCATCAGACCGCGAGCAGGTGCTCGCGACGGCTGCATCAGACCGCGAGCAGGTGCTCGCGGTAGTGCAGCAGCTCGTCGATCGACTCGTGGATGTCGGCCATCGCCGTGTGCTTCTGCGCCTTCTTGAAGCCTTCCAGCGCCGCCGGCTTCCAGCGCCGCGCCAGCTCCTTGAGCGTGCTGACGTCGAGGTTGCGGTAGTGGAAGAAGGCTTCCAGCTCGGGCATGTAGTTGGCGAGGAAGCGGCGGTCCTGGCAGATCGAGTTGCCGCACATCGGCGACTTGCCGGCGGGCACGAAGTGCTTCAGGAAGGCGATCAGGTCGGCCTGCGCCTGTGCCTCGTTGACCGAGGAGGCCTTCACCCGGTCGATGAGGCCCGAGCGGCCGTGGGTGCCCTTGTTCCAGGCATCCATCCCGTCGAGCGTCGCGTCGCTCTGGTGCACGGCATACACCGGACCTTCCACGCGGACGGCCAGCGTCGGGTCGGTGACCACCACGGCGATCTCGATGATGCGGTCGCTGTCGGGTTTCAGGCCGGTCATCTCGAGGTCGATCCAGATCAGGTTCTGGTCGCTCGGCTGCAGGGCGGTGGCGGCGGTATCGGCGGCGGTGCTGGTGTCGGTCATGGGAGAGCCTTCCTGAGGAGCGGCCATTGTCGGCCAACTCGCAGGGCCAAACCGTAAACTCGGCGCCCATGCAGTCTTCCGTCCTCACCTTCGTCTTTGCCGGCTTCCTGGCCGCCTCGCTGCTGGCCAGGCTGTGGCTCGCCTCCCGGCAGGTGCGCCACGTGGCCGCGCACCGCGGCAGCGTGCCGGCCCCGTTTGCCGGCACGGTGTCGCTGGCCGCACACCAGCGCGCCGCCGACTACACCATCGCCAAGCTGCGCTTCGGCCTGCTCACCATGGCCGTGGGCGCCGCGGTGCTGCTGGGCTGGACGCTGCTGGGCGGCCTGGGCGCGCTGAACGTCGCGCTGCGCGATGTGGTGCTGCCGCGCTGGGGCGGCATGGCCTACCAGCTCGCGCTGCTGTCGGCCTTCGTGCTCATCGGCGGCCTGATCGACCTTCCGTTCGAGGCCTGGAGCACCTTCCGCATCGAGCAGCAGTACGGCTTCAACCGCATGACCCTCGGCCTCTGGCTGGCCGACCTGGCCAAGGGCGTGCTGCTGGGCGCGGTGCTCGGCCTGCCGATCGCCGCGCTGATCCTGTGGCTCATGGGTGCGGCGGGGCCGATGTGGTGGCTGTGGGCCTGGGGGGCCTGGATGGGATTCAATCTGCTGATGCTCGTGCTCTTCCCCACGGTCATCGCGCCGCTGTTCAACAAGTTCCAGCCACTCGAGGACGATGCGCTGAAGACCCGGGTGCAGGCGCTCATGGCACGCTGCGGCTTTGCCGCCAAGGGCCTGTACGTGATGGACGGCTCACGCCGCTCTGCCCATGCCAATGCCTATTTCACCGGCTTCGGCGCCGCCAAGCGGGTCGTGTTCTTCGACACGCTGCTCGCCAAGCTGAACCCGGGCGAGGTGGAGGCGGTGCTCGCGCATGAGCTGGGCCACTTCAAGCACAAGCATGTGCAGAAACGCATCGTCTCGATGTTCGCGCTCAGCCTGGCCGGCTTTGCGCTGCTGGGCTGGCTGGCCCAGCAGGCCTGGTTCTATGCCGGGCTCGGCGTGTCGCCCAACCTCGGCGAAGGCGCGCCGAACGACGCGCTGGCGCTGCTGCTGTTCCTGCTGGCCGGGCCGGTGTTCGGCTTCTTCGTCTCGCCGCTGTTTGCCGGGCTGTCGCGCCGGCATGAGTTCCAGGCCGACGCCTATGCCTGCGCGCAGGCCAGCGCCAAGGACCTGGCGGGCGCACTGCTCAAGCTCTACGAGGACAATGCCTCGACGCTGACGCCCGACCCGCTGTACGTGCGGTTCTACTACTCGCACCCGCCGGCTTCGGAGCGGCTGGCGGCCATGGAGGGCGTATGAGTCGCGAGCTGGCCATGATGAAGTGCGTGGTGCCGCTGCAGGGCGGCCCCATGACGTCGCAGGAGATCGAAGACCACCTGAAGAAGGTGCAAGGCTGGTCGCTCCAGGGCGGCGCCATCGAGAAGACCTTCTCCTTCGCCAACTACCACGAGACCATGGCCTTCGTGAACGCGCTGGCCTGGATCGCGCATGGCCAGGACCATCATCCGGATCTGGCGGTGAGCTACGACCGCTGCGTGGTGCGCTTCAACACCCATTCGGTGGGCGGCATCTCGATCAACGACTTCATCTGCGCGGCGAAGGCCGACGCACTGCTGCAGCCGTGAGGCCTGCTTGACGAAGGCGGTCGTCCTCGACACGGGCCTCGTGGTGGCCAACCATGGCCGCCACTACATCGTCGAAACCCCCGACGGCGAACGGCTGATCTGCCACCCGCGCGGCAAGAAGAGCGACGCCGTGGTGGGCGACCGCGTGCGCTGGCAAGCCGCGGGCGACGAAGGGGTCATCGAGCACATCGAGCCGCGCCGCAATCTCTTCTTCCGCCAGGACGAATGGCGCACCAAGTCGTTCGCCGCCAACATCGACCAGCTGCTCGTGTGGGTGGCGGTGGAGCCGGTGTTCAGCGAGTCGCAGCTGGCACGCGCGCTGATCGCGGCGGAGCAGGCCGGCATCGCGGTGCGCATCGGCCTGAACAAGGTGGACCTGCCCCAGGCCGAGGCCGCACGGCAGCGCCTGAAACCGTATCGCGACATGGGCCACGAGGTGCTGGAGTGTTCGCTTCGCGGCGACCGCGGCGGCTCCACCGCCATGCTGATGCCGCTGCTGCAGGGGCGCAGCACGCTGGTGCTCGGCCCCTCGGGCACGGGCAAGAGCACGCTCATCAACACGCTGGTGCCGGATGCGAGCGCGCAGGTCGGGGAGGTCTCGCAGGCGCTGAACTCCGGCCGCCACACCACCACCAGCACGCAGTGGTACTGGCTCGACCCGCAACACGAGTCGGCCCTGCTCGACTCGCCGGGCTTCCAGGAGTTCGGGCTCAAGCAGGTGGAAGCCACCGAGCTGGCCTCGCACATGCGCGACCTGCGCGGCTACTCGGGGCAATGCCGCTTCTACAACTGCACCCACCTGCACGAGCCGGGCTGCGCGGTGCGCCAGGCGGTGGACGCGGGCGAAGTGAGCGCTTCGCGCTACCGCATCTATTGCGAGCTGTTCGAAGAGCTGAGCCAGAAGCGCTGGTAGGCGCCGGGCCAGCAGCGGCGGCTCAGCCCAGCAGGTTCGCCAGCGACAGCAGCGCCAGCAGCAGCATCCACAGCACCACGGAGCGCCAGACGAGGCCGACAACGCTGCGCAGGTGTCCGAATTCGGGCGCCATGCCGGGGGTGGAGCCCTCGGCCTCGGTGGACTGAGCATCAACCCCCACCTCGAAGGTCTTGGACCGGTCGGGCGTGAGGCCCGGTGCCGCGCCGCCGCCCAGCCGCACACCCACCGCGCCGGCAGCCGCCGCGAGGATCACCCCCTCGTGCGGCTGGCGCCAGAGCGACGCATAGCGCCGCCAGCACTCCACCGCTTCCTCGAAGTTGCCGACCACCGCAAAACCAAAGGCGGTGAGGCGGGCCGGCAGGTGGTCGAGCAGCCCGAACAGGCGCTGCGACAACTGCATGAGCCGCTCGTTCGTCGGCACGCCCACGGTGCGGCTCTTGAAGGCCCAGTAGCGGGTCGCGAACTCCGCCATGCGGTACAGCACGGCGCCCATCGGCCCCAGGCCGACCGCAGACAGCACAATGAACCAGAAGAACACGCCGAACACGTGGCGGTGCGCTGCGAGCAGCGAGTGCTCGATCACATGGCGCAGCAGCTCGGCACGCGGCAACTCGCTGGCGTCGAGATGGCGCCATTCGGCGAGCAGCCGGCGGGCGGCGAGTTCATCGCCCCGCTCGAGTGCGTCGCGGATGTCGGTGAAGTAATGGCTGAAGTGGCGAAACCCGAGCGTGAGGTACAGCACCACCACGTTCCAGCCCAGCGCCAGCAGCAGGCTGAAATGCGCGGCGAGCAGGTAGACCAGCGCGACCAGTGCGGCCGGCGTGAGCACCGTGATGCACCACACGACCCAGGCGTGATGTTCCTTGCCCGCATCGAAGTTGCGGCCGGTCCAGCGAACCCAGCCGATCAGCGAGTCGTGAACCCAGTTATTGCGCGGCAGGGGCCGCAGTTGCTCGATCAGCAGAGCACACAGCACGGCGAAAAAACTCATGCCGGCATCATAGCGACGGCTTGCGGCCGCAAGACGCGCATCAGGCGATCAGGCAGCGATAGAGATTGCGCAGCATCGCCGCCGTGGCGCCCCAGATGAAGTAGCGCAGCACCGTGCCGTCGGCGAGGCGGTCTTCCCAGGGCATCGCGAACACCTCGCGGTGCTCGCCCTGCCATTCGATGAGGCGGCGCTCGTGATTGGCGGGGTCGAGGATGAAGGCCAGCGGCACCTCGAATACGTCGTCCACCTCGAAGGGATCGGGGGTGGGTGCGAACCCCGGCGTCACCAGGCCCACCACCGGCGTGACGATGAAGTTGGTCACCGTGGTGTATTCGGGCAGCAGGCCGATCACCTCGACGTACGAACGCGCAAGGCCGATCTCTTCTTCGGTTTCGCGCAGCGCCGTATCAGCGGCGTCCACGTCGTCCGGTTCGGCACGGCCACCCGGGAAACTGATCTGCCCGGCATGGTCGCGCAAGTGGGCGGTACGGCGGGTCAGCAGCAGGGTCGGCTCGTCGCGCAGCACCAGCGGCACCAGCACCGAGGCACGCGCCGGCGGCCGGTCGGACACCTGCCGCTCGGCGATCAGCTCCGGCGTCCAGGCCGGCGGCGCGGCGAAGTGCTCGCGCAGCGCATCGGGCCGCAGGCGCTCCAGGGGCACGCGCGGCAGGTCGGCGCCGGTGCCGATCACCGGCAGCAGTTCAGGGTCGAAGCGAGGGGTTTGCTGGGACATGCTCACCGACGACAAAAAAGCCGCCTGCGGGACGCAAGGCGGCTTTTTCGCATGTGGGCGGAACCGAGGTCGATCATCGGGCCGCTTGTCGCTTCGCTCAGGCCAGCTTTTCCTTGATGCGGGCCGACTTGCCGCTGCGCTGGCGCAGGTAGTACAGCTTGGCGCGGCGCACATCGCCGCGGCGCTTCACTTCGATGGAAGCGATCAGCGGGCTGAAGAGCTGGAAGGTACGCTCCACGCCTTCGCCGCTGGAGATCTTGCGGACGATGAAGCTGGAGTTCAGGCCGCGGTTGCGCTTGGCGATCACCACGCCTTCGTAGGCCTGCACACGCTTGCGGGTGCCTTCGACCACGTTGACGTTGACGATGACCGTGTCGCCAGGGGCAAAGGCGGGGACGTTCTTGTTGAGGCGAGCAATTTCTTCTTGCTCGAGCTGGCGGATCAGATCCATGAGGTTCTCCAAGTGATCGTGTCGGCGCTCGCCCATGCGGTTCTGGGCACATGGCCCGTGGCGGCCCGGCAGAGGATCGAAAAGCCGGCCATTATAGCTGAAGGCCGGCCAGAAAGCGCTCATCCGCCTTCGAAAGCCGCCCGGCTGCCCGCGCCGCGGCAATGAGGTCGGGGCGGCGCCGGGCGGTGAACTCGAGCTGGCGCTCGCGCCGCCAGCGGGCGATGTCGGCATGGTGGCCCGACAGCAGCACCGGCGGCACGGCCCGCCCGTCAGGCATCTGCTCGGGCCGGCTGTAGTGGGGGCAGTCGAGCAGACCGTCGGAAAAGCTGTCCTGCACATGCGACTGGGCGTCGTTGAGGACGCCGGGCTTCAGCCGCGCCACGGCATCGAGCAGGGCCAGCGCCGGCAGCTCGCCGCCGGAGAGCACGAAGTCGCCCAGGCTCAGCTCCTCGTCGACATGGGCATCGACGAAGCGCTGGTCGATGCCTTCGTAGCGGCCGCACACCAGCACCGCCCCCGGCTGCTGCGCCAGCGCGGTGACGCGGGACTGCGAAAGCGGCGTGCCGGCCGGGCTGAACAGCACCACGCGCGTCGGCGCGAGGCCGGCTGCGGCCTGTTCCGCACGGATGGCCGCGAGCGCCCTTTCCAGCGGCTCGACCAGCATCACCATGCCCGGGCCGCCGCCGTAGGGCCGGTCGTCGACGCGGCGGTAGTTGTCCTCGGCGAAGTCGCGCAGCGGCCACAGGCGCACGTCCACCGTCCTGGACTCGAAGGCGCGCCGCGTCACCCCGGTGGCCTGGAACGGCGCGAACAGTTCGGGGAACAGCGTGATGACGTCGAAGCGCACCTGGCCCGCCCGCTCAGTAGTCGAGGCCCCAGTCCACCAGGATGCGTCGGCCGGGAATGTCGACCTGGTCGACGTATTGCGCGACGAAGGGGATCAGGCGCTCTTCCTCTTCCGGCTTTTCGCCTTCGGTCTGGCGCACCACCCGCAGCACGCTGTGCGCGCCGGTGTCGAGCAGGTCGGCCACCGTACCGAGCGCAACGCCCTCGCGGTTGACCACGGCCAGGCCGATCAGGTCGACCCAGTAGAACTCGTCGGTCGCGGCGGTGGGGAAGCTGGAGCGCGGCACGAACACGCGCGCGCCCTTCAAGGCCTCGGCCGCATTGCGGTCGGGCACTTCCTGGGCGGTGGCGACCACGACGTCGCCATGCTCCTTGGCCTGCGTGATGCGCAGGCGCACCGGCAGCGCCGGCGCGCCGGCCGGGCGAGGCTTGCCGGCAGGCGGCTGGAGGTACCAGCGGCGGGTTGAAAACAGAGCCTGGGGATCCGAGGAGAAGGGCAGGACCTTGATCCCGCCCTTGATGCCCCAGGCGTCGACGATGCGGCCGACCTCGACCGCGTCGTCAGGCCAGGCGACCTGCTCGTCGTCGAGCGTGAACACGCTCACGTCAAGCCGCCTCGGCGCCGCAGCTTCAGGCTGCGGGAGCGACAGTGGCCTTGGCCTGCTTGACCAGGCGCACGACCGTGGGCGACGGCTGGGCGCCGTTGCCGGTCCAGTGCTCGAAGCGGTCGAATGCCACGCGCAGGCCCTGCTCGGTTTCGGCGGCCATCGGGTTGTAGAAGCCGATGCGCTCCAGGAAGCGGCCATCGCGGCGGTTGCGCGAGTCGCTGACGACGATGTTGAAGAACGGGCGCTTCTTGGAGCCGCCACGTGCGAGTCGAATCACGACCATGATGTTTCCTCAAGGACTATGGAAGCGACTGCCGCACCCGGGAGACACGCGGGGCTTGTCAGTCCGAGGCGCCCTGCCCTCGCGGGCCCGGCACCGTAGATCGGTGAGGTTAGATACGCCCCGTACACCTTCTCGAAAGGCAGTGCCGAGGCCAGCACCGAAACCGCGCATTATAAACTCGAAGCGACCTGTTGCCACCTACTTCCGATGAAGCCGCTCCTCATCCGCCCCAGCACGCCTGAAGACGTCCCCGCCATCACCGCCATCTATGGCTGGCATGTGCAAAACGGCACAGGCACCTTCGAACTCGAGTCTCCCGGCGTCGAAGAGATGGGCAGGCGCCGCGACGACGTCCTGTCCAAGGGCCTGCCCTGGCTGGTGGCCGAGCGGGGCGGCCAGGTGCTGGGCTATGCCTATGCCAACCACTTCCGCCCGCGCATGGCCTACCGCTTCGCGCTCGAGGACTCGATCTACCTCGCGCCCGACGCGCAGGGCCAGGGCATCGGCAGGCTGCTGCTGGCCGAACTGCTGGCCCGCTGCGAGGCGGCGGGCGCGCGCCAGATGCTGGCGGTGATCGGCGACTCGGCCAACGCCGGCTCGATCGGCGTGCACCGGTCGCTCGGCTTTTCGGACCTGGGCGTCATGAAATCGGTCGGCTGGAAGTTCGACCGCTGGCTGGACGTGGTGCTGATGCAGCGCAGCCTGGGCTCGGGCGACAGCCGGGAGCCGGCCGAGTACGGCGCGGCATCGTGAACGGCTACAAGTCCAAGACGCTGGCGGCTTGGATCGCGCTGCTGGCCGGCAGCCTCGGCCTGCACCGCTTCTACCTCCACGGCCTGCGCGACGGCTGGGGGTGGCTGCACCCGTGGCCCACGCTGCTGGGCGCCTGGGGCTTGCTGCGCATGCAGCAGCTGGGGCAGGACGACCGCCTGGCCTGGGCGCTCATCCCGCTGGCCGGGCTCATGGTGGCGCAGGGCGCGCTGTGGGCCATCCTGTACGGCCTGATGCCCGACGAGCGCTGGAACGCCCGCTTCAACCCGCAGGGGCCCGAGCACAAGACCGGCTGGTCCACCGTGTTTGCGGTGGTGCTGGCGCTGATGCTGGGCGCCGCCGTGCTGATGGCGACCATCGCCTTCAGCGGGCAGCGCTACTTCGAATACCAGATCGAGGAAGCCCGCAAGATCAGCCAGTGACCGCCGCCCGCCCCTCGGCGTGCGCGGCCACTCAGAACAGGTACAGGCTCATGCCGTAGAACACGGCCGCGATGAAGGCCGAGGCGGGGATGGTGAAGATCCAGGCCCAGACGATGTTGCCGGCCACGCCCCAGCGCACCGCCGAGGCGCGCTGCGTGGAGCCCACCCCGACGATGGCGCCGGTGATGGTGTGGGTGGTGGACACCGGAATCCCCAGCGCCGTGGCAAGGAACAGCGTCATCGCCCCGCCGGTTTCGGCGCAGAAGCCGCCCACCGGCTTGAGCTTGGTGATCTTCTGGCCCATGGTCTTGACGATGCGCCAGCCGCCGAACATGGTGCCCAGCGCGATGGCGATGTAGCAGGTCCAGATCACCCAGGTGGGCGGCAGCTTGTCGGCCGTGCTGGCATAGCCGGTGGCGATGAGCAGCATCCAGATGATGCCGATGGTCTTTTGCGCATCGTTGCCGCCATGGCCGAGGCTGTACAGGCCGGCCGACAGCAGCTGGGCGCGGCGGAACCAGCGGTCCACCCGCAGCGGCGTGGTGCCCCGCACGAGCCAGGCCACCACCACCATCAGCAGCGAGCCGAGGGTGAAGCCCAGCAGCGGCGACACGAAGATGAAGGCGACCGTCTTCAGCACGCCGGCGGCCACCAGCCCGCTCACGCCTGACTTGGCGATGACTGCGCCGACGATGCCGCCGATCAGCGCATGCGATGAGCTCGACGGGATGCCGTACCACCAGGTGATGACGTTCCAGGCGATGGCCCCGACCAGCGCACCGAACACCACGTGAGCGTCGACGATGCCCGGCATCACGATGCCCTTGCCGATGGTGGCCGCCACGCTCAGGTGGAACACGAACACCGCGATGAAGTTGAACAGCGCCGCGAACACCACCGCCTGCTGCGGCTTGAGCACCCCCGTGGACACGACGGTGGCGATGGAATTCGCCGCGTCGTGGAAGCCGTTCATGAAGTCGAACGCGACGGCCAGCACGACCAGCGTTGCGACCACCCAGAAACCGAGCTGGACTGTTTCCATCAGCGTGACAGACGTGAGGCGCGAGGCGCGGCCACGCGGATCAGGAGTTCTCGAGGACGATGCCCTCGATCAGGTTCGCGACATCCTCGCAGCGGTCGGTGATGGACTCGAGCTGCTCGTAGATGGCCTTGAGCTTGATGAGCTCGCGCACGTCCTCCTGCTCGCGGAACAGCTTGGACATCGCGGCACGCATCACGCGGTCGGCGTCGGACTCGAGCTTGTCGATCTCCTCGCAGGTCTTGAGCGCGGCTTCCACCGCAGCGTGGTCGCTGATCTTGGGCAGCAGGCCCACCGCGTGGGCGACCCGTTCGCAGCACTTGGCCGACAGGTCCGCCAGGCGCAGGGTTTCCTCGGTCATGGCGCGCACGTCGTATAGCTGCATGGTTTCGGCGGAATCCTGCAGCAGGTCGAGCACGTCGTCCATCGCGTTGATGAGGCCGTGGATCTGCTCGCGGTCGATCGGCGTGATGAAGGTCTTGTGCAGCAGCCGGTTCACTTCAGCCGTGATCTTGTCGGCCTGGTGCTCGGCATGGTCCACGCTCGCCGCATGCTGCTCGCGCAGCGTGCCGTCCGCGTAGTTCTCCACCATCGCCATGAAGGCGCGCGAGCCCGCGATGATCTGGTCGCCGTGCTGGTTGAACAGCTCGAAGAAGTTGCCCTCGCGGGGCAGCAGCTTGCCAAAGAGCATGAAGGGCGCTCCGAAACAACGCGACCCGGCCTGCACCATGCAGCCGGGTCGGTGTCATCAAATTTTCAACGCCGGGAGTGTAGCCCCGGATGTCGACAGCGACGCCATGCCCCCCGCGGGCCCGGCGAATTCACGCGGGCCGCGGAAGTTCTCGAGCCAGCCGAGCAAGCGCTGCATGTCGGTCCCGCGTGCCGCCGGGTTGAAGGCTTCGGTGTCGACGGCCAGCCAGGGAACGGCGCTTGCTTCGAAGTGCGGCGCATAGGCGCCGGCCAGATCCTGCAGGTAGGCGTCGGCGATGTCCTGCTCCATGGCCAGGCCGCGCCGCGCGATGCGCGCCTGCAGCGTCGTGGTGGAGGCCTGCAGCCAGATGACGAGGTCGGGCGCCGGCACCTGCGGCGCGTAGCGGCGATGGATCTGCGTGTACAGGCGGTGGTCTTCGTCGCCCAGCGTGAGCCGTGCGAACAGCGCGTCCTTCTCGAAGGTGAAATCGCTCACCAGCCCACCGTCGAACATGCCGCCTTGCATCAGCTCGCGCATCTGCTCCAGGCGCTGGAACAGGAAGAACAGCTGCGTCTGCAGCGCATACGGGTTGGCTGAAAGGTCCTCGGTGCCGGCGGCGTAGTAGCGCTCGAGGTAGGGGTTCTCCTCGGGCTTCTCGAAAAAGGCCCGGGCCCCGAACAGGGCCGCCAGCCTGCGGGTGAGCGAGCTCTTGCCGACGCCGATGGGCCCTTCGATGGCGATGTGCCGGAAACGGGTGAACGGGTTGAATCCTGTCATCGCGGCGATTCTAGGAAGCCGCCTGCGCGGCCCCGCCCCTCACTGCCACGCCGGCAGCCGCTCGATGGCCTGCCCTGCCACCGCGCCGAGGCAGGCGGAAAGCGGCCCCCGCGTGGGGTGCACGATCGCGGGGGCGAGCTCCAGCAGCGGATGCAGCACGAAGGCCCGCTCCTGCAGGCGCGGATGCGGCAGCACGAGGCCGGGCTCGTCCAGCACTACCTCGCCGAACGTCAGCATGTCGAGGTCGAGCGTGCGCGGTGCGTTGCGATACGGCCGCTCGCGCCCGTGCGCGGCTTCGATGGCCTGCAAGGCCTGCAGCAGCTCGCGCGGCGGCAGTTCGGTGTCGAGCGCGGCCACCGCATTGAAGTAGTCGGGGCCCGACGAGTCGATGGGCGCCGTGCGGTATGGCGAGGACACCGCCGCCAGCCGGCTGTGAGGCAGCCGGCCCAGCGCGTCGACGGCCTGGCGCAAGGTGGCGAGCGCATCGCCGAGGTTGGCGCCGAGGCCGATGTAGCAGCGCGTCGGCGTCATGGGCTGCCCGGCCCCGTCTACGCGTCGCCGCCGGCCGGCGCCACGTCGGCACTGCCGCCGCCTTCGACCGCCGGCTTGCGGCGGCGGCGCCGCCGCTTCTTGGCAGCCGGCGCCGACGCGTCCGGTCCGGCGGCCACGCGCCTGGCGTGTTCCTGCTGCCGGGCCTGGTCGACCAGGGCATGCCGCTCGCCGGGGCTGGCCAGCGAGAAGGCCTCCCACCAGCGCGCCAGCTCGGGGTCGGCCTCGCCGGCGTCGGCCCGCAGGCGCAGGAAGTCGAAGCCCGCCCGGAAGCGCGGCTGCTCGACCAGGCTGGCCGGACCGCTGCCGGTGCGCCGGTCGAAGCGCGGCTGCATCATCCAGATCTCGCGCATGTCGGCCGCCAGCTTGCCGCGGCCGGAGATGTCGCCGATGCGGGCGTTGAACACCTCGTCGATGGCCTGCTGCAGCGCCGGGAACGGCGGCTCGCCCTTCTTCTTGAGCTGCTCCCAGCGCTTCTGCACGTCGTGCCACAGCATGCTCGCGAGCATGAAGCTCGGCGCCACCGGCTTGTCCTCGTTGACGCGGCGGTCGGTGTCGGCCAGCGCCAGCTGCACGAACTTCTCTCGGCCGTCGTGGCGGTGCGCCTCGTCGAGCACCACGTCGAGCACCGGAAACACGCCGCGGTGCAGGCCCTGCTTGCGCAGCTCTTCCAGCGAGGCGAGCGCATGGCCGGTCTGCAGCAGCTTGATCATCTCGTCGAACAGGCGCGACTGCGGCACGTTGTCGAGCAGCGCCGCCATCTCCTTGATGGGCGCGCGAGTCTTCGGCTCGATCTCGAAGCCCAGCTTCGCGGCGAAACGCACCACGCGGATGATGCGCACCGGGTCTTCGCGGTACCGGGTCACCGGGTCGCCGATCATGCGCAGCACGCGCTTCTTGGCGTCCTTGATGCCGCCGTGGTAGTCGACCACGATCTCGGTCTGCGGGTCGTAGTAGAGCGCGTTGACGGTGAAGTCGCGGCGGGCCGCGTCCTCGATCTGCGGGCCCCACACGTTGTCGCGCAGCACCCTGCCGCTGGCATCGACGACGTGGCTCTTGCCGACGAGGTCCTGCTTGGAGGTCTTTTCGTTGCCCTCGACCTGCTCGGCCGCCGCATTGTCGAGATAGGCCCGGAAGGTCGAGACCTCGATCACCTCGTGCTCCCGGCCGCGGCCGAACACCACGTGGACGATGCGGAAGCGCCGGCCGATGATGAAGGCGCGGCGGAACAGCGCCTTCACCTGCTCGGGCGTGGCGTTGGTCGCGACGTCGAAGTCCTTGGGCCGCAGCCCCAGCAGCAGGTCGCGCACCGCGCCGCCGACGATGTAGGCCTCGTGGCCGGCTTCCTTCAGCGTGGCGACCACCTTGACGGCGCGCTCGTCCACCAGCGCCGGGTCGATGCCGTGTTCCGCCTTGCCCACCTCCACGCGCTTGCCGGAGACCTTCTTGGGGCCGCCGGCCGCGTTGCTGCCGTTCTTGCCGAGCAGCTTGTCAATGAATTTCTTGATCATCGAAGAGTTTCAGGATGCGCCAACCGCGCTCGCGTGCCACCGCTTCCAGGGCCGGTGACGGATTGGTCGCCACCGGATCGTTCACCCGCTCCAGCAGCGGCAGGTCGTTCGGCGAGTCGCTGTAGAAGCTCACGCGCTTGAATTCGGCCAGCGAACGTCCCTGCGCCGCCAGCCATTGCTCGACCCGGGTGATCTTGCCCTCGCGGTAGGACGGCACGCCGTGGATGCGACCGGTGATGTTACCCGTGTCGTCGCGGTGCAGTTCCACCGCGATGAGCTCGGCCACCCCGAAGGCAGCCGCGATCGGGCGGGTGACGAACTCGTTGGTGGCGGTCACGATGGCGATCGCGTCGCCCTGCGCCCGATGGCGCTCCACCAGTTGCAGCGCCGCCGGCCTCAGCTGCGGCGCGATCACCTCGTCCATGAAGCGCTGGTGCGCCGAGGCCCGCTCGGCGTCGGTGCGGCCGCGCCACGGCCGGGTGGTGAAGTCGATGTAGGCCTCGATGTCCAGGCGGCCGGCGAGGTACTGCTTGTAGAAGGCGTCGTTGCCGGCGCGGAATACCTCGTCGTCAGCCCAGCCGATGCGCACCATGAACTCGCCGAACGCATGGTCGGAATCGAGCGGCAGCAGCGTGTGGTCGAGGTCGAACAGGGCGAGGTTCATGGCATGTCGTGGCCGCCTTCGGCCAGCATCTGCTTGAGCAGCGGCACCGTCACGGCACGCTGATTGGCCAGCGCAAAGGTGTCCAGCCGGTCGAGCAGGGTCATCAGGAAACCGAGGTCGCGGGCGAAGCGGGTGAGCAGGTAGCCCATCACCTCGTCGGACAGGAAGATGCCGCGCCGGTCCGCCTCGCGGCGCAGCACGGCGCGCACCTCGGACTCCGAAAGCGGCTCCAGCTGGAACACGAGGCCCCAGCCGAGGCGGGTGCGCAGGTCGTCGCGCACCCGCAGGTCGACCGGCGGCACGCTGCCGGCAGCCACCACCGGCAGGCCATGGGTGGCCGCCTCGACGAACAGTGCAAAGGCCGCGTGCTGCTGGGCCTCGTCGAAGCCGTCGCAGTCGTCCAGCACGATGGCACGCCAGCTTTCGTCGAAGGCCCAGGGCGTGGCGTCGCGCGGCGAGAAGCCGCCCACGCGTTCGCCGTGCAGCTCTGACTGCCGCGCCAGCGCCTGCAGCAGGTGGCTCTTGCCGCTGCCCGCCGGCCCCCAGAGGTAGACGGGCGTGGCCGGCAGCGGCCAGCGGCTCAAGTGGTCCAGCGCCTGGGCATTGCGGCCAGTGACGAAGTTCTCGAAGCCGGGCGTGGGCCCTGCGGACATCAGCAGCGGCAGCTGCTTCATGGTCTGGATCTCGAAATCGAAGGGAGCATCAGGCGCCCGAATAGAGGCGGCTGCCCAGGTAGAGGGCGCGCAGGCGGCGCACCGCCACCAGCCCGATGGCCGACAGCGGCAAGGCCACCAGCACGCCCACGAAACCCAGCAGGTGACCGAAGGCCAGCAAGGCGAAGATCACCGTGATGGGGTGCAGCCCGATACGCTCGCCGACCAGGCGTGGGGTGAGGAAGAAGCTTTCGACCACCTGCCCCAGCCCGAACACCGCCGCCACCGCCAGCAGGCCGTACAGGCTCGCGAACTGCAGCACGCCGGCCAGCAGCGCCAGCACCAGGCCGACGCCGAAGCCGAGGTAGGGAATGAACATCGCCACGCCGGTGAACACGCCCACCGGCACGGCGAGGTCGAAGCCGAACAGGGCCAGGCCGACGCTGTAGTAGACGGCCATGATGAACATCACGAGCAGCTGGCCACGCAGGTACTGGCCGAGCACGTAGTCGCACTCGGTGGCGAACTGGTGCACGTTGCTGCGCAGGCGCAGCGGCACCAGCTCGTGCAGCAGCTTCGCCAGGTGGTCCCAGTCGAGCATCAGGTAGAACAGCACGACCGGCACCAGCACCGCATTGCCCAGGATGGCGAGCAGGAAGCTGCCGCCGATGCGAGCCGAACTCAGGATGGTGCCCAGCCAGTCTTCGAAGTTGGCGTTGAAGTACTTGACGACGAAGCCCTTGAGGCTCTCCACGTCGAGCGACACATGGATGCCGAACTGGGCCAGCCAGGGCGCCAGGCGATCGTTGGCCCGGGCCGCCAGCACGGGGATCTGCTCGCGCAGCAGCGGCAGTTCCTTGCTGAGGATGGGCACGATGAGCAGCAGCACCGCCAACGCGACCAGCATGGCCAGCAGCTCGACCA
Source organism: Methylibium rhizosphaerae (assembly GCF_006386545.1). GTDB lineage: Bacteria > Pseudomonadota > Gammaproteobacteria > Burkholderiales > Burkholderiaceae_C > Pseudorivibacter > Pseudorivibacter rhizosphaerae. The sequence continues at coordinate 22,585 of NZ_SWAR01000047.1, read as the reverse complement.
GCAGGATGGCCAGCCAGCGCGGCATGCGGGTGCGCCTGGCCAGGCTCTCGGCGGCCGGCCGCAGCACATAGGCCAGCACGGCGGCCAGCACGAAGGGCGCCAGCACCGGGGCCAGCAGCCACAGCAGCAGCACGACGGCCAGCCCGATGCCGGCCCAGGCGAGCGTGCGTTTCTGCGAGGGGGACAGCTGCATGTGGGTGGGTTCGAGGGGGTGGAACTCTGCGGGGCGAACACCCGCTTGCGCGGGGAACCGCGCGGATTCTAGTGGCCGCCCGGACGGGCGGACGGCGCCCGCGGGTTGATTTCAGTGCAGCCGCGGCCGTCGCTGGCTGCGCATTTCCTCAAGACGCCCCGACATCGCGGCATGGTCCCGTGCACCCGGGGTGTGCGCCAGGTACTCGCTCAGGTCGGCGGCGGCCGCCTCGTACTGGCCCACCTCGGCCAGCGCCAGGCCGCGGTCGCGGCGTTCTGCCCAGTCCTGCGGCAGCAGCACGACGAGGCGCTCGAGCACCGGCAGCACCCGCGGCCAGTCGCCCGCGGAGCGGTGGATCTCCTTCAGGTTGCGCAGCATCCGGGCGAGCACCTCGCGCGGCGCCGCCGCCTGGAGGAAGAGGCCGAGCGGGAGTTCGTCCTCGCCCGCCAGGCCCTGGCGGCGCCGGTAGGGTGCCAGCCGTTCGTCGAGGTCCTCGCGCGACAGCGACTGCCCGCTGAAGGGGTCGATCACCACGTCGCCGTGCTGCGCGCCCGACTGCATGCGCAGCTTCACCAGGAAGTGGCCGGGGAAGGACACGCCCCGGGCGGACAGGCCGACCTGGTTGGCCAGCTCGATGTAGAGCACGCCCAGCGAGATGGGGATGCCCCGGCGCGTGCTGAGCACGCTGTGCAGATAGCTGTTGCCCGGGTCGTAGTAGTCGTTCACGTTGCCGGCAAAACCCAGCTCGTCGAAGAAGTAGCGGTTCAGCAGCCGCAGCTTCTGGATCGGCACCATGTCGGACGGAATGCGCCGCTTCAGACGGTCGGCCAGCGTGTCGATCTCGGCCAGCACGCCCTGCACGTCGAGGGTGGGGTATTCGTCTTGCGCCAGCGAGGCAGCAGCCTCGGTAAGCGCGAAGCTCGCATCGTCGGCCACCAGCATGGCGAAGTAGTCCAGGCGGGACACCGACGCGGACGGCAGGTACTGCATGGGTTCAGTGTAGGTCGGTGCTGCTGCGGGAGGAGGGAGCGGCAACCCGCAGAAACAGATTGAGATTGCCGCCCGCCGGGGCTCAGGCCCGTTTGATGAAGGTCTTGATTCGCAGGCCGGCGGCCGCCAGCACGGCGAAGTACACCACCACCGCGCCCAGGATCACTGCGGCAAGCCAGCCGGCACGCAGGAGTTCGTTGGCGCCCAGCGCCACCCAGTCGAAACGCCGCGAAGCCCACAGCAGCCCGGCACCCATCACGCCCGCCGCCAGCACCACCCGCAGTCCGAAACCGAACCAGCCGGGCAGCGGCTGGTAGCTGCCGCGCCGGCGCAGGCCCCACAGGAGCCAGCCCGCGTTGATCAAGGCGGCGACCCCGATCGAAAGCGCCAATCCGGCGTGACCGAGCTTCGGCACGAACACGAGGTTCATCAGCTGGGTCAGCACCAGCACCACCACGGCGACGCGCACCGGCGTACGGATGTCCTGCCTGGCGTAATAGCCCGGCGCCAGCACCTTGAGGCCGACCAGGCCCATGAGGCCGGCGCCATAGCCCATCAGGGCCACCACCGTCTGCTGCACGTCCTGCGCGCTGAAGGCGCCGCGGTGGTAGAGCACCGACACCAGCGCCTGCGGAATGATCAGCAGCGCCACCGCGCAGGGCAGGGCCAGCAGCACCACCAGCCGCAGGCCCCAGTCGAGCAGCGCCGAATAGCCGGCGGCGTCGTCGCGGGCCTGGGCGGCCGACAGCTGCGGCAGCAGCACCACCCCCAGCGCCACGCCCAGCAGCGCCGTCGGGAACTCCATCAGCCGGTCGGCATAGGTGAGCCACGACACCGCGCCGGCGCCGAGCTGGGTCGCGATCTGGGTGTTGATCAGCAGCGAGATCTGGGCGACCGACACGCCCAGCAGCGCCGGCGCCATCTGCCGGAGCACACGATGCACTCCTTCGTGCGACCAGGCCGCGCGAATGGCCCGCGGGCCCAGCCCGATGTGCGGCAGCGCACCGATCTTGCGCAGCGCCGGCACCTGCACGGCCAGCTGCAGCAGCCCGCCCACCATGACGCCGACCGCCAGCGCATAGATCGGCTCGACGCCCCAGCCCTGGAAGCGCGGCACCAGCAGCCAGGCGGCCGCGATGAAGCTCAGGTTCAGCAGCACCGGGGTGGCGGCGGGCACCGCGAAACGCTTCCAGGTGTTGAGGATGCCGGCCGACAGCGCCACCAGCGACATGAAGCCGATGTAGGGGAACATCCAGCGGGTGAGCCCGGTGGCCACGTCGAAGCCGCCGCTCTGGCGCAGGCCCTCGCCGATCAGCAGCACCAGTAGCGGCGCCCCCACCACCCCCAGCACACAGGTGACCAGCAGCGCCCAGAAGAGCACGGTGGCCACCGCGTCGATCAGCCGGTGGGTGGTTTCGTCGCCATCGGCGGCGCGGCTGGCCGCCAGGATGGGCACGAAGGCCTGCGAAAACGCGCCTTCGGCGAACAGCCTGCGCAGCAGGTTCGGGATGCGGAACGCCACGTTGAAGGCGTCGGTCATCGCGCTGGCGCCGAAGGCCGCGGCCACCATCTGCTCGCGCACCAGCCCGGTGATGCGCGACGCCAGGGTGAGCAGGGAAACCAGGGAGGCGGCACGCAGCAGGTTCATTCGGCAGGTTCTTTTCGGTCGCAGGCGGTCCGGGCGGGGACGAAAGCGGGCGCGATTATAGGAAGTGCCTACTAACGCCCCGCCGGCCGGCTATCGAAAGCAGGCGGTGCGTGCTATACTCGCCGGCTTTCCAGCCGTTCACCTGGGGTAAATACACACATGGCCACCTCCTCCAAAGCCAAGAAAAAGACGGTTCGACTGGCGTCGGGCCGCAAGCGCGCGCGTCAGGACGTCAAGCTGAACGCGGCGAATTCCTCCCTGCGCTCGAAGTTCCGCACCGCCATCAAGGGCGTGCTCAAGGCCGTGTCGGCCGGCGACAAGAGCAAGGCTGCTGAAACCTTCAAGTCCGCCCAGAGCGTGATCGACTCGATCGCCGACAAGGGCATCTTCCACAAGAACAAGGCCGCTCGCTACAAGAGCCGCCTGTCGGCCAAGGTCAAGGCGCTGGCTGCCTGAACCCGATTTCCAGGTGAACGAACGAAGGCCCGCGAAAGCGGGCCTTTTCATTTGGGGCCGGGCTCGGGCAGCAGGCAGGCCTCGATGACCTGGAGGTTGTTGTCCCGGGCGAAGTTCATGACGAAGTCCCAGGCCATCACCTCGATGTCCCGCAGCGCCTCGTTGACCACCACGCATTTCACGCCGTCGATCACCGTGGGCACGCAGTACGGCGAGTAGCCGATGTGCGCCCCGGGGCCCCGCAGGCCGCCGCCGGGGCGGAAGCACGACATGGCGCCCGCCAGGCGTTCGGCCCAGTCGCTCGGCCGGAAGGTCTTGCCGTCCTTGGTGAGGCCCTGGATGAAGACTTCGCGGGATTTGGACTGCGGCGTGGACACGGTACGGCGGACAGGCGGGAGCGCGAACGCGAAACGCGTATTGTGCTGCAGCGCAACAGCTCGCCGGAACCGGGGGCGAGCGGCCGCGGGTGATTCATCACGCACTCTTAGAATGTTGCAGGCGCGGCCCTCTTCCGGTCCGCGCCCTCTTTCTTCTGGAGCCAGACGATGACCGACACCGCGACCCCGAACACCTCGCACGTGATGAACACCTACGGCCGCCTGCCGTTTGCGCTGTCGCATGGCCGAGGCGTCCGGGTGTGGGACACGCAGGGTCGCGAGTACCTCGACGCGCTCGCCGGCATCGCGGTCAACACGCTCGGCCACGCCCATCCGAAGCTGGTGCCGGCGCTGCAGGACCAGGTGGCCAGGCTGATCCACTGCTCCAACTACTACCAGATGCCGCTGCAGGAGCAGCTCGCCGCCAAGCTGTGCGAGCTGTCGGGCCTGTCGAACGTGTTCTTCGGAAACTCGGGGCTCGAGGCCAACGAGGGCGCCATCAAGATCGCCCGCAAGTACGGTCACGACAAGGGCATCGACCTGCCGGAGATCGTGGTCTACGAACGCGCCTTCCACGGCCGCTCGATCGCCACCCTGTCGGCCACCGGCAATACCAAGGTGCAGAAGGGCTTCGAGCCGCTGGTGCCCGGTTTCGTGCGGGTGCCGCTGAACGACATCGCGGCGGTCGAGGAAGTGGCCAAGACGCGGCCCAACGTGGTGGCGGTGTTCCTCGAGACGATCCAGGGCGAGGGCGGCATCAACCCGGCGCGCGCCGAGTACCTGCAGGCGGTGCGCCGCATCTGCGACCAGCGCGGCTGGCTGCTGATGATCGACGAGGTGCAATGCGGCGTCGGCCGCACCGGCAAGTGGTTCGCGCACCAGTGGGCCGGCATCAAGCCCGACGTGATGCCGCTGGCCAAGGGCCTGGCGGGCGGCGTGCCGGTGGGCGCCATCGTCTGCGGGCCGAAGGCCGCCAACGTGCTGGGCCCGGGCAACCACGGCACCACTTTCGGTGGCAACCCGCTGGCCATGCGCGCCGGCATCGAGACGCTGCGCATCATGGAAGAGGACAAGCTGCTCGACAACGCCGCGCGCCAGGGCGCGCTGCTGAAGGCCGAGTTCGAGCGCGAGTTCGCCGGCAACCCGGGCGTGGTGGAAATCCGCGGCCAGGGCCTCATGCTCGGCATCGAGCTCGACCGCCCCTGCGGCGAGCTGCTGGGCCGCGCCGCAGAGGCGGGGCTGCTGATCAGCGTGACGGCCGACAAGGTGGTGCGCCTGCTGCCGGCGCTCATCCTGACCGAGGCCGAAGCGCGCGAGATCGTCACCCGCCTGGTGCCCCTGATCAAGGACTTCCTCGCCGCCAAGCCGGCTGCCTGAGCGCGATGAACATGAAACCCGGCCAGACTCTCAGCAAGCACTACCTGCAGTTCAAGGACTTCCGCGCAGAGGAATACGCCTACCTGTTCGAGCGCACCGCCATCATCAAGAAGCGCTTCAAGAACTACGAGAAGTACCAGCCGCTGGTCGACCGCACGCTGGCGATGATTTTCGAGAAGGCCTCCACCCGCACCCGCGTGAGCTTCGAGGCGGGCATGTACCAGATGGGCGGCTCGGTGGTGCACCTCACCACCGGCGACAGCCAGCTCGGTCGCGCCGAGCCGGTGGAGGACTCGGCGCGCGTGATCAGCCGCATGGTCGACCTGGTGATGATCCGCACCTTCGAGCAGGCCAAGATCGAGCGCTTCGCCGCGCATTCGCGCGTGCCGGTGATCAACGGGCTCACCAACGAGTTCCACCCCTGCCAGATCCTCGCGGACCTGTTCACCTACATCGAGCACCGCGGCGCCATCCAGGGCAAGGTGGTGGCCTGGGTGGGCGACGGCAACAACATGGCCAACACCTGGCTGCAGGCGGCCGAGATCCTGGGCTTCACCGTGCATGTGAGCACCCCCAGCGGCTACGGCGTCGACCCGGCCGTGGCCGGCATCACCAACACCGGCTGCTACAAGGTCTTCAAGGACCCGATGGACGCCTGCCGCGGCGCCCACCTCGTGACCACCGACGTCTGGACCAGCATGGGCTACGAGGCCGAGAACGAAGAGCGCCGCAAGGCCTTCGCCGACTGGTGCGTCGACGCCGAGATGATGGGCGTGGCCCGCAAGGATGCGCTGTTCATGCACTGCCTGCCCGCGCATCGCGGCGAGGAAGTGGCCGCCGAGGTGATCGACGGGCCGCAGTCGGTCGTGTGGGACGAGGCCGAGAACCGGATGCACGTGCAGAAGGCGCTCATGGAATACCTGCTGCTGGGCCGCATCGGCTGACCTTTCTTTCGCGGGCCCGGGCAGTCCATGAAGCTCGCCATCCTCACCGACCTGCATGCCAACCGAGAGGCGGTGCAGACCTGCCTCGCGCAGGCCCGTGCGGCCGGCGTCGACCGGTTCGCCTTCATCGGCGACTACGTCGGCTACGGCGCCGACCCGGCCTGGGTGGTCGATCAGGTCCGCAGCCTGGTCGAGCATGAAGGCGCGGTGGCGGTGCTCGGCAACCACGACAACGCGACCGCGCGGGAGCCGTCGGCCACGATGGACCCGGAAGCCGCGGACGCGTCGCAGTGGACCCGCTCGCAGCTCGACGCGTCGCAGCTGAGGTTCCTCGGGTCGCTGCCGCTCACCGCCACGCTGGGCCACTGCCTGTTCGTGCATGCCAACGCCTGGGCGCCGGCCGAATGGGGCTACATCCACAGCCGTGGCGACGCGGTGCGCAGCCTGCAGGCCACCGATCGCCTCTACACCTTCTGCGGCCACGTTCACGAGCCGCGGCTGTACCACATGTCGGCCACCGCCAAGGTGCTCGACTTCCAGCCGGTGCCCGGCGTCGCGGTGCCGCTGCTGCCCACGCGGCGCTGGCTGGTGATCCCGGGCTCGGCGGGCCAGTCGCGCGACGCCAACCCGGCGGTCTGCTGGGCCAGCTTCGACACCGAGTCGCTCGAGCTGGTGTTGCACCGCGTGCCCTACGACTTCGACACCGCGGCAGCCAAGGTGCTCGCCGCCGGCCTGCCGCCGCGCTGGGCCGAGCGGCTGCGCACCGGGGTCTGAACATGACGAACGGCGCGGTCGGCCTCGACACGTCAGCCGGCGTGGTGTTCGAGCCGGGCGCCGTGGTCGACGGCTTCGTGCTCGGCGAACGCCTCCACCAGGGCGGCATGGCCACGCTGTGGAGCGTCACGCACCCCCAGCACGACCTGCCGATGCTGATGAAGACGCCCCACCTGCGCGACGGCGACGATGCCTCGGCCATCGTCGGCTTCGAGGTCGAGCAGATGATCCTGCCGCGGCTGCAGGGCCCGCACGTGCCGCGCTTCATCGCCCGCGGCGACTACACGCGCCGCCCCTACCTCGTGATGGAACGCATCGCCGGCGAGTCGCTGCGGCCTCGGCTCGATGCCGCGCCGCTGCCGCTGGCGGAGGTGGTCGACATCGGCGTGCGCGTCGCGCAGGCGCTGCACGAGCTGCACCGGCAGCACGTCATCCACCTCGACGTGAAGCCGAGCAACGTGATGTTCCGCCCGAGCGGCGAGGCGGTCCTGATCGACTTCGGCCTGTCCCACCACGACCAGCTGCCCGACCTGCTGGACGAGGAGTTCCTGCTGCCGCTGGGCACCGGCCCCTACATGTCGCCCGAACAGGTGCAGTTCGTGCGCGACGAGCCGCGCAGCGACCTGTTCTCCCTGGGCGTGATGCTCTACCACCTGCTCACCGGCGAGCGGCCGTTCGGCGCGCCCACCAGCGTTCGCGGGCTGCGCGAGCGGCTCTACACCGAGCCTGTGCCGCCGCGGGCGCTGCGGCCCGACTGCCCGCCGTGGCTGCAGGAGGTCGTGCTGCGCTGCCTGGAGGTGCAGGCCGAGCGCCGCTATGCCACCGCGGCGCACCTGGCCTTCGACCTGCAGAACCCGGCGGAGGTCGAACTGACCCCGCGCGCCGAACGCCTGCAGGCGGCCAGCCGCTGGAGCCGCATGAAGCGCTGGTGGCAGGCCGCGGGCGCCGAGCCGGTACGGCAGCAGGCCGTCCAGACGCAGGTCGAGCGCAACCCGGTGGTCATGGCGGCGGTGGACACCTCGGCGTCGCCGCAGCTTTCGGCGGCGCTGCGTGACAACGCGCTGCGGCTGCTCGGCGGCCTGCCGTCGGCGCGGCTCGCCTGCGTGAGCGTGCTCAAGACCAACCTCATCGGCATGGACGAGACCGTCGATGCGCAGGGCCGCCACCTGCACATGCAGCGCCTCATCGAGCTCAAGCACTGGGCGCACGGCCTGCGCGAGGCACTCGGCTGGCGCGAGGACCACCGCGTGACCTGCCAGGTGCTGGAGTCGCCCGACATCGCCGGCGCGCTGCTGGGCTACGCACAGCGCAACCAGGTGGACCACATCATCATCGGGGCGCGCGGCGCCTCCACCCTGCGGCGCTACCTGGGCAGCGTGTCTTCCGAGGTGTCGGCGGCGGCCGAATGCACCGTCACCGTCGTGCGCGCAGCACACGATCCCGACAGGGGCTCCGCGCCATGAACCCGTGCCTCACCTGCGGCGCCTGCTGCGCCAGCTTCCGGGTGGACTTCGCCCGCGACGAGCTGCAAAGCCAAGGCGGCCACGTGCCCGACGGCCTTGCGGTCGAGGTGACCGAGTCGACCTGCCGCATGCGAGGCACCGACCACGCACGCCCCCGCTGTGCCGCGCTGGTGGGCACCGTGGGCGAACGCGCCGGCTGCGGCATCTACGAATGGCGCCCCGGACCGTGCCGCGAGTTCGGCATGCTGGCGCCACTGGGCCGTGGCGACGAGGCCTGCGATCGCGCCCGTGCGCGCCATGGGTTGCCGCCGCTCACTCAACCGGTGTAGTCGCCCGCAACGGATCAGTTTCCAAGCGCTTTTTCGTTGCCAGGCGCAGCTGTCATCTGTTTTCTTTCCTCGTGCTCATATTTATGTAACCATTCGCCGTCACTTCTTTTTGACTGCCGCGGCACACCGTCATCGTTTTTCGCGAACCGCAGGCGTATTTCGTAACATGCAGATCGGCTTCAAAGCTTTGGAGGCTCAGTTCGGCATCGCTCCGGTGCAGCCCTTACGGGTGGCATCCGTCATTGGCAGGACGCGCAGCAGCCGAGAGTCGGCGGAACTCATCCAGAACCAGTTCCCAAGCGTCTACCGTCCGGAGGACACATTCGCCGGGCACTTCGAGTTCGGCCTGAAGTACGAGGAGATCCACCTCGAATTCTTTGCGCGACTGTTCGCCGCCTCCGGGCCTGCCCCGCTCGAGCAGTGGTGCCGAGCAGAACCGTTCGGGCAGTACGCACGCCGCGCCGGCTTTCTCTACGAGTGGCTCACCGGGCAGCGGCTGGACGTCCCGGACCTCGCCGGAGGAACGTACGTCGACGCGCTGCCGAGCGACGCCTACCTGACGAGCGTCCATGCCATTCGCGACCGGCGCTGGCGCATCAACAACAACTTGCCGGGGACCCCTGCGTTCTGCCCCGTGATCCGTCGCACGGAGCCCCTGCGACAGGCGCTGCAATTCGACCCGGCCGGGGCGATCGCGGAACTTGATCGCCAGTTCGGTGAAGACGTGTTGATGCGTGCCGCAACCTGGCTCACGTTCAAGGAGTCACGAGCAAGCTTCCTGATCGAGCGCGAGGCCGACCAGACCGACCGCATCAAACGGTTCGCGCATGTCATGGCCGAGCACTGCGGCAAGCTTGAAGAGCCACTGAGCCACGACAGTCTCACCGCGCTCCAGACAGGCATCCTTGGCGAGACAGTGCTTCGCCGCGGCCTGCGCCGATCTCCGGTCTTCGTGGGCCAGGCCACGATTCGCGAGGACATCGTTCACTACATCGGCCCGCACTTCGCTGCGCTCGATGCGATGCTGGACGGCCTCAGGGCGTTCGAACGAGCGACTCGCGGCCGGGAAGCCTTGGCGCGAGCGGCTGCCATCGCCTTCGGCTTCGTCTACATCCATCCCATGAGCGACGGCAACGGGCGCATCCACCGCTTCCTCATCAACGACACATTGCAGCGAGACAGGGCCATTCCGGCCGGGGTGATCCTCCCGATATCGGCAACCATCACCGCAGTACGTGAGTTTGGCCACGGGTACGACCGGGCGCTCGAGCTCTTTTCGCGTCCGTTCATGCGGCGATACGACACGGCCTGCCGATTCGGCGAAATGCTCACGTGCGAAGACGGGGTACGGTCGAACCTCGTGTTCGACGCCTACGAAGACGCCAGCTTTGCCTGGCGCCATCCGGATCTCACGGAGCATGTGATCTACACGGCCCAGCTCGTGGCCCACACGATTCGCCACGAGATGGCCGACGAAGCGCGCGTTCTGGTGCGTTTCCAGCTCGCCCAGCAACGCATCAAGGAGGTGCTGGAGATGCCCGATGCGGACGCCGTTCGCATGATCCGTTCCATCAAGGAAGGTGGCTGGGGGGTCTCGGGCAAGCTCTTGAAAGAGTATCCGGTACTGCTCGACAAGGCGCTGGCCCTTCGACTCGTCGAGGCCGTGCAGTCCGCGTTCGAGGACCGGGATCCAGTGCCCATCATCGAGTGATCGGGCCGCACGCTGACAGCGTACAGCGCCCACGGCTAACCCCGTTTCCACACGTCCACCGTTTCAGCAGGCAACGATGCCCGCCGGCACCGCCCGCCTGACCGACTGAACGAAGAAAGGACGCCACCCATGCCCTCTCACTCCACACCGATACGCGGCCTTGCCGCGTTGATCGCTGCCGCCCTGGTCGCCTGCTCGACTTCCGACATGCGGGGCGACGGCAGCCCGGCGAACACGCCGCCGGTCGCCGAAAGCAGGGTCGCGGCCGCAGCCGAAGCGCGCCGCGACGAAAGCGAGCGCACCCGGCGCGAGGCCTCGGCCAAGGAGGCCCGTACCTCGCCGCTGTCGCAAGCCCATCAGGCGCCTGCTGCGACACCGGCCATCACCGGGGGCATCGCGATCGCACCGCCCGCCCCGGCCATGGAGCGCGACGCAAGCTACACCGGCATCACCACGCGCGCAGCACCGGCCCATCCCGTCCGGCGCGTGGCACAAGCGCCGGTGTCGACCTTCTCGATCGACGTGGACACCGGCTCCTACAGCAGCGTGCGCGGCCTCGTGCGCCGCGGCGCCTCGGTGCCGGCGGCGGCGGTGCGTGCCGAGGAGATGCTCAACTACTTCAGCTATGACGACCCGCGCCCGGAGGCGCTGGGCTCCAAGCTGCCGTTCGCGGTGCGCACCGAACTCGCGCCCAGCCCCTGGAAGGCCGGCAACCACCTGCTGCGCATCGGCATCCAGGCCGCCGACCCGGCGCAGGACACGCTGCCGCCGGCCAACCTGGTGCTGCTGATCGACGTGTCGGGCTCGATGAACATCCCGCAGAGCCTGCCGCTGGTGAAGGAGGCGATGCTGGCCTTCGTGGAGCAATTGCGCGAGCAGGACCGCGTCGCCATCGTCACCTATGCGGGCAGCACCCGGGTGGCGCTGCCGTCCACGCCCGGCCACGAGAAGACCCGCATCCGGGAGGCGATCGAAGCCCTGCAGGCCGGCGGCAGCACGGCCGGTGCCTCGGGCCTGCGGCTGGCCTACCAGCAGGCGCGCCAGGGCTACATCCAGGGCGGCATCAACCGCATCCTGCTGGCCACCGACGGCGACTTCAACGTCGGCGTCACCAACATCGACCAGCTCAAGGAGATCGTCGCGGCCGAGCGCAGGAGCGGCATCGGGCTGTCCACCTTGGGCGTGGGCCATGCGAGCTACAACGACGCGCTGATGGAAGCGGTGGCCGACGTGGGCGACGGCAAGTATTCCTTCCTTGACACCGTGGCCGAGGCGCGCAAGGTGCTGGTGCACGAGTTCCGCTCCACGCTGGCCACGGTGGCCGCAGACGTGAAGCTGCAGCTCGAGTTCAACCCGGCGGTGGTGAAGGAATACCGGCTCATCGGGTACGACAACCGTGCGCTGCGCGAGGAAGACTTCGCCAACGACCGCGTCGATGCCGGCGACATCGGTGCCGGCCACCATGTGACGGCGCTCTACGAGGTCACGCTGCAGGGCCAGGCCGGCCTGCTGCCGCAGCGGCGCTATCCGGCCAACCGCATCGAGGCCGCAGCCGCTGGCAGGACGAACGAGCTGGCCTGGCTGCGCATTCGCTACAAGGCCCCGGGCAGCGACACCAGCGCGCTGATCGAGCAGCCGGTCGACGCCAAGCCCGAGGCCTTCGAGCAGGCCTCGACCGACCTGCGCTTCGCCGCCGCGGTGGCCGGCTATGCGCAGGTGCTGGCCGGCAGTGCCTACACCGGCCGCTGGACGCTCGACGACAGCGCCAGGCTCGCTGCCGCATCGCTGGGCCGCGACCCGCACGGCCAGCGTGCCGAGTTCGTGGCGCTGGTGCGAGAAACCTCGGCGCTGCTGGCCCGGCGCGGCGGCAACGACACGCCCCCGATCGCCGAATTTGCTGCGCCCCCGAGCCGGTGAGATCGGAGAACTATCGGAACTCGCGCGGTCGTTGGAATTAACCGACACCACGACCCAAAAGCCGGTGCTACGGTGCCGGCCATGAAAAAGCTCTGGGACATTTCGCCCCCCGTCAGCGAGGCCTCGCCGGTGTTCCCCGGCGACACGGCCTACCAGCAGCGCTTCGTGGCGACCATCGGGCCCGGCTGCCCGGTCAACGTGAGCGCCATCACGCTGACGCCGCACGTGGGCGCGCATGCCGACGCACCGCTGCACTACGACGACGCCGGCGCCGCCATCGGCGCAGTGGACCTCGCGCCCTACCTGGGGCGGTGCCGGGTGATCCACTGCATCGGCCGCGGACCGCTCGTCGAGTGGCATCACATCGAGCATGCGCTCGAAGATCTGCCGCCCCGGGTGCTCGTGCGCACCTACCTGCATGCACCGCTCGACCGCTTCGACACGCAGCTCGCCGCGTATGCACCCGCCGCCCTCGAACGCCTGGCCGACCTGGGCGTGCGCCTGGTCGGCATCGACACCGCCAGCATCGACCCGGCCGACAGCAAGACGCTCGACAGCCACCAGGTGATCCGCCGGCGCGACGTGCGCGTGCTCGAGAACCTCGTGCTCGACGAGGTGCCCGAAGGCGACTATGAGCTGATCGCCCTGCCCCTGAAGCTCGTGACCTGCGACGCAAGCCCCGTGCGGGCTGTCCTTCGAGAACTCTGATGACCACCACAAGACAAGACTGCCTGGCGCGCGACGCCGCCGACCCCTTGCGCGAGCTGCGCGACCTGTTCGACCTGCCCGAGGGCACGATCTACCTCGACGGCAACTCGCTGGGCGTGATGCCGAGAGCCACGCCGCAACGCGTGGCGCAGGTGGTGCAGGACGAATGGGGCCGCGACCTCATCAAGAGCTGGAACACGGCCGGCTGGATCCACCTGCCGCAACGCGTGGGCGACAAGATCGCGCAGCTGGTGGGCGCCGGCCCCGGCGAGCTGGTGGTGGCCGATTCCACCTCGGTGAACCTGTTCAAGGTGCTGACCGCGGCGCTGCGCATCACCGACGAGGACGCGCCCGAGCGCAACGTGATCGTCTCGGAGCGCAGCAACTTCCCCACCGACCTCTACATCGCCGAGGGCCTGGCCCGCTCGCAGGGCTACGAGCTCGTGCTGGTGGAGCCCGACGAGATCGCCGCGCACCTGAACGAGCGCCTCGCCGTGCTGATGCTCACCCAGGTGAACTACCGCACCGGCCGCGTGCACGACATGGCCGCCCTCACCGCCGCGGCCCACCGGGCCGGTGCGCTGGTGGTGTGGGACCTGTGCCATTCGGCCGGTGCCATCCCGGTCGACCTGACAGGCGCGGACGCCGACTTCGCGGTGGGCTGCGGCTACAAGTACCTGAACGGCGGCCCGGGGGCTCCGGCCTTCGTGTGGGCCCACCCGCGCCATGCCGGCCGATTCTGGCAGCCGCTGTCGGGCTGGATGGGTCATGCCGAACCGTTCGAGTTCACGCCGGAGTACCGGCCGGCCACCGGCATCACCCGCTACCTGTGCGGCACGCCGCCGGTCATTTCGCTAGCGGCGCTGGAATGCGGCGTCGATACGCTGCTGGCCGCGCAGCCGCTGGGAGGGCTGGCCGCCCTGCGCCGCAAGTCCATCGCGCTCACCGAGCTGTTCATCGAGCTGGTCGAGTCGCGCTGCCAGGGTCACGGCCTTTCCCTCGCTTCACCGCGCGACGCCGGCATCCGCGGCAGCCAGGTGTGCTTCGCGCACGAGAGCGGCGGCTATGCCATGGTGCAGGCGCTCATCGCCCGCGGCGTGATCGGCGACTTCCGTGCGCCCGACGTGCTGCGCTTCGGCTTCACGCCGCTGTACACCAGCCACGCCGACGTGTGGGATGCGGTGGAGCACTTCGTGCAGGTGCTCGAGAAAGAGGAGTGGCGCGAAGCCCGCTTCAACCAGCGCGCCGCCGTGACCTGACGCAGCCACCCGAAGACATGAACCCGAACAAGACCTCCGAACAGATCGTCCACGACGAGAAGGCCCAGCTCGACTTCTCGAAGGACATGAGCTACGGCGACTACCTGCAGCTCGACCAGATCCTTTCCGCGCAGAAGCCGCTGTCGCCCGAGCACAACGAGATGCTCTTCATCGTGCAGCACCAGACCTCGGAACTCTGGATGAAGCTGATGCTCCACGAGCTGCGCGCCGCCATCGCCGCGGTGGCGAACGACGAGCTGCCGCCAGCCTTCAAGATGCTGGCGCGCGTGTCGAAGATCATGGAACAGTTGGTGCATGCCTGGGACGTGCTGGCCACGATGACGCCGCCGGAGTATTCGGCCATCCGGCCCTATCTCAGCAACAGCAGCGGCTTCCAGAGCTGGCAATACCGTTGTGTCGAGTTCGCCCTGGGCAACAAGAACGCCGCGATGCTCAAGCCCCATGCGCACAGCGCGCTGCGGCTGGCGGAGGTGCAGGCCGCCTACGAGGCCCCCTCGCTGTACGACGAGTCGCTGCGCCTGCTGGCCCGCCGCGGGCTGCCGGTGCCGGCCACCCACACGCAGCGCGACTGGACCCAGCCCTATGCCGAAAGCACCGAAGTCGAGCAGGCCTGGCTCACCGTGTACCGCAACCCCGAGCAGCACTGGGACCTCTACCAGCTGGGCGAGGAGCTCACCGACCTGGAAGACGCCTTCCGGCTGTGGCGCTTCCGCCATGTGACCACGGTGGAGCGGGTCATCGGCTTCAAGCGCGGCACCGGCGGCACCTCCGGCGTGGGCTACCTGCGCAAGATGCTCGACGTGGTGCTGTTCCCTGAGATCTGGAAGCTGCGAACCGACCTGTAGCGCGGCCCCGCGTTCAACCCGGCACGAAAACCCTGCGCGTGGACGTATCCTCGCGGCTTATGTACGCGCAGTTCTTCGGTCTCCAGCACGAGCCCTTCTCCATCGCGCCCGACCCTCGCTACCTGTTCATGAGCGAGCGGCACCGCGAGGCGCTCGCCCATCTGCTGTACGGCCTGCGCGGCGGCGGCGGTTTCGTGCTGCTGTCCGGCGAGATCGGCGCGGGCAAGACCACCGTGTGCCGCTGCTTCCTGGAGAAGATCCCCAAGCGCTGCAACGTCGCCTACATCTTCAACCCCAAGCTCACGGTCGAGGAGCTGCTCAAGAGCATCTGCGACGAGTTCCGCATCCCGGTGCACCACGACGGCCCGGGCGTCGCCACCATCAAGGACTACCTCGACCCGCTCAACGAGTTCCTGCTCAAGACCCATGCGGTCGGGCAGAACAACGTGCTCATCATCGACGAGGCGCAGAACCTCTCGGCCGACGTGCTGGAGCAGCTGCGGCTGCTCACCAACCTCGAGACCAACGAACGCAAGCTGCTGCAGATCATCCTGATCGGCCAGCCCGAGCTGCGCACCATGCTCGCGCGGCCCGAGCTCGAGCAGCTGGCACAGCGGGTGATCGCCCGGTTCCACCTCGAAGCGCTCTCCGAGCGGGAAACCGCGCAGTACGTGCGCCACCGCCTGGGGGTGGCCGGCCTCACCACCTCCATGCCCTTCGACCGCCAGGCCCGGCAGCGCATCCACCAGCTGTCGCGCGGCATTCCACGGCGCATCAACCTGCTGTGCGATCGGGCGCTGCTGGGCGCCTACGCAAGCGGGCGCAACCGGGTCGATCGCGAAGTGGTCGAAAAGGCCGCCAGGGAAGTCTTCGGCATCGTCGAGCCGCCGCCGGCCGCACCCGCCTGGGCGGCTTTCGGCTACGGCCGCATCGCAGCCCTGGGCGGGCTGGGCCTCGTGGCCGGCGCGGCGCTGTTAGGCATCGTGAGCTGGGCCATGGACCGCGGCACGGCCCCAGGCAGCGCGGCCGTCGCGAATGCGGCACCGGCTGCTGCTGCGGCTTCGGCAGCCGCGTCGGCCGTCGCGGCTTCAGCGTCCGCCGTGGTGCGGCCGACGGTGGCAGTGGCAGTGGCAGTGGCTGCGGCCAGCGCGGTGCCGGTGGCGGCCTCCGCCGTGCCTGCCGCCGCCGGCTCGGCGCCCGCATCGACGTTCAAGCCGCAGCAGCGCGACGAGAAGGAAGCCTGGCGTGAACTGGCTTCGTTGTGGCAGCTGCCGCTGGCCGCCGGCGAACCGGCCCCGTGCGAGGCCGTGGCGCGCCGGCAGCTGCAGTGTTTCAGGGGCAGCGGCGGCCTGGCGCTGGTGCGCCAGCTCGACCGCCCGGGCATCCTCACCCTGCGCGACGAGCAGGACAAGCCGGTCTACGTGCTGCTCACCGGCCTCACCAAACAGAGCGCGACCCTGCGCAGCGGCGGCGTCTCGCACACGCTGCCGCTCAGTTCGCTGGCCAGCGTGTGGCGCGGAGAGTTCGCCACGCTGTGGCGTACGCCGCCGGCCTGGGCCCGCAAGATCGCCGACGGCGACTCGGGCCCGGCCGCTCAATGGCTGGCCACCCGTCTGGCACGCTTCGAAGGCCAGCCCGCGCCTGCGACCGGCCAGGCCGTGATGGATGCCGCGATGAAGGCCCGCCTGCACACCTTCCAGCTCGCGCAGGGGCTCCGGCCCGACGGCGTGGCCGGCCCCGTGACCTTGATGCTGCTCAACCGCGCGACCGGCGTCGAAGAGCCGCAGCTGCAGGTCGAGACGGCCTCGAACTGACGCACGAGAGATCCCGCATGTCCTACATCCTCGATGCCTTGAGACGGGCCGACTCTGAACGCGAGCGCGGCGCGGTGCCCGGCATCCATGCGCAGCCGGTGCCGGCCGTGGCCGACGATGCCGACACCGATGGCGAGACGGGGCGGCGTGGCACGCCGACGATCGTCTGGTTGGTGGTGGTCCTGCTGCTGGCCCTGATCGCCTGGCTGCTGTGGCAGCTGCTCGGCCGTGCTGAACCGCATCCCGGGCCGCTTGCGCCGGCCGTTGCCGCGGCGCCGTTGCCGGCGGCACAACCGCCTGCGGCGCTATCCCCCCCGGCTACCCCGCAGCCCCAGCCGCCGCAAGGCGCCGCGGTCGCGCCCGCGCTGGAGCCGGCACCGCCGCTGCGGCTGGCTGCCGAGCCGCCGGCGCCGCAGCCGCATCATCCCAAGGCCGCTGCAGCCACCGCCGCGCCCCCCGCACCGGCGTCTGCGCAGCAGCCCGCCGATGCAGGCGGCGGCCGCATCCATGCCCGGCACGAACTGCCAGGCCACATCCAGCGCGAGCTGCCGCAGTTGACGATCGGCGGATCGGTGTATTCGGAAGACCCGGCCAGGCGCTTCGTCGTCATCAACGGCTCGATCGTCCACGAGGGCGACAAGCCGCTGCCCGGCCTGGTGCTCGAACAGATCAAGCTCAAGTCGGCGGTGCTGCGCTACAAGGACTACCGCTACGAGATCGGGTACTGAGCGCCCCGGCCACGCCCAGCGCTCGCGCAGATGACGGTGTCGCCGCATGGCGACGCACCGACCGCACGATCCGTCGCCATGCGGCGACGCATTGCGACATCAGTGCGGCATGCGGCACGCAAAACTACAACGGATGCGAGTTGTCACGGTGCCCGTGTCATCCAATGCCGGATAACGTCCGTTGTGCCTGAGCCGACACCGGCAAGAGGTTTGCACCATGCCCAAGACACCGCCCACCGACCTGCCTCCGAGCAAGGACCAGCGCTTCGAGCCCATGCCGGACAAGGGCCGCAAGTTCGAGCCGTTCTACATTCCCGCGATCGGCAGTGACCGCCGCAGCATGGCGCGCGCGCGCCAGCTCGACCAGAAGCGCTGAGGCAGCGCATCGCGGCGGGCCGTTCGCCCGCCGCCACGGCCTCCACTCCCCCTCTTCCTGTTCCCTCGGCGTAGCATGGCCCGGCCATGCTGATGCGCCGCACGCCCGCACCGCCGCTCGATGCCCTGATCGAATGCCTGTGGCATGTCGAGCGCGATCCCAAGCCGCATGCACGCGAGCGGGTGCTGCCTACCGGGCGGGTGGACCTGGTGATCCACCTGGCCGGCGAACACATCACCCGCTACGCCGATGCCACCGACCGCCACGGGACCCGCTGGCCGGCGATGCTGGCCACCGGTGCCGGGACACGCCACTTCGTCATCGACACGTCTCGCCGCTCGCTCGCGGTGGGGGTGCATTTCCGCGCGGGCGGCGCCGCGGCGCTGCTCGGCCTGCCTGCCGGCGAACTGGCGGAGCAGTCGGTGGCCCTGGAAGACTTGTGGGGTGCCGAGGCGCGCCGGCTGCGCGAGCAACTGCTGGCCGCGGCGTCACCGCAGCAGCGGCTCGACCGCCTGGAAGCTGCGCTGCGCGCACGGCTCGACCCGCGGGCGCTGCCCGACGCTGCCGTGCGGCAGGCCCTGCGCGCCCTGCATGCGAGCGGGGGCGGCGCCCGCATCGCATCGCTGCAGGCCGCGAGCGGCCTCTCGGCCGCCCGCTTCATCGCCGGCTTCAACGCCAGCGTGGGCCTCACGCCGAAGCGCTATGCACGCGTGCTGCGTTTCCGCAGGGTGCTCAAGGCCGCCGCGTGCGAACACATCACCCACTGGGCCGAGCTGGCCGCCGACGCCGGATACCACGACCAGGCCCACCTGGTGCACGAGTTCCGAGCACTGTCGGGCCTGGCTCCCTCGCAATACCGCCCCGCCGCCCCGGCCCAGCCCTCGCACGTTCCCAGTGACTGATCACTGGTCACTGAAAAACGCAACCAGTTCGGCGATGGTCAGCATCGGGAAGTCGTGCAGCTTCGCGAAGCGTTCGACATCGCTGCCGCGGGCCATGGTGCCGTCCGGGTTCATGAGTTCGCACAGCACCGCGGCCGGTTTCAGCCCGGCCAGCCTGACGAGATCCACCGCGCCTTCGGTGTGGCCACGCCGCTCGAGCACGCCGCCCGGCGCCGCGCGCAGCGGGAACACATGTCCCGGGCTCACCAGGTCGGCGGGTCTCGCATCGTCGGCGATGGCCGCGCGAATGGTGGTCACCCGGTCGGCCGCGCTGACGCCGGTGCTCACGCCTTCGCGCGCCTCGATCGACACGGTGAAGGCCGTGCCGTAGCGGCTGCCGTTGTGGGTCACCATCGGCACGAGGCCGAGCCGGCGGATGTGCTCGTCGGGCAGGCACAGGCACACGATGCCGCTGCATTCGCGGATCAGCATGGCCATGGAGGCGCGGGTGAGCCGGTCGGCCGCGACGATGAGGTCGGCCTCGTTCTCACGGTCGTCGTCGTCCAGCAGCACGACGGCGCGGCCCTGCTGCAGGGCCTGTACCGCACGTCGCAGCGGTGGGGGGAGGTTGCGGTGCGAAACCGCCTGGGGAACAGCAAGAGTTGCAGACATTGAAACGCTCCTCGCGATCACAAAGGTTGGCGAAAAACGTTTCAGGGCGCGCGTGGGCGCCATTGCGCGCGCACGCACGGCATCCGCCGCCCGAGCGTTGGCAAGGGGCACCCCAGCACATCTTCTTTCATCCGGACTGTGACCGTCGGCCCTGGCATCTCACCAGGTCTGCTGACCTCCGGACGCATGGCGCATCCGGAGCGCTCGCGGGCTTCGTTGCGCGGGGCAACTTACCGCCGGTGGGGAATTTCGCCCCGCCCTGAAGACGTGTGCCGGCGAAGACGCCGGCGGCCGCATCGTAGCCGCGGCCGGGCCGCCCTGCTGTCGCCGGGGCGTCAAAAAAATCTACAAGACGGCCGCCTGCCCGCCCGCTAGCCTGCGCAACGGACTTTCATCACAGGAGACCCGACGATGCCCGCCCCCGTGATCCATGAAGTGTTTTCCTACCTCTGCGTGCGCGACACCGCCGCGGCGATCCGTTTCTACGAGCAGGCCTTCGGCGCCACCGAACGCTTCCGCCTCACCGAGCCGAGCGGGCGCATCGGCCATGCCGAGCTGCAGCTCGGACCGGCCGTGCTGATGCTGTGCGACGAGTTTCCCGAGTACGGCATCCGCGCCCCTGCCGAAGGCGGCCACCACCCGCACGTCATCCACCTGCACCTGGACAACGCCGACGCGGCCGCCGAACGGGCCATCGCTGCCGGCGCGACGATGGTGCGGCCGCCCGCCGACGAGTTCTACGGCGAACGCTCCTGCCGCATCCGCGACCCGTTCGGGCATGAATGGCTGCTGGGCCATTCGATCGAGGAGGTGACGCCCGAAGAAATGCAGCGGCGCTACACGGCGCTGCTCACTGCGACCTGAACACCGCCTCGATGCGCTGCAGCAGCGCCGGCTGCCGCACCGGCATGCCGGCCGCGAGGAAGGCGAAGTTGTCGGCCATCGTCTCTTCCGGGTGGATCACGTAGCCGGTGTTGCCGCCCAGGCGGTCCATGTAGGCGCGGGTCAGCGCAGGCGAGGCGGTCGCCAGCTTGCCGTCGGCCGTGCGGCGTGCACGGCTGCCGCCGCCCTCGGACACCACCTCGACCAGCATGAGTTCCATCACGTCGAAGAAGGTCTCGCCGGCCTCGAACCTCACCGGCCGCTTGGCCACCAGGACGGGCATGAGCCAGACGTCGCCGCCGCCTTCGGCACGCGGCAGGCGCATGGCATGCCGGTGATGCGGTGCGTCCGGGTTGACGATGCGCACTGCCTGCAGCTCCTGCGGCCAGATGAATTCCGGCGCCGGCTCGAAACCGATGAGCGCATACAGGCGCGTGGCCAGCACCGGCGAACGGCGCGACATCACATGGAACAGCTCGTGCGCCAGCAGGTAGTCCAGCCCCTGTTCGCCCGGCGGCAGCGCCCGGGCCGGCAGCATCACCGCGTCGCCGCGCGTGTGCGGTGCGCCGGCGCTTTCGCTGCCGTCGGTCTTGATGAGCAGCACCTGCCTGGGCAGCGGCACGCCGAGCGCCTCGAACCGCGGCGCCAGCCGGCGGGCCGAGGCTTCGATGCGCGAGGCTTCCTCGCGCGTCCACGCCAGCGCCGCGCGGCTCAGCAGGGCCTGCAGCGCCGCCTCGGTGTCGGGCTTGCGGCCGCGCAGCAGCGCGGCCCGGTGCCAGTCGCTGCACAGCTGCAGCCATTCGTCGCGCGCACCCAGCGCAGCAGCCCCCTCCTCCACGCTGGCCAGCCGCAGGCTGGCGCCGCCGGCAAAGGCGATGTCTGCGGCAGATGCCGGGCGGGCGGCCACGCAGGCCAGGGCCGCCAGCAGCAGCAGGCCCCGCCACAGGCCGGCGATGGGGACACGACGCATGGAGAGCTCCTTCCGCAACCGGCACTCGACATCGAGCGGCCGCGACCATAACACCGCTGGACTTTGCCGCCTCGCGGCCTAAGCTCAAGGAGCCGGCCGCTGCACTCGCGGCCGGACTCTCTCCTGCAAAGGCATCCCGTGCCGCCGCAAGGCCTCGCGGCGGCGGGAGGACGGTTCGAGGGGCTCTGTTGGAACCGAGGAGGGACCCATGGCGACCTATGTCGTGCTCTGCAACTTCACCGAACAGGGCATCCGCAACGTCAAGGAAACCACACACCGCGCCGAGGCCGTGGAGGCGGCCGCCCGCAAGGCTGGCATCACGATGAAGAGCGTGCTGTGGACGCTGGGCAACTACGACGTCGTGTGCACCTTCGACGCGCCCGACGACAAGGCGATGACGGCGTTCGGCCTGGGCATCGGTCAGGCCGGCAACATCCGCACGCAGACCCTGCGGGCGTTCTCCCGCGACGAGATGAACGAGATCCTCGGCCGCGTGGCGTAGGCGCCTGGCCGGCATCGGCTATCGTGAGCGCCCATCTGCCCGAGATCGCGCTCACGATGAACCGCCTTCACGCCCTCAAGACCGCCACCTCCCTCGCTGTTCTGCTGCTGGGGTTCGCAACCACCCCCTGCGGCGCCGCCGAACTCAACGTCAGCCTCACCCACGTGCCGCTCACCCAGGAGCAGGCGCGCCAGGCGGTGAACAAGGCCCTGCCGCCGGAGTTCGACCGCAGCTTCAGCCCCAAGGCCTATGCGGTGCACGTGCTGGCCGACCGCCACCAGGCGGCCGATGGCCGCGAAGCCGTGTACGTGCTGATGGGCCTGCAGCGCCGGCTGCCCGACGGCCGCGCCCTGCAGGAGCACACCTACCTGTCGAGCATGCAGTTCCTGAACCCGGGGCTCACCGACGCCGACCGCCGCGGCATCGTCGAGGCGGTGCTCACGCAGACTGCCCGGGGTTTTGCCAAGTCGATGATGGACAACGCGGCGCGGGTGCGCTGAGGACCTGGCAGCGGAGAAGGACCCCGGGGAGACGACCGCCTCCCAGTGACCGCGGCCTGACAGCGAAAGAGCCAGCACACCGGTCGTTCCCGAGGAAAGTTTGCGGCCACCTCGCACGAACGGTTTAGGGCCTGTTAACGCTATTTGGAGCCTCACGCTTGGGTCCCTGGGGGCGCAGGCCTAGGCGCCGCCGAGGCGGTGTGCTCACTGCACACAACGAGGCGGCAACGACGGCATGCGCCCCCAGG
>NZ_SWAR01000046.1 GCF_006386545.1 Methylibium rhizosphaerae | reverse complement strand
GTGAACACCATGGTGGACCAGCTGCGCAGCTTCGCCGCCGAAGTGACGCGGGTGGCCCGCGAGGTGGGCACCGAGGGCAAGCTGGGCGGCCAGGCCGACGTGCAGGGCGTGGCCGGCACCTGGAAGGACCTGACCGAGTCGGTGAACTTCATGGCCGGCAACCTGACCTCCCAGGTGCGCAACATCGCCGAGGTGACCAAGGCGGTGGCGGCAGGCGACCTGTCCAAGAAGATCACGGTGGACGTGAAAGGCGAGATCTCGGAGCTGAAGAACACCATCAACACCATGGTGGACCAGCTGCGCAGCTTCGCGGCCGAGGTGACCCGTGTGGCGCGCGAAGTGGGCACCGAGGGCAAGCTCGGCGGCCAGGCCGACGTGCAGGGCGTGGCCGGCACCTGGAAGGACCTGACCGACAGCGTGAACTCGATGGCCTCCAACCTCACCGTGCAGCTGCGCGACGTGTCGAAGGTGGCCACCGCCATCGCCGGCGGCGACCTCACGCAGAAGATCACGGTGGACGTGCGCGGTGAGATCCTGCAGATCAAGGACGTGATCAACACCATGGTGGACCAGCTGTCGTCGTTCGCGGCCGAGGTGACCCGGGTGGCGCGCGAGGTGGGCACCGAAGGGCGCCTGGGCGGCCAGGCGCAGGTCAAGGGCGTGTCGGGCACCTGGAAGGACCTGACCGACAACGTGAACTTCATGGCCGGCAACCTGACCTCGCAGGTGCGCGGCATCGCCAAGGTGGTCACCGCGGTGGCCAACGGCGACCTGAAGCAGAAGCTCACGGTGGAGGCCAAGGGCGAGATCGCCGCGCTGGCCGAGACCATCAACAGCATGACCGACACGCTGGCCACCTTTGCCGACCAGGTGACCACGGTGGCGCGCGAGGTGGGCGTTGAAGGCAAGCTTGGCGGCCAGGCCAAGGTGCCGGGTGCTTCGGGCACCTGGAAGGGCCTCACCGAAAACGTGAACGAGCTGGCCGCCAACCTGACGACCCAGGTGCGCGCCATCGCCGAGGTGGCCACCGCGGTGACGCAGGGCGACCTGGCGCGTTCGATCACGGTGGAGTCGCAGGGCGAGGTGGCCGCGCTCAAGGACACCATCAACGAGATGATCCGCAACCTGAAGGACACCACCCAGAAGAACACCGAGCAGGACTGGCTGAAGACCAACCTCGCGAAGTTCTCGCGCATGCTGCAGGGCCAGAAGGACCTGGTCACCGTGGGCCAGCTCATCCTGTCGGAGCTGGCGCCGGTGGTGGGGGCCCAGCAGGCCGAGTTCTACGTGATGAGCTACACGGCCGACGACACGCCGGCGCTGAAGCTGTTCGCCAGCTACGCCTCGGGCGGCAAGCACACCCACGGCAAGGAAGTGCGCCTGGGCGAGGGCCTTGTCGGACAGTGCGCGCTTGACGCCGAAAAGATCCTGCTCACCAACGTGCCGAGCCAGGCCTTCCGCATCGCTTCGGGCCTGTCGGAGACGGCGGCCATGGACGTGCTGGTGCTGCCCATCGTGTTCGAGGACCAGGTGCGGGGCGTGGTCGAGCTCGCCTCGCTCGAGCGGTTCAACCCGGTGCACCAGGCCTTCCTCGACCAGCTCACCGAATCGATCGGCATCGTCATCAACACGATCGAGGCCAACAGCCGCACCGAAGACCTGCTGAAGCAGTCGCAGTCCCTGGCGGAGGAGCTGCAGAGCCGCCAGCAGGAGCTTCAGCAGACCAACCAGGAGCTGCAGGAAAAGGCCCGCCTGCTGGCGCACCAGAACCAGGAAGTGGAGCGCAAGAACGCGGAGGTCGAGCAGGCTCGCCAGGCGCTCGAAGAAAAGGCCGAGCAGCTCGCGCTGACGTCGAAGTACAAGTCGGAGTTCCTGGCCAACATGTCGCACGAGCTGCGCACGCCGCTGAACTCGCTGCTCATCCTTTCGGACCAGCTCTGCAAGAACCCGGAGGGCAACCTGAGTCCGAAGCAGGTGGAGTTCTCCAAGACCATCCACAGCTCGGGCAACGACCTGCTGATGCTCATCAACGACATCCTCGACCTGTCGAAGATCGAGTCGGGCACGGTGATCGTGGACATCAGCGAGCTGCGGCTCGACGACCTGCACCGCTCGGTGGAACGCAGCTTCCGCTACTTCGCCGAGTCCAAGCAGATCGACTTCCTGATCAATCTCGAGCAGCCGCTGCCCAAGACGATGTTCACCGACGTGAAGCGCCTGCAGCAGATCATCAAGAACCTGCTGTCCAACGCCTTCAAGTTCACCCACCAGGGCACGGTGGTGTTCTCGCTGTCCACCGCCGCGAGCGGCTGGTCGCCGGACAACGAGGAACTCAACCGGTCCGGGCAGGTGATCGCCTTCTCGGTGTCGGACACCGGCATCGGCATCTCGCCGGACAAGCAGCAGATCATCTTCGAGGCCTTCCAGCAGGCCGACGGCTCCACCTCGCGCAAGTACGGCGGCACGGGCCTGGGCCTGGCCATCAGCCGCGAGCTCTCGCGCCTCCTGGGCGGCGAGATCAAGCTGGTGAGCGCCCCGGGCAAAGGCAGCACCTTCACGCTGTACCTGCCGCAAAGCTACAACCCGGCACGTTCGCCGCGGCACCCGCGCGCCGCCGGCGGTGCGCAGGTGGAACAGCGGCCGCGCGCGCTCCAGCACGAAACCTATCGGGTGGCGCAGCCGGTGCAGTTGCACGAGCCGGTGGCCGGCGACGGCGCCGACGATGCGCTGCACGAAGGCCGGCTGTCGCTCAACGTGGCGGGCGACGACCGGGAGCACATCTCCGCCGAGGACCGGGTGCTGCTGATCGTCGAGAACGACCTGGGCTTCGCGAAGGTGTTGCTCGAGGCGGCGCGCCAGAACGGCTTCAAGGGCCTGGTGAGCACCACCGGGGCCGGGGCCCTCACGATGGCGCGCGAGTTCCATCCGTCGGTCATCACGCTCGACATCTTTCTGCCGGACATGCAGGGCTGGCGCATCCTCGATCGGCTGAAGACCAACGTCGAGACGCGCCACATCCCGATCTGCATCGTGTCGACCGACGACGCCCGCGAGCGCGCGTTGCAGGCCGGGGCGATCGGCTTCCTGGCCAAGCCGCTGCAGTCCAAGGACGTGGTGGACGAGGCCCTGGCGCTGCTGCACGGCTTCGCCGAGCGCACCCAGCGCCGCCTGCTGCTGGTGATGCCGCCTTCGCAGGTCCGCGACGACTTCATCGAGTCGCTCGAGAACGACGTGGACATCGTGCTGGCCGCCACGCCGGAAGCCGCGCGCGAGGCATTGCGGACGGTGGACTGCCTCGTGATCGATGCGGCCAGCGGCTGGCTCGCCCCTGAAGACGTGCAGGAGGCCATGGACCTGCGCCCGGGGGCGCTGGCCTTGCCGGTGGTGCTGTTCACCGGGCCGGGCGGGGTGCCTGCGGAGGGGGCCTGGACGACACGCCCCTACGGCTTCGCGCAGCTGGAGGCGGACTCCGCGCAGGCACTGCTGGCGCACACCGCGTTCTGCCTGCATCGCAGCCCCGCGTCGATGTCCGACCGCGAGCGCGCAGCCATCGAGGAGGTGCATGGAGCGCGCCATGCGTTGTCGGGCAAGAAGGCGCTGATCGTCGATGACGACATGCGCAACATCTTCGCGCTGGCCACCGTGCTGGCCGACGAAGGCATGGTGATCGTGTCGGCCGGCAACGGCCGCGAGGCCATCCGCATCGTCGAAAGCGATGCCGACGTCGACATCGTGCTGATGGACATCATGATGCCGGAGATGGACGGCATCGAAACCATGAAGGAGATCCGGCGGCTGCCGCAGGGCCGCGAGCTGCCGATGGTGGCCGTGACGGCCAAGGCCATGAAGGGCGACCGGCAGAAGTGCATCGAGGCGGGCGCCTGGGACTACATCTCCAAGCCGGTGGATCCGGCCCACCTGCTCACCGTGCTGCGGGGCTGGCTGTGTCCGTGATCGACCCCCAGGGCCGCTTCGCCGGCACCGACGCCGACGATGACCGCACCGGCATCCTGGTGGTCGACGACCTGCCGGAGAAGCTGCTGGTCTTCCGCACCGTGCTCGAGGAGCTCGGCCAGGACCTCGTGCTGGTGCGCTCGGGCAGCGAAGCGCTGCGCGAGGTGCTGCACCGCGACTTCGCGGTGATCCTGCTCGACGTCAACATGCCCGACATCGACGGCTTCGAAACCGCCAGCCTCATCCGCAAGTACAAGCGTTCTGCGCACACGCCGATCATCTTCATCACCGCCTACACCGACGAGATGCAGACCGCCCTCGGCTATTCGCTGGGCGCGGTGGACTACATCCTGTCGCCGGTGGTGCCGGAGGTGCTGCGCAGCAAGGTGCGCGTGTTCGTCGAGCTGCACAAGATGCAGCGCCGCGTGCGCAGGCAGTCCGAGGAGCGGCTGGCGCTCGTGGCGGCCGAGGCGGCCAGGCGAGCGGCCGAGGAGAACACCCGGCGCTCCAGCTTCCTGGCGCGCGCCAGCAGGGCGCTGGGCGATTCGCTCGATGCCGAGGTCAGCACCCGAACGCTGCTGCAGCTGGTGGTGCCGTCGCTGGGCTGCATGGCCCTGCTGATGACGATGGGCGACACGCACGAGGGAACCCGCACGACCTGCTGCGTGTGCACCGCCGCGGGTGAAAGCCGCATCGCCGCGAGCGATCTGGGCCTGCTGCCGCCCGCCGTGCAGGACGCGGTGGGCCGCGCCCTCGGTTCGAAGATGCGCGTCGACCTCGATGCCTCGGTGCTGTCGGCGCTCGTGTCGCTGGATACGGACGCCGGGGCACCGGTGCCGCCGCCGAGCCTGGGGGCGGTGCTGCCGCTCACCATCGGCAACCGCCTGCTGGGTGCGCTGCTGGTGGCAACCGACATCGCGCCGCAGGAATGGAGCGCGCTCGACGACCTGGCTGACCGCGCGGCGGTGGCCTTCGAGAACGTGCGCCTGTATCGCAGCCTCGAAGCGGAGATCGTCGAGCGCCGGCAGGCCGAGAACAAGCTGCAGCAGTCCAACCGCCGCAAGGACGAGTTCCTCGCCATGCTGTCTCACGAGCTGCGCAATCCGCTCGCGCCGATTCGGAACGCGGTGGAAGTGATCCGCCGCATCGCACCGGCGGACCCGCGGCTCACCCGGGCCAACGACGTGATGGACCGGCAGGTGAACCACATGACGCGGCTGGTCGAGGAGCTGCTGGACGTGGCGCGCATCAGCCAGGGCAAGATCGCGCTGCATCTCGAGCCGGTGGACCTGCTGGGTGTCATCGCGCACAGCATCGAGACGGTGCGTCCGATGATCGACGCACGCGGCCACACCCTCGCATTGGCGCTGCCCGACCAGGCGGTGTGGATGCGCGGCGACTTCGCGCGGCTGTCGCAGATCGTCGCCAACCTGCTCAACAACGCCGCCAAGTACACCGAGGACGGCGGCCTCATCCAGCTGTCGCTGACCGTCGAGGACGACGGCATGGCGGTGATCGGCGTGCGCGACAACGGCATCGGCATCGACGACGAGCTGCTGCCACACGTGTTCGATCTCTTCGAGCAGGGCAAGCGCACGCTCGATCGTGCCCAGGGCGGCCTGGGTGTGGGGCTGACGCTGGTGCAGCGCCTGGTCGAGATGCACAACGGCCGCGTGGCTGCCGACAGTGCAGGGCCCGGCAAGGGCGCCGAGTTCCGCGTGTACCTGCCATGCCTGGTGGAAGTGGGCGCCGCGCCGCTCATGCTCGAGCAGGGCGACGCACCGGCCGCCACCGGCTGCCGCGTGCTGGTGGTCGACGACAACCACGACGCCGCGGAATCCATCGCGATGTTCCTCGGCATGCTGGGCCACGAGGTCAAGACGGTGTGCGACGGCCTGCAGGCCCTGGCCAGCGCGCCGGTCTATGCGCCCAGGGTGGTGGTGCTCGACATCGGCCTGCCGGGCCTCGACGGCTACGAGGTGGCCCGGCGCCTGCGCAAGCTGCCGCAGACGCAAGGGGCCATGCTGGTGGCGGTCACCGGCTACGGCAGCAAGGCGGACCAGACCCGAGCCTTCGAGGCGGGCTTCGACCTGCACCTCGTGAAGCCCGCCGATCCCTGCGCGCTGTCGGATGCCATCTCGGCCTGGCTGGCCGGGCACCTGCCGGATACGGCGGCTGCGCTGGCTCGCGGTCGCTGAATATCGGCTGCCGACTACAGGCTGGCGCGCACCGAGCGCGCCAGCTGTTCGCTCATCTCGTCGAGCGCGTCACACACGAAGTGCGCGCCGAACTCCTGCAGCCAGGCCCGTTCGGCGTCATTGGCTGCGGCACTGATGATGGCCACTCGCGGGTTCAGCTGCCGCGCGGCGCGGCACACCTGCATCTTGTCGGCCAGGGACAGGTCGGCCACCAGCAGCGTGCGTGCCTCGGCCACGCCGGCGGCGCGCAGCAGCTCGGGGTCGGTGGGGTCGCCCACCACACGCTCGAACGGCAGGCCGGCCTGGGCCTCGCCGTCGTCGGTGTCGACCACTCGCAGCACGACGCCCATGTCGGCGCAGCGGCGCGCCAAGCGCCGGCCCAGCGAACGAAACCCGACCATCACGACGGGCACCGCGGCCGGCGGGGCGGTTGCGGCCTGGTGCGCGCGCTCGGCGGCGCTGGCGGCTTCTTCTGCGCGTGCCCTCCTGGTCAGGAGCCTGGCGGCGAAGCGGAACAGCACCGGGTTGATCGCGATGGACACGATGGCCACCACGACGAGGGTGTCCATCGCCTGGCGCGGCAGGATGCCCAGCGCCACACCCAGGCTGCCCAGGATGAACGAGAACTCACCGATCTGCGCGAGCCCCACCGCCACAGTGGCCGAGGTGCGCACCGTGCCGCGCAGCGCGGCGACGATCAGCCAGGCCGCCAGCGGCTTGACCACCATCACGATGGCCAGCGCGGCCAGCACGAGGCCGGGGCGCTCGAGCACGAAGGCGGGATTGAACAGCATGCCCACCGACACGAAGAACAGTGCCGAGAACACGTCGCGGAAGGGGCCCATGTCGGCGGCGGCCTGCGGCCCGAAGCGCGACTGTCCGAGCACCAGCCCGGCGAAGAAGGCGCCCAGCGCGACCGACACGTGGAAGACCTCGGCCGCGATGGCCGCGACGCCGAGCGCCACCACGAACACGGTGAGCGTGAAGAGTTCGTGCGAGCCGGCGCGGACCATGCGCTCCATCAGCCATGACAGCACGCGCGTGCCCAGCATCCACACGAGCAGGGCGAAAGTGCCGGCCAGCGCCAGCGCCTTGAGCAGGGCCGGCAGCAGGTTGCCGGCATCGGTGCCGCCCGAGGCCATGGCCGGCAGCACCACGAGCGCGGCCACGGTGAACAGGTCTTCGACGATGAGCCAGCCCACCGCGACGTGACCGTCGCGTTCGCTCAGCCGGTCCTGCTCGACCAGCATTTTCATCAGCACCACGGTGCTCGCGACGGCCAGCGCCATGCCGAACACCGCGCCGGCCGAATGCGACCAGCCGAAGGCCCGCGCCAGCGCCCAGCCTGCCAGGCCGGCCAGCGCGCTCTGGCCGATGGCGCCCGGCACCGCAAGGCGCCACACCCGCAACAGCTCCTGCGGATGGAAGTGCAGCCCCACGCCGAACATCAGCAGGATCACGCCGATCTCGGCCATCTGCGAGGCCAGCCGCGTGTCTGCCACGAAGCCGGGCGTGAAGGGGCCGACCACGATGCCTGCGAGCATGTAGCCCACGATGGTGGACAGCCCGATGCGCTGGGTCAGCCAGCCGAGCAGCAGCGCGGCGAGCAGCGCGCCGACGAGTGTGGTGATGACGGTGAGGTCGTGCACGCCTTGAACCAAAGGTTGGACGTCGGAATGCCCGCGTGGCGCGGGCGGCGTTCAACTCAAGGCAACGCCGGGCAATGTGGCAGCCCGATGCACCAGAGCCGGGTGCTGGATGATAAAAGCGACGGTGAAGTTCCCGAAGGCGTCATGTTCGCGGCAGACGCAGCCTCGCAGGCACACCACGGACAAGTGTGAGGGTCACCTGTCGGGCCGCAGCGCCGGGCCGCTCCCAAGCAAGGCCCGGCCCCTTGCGGAGGGGTGGCCGGCGTACTCGCCGGCCGGGGTGCTGACATCAGTTCAATGCCGCCTGTACTGCTCGGCGCCGAACAGCATCTCGCGCGCCTTGTCGTCGGTGATGGGCTTGCGTTGGGCGGCCAGCACCTCCACGCCCCTCTGCACGGCGGGCCGGGCGGCGATCTCGTCGAACCAGCCCTTGAGCACCGGGTAGTCGGCCCAGTCGATGCCCTGGTTCTTCCAGGATCGCAGCCACGGAAAGATCGCGATGTCGGCGATCGAGTATTCGGCGCCGCCCATGTACCTGGACTTCGACAGGCGCTTGTCCATCACGGCGTACAACCGCTTGGCTTCGTTGGTGTAGCGGTTGATGGCGTAGTCGATCTTCTCGGGCGCGTAGTTGCGGAAGTGATGCGTCTGGCCGAGCATCGGGCCCACACCGCCCATCTGGAACATCAGCCACTGCAGCACTTCGTATCGGGCCGTCACGCTTTCGGGCAGGAACCTGCCCGTCTTGCCCGCGAGGTAGAGCAGGATGGCGCCCGACTCGAACAGCGAGATGGGCTTGCCTTCGGGGCCGTCGGGGTCCACGATGGCCGGGATCTTGTTGTTGGGGCTGATGGCGAGGAAGCCGGGCTTGAACTGGTCGCCCGCACCGATGTCCACCGGGATCACGCGGTAAGGCAGGCCGCACTCCTCCAGCATGATGTGAACCTTGTGCCCATTGGGCGTGGCCCAGGAATACACTTCGATCATTGCTCGCTCTCTTGTTGTCGGTGGATGTTCGCAATAGCGCGGACTCTAGCCGACGAACCACAAAAATGCTCGACTCCTTCAAGCGCTGGATCGGCGGTACCCCGGGCGGCCCGGACGGCCGTCCTCTGGCCACGTGGGCCAAGCAGCACGGGCTCGAATTCAAGAAGGTGCGCGACGAACAGGGTTTTGTCGTCGAGGGTCGCAAGGACAACTACGTGTGGCGGCTCGAATGGGGCGACCCGCAGCGCAGCTACATCGGCGGCCGCGAACTGCGCCTGCGCGCGGAGCTCGCGCTGCCCCATGGCCTGCAGATGCTGCTCATTTCGCGCAGCCTGGCCGAGCGCCTGGAAGCAGATGCCTTCGATCGCTTCACGCAGGACATGCAGACGCAGATCGACAACTCCATGCCGGAAGAGATGCGCTGGCTGGCGATGTTCCCGAAGGTGAACCTGTCGACGTATCGAGGCTTGCGCGGGCGCTTCGTCGCGGTGGCCAGCGCCGCTCCGCCGGTGGCGACCTGGGTCGAAGGCGAACTGGCGGCAAGGCTCGAGGAAGCCACCACCCGCAGCCTGGCGGGCGACCCGCCCTTCGTGCTCATGACCTTGCGCGGGCGGGTGTACCTGAGGCTGGAAGCACCCAGCCTCGACGTCGCGCTGCTCGAGGAAGTGCAGGCCCTGTACGACTGCGCGGTGCGCCGCGCCATGGCAGCGGCCGAGAACTACAACGAAGGCGGCGGCGCGTGGCCCAGCACCACCTCCACCGCCTGGCACAGCCAGCTGCAGCCCGAGTTCCCGAGCGGCGACAACAAGCAGCGCCGCCAGTAGCCCGGCACTGACTAGCGGGCGTGCTTGCCGAGTTCGAGCTTGGCAATCGCGTTGCGATGCACCTCGTCGGGGCCGTCGGCAAAGCGCAGGGTACGCGCGGCGGTGTAGAAGTAGGCGAGCGGGAAGTCGTCGCACATGCCGGCGCCGCCATGCACCTGGATCGCCCAGTCGATCACCTGGCAGGCCATGCTGGGTGCCACCACCTTGATCATCGCGATCTCGGCCTTGGCGGTCTTGTTGCCTGCCACATCCATCATCCAGGCCGCCTTCAGCGTGAGCAGGCGGGCCTGCTCGATCATGCAGCGTGCCTCGGCGATGCGCTCCTGCGTTACCGTCTGCGCGGCCACCGGCTTGCCGAAGGCCACCCGTGACGAGGCGCGCTTGCACATCAGCTCGAGCGCACGCTCGGCCAGGCCGATCAGGCGCATGCAGTGGTGGATGCGGCCCGGGCCGAGCCGGCCCTGCGCGATCTCGAAGCCGCGGCCTTCGCCGAGCAGCATGTTCGAGGCCGGCACGCGCACGTTCTCGAACAGCACTTCCATGTGGCCGTGCGGCGCGTCGTCATAGCCGAACACGGTGAGCGGGCGCAGCACCTTGACCCCCGGCGTATCGGCGGGGACCAGGATCATCGACTGCTGGCTGTGCCTGGGCGCGTCCGGATCGGTCTTGCCCATGAAGATGTAGATCCTGCAGCGCGGGTCGCCGGCGCCGGAGGTCCACCACTTGCGGCCGTTGACGAGGTATTCGTCGCCCTGGCGCTCGATGCGCGACTCGATGTTGGTGGCGTCCGACGAGGCCACCGCCGGTTCAGTCATCGCGAATGCGCTGCGGATCTCGCCTTGCAGCAGCGGCGCGAGCCAGCGCTTCTTCTGTTCTTCGGTGCCGTAGCGCACCAGCACTTCCATGTTGCCGGTGTCGGGCGCGGAGCAGTTGAACACCTCGCTGGCCCAGGGCACCGCCCCCATGATCTCGGCCAGCGGTGCGTACTCCTGGTTGGTGAGGCCTGCACCGAGCTCGCTTTCCGGCAGGAACAGGTTCCACAGGCCGGCGGCGCGTGCCTTGGGCTTGAGCTCCTCGATCACCGGCAGCGGCGTCCAGCGGCGCCCGGCCTGGGTGTTGGCTTCGATCTCGGCGAAGTAGCGCGCCTCGTTCGGATAGACATGCGCTTCCATGAAGGCCCGCACCCTGGCCTGCAGGTCCTTGGTGCGCGGTGAGTAGTCGAAGTCCATGGAGCTTCCTCTCGTCAGCGAATCTGTTGGGCGATCGACCAGCCGAGTTCGGCCAGCGGCTTGGCGCCGGCGGCTGCCTGCTTCGCTTCTGCGCTCGATGCGGTGCCGTCGACCACGCGCTTTGCGATGCCCTGCAGGATGCCGGCGATACGGAACAGGTTGTAGGCGAGGTAGAAGTTCCAGTCAGTCACCAGCGCGTCACCGCTGCCGCGCCCGGTGCGCTCGCAATAGCGTTGCATGTATTCGCGCTCGCTCGGGATGCCGAGCGAGGCGATGTCCAGGCCGCCGATGCCGCGGAACGCGCCATGGGGGATGTGCCACGACATGCAGTGGTAGCTGAAGTCCGCCAGCGGGTGGCCGAGCGTGGAGAGTTCCCAGTCGAGCACCGCCAGCACGCGAGGCTCGGTGGGGTGGAAGATGAGGTTGTCGAGCCGGTAGTCACCATGCACGATGGACACCTGGCTTTCGTCGCGCGCGCTGGCCGGAATGTGCGCAGGCAGCCATTCGATGAGCCGGTCCATCGCCGGGTTGGGCTCGGTGATCGAGGCCTGGTACTGCTTGGTCCAACGGCCGATCTGGCGCTCGAAATAGTTGCCGGGCTTGCCGAAGTCGGCCAGTCCGCGCGCCTTGAAGTCGACCCGATGCAGCGCGGCGATCACGCGGTTCATCTCGTCGTAGATGGCGGCGCGCTCGGTGTTGTTCATGTCGGGCAGTGCCTGGTTCCACAGCACGCGGCCTTCGACGAACTCCATCACGTAGAAGGCGCGGCCCATCACCGACTCGTCTTCGCACAGCAGGTGCATTTGCGCCACCGGCACCTCGGTGCCGGCGAGCGCACGCATCACGTTGAACTCGCGGTCGATCGCGTGGGCCGAGGGCAGCAGCTTCGCCGCGGGCGCGGGCTTGGCCCGCATGACGTAGGAGCGCCGCGGCGTTACCAGCTTGAAGGTCGGGTTCGACTGGCCGCCCTTGAACTGCTCGACCGACAGCGGCCCCTCGAAGCCGGGCAGGTTGGCGCGCAGGTAGGCTTCGAGCGCGCCGGTGTCGAAGGCTTGTTGTGCGGAGACGGGCTTGGTTCCGGTGTAGGCGTCCATGGGCTTTCTTCTGGAGAAAAGAGAAGCCGCCTGCAACCGGGTGTCGTCAGGCGGCGGTCAACCTTCAGCGATGGCCAGCAGCTTGTCGCGCGACAGCACGACCAGGCGTGTGGGTTCCACACGCACGGCGCCTTCGCGTTCGAAGCCTTTGAGCTCCTGGTTCACGCGCTGGCGGGAGGCGCCGAGCAACTGCGCCAGGTCTTCCTGCGCGAGCTGCAGGCCGATGCGGATCTCGTCGCCCTGCGCGATGCCGTAGCTGCGTGCGAGCTGCAGGATCTGCTTGGCCAGCCGCGCCGACAGCGGCAGCGTGTTGAGGTCTTCGATCAGGTGGTACACGAGGCGCAGGCGCCGGCAGTTGAGCCGCAGTAAGGCGTCGTACAGCTCCACATGCTGCGCAAGCAGCTCCTTGAAGTCGGGCTTGCGCACCACCAGCACCGTGGTTTCGCCATGCGCGTTGGCGTCGTGCGTGCGCGGCATGCCGTCGATGAGGGCCGTGTCGCCGAACCAGATGCCGGGCTCCACATAGGTGAGCGCGATCTGCTTGCCCGACAGCGACACCGAGCTGATGCGCACCGCGCCCTTGGCGACCCCGACCCATTCGTCCGCAGGCTCGCCGCGAGAAGACATCAACGCGCCGTCCGGCAGGCGCCTCACCAATGCTCGCGCCAGGATGGCATTGCGCAATGCAGGTGAGAGCTTTGAAAACCACGAGCCTGTTTCGATGTTTTGTCGCTCTTGGATTGTAAGAACCGGGGTATTCATGTCTTGTCTCTGAAGTGACAGCATGCTGCAGTGCGAGATCGCTATTGTCCATAGGAGGAGACCCACGATGGACACCACGCAAGCCCTGAAGATCCCGAGCCTGAAGAACGAGGTGAGCCCCGAGGAATGGCGCGCTCGTGTGGACCTCGCTGCGGCCTATCGGCTGGTGGCGGAGTTCAAGTGGGACGACCTCGTCTTCACCCACATCACCGCGCGCCTGCCAGGGTCCGAGGACCAGTTCCTCATCAACCCCTACGGCATGTTCTTCGACGAGATCACCGCGTCGAGCCTGGTGAAGATCGACGTGCACGGCAACAAGCTCGACGAGTCGCCGTTCCCGGTGAACCCGGCCGGCTTCGTCATCCACAGCGCCATCCATTCGGCGCGGCACGACGCGCATTGCGTGCTGCACACGCACACCCTCAACGGCGTGGCGGTGTCGGCGCAGAAGCATGGCGTGCTGCCGATCTCACAGCATTCGATCTTCGTGCTGGCAAGCCTTGCCTATCACGACTACGAAGGCGTGGCGCTGCGCGACGACGAGAAGCCGCGCCTGGTGCGGGACCTGGGCGACAAGAACTACCTGATGCTGCGCAACCATGGCCTGCTGACGCTCGGCCCCACGGTGGCCGATGCCTTCATGGCGATGTACTTCTTTGAGACGACCTGCAACATGCAGGTGCGGGCGATGGCCGGAGGTTCGGAGCTCACGCAAGTGGAGCCGCAGGTCATCGCCACCGCGATGCAGCAGGCGGCACAGGCCACCAAGGGGCAGGGCGCGCAGCTGGTGTGGCCGGGCCTGCTGCGCCGGCTCGACCGCAAGGATCCGAGCTACAGAACCTAGTCCACTGCGTCAGTGAACTAGGCGCGCCTGGGCAGCAGGGGGCGATGCGTGAGCCCTACACCGGCAGCGAGATGCGCTGGTACTGCGCCAGCAGCTTTTCCATCGTGGTGTAGCGCTCGCGCTCGTGCAGCCACTGGGTGGGCGCCAGGTTGACCGCGCGCACGATGGCCTCGCTGTCGCCGACCTCCAGCACGTTGATGCAGGCAGGCGCCTGCTCCATGCGGCCGAAGAACGCTCGCTCGCCGGCCAGCGAGCGCGACAGCAGAGCGCGGTTCACGCCGCCGTGCAGCACCATCAGCAGGCAGCTCCAGCTCGCATCGGCCAGCCAGCGCTCGAAGGAGGGCAGCACGCGGTCGAGCAGCTCGCCCACCGACTCGCCGCCGAGAAAGCGTTGCGCCTCGATGCCGGGGCCGGTGCGGAACGCGCCGAGAAAGGCATCGCGGATGTTCTCGCGCGGGATGTCGGCCAGGCGGCCGCTTCGGATCTCCCGCAGGGCCGGGTCGACGTCGAGTGCCGGTGCTGCGCCGGCTTGCGCAGCGAGCACGCGGGTGGCGGTTTCCACCGTGCGCGGCAGACCGCTCACCACGGCGCGATCGAACTGCACGCCGCATTCGGCGAACAGCGCGCCGGCCGCGTCGGCCTGGCGCCGGCCTTCGCCGTTGAGCCGCACGTCGTCGGGCGGCACCGGGGTGCCGTCTTCGAGGAAGTAGTCAACCGACCCATGGCGCATCAGGTAGATGCGGCGACGTGAGTTCATTCAGCATCCT
Organism: Methylibium rhizosphaerae; assembly: GCF_006386545.1. Lineage (GTDB taxonomy): Bacteria > Pseudomonadota > Gammaproteobacteria > Burkholderiales > Burkholderiaceae_C > Pseudorivibacter > Pseudorivibacter rhizosphaerae. Next base: position 26,268 of record NZ_SWAR01000046.1, on the reverse strand, counting down.
TCTCAACCGAACCGCGGCGCGCGCTTGTCGAAGAAGGCCTGCAAGCCTTCGCCGCCATTGGCGTCGAACAGGTTCTGCACGAAGTGCTCCTGCTCGGCGCCGAGCTGCGCACCCAGCGTGTGTTGCGGCCAGTTGTTCACGAGCTCCTTGCCGCTGGCCAGCGCACCGGCGGCGAAACCCGCCAAGGTGTCGGCCATGCGCAGAGCTTCGTCGAGCGCACGGCCCTTGTCTGTCACGCGATTGACAAGGCCCAGCTGCTGCAGCTGTTGGGCCGAAGCCGGCTCGGCCAGCCAGATGAGCTGCAGCGCCAGTGCGCGCGGCAGGGCCTGCATCAGGTGCCAGGTGGCGCCGCCGTCGGGCGACAGGCCGACCTTGTTGTAGGCCATGATGAACTTCGCATCCTGTGCGGCCACCACCAGGTCACAGGCCAGGGCGAGCGAGAAGCCGGCGCCCGCGGCCACGCCTTCGACCGCGGCAATCACCGGTTTCGGGAACGCGCGAATCGCCTCGACGAGCTGGTTCAGCTTGGCCAGCTGCGCGCGCTGGGCCTCGCGCCCGAGTTCGCGATTGGCGGCCAGGCGCTGCAGGTTGCCACCGGCGCAGAAATGGTCTGCGTCGCCGGTGATGACCACGCAGCGCAACTCCGGATTCGATTCGGCAACGCCCAGCGCTTCCACGCCGGCGTCGCAGACCTGGGGTGACAGCGTGTTGCGTGTCGCCGGGTCGCTGATGGTGAGCACCAGGGTCTGGTTTCGGCGTTCGGTTCGGAGTTCGGCGGGCATGGTTTTGGCCAGTGGGGAAACAGCAGTGAAAAAGGATTGTGTCATGTGGCCTTCTGCTCGTTTTTGCGCCTAAACCACGTGTAACCCCATGCTAGAGTGCCCCGGGGGTGACGATAACGAAAGCATGAACCGATCACTCACGAGACTGGCGATCGCGGTGACGCTGCTCTGCGTCGCTCACGCATCGTGGTCCATCGGCCTGGGCCGCGCGACGAGCGCAGCCGTGCTGGGCCAGCCGCTCTCCATCAAGCTGCCGGTGCGGCTCGACGCCGGCGAGGCCTTGGCGCCCGAGTGCGTCAGTGCGGGCGTGCTGTTCGGCGACAACCGTCTCCCGTCGCCGGCCGTCGAGGTCTCGGTGGATCCCCAAGGCATTCGCATCACCACCAACAGCGTGGTCGACGAACCCGTGGTGACCGCGCACGTGACCGTGGGTTGCACGGCTCGCATCTCGCGCGAGTTCACCCTCTTCGCCGACCCGCCGGTCGTGAACCTGGCACAGGCGCCACAGGCCCATGCGGCAACGGCATCGCCCCCTGCGGACCGACCGCCCGAACGGCGCGCCCCCGCGGCTGCCATGGCACAAGCGGCGCCTTCCCGGGCCGGCACGCCGGCGCCTGCGGCTACCCAGCCCCGCGCCCCGCGGACGCCGTCGTCGGCTGCAACGCGTGCGCCCAGGCGGGCAGAACGGGCGGCTGCGCACGCGCCCGCGCCGCGACTGCAGCTCGACCCGGTCGATGCCGACGTGCTGGCCAACCCGGAACTGCGGCTGGACGACACGCTGCCGCCGCCGGCCGAGGGCAGCAGCGAGCAGCGTGCCGCCGTGGCTGCGCTGTGGCGTGCGCTCAACGCGACGCCCGAAGAGATGGCGCGCGACCGCGAAAAGCTGCAGAAGCTAGAAGAGCAGTTCGCGACGGTGCGCAGGGACAGCGATGCCACTCGCAACACGCTGGCCGCGCTGGAGGCGCGCCTGCAACGTGCCGAAGAGGAGCGCCATGCCAACCCGCTGGTCTTCGGCCTTGCAGCCCTGTGCGCCTTGCTGTTCCTGCTGCTGGTTTCGGCCTGGTGGAAGCGCCGGCGCGAACTGCAGGCCGCCTGGTGGAACCGGGAGGCGCAGGGCGTCGCCGAAGCCATGGCGCCGCATGAGCCTGCGCGCCACGAAGCCACGAACTCGTCGCGCCTTTCCGACCCGGTGGTGACCGATCCCACGCCGTTCACGACCACGGCCTCCGTGACGTCGCTGCCGACCGCGCCGATGCCGGCGGCGCAACCGGTCTCGGAGCTGGAGCTGCCGCCACATTCGCCGGCGGCCGTCGACACACCGCGGCGCGAGGTCTCGGTCGAGGAACTGATCGACCTGGAGCAGCAGGCCGAGTTCTTCATCGTGCTGGGCCAGGAAGATGCGGCGATCGACCTGCTGATGAGCCACGTGCGCAACACCGCAGGCACCAGCCCGCTGCCCTACCTGAAGCTGCTGGAGATCTACCAGCACCGCGGCGACCGCGCCGAATACGACCGCATCCGCGACCGCTTCAACAGCCGCTTCAACGCCTACGCGCCGTCGTGGGACGAAGACCTGATGCATGGCCGCACGCTGGCCGACTATCCGGAAGTGATCCGGCGCCTTCAGAGCCTGTGGGCCACGCCGGCGCATGCACTCGACGTGCTCCAGGCTTCGTTGCTGCGGCAGGACGAAAGCGCGGGCACCTTCGACCTGCCGGCCTACCGGGAGCTGCTGTTCCTGTATTCGATCGCGCGCGACCTGTCGGACACCGGGCGTGCCACGGGCGACGTGGTGGACCTGCTGCTGCCGATGGGCGACGAGCCCGACCAGCTCGGCGCCTTCACGCTCACGACGATGGGGCCGCTGGTGGCCAGCTCCCCGGCGGGGCCCGCCGGGCAGGCGCCTGCCGCCGAGCTGCCGTCGCTCGACCTCGATCTCGACGTGGAGCACGCGCCGGTGATCGAGCATGTGCCGCAGCCCGAACATCGGGCAGAACTGCAGCGTTACTCCGGGCTGATCGAATTCGAGCGGCTCGACATCACGCAGCCGCTGCCCCGTCGCGACGCCTGAGGCGCCTGAGACGCCGACGCGCCTACAGCCGCGCGAGCCGGTCCAGCGCCGTTTGCAGGGTCTCGTCGCGCTTGGCGAAGCAGAAGCGCACGATGCGCTGCTCGAAGCCCTGTTCGTAGAACACCGACAGCGGAATGGCTGCGACGCCGACCTCGGTGGTGAGCCGGCGGCAGAAGTCCACTTCGGTCTGGTCGCTCACCGCGCTGTAATCCACGCACTGGAAGTAGCTGCCGGTGCTGGGCAGCAGCTTCAGCTTCGTGCCCGCAAGGCCTTCGCGGAACAGGTCGCGCTTGCGCTGGTAGAAGGCGGCCAGTTCGAGATAGGGCTTCGGGTCGGCCATGTAGGCGGCAAGCGCATGCTGCACCGGCGTGTTGACGGTGAACACGTTGAACTGGTGCACCTTGCGGAACTCGGCCATCAGTGCGGCCGGCGCGGCCACGTAGCCCACCTTCCAGCCGGTCACGTGGTAGGTCTTGCCGAAGCTGGAGATGAGGATGCTGCGCGCGGCCAGCTCGGGGTGGCGAGCCACGCTTTCGTGCGGCGCGCCGTCGTAGACCATGTGCTCGTACACCTCGTCGGCGATCACCAGCGCGTCGGTGGGACGCAGCAGTTCGGCCAGGCGCTGCATGTCGGCCGCCGTCCAGATGGTGGCGCTCGGGTTGTGCGGCGTGTTGACGAGGATGGCACGCGTGCGCGGCGACAGCGCGGCGGCAATGCGGTCGAAGTCGGGGCGGAAGGTGCCGGGCGTGAGCGGGACGAATACCGTCCTGCCGCCGGCCAGCGTGATGCTGGGCTCGTAGCTGTCGTAGCAGGGCTCCAGCACGATGACCTCGTCGCCCGGGTGCACCGTGGCCAGGATGGACGTGATGATGGCCTGGGTGGCGCCCGCGGTGATGGTGATTTCGCTTGCCGCGTCGTAGCGGTGACCGTACAGCGTGGCGATCTTGTCGGCAACGGCTTCGCGCAACGCCGGCACGCCGGTCATCGGCGGGTACTGGTTGAGGCCGCTGCGCATGGCGCGCGTCACCTCGTCCACCAGCTTCGGGTCGCAGTCGAAGTCGGGGAAGCCCTGGCCGAGGTTGACGGCGCCGTGCTCCTGGGCGAGCGCCGACATGACGGTGAAGATCGTGGTGCCCACATGGGGCAGGCGGCTCTCGACGGCGGGCGTTCGGTGGTTCATCTCAGAGGTCGTAGGTTTCGGCGTCGCCGCTCATGGCCCGCGTGATGAGCGCGCGGCTCAGGCGGTCGGACACCAGCTCGGCGAAGGTGTAGACGAAGTTGCGCAGGTAGGTGCCGCGCTTGAAGGCGACCCGCGCGACGTTCTGCCCGAACAGGTGGCTGGCCGGCCGCCACACGAGCTCGCCGCCGGGCGCGAGGTACGGGTCTTCGCGCACCGCCATCTCGGCCACGATGCCGATGCCCAGGCCGAGGCGCACATAGGTCTTGATCACGTCGGAGTCGATCGCCTCCAGCACCACGTTGGGCTTGAGCCGCTTGGTCTCGAAGGCCTGGTCGATGCGCGTGCGGCCGGTGAACGACGGGTGGTAGGAGATAAGCGGCTCGGCCGCCAGCTGCTCCAGGGTGAGCCGCTCCACCTGCGCGAGGTGGTGTTGCGCGGGTAGCACCACCACGTGCTGCCATTCGTAGCAGGGCAGCGTCACCAGGTCGTCGAAGCCGGAAAGCGATTCGGTGGCCAGGCCGATCTCGGCGGTTTCCTCGAGCACCATGCGCGCCACCTGCTCCGGTGTGCCCTGGTGCAGGCTCACCGCCACCTTCGGGTAGCGCTTGCGCAGGGCCGCCACCGGCGCTGGCAGCACGTAGCGCGCCTGCGTGTGCGTGGTGGCGATGGAGAGCGTGCCGGCGTCCTGCTTCGAGAACTCCTCGCCGATGCGCTTCAGGTTGCCGACCTCGCGCATGATGATCTCGATGGCCTTGAGCACCTGCTGGCCCGGCTCCGTGATGCGCTTCAGGCGCTTGCCGTGGCGCGCGAAGATGTCCACGCCCAGCTCCTCCTCGAGCTCGAGGATGGCTTTCGAAATGCCTGGCTGCGAGGTGAAAAGCGCCTTGGCCGTTTCGGTGAGGTTGAGGTTGCGCCGGGCAGCCTCCTGGACGAAGCGGAACTGGTGCAGGTTCATGGGGTTGGTGCTGAAACGCCGAGGGACAGTGCGGCCTGCGCCATAGCCTCGATGACGCCCGGCTGCGCGCCGATCGCCGGCGCAAGCCGCCAGTGCACGCCGGGGTGGCTGCGGCGCAGCTGCTCCAGCAGTTCGGGGACGTCCTTGCGCACGTGACCGCCGGCGCCCAGGAAGAGCGGCACCACGGTCACCGTCTTGCAGCCGCGCTCGGCCAGTTGCCGGCCCGCCGTGGCCAGGTCCGGCGTCATGAACTCGAGGAAGGCCAGCGCGACCGGTTCACCGGCCGAGAGCTCGCCCAGTCGCGCCGCGGTGGCCTCGAACGGTGCGGCCCAGCCCGGGTCGCGTGCACCGTGCGCAAACAGGAGCGTGCCGTGTCCGTGCGCGGCCATCACCGGTACCTCACCAGCCAGCTGAACGCGGCCAGCGACAGCAGCAGGTACACCACGCTGGGCATCGCTGCAGCCACCCACGGCGTCCAGTTCTGCAGCAGGCCCAGGTGGCTGGAGATGTTGTTGAGCAGCACGAAGCTGATGCCCAGCATGATGCCGCCGAAGACCTTGAAGCTCACGCCGCCGCCGCGCGCATGCAGGTAGGCGAAGGGCAGGGCGAGGCCCACCATCACCAGGCAGGCCAGCGGATAGAGCGCCTTCTTCCAGAACTGGATCTCGTAGCGCTGCGCCTCCTGCTCGTGGCTGGACAGGTGCGTCATGTAGGTGAACAGCGACGCGGTGGACATGGTCTTGAGCGGCAGCACTGCGGCCGACACCACCGCGCTGGTGAGTGTGGTGGGCCACTCCATTTCCTCGAGCCGTTCCTCGCGAACCGGCTGCAAAGCCGTACCGCTGGCGTCCCAGTGGGTGACCTGCAGCTTCTGCAGCGTCCAGGCGCCCCGGCCGCCGACACGTCCGCTCTCGGCCGCCATGCGGGTGACGAGGCGGCCGTCGGGGTTGAACTCGAAGATGCGGATGCCGTGAAAGCTGCCGTCGGCGGTGGCGCGCGCCACGTTGACCGAGAAGGTGTGCTCGCCGTCGGGCATCTGGCGGCTGTCCTTGAGCCACGCGCCGGTGCGCCCCAGCGCCAGGCCGCCCTTGAAGCGCGCATGCAGCAGCGTGGCCTCGCGTTCCGACAGCGGCGCCACGAAGTCGCCCACCACGAAGGTCAGCACCCCGAAGATCGCGCCCAGCACCGCGAGCAGGCTGAGCGCGCGGCCCGGGCCGAGCCCGCCGGTGCGCAGGATGGTGAACTCCGACGACTGCGCCAGCCGCGCCATGGCATAGATCGAGCCGATCAGCACGGTGATGGGGAACAGCTCGTAGAAGTGTCCCGGCATCTCGAGCAGGCAGTACAGGGCGGCGTGCCAGGCGCCGTAGCCGCGCTTGCCTACGTCTTCGAGCTCATCGACGAAGTCGATGAAGAAGAACAGCGCGAGGAAGGCCACGGTCACGAAGGTGACCGCACCCAGGATGTCGGCATAAAGCAGTCGGCGGACGGTGCGCATGTTTGGCGGGGGTTCAACGGGCCGGGCGCAGTCGGCGCAAGCCGCCGGCGGCTGACCCGCGGTCGCGCCACCACAGCAGCGTGAGCGCGCCCAGCAGCGTGCCGCCGTGGATGAGCAGCAGGCAGGCGCCCAGCCCCAGCTTGCCGGACGACACCCAGGCCTGCGACAGGCTCAACAGGTTGTAGTAGACGACGAAGGCCAGCAGCGCATACATGAGGTTCCAGCTGCCGCCGCGCCGCGGGTTGCTGGCGGCCAGCCCCACACCCAGCAGCAGCAGGTTGATGCCGCCGAAGGCCAGTCCCAGGCGCCAGGCCAGCTCACCCAGGTGGCGGTTCGAAGGGCGCAGCATCAGCTCGAAGGTCGGCTGCGCCCGCGGCGGCAGGTAGTCGGAACCGGTGGCTACGCGCTCACCCGCCAGCACGCGGTAGCGGTCGAACTGGGCCAGCTGCTTTTCCTGGGTCTTGAGGTCGGTGTCGGTGCGCTGGCCGCGTTCGAGGATCAGGTAGCGATCGCCGTCGGTCATCTCGATCTGGCCGCTGCGTGCCGTGGTCACCGACTCACGGTCGTTTTCGTTCTGCAGGATGAACACGTTGCGGCCGGCCACCGAGTCGCCTTCGCCGCGCTCGACGAAGAACACCCGGCGCCCGTCGCTCGACGTCTGGAACTGGCCCGGCGCCACCCGCGACAGGTCGGAGCGCTTCTCGTAGCGGTCCTTCAGCTCGGCGACCTGCCGGTTGCCCCAGGGCCATACCACCAGCGCCAGCACCGCGATGGCCGCCAGCACCGGCCAGCCCAGGCGCACCACCGGCTTGACGAAGCGACCGAGCCCCAGTCCGCTGGCGAACCAGATCACCATTTCGCTGTCGCGGTACATGCGGGTGAGGGTGGAGACGATCGCGATGAAGAGCGACAGGCTCAGCATGGTGGGCAGGTGGCCCAGCGCGGTGTAGCCCAGCAGCAGGGCCACGTCCTGGGGGGCCACCGAGCCGCCGGCGGCAAGGCCGAGCGTGCGGATCAGCATCATCGTCAGCACGATGGTGAGGATCACGACCAGGGTGGCACCGAAGCTGCGCGCCAGCTCTCGGCGCAAGGAGGAATCGAATAACATCGACGGATTCAATATTCGCTCGTCATTATGGACTTTCGTTCTCTCATTGCAGCGCGCGGCGCACTCTCCGGCGTGATCGCCGACGCCCTGGTCGTGGTGGTGGCCGGCGAGCTGAAGCAGCAGACGCTCGACAAACCGCTGGCCGATGCCCTGCAGGACGCCGTGAACCAGGGCGACCTGCAATGGAAGCCCGGCCGCGTGCTCTACCTCCACCGGCTCCCAGGCGTGAAGGCGCCTCGCGTGATCGTCGCGGTGGCCGCCGACGGCACGGCCAAGGCCATCCGTACGGCAGTGCAAGCCGCGCTCGGCCAGGCCAAGGGCACCGGAGCCAAGCATGTGGCCGTGGCCTATGCCGGCACCGGGGAACTCGGCGCCGAGCATGCCGAAGTCGCAGTGACTTCGGCGGCCGATGCGGTCTACACCTACCGCCACACCAAGCCCAGCGCGCAGCCGGCACCGGCCCTGCAGAAGCTGAGCGTCGTGTGCACCAAGACCGAATCCAAGGCGGTGCAGGCGGGCCTCGCCCGCGGCGAAGCCATTGCCGAAGGCGTGCGTCTGGCACGCGAATGCGCCAACCGTCCGGCCAACCATGCCACGCCCACCTTCCTGGCCGACCAGGCCAGGCAGCTGGGCAAGCAGTTCGGCTTCAAGGTCGAGGTGCTCGATCGCAAGGCGGTCGAGAAGCTCGGCATGGGATCCTTCCTGGCGGTGGCCCAGGGCTCCGACGAGCCGCTGCGCTTCATCGTCGTGCGCTACGAGGGCGCGGCCAAGAGCCAGGCGCCGGTGGTGCTGGTGGGCAAGGGCATCACCTTCGACACCGGCGGCATCTCGATCAAGCCTTCGGCCGAAATGGACGAGATGAAGTTCGACATGGGCGGCGCCGCCAGCGTGCTGGGGACGCTGCGCGCCATCGGCGAGCTCAAGCCCAAGGTCAACCTGGTGGGCATCATCCCGGCCTGCGAGAACATGCCCAGCGGTCGGGCCGTCAAGCCCGGCGACGTGGTCACCAGCATGTCGGGCCAGACCATCGAGATCCTCAACACGGACGCCGAAGGCCGGCTGATCCTGTGCGACGCGCTCACCTATGCCGAGCGCTTCAAGCCGGCAGTCGTGGTCGACATCGCCACGCTCACCGGCGCCTGCGTCATCGCACTGGGTCACCACAACTCGGGCTTGTTCACCGCCGACGACGCGCTGGCGGCCGAACTGCTGGCGGCCAGCCGCAAGGCGCTCGACCCGGCCTGGCGCATGCCGCTGGACGACGAATACGAAGAAGGCCTCAAGAGCAACTTCGCCGACATGGGCAACGTGGGCAGCCGCGCGGGCGGGGCCATCACCGCGGCCATGTTCCTCAAGAAGTTCACCGGCAAGTACCGCTGGGCGCACCTCGACATCGCCGGCACCGCCTGGAAGTCGGGCGCTGCCAAGGGCGCGACCGGCCGGCCGGTGCCGCTGCTGACGCACTTCGTGCTGTCGCAGGCACGCCAGCCGGCTGCCTGATCGACGACTCACGTTTCACCGAGCGGGCACACCGATGACCGAGGTGGCCTTCCACTTCAACGTGCCGGACAAGCTCGTCTACACCTGCCGTCTGCTGCGCAAGGCCTGTCGGGCCCGCGCGCGGGTGGTGGTGACCGGCGACGCCGCGCTGCTGCAGGAACTCGACCGCGTGCTGTGGACCTTCGAGCCGCTGGAGTTCGTGCCGCACGTGCGCGCGGCCGACGCCGCCCGTGTGGCCGAGCGCCAGCGCGACACGCCGGTGCTGTTGCTCGACTCCCTGCGCGAGCCGCCGCACCAGGAGGTGCTGGTCAACCTCGGGCCGTCGCTGGCCAATGGGTTCGAAAGCTTCAGGCGCCTGATCGAAGTGGTGTCCGCCGACACCGAAGACCGCCACGCAGCGCGGGCGCGCTGGAAGCACTACGAGGATCGCGGCTACAGCATCTCGCGGCACGATGCGGCGGCAGGAGCCGGTGCATGACCCACGCTCGCACGCCACAGCCGCCTCGCCAGGTTCCCACGCTCACCGAAGTGGTGGACGTCGGCAAGTCCAAGCCCGCCGCCGGCGCGGTTGCCCCTGCGGCTGCGGCAACGCCTCCTCCTCCGGTGGCGCCCACGCCTGCGGTGCCGGCGCCGCCTGTGCTGTCGCCTGCAGGCGTCACGTCGTCGTCGCTCAATGAAGCCGCCCTCGTGCAGCGCGTGCTCTTCGACGTGCAGCGCCAGGTCGATCTGATGCTCGAGCACCGCCTGCGCGAAACCCTCGAGCCTGCGCTCGCGCGCCTCACCGAAAGCCTCGTCCGCGAAGTGCACAACGACCTCGCATCGACCCTGCGCGACGTGGTGGCCAAGGCCGTTGCACAGGAGATCGCGCGGCTGCGTGCACGCTGAATGCAGCGCTGCACGCGAGTGGTCTGGCTCTTGCTAACAACAGGGCCCGAGCGAGCGGATCGCTCGATGTCAGGGCGCTGCTAACGACGCCGGCACACGCCGCGTTGACCCGTTGAATGCGCATTTCGCTCCGAGGATTCCCGAGGGGAAATGTGTTTCATTTGGGGTATGGTTGCGCCCGTTGAGACATAACCTGTCCTTTCGATTCTCAACGTTCCCAACAGGAGGCTATTCATGCAAGTCAAACTGAATGCGGTCGTCGGCGCCATCGCCATGACGATCGCCGGCCTGGCATCCGCCCAGGACGTTCAGGTGGTGAAGATCGGCCACGTCGGCCCGGTCTCGGGTCCTCAAGCCCACTACGGCAAGGACAACGAAAACGGCGCTCGCATGGCCGTCGAAGAGCTCAACACCCAGAACATCACCATCGGCGGCAAGAAGGTCAAGTTCGAGCTGGTTGCCGAAGACGATGCTGCTGACCCGAAGCAGGGCACCGCCGCCGCACAGAAGCTGTGCGACGCCAAGGTCGCCGGTGTGGTGGGTCACCTGAACTCGGGCACCACCATCCCCGCCTCCAAGGTCTACAACGACTGCGGCATCCCGCACGTGACGCCGTCGGCCACCAACCCGAAGCTCACGCAAGCCGGCTACAAGACCACCTTCCGCCTGCTGGCCAATGACAACGCCCTCGGCGCTGGCCTGGCCCTGCATGCCGCCAACAACCTGAAGCTGAAGAAGGTCGCCGTGATCGACGACCGCACGGCCTATGGTCAAGGCGTGGCCGAGGTGTTCAAGAAGACCGCCCAGTCCAAGGGCATCCAGATCGTCGACGAGCAGTACACCACCGACAAGGCCACCGACTTCATGGCCATCCTGACGGCCATCAAGTCGAAGCAGCCGGACGGCGTGTTCTTCGGCGGCATGGACCCGCAGGGCGGCCCGATGCTGCGCCAGATGGAGCAGCTGGGCATGACCAACGTCAAGTTCTTCGGCGGCGACGGCATCTGCACGGCCAAGCTGGCCGAGCTGTCGGCCGGTGCCAAGACGCTGGGCAACGTGATCTGTGCCGAAGGCGGCTCGTCGCTCGACAAGATGGCCAAGGGCAAGGAGTGGAAGGCCAAGTACGACGCCAAGTACCCCGGCCAGTTCCAGGTCTACTCGCCCTACACCTACGACGCCACCTTCGTGCTGGTCGACGCGATGAAGCGTGCCGGCTCGTGGGATCCGAAGGTCTATGGCCCGAAGCTGTTCGAAACCAACTACACCGGCGTGACCGCCAAGGTGGCGTTCGAGAAGGACGGCGAGCTGAAGAACCCGGCCATGACGCTGTACGTCTACAAGGACGGCAAGAAGGTCCCGCTCAACTGAGCGACCGGCTTTTCTGCCAGCTGAAAGGAAAGGCGCCCTCGGGCGCCTTTCTTCTTGGTGCGTCGATCGGATCGGGCCGGTGGTGGTCAGGCGGTGGTCTGCACGTGCAGCCGGCTCGACTGGCAGCGATGCAGCGCGCGGTAGTGCTCCAGCGGCCGGCCATTGGCGCCGTAGGCGATCGACTCGATGCGCAACAGCGCCTCGTTGCCGGCGATGTCGAGCAGCTTGCAGACGTCGGCATCGGGCAGCACCGCGTCGATCCATCGCTCGGCACGCACGATGCGCAGGCCGTACTGGCGCCGCAGCACGTCGTACAGCGAGCGGTTTTCCAGGCGGGTGCGATGCAGCCCGGGTGCCAGGTCGGCCGGCACCACGGTCTCGACCAGCAGGCGCAATTCGCCATCCACGCTGCGCAGCCGCCTGAGCGCCACCACCTGCTGGTCTTCGCCCTTGAGCTCCAGCGCGCTGGCCTCCTGCTCGGTGGGCGTGCGCAGTTCCTGCGCCAGCACCTGGGTGCGCACGGTGAGGCCCTTGCGCTCCATTTCGTCGGAGAAGCCGAGCACCGTCGAGACGAAGTCCTCGTCGCGTTCGCGGGCCGAGACGAAGGCGCCCTGGCCCTTGATCTTGTAGATGAGGCCGGTGCGCACCAGGTCGGCCAGTGCCTCGCGCACCACGATGCGCGAGATGCCGAACTGCTCGCCGAATTCGGCTTCGGTGGGCAGCTTGGCGCCGACCGCCAGGTCGCCCTGCAGGATGCGACTGCGCAGCGTGTCGCGGAACTGCACCCACAGGGGCGAGCCGGAGTTGCGGTCGAGCAGTGTCGGGTTGTCGAGTGGGCTGTTCACGTCGGAAGCGGTGTGGTGATGGGGCGCGTGGGCGCCAATGATGCATCCAAAGCCGGCGCCTCCTCCCGGTCGGCGGACAGCCGCACGCGGTGGCGCTCGCGCAGCTCGCTGGCGCAGTCGAGGGTTTCGGCCCGGCGGCGCTCGGCATTCCATCCGAGCGCCGCGGCGGCGATCTGCGCCAGCTCGGCGAGCAGCGCATCGGTCACCTTCCCCAGGATGGCCAGCAGCGTGCGCCGCACCACAAGGTCGGCCAGGTGCACCACGCCGGTTTCGCTGCAGAGGTAGGCGATCTCGGTGTCGGTGTAGTCGGGGGCATTGCGCAGCGGGCGTTCGCCGGTGCCGGCGAAACGGAAGGCCAGCGCATGGGCCTGGCTGCCGTAGCGGCCGACCAGCTGCTCGGCACGGCGGCGGCTCACGCCGGCGGCCACGCTGATGCGCTCGATGAAGGTCTGCATGGCTCTGGCGTCGGTCGGCAGGTCGGCGCCGCCGCCGATGCTCAGGTATTCGGTGGAGCGCGTGCGCGGGCGGCCCAGCTGCCGCAGCACCTCGTTGGCAGCCTGCTCCGACAGCGAGCGGAAGGTGGTCCACTTGCCGCCCACCAGCCCGGTCATGGCGATGTGCCGGCGGCCGTTGGGCGGGTCGATCACCACCGAGTGGTCGCGGGCGATGCTGCCCGGCTTGTCGGCTTCGGAGCGCGCCAGCGGCCGCACGCCGACGAAGGTGTAGACCACCTGCTCCTGGCCGAAATGCAGCAGCGGGAACACCTCGCGCAGCACGCCCAGCAGGTAGTCGATCTCGGCCGGCTCGGTGGTCGCCTCGTCGGGGTCGTCCACCGGGATGTCGGTGGAGCCCACCAGCACGCGGTCGAGAAAGGGATAGACGATGCACACCCGGCCGTCCGAGGCCTCGAAGTACGCCATGCGTCCGTCGAGCGAGCGGCGCAGCGCCGGGTGGTCGAGCACGAGGTGCGACCCCTTGGTGCCCATCACACGAGCGCCGGGCCCGTCGAGCGCCTGGGCTGAACGGTCGAGCCAGGCGCCGGTGGCGTTGACCACCGCATCGGCGGTGACCTGCACCTCCTCGCCGGTGATCTCGTCGCGCAGGCAGACGGTGCGGCCTTCGCAGCCGGTCACCTTGCAGTAGTTGGCCGCCATCGAGCCGGGCTGGTCGCGGCTGGCATCGGCCATCAGCTCGAGGATGAGCCACTCGGGGTGGCTGATCCAGGCATCGAAGAAGGTCGCGGTCCAGCGCACGCGAGGCGGGAACAGCGCCCCGTCACGCGGCGGCACGCGCTCGATGCGGTGCCCAGGCATCACCCGCTGGCGGCGCCCGAGCAGGTCGTACAGGCGCAGGCCCAGCGCCACCACGAGCAGTCCTCTGCTGCTGGGCGCGCGGCTGACGCCGAAGAAGCGCAGCATGCTGCTCAGCAGGCCGCCGAAGTGGTTCGACAGCGGCACCACCGTCTTGAGCGGGCGCACCAGGTGCGGCGCGTTGCGCAACAGCAGGTTGCGCTCGCGGGTGGCCTCGGCCACCAGCGAGAACGAGCCATGCTCCAGGTAGCGCAGGCCGCCGTGGATCATGCGCGAAGGGGCGCTGCTGGCGCCGGCCGCGAAGTCGCCCTTGTCGACGATGAGGCACTCCACGCCTTGCAGCGACAGGTCGCGGAACACGCCCACGCCGTTGATGCCGGCGCCGACGATCACGACCGGGAAATGCCGCCCCGCCAGCGATGCAGGGCGCACGAAGGGCCGTGCGGTCATGGCCGGCCTCCGGCTGCCAGCTGCGCGAAGGCTGGCGCGAGGTTGTCCAGAAGCGCGGCAAAGCCGGTGCGGAAGTCCACGCAGGCGGGCAGGTCGCGCAGCGACGGTTCCACCAGGTCGCTCGGTGCGGGCAGGGCTTCGGGCGGCGCGCCCACCGCTTGCGCGGCATGCAGTGCTGCGCCGCGTGCGCCGGTCTCGTCGTCGCCGCAACGCTCGACCGCGTGGCCCAGCATCGACGCCAGCAGCTGCACCAGCCGCGCATCGCGCGCGCCGCCGCCCAGGGCCGCCACGCGGCCCGGCGCGCCCAGGCCGAACGAAGCGAGGCGGCTGAGGTGCTGCGCATGCAGGGCCACCACCGCATCGACGACGGCGCGCGCCATGTGCGCGCGCTCATGGTGGCCGGCCAGGCCGATGAAGCCGGCCGTCGCGCCCGGTGGCGCGCTGCCCCCGTTGATGAAGGGGACGAAGCGCAAGCCTTCGGCACCGAGCGGCACCGTCATCGCGCACTCGACCACCGCCGCCGCGCTCGGGAACTGCAGCGTGCGTGCGAGCCAGGCGATGTTGGCCATCGAAGAGGGGCTGTTCTCCAGGTAGAGCCGCTGGTCGCCTGGGCCGAAGTTGACGATGGCCCCCACCGGCGGCTTGGGTTCACGCGCCTGGGCCACCACCGCATTGACACACCAGGTGCCGAGCACCGCGACTGCCTGGCCGCGCTGATGCGCACCCACCGCCACCAGCGAAGCCAACAGGTCGATCGCACTGGCGGCCACCGGCAGCCCGGCCGGGAGTCCGCAGTCGGCGGCCTGGGCGGGGCGCAGCCGGCCGATCACCGTGCCGCTGGGCACGAGCGGGGGCAGCGCATCGGCGGCCAGCTCGGTCAGGCCCGCGGCTTCGAAGGCCAGCGGCGACCATTGCCCGGTGGCCAGCGAGAGCAGGCCGGCCGTGCTGGCGTCGCTCGCATCGCTGGCCATCTCGCCGGTCAGCAGGAAGGCCAGGTAGTCCTTGGCAAACAGCAGGTGGCGGATCTCGCCGCGCCGCAAGGCGCCGCTGCCCAGCAGCTCCGCTGCCACCATGCCGGGCTGGCCGGACCAGGGCTGGCAGCCCACGTCCTCGAACAGCACCGGCCCGTGCCGTTGCGCCAGCGCGCGGGCGCGAGCCGCGGCGCGCTGGTCGGTGGAGGCCACCGCGCGGCCGCGCAGCAACTCGCCCTGCGCGCCCAGCGCATACAGCCCGGCGCCGTGACCGGTGCAGCCGAGGGCGCGCACCTCGCCGACCCGTGGTCCGAGTTGCTGTGAAACGCTGCGCAACGCCTCGATGAGCGCCTCGCGTATGGCCAGGTCGGCCAATTCGCAGCCGCCGCCGGGCAGGCGGATGTGGGGCAGGGGACCCCCCGCTGCCGCCACGGTGGCACCGCTCCCCGCCTCGAAGGCAACGGCCTTCAAGCCGGTGGAGCCCATGTCTATACCGATGAAGATGTCTGTTCGCATGTTATGACATCGTGAACGGTTTTCTGCCGAGTCGTAGCCGTGTTTCCCCTAGGTGTGGCTTGTCAAGAGTCCTCTATATTTCGTCGCTGTCATGACAACTGAAATCACTTCAGGCCGTCGGACAACACCAGAAGTCGAGGCGGCATCCCCGCGAAATCAACGACACAGGAGACAAGAGATGAGGCGAGATTTCTTGAAGACCGCGGCCGTGGCCGGCACCGGCCTGTTGGGGGCCGGCAGTGCCTTCGCACAGACCGCCGCGGCCGCCGGCCTGCGCGGCAACCCGAACGACGTCTACGTGATGAACGTGATGGTCTCGGGCGTCGAGTACTGGTTCCCGGTGTACGAAATGATGAAGCAGCTGGGCCGCACGCTCGGCGTCAGGACCCGCTACAGCGGCACGCCCGAGTACGACGTGAACAAGCAGCTCGCGTCCTTCGAGCAGGAGCTGGCGCGCAAGCCGGCGGGCATCCTGCTGCATCCGATGAACCCCGATCCCTTCATCGAACCGATCAACCGGGCCGCGGCGATGGGCATCCCGGTGGTGACCTTCGCGGCCGATTCGCCCAATTCCAAGCGCGTGTCCTTCGTGACCTCCGACAACGATCGCGAAGGTTCGCAGGCGGCCGACGCCATTGCCGGGGCCCTGGGCGGCAAGGGCGAGTACGCGGTGCTCGAGAACCCGGGCCAGGACAACCACGACCGCCGCATCGCCGCCTTCATCAACCGCATGAAGACCAAGCACCCGGGCATGAAGCTCGCGGGCCGTGCAGCCAGCAACCAGGACCCGAACAAGGCCTACCAGGCGACGCTCAGCATCGCGCAGGCCAACCCCGGCCTGGGCGCCATCTTCATGCCCGAGGCCAATTCGGCGCTGGGCGCGGCGCAGGCCAAGCTCGAGACCAAGAAGAACATCCGCGTGATGTGCTGCGACGTGAACGCGAAGATCCTCGACATGATCAAGTCGGGCGACGTGTTCGGCGCC
This sequence comes from Methylibium rhizosphaerae, assembly GCF_006386545.1. Taxonomy (GTDB): domain Bacteria; phylum Pseudomonadota; class Gammaproteobacteria; order Burkholderiales; family Burkholderiaceae_C; genus Pseudorivibacter; species Pseudorivibacter rhizosphaerae. The sequence goes on along the minus strand of NZ_SWAR01000046.1, from coordinate 9,844 downwards.
ATCAACCCGAACCAGGGCATGCAGGGCTTCATGGGCATGATGCTGCTGTTCCTGGCCAAGAACTCGCAGCTCATCGACCCGATGAACGACGCCAGGCGCAATGGCACGAACCCGATGGCGGTGCCCTTCCTCGACAACGGCCTGTCGGTGGTGAACAAGGCCAACGCCGACGACTTCTACTGGGACAAGTACCTGAAGCGTCGCGGCACCAAGGGCATCGACGAATGAAGCCCGAGCCGAAGCAGCGGGCCGCTCCCAGGCCGGACGAGGGGCTCCAATGACACCGCTGCTCGAACTGCGCGGCATCACCAAGCACTTCGGCGCGTCACGAGCGCTCGCCGGGGTGCATTTTTCGCTGCGGCGCGGGGAGATCCACGCGCTGTGTGGCGAGAACGGCGCCGGCAAGTCCACGCTGATGAAGATCATCGACGGCATTCACCAGCCCGATGCAGGCGACGTGGTGCTCCACGGCGAGAAGGTGGTGCTCGACGGACCGGCGCATGCCATGCGGCTGGGCATCGGCCTCGTGCACCAGGAGATCGCACTGTGCGGCGATGCCAGCGTGGCCGAGAACATCTTCATGTCGCAGCTGAACGCGAGCCGGCGCGCGTGGATGGACTATGCCGGCCTCAACGAGCGTGCATCGAAAGTGCTCGCGCGCCTGGGCTGCCAGGACATCGACCCTGCGCGTCCGGTCGAGACCCTGCCCATCTGCAGCCAGCAGCTGGTCGAGATCGCCAAGGCGCTGACGCTGGACTGCAAGGTGCTGATCCTCGACGAGCCGACCGCCGCGCTCACCGAGGTGGAGTCGGCCGCGCTCTTCCGGGTGCTGCACGACCTCAAGGCCCAGGGCATCGGCATCATCTACATCAGCCACCGAATGGCCGAGATCTTTGCGCACTGCGACCGTGCCACCGTGCTGCGCGACGGCCGCGACGTGTTCTGCGGCGAGATCGCGCAGCTGTCGCCCGACGCGCTGGTGCGCGCAATGGTGGGGCGCGACCTCGGCAACTACTACCCGGCCAAGCTGGCGGGCGATGCGCCGGAAGAGCCGCTGCTGGAGGTCGATGACATCGGCGACGGCGAAGCCGTGCATGGCATCTCGTTCGCGCTCAAGCGCGGCGAGGTGCTGGGCATCGCGGGTCTTATGGGCGCCGGCCGCAGCGAGCTGGCCGAAACCGTGTGCGGCCTGCGCCGTGCGCGGCGCGGCGCTGTGCGGCTCAAGGGCCGGCCGCTGTCGATCCGCAAGTACGCCGACGCGCTGGCGCACGGCATCGCCTATCTGAGCGAAGACCGCAAGGCCGCCGGCGTGTTCCTCGAGATGTCGGTGGCGCAGAACATCTCGTCGATGGCGCCGCGGCGGGTGAGCTCGCGCTGGGGCCTGCTGCGGCAATCGGCCGAGCGCCGGCTGGCGCAGGAGCTGGGTGCGCGTCTCAACCTCAAGTCCGACGGCGTGGCCTGCGAGGCGGCCAGCCTGTCGGGCGGCAACCAGCAGAAGGTGGCCATCGCCAAGCTGCTGGCCACCCGACCGGCGGTGATGCTGATGGACGAGCCCACCCGTGGCGTGGACGTGGGGGCCAAGTCCGAGATCCATCACATCCTGCGCGAGCTGGCGAACCAGGGCGTGGGCGTGATCGTCATCTCGTCGGAGCTGCCGGAGATCATCGGGCTGTGCGACCGCGCGCTGGTGATCCGCGAAGGCCGGCTCGCCGGCGAAGTGGCGGCGGCCGACATGACCGAAGAGGCCCTGCTGCGCCTGGCCTCCGGCCTTGCGGCCGTGGGGGCAGCGGAGGCAGTGGAGGCGGTCGAAGAAGTACAGGAGTTGCATTGATGTCCAAGCTCGAAACCGCAAGCGGCATCGCCGGCGCTGCGGCGCTGCCCATGGCCGCGCAGCGCACCGGCGCGGCGCCGGCCGCACGAAACCGCTTCGCCAGCATGCGCGAGGCCGGGCTGCTGATCATCATTGCGGCGCTGTGCGTGGCGATGAGCTTCGCCTCGCCGCACTTCCTCACCTGGGACAACATCCGGGCGATGCTGCTGTCGTTCTCGATCGAGGGCATCGTCGTGGTCGGCATGACGGTGCTGCTGATCGTGGGCGGCATCGACCTTTCGGTCGGCTCGGTGGTGTGCCTGGCCATGGTGATCACCGGCAAGCTGTTCCTGCTGGGGCTGGACCCGTGGACCTCGAGCCTCATCGCCATCGCCTGCTGCGCGCTCATCGGCGCCATGATCGGCGGCTGCGTCACCGGCATCGGCCTGTCGCACTTCATCGCATCGCTGGCCTTCATGGTGGTGGTGCGCGGGCTGTGCCTGGCGCTCACCCAGGGCACGCCGCAGTCGCTGTTCTCGCTGCCGCCGGAGTTCAAGTTCATCGGGCAGGGGGCGGTCGGCGGCATTCCGGCGGTGATCCTGATCTTCGCGTTCATCGTGGCGGTGAGCGACTTCGCGCTGCGCCGCGCCACGCTGCTGCGCAAGGTCTTCTACACCGGCAGCAACGAGAAGGCGGCCCTCTATTCGGGCATCCGCACCGGCCATGTGAAGTTCTGGGTCACGGTGCTGTGTTCCACGATGGCAGGGCTGGCCGGCGTGATCTACACCGCCCGCTTCGGCGCGGCCACGCCCACCTTCGGCGTGGGCATGGAGCTCAGCGTCATCGCGGCCGTGGTGATCGGCGGCGCCAGCCTCAAGGGCGGCTCCGGCACCGTGCTGGGCGCGGTGCTGGGCCTCGCGCTGCTGTCGGTGGTGACCAGCTCGCTGATCCTGCTTGATGTGTCGCCCTACTGGCAGGACGTGATCAAGGGCCTGATCCTCCTGGTCGCCGTCACGGTCGACCACCTCATGAACGTCAAGAAAGTCATCCGATGAGAACGACCAGACTCGGTGCCTCGGGCATCGAATGCGAAGACGTCGGCCTGGGCACCTGGGCCATGGGCGGCTGGATGTGGGGCGGCGCCGACGATGCGGCCGCCATCGATGCGATCCGCGCCTCGCTCGACGCCGGCGTGCGCCTGATCGACACCGCGCCCGCCTATGGCCTGGGCCATGCCGAGACGCTGGTGGGCACGGCGCTCGAAGGCCGGCGCCACGAAGCGGTGATCGCCACCAAGTGCGGCCTCGTGTGGCACACCGGCAAGGGCACGCACTTCTTCGACGAGGAAGGCCGGCCCGTCCACCGCTACCTGGGCCGCGACTCGATCGCCTACGAGGTGGAGCAGAGCCTCAGGCGCCTGAAGACCGACTACATCGACCTCTACATCACCCACTGGCAGGACGCCACCACGCCGGTGGCCGAAACCATGGACGCGCTGCTGTCGCTCAAGCGCGAGGGGAAGATCCGCGCCATCGGCGTGAGCAATGTCGATGCGCCCACGCTGGCCGAATACCTGAAGCACGGGCCGGTCGATGCGATCCAGGAACGCTACAGCCTGATCGACCGCGGCATCGAGGCTCAGCTGGTGCCGCTGTGCAGGCAGCACGACGTGGCGGTGCTCGGCTATTCGTCGCTGGCGCTCGGGTTGCTGGCAGGGCCCATGGATCCGCAGCGCCAGTTCAGCGGCGACGACCAGCGCAAGGACAACCCGCGTTTCGCGGCCGGCAACCGCCAGCGGCTCAACGCCTTCTTCGCCGACATCGAGCAGGTGCGCGCGCGGCTGGACTGCACCTTTGCGCAACTGATGATCGCCTGGACCACGGCCTATGGCAGTGCCACGGTGGCGCTGTGCGGCGCGCGCACGGCCCGGCAGGCGATCGAGAACGCCGGGGCCGGCAAGGTGGTGCTGAGCCGTGGCGACCTGGCGCTCATCGACGGCGCCGCCGACCGTCACCTCACGCCGCTGATGAGCTGACGAAGCACTGAGACCCAGGACGACGCGCAGATGCGCCGGCCCTTGCGGCCGGCGCAGGGGCGAGGCCGTCCCTGCCTTTGACGAACCAGGAGAAATGCGAATGCCGACAAGCAAACAGGCGAGGCTCAACCGGCTGCTCAGCAACGGGCGCTGCCTCGACATCGCGGTTGACCACGGCGTGTGCAACGAACCCAGCTTCCTGTCGGGGCTGGAAGACATGCCCCGCGTGATGGACCAGCTGGTGGCCGCCGGGCCCGACGCCATTCAGCTCAACTACGGCCAGGCCGACCTGCTGCAAGGCCGCGCCGGGCGCGACAAGCCGGCGCTGGTGATGCGGGTCGACATGGGCAATCCGTACAACGCGACGCGCCATCGCGTGATGTGGGCCGTGCTGCAGAACGAGCACGACCCGGTGCTGCCTGCGGTGCAGATGGATGCGGCCTGCGCGGTCATCAACCTGTTCATGCTGCCGGACGAGCCGGACCTGTTTCGCCAGTGCGTGGCCAACATCGCCCGGGTGCGTGCCGACTGCGACCGCTACGGCATGCCGCTGATGATCGAGCCGCTGGTGATGGCGCCGCATGCCGAACGCGGCGGCTACATGGTCGACGGCGACGCAGAGAAGATCGTCACGCTGGTGCGCCTGGCGCGCGAGATGGGCGCCGACATCGTCAAGGCCGACCCGACCAGCAACCCGCAGGACTTCCACCGCGTGGTGCAGGCCGCGCGCTGCCCGGTGCTCGTGCGCGGCGGCGGCAAGGAAGACCTGCAGCAGGTGTTCGCCCGCTCGCGCGTGCTGCTCGACCAGGGCGCGGTGGGCATGGTCTACGGCCGCAACGTCTACCAGCACCGCGATCCGTCGGCGGTGGTGCAGGCGCTGATGTCGATGATCCACCGCGGCGTGAGTGCCGAGGTGGCATGGAACCTCTACGAGTCCGCCAGCGCGAAGCGGGCGTAGCAGATTGCAGAACGTGCATTGATTCAACCAGACATGCTCTGGCCAGAACAGGAGACAACGGTGAAGAAACTCAGGCATCTGTTTTCGGTGTTGGGCCTCCTCCTTGCGGCGCTGCTGAGCCATGCAGCCGTCACAGGCCAGAGCCCGATGGTCACGCTGCAGAACATGGCCGCCGCGGTGACCGCGCTGGCGGCCGATGCGCTGCCGGTGCAGGGGCCCGGCCTCGGCAATCTCAGCTACACGCAGGCCGAGCTGTTCAAGCCGGTCTCGTGGATCCGGCGCGACGACCAGGGTGTGCCTGCGACCTACCCGGGCCGCAAGGCCTTCGGCCTCAACGTGGGGCTCATGCACAAGGGCTACTTCCTCACGCTGTTCGCGCCCGACAGCGGCCTGGGCCCCGGCGGCTTCCTGCTCTATGACGTGTCGAACCCGCGGTCCATCCAGCTCGTCAAGCGCATCTACGAGCCCGAAGGCCGCACCGCCGAATTCCGCGAGGCGCATTCGATGGGTGTTTCCACCATCGGCGGCAAGGACTGGATCGTCATCGCCACCACCAAGGGCGTGGAGTTCTGGGACTTCACCGACATCAACGACCTGAAGCAGGTGAAGAAGCTCGCACTGCCCACGGTCAACGCCGGCGACTATGCCAACGTCAGCTGGCAGCTGTGGTGGCAGGCCCCGTACCTGTACGTCGCCTCGGCCAACGATGGCGTCTACATCATCGATGCGCGCGACCCTGCCAACGCCGTGCTGGCCAACCGCGGCGCCGGCAAGCCCAACCCGGTGCCCACCGGCGAGCTGGGCGGCTTCCGCGTCGGGCCGATCTTCACCATGGGCAACCAGATGGTGCTCACCTCGATGGACAACACCGACGGCTTCGCGAGCCTGGACATCTCGGACCCGCTGAACCCCAAGGTGCTCGACACGGTGACGTCGAACCCCAACTACTACGCCACCTGCTACGACGGCCACAGGCTGCATGCGTCGGTGCGCGGCGGCGGCGCCAGGATGTTCAGCTACGACCTGTCCGACCGCAGCCGCTTCGTCGCCGAGGACAACCGCCTCGTCATCGACGAGCAGCTGTACTGCGGCATCCAGGACCACTACGTGTTCCAGGGCGCGCAGGTGCGCGTGCACAAGGTGGACGTGAGCAACCCGCTGCAGCATGTGGAAGTGGGGCGCGGCAGCCTGTTCGCCGACGGCACCGACGAACAGGCGCATTCCGACCACGGCCAGGTCGCCCCCTTCGGCAACCTGCTGTTCATCGGCAACGACCACGGCTCGGGCAGCGGCTTCATGGTGCATTCGACCGCGCCCGACACCACCAAGCCGGTGGTGAAGCAGGTCTCGCCGGCCAACGGCGCGCGCGCGCAGGCCCTGAGTTCGCGCATCGGCCTCGGCCTGTCGGACAGCATCCTTCCCGAGACGGTGAACGCGAGCACCTTCATCGTGCGGCCGGTGGGCGGCAACACGCTGCCCGGCACCTACAGCGTGCAGCTGGGCATCATCAACTTCTCGCCCAGCCAGCCGCTGCAGGCCAACACCACCTATGAAGTCTTCCTGCCCGCCGGCGGCGTGAAGGACTATGCGGGCAACGCGCTGGGTACCGACTACCGCGCCACCTTCACCACCGGCACCGCGGTGGACATCGGGCTGGCCCACCACTGGAGCCTGGCCAGGACGTTGGCAGATCCCGTCTCCGGCAACGACGGCACGCCGACCACCGGCGACGCCTTCGCCAGCATCGGTCTCGAGTTTGCGCAGCGCAGCGGCGGCGTGGCGCTGAAGGACGACACCGTGGCGTCGGTGCTCGCCGGCAGCGCCTCGCTCAGCTTCTACATGAAGACCACGCAGGTGGGCACGAGCCAGCCGTGGACGGCGCCCGGCGTGTTCGGCCGCGACCAGACGGGCGGCGCCGACGACGTGTTCTGGGGCTGGATCGACAACACCGGCAGGCTGAACCTGTCGGTGGGCGATGCCGGCGCCGGCAACCCGGGCACGAAGTCGCCCAACCCGGTGAACGACGGCAGCTGGCACCACGTGGTGCTCACCCGCGACGCCGCCTCGGGCGCGCAGGCGATGTACATCGACGGCGTGAAGACCAGTTCCACCGGCCGCACCGGCGCGCTGGGCCTGAGGAACAAGTTCCAGCTGCTCGGCCAGATCCAGGGCAATGCCGACTACTTCAAGGGCACGCTCGCCGACGTGCGGGTGTACCACCGCGTGCTGGGCGATACCGACGTGGCCGCCTTGCGGGCCTTGCCCATCGTGGGCGACCCCGGCATCGGCAGCGGACCCACGCTGGTGAACGGCCAGCTGGTGTTCAACCCCACCGTGCTGGGCGGCACCGCGCAGTACAGCTGGAACTTCGGCGACGGCACCCGCACCTCCTTCGCCAGCCAGCCGGGCTACAGCTACAACTACACCCGCCCCGGCCACTACAGCGTGACGCTCACCGTGCGCAATGCCAACGGCCTGGAGAGCTACTACACCTTCAACGTGACCGTCATCAACCCGGTGACCGCCACCGCGCCCACTCACACGGGCAACATCACCGGCGATGCCGGCAACGTCTACAGCCTGGACCCGGACGCCGGCACGGTGACCTCGATCGACGCGCAGACCCTGGCCAAGCGCTGGGAGGTGAAGGTGGGCCGCGAGCCGCGCACGCTGGCGGTGGGCCCCGACGGCCGCATCTGGGTCACGGTGCAGGACGAGGACAAGCTGGTGGCGCTGAACGCCGCCGACGGCAGCACCTCGGCCACCGTGTCGCTTGCCTACGGCAGCGGCCCCTACGGCGTGGTGTTCACCCCTGATCGCACCAAGGGCCTGCTCACGCTGGAGCACAAGTCGGTGCTGCACAGCTTCGACCCGGCCAACGGCGCCATCACCGGCACGCTGTCGCTCGCCGGCGCGGTGCGCGGCATCGCGGTGAGCCATGACTCCCAGTCGGCCTACGTCACCCGCTTCAAGTCCCTGGCCAGCGGCGGCCAGCTGCACAAGGTGAACCTGCAGGCCTTCACCAGCGCTGCCACCATCGCGCTGCGGGTGGACACCACCACGGTGGACGACGAGAGCCGCTCGCGCGGCGTGCCCAACTACCTGCACCAGGTGGTGATCTCGCCGGACGGCAAGCGTGCCGCGCTGCCCTCGAAGAAGGACAACATCGTGCGCGGCCGTTTCCGCGACGGCAAGGATCTCGAGCACGACCGCACCGTGCGCTCGATCCTGTCGCAGGTGGACCTGCAGGCGGCAGCCGAGGCCTTCGGCGAGCAGCTCGACTTCGACGACCGCGCCCCGGCCCGCGCCGCCGTGTTCGCTCCCAACGGCGACTACATCTTCGTCGCGCAGATGGAAGGCAACCGGGTGGCCATCATCGATGCCTACAGCCGCGCGGTGCGCGGCGAGATCACCGACGTGGGCCGTGCTCCGCACGGGCTGTACCTCGACGCTGCCCGCAAGCGCCTGTTCGTCAACAACTTCCTCGGCCGTTCGGTCTCGGTGCATGACGTGGCGGCGGTGCTGGCCAGCCAGAGCGCGGCGGCCACGCTGCTGCAGACGGTGGCCACGGTGGCACAGGAGCCGCTGACGGCCGCAGCCCTGCGCGGCAAGCAGCTCTTCTACAACGCCGCCGACCGGCGCATGAGCCGCGACAACTACATGTCTTGCGCGAGCTGCCATGCCGACGGCGGCGAAGACGGCATGGTGTGGGACTTCACCCAGCGCGGCGAAGGCCTGCGCCGCACCATCAGCCTTCAGGGCCGCCAGGGCCTGGGCCATGGCCGCGTGCACTGGAGCGCCAACTTCGACGAGATCCAGGACTTCGAGAACGACATTCGCAATGCCTTCGGCGGCACCGGTTTCATGACCAACGCCGACTTCGCCGCGACGGCAGATCCGCTCGGGGCGGCCAAGGCCGGCAGGAGCGCCGCACTCGACGACCTGGCGGTGTACCTGAGTTCGCTGTCGCGTTATGCCCGCAGCCCGGCGCGCAATGCCGACGGCACGCTCACCGCCAGCGCGGTGCGCGGCAAGCAGGTGTTTGCCGACGCCCAGTGCGCCACCTGCCATGCCGGCATCACGCTGCGCGACGGGCAGCGCCGCGACGTGGGCACCATCCAGGCGTCGTCAGGGCAGGGCAACGGCCAGCCGCTGGCGGGCGTGGGCTTCGACACGCCGACGCTGTACGGCAGCTGGGCCACCGGCACGTTCTTCCACAACGGGCAGGCGGCATCGTTGGCGGCCACCTTCACCGCGGCCCATGGCGGCAGCACGCTGTCTGAAGCCGACAAGGCGGCGCTGGTGGACTACCTGCGGTCGCTCGATGCCACCAGTGCGCTGCTGCGCATCCGCTCCAACCACAACAGCCTGTGCGTCAACATCAGTGGTGGGTCGACGGCGAGCGGCGCCAGGGCCATCCAGTGGCCGTGCGGCACGGCCGGCAACGAGCAGTACGCCGTCAACAACATCGACGGCTACCTGCAGTTCGTGGCGAAGCACAGCGGCCTGTGCCTGGCGCAGAGCAACACCACGACCACCGGCGGGCCGGTGGTGCAGGTGGACTGCGGCTCGGGCAACACGACGCACTGGTCGCTCAGCGGGGCCACGCTGCGCAACCGGGCTTCGGGTGCCTGCCTGGACGTGCCCAACCTCTCGAACACGCAGGGGACGGAGCTCGTGACCTGGTCGTGCAACACGGGGAACAACCAGAACTGGACGTTGAATACGGCGGGGAACTAGTGGGTGCTTTTGGGCGGCGGTGTTTGTCGGGGAGGCAGCCCGCCGGGAGTTCGCGCAGCCCGCCGGGAGTTCGCCCCGGCAGGCGACCTACTTTCTTTGCTTCGCCAAAGAAAGTAGGCAAAGAAAGGCGACCCCGACTGTGCTCGGTCGGCCCTGAACGGGCCGACTGCCCTGCGCGGCTTGCGTCCCGAGGGCGAGCAAAGAACTCGCCCTCAGCCTGCGGCTTCGGAGCTCAGACAGCTTTGCTCGACCGCTTCGCGGCAACCCTCGGGCCGCGACGCTGCGCAGGCGGCACAGACGG
>NZ_SWAR01000045.1 GCF_006386545.1 Methylibium rhizosphaerae | reverse complement strand
CTTCTTCATCGCGTACTCGGCGCTGGCAAAGCTGCGTTGGCTCATGTTGGCGTGGCTGTGTCCGGGTTCCGCGCGGCATGCATGCATCGTGCCGGAGCGGTCAATTGATCAGCGTCTCCCTAAAGGTGATCCGGCAAGTCTGGAGATCGAGTCGAGGCAACCACCCACCAGGCGCCCCGAAAAACGTGTTGAAAAACTGCTTCCGTCAAGTCGCCAAGATTCCGAAGTAGCGGATGGGGTCTGGGAAATATTGTCTCCAGCACCAAGGCGCCAAGCGTCAATGACGCGCGCGGACGTCGCATCCAGATTCGGCACGGGCAACTGCATAAGGTTGGGGCCGTGTAGGGATGCCCAACTGGAGCGCAGCAGAAGCGGCAGCTGAATAGTTGATATGTCTGAGAAGCCGATCAACCACTTCGGAGTTGAACTCGCGATGCGCTCGAAATCTATGAGGCTCAAAATCTCTATCGCTCGTTCGCCGCCCCACGGTGGCATCACACCGGCCACCTTGGGATCTATCAATAAGCGTTCTAGCTCTTGCGCGCGATCAGCCGCACTTGCACTCGCGCCCTTATTCTGAGTCCGTACGCTCGTGCCCTCGATCACCCGCAGGCCCTTGGACTGCAGGAAGTCGATAGCGGCGTCCAGACGCACATGCATCTCGGCTCGCACGCCGGACGACGGCGCGACTACAGCGATCTGGTCGCCAGGGAGTAATGGCTTTGGAAACTTGATGGGCATTGAGGGGGGGACGACATGGATGATGGCGACGCGATGTTCGCACGCCTAAGACGGCCATCCCGGAGCGACCGCTAATCCGTCATTGCGAGCCCGCAGGCTCGCCAGCGGTGCGGCAACAGGTCCGCAACATCCCGTGCACGTTGTGTGGGGAATCGGCTCATCACATCGCGCAAATACCCGAACGGGTCATGAGCATTCAGCTTCGCCGTCTGGATGAGGCTCATGATGACCGCTGCGCGTTGTCCGGCGAGCAACGTCCCGGCAAAGAGCCAGTTCTTGCGGCCTGTGGCCCATGGACGGATTTGCTGCTCGTCATGGTTGTTGTCGATGGGCAGGGCGGGGTCGTTCAAGTAGCGCGTGAGAGCCACCCATCGATTTAGGCTGTAGTCCATGGCCTTGGCGGTCGCCGAACCATTGGGTACCTTCGGCCGGAACTCCAGCAACCACCTATGTAATGCCTGGCCCATGCCTTGATCAGCGTGCCGTCGACGCTGAAGTGCTCGCCCGACAGCAGCCCCTTGGCCTGCGCCATGTCCACCGTGGTGTTGAACAGCGCGATCACAACGTCGTGCTCGATCAGGCGGTCGCGGTTCTTGCTGAAGACGGAGTGGTTCCACACCGCGTCTTCGATGGCCAGGCCGACGAACCAGCGGAACAGCAGGTTGTAGTTGATCTGCTCGACCAGCTGTCGCTCGCTGCGCACGCTGTACAGCACCTGCAGCAGCATCGCCCGCACGAGCTTCTCGGGTGCGATGCTCGGGCGACCGCCCTTGATGTCGGTCTCGTACATGGCCGAGAAGCGTTCATCGAGCTTGGTCAGCGCTTCGTTGATCCACGCCCGGATCGGCCGCAACGGATGATCTTCAGCAATGAAGTCCTCGAGTCGCACGGTCGAAAACAGGCTCTCGTTGTAGCCATCGCGTCCGCGCATCGTTTCTCCTGTCTACGCCTCGGCCGCAAGTGTCGAGCAGGCGCGGAGGTTCTTCAACAGCCTGCTAAGCTGCCATTTTGGAGATGAACTTGAAGCCGTCGAGGCTCACTTTGACGGACGCCTCTACAACGCCCCACTGGGCGATCATTTCGTGCTCGTCAAGCAGTTCGTCGAACCATCCGCAGAAATAAGGCAGTGCGACTGATGAGAGTCGTTGACTGACCGCCGCGGGAGAGCGGCAGTCTTCGAGGCGCAGAGGTCGCCAGTCATCGAAATACAGGCCGCTCACAAACCAGCGGGAACCGATCAGCTTAGCCAACTCTTCAACAAACAGCAGGTAAGGCGTGCGGGCGATGACTTCGCTCTCGAGATACTCGGTGACAAACGCGTCCATCGAGATTACGACGCTGGTTCCGCCTTCGAATTTGTCATCCTCGTAAACTGAGACGTACACGTCGGAGGCTAGAAAGGGTGCATTGACCTGTAGACACCACATACCCGCCTTGCGACCGGAAAGCCTGCGATCGAGATCGTCAACCCCGGAGAGGTCGTTGGTTTCATTCTGGAAGGCATAGCAGCCATCAACCTGGTCGTAGTCAACTTCGGCGAAGTATGAACGCATCAGGCCTTGATACTTCTCCACGAGAAGTCGATTGATGGAAGCCGCAACGCCTCCAGCGGGCACATCGGTTGGTCCGAACAGGGCCACGATTTCAGGCCGCTTCATGACAGTTGTTCCATCGGAGTGTTGTGAGAGAAAAGCTGGAAAACTTCATGGCCTGAAGCCCTCCACGCCGATATCCCACTTGATCAACTTGTCGTTTTCGAACCGGTCCATTTGGGACTCCTCTGTTGCACAGGCAACTTTGTGATTCGGGAAGCAAGCACGCGCCGCAGGAATGATGTTGTCCTCAAGTTGTGCCTTCTTGAAGGACTTGCCGTTGCGCTTCACTTCGACCACATATTTGTCGGTGACGATGTCGATGTCGACCCGCAAATGGCACGCCATGCAGTGCACCTTGTATCCGATCTTGTGGAGTTTGTGTTTCCCGCTCGCGGCCACCTTGGCGATAAAGGCCTTCTCGAACTCAAGGCCGGCCACATCCCCTGCGCCTTTGTCGATTTTTGCTTGCACGGCGGCAATGCCCTTCGCCGCGATAGCCTGCTCATCATCGCCGGAGGCCCCTTGCGTCTGCCTGTATTCCGACTCGAGGATGCGCTCGTTGTCATCACACTTGGGATCCCAGCAGTCTGCGCAGACGTCCTTGTCACACACGAACTGATGCTGGCCATTGCTGGCGCAAGGCTGTGTGGTGTCGCGGCGCAGGCCATATGTCGGACTCGGCTTCGACGCGGCTGGCGAGCTGTTTGCGGCATGCGGCGTCACCGGGGTCTGAGGCGGTTGCGAAGCATGGTTGTGCGTGGTGAGGTCCAGGTGACGCACCACGTTCTCGCCTTCGATCTTGACGTCCATCGACCACGAGTTGAAATAGACCTTGCCCTTGAATCGAGCCGAGATGACTCCTTTCTTCGGAGCGCAACCACCTTCGTCACCCACGCTCGTCTTGAAGCACGACTTGTTCTTGAGCATGACTTCCCGCGCCGAAATCTTGACGGTGCGGGATCCATCGGTACAGTCCTTCGCCATGCCGGTATTGGGATATGGAATGGGCAAACCCGTCGGCGTAGCAGGGGTCATCGGAGGCGTAAAGCACACATCCGGGAACGCGCAGATCGATTTGCCTCCCATCGATTTGCTGGAGATCTCTCTGCTGTTTGCAAAGACCAGGTCTGCCATCTCAGCGCCTTTCAATCCAATGTGACACGATGGCCGCGCGCTGCCCGCCGTCATTTGCCATGTGCGCCAAGATGGCGGGACCTTCTGTGTACCCCTTGCGGCAAGCCGCATCGGCCATGGCAAGTACCGAGATCCCGGCCACCGCCCCCATCTCGCCCGTGGATTCCGCCGGATGCCAGATGCCGAACTCTTGCTTTCGACGGCGCAGCGTGCGGGACAGCGCGAGTGCGGCTTCCTTGAAGTAGTACTGCTCACCCGAGAGGTCAGTGATCCGCAGATCGATCTCGTGCATTTCGCGGCCTGCGTCGGCCAGCGCCAACTTGATGGCCTGCGTCAACCCTTCGGCGCGCAACGGTTCCTTTGAGTCGACATGAGCCCTCTCTACGCCAAATCCGATGCCGGAACACTCGAGATGGGAGCCTCCAGCCGGCTTGCCAACCAGCAGCGCGCCGGCCCCTTCACCCGGCACGAAGCCGTCGGAGTTTTGTCCCGTCAGCAAACGATCCTGCCGTTCGTAGTGACTGAGCGTGGGCCAACCGAGCAAGCTATCGGCTGCAACGATCAACACATGAGGGAAGCCATGCTGCAGCACGAGTTCTCGCGCCTTCGCCAGCGCCATTGCCGCCGCGACCCGGCCGTACGGCACGACAGCCGACTGTGCGGCAAAACGCACCTCCAGCGCTTGCTCGATTTCAGCGAAGAGCCGGTCAGCGAGTCCATCGATGCGGCCAGGCCGTTCACGTTCGGCAACACACAGCAGCATAGGGATGCCGGTCCATTCGCTCTTGGGAACTGCGATCAAGGCTTCCTCGGCTGCCATGGCGGCCATGCGTGCCAGCTTCGCGCGGCCATGCAACAGCTGCTCCAGTGGCGCCTGATGCGCCATGAGCGTTTCGCCCCCGGAATCGATGAAGCGGGTCTCGCTGGGGTTCGCCAGCTTGGCCCGCATCGCGGCGCACGAGGCCGGCGCACTCAGCCCCACCGAAGTAACGAGGCCCGTGTTCAAAATGGCCAGAGGAACGTTCACGATTTCGCCGCCTCCTGCGCTTCGCGCTGCATCGGCGCCGTCACCACTGGAATGGGAAACTTCACCTTCCCTCGCTGCTGCCACCACTCGCGCCCCTTCCTGCCGACCAGCACCTGCGCGATCTCCAACATGTTCTTCATCAACGGCCGAGTCACCCGCCAGCTCATGGTGAAGCGCTCGTGGTCGGGCTCGAAGACAATGGTGTCGAGCATGGCCGTCAGATTCTCGCGTTGGCCCCGCTTCGGAAATACATGCACCGGCGCATCGAAGTGCGGCAGCACGAAGTGGCGCAGCCCGTCGGTCGTCAGGTTGGTCAACGCCACTTCCATCGGCGCCGTGGCGATCGGCACCTGCTGATCGGCTGGCGCAGCCTGGAAGTAGCGCTCGTCGAAGTCCTGGGGCAGGAACGGGAACAGGTCGTCCAGCCAAGCCTGGTCGTAGGTGCCGGCGTACTCGCTCCGGCCCGCCCAGCCGCGGCCGACGGGACCGAAGGCCATGGGCTGGTAGCGGCCGGTCGGCCAGGTCACCGCCTCGCCGGCCTGCTCGGTGTTGGGCAGCGGCTTGCCGTCCACCCAGGCGTTCTTCAGGTGCTTGCGGAAGCCGCGGCCCACGGGGTTGGCCAGGTAGGCGTCGTGTTCCGAGGGGTCTTCGGATTCCTGATCCGCGCCACCGAATGCCACGTCGTAAGAGATCGGCATCTGCACGAAGGGCTTGGGCGGCGTGGCGCGGATGCCCGTCAGGCCGGCATGCCACACGCGATCGCCGACGACATTGAAGTGCTTCACCATCGGCCCCACACGCAGCCCGACCTCGACGCAAGTCACGGGCCTTGCGCCCAATGCATGGGCACTGCCCAGCAGCAACACGTCGCAGGCTCGCTTGCGCGGTGCGAAGTCCACCTCGTACACCGGCGCGCTGAAGCCGGGCTCGCCGGTGAAGGTGTCGGCCATGACCAGCGGCAGTTGCTCGTCGTGCAATCGCACTGCCTCGCCGGTCTTGGGCAGCACGAAGGTGCCCTTGATGACGACGACCAGCGACTCGCGGCCGCTGGGCTCCAGGCTCATGGTGTAACCCGCCACCATGCGGGTGGCATTGATCAACTCCATGGTGCGTTCAGTTGATCTGCACTGAACCGCCCTTGAGGCGGTTCACGCCGGTGGACCGGCTGAGCACGTAGGCTCCCGCGATCAGCACCTTGCCGGCCTTGGTGAGAGTGATGCTGGCCTTGCCGCAACGCAGCACCAGTTGCTGTTTGGCGTCGACGACAAGGCGCTGTCCGTCCGCATCGACATGAAGCTGCCCCGGACCCTGGTCGGAGATCGGATGATTGCTGCCACGCAGAACACCCAGGATGACAGGTCCTCGCGCCGCATCGCCCGACTCGAAGGCCAGCAAGACCTGCTGCCCGATGTGCTCTGCATGCAGGTCGACCACTGTTCGAGCCTGAAGGATGGCGCTGCCGGGGTGAGCCGGGTCGCACACCAATGGTGTGCGACCGTCGTCGGTGAACGCCACCAGGTCGCCGATTTGTACCCCCAGGCCTGGTGCCGACGGATCCAGTGCCCGAGCATCGAATTGGTCTCTGCCGCTCACTCCCGGTGAAGGGGCCTTCCATCTCATCCCTTCAGTGACGTGTTGTCGCACGGGTAAGGAGCGATGGATCGACCTCACGTGATTACGAAGACCGGCATGGTAGGTTGGCCACCATGCCGCAAATAAGTGAATAAAGTCACGATTATTCGAGTAGTCGCAGCCAACCGTCAACGGCTACCTGCAGCGGCCCGATTGCGTCGACGCATTGACTCGATCACCTCGGCCAAGATCCGCATTGAGTGAGAACGTTGCAGCGGTATGCCAGTGGGCGGCACTTGGTGGCCGAACAGACGAGATCAGCAGGCGGGGGTGTTTTCGTTGCGGAGCTTGCGAAGCGTTCCCCCGCTGGCTGCAACAGTCCACTCCCGTGCGGCCGACGGACTTTGACGGTCCAGCACGACAAGAACACGGTACAAGATTACGAAAGAACACGTTGGGCAACGAGGTCGAGTTCCTCAACCGCCTGCTCGCTGATTCCGTGCCTCAATGCCTCTACCGCTGCGTCAACAGTCTGGTACTTCGGGTCGTTGGGATGGACTCCGGGCCACAGGACGAGTGAGTGCACCCTGGTGTGCACTTTTCTTGCGGCCTCCAGCACTTGATCCCGTAACATGGGGTTGATGTTCTTGCCCGACAAGACCAGCAGCACATACTCACAAATTGGCGACAATTGCAGAGCAGGACGATCACGTTGCACTGCACTGTTTTCGGTACGAACGCTGGCTGTACACCTCGATTCTGAGCATTGGGTGAGCAGTTCCGCCGCCTTGGTAGCGAGGGAGGGCAGGCCATTGAGGTCGCGCAGCCATCCCAAGTCCATCTTGAGGTCCACCAGCAAGACAATCTTGCTATCTCGTATCACCACGACGTCCGGCTTGCACAACGCACGCCCGGGAAACGACAGCCCTTGATCAACGCAGATGCGGTCGATGGCCGGATAGCGGGCGAGCAACCAGTGGGCAAAGCGTTCCTCTACGAGGGAGGACACAACTCGCGCAGTGCCACGGCTGAGCCTCGGGTGGTGCACTGCTGGGCACCTCGCGGCGTGGTAGTCCTCCACGATGCCTGTTGCGAACTCTTCCATCATTTGCCTTTGGTTGATGTATCGCGAAGCTGCCACCCTGCAGCAACAGTACGTCGTATCGTCAGCTCGAGTCCGGCCTTGAGAATGAAGGCGCGGTTCGTTCCGATCGTCGACGCCTGGCGCACGGGCTGCCACCTCCCACCGGGCGGCGCAGCGTCGCGGCCGATATGCCAGCTTGCCTGGCGCAGCGGTTGCAGCGCAGCCGACCGAACGTTCACGAGCAGCGGCGGCCCCGCGGCCGACGTGCCGACCAGCGCAAGGGACACGAAGGGCCTGCCCGCTACGGAAGGCCACCGGCCGATACGACAAGCCCTATCCACACAAGCTGTGGACAAACCTGTGAAGCGCCCGTGCATGTCGTTCGGGAGGCCCCGCCGGCCATGGCATCCCGTTCGGTCGCCCCAATTTGTGGCAGCCCGATGCATGGGCGGCCTGTCACTCAGTGATAGTCGTCCTCCAGTTGGTGCCGCACCGCCACGACCACGACGTTGGAAGCGTCCTCGATCTCGAACAGCGCAACATAGCCCGTGCGCCCGAAGGAGATGACCACTTCCCGCAGGAACGGGCTCGGGCCTGCCTTTCGATAGGTGACCTGCGCGTTGCACGACACCTTCGACGCCGCCACCGCATCACTGGTGCACTTCTTCAGAAGCTGGCCCTTGCCGCATCGGCGAGGTTGTTGATTGCTGAGCAGCGGCGGGACCGGCCATCAGCAGACACAAGGCGGTGGCGAGTGGGTTCCACGCGGGTTCGGTGGCTCACGGGCTTCGTCGGCGCAACGGTTGGACGCGATAATCCAGGCATGGCGATGCATTTCGACTTGGTGGACCTGCGCCTGTTCGTCAACATCGCCGACAGCAACAGCATGACCCGCGGCGCCGAGCGCAGCCACCTGTCGCTGCCCGCGGCCAGCGTGCGCATCAAGAACCTCGAAGAGGGCATCGGCGCCAGGCTGCTGTACCGCGGCAGCCAGGGCGTCACGCTGACGCCGCCAGGCCAGGCGCTGGCACACCACGCGCGCCAGGTGCTGCACCAGCTCGAACACCTGCGCGGCGACCTGCAGGAGTACGCGCAAGGGGTGAAGGGCCACCTGCGCATCTTCGCCAGCACCACCGCGATCACCGAGTTCCTGCCCGACGTGCTGCGCACCTACCTGGCCAGGCGTCCGGACGTCAACATCGACCTGCGCGAGCGCGTGTCCGACGAGATCGTGCGCGCCGTCGTCGACGGCCAGACCGACCTGGGCATCGTCGCCGGCACGGTACGCACCGAGGGGCTCGAGGTCATGCCCTACCGCACCGACCGCCTGGTGGTGGCGGTGCCCGCCGCCCACCCGCTGGCCACGCTCGAGCACGTGCCGTTCGAGGACACGCTGGCCTTCGATCACGTCGGCCTGCAGGAGGCGAGCGCCATCCACGCCTTCATGCATGCGCAGGCCGAGCGCCTCAACCGGCGCGTGAAGCTGCGCATCCAAGTCGGCAACTTCGAGGCGCTGTGCCGCATGGTCGAGGCCGGCGTCGGTGTCGGCATGCTGCCGGCATCGGCCGCCGGCCGTCACCGGCGCACGATGGACATCCGCGTGGTCACGCTCGGCGACGAGTGGGCGCTGCGCCGCCTGACGGTCTGCATGCGCAGCTACGACAGTCTGCCGGTGTTCGCGCGCGAGCTGGTGGATCTGCTGGCCGAGGACGCGGCCGCTTCGTGAGCGTGGGCGCGGGCCAGCAGCTGCTGCGCCCGCAGCAGGACCGGCCGGTCGACCATCTGACCATCGACGCGTACCGCGCCGGCCCCGGCCGCCGCGACAGCCTCCACCACCCGGCGCGCCCACGCCAGCTGCGGCGGCGCGGGGACGAGCGCCGCATGCAGCGGCGCGATCTGGCGCGGGTGGATGCAGAGCTTGCCGCCGAAGCCGAAGCGCTGCCCGCGCCTCGCGTCCTCGATCAACCGCGGCTCGTCGTCGATTGCCGTGGTGACGCCGTCGACCGGCGCCGGCCGCGCCGCCAGCCGTGACGCCAGCACGAGCTCGAAGCGCACCGCGTCGAGCTCGCGTTCGTCGGCATCGCATTGCAGCCCGAGATCGGCCATCAGGTCGATGTGGCCGAGCACGAGCCGGCCCACCGCCGGACAGGCGGCGATGGCGCGCGCGTTCGCGACGCCGACAGCGCTCTCGACCAGGGCCAGCACGCCGCGTTCGCCGGCACGCGCCTGAAGGGCGGCATCCTGCAGGTCGTCGGCATGTTCGGCCTTCGGCACCATGACGGCCACGGGGCGCAATCGCGCGCACAGCGCGAGGTCGTCTTCGTGCCACGGCGTGCCGCGTGCGTTCACGCGCACCAGCACACGCGATGGGTCGAGCGTCGGCCAGGCGCCGCCCAGCGCCTGCGCGGCCCGCGCCTTCGCGTCGGGCGGCACCGAATCCTCGAGATCGACGACCACGGCGTCGGCACCGCTGGCCAGCGCCTTGCCGAAGCGTTCGGGCCGGTGGCCGGGAACGAACAGCAGCGAGCGTGCGCCCAGGGCGGCGTTCATGACGCCAGCAGCATCGGCACGCGCGGTGCGCCAGCGATCGACCACACGGCATCGAGCGCGCGGTTCGCCGCTTCCGCGCTGGCACCGCCGCCGAACGCCGCCAGGCGCAGCGCCTTGGCGCGCAGCTCGTCGCGGCTCAGCGTGTTGCCCGGGTCGCCCTTCGGCTCGTCGACACGCGCATGCAGCGTGCGGCCATCGCGCGTGAGCACGCTGACCTTGCCGATCCAGCGCGCCGGGTAGGCGGCATCGACCTCGTCGTCGAGCGACATCGCGACCTTGTTGCGCCAGGCAAGCACGTCGCGGTCGCGCCAGTGCGCCTCGAACTCGCCGATGCCGGCGGCGCCTCGCAGCGCGATCAGGGCGAGCACGGTGCCCATCGAGAACTTGGCCTGGTGCACGGTCTGCGGATCGACCACCGGCCCCAGCACGTCGATGGCGCCCTGGTGCACGTGCGCGGTGACGCGCTCGACATCGCCCGCGGCCAGCGCGTGATCGGCCAGCACGCGCTGCAGCGCGTCGGCCGCCGGATGGGTGTGGCGGCACGAGGCGTGGAACTTGAAGGACGTCTCGGCCAGCGCCCAGCGCGTGCCGAGGCGGTCGACGAGCTTGGCCGCGTCGGCGTCGCTCGACATGCCGGCTGCCAGCCCCTGCGGCCCTTCGAGGATGCGGCGCGCGCCGGTGAAGCCGTCTTGCGCGAGGTAGGCGGCCGCGAGCCCCGCCGTGGCGGCATGCGCCGTGTGCAGCTGCTTGGAGTCGGCGGCATCGCGCAGGAACTCCCACAGCCCCGCCGCCTGCGTGCCGGCCGAGCCGAAGGCGTGCTGCATGCGATCGGCGTCGAGCCGCAGCAGGTGGCCGACCGCTGCCGCGGCCGCCAGCGTGCCCGCGGTGCCGGTGGTGTGAAAGACCTTGTAGTGCGATCGGCCGAGGAACTCGCCGACGCGGATGCCGACCTCGTAGCCCGCGACCACGGCGGCGAGCAGCTCGCTGCCCGAGCGTCCGAGCGCCTGGGCCACGGCCAGCGCGGGCGGGAACACGACAGCCGCCGGGTGGAACACCGAGCCGTTGTGCACGTCGTCCTGCTCGGCGAAGTGCGACGCGGCAGCGTTGACCATGGCGGCGAACAGCGGGCTCGTGCGCCGGCGGGAGATCAGCACCTCGGCGCCGCCGTCGGGTGGCCCCATCGTGCGCGCGAAGGCTTCGATCGTCTCGACCGGGCGCGCCCCCTTGCCGGCCAGTGCCGAGCCGAGCCAGTCGGCGAAGAGGTCTTCGGCGCGCGCGATGACCTCGGCCGGGATGTTCTCGAAGCGCACGTTGGCCGCGAAGACGGCAAGGGTTCGGGTCTCGTTCATGTCGCTCATATCGCCCCCTGGGCGCTGCGCGCCGTCCCCCCGAGGGGGAATTCGCCCTTCGGGCGGCCGTGCGGGCTCATATCGCCCCCGCGACGCGCAGCGCCGCAATGTCGTCCGTGCGGTAACCCAGCTCGCCGAGGATCGCTTCGGTGTGCTGGCCCAGTGCCGGCACCTCGCCCATCGGCGCGTCGTCGCGACCCGGCGGCACCAGCGCCGGCACGCGTCCGGCGGGTGTGTCGATCTCGCGCCAGCAGCCGCGCGCGGCGAGCTGCGGATGCGCCCACACCTCCGCCAGGTCGTTGACGCGTGCGTTGGCGATCTGCGCTGCGTCCAGCCGCGCGATCACCTGCTCGGCGCTCAGCGTGGCGAACGCTTCGGCGACGATGGCGTGCAGCGCCTCGCGCCGGGCGACGCGCCGGCTGTTGGAGGCGAAGCGCTCGTCGCGCGCGAGCTCGGGCCGGCGCAGCACCTGTTCGCAGAACGCCGCCCATTCGCGCTCGTTCTGCACGCCGAGCATCACGGTCTTGCCGTCGCCGGCCCGGAACGGGCCGTAGGGCTGGATCGTGGCATGGCTCGCGCCGGCGCGCGGCGGCGGGCTCGCGCCTTCGAAGGCGTAGTACAGCGGGAAGCCCATCCACTCGACCATGCTCTCCAGCATCGATACCTCGATGCGCCGGCCGCGCCCGGTGCGACCGCGCTCGATCAGCGCGGCGAGGATGTTCACGTGCGCCTGCATGCCGGCGGCGATGTCGGCGATCGAGCAGCCGGCCTTCGCCGGCTCGCCCGCCGATCCGGTGACGGCGAGAAACCCCGACTCGCCCTGGATCAGGAGATCGTAGGCCTTCTTGTCGCGATACGGGCCGTCGCTGCCGTAGCCCGAGATGTCGCACACCACGAGGCGCGGGTGGTCGGGCGCGAGCTGCTCGTACGACAGGCCCAGCCGGGCCGCCGCGCCGGGCGCGAGGTTCTGCACCAGCACGTCGGCGCGCGCCACCAGCCGGGCGAGCACGGCTGCGGCCGCCGGCTGCTTGACGTCGAGCGTGAGGCTTTCCTTGCCGCGGTTGGTCCACACGAAGTGCGACGACAGGCCGCGCACGCGCTCGTCGTAGCCGCGCGCGAAGTCGCCGACACCGGGCCGCTCGACCTTGATCACGCGCGCGCCCAGGTCGGCGAGCTGGCGCGTGGCCAGCGGCGCTGCGATCGCGTGCTCGAGCGTGAGGACGGTGATGCCTTCGAGGGGAAGCATGATCAGAACGACCGCGGCATGCCGAGCACGTGCTCGGCCACGTACGACAGGATCAGGTTGGTGGAGATCGGCGCCACCTGGTACAGCCGCGTCTCGCGGAACTTTCGCTCGACGTCGTATTCGCAGGCGAAGCCGAAGCCGCCGTGGAACTGCAGGCAGGCGTTGGCCGCCTCCCACGACGCCTTGGCTGCCAGGTACTTCGCCATGTTGGCCTCTGCGCCGCAGGGCTGGCGGGCGTCGAACAGCTCGCACGCCTTCCAGCGCATCAGGTCGGCCGCCTCCACCTCGATGTGCGCCTCGGCGATCGGGAACTGCACGCCCTGGTTCTGCGCGATCGGGCGGCCGAAGACGATGCGGTCCTTCGTATAGGCGGTGACACGGTCGATGAACCAGCGCCCGTCGCCGATGCATTCGGCGGCGATCAGCGTGCGCTCGGCGTTCAGGCCGTCGAGGATGTACTTGAAGCCCTGCCCTTCCTCGCCGATCAGGTTCTCGGCCGGGATCTCCAGGTTCTCGAAGAAGAGCTCGTTGGTCTCGTGGTTCACCATGTTCGGGATCGGCCGGACGGCGAGCCCCTTCCCGACGGCTTCGCGCAGGTCGACGATGAAGATCGACAAACCCTCGCTCTTCTTCTTCACCTCGGCCAGCGGCGTCGTGCGCGCCAGCAGGATCATGAGGTCGGAGTGCTGCACGCGCGAGATCCACACCTTCTGGCCGTTGACGATGTAGCGGTCGCCCCGTTTCACCGCGGTGGTCCTGATCTTCGTGGTGTCGGTGCCGGTGGTGGGCTCGGTCACGCCCATCGACTGCAGGCGAAGCTCGCCCGAGGCGATCTTCGGCAGGTGCTGGCGCTTCTGCGCCGCCGAGCCGTGACGCAGCAGCGTGCCCATGTTGTACATCTGGCCGTGGCAGGCGCCGGCGTTGCCGCCCGCGCGGTTGATCTCTTCCATGATCACCGAGGCCTCGGCCAGCCCGAGGCCCGAGCCGCCGTACTCCTGCGGGATCAGCGCCGCCAGCCAGCCGGCCCGGGTGAGCGCGTCGACGAAGGCCTCCGGGTAGGCGCGTTGGGCGTCGATCTGGCGGAAGTACTCGTCGGAGAACTGGCGCGTGAGGTCGCGCACCGCGTCGCGGATGTCCTGGTAGGCGGTCATCGGGTCTCCAGCGTGGCCTGCATCGCCAGGCGTCCTTCATGGTCGCGCGCCCACAGCGCAAGGCGGCCCGGCGCCTCCTCGCGCCCGCAGACGGCGAAGGGGTGGATGTCGAAGACCGGGTGCACGGCCTTGAACGAGAAGCGCCGCGGCAACAGCGCCGGCCGCTCGCGGCGCGCCAGATCCATCAGCAGCGTGGCGATCAGCGGTCCGTGCACGACCAGGCCGGGGTAGCCCTCGACCTCGGTCGCGTAGCTGCGGTCGTAGTGGATGCGGTGACCGTTGAAGGTGAGCGCCGAATATCGAAAGAGCAGCACCGGGTCTGGCACGATCTCGCGCGTGAAGGCCGCATTGGCAGGCGCAGCGGCGCCGGGTTGGGGCCCGGGCGCCGCACCACGGTAGACGATGTCGTGCTCCTCCGTGAGCGCCAGCCCGTGTGGGCCCGAGATCTCATGGCGCACGGTCACGAACACGAGGTCTCCGCTCCTGCCCTGCTTCTCGTCCACCGCCACGATGCGCGACGTGCGCGTGGCCGCATCGCCCACGTACAGCGGCGCGTGCCATTCGAGCCGGCCGCCGGCCCACATGCGCCGCGGCAGTGCCACCGGCGGCAGGAAGCCGCCGCGCCGAGGGTGGCCGTCGGGGCCGATCTCCGCGGCGCGCGCCTTGGGTGTGAAGAAGAGCCAGTGCCACAACGGCGGCAGCGCCGCACCGGGAGCGTCGACATCGAGCGTGGCCGCCAGCGCCTGCACCGGCGCGACGGCGATGTGGTCGTTCAGGGTCTCGGTTCGGCCGAGCCAGTCCTTCAGGTCCTGCATGACGCGAAGGTTGCGCGAGGCGGCGCCCGATGGCAATTCGGATCTCGACAACCAGGGCTTGCGCACAGCTTAAGGTGAGCGCTTTCGCCGATGCGGGGCACGGCTTACCGCGACGCCGCCTCGTACGCGGCCGCAAAGTCCCGCGGCCCGGTCAGCGACACGCCGCCATCCACCGGCAGCACGACGCCGGTGACGTACGCCGCCAGCGGCGAGCTCAGCATCAGGGCGATGCCGGCGATTTCACGCACCTCGCCGTAGCGGCCCAACGGCACGCGGCGGATCATGTCCTGGCGCGCCGCTTCGGTGGGCGCGAGCCGCTTCATGCCTTCGGTGCCTTCGATCGGCCCCGGCACGATCGAGTTGACGCGGATGCCATCAGGCCCCCACTCCTGCGCCAGCACGCGCGTCAGCATGTCCACGCCCGCCTTGGCGGCGCAGACATGAGCCTGGTAGCGCGTGGGCGTGAAGGCCTGTGAGGCGGAGATGCTGATCACGCTCGCACCCGGCTTGCGCAGGTACGGGTGCGCGTTGCGCAGCACGTTGAAGCTGCCCAGCAGGTCGATGTCGACCACGGCCTTGAAACCATTGGGCGACATGCCCAACACAGGCGCAAGGAAGTTGCCGGCTGCGCCCGAGACGAGCACGTCGATAGGGCCGAATACGGCGTGCGCCTGCTCCAGTGCGCGCGCCACCGCCGCGGGGTCGCGCACATCGGCACTGTAGCCAGCGACCTCGCCGCCGTGGCGGCGCAGCCGGTCCAGCGCGGCGTCGATCTTCGCCGGATCGCGCGCCAGGATCGCCACGCGTGCACCGTGCGCGGCAAAGGCGTCGGCGATGCCGAGGTTGATGCCGCTGCTGCCGCCGGCCACGAACACGGTCTTGCCGGTGAAATCGAACAGGTTCGCGTCCATGATCGATGTTGAGCTCTCAGGCGACCTGGCGCGCCCGTCCGCTCCAGAAGGGCTCGCGCAGCACCGTCTTGAGCACCTTGCCCGCGGGCGAAAGCGGCAGCGCCTCGCGGAACTCCACCGTCTTCGGGCACTTGTAGCCCGCCAGATGCGCGCGGCAGTGCTGGCGCAGCGCATCCTCGCTGGCTGCCGCGCCCGGGCGCAGCACCACCACGGCATGCACCGCCTCGCCCCAGGCCTCGCTCGGCACGCCGATCACCGCGCACGCGGCCACGCCCGGGTGGCGCGACAACACGGCTTCGACCTCGGCCGAGTACACGTTCTCGCCACCGCTGATGATCATGTCCTTCACGCGGTCCACCACGTGCACGCAGCCCGCGTCGTCGATGAAACCGCCGTCGCCGGTGAAGAGCCAGCCGTCGCGCAGCGCGCTGCGCGTCTCGGCCGGCTTGTTCCAGTAGCCCTGCATCACGTTGGCGCCGCGCAGCGTGATCTCGCCCACCACGTTCGGCGGCGCAGCGCGACCGTCGCCATCGACGATGCGCACTTCGTTGCCGTAACACGCACGCCCGGCGGCCAGTTCGCGCGGACCCAGCGCCACGCCTTCACGCCAGCGGAAAGGGCCGTTGGTGCAGGCGGTGGCGGCGGTCTCGGTCATGCCGTAGGCGCTCTGGAATCCGACGTGCGGCAGCAGCTTCATCGCGCGCTCGAGCAGGCCCGGCGAGATCGGCGAGGCGCCGTGGATGATGCGGTCGAGCCGGCCGAGATCGGTGTGCGCAAACGCCGGGTGGTCGATGAGCATCTGCAGCATGCTGGGCACCAGCACGACGTCGGTCACCTGCTCGGCCTGCATCGTCGCCAGCACGGTCTCGGGCCGGAAGGCCGGCAGCAGCACGCTGGTCGACGCGGTGATCATCTGCGACACCACGCGACCCAGCCCGGCGACGTGGAACAGCGGCGCCACCACCAAAGAGATGGCGTCGGCAGCGTTCGGCACTTCGGCCATGCGCGCCACCGACGAGACCCAGAAGTTCATGTGCGACAGCATCACGCCCTTGGGCGAGCCGGTGGTGCCGCCGGTGTAGAGGATGGTTGCCAGCGCGTCGCCGTCGGCGCGCACGTCGTCCACCGGCGCGGCGCCGGCGATCAGCGTCTCCCACGCATGCAGGCCCGCCAGCGCCGGTTGATCGCCGGCATGCAGCACGGCGCCGAGTTCGGGCGCCAGCGCCTTCAGGTCGGCGGCCAGCGGCGCGAACGTGTCGTCGACCACGAGCGCGCGGGTGCCGCAGTCGTTCAGCGCATAGGCGATCTCGGGCACGCTCCAGCGCGTGTTCAGCGGGCACGCCACGGCGCCCAGCCACCAGGCGGCGAGCAGCGCCTCGACATAGCGGTCGCTGTTGTGGGCGAGGATGGCCACACGACAGCCGGGCACCAGCCCCAGTTGCGCGAAGGCGCCGGCCAGCCGTGCCACGCGACCGGCAAGGGCCTCGAAGCTGGTGCGGCGCGTGCCGAACACCGTGGCCACGACGTCGCGCCGCTGCTGCAGCGCGCGGTGCAGTCCTTGCGTCAGGTGCATGCGAGGGTCTCCAGGTTGAGCAGCCGCTCCCGCGCGGCGCGGTACTCGCGCGCCAGCCGCGCCACCAACTCGCCCGCGGGCAGCACCGCGTCGACCGCGCCGATGCCCTGGCCGCAACCCCAGATGTCCTTCCATGGCTTCTTGCGGTCGCTGCCGAAGTTCATCTGGCTGGCATCGCTGGCTGGCAGCGCATCGGGGTCCAGCCCGGCGGCGACGATGCTGCCGCGCAGGTAGTTGCCGTGCACGCCGGTGAAGAGGTTCGAGTAGACGATGTCGCGGCTGGAGCTGTCGACGATCATGCGCTTGTAGGCCTCGTCGGCGCGCGCCTCGTCGGTGGCGATGAAGGCGGAGCCGATGTAGCCGAAGTCCGCTCCCGCCGCCAGCGCGGCGAGCACCGCTTCGCCGCTGGCGATCGCGCCGCTCAGCGCGAGCGGGCCGCGGAACCAGCGCCGGATCTCCTGCACCAGCGCGAACGGGCTCGTCGTGCCGGCGTGGCCGCCGGCGCCCGCGGCCACCGCCACCAGGCCGTCGGCGCCCTTCTCGACCGCCTTGCGCGCGAAGCGGTCGTCGATCACGTCGTGCAGCACCACGCCGCCCCAGGCGTGCACGGCGGCGTTGATCTCCGACCGCGCGCCGAGCGAGGTGATGACGATCGGCACCTTGTACTTCTCGCACAGCGCCATGTCGCGGTCGAGGCGATCGTTGCTGCGGTGGACGATCTGGTTGATGGCGAAGGGCGCGGCCGGGGCCTCGGGATGGCGGCGGTCGTGCGCGGCCAGCGCCTCGGTGATCTCGGCCAGCCAGTCGTCGAGCAGCTCGGCCGGACGTGCGTTGAGCGCCGGCATGGAACCGACGATGCCGGCCGTGCACTGCGCGATCACGAGGCGCGGCGTGCTGATGATGAACAGGGGCGCGGCGATGACCGGCAGCCGCAGGCGGGTGAACGATGGATGCATGGCGCTCGGTGGTGGCGTTAGTCGATGGCAACGAAGGAGCCGAGCTTGTTCCAGCGTGTGCCGTCGAACTGCACCCGCTGCAACGACTTGATGAGCCGGTAGTCGCCCGGGGCGCTGCTCACAATGACGCCCGGCAGGAACATCGGCAGCTGCGTCGCCTTGATCGACGTCGCCTGCTTCAGCACGTTGGCGCGCGTGAGGTCGTCGCCGCAGGCGCGCAGGATTTCGACCAGCAGCTTCGCGCTCATCGTCGCGTACACGTGCGAGCCGAGCGTGAGGTCGGCGTCGGGGCGGTAACGCTTCATGAAGGCCAGCCACTCCAGATAGGCCGGGTCGTTCTGCCACTGCGGGTCGGTCGGGTCCTTCAGGTAGGCGGTGGAGATCACGCCGGTGGCCTTCTCCAGCCCCGCCGGCTTGAACACGGCGCCGATCAGCGCGGCGCCCTGCGCCATGTAGTGCACCGGCTTCCAGCCGCTGTCGTGCACCTTGCGCAGGGTCTGGATCGCGGCCTTGGCGGTGCTGAAGCTCATCAGCACGTCGGCGCCCGAGGCGCGCAGCTGAACGATCTGCGAATCGACGGTGGGGTCGGTCAGCTCGTACGAGGCTTCGGCGACGACCATCTGCTTCGCCTTCGCGCCCAGGCCTTCCTTGAAGCCGTTGAGGTAGTCGCGGCCGTAGTCGTCGTTCTGGTAGAGGATGGCGACCTTCGCGTTCGGCCGCGTCTCGAGCAGGTGGCGCGCGTAGATCTTCGCTTCCGACGGGGCGTGCGGGTAGAAGCTCACCGTCCAGGGGTGGTTCTTCGGGTCGTTCCACTTCGACGCGCCGGTCAGCAGCAGCAGGTGCGGGATCTTCTTCGCGTTGACGTAGCGGTGGATGGCGGTGTTGGGCGCGGTGCCGAACAGGCCGTAGAGGAACAGCACCTCGTCGCGCTCGACGAGCTGGCGCACGCCCTCGACCGTCTTGGGCGGCGAGTAGCCATCATCCAGGCTGATGAACCTGATCTTGCGGCCGTTGATGCCGCCCTGCTCGTTGATCATCTGGAAGTACGCGGCCTCGGTCTTGCCCACCTGCCCGTAGATCGAGCCGGGGCCGCTGTACGGCATGGTCTGGCCGATGCGGATCTCGGTGTCCGAGGCGCCGGGGTCGTACTTCTTCTGCGCTGCGGCCGGGCCCGCGCCAACGGACAAAGCGACGGCCAGCGCGGCCGCAAGACCGAGAACGAGACGTCTCATGAGCTGCTCCTTGAAAAGGCACGCCGCTGCAGGCGTGCGACGGCGCCGGCGACGCCGGTGGGCCAGGCCAGCATGAGCACGAGCAGGATGGCGCCGTACACCGCCCAGGGAGCGGCCTTGGACACCTGCGCGGCCACTTGCGGCACGAACTGGATGAACACGGCGCCGTACAGGGCGCCCGACAGCGACGACAGCCCGCCAACCACGGCACCGACCAGCAGCGTGATCGACAGGAAGACGGTGAAGCCGTCGGGCGCGACGAACTGCACCACGATCGCCGACAGGGCCCCGGCCACCGAGGTGTACGCCGCGGAAATGCCGAAGGTCACGGTCTTGACGCGTGCGTTGTCGACACCCATCGCCTGCGCGGCGATCGGGTGGTCGCGCACCGCCACCAGGGACAGGCCGACGGCGCCGCGCAGCAGGTTGCGGGCAAGGGCGAACAGCGTCAAGGCGACCACGAGGCTGAAGAAATACAGCCACTGGTCGTCGTTCAGCGGCAGGCCGAAAGGGGCCGAAGGCTTCATCAGCACCAGCCCCTGGGAGCCGCCGGTCCACGCCTCCAGGCCTTTGTACTTCAACAGCTGCGGGGTCGCGACGCCGAGCGCGAACGTGGCCAGCGCGAGGTACACGCCGTCGAGCTTGAGCGCCGGCAGCCCGAACAGCACGCCGATCACGCCGCCGGCCAGCGCCGCCGCCGGCAAGGTGGCCCAGTAAGGCCAGCCCGCGTGCTCCATCAGCATGGCCGCGGCGTAGGCGCCGAGTGCGTAGAACGCGCCGTGGCCGAGCGAGATCTGGCCGTTGAAGCCGGTGAGCAGGTTCAGGCCGAGCAGCGCCAGCGCGCTGGCGATGATCAGCGTGGCCTGGAACACCAGGTAGTTCGGCAGCACGAAAGGCAGCGCGCACGCCGCGGCCAGCGCGGCGATCGGAAGAGCGACCTGCTTCATCTTCACACCCTCACCACCACGGCTTTGCCGAACAGCCCGGCCGGCCGTGCGACGAGCACGACGACGATGAGCACCAGCGCCATCGTGAGCTTGAGCTCCGAGCCGACGACGTAGGTGCCGAGCAGGTTCTCGAGCACGCCGACGATGAAGCCGCCGGCCACCGCCCCGGGCGCGCTGCCGACGCCGCCGAGCACCGCGGCCGCGAACGCGTACACCAGCACGCCGGACATCATGTGCACGTCGAGGAAGACGACCGGCGCGACCATCATGCCGGCGACCGCCCCGACGGCACCGGCCAGGCCCCAGCCGAGCGCGAGCATCCGGTTCACGCGCACGCCCACGAGTCGGCTGGACGTCGGGTTCTCGGCCGTCGCGCGCATCTGCAGGCCCAGCGGCGACCAGCGGAAGAACGCGTAGATCAGCGCCAGCATCAGGAGCGTGACGCCGATCACGCCGAGCTGGTGCGCCGACAGCAAGCCGCCGGCGACGCCGGCATCGCCGAAGGGCGTGGGGAACGGCCGGATCGCATAACCGAAGAGCCAGCCCGCCAGGCTGTGCAGGGTCACCAGCAGCGCCACGAAGACGACGACGATGGAGAGCACCGGTGCGTTGCGCAGGCGCCGGATCAGCGTCGCCTCGATCAGCGCCCCCATCACGAAGGCGAATGCCACGGTGGCGAAGAAGGCGGCCCAGTACGGCCAGCCGGCCTCGACGAGCAGCGCGGCGACGAAGGTGGAGAACATCGCCATCTCGCCCTGCGCGAAGTTCACGTGGTGCGTGCTGCGGTAGATCATCACCAGCGACAGGGCCAGGCTCGCGTAGATGCCTCCCGTGGCCAGCCCCGCCAGCACTTGCGACAACAGCCCGTTCATGCCGCAGCCCCGAGGTAGGCATCTTGCACCGCCTCGTCGCGCCGCACCACCGCGGCCGGGCCGGCGAGGACGATGCGGCCGGTCTCCAGCAGGTAGGCGGTGTCGGCCAGCTCGAGCGCGAGTTCGGCGTTCTGCTCGACGAGCAGGATCGCCACGTTCTGCGCTTCGCGCACGCGCCGCATGATGCGGAACATGTCCTGCACGACGAGCGGCGCGAGGCCGAACGACGGCTCGTCCATCAGCAGCAGCCGCGGGCGCAGCATCAGCGCGCGTGCGATCGCGAGCATCTGCTGCTCGCCGCCGGACAGCGTGCCTGCCTGCTGGGCGCGCCGCTCCTTCAGCCGCGGGAAGTACTCGTACCAGCGCTCGATGTCCTCGCGCACTCCCGCGCGGTCGCGCCGCGTGGCGGCTCCCATGCGCAGGTTCTCCTCGACCGTCAGGCCGGTGAACGTGCCGCGTCCGTCGGGAACGTGGGCGACGCCCAGGCGAACGATCTCCTCGGTGGCGAGCGCGTCGATGCGCCGGCCGGCGAGCGTGACGGCGCCCTCGCGCCGGATCAGGCCGCACAGCGCGCGCAGCGTGGTCGTCTTGCCGGCGCCGTTGGCGCCGAGCAGCGCGGTGATCGAGCCTTCGGCCACCTGGAGGTCGATGCCGTGCAGCACGCGCGTCGCGCCGTAGCCGGCTTGCAGGCCGCGCACGTCGAGCAGCGCAGCGCTCATTGCACTACCCTCACCCCAACCCTCTCCCGCAAGCGGGAGAGGGAGCAAGCCGATGCGATCGTCACCCTCTCCCGCTTGCGGGAGAGGGCCAGGGGTGAGGGGAAGGTGCTCATGCTGCCGCCCCCAGGTATGCCTTCACGAGCTCGGGCTCGCGCCGTACTTCGGCGGGCGTACCTTCGGCGATTTTGCGGCCGAAGTTCAGCGCGACGATCTTCTCCGACAGGGCCATTACCAGGCCCATGTGGTGCTCGACCAGCAGCACGGTGAGCGAGAAGCGTGCTCGCAGCTCGCGAATCAGCGCGGCCAGGCGCCCGATCTCCTCGTGGTTGAGACCGCACGCCGGCTCGTCGAGCAACAGCAGCCGCGGCTCGGCGGCGAGCGCGCGCGCCAGCTCCACGCGCTTCTGGGTGCCGAAGGGCAGCTCGGCCACCGGCACCTGCGCGACATCCGCGATGGCCAGCAGCTCGAGCAGCTCGTCGGCGCGCCGGGCGTGGTCGGCCTCTTCGCGCAGCGCCGTGCGCAGGCGCAGCGCGTGGGCGACGAAGCCCGCGCGGCGCCGGCTGTGCGTGCCCACCAGAACGTTCTGCCGCACCGTGAGGGATCGGAAGAGCGCCAGGTTCTGGAACGTGCGGCCGATGCCGAGCGCTGCCATGCGGTGGCGCGGCAGCGTGTGCAGCGGCTGGCTGGCGAAGCGGATCTCGCCGGCGCTGCAGGCCACCAGGCGCGACAGGCAGTTGAACAGCGAGGTCTTGCCGGCACCATTGGGCCCGATCAGGCCGCAGATCTGCCCGGGCGCGACGTCGAACGACACGTCGTCGAGCGCGACCACGCCGCCGAAACGCAGCGTGAGGCCGCGCACTTCGAGCAGCGCCGCCGGCGCCACAAGCCCGCTCGGTCCACCGAACGTCATCGAGTCTCCTTCTGTGGTGGCCGGTTCTGTTCGCCGGCTTGTATGCGGTCCAGTCTAGGCAGCACCTGCCTGGCTGCGAATGGCGAGAACGGTGAAGTTCGATTGGCGAAAACGCACCTTCCTGCCGAGCCCGTCAACGCGGATCGCGGTAACGGAACGTCCCCATCGCACGGGCGACCAGGTGGCCGTTCTCGTCGTGCACGCTGGCCTCGCAGAAGCAGAGGGAACGCCCGCCGCCGGTGGCCTGCGCGGTGGCCACGAGGCGGCCTTCGCCCAGCCGCATGAACGACACGTGCATGTCGACCGTCAGCACGTGGCGCTCGAAGCCCACGCGCGACACCGCGGCACTGGCCATCGCGCTGTCGAGCAGGGTCATCACGACGCCGCCGTGCGCGCCGCCGTGGTGGTTCAGCAGCTCGGGCGACAGCACCACCGAGACGACCGCCTCTCCATCCTCGGCGCGTTCGCGCACGAGGCCCAGGTGGGCATTGAAGGGCACGTGCCACTGGAAGCCGCCGTTCACCGGGGCGTCCATCAACTGGCCTCCTTCACCATGCCGCGGGCGATCACCACCTGTTGGATCTGGCTCGTGCCTTCGTAGATGCGGAACAGCCGCACGTCGCGGTAGAAGCGCTCGATGCCGTGGTCGGCCACGTAGCCGGCGCCGCCGTGGACCTGGACCGCTCGGTCGGCGACGCGGCCGACCATCTCGGAGGCGTAGTACTTGCAGCAGGCGGCTTCGATGCTGACGTCGTCGCCGGCGTCGCGCCGGCGCGCGGCGTCGAGCACCATCGAACGCGCCGCGTAGAGCTCGGTGCGGCTGTCGGCAAGCATCGCCTGCACGAGCTGGAACTCGGCGATGGCCTGGCCGAACTGCCGGCGCTCCATCGCGTAGCGCAGCGTGTCGCGCAGCAGCCGCTCGGCCACGCCGACGCACACCGCCGCGATGTGGATGCGGCCCTTGTCCAGCACCTTCATCGCGGTCTTGAAGCCGCGCCCCTCGATGCCGCCGATGAGGTTCTCGGCCGGCACCCGCACGTCGTCGAACGTCACGTCGCAGGTGTGCGCGCCCTTCTGCCCCATCTTGCGGTCGCGCTTGCCGAGCGTGATGCCGGGCGAGTGCGCATCGACGATGAAGGCGCTGATGCCGCCGGCGCGCTTGTCTTCCGGGTCGGTGCGCGCCATCAGCGTGAACACGCCGGCCTGCGGCGCATTGGTGATGAAACGCTTGCTGCCGTTGACGACGTAGTGGTCGCCTTCGCGGCGCGCGCTGGTGCGCAGCGAGGCCGCGTCCGACCCGGACTCGGGCTCGGTAAGGGCGAAGCTGGCGATCAGCTCGCCGCTGGCCAGCCGCGGCAGCCAGCGCTCCTTCTGCGCCGGCGTGCCGTCCATCACGATGCCCTGCGAGCCGATGCCCACCGTGGTGCCGATCAGCGAGCGGAACGCGGGCGAGGTCTGGCACAGCTCGAACATCACCAGGGCCTCTTCCTCCATCGTGAGGCCGAGGCCGCCAAAGCCTTCCGGGATGGTGAGGCCGAACAGCCCCATCTCGCGCAGGCCCTGCACGATGGCGGCGGGGATCTCGTCGCTCTCGGCGACCACGTCTTCAGCCGGCACGAGCTTCTCGCGCACGAACCGGCGCACGCTGTCGAGCAGCCCGGTCATCACCTCGGGGTCGCGGATCATCGGATCGTCTCCTCAGGCTGGCCCACGGGGAACCGTTCGAGCAGCTGGCGCTTCAGGACCTTGCCGCTCGCCGTCATCGGCAACTGCTCCACCGGCAGCACGAGGGCCGGCCGCTTGTAGGGGGCGAGGTGTTCGCGCAGGTGCGCCTGCAGCCCGGCCTCGTCGAGCGTCATGCCGGACCGCAGCTCGACGTAGGCGATCACCTGCTCGTTGCCGTCGGCTTCGCGCCGGCCGCCGACGGCCGAGCGCTGGATCTGCGGCCACGCGTTGAGCGCGGCCTCGACCTCGGCCGGGTACACGTTGAAGCCCGAGCGCACGATCATCTCCTTCAGCCGGCCGACGACGAAGAGCGCGCCGTCGGCACCGAGCTCGCCCAGGTCGCCGCTGGCGTACCAGCCTCCGGGCTTCATCACCGCCCGCGTGGCCTCGGGGTCACGGAAGTACCCTGGCGTCAGGCCGGTGCCGCGCAGCCAGATCTCGCCGCGCTGGCCGGCCGGCAGGTCGTTGCCTTCGGCATCGACGATGCGCAGCTCGGCGCCTTCGACGACGTGGCCGGCCGCGGTGTCGTCGCGCCGCTCGCCCAGCCGCGTCAGCGCCACCGAGCCGGCGTATTCCGACAGGCCGTAGCCGTGGTGCAGCGGCTGGCCGAAACGCGCTTCGACGCCTTGCTTCAGCGTCAGGTCGAGCGGGCCGGCGCCGGTGTAGAGGTAGCGCAGCTGCGGGCAGGCTGGCCGGGCGATGCCCTTGGCGTCCAGGTGAGCGAGCAGGCGCGAGAACAAGGTCGGCGGCCCCTGCAGCGTGGTGAGCCGGTGGTGGGCGAGCGCGTCCAGCAGGTCGTCGGGCGAGAACGCGTGGCGCAGCAGCAGTTGGGCACCGGCGTGCAGCGATGCGGCCAGCACGGTGGCCAGGCCGAAGACGTGGGTCATCGGCAGGTAGGCGTAGGAGCGGTCGTCGGGCCCGAGGTCGCGTGAACGCGCCGAGACGCCCGCGAAGTGCAGCAGCCCGGCGTGCGTGACCATCACGCCCTTGGGCGTACCCGTGGTGCCGGAGGTGAAGATGATGGCGACGATGCCTTGCGCCTCGGGCCCGGTTTCGGCGATGGCTTCGGGGCGCACCGCGCTGCGCGAGAGCCCTTCCAATGCCGAAGGCCGCACGCCTTGGAAGCGCGCCGAATGGTGCGCCGCCGCATCGGACACGCCGTGCGTGAAGTAGACGACGCGGGCATCGGCCTGGCGGTCGAATGCGGCAACCTCGCCTTGGGCCATGCGCGCGTTGACGCCGCAAGACCAGGCGCCGACGCGGCTGCAGGCGAGGATGAGCGCCACGTGGCCGACGCAGTTCTCGGCCACGATGAGCACGCGGTCGCCGGGCCGCACGCCGTCGGCGCGCAGCTCGCGCTCGGCGGCGTCGACCCATGCGCCGAGGGCAGCGAAGCTCCACGTCCGCTGCGGCTCGTGGATGAAGGGACGCTGCGGGTCGCGCGCCAGCCAGGCGTCGAAGGCGTGGTGCAGGCGGATCATTCGACCGTGATGCCCTTCGTCACGCCGGCCCACATCGCAACGTCCTTGGCCGCCTGCGCGGCGAGCACGTCCGGGCCGCCGGTCCACTTGTCGTAACCCTGTTCGTTCCACAGCGCTCGCAGTTCGTCGCTGGCCAGCGTGCGGCGCACGGCGTCGTTGAGCTTCGCCACCTGCGCAGCCGGCAGGCCGGCCGGGCCGTAGATGCCGTACCAGCCGATCACCTCGTAGTCCGGCAGCCCCGCCTCCCGCATCGTCGGCACGTCGGGCAGCGATGGGTTGCGCTCGCGCGAGGTGACGGCCAGCGCGCGCACGCGGCCGCCGCTGACGAAGTTGCGCGCGGTGCTGGTGATGTCGAACATCATCGCCAGCTGGCCGCCGATGACGTCGGTCATCGCCGGCAGGTTGCCCTTGTAAGGCACGTGCACGAGCTGCGTCTTCGTCTGCGCGGCGAACAGCTCGCCGCTCAGGTGGTTCGACGCTCCGACGCCGGCCGAGCCGTAGAACACCTTGCCTGGGTGGGCGCTCGCGTAGGCGATGAGCTCCTTCACGCTTCGGAACGGCAGGTCCCTGTTGACGACGAGCACGTTCGAGTAGGTGAGCACCGGTGCCACCGGCGTCAGCTCCTTCGCCGGGTCGAAGCTCATCTTCTTCAGCACGTGCGGTGCGATGGTGATCGTCGGGCTGGCGGCAAAGAAGAGCGTCAGGCCGTCGGCCGGCGCCTTGGCGACCGCCGCGCCAGCCAGCGCACCGCTCGCGCCCGGCTTGTTCTCGACGATGACCTGCGCGCCGAGCTCGCGGGCGAGCACGGGTGCGAAGACGCGCGCGGCGGTGTCGACGGGGCCACCTGCGGTGTAGCCGACCAGCAGGTGCACGGTCGGCGCGGTCTGCGCGTGCGCGAAGGTGGCGAACAGCGCCGCGACGGCGGTGACGAGGCGACGGATGGTCTGGTTCATGGTTGTCTCCTGGACGCCGCTCAAGCCGCCAGCGCCTCCGCCGTGCCGAGCAGCGCCGTGGCCTGGCTCGACAGCGTGCCGCCGTTGCCGTGGGCGAGCGCCGTGCGCGCCCCGGCCACCTGGCGTGCGCCGCATTCGCCACGCAGCTGCCTGACCGCCTCGATGAGGGCAAAGATGCCGTACATGCCGGGATGCACGCACGAGAGTCCGCCCCCGTTGGTGTTGACCGGCAGCCGGCCGCCGGGCGCGATGGCGCCGCCTTCGACGAAGGCCCCGCCCTCGCCCTTGGCGCAGAAGCCGAGGTCTTCGAGGAAGAGGATGGTGTTGATGGTGAAGGCGTCGTACAGCTGCACCACGTCGATGTCGGCCGGCTTCAGCCCCGCCATCGCGAACGCGCGCTCGCCGGATTCCTTCGCCGCCGTGACCGTGAGCTCGGGCATCGACGAGACCTGGCGGTTCCACACCGCGGTGGCGTTGCCGAGCACGTAGACCGGCTGGCGCGGCAGGTCGCGCGCGCGTTCTGAGCGCACCAGCACGAAGGCACCCGCACCGTCGGTGACGAGGCAGCAGTCGCGCACGGTGAGCGGGTCCGAGACCATGCGCGCACCGAGCACGTCGTCGATGGACAGCGGATCGCGCGTGAACGCCTCGGGGTTCTTCTGCGCCCAGGCACGCGCGGCCACCGCCACCTCGGCGAGCTGGCGCCGCGTGGTGCCGAAGGCGTGCATGTGGCGCGACGCGGCGAGCGCGTACGCCGACGCCGGCAGGAACGGCTCGTACGGCATCTCGTACGGCTGAGGGTCGAGGAAGCGGCGTGCGGCGACGATCTCGCGCCGGCCGAAGGCGGCGCTGCGCTGCGCGCTGCCGTAGCACACGAGCACCGCGTTGCACTGGCCGGCCTGCAGCGCCAGCATCGCCGGCAGCAGGTGGGCGATGAAGCTCGAGCCGCCGAGCATCGTGCCTTCGATGAACGAGGGGCGCAGGCCGAGGTACTCGGCCACCGGCATCGGCCACATCGGCGCCGAAGCGCTGGCGGTGCACAGGCCGTCGATGTCGGCCAGCGTGAGGCCTGCATCGGCGACGGCGGCGCGCGCGGCGTTGGCGAGCAGCTCCATGTCGGTGTAGCCCGGCGACTCGCCGCAGCCGAAGGTGGCGATGCCGGCGATGGCGGCGCTGCCGCGCAGGGCCTTCATGGCGGCATTCATCGCGCGCCTCCTTCGAGATCGAAGACGACGAGGCCGCGGCCCGCGGTAACGGCGACGCGGGCGCGCACGCGCTGGCCGATCTTCACGTCGGCAGGGGCAACGCCTTCGACGCGGCTCATCAGCCGCACGCCTTCGTCGAGGTCGATCAGGGAGACGTCGATGTCACCGCCGTCGGCCGGCTTGCGCCGCACCGTCGTCACCGCATGCACGGTACCCAGCCCCGAAGGCTCGACCCACGCCAATGCGCCGGCGCCGCAGTGCGGGCAGGCCTCGCGCGGGAAATACACGTGCCGGCCGCAGGCGCCGCAGCGCTGGATGGTGAAGCGGCCTTCGTCCAGCGCTTGCTGATGCGTGGCTTGCACTCCGGCCATCAGATCGGCTCCCAGGTGAAGACATCCGACGAGCGGTCCAGCGCATGGAACGACCCCTTCAGCGCCGGCAGCGCGTGTTGCGCCACCGTCTGGGGCGTCCAGCCTTCGCCGCGGTGCACCGAGCGCACCGGCCGTGGCTGGCTCATCAGGAAGATCTCGTTGTTGCGCACCGCGAACACCTGGCCCGTGACATCGGCGCAGGTATCACTGGCCAAGGCCACCGCCAGCGGCGCGATCTTGGCCGGCGTCATCTGCTTCATGCGCTCGACGCGTGCCTTTTCGGCGTCGGTCTCGGTCGGGATCGAGCCGATCATGCGGCTCCACGCGAACGGTGCGATGCAGTTCGAGCGCACGTTGAACTTCTGCATGTCCAGCGCGATGGACTTCGACAGCGCCATGATCCCCAGCTTGGCCGCCGCATAGTTGGCCTGGCCGAAGTTGCCGATGAGGCCCGAGGTCGACGTCATGTGCACGAACGAGCCCGAGCCCTGCTCCTTGAAGTGGTTGGCCGCCGCGCGGCTCACGAAGTAGCTGCCGTACAGGTGCACCTTGATGACGGCATCGAACTCCTCCACGCTCATCTTGTGGAAGAAGCGGTCGCGCAGGATGCCGGCGTTGTTGACGACGCAGTCGACGCGGCCGAACGCTTCGAGCGCCGTGCCGACGATGCGCGCAGCGGCATTGGCGTCGGACACGCTGTCGGTGCTGGCCACGGCCTGGCCGTCGGCCGCGCGGATCTCGTCCACCACCTGCTGTGCCGGGCCGGCGTCCTCGCCCTCGCCGCTGACCGAGGCGCCGATGTCGTTGACAACGACCTTCGCCCCTTCGCGCGCCATCGCCAGCGCGATGTCGCGCCCGATGCCGCCACCGGCGCCGGTGACGATGACGACCTTGTCGCGGACCATGCTGCTCATGAACAATCTCCTTTCGGCCACTGGAACAGCGGCGGTTGCTTGTCGATGAAACGCTGCGCGGCCTCGCGGTGCGCGGCAGAGGCGAAGCACAGCCCCTGCGCGCCAGCCTCGAAATCGAGCATCGTCGCCAGGTCGGCACCCGGCGCCGCCGCCATTGCGCGCTTGATCAGGCTCACGGCGGTGGGCGAGGCATTCGCGAAGCTGGCTGCGATGGCCTGCGCGCGCGCCAGCACCTGGTCGGCCGGCACGATCTCGGCCACGACGCCCAGCGCCTTCGCCTCGTCGGCAGGCAGCTCGCGCGCCGACAGCATCAGCTCCTTCGCCCGCTGCACGCCGACCACGCGGGGCAGCGTGTGGAAGATGCCGTAGTCGGGCACCAGGCCGACACGCAGGAACGACAGGCAGAAGCGCGCCCGCGGCGAGGCGACGACGAAATCGGCCGCCAGCGCCAGCCCGAAGCCGGCGCCGAAGGCCGGGCCGTCGACGGCGGCAACCACCGGGCGGTCGAGCGTCAGCAGCGTCTGCAGCCAGGCGTGGGTGTCGCGCATGCGTTCGCGGCCGCGCTCGGCATCGAGCTGGGCGCCGAGGATCGCCCGCAGGTCGCCGCCGGCGCAGAACGCGCCCCCGGCACCGGTGAGCACCAGCGCGCGCACGTCGCGGTCACGCGCCACGGCCTGCACGCACTGCGCCAGCTCGTCGCGCAGCGCGAGGTCGATGGCGTTCTTCTGCGCCTGGCGGTTCAACGTGAGCGTGGCCACGCCGCCGCTCACTTCATAGGTCATGCAGTTCACCGATCTGCCTCCTTCTGCTGCAGCTCGCGCCACAGGATCTTTCCGGTGTTCGACTTGGGCAGCGACTCGACGAACTCGACGCTGCGCGGCGCCTTGTAGACCGCCATCGCGCAGCGGCACCAGGCGATGAAGTCATCCGCGTCGAGCACCGCTCCGGGCTTGCGCACGACCACGGCCTTCACGGTCTCGCCGCGCCGGGCATCAGGAGCGCCGATGACGCAGGCCTCGTGCACCGCCGGGTGCTCGTAGAGCCTGGCTTCCACCTCGGCGGGCCACACCTTGTAGCCGGCGGCATTGATCATCCGCTTGAGGCGGTCCTTCATCACGAAGTAGCCGTCGTGGTCGATGAACGCGAGATCGCCGGTGCGCAGGAAGCGCCTGCCGTCCAGATGGAAGAAGGCCTCACGCGTGGCAGCCTCGTCGTTCCAGTAGCCGAGCATCACCTGCGGGGCACAGGTCACGATCTCGCCGACTTCACCGCGGGGCAGCTCATGCAGCGTGTCGGGGTCGACGATGCGCGTGTCGGTGCCCGGCCCGGCAACGCCGAGCGTGCCGGCCTTGGGCCGATCGACCGGGTTGGCCTGCAGGAACGACGCCGTCTCGGTCATGCCGTAGCCTTCGTTGTAGCGGATGCCGCAGCGCGCCCACATCGCCTCGGCCACC
Source organism: Methylibium rhizosphaerae (assembly GCF_006386545.1). Classification (GTDB taxonomy): domain Bacteria; phylum Pseudomonadota; class Gammaproteobacteria; order Burkholderiales; family Burkholderiaceae_C; genus Pseudorivibacter; species Pseudorivibacter rhizosphaerae. The sequence goes on along the minus strand of NZ_SWAR01000045.1, from coordinate 10,858 downwards.
GTCGGCGGCATCGGCGCGCTGCCGCCCGTGACGAGCCGCAGGCTCTTCACCTTCCCGGCCGTCAGCGCCGGATGGGCGAAGAAGTCGATCAGCATCGACGGCGCTGCGGCCCAGGTGGTGACGCGTCGGCGTTCGATGAGGTCGAGCGCCGCATCGCGGTCCCAGCGCGGGAGCATCGCGACGGTGCCGCCGAGCATGAGCGGCAGGTGCATTCCGTTCTGCATGCCCATGGCGTGGAACAGCGGCGCGACGGCGAAGAACACGTCCTCGCCGGTGAAGCCGCGCCACGCCACCGAAGCGAGGTTCGACGCCTGAACGGTGGCGTGGGTGTGCATGCAGCCCTTGGGCCGGCCGGTGGTGCCGGAGGTGTACGGCAGCACCGCCAGGTCGTGCACGCCGGCGGCGTGCGGCAGCGGGCGACGGCCGGCGGCGAGCGCCTCGCGCCACGGCACGATGTCGACGAGGCCTTGCACGCGCTCGGCGAACTCGGCGGCGGCGAAACCGACCTTGGCGCCGCTGTCGCGAACGACGTGGGCGATCTCGTCGCGCGTCCACATCGCGTTCACCGGCACAACCGCTGCGTCGGCGCGCAGGATCGCATACGTCGCGACGACGAACTGCGGCGAGTTCTGGCTCATCAGCAACACGCGGTCACCGTGCGCCACGCGCTGAATGGTCTGCAGCCAGCCGGCCAGGGCCTCGGCCTGGCGCAGCAGGTCGCCGTAACGCAGCACCTCGTCGCCGGACAACACCGCCGCCTTGGCCGGCCTGCGCTCGGCCGCGGCGACGAGCGTCTGCCAGAGGCTGCGCGCGGGCACATCGGGCGTCACGCGCGCTGCTCCATCGAGCGCGCGATCAGCTCCTTCATCACCTCGTTGGCGCCGCCGAAGATGCGCATCACGCGCGCATCGGCCCACATGCGGGCGATCGGGTACTCGGTCATGTAGCCGTAGCCGCCGTGCAGCTGCAGGCAGGCGTCGAGCACCTTGCACAGCCGGTCGGTGATCGACCACTTGGCCATCGCCGCGGTCGGCACGTCGAGCGTGCCCTCGAGCTGGCGCTCGATGCACTGGTCGACGAAGGCGCGCGCCAGCGCCGCCTCGGTCTGGCACTCGGCGAGCGTGAAGCGCGTGTTCTGCAGCGCCAGCAGCGGCTCGCCGAAGATGCGGCGCTGCGCCGCGTACGCCAGCGTCTCGTCGACTGCGCGCTGCATCGTCGCCGCGGCGGCGATGGCGATCAGCAGCCGTTCGCGCGGCAGCTGCTGCATGAGCTGCCGAAAGCCCTGCCCCTCCTCGCTGCCGAGCAGGTTGGCCGCCGGCACGCGCACGTCGTCGAAGAACAGCTCGCAGGTGTCCTGCCCCGTCATGCCGACCTTCTCCAGCAGCGGGCCGCGCCTGAAGCCGCGCAGGCTCGCCGTCTCTGCGACGACAAGCGACACGCCGCGCGCGCGCTGCTGCGGGTCGGTCTTGACGGCAACGACCACGAGGTCGGCGTGATGGCCGTTGGTGATGAAGGTCTTCGCGCCGTTGATGACGTAGTCGTCGCCGTCGCGCAGCGCGCTGGTGCGGATGGCCTGCAGGTCGGTGCCGGCGCCGGGTTCGCTCATCGCGATCGCGGCCACCAGCTCGCCGCGCGCCATTGGCGGCAGCCAGCGCCGCTTCTGCTCTTCGCTGCCGTAGGCCAGCAGGTAGTGCGCCACGATGCCGCTGTGCACGTTGATGCTGAAGCTGTTGACGAGCGCGCGTGCCTGCTCGTGGGCGACGACCGCCTCGTGCGCGAAGCTGCCACCGGCGCCGCCGTATTCCTCGGGGATCGAGGCCAGCAGCAGGCCCGTCTCGCCGGCCCGGCGCCAGACCGCACGGTCGGCCACGTGCTCGCGCCGCCAGCGCGCCTCGTTCGGCACGAACTCGCGCTCGAACACCTTGCGCACACTGTCGCGCATGAGCGCGACCTCCGGGGTCATCCAGCGCGGATCGGCGTTCATGCGAGCTCGACGATCGCTTCGCCCGAGAGCTTGACGATGCCGCTCTGGTCGACGGCCGTCAGCTCGATGCGCACGCGCCGGCCGTCAAGCTTCTCCGCCACCGTGCCGCGACAGGCGATGCGGTCGCCGACGTGGGTGATGGCGACGAAGCGGGTGCCGAACGAACGGATGGCACGCTGCGGCACCCAGCCGGTCAGCACGTGCCCGAGGTAGGCCATGCCCAGCATGCCGTGGGCAAACACGTCTTCCTGGCCGGCGCTGCGCGCGAAGTCGAGGTCGACGTGGATCGGGTTGTGGTCGCCGGAGGCGCCGCAGTACAGCGCCAGCGCCAGGCGCGAGATCGGCTCGGATTCGAACGCCGGCAGCGTGTCGCCGACCTGCACGGTGTCGTAACGCGGATCAGCCATGGCGCACCACCGTCAGCGTGCGCAGCGCCGCCACGGCCTCACCGCGCTGGTTCGACACGGCGGTTTCGCGCAACACGAACTCGAGCGCGCCGCCCTTCTTGTCGTAGATGTCGGCGATGCGCGGCTCGAAGCTCAGGCGGTCGCCGGCATAGGCCATCGTGTGGTACTCGAAGTGCTGCTCGCCGTGCAGGATGCTGCGGTAGTCGATGCCCAGCAGCTCGCGCATCGCGGCCGGGTTCGGCTGCTCCATCTCCAGGCAGAAGAGGAAGGTCGGCGGCACCGGCAGCCCGGGATGGCCGGCGTCGCGCGCTGCCGCCTCGTCGACGTAGACCGGGTCGCGCTGCCCGGTCGCCTTGGCGAAGAAACGCAGGCGCCCGGCCTCCACCGCCGCCGTGAAGCGCGGCAGCACGTGGCCGATGTGGCGGCGATCGATGCGCGCCGCCATCACTGCACCCGCTCGTACAGGGTGACGACGCAGGCGCCGCCCAGCCCCAGGTTGTGCTGCAGCGCGAGCCGAGCGCCTTCCACCTGCCGCTGCTCGGCCTGGCCACGCAGCTGCCACACCAGCTCCGTGCACTGTGCTAGCCCGGTGGCGCCGAGCGGGTGGCCCTTGGAGAGCAGGCCGCCGGAAGGGTTGGTGACGACGCGTCCACCGTAGGTGTTGTCGCCGTCGACGATGAACTTCTCGGCCGTGCCTTCGGGCGTGAGCCGCAGCGCTTCGTAGCTGATGAGTTCGTTGGCGGTGAAGCAGTCGTGCAGTTCGACGACGTCGATGCTCTCGGGGCCGATGCCGGCCGCCTCGTAGATGGCGTCGGCGGCGGCACGCGCCATGTCGTAGCCGACCACGCGGCGCATGTCGCCACCGTCGAAGGTGCTGGCGGTGTCGGTGGTCATCGCCTGCGCGGCGATGCGCACGCTCAGGTCCAGGCCGTGCTTCTTGGCGAAGGCCTCCGAGCACAGCACCGCCGCCGCGGCGCCGCAGGTCGGCGGGCAGCACTGCAGGCGGGTCAGCGGGTCGAACACCGCCGGCGCGGCAAGCACCTCGTCGAGCGTGACGGTGTTGCGGAACACCGCGAACGGGTTGCGCGCCGCGTGCTGGCGCGCCTTCACCGAGATGCGCGCGAAGGTGTCGCGCCGGATGCCGTGCTCGGCCATGTAGGCGCGCCCCGCGCCGCCGAAGAACTGCGCTGCGCGCGGCGCGCCGTCCTGCCAGTCCTGCAGCGTGCCCATCGTCTCGGCGAAGCGCGCCAGCGGCGACGGCCGGTCGTCGAAGGCGCTCTTCAGCGCACCCGGGGTCATCTGCTCGAAGCCGAGCGCCAGTGCGCACTCGACGGCGCCGCTCTCGACCGCCTGGCGGGCAAGGAAGAGCGCGCTCGATCCGGTGGCGCAGTTGTTGTTGATGTTGAACACCGGAATGCCGGAGAGACCCAGGCCGTACACGGCCGCCTGGCCGGCGGTGGAGTCGCCGTAGACGTAGCCGACGTAGGCCTGCTGCACGCGCGCGTAGTCGATGCCGGCATCGTCGAGCGCGGCGCGGGCGGCGCGGGCGCCCATCACCGGATAGGGATCGCTCGCGCCGGGCTTGGTGAACGGGATCATGCCGACCCCGACGACGTGGATGTTTCGCTTCATCATGGCCATGAGGATGCGCCGCGGTGCGCGTGTCCCCAATGGCGGCGGCTGCCAATCGGCTTGGCCGATTCGCTCAGCGCCGGCGCTGACTGTCGATCAGCGCTGGCGGTGCCTGTATTCGCCCGGCGCGACGCCGGTCCACTTCTTGAACGCGCGGTGGAACGTGCTCGCCTCCGAGAAGCCGAGCTGCTCGGCGATGTCCACCAGCGTGAGGTCGGGGCGCGCCAGGTACTCGATCGCCGCGTCGCGCCGCAGGTCGTCCTTCAGCGCCTGGAAGCCCTGGCCTTCCTCGCGCAGGCGGCGGCGCAAGGTCTGCGGCGTCATCGCCAGCGTGCGGCCCACGTCTTCGAGCGAAGGCAGCTCGCCCTTGAGGTGGGCGCGCAGCAGGCGGCGGATGCGGTCGGTCAGGTTCGACTGGTCGCGGTAGCGCACCAGCAGGTCAGCCGGCGCGCGTTGCAGGAACTCGGCCAGGCTCTGCGCGTTCTGCACCACCGGCAGCGCGAGCCAGCGGGCTTCGAACGAGTAGCCGAAGTGCGGCGCTTCGTACGCCACGCTGGCGCGGAACGCACGTCCGATCTCGGCGCCGGCCGGCGGCGGCGGGGGGCCGCGGTAGGTGACCCCTTGCAGCGGGATCATCCGCCCGACCAGCCACGACGCCAGCCCGATGCTGAAGAACAGGAACGTGCGTTGCGCGAAGACGAGGCGCGGATTCGGCGCCACGCGCGCGGGCAGTGTGACGTGCGCCGCGCCGTCGTGCACGCGCAGCCGCGGCACGAAGTCGGGCAGCACGCCGTGCCAGTGGCGAAAGCCGGCCCGCATGGCTTCGTCCAGCGTCAGGCAGTGGATCAGCCGGCGGCAGTTCTCGGTGAACGTGCCCAGCGGCACAGGCCGCGACAGCAGGCCCCACAACTCGTCGCGCGTGGCGTGGCGCACGATGCGCAGCAGGCTGGCGAACTGCATCTGCGACACGCGCGCCTGCGGCGACGCGAGCAGCGCGGGCGCGATGCCGGCACGCTCCAGCAGCGGCTCGTCGGCCAGCCCCAGGCGCACGGCGCCGAGCAGCGCCTGGCGCACGTGATGGACCGCGATCGTGTGGTGCGTCTGTGTCACGCCGCCGATGCTACGACGAGCTGACCACCCGCTTCCCAAGCCAGCGCTCGATCGTCTCCGGATCGATGCCCGCCTCGGCCAGCACCTCGGCGCTGTGCTGGCCGGGCAGCGGCGCCGGTCGGCGCAGGCTGAACTCGAATCCACTCAGCTTGACCGGGCAGGCCGGCTGCACGACGCGGCCATAGGCCGGATGCACGCTCTCGTGCACCATGCGGCGCGCGGCGTAGTGCGGATCGGCCACGGCCTCGTCCAGCGTACGAACGGGCGTCAGGCAGGCCGCGGCAGCGCCGTCGAGCGATTCCCAGTGAGCAAGCGGGCGCGAGGCGAAGATGGCGCCGAGTTCGGCGCGCAGGCGCTGTTCGACGCTCGCATCGCCGGTGCGATGCAGCGGCTTCAGATCGGGCCGCCCGAGCAGGTCGCACAGGGCGTTCCAGAACTTGCGCTCGAGCGCACCCAGCGCGACGAAGCGCGCATCCGCCGTGCGGTAGACCGCGTAGCAGGCAAGGCCGCCGGTCAGCGTGTCGCCTCCCGGAGGACACACCGCACCCCGCGTCGACAGCGTTGCGAACGGCATGACCGCATGCGCCAGCGCGCCGTCGGCCATCGCGATGTCGACATGGCGGCCGCGGCCGCTGCGGGCGGCGTCGAACAGCGCGGCGAGGATGCCCATCGCAGCAGTCAGCGCGCCGCCCATCAGGTCGGCGATGGGCAGGTTCGACAGCGCGGGTGTGCCGGCATCGCTGCCGAGCTGGTGGGCGACGCCGGCGTCGGCGCAGTAGTTCAGGTCGTGGCCCGGGCGGTCGCGGTACGGGCCGGTCTGCCCGTAGCCGGTCAGGCTGCAGTAGACGATGCGCGGGTTCACGCGCGCCACCGCGTCATAGCCAACCCCCAGGCGTTCCATCACGCCCGGGCGGAAGCCCTCGACCAGCACGTCGGCACGGCGCGCCAGCGCCAGCAGCGCCTCTACGCCTTCGGGCTGCTTCAGGTCCAGCCGCAGCCCGCGCTTGTTGCGGTTGAGGATGGCACGCAACGCAGGCGGAGCATGGTCGCCGGCGCCGGTGTCCTCGATCTTGACGACGTCGGCGCCGAGGTCGGCCAGGTGAAGCGTGCACACCGGCCCCGGCACCAGGCGGGTGAAGTCGAGCACTTTGATACCGGCAAGCGGCGCGGCGGAGGGCGACAGGGTTGGCTTGGACACGCCACAGTGTAGGAACGCGGCACGCACTTGCCGATGGCTGAAACGCCGAGGGCATTGGCGAAAGCAGTCATGGCCCGCAGCGGCCTGGGGACGCGGCCAAGGGCCGTCCCTGGCGACTCGCGGCTACCACCATTGCACGGGGCACAGGCGCTGGAGCTGGCGGTGGTTTTCGGCAGGCCGATACGATCGTGCCGGCGCGCCTTGTGGAATCCTGCCACCAGGCAGCGACGCGGCCGGCGCGCAAGGGCTGCCGGGCATGCGCAGGAGGTAGAGTTCAGACGGGGGCGGAGTCCGGGCTGAGTGGGGGCCGGCCGCATGCCTGACATCTTGCAACCTGGCCGCTACACAACGACCTGGCTCGCGGACCGTGCGGCGCTTGCGCCGTACGGTGCCAGCGCCGACAGCGGCCGCATCGGAGCGGAACCCATGGACGCTGACCTGCTGATCCACCGCCGCCGGCTGCTGGCCGCCTTCTGCTGCGCGGCCTGGCCCCTGCCATCTGCAGCTCAAAAGCCCTTGCAGGTCGCCTTCGTCTATGTCGGCCCTGTTGGTGAGGCGGGCTGGACCTTCGCGCACGACAGCGCGCGCCAGACACTCGAAGCCAGCTTCGGCAATCGAATCCGCGTCACGACGGTGGCGTCGGTGCGCGAAGGCGGCGACGCCGAGCGCGTACTGCGCGACCTGGTGGAGCAAGGCAACCAGCTGGTCTTTGCGACCTCGTTCGGCTACATGGATGCGCTGCTTCGCGTCGCTGCCGAGCACCCCCAGGTGCGCTTCGAACACGCTACAGGCTACAAGACCGCGCCCAACCTGCGCACCTACGACGCGCGCGCCTACGAGCCGGCCTATCTGGCCGGCATGGTGGCCGGCGGCCTCACGCGCAGCGGCGTGCTCGGCGTGGTCGGCGCGCTGCCGTTGCCGGCGGTCTTGCTCAGCATCAATGCCTTCACGCTGGGCGCCCTGTCGGTCAACCCGGCGGCGCGCACCCGCGTCGTCTGGGTCAACGAATGGTTCAACCCGCCGCGCGAAACCGAAGCCGCGCAGAGCCTGATCAACCTGGGGGCCGACATCCTGATGCAGACCACGGACTCGCCCGCAGCGCTGGAAGTGGCCGAGCGCAGCGGCAAGCTGGGCTTCGGCCTGGCCAGCGACATGGGCAACTTCGCACGCAAGGCGCATCTGGGCTCGATCGTCTACCACTGGGCGCCCTACTGCACAAAGGCCGTGCGCGATGTGCTCGAGCAACGCTGGAGCACGGGCCAGTCCTGGTGGGGCATGAGGGAAGGCGCGGTCGATCTGGTCGGCGTGCCCGCAAGTGTTCCGGCGGCCTTGCGCATGCGCGTCGACGAGGTGCGCCATGGCCTGCGCACGGGCAGCTTCGACATCTGGCGGGGGCCGCTGACGGACAACCGGGGCCGACAGGTCCTGGACCCGCGACAGCTGGCCGACGACGCCTTCCTGCGCCGCATGTCTTTCTACGTCAAGGGTGTCGAGGGACAATTGCCCTCCTGATCGCGACGGCTCTGGCGCCGAATTCAACGACATGCCGAACCAGACAACACCTGACGAGCCTGGCGCGCAGTCCCCGTCGATACAGCGAGCGCTGCTCGACGCCCTGCCGTTTCCGGTCTGGCTCGAGGACGAACAAGGCCGGCTGCTGATCGGCAACGAACCCTTCAGTCGATGGCTGCGCGACGATGCACCGCGCGCGCCTGACGGAACACCGCGTGCCCTTCCCGCCGCGCGCGACGGCTCGACGCTCACCGCGGGCACGGGCGCGCTGAACGAGGTTGCCTACATCGACAGCCGCGGTGAAACACGCTGGCTCGAGACCTGGAGCGCACCGCTGCAGGCGCAGGACCGGGAAGGCATCACGATCCACTATGCGCGTGACATCACGTCGCGCAAGGCGGTCGAACAGGAGCTCAAGCGAACCCTGGCATTCGCCCAGGGCATCATCGACGCGTTTCCGGACCTGCTGTTCGAGACCACCGTCGACGGCCGCTACCTGAACGCCTGGACCAAGAACCCTGAACTCCTCGCGGCGTCTCGGGAGAACCTGATCGGGCGCACGGTGGACGAGGTGATGTCCCCGGAGAGTGCCGCCATCGGCAAGGCCGGCTTGCGCGAGGCCGACGAGACCGGACTGTCGCTCGGCAACATCATCTCGATCGACACGCCGGTGGGGCGCCGCTGGTTCGAGCTGTCGGTCTCGAAGATGTCCATGGGGGAAGGACAGCCCGCGCACCTGATTTCCGTCTCGCGAGACGTGACGGCGCGCCTGGAGCTGCAGGCCGCGCTGGAGCAGAAGGAACGGCAGTTCCGCACCCTGGTGGAGAACTCGCCGGACGTGATCGCCCGATTCGACCCTGCAATGCAGTGCCTGTACGCCAATCCGGCGCTGGCTGCGCACGCCACCGGGGAGGCGGCGAACCGGGTCGCGCTCGACCCGGTGGGCATGCTCGGCGAAGCGGCGGGCAGCGCGCTGCGCGAGCGCCTGGCCAGCGTCGTGCATGAGGGCAAGGCGCTCGACTTCGAACTGGAATGGACCGATGCCCGCGGCCAGCCCGTGTGCAGCCTGGTCAGCCTGACGCCGGAGTTCGGCGCCGGGGGCGAGTTGACCAGCGTGCTGATGGTCGGCCGCGACCTGACGGAGCGCAAGCGCGCGGGCCTGGAGCGCCAGGCCCGCGAGGCGGCCGAGGCGGCCTCGCGGGCAAAGGGTGAGTTCCTGGCCAGCATGAGCCACGAGATCCGCACGCCGATGAACGCGATCATCGGCATGTCCTACCTCGCGCTGCAGGGCCCGCTGGACGCGCGGCAAGAGCGCTATATCCAGACGGTGCACCGCTCCGCCGAATCGCTGCTGGCGATCATCAACGACATCCTGGACTTCTCCAAGATCGAAGCCGGCAAGCTCGACATGGAGAACATCGACTTCGATCTCGCGGACGTCATGGACAACGTCTCCAGCCTGATCGGCATGAAGGCGGAGGAGAAGGGCCTGGAGCTGATCTTCGATCCGTCGCCGAGCGTGCCGACCCGGCTGGTGGGTGACCCGTCACGACTGGGACAGATCCTGCTCAATCTCGGCAACAACGCCGTCAAATTCACCGAGCGTGGGGAGATCGTCATCGGCGTCGGCCTGCTCGAGCGGGACGAGACGACGGCACGGCTCCATTTCGAGGTGCGCGATTCGGGCATCGGCATGAGCCCCGAGCAGCAGCGGCAACTCTTCCAGCCCTTCACCCAGGCAGACATGTCGACCAGCCGCCGTTATGGCGGAACCGGGCTCGGCCTGGCGATCTGCCGCCGCTTGGTGGCCATGATGGGCGGGGACATCCGTGTCGACAGCCAACCCGGGCGGGGCAGCAGCTTCAGTTTCAGCGTCCGGCTGGGGTTGCAGGCCGAAGGGGCGGGCACGGCCGAGTCCGCCCACGACAGCCTGCCGGGCACCCGGCTGCTCATCGTCGACGACAACCCGACGGCACGCGACATCCTCGTCGCGATGGCGCGCGCATTGGGCCTGCGCGCCGACGGTGCCGCCAGCGGCGCGCAGGCCCTGAAGGAGCTGACCGAACAGGACGCGCACGGGGACCCCTACACGCTGGCGCTGCTGGACTGGAAGATGCCCGGAATGGACGGGGTGGATTGCGCGCGCGCGATCCAGCACGCACCGTGGCGGCGAGCCGCACCCGCGGTGCTGATGGTCAGCGCCTTCGGTCTGGACGACCTGCGGCGGCGACTGGACGAAACCCGCCTCGACGTTTCCACGCTGCTGTGCAAGCCGGTCACGCCCGCGAGCCTGCTGAACGCCTGTTGCGCAGCGCTCGCTCGTCCCGAACCATCCAAGGTCCGTGCACAGGTGCGCGACGAGGGGCTGCAAACCTCGCAGGCAGCCCTGCGCGGCGCTCGCATCCTGCTGGTCGAGGACAACCCCATCAACCAGGAACTGGCCTGCACCCTGTTGGCCGAGGCCGGCATCGAGGTCGCGGTGGCCGATGACGGCCGGCAGGCGATCGACATCCTGGGCCGGGAGACCTTCGACGTCGTCCTGATGGACTGCCAGATGCCCGTGCTGGACGGCTATGCCGCAACGGCCATCCTGCGACGCGAACCCAGGCTGCGCGAGCTACCGATCATCGCGATGACAGCCAATGCGATGGTCGGTGACCGTGACAAGGCCCTGGCTGCCGGCATGAACGACTACATCGGCAAGCCGTTGAATGTGGCCGAGATGTTCTCCACATTGGCACGATGGATCGCGCCCGTCCGCCCTCCCGGGCAGCGCTGAGAGCCGCTGTTCTTGGAGCCCAGTTGCGGGCTGGCAGTTTGAACTCGATAAGGCTGGCGGCGAGGCAGCCGGGCGGCTGCCTTTTGGAGCGGCGCGCAATAAAATGTGCCGCGCAAAGCAAAAACGCCCGACCAGCTGGTCGGGCGTTTTGCGAGTTAATAGCCTGACGATGTCCTACTTTCACACGGGAATCCGCACTATCATCGGCGCTGAGGCGTTTCACTGTCCTGTTCGGG
>NZ_SWAR01000044.1 GCF_006386545.1 Methylibium rhizosphaerae | reverse complement strand
GCCGGCTTGGGAGCGGCCCGGCGCTCGGCCCGCAAGGATGACTGCCCCTCGACCGGCGGGTACGCCGGCCGATCCCCCGGGGGGATGCGGGCCGGCTTGGGAGCGGCCCGGCGCTCGGCCCGCTGGAGTGGAGGGTGTCTCATGCGGCGCGCTCCAGCGTCGGGGCCGCGCCTCGCTGCAGCGCATGTCTGGCCACGCTGGCCGGCCCGAAAGCGGCCAGCAGGGTGTCGAGCAGCCGGTGCGCCTTGGCGGAGTTGTCGGCGCCCAGGTTGCAGACGTAGACGTCCAGCGTCACCGCGTCGATCTCGGGCCAGGTGTGCACCGCCAGGTGCGACTCGGCCAGCAGCACCACGCCGGTGACGCCGCGGGGCTCGCCGTTTTCGGGCGGGAAGCCGTGAAAGCACTCGCCCACCGGCAAGAGGCCGGCGTCGTGCACGGCGGCGACACACAGTTCGCGCAGTGCCTCGGGGGTGGTCATGGCGGGCTGCGCGGCGGGGCAGCCGCGCAGGTCGGCGGTCAGGTGGAGTCCTTGCATGCGGGCTCGCTGGATGGCTGGCGGGGATTATGGGCTGGAGGCGGCCCGTAAAATCGCCGGTTTTCCACCTGCCTCCACCGCCTTCCCCATGGCTCAGAACACCACCCTCATGGCCAACGCCATCCGCGCGCTGGCCATGGACGCCGTCCAGCAAGCGAACTCCGGCCACCCCGGCGCCCCGATGGGCATGGCCGAGATCTCCGTCGCCCTGTGGGGCCGGCACCTGCGCCACAACCCGCAAGACCCGGCCTGGCCCGACCGCGACCGCTTCGTGCTGTCCAACGGCCACGGCTCGATGCTCATCTATTCGCTGCTGCACCTGAGCGGCTACGACCTGCCGCTGTCGGAGCTGAAGAACTTCCGCACGCTGCACAGCAAGACGCCGGGCCACCCCGAGGTGGGCATCACCCCGGGCGTCGAAACCACCACCGGGCCGCTGGGCCAGGGCATCACCAACGCGGTCGGCTTCGCGCTGGCCGAGAAGCTGCTCGCGCACGAGTTCAACCGCGAGGAGCACAAGGTGGTGGACCACCACACCTACGTGTTCCTGGGCGACGGCTGCCTGATGGAAGGCATCAGCCACGAAGCCTGCGCGCTGGCCGGCGCCTGGAAGCTCAACAAGCTGATCGCGCTCTACGACGACAACGGCATCTCGATCGACGGCCAGGTGGACCCGTGGTTCATCGACGACACGCCGAAGCGCTTTGCCGCCTACGGCTGGAACGTCATCGACGCGGTGGACGGCCATGACGTCGAGGCCGTCGATGCGGCCATTGCGCGTGCCCGGAAAAGCACCGACAAGCCCACCCTCATCGTCTGCAAGACCACCATCGGCAAGGGCTCGCCCAACCGCGCCGGCACGGCCAAGGCGCACGGCGAGGCGCTCGGGGTCGACGAGATCCGCGCCACCCGCGATGCCCTGGGCTGGGTGCACGACCCGTTCGTGATCCCGGCCGAGGCCTACACCGAGTGGGACGCCAAGGAAGAGGGCACCCGGCTGCAGAAGGACTGGGAAACCCGCTTCGAGGCCTACCGCGCCGCCCACCCCGAACTGGCTGCCGAGTTCCTGCGCCGCGTGAAGGGCGAGCTGCCGAAGAACTTCGCCCAGGTCGCGGTCGATGCAGCGGTCGCCGCCCACACCAAGGCCGAGACCGTGGCCAGCCGCAAGGCCAGCCAGATCGCGCTGGAGGCCTTCACCGCCGCGCTGCCCGAACTGCTGGGTGGCAGCGCCGACCTGACCGGCTCCAACCTCACCAACACCAAGAGCACGCCGGCGCTGCGTTTCGACACGGCCACCGGCGCCTCCAACGGCGGGCGCCACATCAACTACGGCGTGCGCGAATTCGGCATGGCCGCCATCATGAACGGCGTGGCGCTGCACGGCGGCTACATCCCCTACGGCGGCACCTTCCTCACCTTCAGCGACTACAGCCGCAACGCCATCCGCATGGCCGCGCTGATGAAGCAGCGCGTGATCCACGTGTTCACCCACGACTCCATCGGCCTGGGCGAGGACGGCCCGACGCACCAGTCGATCGAACATGCCGCGGCGCTGCGCCTGATCCCCGGCCTGGACGTCTGGCGTCCGGCCGACACCGCCGAGACCGCGGTGGCCTGGGCCTGCGCCATCGAGAGCCGCAACCGCCCGAGCGCGCTGCTGCTGTCGCGCCAGAACCTGCCATATGCGCCCAAGTCGGGCCTGGACGACATCGCCAAGGGCGCCTACGTGCTGGCCGAGCCCAGCGAGGTGGGCCTCGCGAAGAAGGCGCAGGCCGTCCTCATCGCCACCGGCTCCGAGGTGCAGCTCGCACTGCATGCGCAGCAGACGCTGGCGGTGCAGGGCATCGCGGTGCGCGTGGTCTCCATGCCCTCGACCAGCGTGTTCGACCGCCAGGCCCGCGCCTACAAGGAAGCCGTGCTGCCGGCCGGCCTGCCGCGCATCGCGGTGGAAGCCGGCGTCACCGACTTCTGGTGGAAGTACGGCGTGTCCGCGGTGGTGGGCATCGACAGCTACGGCGAATCGGCCCCGGCCAACGTGCTGTTCAAGCACTTCGGCTTCACCGCGGAGAACGTCGTCGACACGGTGAAGGTGGTGCTGGGCCGCTGACCCGGGCCGCAAGCCGCCAGCCGTTGATCCGCGTCAGGACACTTGATCGCCTCAGGTAACCAAATCACTTCATCATCCCGCTTCCAGACAGGAGATAGCAAATGACCATCAAGATCGGCATCAACGGCTTCGGCCGCATCGGGCGCATGGTGTTCCGCGCGGCGCTGAAGAACTTCAACGACATCGAGGTCGTGGGCATCAACGACCTGCTGGAGCCCGACTACCTGGCCTACATGCTGCAGTACGACTCGGTGCACGGCCGCTTCGACGGCAGCATCGCGGTCGACGGCAACACGCTGATCGTCAACGGCAGGAAGATCCGCCTCACCGCAGTGAAGGACCCGGCCGAGCTGAAGTGGGGCGAGATCGGCGCCGACGTGGTGGTCGAGTCGACCGGCCTGTTCCTCACCAAGGAAACCGCGCAGAAGCACATCGACGCCGGCGCCAGGAAGGTGATCATGTCGGCCCCGTCGAAGGACGACACGCCGATGTTCGTGTACGGCGTGAACCACGGCACCTACAAGGGCGAGGCCATCATCTCCAACGCCTCGTGCACCACCAATTGCCTGGCCCCGCTGGCCAAGGTGCTCAACGACAAGTGGGGCATCAAGCGCGGCCTGATGACCACCGTGCACGCGGCCACGGCCACGCAGAAGACGGTGGACGGCCCGAGCAACAAGGACTGGCGCGGCGGCCGCGGCATCCTCGAGAACATCATCCCGTCGTCCACCGGCGCTGCCAAGGCCGTGGGCGTGGTGATCCCCGAGCTCAACAAGAAGCTCACCGGCATGGCCTTCCGCGTGCCGACCTCCGACGTGTCGGTGGTCGACCTCACGGTCGAGCTCAACAAGGAAGCCAGCTACAAGGACATCTGCGCCGAGTTCAAGGCGCAAAGCGAAGGCGCGCTCAAGGGCGTGCTGGGCTACACCGAAGACAAGGTGGTGGCCACCGACTTCCGCGGCGATGCCCGCACGTCGATCTTCGACGCCGAAGCCGGCATCGCCCTCGACGGCACCTTCGTCAAGCTGGTGTCCTGGTACGACAACGAGTGGGGCTATTCGAACAAGGTGCTCGAGATGGTGCGGGTGGTGGCGAAGTAATTCGCAAGCCCTTGCACCTGTTGCACGACCAACCCCGCTCCGGCGGGGTTTTTCGTTTGCAGGCCGGCCGCGTGATGCGTGTAATGCGATGAATCATGCGCACTCGACCAAGAAACTCTTGGCTGGCCGTTGTCCTCGCCTGTGCGTGGCCGCTGTGCACGCTTGCGCAGGCGGGCGCGGGCAGCGACGCGCAGGCCCGCGTGATCGTCAAGTTCAAGGGCGAGCCGCCCGTGCTTGCCCACCAGGCGCTGGGCAAGCGCCTCGCGCTGGCGCTGCAGCCGGGGCCCGAGGTCGGCGAGCGGCTGCAGGTGCTCAAGGCCGGCGGCATGAGCTCGCAGCAACTGGCCGAGCGGCTGTCGCAGCAGCCCGACGTCGAATACGCCGTGCCCGACCGTCGGCGCCGGCTGATGGCCGCGCCCAATGACCCGCTGTATGCGCAAGGCGGCAGCGACGGCCCGGTCGCGGGGCAGTGGTACCTGCGGCCGCCCAACAGCGTCGAGCGGTCGGCCATCGACGCGGCCGCGGCCTGGGACGTGACCCAGGGTCGCGCCGACATGGTGGTGGCGGTGCTCGACACCGGAGTGCGCTTCGAGCACCCCGACCTGCAGCGGGTCTCTACCGGCGGCAAGCTGCTCGACGGCTACGACTTCATCGCCGACGCCGGGACGGCCAACGACGGCAACGCCCGCGATGCCGACGCGTCCGATCCCGGCGACTGGACGGCCGCCGACGAGTGCGGCAGCGGCGAAAAAGCCAAGTCATCGAGCTGGCACGGCACCGAGGTGGCCGGCATCGTCGGTGCCCTCACCCACAACGCGACCGGCATGGCCGGCACCGGCTGGAACGTGAAGGTGCTGCCGGTGCGGGTGCTGGGCAAATGCGGCGGCTTCGACTCCGACATCCTGGCCGGCATGCGCTGGGCGGCGGGCATCGCGGTGCCGGGCGTGCCCGACAACCCCAGCCCCGCGCGTGTCATCAACCTCAGCCTGGGCGGCAGCGGCGCCTGCAGCGCGGCCTACCGCGATGCGGTCGACGAGATCACCGCGCGCGGCACGGTGATCGTGGCCTCGGCCGGCAACAGCGCCGGCCATGCGGTCGCCGAGCCGGCCAACTGCCCGGGCGTCATCGGCGTGGCCGGCCTGCGCCACACCGGCACCAAGGTCGGTTTCTCCAGCATCGGGCCCGAACTCTCGATCGCGGCGCCGGGGGGCAACTGCGTCAACACCTCGGGTGCCTGCCTGTATCCCCTGCTGACCACCACCAACTCGGGGACGCAAGGCCCGGTCGCTTCGGGCTACACCAACGGCAGCAACATCTCGGTGGGCACGAGCTACTCGGCGCCGCTGGCGTCGGGTGTGAGCGCACTCGTGGCGTCGGCCAACACCGTGCTCACCGCGGCACAGATCCGGCGCGTCCTGCGCAGCACCGCGCGGGCGTTTCCCACCAGCGGCGCGGGCGGCAGCGTGGGCGCCTGCGCGGCCCCGACCGACAGTGACCAGCTCGAGTGCTACTGCACCACTTCCACCTGCGGCGCCGGCCTGCTCGACGCCGGGGCCGCCGTGCAGGCCGCGGCGAACGGTCGTGCCTTCATCGACGTGAGCCCCGCGGCCCCGGTGGCCGGCCAGCCGGTGCAGCTGGCGCCCACCGACTCGTTCGCCGCGGCCGGGCGTTCCATCGCGGCCTACCAGTGGACGCTGGTTGACGGCGGCGGGATCGTCGGCAGCGTGCCTGCGGGCTCGCCGGTCAGCGTCACGCCGTCGGGCGCGGGCAGTTTCACGGTGCGGCTCACGGTGACCGACGATGCGGGCGGTCAGCTGGTCGCGACGCAGACGATCGATGTGCAGGCACCGGCCTCCACGCCGACCCCTGTTCCGTCGGGTGGCGGGGGCGGCGCGCTCGGCCTGGGCGAGGTGCTGGCAGCGCTGGCCGTGGTGGCCGCAGTCGCCGCGTTCAGGCCCCGCCGGCGCAAGGGCTGAAGCCCTTTTCTCCGGGCAGCCTGTCCTTCAGGCCGGCCAGCGTGCGCTGCAGCGACGCGTCGGCCTGCGTGAACCGCAAGGTGTGGACCGGCACCGGCGGCGTGATGTTGATGACCCGTGCGGTGCGCACGCCGCGCTTGGCGAGGTCTGCCAGCCGCGCATCGGCCTGGGTCAGGCTTTCGAAGCGGCCGAGCGACAGGCCCGGCTCCAGCTCGGGTGAGCTGCGCACCGGCTCGGAGTTCACGTCGAAGCGCTTCAGCTCGGCCACCTTCCGGTCGAGCGCCTCGCGGTTGGCGTACTTGCCCATGTAGATGAGCCACACGCCGGCGCGTTCGCCGTTCTGCACGACCCAGGTGGCGCCTGCGGGCAGGGCGGCCTTCAGCACGCCCTCGGCGGCCGGCAGCTCGGCAGCGCTGTAGGGGCCGCCTTCGATGCAGGCGACCACCAGGGTGGCGGCTGCTGCGGCGCCGGTGGTTTCGGCTGGCGCCGATGCGGGCACCGAGCCGGGCGGCAGGATGCGGATCACCTCGGGGCGCACCTGGCGCTTGAGCCGCGCCGGGTCGCGGTCGCCCTCCGGGCTGATGCCGGTGAGGCCGGTCAGCCAGCCTTGCGTCCAGGCAAAGAAGGCGAGATTGGCCAGCAGCAACAGGACGACCAGGGCTCTCAACATGGACGCACGCTCACTTCACCGCTCGTGATGGTCGAAAGGCCGGCGGCAGTATGCACGAGCAGGCCGCCCTGGCTGTTCACGCCTTCGACCGTGCCCTCGACCGCCGGCCCCTGCGCCGGCAGCAGCCGCACGCTGCGGCCGGCGAGCGCATCGCGGGCCGCATAGCGGGCCTGCCACGGTGCGAAGCCCTCGCGCTCGAAGGCGAGCACCGCCTGCAGCAACGGGCGTGCCACTCGTAGCAGGGTGGCGGGGGCGCCGGCCTGTGCATCGAGTTCGGCCAGGGCGGCGCGACCCACCTCCGCGGCCGGGTCGTCCTGCGCGTCACGGATGTTGAGCCCCACGCCGATGACGGCGACGCGGCGATCGGCCGCCATGGCGGTCTCGATGAGGATGCCGCCCAGCTTGCGGCCGCGTGCACCATCGCTTCCCGACAGCAGCCACAGGTCGTTGGGCCACTTCAGCCGCAGCTGCGGATGCAGTGCCTCGGCCAGGGCGACGCCCACCACCAGCGACAGGCCGGACCAGTCGGCCGGTGCCAGCGGCAGCGCCAGCGAAAAGGTGAGCGACGCGCCGGGCGACGACTCCCAGTGGCGACCCATGCGCCCGCGCCCGGCCGTCTGTCGCTCTGCCACCAGCAGGCAGGCGCCGCCGTCGCCGGCCCGCGCGCGTTCGAGCAGGCGGGTGTTGGTGGAGTCGGCCTCGGCCACCACCTCGACGTTGAGGCCGGGCAGCAGCGGCTCCAGCTGCTCCCACAACGTTTCGGCGGGCCAGGGCTGGGTCATCTCTTCGGTGCGAGCATGGTGCCGCGGCAGTTCGTGGCGCCGCAGCGGCATTCGTACTGCTTCTTGAGCTTGGGCGTGTAGCGCTCGTCGATCACCAGGCCGTAGTCGTAGAACAGCTCCTCGCCGGCCTTGATGTTGCGCAGCGCCTTGATGAACACCCGGCCGTCGGTTTCGTCGGCCTCGCAGTTCGGGTCGCAGGAGTGGTTGATCCAGCGCGCCGAGTTGCCGCCGTACTTGGCATCGATGACGCGCTCGTCGTCGATGTGGAAGTAGAAGGTGTGGTGCGGGTCGGTGGGGTCGTGCGGGTGGCGGCGCAGCGCCTCGTCCCAGCTGATGATCTCGCCCTTGTATTCGATCAGCACCTCGCCCTTCTTGAGGGGCTCGACCGCATACATGCCCTTGCCGTGCACACCGGAGCGGCGCACCTGGATGCGGCGGCCGCCCACCGGCTTGGGCGCGGCGGCCTTGGCGGCCGGCGTTTTCTTGGGCGGTTGGGAGGACTTGCCGGGGCGCGCTTGCGTCATCTCGATGTTTGGTTAGAGTGAATTCATGGGTGCGCGCGCGTGCGTGTGCGTGCGCGCGAGAGCCCGGATTGTATGGACGCCGGGTAGCAACCGAATACGAACGAGAAAATGAGCAAGGCATTGGTTATCGCGGAAAAGCCGTCGGTGGCGCAGGACATCGTTCGCGCGCTGCAGCCGTCGGCAGGCAAGTTCGACAAGCACGACGAGTACTTCGAGAGCGAGCACTACATCGTCACCTCGGCGGTCGGCCACCTGGTCGAGATCAAGGCGCCCGAGGAGTTCGACGTCAAGCGCGGCAAGTGGAGCTTCGCGCACCTGCCGGTGATCCCGCCGCACTTCGACCTCGCGCCCATCGACAAGAGCAAGGGCCGGCTGAACGCCATCGTCAAGCTCGCCAAGCGCAAGGACGTGACCGAACTCATCAACGCCTGTGACGCGGGGCGCGAAGGGGAGCTGATCTTCCGGCTCATCCAGCAGTACGCGAAGGCTAAGCAGCCGGTGAAGCGGCTGTGGCTGCAGAGCATGACGCCGCAGGCGATCCGCGACGGCTTCGAGGCGCTGCGCTCCGACTCGCAGATGCATGGCCTGGCCGACGCGGCCCGCAGCCGCTCGGAGGCCGACTGGCTGGTCGGCATCAACGGCACGCGCGCCATGACCGCCTTCAACTCGCGCGACGGCGGCTTCTTCCTCACCACCGTGGGCCGGGTGCAGACGCCCACGCTGTCGATCGTGGTCGAGCGCGAGGAGAAGATCCGCAAGCACGTGCCGCGCGACTACTGGGAGCTGCGCGCCACCTTCGACGCACAGGCCGGCCAGTACGAGGGCAAGTGGTTCGACCCGGCCTTCAAGAAGGACGAGAACGATCCGGACAAGCGCGCCGACCGCCTCTGGGACGGCAAGCTCGCCGAGGCGATCGCCCAAGCCACGCGAGGCCAGCCGGCCTCGGTGACCGAGGAGTCCAAGCCCAGCACGCAGAGCAGCCCGGGCCTGTATGACCTCACGACGCTGCAGCGCGAGGCCAACTCGCGTTTCGGCTTCTCGGCCAAGACCACGCTCGGCCTCGCGCAGGCGCTGTACGAGAAGCACAAGGTGCTGACCTACCCCCGTACCGATTCGCGCGCGCTGCCCGAGGACTACGTCAACGTGGTCAAGCAGACCATGAAGATGATCAGCGAGGAGGACCTGCCCGGGCCCTTGCGTGAGCTGGCGCCGCATGCGGCCAAGGCGATCAAGGAAGGCTACGTCAAGCCCAACAAGCGCATCTTCGACAACTCGAAGATCAGCGACCACTTCGCCATCATCCCCACGCTGCAGGCGCCCAAGAGCCTCACCGAGCCGGAGGCCAAGCTGTACGACATGGTGGTCAAGCGCTTCCTGGCGGTGTTCTTCCCGCCGGCCGAGTACCTGGTCACCACCCGCATCTCGACCGTCAGGAACGAAGGCAAGACCTACAGCTTCCAGACCAACGGCAAGGTGCTGGTGAAGCCGGGCTGGCTGGCCGTCTACGGCAAGGAGGCGCAGGAAGACGACGCCAACCTGGTGCCGGTGCAGGAAGGCGAGGTGGTGCGCACCGAGAGCGTGGACGTCAACGCGCTGCGCACCAAGCCGCCGGCGCGCTACACCGAAGCGACGCTGCTGTCGGCCATGGAGGGCGCCGGCAAGCTGATCGACGACGACGAGCTGCGCGAGGCCATGCAGGAGAAGGGCCTGGGCACGCCGGCCACCCGCGCGGCCATCATCGAAGGGCTGATCCTCGAGAAGTACATGGTGCGCGAGGGCCGCGAGCTGATTCCCACCGCAAAGGCCTTCCAGCTGATGACGCTGCTGCGCGGGCTGGATGTGGAAGACCTCACTCGCCCGGAGCTCACCGGCAACTGGGAATACCAGTTGTCGCAGATGGAAAAGGGCAAGCTCTCGCGCGAAGCCTTCATGGCCGAGATCGCGGCGATGACCAAGCGGGTGGTGCAGAAGGCCAAGGAATACGACCGCGACACCATCCCGGGCGACTATGCGACGCTCAAGACGCCCTGCCCGAACTGCGGCGGCACGGTCAAGGAGAACTACCGTCGCTTCGCCTGCGAGAAGTGCGACTTCTCCATCAGCAAGATCCCCGGCGGGCGCAGCTTCGAGCTGGCCGAGGTGGAGCAGTTCCTGGCCGACAAGAAGATCGGCCCGCTCGAGGGCTTCCGCTCCAAGGCGGGCTGGCCCTTCACCGCCGAGCTCAAGCTCGCCTACGACGACGAAATCAGGAACTGGAAGCTGGAGTTCGACTTCGGCGAAGACGCCAAGAAGGAAGGCGAGTCGGGCGAGCCGGTCGACTTTTCCGGCCAGCAGAGCCTGGGCGCCTGCCCCAAGTGCAAGGGTCATGTCTACGAGCACGGCACCAACTACGTGTGCGAAAACGCGGTGGGTGCGCACGTCACCTGCGATTTCAAGAGCGGCAAGATCATCCTGCAGCAGCCCATCGGGCGCGAGCAGGTCACCAAGCTCCTGAAGGAAGGCAAGACCGACCTGCTGGAGAACTTCGTCTCCAACAAGACGCGGCGCAAGTTCAAGGCCTTCCTGGCGTGGGACGCCAAGGCCGGCAAGGTGGGCTTCGAGTTCGAGCCGCGCGCCCCGGCCAAGAAGGCGCCCGCGAAGAAGGCGGCGGCCAAGAAGACCGCGGGCGCGGAGTGAACGATGCCGGCCGGGCTGCGGTGATCACGTAGCCGGGGCGCCGCCTGGCCTCGGCATACTGGCCCGCATGATGTCCGCGCTGGTCTTCCTCAAGCTCTTTGCCATCTTCGTGGTGGTGGTGGTCGGCTGGCTGGCCGGCCGTGCCAGGTTCTTCGGTGGCGGCGAGGCGGCGCGGGCGCTGTCGAACACGGCCTTCTACCTGTTTGCGCCGGCGCTGCTGTTCCGCACCACCGCGCGCATCGACTTCGCCACCATGCCCTGGGCCACCATCGCGGCCTACTTCGTGCCGGTGGTGGGCTGGCTGCTGGCGGTGTACGCCTGGCGGCGCTGGCGCGCCGGGCAGGAGGCCAACGCCGCTGCGGCAGAACCCAGCGTGCGGGCCATCACCGCCACCTTCGGCAACACGGTGCAGCTGGGCATTCCCATCGCGGCGGCGCTGTTCGGCGAGACGGGGCTGTCGATCCACCTGGCCATCGTGAGCCTGCACGCGCTCACGCTGCTCACCGTGCTGACCGTGCTGGTGGAGCTGGACGTGGCCCGCGCGGCCGCCAAGGCGGCGCAGAACGAGCGGCACGACCTGGGCGCCACGCTGCTGCTCACCGCCCGCAACACCATCATCCATCCGGTGGTGCTGCCGGTGCTGGTGGGGCTGGCCTGGAACGTCACCGGCGTCGAGATCCCGCAGGCGGTGGACCAGATCCTTTTGATGCTGGGGCAGGCGGTGGTGCCGGTGTGCCTCATCGCCATCGGCATGTCGCTGGCGCATTACGGCATCAAGGGCGCGGCACGCGGCGCCATCGGGCTCACCGTGGCCAAGATGCTGGTGCAGCCGGCGCTGGTGCTGCTGGCGGGCCATTTCGTGTTCGGCCTCTCCGGCCTGCCGCTCACGGTGATCGTGATGTGCGCCGGGCTGCCCTCGGGTACCAACGCACTGATGTTCTCCCAGCGCTATGCCACCCAGGAGGCCGAGACGACGGCCACCATCGTCGTCTCCACGCTGGCCTTCGTGTTCACGGCACCGGCCTGGCTGTGGGCGGTGAGTCGCTTCTCGGCGACCCATTGACCGCGCGCGCTTAACAAAGCCGTGCCAGACTCGCGGCTTCGTTTGCCCCGTGCCACAAGGAGACTCGCACTCATGAAGCGATACCACGCGATCCACGCTCTGGCCGCCGCCTCGGTGGCCGTACTGGTTGCCGCCTGCGGCGGCGGTGATGACGGCGCAGCCGCCAACGTAGACATCTCCGGTGTGTGGCAGAACACCAGCGGCGGTTTTGTCTATGCGCTCAATGGCGTGACCTACGGCTACCAGATCGAAGGTTCGACGATCCGCTACTTCCGCGGCGCAAACTACGCAGCCACCGGCAACTCTTTCAGCTTCGCGAGCAGCCGCTACGACGAGGGCCTCGCGACAGAGGTTGTCACCACCGCCAATGGGCGCACGGGCAGCTTCGCGGGCAACTTCCTGCCGACTTCCGATGAGATCACGCTCGGCTTCACGACGGCCACGACGAACACGTTCGACAACATGACCGTGAAGTACCAGGCCATCGGCCATACGCCCCAGTCGCTGCTGGACTACGAAGGTACGTACACGATCGCCACCGGCGTGACGGTGGTTGTTGACGCCACTTCCGCTACGTCGGGCACGCTGGTGGGTACCGCCGTCAACGGCTGCAATTTCAACGGCACGATCACACGTACGGGCGACCGCAATGTCTGGTCGGTGTCTCTGACGCAGAGCAACTGCACTGTCGACGCCACCCGCAACGGCGAAATCTCGACCGGGCTGGCCACCATGGGGAGCACGAACACGACCAAACTGCTGCGCGTGCTGAGCTTCGACGGCAAGGCCTGGAACCGCATCGAAACCCAGAAGTAAGGCCACCGCTTTGCGACAATCGGCGGCATGACTGCCGCCGACATCCAGGCCACGATGGACCACCTGGGCGCTGCCGCCCGGGCCGCGTCCACCGCCATGGCCGCCGCTTCCACCGCCGCCAAGAATGCGGCCCTCCTGGCCCTCGCCCGCGAGATCCGGGCCCAGCGACCGGCACTGCAGGCCGCCAATGCCCAGGACGTGAGCGCTGCCGAGGCCAGCGGCCTGGCAGCGCCGATGGTCGACCGCCTGCGGCTGACCGACAAGGTGGTCGAGCAGATGGCCGAAGGCTGCGAGCAGGTGGCGCAGCTGCCCGACCCGATCGGCGAGCTCACCAACTTCAAGCGCCGCCCGAGCGGCATCACCGTGGGTCAGATGAGGGTGCCGCTGGGCGTGTTCGGCATGGTCTACGAAAGCCGGCCCAACGTGACCATCGACGCCGCGTCGCTGGCCATCAAGAGCGGCAACGCGGCCATCCTGCGCGGCGGCTCGGAAGCCATTCATTCGAACCTCGCGCTGTGGCAGCTGGTGCAGAAGGCGCTGGTCGAGGCGGGCCTGCCGGCCGATGCGGTGCAGCTCGTGCAGACCACCGACCGGGCCGCCGTGGGCCGGCTCATCGCCATGCCCGAGTACGTGGACGTGATCATCCCGCGCGGCGGCAAGAGCCTCATCGAACGCATCAGCCGCGAAGCCACCGTGCCGGTGATCAAGCACCTCGACGGCAACTGCCACGTCTACATCGACGCCGAGGTCGATCTGGAGCTGGCGGTCAAGGTGACCGACAACGCCAAGACCCAGAAGTACAGCCCCTGCAATGCCGCCGAGTCGCTGCTGGTGCATGAGCGGCAGGCCGGCGCCTTCCTGCTCAACATCGGCATGGTGTTCGCCGCCAAGGGCGTGGAAATGCGCGGCGACGCCACCGCGCTGTCGGTGCTGAAGGCCATGCCGGGCGCGAAGCTGGTCGAAGCCACCGAAGCCGACTGGAGCGAGGAATACCTGGCGCCGGTCATCAGCATCAAGGTGGTGAAGAGCCTCGACGAAGCCATCACCCACATCAACCGCTACGGGTCGCACCACACCGACGCCATCCTCACCACCAACCATCCGAACGCGATGCGCTTCCTGCGCGAGGTCGATTCGGCCAGCGTGATGGTCAACGCCAGCACCCGCTTCGCCGACGGCTTCGAATACGGCCTGGGCGCCGAGATCGGCATCTCGACCGACAAGTTCCATGCGCGCGGCCCGGTGGGGCTGGAGGGCTTGACCTCCTTGAAGTGGGTGGTCTTCGGCCAGGGCGAAATCAGATCGTGAACACGCTGGATCCTCGCACTGCCATCGTCCTGTTCAGCGGCGGACAGGACTCCACCGCCTGCATGGCCTGGGCGCTCGAGCGCCACGCACGGGTCGAAACCATCGGCTTCGACTATGGTCAGCGCCACCGCGTGGAGCTCGAATGCCGCCCGCGCGTCATCGCCGCGCTGCGCGACGCCTTTCCGCACTGGGGCGCCAGGCTGGGCGACGACCACGTGCTCGACCTCGCCCTGCTCGGCCAGATCAGCGACACCGCGCTCACCGAGTCGCGGGCCATCGAGATGCAGGCCAACGGCCTGCCCAACACCTTCGTGCCGGGCCGCAACCTGCTGTTCCTCACCTTCGCGGCGACGCTGGCCTATCGCCGCGGCGCCTCGGTACTGGTGGGCGGCATGTGCGAGACCGACTATTCCGGCTACCCGGACTGCCGCGACAACACGCTCAAGGCGCTGCAGGTGGCGCTGAGCCTGGGGATGGACACGCCGCTCACGGTGGAGACGCCGCTGATGTGGCTCACCAAGGCGCAGACCTGGGCGCTGACCGAGCAGCTCGGCGGCGAACCGCTCAACGAGCTGATCGCCGAGCACACCCACACCTGCTACCTGGGCGAACGCTCGAAGCGCTTCGCCTGGGGCTACGGCTGCGGGCAATGCCCGGCCTGCGAGCTGCGCCGCGCCGGCTACGAGAGCTACCTGGCCGCGCGCTGAGCAGGGTTCCTGGCCGGCTCGATCCAGCGCTGCAGGAGGGCGCCCGCCATGAGGCTGAGCAGCCAGGCGACCACCATGCCCAGCACGTTCACCGCCACGCTGTCGGGCCAGAAGCGCAGCACGGCTGCGCCCACGACCAGGCACACCGGGTAGTGGATCAGGAACACCGGGTACGAAATGCGCGCGAGCGCCGCGGCCACCGCGCCGCCGGGATGGCGCAGGTCGGCCGCCAGCACCAGCGCCACCGCGGTGATGCCGGCCACCAGGATGCGGCTGCGCCATTCGAAGGCCAGCGCCAGCAGCACCACGCCGGCCAGCACGGCCGCCCAGGCCAGGCGCCGGGGCTGCTGCGACATCCAGTAGGCCAGCACCCCCAGGCCATAGGCGCCGAAGAAGTACGGCGCCCACACGTCGAGCTCCGGCTGGCGGTTGAGCCACAGCAGGGACAGCAGCATCAGGGCCGCCACGACAGGCAGCGCAAGGCCGGCAGCACGCTGCGACAGCCATAGCAGCCCGGCCAGCAGCGCATACAGCTGCAGGTCGATGGCCACGTACCAGACCCCGGCCGACAGCGCGTCGATGCCGGCCACGTCCTGCAGCATGAGCAGGTGGGCGAGCAGCTGGACGACGGTGGGTGCAGCCGGTGCATGGGGGTGGTCTGGCACCAGCTCGCGCGCGATCCAGGCGGCCAGCACGGCCGCCACCAGCGCCACAGCATACGGCCGCACCAGCCGCAGGTAGCGTTGCCACACCAGCCGGGGCAGGTCGATGCGGGTGCGCTCCAGCAGCGAGCGCGCTGCCAGGAAGCCCGCCACCACCAGGAACACCTGCACGGCGATGCGCGCGTCGTCGGCCAGCCAGTCGAGCAACCCCGGCGCATGCGGCCGGGCCACGTCGGACATCGGGCCGTAGAAGGTCAGGTGGTGCCAGACGATGAGCTGCGAGGCGAAGGCCTTCAGCGTGTCGACCAGGCTCAGCGACGCGGACGCCGCCATCGGGCGGCCTGCCGGTGCGGCGGCCACGGTCATGCCGGCACCACGCGCAGGCACCGCGCGAGGCAATGTGCGCAAAAGTTGTCGCTGCGAAGCGACAGGTCGGTGCTAGAGTGATTTGGCGCCAAGGGATGCGATGACATCTGCGCGGGACTACAGGAGCGTGGGGATGGAGGAGGCGACAAGCGAGGTCGTCGAAGCGGACCGCGCCCTGGTGCGCGGAGGCGGTATTGTCCTCGATGCACCGGACGGCCAGGCCGCCCGTCGCGAGGCGACGGACTGGCTCGGCGGCTTGCAGCTGGCCGGCAGCGTGGAGATGCGGTGTGCCGAGGGCCGGCTGCGCCTGCAGTTGCGCGCCGACCTGGCCGAAGCCTGGGTGCCCGGTCATGACACGCTGCAGCTGTGCGAGCGCTGCGGCCTGGATCCGCTGCGCCGCCGCGAAGACCTCGAGCGCGAGATCGCCATCGCCTTGCTGGCCGCGCCGGTGGCCTATGAATTCCCGACCCTGGCCGAGCTGGCCAGCGCGGTGCGGGTGCGCCGCAACATCGTCGAAGCCGCGCGGCGCACCGAGCTCGCCTTCGGCACGGCCGAGGCCGAACGCCCCGAGGGCTGGTGGACCTACGACCCCAGCCGCAGCTTCACCGTGCTGCCCGGCAAGCCGCTCATCGAGGCGCTGCGCCGGGCCACGCAACCCGGCGTGTCGGGCAAGCTGTATTCGTTCTCCTGCTATCGCGCCACCGAATACGTGATCCTGCTGGCCATTGCCGAGGAGCTCGAATCCGGGTACCCCGAGCTGCTGCACCAGCTGCAGCAGCGCTGGGAACGCAAGGCCATCATGTCGGGCCAGTTCCACGACGTGTTCCTGCAAGAGGTGGGCTCCCTCGAGGCGCCGCTGCCGCCGCGCTTCTACGTCCCGGGCGACCGGCTGTGGTTCCGCAACCCGGATGCCGCGTCGTCCGATGCGTCGGGCTACGAAGGCTCGTGGGTGTTCTACCTGGGCGGCGGGCTGTTCACCAACTTCTGGCGCCACAACCGCCCGTTCACCCTGGCCAGCAAGTGCGTGGAGATCTACCACTGGCGGCATGCGGTCTACACCGACGCGCAAGGCGAGCCGCGCATCGACGAGGCGGTGGTCGAGCAGCACGTGCGCCGGTCGATGGACGACCCGGCCGAGCTCGAGCGCATCCTGGCGCGCATGGTGCGCCTGCGCGACCCGAAGGGCGTGTACGCCGAAGGCGGCTGCATCGACGCCTCGCGCGAGCATCCGCGCCGCCTGTGCCGGGGGACGGCCGACCTGGTGGTGCCGGCCGAGTAGCCCCGAGCGGCGTGCAGTAGAGTCGCGTCGCCGCACTTGCCAGCAGGAGACCTCCAGTGCCAACGCGTCTTTCACGGACCCTCTCGGAGGGTCGATCGCCGTACCCGGCGAGCGGGGTGCAGGCATACCCGGCCGCCGCGCCGGGCCGCCCCAAGCAAGGCCGGACCCACTCGGAGGGTCGATCGCCGTACTCGGCGAGCGGGGTGTCGACATACCCGGCCGCCGCGCCGGGCCGCCCCAAGCAAGGCCGGACCCTCACGGAGGGTCGATCGCCGTACTCGGCGAGCGGGGTGTCGGCATACCCGGCGAGCGGGGTGCAGGCATGACCTCAACGCAGATCGTCACCCTCGTCGTCCTGGCCGTGCTGGGCTTCTGGTCCGTGGGCGCCTACAACCGGCTGGTGCGGCTGCGCAATGCGATCGCCAACGCCTTTGCGCAGATCGACGTGCAGCTCAAGCGCCGCTACGACCTGATCCCCAACCTGGTCGAAACCGCCAGGAAATACCTCGAGCACGAGCGCGAAACCCTCGAAGCGGTGACCGCCGCGCGCAACCAGGCCCGTGCAGCGGCCGACGTGGCGCGTGGCCGTCCGAGCGATGCCGGCGCGATGAAGAGCCTGGGCGTGGCTGAGCAGGTGCTCACCGGCGCGATGGGGCGCCTGATGGCGCTGGTGGAGGCCTACCCCGAGCTGAAGGCCGACCAGACCCTGCGCGAGTTGAGTGAAGAACTCACCAGCACCGAAAACAAGGTCGCCTTTTCTCGCCAGCTCTTCAACGACGCGACGCTCGACTACAACAACGCCGCCCAGCAGTTCCCCACCAGCGTGCTGGCCGGCTTGTTCGGTTTCCGCGAGGCCGCCATGCTGCAGGCCACCACGAACGACGCGGAGCGCGCCGCGGTGAAGGTGCAGTTCTGACCCGGCCCGCGTGAGGTTCCGCCAGCAGCAGGACGAAGCCCGCGCCGCCACCGAGCGGCTGCTGCTGCTGTTTGCCGTGCTGCTGCTGGCGGTGGTGGCTGCGGTCAACCTGGCGCTGGCCGGCCTCTACAAGCTCGTCACCTGGGGCCTGGCCGACTACCCGCCGCTGTTCTTCGAGACCAATACCGCGGTGGTGCTGCTGTTCGTGCTCGGCGGCTGCGCGGTCGAGGCCTGGCGCCTGCGCGATGGCGGCGGCCGGCACGTCGCGGCCTGGGTGGGCGGGCGCGAGATCGCCGCGCCGCGCGACCTGGCGGAAAAGCGGCTCGCCAACGTGGTGGACGAAATGGCCATCGCATCCGGCCTGCCGCGACCGGCGCTCTACGTGCTGGAGCGCGAAGACGCCATCAATGCCTTCGTGGCCGGCTGGAGCCGCGAATCGACGGTGCTCGCCGTCACCCGGGGCGCGCTCGAATGCCTCACCCGCGACGAACTGCAAGGTCTGGTGGCGCACGAGTTCGGCCACGTCCATGCGGGCGACCTGCGCCTGCAGATGCGGCTCATTGCGCTGGTGTGGGGGCTGTCGCTGGTGCACGGTTACGGGCAGTCGCTGACCGAGCCCGACGACCTGGGACACCGCAGCCTGCCGGGCGTGCTGGTCGGTTTGGTGTTCCTGGCCGTGGGCTGGGTGGGCTGGCTGGCCGGGCGGGTGCTGCAGGCGGCCGTGTCGCGCCAGCGAGAACATGCCGCCGATGCCAGTGCGGTGCAGTTCACTCGAAGCCGCGACGGGCTGGGCGGCACGCTGCGCAAGATCTGGTTCCAGAGCGAACGGCCGCGAGGCCGGCTGCACCATCCGCGCGCCGGCATGGTGGCCGCGATGCTGCTGCACGTGCCGCAGCGTCTTTCGCTGGGCGGCTGGCTGGCCACCCACCCGCCGCTGGCCGAGCGGGTGAAGCGTGTCTACGGCCGCGAGATGGCCCCGCTGCCTGCCGCGCCGCTCGACCTGGCTGCCGAGGCGGCGCCCCCGATGGACAGCGCTGCGGCGACGCGCGACGATGCGCGATGGCCTGTGCTTGCCCTGCAGGCCGCGAACCCCATGCCTACCCGCCCCGACAACAACGACCCGCCACCGCAGTTCGGCCCCGACCTGCCCGACACCGAACCACCGCCGGGTGCTCGCCCTGCCGAAGCCGAGGGCAAGGCCTTCGTGCCGCTGGCGCTGCAGAGTCCCACGGCCAGCCAGGACGAACTCGACGCACTGGGCCGCCTGAAGTTCCTGCAGGGCCCGGGCGAGCGCCGCGCCGCCCTGCTGGCCTTGCTGTTGACGCCGGGCAGCGCCCGGGAGAAGCAGGCCTGGGGCGAAGAGACCGAAGGTGTCGCCTCGGCCGGCCGGGTGCGCTCCGACGTGCAGCTGCTTCGCTTTGCCGCCCGCGCGCCGGCCTTCGAGCTGCTGCTCGATCGCTCGCGTTCGGCGCCGGTGCCCGAGCGCCAGGCCCTGGTCGAGGCGGCGCGCCGGGTGATGAGTGCCGACGGCCTGGTGCGGCCGATCGACCGGCTGCGCTGGCTGGCCATGCGGCACCGCCTGGGCGAGACGCGTCCGCCGCGCGCGGCCGCCGTTGCTGCCGCAGCAGCAGATAACGACATGACGAATCTGCCTTTGTCGATGGTCGATCACATTGCCACCATGACGGCTTTCCTGGCGCGTCTCGTGCCGGCAGCCGATGCGGCCGCGGCAGTGGGGGCTGCCGGCCATGCGTGGTACCAGGCGGTGATGGCGACATGGGCCGGGCGCTACCGGGACGCCGGTCGCGAACTGCCGCCCTGCCGCCCGCCCGACGCCGACACGCTGATGCATGGGTTGTGGGGTGTGCAGGAGCTGTCCTGGATGCTGAGGCCGGTGCTTTTGCGCGCCTGGGTCGACGAGGCTTGCGCGATGCGCGAGACGCCGGCCTTGCGCGAAGAGGCGGCCGACGCCCTGCGGCTGGCGGCGCTGCTGCTCGATGCGCCGCTGCCGCCGGTGCTGGCCCGCCACTACCTCGAGATCAAGCTCGACTGAAGAACGAAGAAGAAAGGAGATCGCCATGAGGACCACGGTTCTGATCCGGCTGGCGCTGCCGGCCCTGCTGTGCGTGTCGGCCGGCGCGCAGGCGCAGGACGCCTCGGCCTTGCGCACCCGCAGCCTGGCGGCCACCTGCGCCAACTGCCACGGCACCGACGGCCGTGCCGTCGAGGGTTCGGGGGTGCCCGGCCTCGCGGGCCTGCCGGCGGGCTACATCGTCGAGCAGATGAAGGGCTTCAAGGCGGGCACCCGCCAGGCCACCGTGATGCACCAGCTCGCCAAGGGCTACAGCGACGCGCAGATCGAACAGCTGGCCGCGTACTTCGCGGGCCAGAAGAAGTGAGGAGGCCCGCCATGCAAAGACGCGAACTGCTCAAGACCTCGGCCGCACTGGCGGCCATGGGCCTGGTGGGCGGATGTGCCAGCACCGGGGGCGTGCCGTCGAAGGCACGCGTGCTGGTGGTGGGCGGCGGCTACGGCGGCGCCACCGCGGCCAAGTACGTGCGGCTGCTGTCGGGCTACAGCATCGACGTGGTGCTGGTCGAGCCGGGCGATGCCTTCGTGTCCTGCCCGGTGTCGAACCTGGTGCTGGGCGGCAGCAAGACGCTGGCCGACATCACCACGCCCTACACCGCGCTGGGCAGGACGCACGGCGTGCGCATCGTGAAGGACACGGTGGCACGCATCGACCCCGCCGGGAAGGTGGCGGTGCTCGCCTCGGGTTCGTCCATCGGCTACGACAAGCTGGTGCTGTCGCCGGGCATCGAGCTCATGTGGGACAGCATCCCGGGCAGCGCCGCCGCCCAGGCCTCCGGTGCGGTGCTGCAGGCCTGGAAGGCGGGGCCCGAGACGGTGGCGCTGCGCCGCCAGCTCGAGGCCATGCCGGATGGCGGCGTCTATGCGCTCACCATTCCCGAGGCGCCGTACCGCTGCCCGCCGGGGCCGTATGAACGCGCCTGCCAGGTGGCGGCCTACTTCAAGGCCGCCAAGCCGCGCTCCAAGGTGCTGGTGTTCGATGCCAACCCGGACGTCACATCGAAGCCGGGGCTGTTCAAGAAGGTCTGGGCCGAGCAGTACGGCGGCATCATCGAATACCGCCCGCAGCACAAGGCGGTGGCGGTCGACGGCGCCAGCCGCACGGTGAAGTTCGAGGTGCAGGCCGACGTGCGGGCCGACGTGCTGAACGTGCTGCCGTCGATGCGTGCCGGCGCCATTGCCGTGCAGACCGGGCTGGCCAATGCGAATGCCCGCTGGTGCCACGTGAACTGGCTCAACTTCGAGTCCACCGTCGCCAAGGACATCCATGTGGTGGGCGACTCCATCCAGCTGGCCGCCGGCATGCCCAAGAGCGGCCACATGGCCAACAACCATGCCAAGGTCGCTGCCGCGGCCATCGTGGCCGAGCTCAACGGCTGGGAGATCAACCCGGCCCCGATGCTCACCAACACCTGCTACAGCTTCGTGGACGCGAAGAACGTGATCCACGTGGCCAGCGTGCACGAGTACGTGGCGGCGGAAAAGACCTTCAAGCCGGTGGCAGGCTCGGGCGGCGTATCGGCCGCGCCGAGCGAACTCGAAGGCGTGTACGGCTGGAACTGGGCACGCACCATCTGGGCGGATTCACTGGCTTGAATTGAAAGAAGTGACGCCACAAAGCGACAAGGCCCGCGGATGCGGGCCTTGTCGCTGAAGGGGGGGAGGGCGCAGCGTCAGCAGACCATGCGTGCCGCGTCCACCAGTTCGAGATGGCTGTCGGTTTCGGGCGCTTCGCGTTGCGTCGGGCCGTCGAGCAGGATCTCCTGCGCCCGCTCGGCCGCCGAACGCAGCATGAACTCGGAACGGCTCACGCCGGAGACGCGGGCGGCCAGATCGATGAGGTCGATCTCGGTGGCCGGGACGTTGAATTCGACGGTGGCGTTCAGGCTCATGACAGCAGTCTCCTTGGCAAGCAGTCTAGAGCGAGCACGATGAAAAAGAATCCACCTGTTCGAGGGAAAGGCCCTCGCCGATGCGCAACGAAAGTCACATTGCGTGAACGCGCTCGTCCTGCCGACCTCCGCAGCGGGCGTGGGGCACGCGAGCGCATAGACTCTGCGCCTTCGTGAACACACCTGCCCTTCCTCTTGCCCAGCTGCTGTCGCACACCGCCGATGCGGTGGCGGCCGTTCGCGCGGGCCGGTCGCTCAACGATGCGCTCGCCGCCTGCCCGGCGCCTGCGCGCCCCGGCACGCAGGCGCTGGCCTTCCAGACCCTGCGCCAGCTCGGCCGTGCCTTGGCGCTGCGCCAGCAGCTCGCAAACAAGCCGCCGGCGCCCTGGCTCGATGCGCTGCTGCTCACCGCGCTCGCGCTGATCTGGGACGAGGCGCAGGCGCCCTATGCGCCGCACACGCTGGTCGACCAGGCGGTCGATGCGGCCAAGCGGCGCGCGCGTGCCCAGTCCGGCTTCGTCAACGCGGTGCTGCGCCGCTTCCTGCGCGAACGCGACGCGCTGGTGGCCGCCACCGGCAGCGACCCGGTGGCACGCTGGAACCACCCGCAGTGGTGGGTCAGGCGCCTGCGCAAGGACTGGCCGGCCCAGGCCGAAGCCCTGCTTGCCGCCGCCAACCAGCATCCGCCGATGACGCTGCGGGTCAACGCCCGGCAGGGCGACGCGACGGGCTATCTGCAGCGCCTGGCCGACGCCGGCATCGCGGCCGACAAGGCCGGTTCGCACTCCGTGGTGCTCGCACGGCCGGTGCCGGTGCAGGCGCTGCCCGGCTTTGCCGAAGGTGCCGTCTCGGTGCAGGACGGCGCCGCCCAGCTGGCCGCGCCGCTGCTCCTGGGCGCAGGCCTGAAGCCCGGCGCACGGGTGCTCGATGCCTGCGCCGCACCCGGCGGCAAGACCGCACACCTGCTGGAGCTGGCCGATCTGGACGTGCTGGCGCTCGATGCCGACGAGCAGCGCCTGCAGCGGGTGCACGAGACCTTGCAGCGCCTGCACCTGCATGCGCAGCTGAAGGCGGCCGACGCCCGCGAGCCGGCCTCCTGGTGGGACGGCAGGCCCTTCGATGCCATCCTGCTCGACGCGCCTTGCAGCGCCTCCGGCATCGTGCGCCGCCACCCGGACGTGCGCTGGCTGCGGCGTGAGGCCGACCTGGCAGCCCTGGCGCAAACCCAGTCGCAACTGCTCGATGCCCTGTGGCCGCTGCTGGCGCCGGGCGGGCGGCTGCTGTACTGCACCTGTTCGGTGTTTCCTGTCGAGGGCAAGCACCAGATCGACGCTTTTTTGCAACGCGCACCCGACGCCGGCGCCCGGCCTTCGCCCGGTCACCTGCTGCCGGTGCCTGACAATGGCCCGCAGGCATACGCCCCGCCTGCGCCGCTCGACGGGTTCTACTACGCACTCCTCGAAAAGGCCACGAAGACCGACGCAGCCCCCCAGCCGAACATCCGAAAAGAATAGTGACCAGTCGCCTCGAGGTTCTGCGCAGTTCCTGGCCACCAGCGGCCAGGCTGGCGATGGCCGGCTGGTGCCTCCTGGTCTGCCTGATGCTCTGGGGGCCGCCGGCGCGCGCCGGCAACGTCGACCTGCCGCTGATCGAAACCTCGCGCACCGAAGAAGGCGTGCTGCTGAGCTTCACGGTGCGGTTCGAGCTCACCAAGGCCGTCGAAGACGCGCTGCAGAAGGGCGTGCCGCTGCATTTCATTGCCGAGGCCGACCTCTACCGCTACCGCTGGTACTGGCGCGACAAGCGCGTGGCCAATGCCAGCCGCAGCTGGCGCCTGGCCTACCAGCCGCTCACGCGGCGCTACAAGGTGAGCTTCGGCAGCCTGAGCCAGACCTACGAAAGCCTGCCCGAAGCACTGGCGGCTGTGCAGCGCGTCGTGCGCTGGCGGCTCGCCGACCCTCTGGCCGCGGGCGACGACAACTACTACCTCGAATTCCGCTACCGGCTCGACACCGCCCAGCTTCCGCGTCCGCTGCAGATCGGTGTCGGCGGCCAGGCCGACTGGGATCTTTCGGTCGAACGCAAGCTCCAGGTGCCCGAAGTCGCGGTACGCTGACGCCGTTTGTTGTCGGCGCACACCGGCTTCCGGTCGTTTGAACCACACCGCGGCAACGCCCGTCACCCTTCACTTTTCATGAGCAGTAGAGCCAGACGCTGGGCCTGGATCGTTGCGCTGGTGGCCACCACCGGCGCAGGCCTGGTGCTGACCTTCCTGCTTTCGGCGGCCACCAACAACCGGCAGATCTACGAGCAGCACTACGCGTGGCTGTTCTGGGTCAACGTGGTCATCGCCTCGCTGCTGGCGCTGGTGATCGCGCTGGCCGCGCTGCGGCTGTTCACCCGCGTGCTGCGGGGCAAGTTCGGCAGCCGGCTGCTCATGAAGCTGGCGGGCATCTTCGCCTTCGTGGGTGTCGTGCCGGGCCTGCTGATCTACACGGTGAGCTACCAGTTTGTCTCGCGCAGCATCGAGAGCTGGTTCGACGTGAAGGTCGAAGGCGCATTGGATGCCGGCCTGAACCTCGGCCGCGGAACGCTCGACACCCTGGTCAACGACCTCGCCACCAAGACGCGCGTGGCTGCCGAGCGGGTGGCCGACGCGCCGGAACGCGCCCAGCCGCTTGGGCTGGAGCGCCTGCGCGAGCAGCTGTCGGCGCAGGACGTGGCATTGCTCGGCCACAACGGGCAGGTGCTGGCGATGGCCGGTGAAACCGTGCGCGGGCCGGCGCTGGTGGGGGCCATGGCGGCCGACCGGCCGACCACCGCGCAGCTGCGCCAGGCACGCAGCGGCCGCGTGGTGGCCGCGCTCGAGGGCCTCGACGACGACGTGACCGCCGGCGTGGTGACCTCGGCCATGCGCAGCCCGCCGCGCATCCGTGCGCTGGCCTGGGTGCCCACCTCCAGTCTCAGCCTGAGCAGCAGCCAGGACCGCTACCTGCTGGTGACGCAGCTGCTGCCATCGCAGCTGGCCGCCAATGCCCTGGCGGTGCAGGCCGCCTACCGCGAGTACCAGCAGCGTGCGCTGGCGCGCGAGGGCCTTCGCAAGATGTACATCGGCACGCTCACGCTCACGCTGATCCTTGCCGTGTTCGGCGCGGTGCTGCTGGCTGCCACGCTGGGCCATCAGCTGGCGCGCCCGCTCCTGCTGCTGGCCGAAGGCGTGCGCCAGGTGGCGCGCGGCGACCTGCGGCCCACGCAGGTGTTCAGCTCGCGCGACGAACTCGGCGGCCTCACCCGCAGCTTCGCCGACATGACGCAGCAGCTCGCGGAGGCGCGGGCGCAGGTGGAGCGCAGCGTGTTCGAGCTGGAGGCGGCCCGCACCAACCTGCAGACCATTCTCGACAACCTGACGGCCGGCGTGATCGTGTTCAACCCCGACGGACACATCGACACGGTGAACCCCGGCGCCACGCGCATCCTCAAGCTGCCGCTGTCGGCCTACCGGGGGCAGACGATGGCTTCGGTGCGCGGACTCGAGGAGTTCGCGGCGGCGGTGGAGCAGCGTTTCGAGCTGCATGCCAGCGGCCCCGAGGCGGGCGAACGCGACCACTGGCAGGAGTCCTTCGACCTCAAGTCGCTGCCCGGCCACGAGGACACCATCACGCTGCTGGCGCGCGGCGCGGTGCTGCCGCACGGCGAGCGCCTGCTGGTGTTCGACGACATCACCGAGCTCGTGTCGGCGCAGCGTTCGGAAGCCTGGGGCGAAGTGGCGCGGCGCCTGGCGCACGAGATCAAGAACCCGCTCACGCCGATCCAGCTGTCGGCCGAGCGGCTGCAGCACAAGCTGGAAGCCAAGCTCGAGGCGACCGACCAGCAGGTGCTGGCCAAGTCGGTGGGCACCATCGTCACCCAGGTGCAGGCGATGAAGCAGCTGGTCAACGAGTTTCGCGACTACGCACGCCTGCCGGCGGCCGAGCTGAGGCCGATCGACCTCAACGCAGTGGTGCATGAAGTGCTCGCGCTGTATGGCGCGGCCATCGAAAGCGGGCACCTGGTGGCCGAGTGCGAGAGCGGGCTGTCCCACATCATGGGTGACGCGACGCAGCTGCGGCAGGTGATCCACAACCTGGTGCAGAACGCACTCGACGCCGTGGCTGACCGCCCCGATGGCCGCGTGCGCGTGGTCAGCGAATCAGTCCGCAACGAGCACGGCGCGCTGCGCACCGTGCGGCTGAAGGTGGTGGACAACGGCCCCGGCTTCTCTGAAAAGGTGCTCAAGCGGGCCTTCGAACCCTACGTCACCACCAAGAGCAAGGGCACCGGGCTCGGGCTTGCGGTGGTGAAGAAGATCGCGGACGAACATGCCGCGCGAGTGCGACTGTCCAACCTTCCTGCACTCGACCGCCCGGAGGGGGCGGCCGGGGGGGCGCAAGTTTCGATATCATTTTCGAAGCTCGCGCCCCAAGAACGGGTGGACGCAGGCAATGCCGCAGCCGACATCGGCGCTCACTGAGATCCATGGCCACCATCCTTGTAGTCGACGACGAACTGGGCATACGCGCCCTGCTGTCCGAAATCCTGACCGACGAGGGGCACAGCGTCGAACTGGCCGAGAACGCGGCGCAGGCGCGCGCCTTCCGCGAACGCGAACGCCCCGACCTCGTGCTGCTCGACATCTGGATGCCCGACGTCGACGGCATCACGCTGCTCAAGGAGTGGGGCGCTGCCGCGCAGCTCACCATGCCGGTCATCATGATGTCCGGCCACGGCACCATCGACACCGCCGTCGAAGCTACCAAGTACGGCGCCATGGCCTTCCTGGAAAAGCCCATCACCCTGCAGAAGCTGCTGCGTGCCGTGGAGCAAGGCCTGGCCAAACCCACCGCCCGCACTGTCGTGGCCCCCGCGCTTCGCAGCCCGAGCGAACGCGAACTCACCGTCGAAGCGGCCATGACGGGCAACAGCAGCGCGGTCGTCGCGATGATGCCGCTGTCCCTCGGCCCGCAGGCCGAACAGAGCTTCGAGCTCGACCGTCCGCTGCGAGAAGCGCGCGACGCCTTCGAGAAGGCGTACTTCGAGTTCCACCTCGCCCGCGAGAACGGCAGCATGACCCGCGTGGCCGAAAAGACCGGTCTGGAGCGGACCCACCTGTACCGAAAGCTCAAGCAATTGGGCGTGGACCTCACCCGCGGCAAAAGAGCCGGCGGAAACTGATATACTTTCGGGCTCTTGGCTCGGTAGCTCAGTTGGTAGAGCAGCGGATTGAAAATCCGCGTGTCGGTGGTTCGATTCCGCCCCGAGCCACCAAGATGAAGTCCAAGGGAACCCGAGGACGTGCAGAAAGCCCTAGAGAATCAACGCTCTAGGGCTTTTTTCATGTGCGGCGAAGTGCAGTAACTTCCATGGGGTTCCAGCCCTGTGCCGCAGTAACTTCTGCAGTAACCTGCCCGGCCAACGAGCCGAAAAGAGGGAGTTACTGCATTGGCCCGCGATCTCATCACCTCCGACACCACGATCCGCAGCATCAAGCCGGGTGACCCACGCAAGCGCCTGACCGATGGTGCGGGGCTCTACCTGCTGCTCTTCGTGAAGGGCGGCGCGCATGGCTGGCGGTTTGACTACACGTTTGCCGGCAAGCGCAAGACGCTCAGCCTCGGCACCTACCCGGACACTGGGCTGGGCGCAGCACGCCGCAAGGCTGAGGCGGCCCGCACCATGCTGGCCGAAGGCATCGACCCCAGCGAACAGCGCAAGGCTAGCAAGGCGGCTGTAGCGGCCGCTCGCGAGGCGGAAGAGCTCAAGGCCCAGGGGATCCCGATGGCTGGTTCATTCGAAGCCGTCGCGCGCGAGTGGTACTCGGTCAAGCAAAGCGCATGGGCTCCGACCTACGGCGAGAAGATCATCCGGCGCCTCGAGGTCGATGTGTTCCCGTGGATTGGCGGCGAGAACGTCGGCAGCGTGACGCCGCCGCAATTGCTGCAGGTCATGCGGCGCATCGAGGCCCGCGGCGTCATCGAGACGGCGCATCGGGCGCTTGAGAACTGCTCGCAGGTCTTCCGCTATGCCGTGGCGACCGGCCGCGCGGAAAGCAACCCGGCGCGGGACCTGAAAGACGCGCTTAAGAAGCCCGAGCCGAAGAACTTCCCAGCGATCACGGATCCGACTCGCCTGGGCCAGTTGCTGCGCGCCAGTGACAACTACGTGGGGACCCCCGTCGTGCGTGCAGCCTTGAAGCTGGCGCCCATGCTGATGCTTCGACCCGGTGAGCTGCGAATGGCCCGCTGGTGCGAGTTCGACCTGGACGCTGCCCTTTGGACGGTTCCCGCCGTGCGAATGAAGCGCGAGAAGCGCGGCAAGCTGTTGGGGCCTCCACACCTGGTGCCGCTACCGAAGCAGGCGATCGAAGTGCTCCAAGATCTGCAGCCGCTCACAGGCGCAGGCGAGTTCGTGTTTCGCGGTGAGCGACACCACGAGCGCCCGATGAGCGAGAACACGGTCAACGCAGCGCTGCGGGCCATGGGCTTCCCGGCTGACGAGGTGACGGGTCATGGGTTCCGGGCGACCGCTCGAACGATGCTGCATGAGCGCCTGGGTTTTGATCCTGACGTGATCGAGGCGCAGCTCGCGCACGTTGTGCGCGACAGCCTTGGGCGGGCATACAACCGCACGCAGTTCGTGGATCAGCGGCGGAAGATGATGCAGGCTTGGGCGAACTACCTGGACAAGTTGCGCAAGGGAGCAGAGGTTCGGCCGTTGCGGGGACGAGCCGCCTGAGTGCACGTCCCATCAACTTCACGTGGCCCTTTGTGCTTTGACATGTGGCCGGAGTTCGCACCACTCCAGAATTCCAAGCACCCTCCGTAGTTCTTCGAGTTCGGCGTGCACAGCGATCGGATCAAAGATCTCTGGGGTGGCGAAACTTTCGCCCTTCTTGTCGGCAGCGTATCGATGTCTTTGATCCAGAGTGGCGTGGAACGTCGAGATGGTCTCGGGGAACAAGTCCAGGTTTAAGTCCACTTGGAAGCGCCTCGGGATCTCGAAATAGAAGGACAAGGCGGGGTAGTACCTTCGGTACTCAACAAAGAGTCCATCGAGGTTGTGTCCAAGGCGATCGGCATGTTGGCCTGCGGCTTCGAGGGCTGCCTTCAAGAACAGTTCGACCCCTTGCCTAGCGAGATGCAGGACAACCCTGCTCGAGGAGTACTGTGAGGTGAAGTCACCCTCTTGCATGCTCGCGCAAAGGCAACTGCTTGCCTCTAAGAACGCCCGCGATAGCCATAGCAATCTGTCCCACCTTGGCAAAGGAGCCAGCTCGTCTGAGAACGAAGGGTCCGAGTGGCGGCTCATGACGCGCTGGCTTGGTGGCTTGTTGGCGCTTTGAACTTGACGAACTGAAAGCTTGCCGACGACATGGTCGTCTCTGAGAAGCCCGCGTCTTTGCGCATTGCTAGCACGATTGCTACGTACGAATCTTTCAGGTGTGCCATTTCGACAGAGGTCCTCCCGTCCGGGTCCGGAGCTAGAAGAGCAAGGAAGCGGTTTAGCGGTTCAAGAACCTCGTCAGGTGCCCACAGCCAGGCTGCAGAGTGAGCTGCGTGAAAGCGACTTTGTGCTTCCTGAGTGCTGTCGTGGCCAGAGATGAACACACTCAATGCCGTGGCCATGTCTTCGTAGACCTTGCGCCGCCGCTCGGTCACTTGCCCTTCAGACTGAAGTGCGGCCTTGATGCGCTCGATGTCCGCGGCGTGCATAGCTTTGACGCCTTCCACTACCCCAGTGAGATGCGCGAGGTCTTCCTTTGAGGCGAGGTTCTTGCCCTTCTCGCTGAGGTACGAGGGCACGTAGCTTCGAAGTAGCAAGCCGCCGATCAGTACGCCGAGAAAGGTGATGATTGATACGGTGAAAGCTGCGATTTCCATCCTTGCTCCGCTTTGTGGGCTTCATGTTCTAGCACGTCGAGGCGCGGATGCGCGCCGGGCGGGCCTTCCTTCGCGCGGCACATGGCATCAATGTGTCAGGAGGGGTTAGATAGAGTTCGTTCCCAGCAAACGCGAACGCGGCATCGACAGCGCCGGGGACAGCGGGGACAACATATGCGACCCCTCTGAAACGCCCACCAGACATGGCGTGTTGTGCCATTCGCGTTGCATGGAGTGGCGGGGACAGTCCGGGGACACAGCGGGGACGGCGGGGACAAGTGAGAGAAGAAGAGAAGACTTTCTTTTGTCTCCTCTTTCTCCTGTTGTTCCAGAAGTGCTGTGCACATCGGACAATCTCTGCTGCAACTCAACCTAGCCGTCGTTGCGCCTGCCGAATAAATTCATAGCCCCCCTATGGGTCCTTCTGACAAGGACCGCTTGCGGGTAATTCGGCCCCCGTCAACGCGCTAGTGGCAGCGCCATCGGTTTGATCAACAGACGATCCAACCGACCGTTGCGTCTATAGCCGTGGCCTATCCATCGGGTCACATGCGGACTGGCTCTCCGCACAGGGCATCGGGTCCGCCCATGAACCGGTGCTTCTGCTGGTGCAAACGCACGAACTCGCACAGCAGCGGAATGCTGTCGCGAAAACAAACGCCCGCGCCCCACCTCAGGAGGCGGCGCGAGCACTTCTGTACTTCAATCTGCGCGCTGTATATGCGCGCGCAACATTTGTTGATCGGAGGACTCCATTGATCAAGAACGATGCGGAGCTGGCAAGACATCTGGGCGTTGACCGGGCCGTCGTCAGCCGCGACAAGAAGCGAGGCATGCCCACCAGCAGCCTCGAGGCCGCACACGCCTGGCGCCAGCAACATCTCAGCGCCGCCCATCGGAAGGACCTCAACCCCGCACGCGTGCGAGCAGCAGCGAGCAGGGCCAACGTGGGGGTCGAAGAACTGCGCAACGTCAAGCGCCTGCTGCCGGTGGCCAAGCAAGCGCTGCAGGCCGGCATCTTCGACGCGGTGGCGCCGAAGCTGCGCCGCGCTCTGCGCGACGTCCCGCCGCCGGCGCGCGAGAAGGTGGTGATGGACGTGGCGCTCTGGGACGCACTGTGCCTGCCCACCTTGAAGGCTTGGGGCATCCAACCGCAAGAGGACACTCCTGGCGCACCTGCAGCACCGGACTCTCTGGGTGGCAACCAAGCCATCGATCGGGCGTTGTACTGCGTCGCATCAGGCGAGCCCATTCCGGCCGAGTGGCTGGGTCTGTGATGCAAGGAGGAGCACACATGAACAACCATGCTGCACTCCTTGCGCAACTGCCGGCGATGCCGACGCCGCTGGTGCGCCGGCTTCACGCCATCTTCACGGCAAGCACAGGGCGATCCGTGCCAGGCGCGATCGATGTCCTCGACTACGGCACTGGTAGCTCGGAACACGTGGTGTCGCTTTCGGCCATGGTCGATGGCGCGATGCTGCATTTTGGTATGGGGGAGATTCGAGGCCTGCGGTTCAAGCCTTCGGTGAACCGCGGCGGGCGACCCAGGAAGACAGCACGCGATATGGCGGTGTTCCTTGCTTGCCAATGGCACGCGACGGAGCTGCACCAGAGATGGCCCGGAGCAAGAGCCGCCGGGAAGGCGAGAGACAGCGTGTGCGAGCTGTGGCAGCAAAAGGGCTACAAAGGCCTGTCCGATGAGCGGAAGGTGCGCAACATCTTGGACAAGGTCAAGGACGAGGCTTGCTTCAAGGGTGGCTGCGTCGCTTCGTTCCTGGGTGAGGCTGATGGCAGCGGCAGACTGTCCTTGCTCATGGAAGCCGGCGGCCGCATCGAAACCACGACCGACCAGATCTTCATGGAGGGGAAGGGTTGGGTCTGGGCATATGGCGAGGAGACGGCCACCTACATGCACATCAGTGGGGAGGGGACGGGGCGTTGCACTGGCAAGTGCTGGCCTTGAGCCTTCCCTGACTGTCCAACTGAATCTGGCCAGAAACCGGTTTTTGGCCTAGTTGCAAGAAGCCGCGCCAGAGACCATTGCGACTCCAATCTATCGGAGTCCAAATTGGTTCAACTGAACGAAGTGGCACCCTCGGCGCCAAGTGCGCCGGGGTCTCGAATCACCGCACCTCGCGAACGCCTCCTGCGTTTGCCTGAGGTTGAGCAGCGCACCGGACTGAAAAAGTCCTCCATCTATGCGGGCATGCGCAGCGGCACCTTTCCTCGCTGCGTCACCATCGGGCACAGGGCGGTTGCCTGGCCCGAGTCGCTCATCGACACCTGGATCGCGAGCCGCCTCTCCCCGCCGGGAGTCATGCAATGAAGCGCTCGAGCAGCGCTGCCATCAGTCGCATGTGCCTGGATCGCCCCAGGGTCCTTGGCACGCACAACCGCCAGCGGCAGCGCGACGTGACCGCTCAATGCACAGCGCAGGCCCCGTTAACTGAAGAAGCCTCTTGCCTCCATCGGAAGGTCCGAGGAGCGCTGGTTCGGGCCGGTTCCATCGCAGCGCCCCATTGCATGCGCCTGAGCGGACGTCGTTATCACGTTCGCTCGCTCTGGTATGGGGACCAGCTGCTGCGTTTCTGGGTGGATGACGGATGCACCGGTGCCCAAATCCTGGCGGGCGACGTCCTGGGCATCACTCTCGCCCCTCTCCAACTAGGCCCGCACAAGGCGATCACCTGAACACACACAAAGAACTCACCCATGCTGAACATCTTTAGCAAATCGACCTCGAAATCCGTCAGCTTGCCCAAG
Source organism: Methylibium rhizosphaerae (assembly GCF_006386545.1). Taxonomy (GTDB): domain Bacteria; phylum Pseudomonadota; class Gammaproteobacteria; order Burkholderiales; family Burkholderiaceae_C; genus Pseudorivibacter; species Pseudorivibacter rhizosphaerae. The sequence continues at coordinate 10,033 of NZ_SWAR01000044.1, read as the reverse complement.
GCCGTGCTTGAACGGCTGGAAACCCATACCTCCACCAGCGCGTTCGCACGCGAGTTGAGCCAGCAACGCAATGAGCTGCCGACGCAGGACGGCCCTCGTGGCAGTCTCCTGCGCCGCCAGATCAGTGCGCTTGAGGATCATGCGCGAGTCCTCAACAGCGAAGAGTGGAACGCGGCGGCCACGCGAAAGGCGAACTCGGACATCAAGGCGAATGCCGCGATCGTCAAGGAGGCCGAAGCGAAGCTCCAGGCGGCCCAAGCGCACAGGTTGGCAGCCAACAAGAAGGTCGCGGACCTCGAAGCCAAGATCGCGCCTCGCGTCGAGGAGCAGGCTTCTTGGAAACGAAATGTCGAGCGGCGTTTGGCCGAGCTGCGCTCGCTGATCGATGAACTGGCCGCAGGAGGCGACGTCGATGCACTGACTGAAAAGACCCAAGAGCTCCATGCGCTGCAGTCCTCGAGTCGGGATCCAGGGCCGTTGCCGCTCATCATCGCGGCACTCGAAAGGCAGCTCGAAAGCGCCCGCCACGCCGCGGCAGTTGCTGACGAGGCGGTCTCGAGCGCGTTGCACGCATGCCGAGTGGCAGCCTTCGAACTGCAAGCTGCCGAGTTCGACGGCATGCGCCTGTCCCTGCAGACCGAGTGGATCAAGCTCTGGCGCTTGGCCAGAGACTGCGACCGCAACATCCCTTCATTCGCGGTCTCTGCAATCTCCAATGAACGGAGCGGTGTGAGTGGCGCAAGCCCTGTCCCCGACCTGTCTGTCTTGGCGCAAGACCCATACGGCGTGAATCTGTGGAGCGATGATCCTGCAGAAGATCAACGGTTGCAGGCTGAGTACGAGGCGGTCTTGGCTCAACGCCAGGCGGAACGTGAAGCCGAGAGGGCGGCCGAGGAGTCGGAGCTCACGAAGCGCTTTGGGCCGAACTGGCGCCAGGTGATTTCCGAGTACCACGGTCAGGGCCATTCGAGAGTACGCGCGGCATGAGGGGGCGACCATGCATTTCCCTCTGCCGCCAACGCAATTCCGTGCACCCGCTCGTCCTGCCGCGTGCTACAGTGCCCTTGCTTGCTCACATAGCAAGTCGGGATTGGCGTCCCGAAATACACAGGCGCGCGGCCGCCTCAAGAGCGGCCTTTTCTTTGCGCGAGAGCCAGGCTTCCAGTTTGGGCAGCCCTGGCGGGGGAGCCTTCGGGCTCGCCGGTACCTGTGTTCCGGTACGCCAACCCCGTTTAGGGCTGCCACCCCTATTGGCGTGGGGGTGGCGGCGACCATGACCGCAACACAGGAGCCTCCAATGGCTGGTATCTCCCTGCGCGTGCCCGCGCCCGCATCGTTTGCATCGTCCGCTCGTTCATACGAGGAAGCCGAACGCAACCGTCTCACCACACGCACCCGACGCAATCACGGCGCGTTCCTGCTGGGCAACCAGTTGCTCTGCGTCTTCAGCACCCGAAGAGCGACGGACCCCGCGTCTGTCCTCGTGAGCATCGGAACGGTGCGCAACCTTCTTGACGGTCGCCTGTCACCTGCACAAGCGCGCAGTCTGTCGTCGGCATTGGCGCGGGCTGCCGATGCGGCCGAACTGTCGCAACGGAGGGGGGCATGACCATGACCGAGTGCAAAGAAGTCGCCAACGAGGTCTCGGCCGTCAACTCTGGTCGCATCGAGGGCGGGCTGACAGAGCAGCAGCTTCGGCGCCTGCTCTACGAAATCGAAGGCGCAAAGTTCTCGATTGACTGCGTTTCCACGCAGGGGCGGGCTCTGTGCAAAGCACTGCTGGCGCTTCTGCCCACGCCGAGTTCACTTGCTGCGGCACACGCGGCTGCGACTCATCATCGCCTGGATGGTGCCCGGTTCTCTGAGATACGCCACAGCATCACGCATGGGCGCGTCCTTCTAGAAGAGACGATGTGCTACCTGTTCGATCAGATCGACAGCTGGGCTGTCGGCGACCTGGAAAGCCTCGAGCGCAAGTTGCGAGAGCATGTGGTGCGGAGTCCTGCATGATCGAGATCAAGCCCGATGCAGTCTCATCACATGACGCCGAACGACTGCGAGAGCTGCGCTGGAGCCTCAAGCTCGGTGAGCTGTTCGCACGCGCCGTGCGGGCCAGGCAACTGACCGAGGCCGACGCCGAGGTCCTGCTGCAGGTGGTGCAGGCCAAGGCCGACGGCCGCCTGTCGGATGCCGACATCCTGCAGTTCGTGCCCGCGCTGGTGAACCGCCACATGTACGGCACCGGCGTGCTGCATGCGCTCACCGTCCAAGCGGCACGCCCACCCGCAGCCGCACCCACCAACCGTCCCCCGCAATGACCGAACGCCGCCGTACTGACACGGCGGTGCAGGAGCGACGCGTCACGCCCGAGCTGGTGCGGGGCGCGCTCGCCTGCATTCCGCCGGATGTGGATAGAGACACCTGGGCCCGGCTGGCCATGGCCGTGAAGGCCGAGCTTGGCCCCGAGGGCTTCGACCTCTGGAATGACTGGAGCGCGCAAGGGCAGGGCTACAGCCTCACGGCCGCCCGCGACACCTGGCGCAGTGTCAAGGCCGGCGGTGGCGTCACCGTCGGCACGCTGTTCGGCCTGGCCAAGGACCACGGCTTCCGCTTCCCGTCCGACGGCCCTGCGGCCGTGCGCCCGACCGACGCCGACACCGAACGCCTGGCCGAAGCCAAGCGCCGTCAGCGTGAAGCCGAAGAGGCCGAGTACCGCCGTCGCGCCGACGACGCAGCCCGAGAGGCGGCCCGCCTGTGGGCGCAGGCCAGCCAGACCGCACCCAGCCCGTACCTGCAGCGCAAAGGCGTGCAGGCACATGGCGTGCGCTGCCTGTCCGACGGCACGCTGCTGGTGCCGATGCGCAATGCCGCTGGCGAGCTGATGAACCTGCAACGCATCGCAGCCGACAAGCCCACCGACGGCAGCCCGGACAAGCGTTTCCTCCCTGGCGGCCGCAAGACTGCCCTGTGGCACTGCATCGGCGACCCCGACGGCGCGCCGGTGCTGTGCCTGGCCGAAGGCTATGCCACCGCGGCCAGCGTACACGAGGCGACTGGTCGGCCGGTGGTCGTAGCCTTCGACGCCGGCAACCTGGTGCACGTCGCGCGTGAGCTGCGCAGCTTGTTCCCCGCCGCAGGCCTGCTGGTGTGCGCCGATGACGATGCTGAGACACAGACTCGCACCGGCAAGAACCCGGGCCGCGAGAAGGCGGCCCAGGCAGTGCGGGCGGTCCACACGCCGCAGGCCGCGGCGCGCTGTGTTGTGCCGGAAGGCCTGCCAGACGGCGGCAGCGACTTCAACGACCTGGCCGCCCACGCCGGCAGCGACGCGGTGCGCCGGCTCATCGAAGCGGCCTGTGCCGCGCTCGAGCAAGGGGAAGGCGAAGCGCCGGCCCGCAAAGGCCGCCAGCAGGCCCGTGGAGCGGTCAATGACGGCGGGGCAGGCCGCACCCCACCCCCGGCCAACGACGCCTCGTCCAGCCCCGAAAGCTCCCCCGGCGAGCGCGACCCCTTCAGCCTCGACGAAGCCGGCGTCTGGTTCACCGCCCGCGACGCCGAGGGCAACGACAAGCGACCGCAATGGCTGTGCGCCAGGTTGGCCGTGAGCGCCCGCACCCGTGCCGACGATGGCAGCGGCTGGGGCTACCTGCTCGAGTTCCAGGACCCCGACGGCCAGGCCAAAACCTGGGCGATGCCTTCGGCCCTGCTGAGCGGCGAAGGCTCCGAATGGGCCGGCCGCCTGCGCGACATGGGCTTGCGCATGGCGCCGGGCAGCCGCGCCCGCAACCTGATCGCCCAGTACATCGACACGCGCAACCCGCGCCAGCGGGTGACCTGCACCGACCGGGTGGGCTGGCACGGCCCGGTGTTCGTGCTGCCCAGCGGCAGCATCGGCGCCAGCGACGAGCGCCGCTACGTGTTCCAGAGCGAAACCGGCATGGAGGACACCTTCCGCCAGCACGGCGAGCTGCGCGACTGGCAGGCCCAGGTGGCCGCGCCATGCGTGGGCAACTCCCGCCTTGCGTTCGCGCTGTGCTGCGCCTTCGCCGGGCCGATGCTGCGCCTGGCCGGCATGGAAAGCGGCGGCTTCCATCTGCGAGGCGACTCGAGCAAGGGCAAGACCACCGCCTTGCGCCTGGCGGCCAGCGTGTGGGGCCGGCCGAGCTACATGCAGCGCTGGCGCACCACCGACAACGCGCTGGAGGCCACTGCAGTGCAGCACTGCGACGGATTGCTCATCCTCGACGAATTTGGCCAGCTCGATCCGCGGGTGGCCGGCGAATGCGCCTACATGCTGGCCAACGACCAGGAGAAGGGCCGGGCTACCCGCAACGGGCTGGTGCGCAAGCGCCGCACCTGGCGCCTGCTGTTCCTGTCGTCCGGCGAGATCTCGTTGGCCGACCACATGGCCGAGGTCGGCAAGCGCACGCGCGCCGGGCAGGAGGTGCGCATGATCGACATCCCGCTGGATGCCGGCGCCGGCATGGGCGGCCTGGAATCTCTGCACGACGCCGACAGTCCGGCGGCTCTGGCCGATGCGATGGTGCGGGCTGCGGCACGGCACTACGGCACGGCGGGGCAGGCGTGGCTCGAGTGGGCTTGCGCGCAGCACGAAACGCTGCCGGACCGCTTGCAGCAGCTGGTCGACCGCTACCGCGCCGAGATCGTGCCGGAGGCGGCGTCAGAGCAGGTGCGCCGGGCCGGCAGCCGGTTTGCGCTGGTCGCTGCGGCGGGTGAGTTGGCCACACAGGCGGGCATCACCGGCTGGCCGGAAGGGGAAGCGCTCGCGGCGGCTCGTCGCTGCTTCAACGCCTGGCTGGGTGCACGTGGGCACATGGACAACGGCGAGGACGCGGCGATGCTGCGGCAGGTGCGGGCCTTCTTGGAGAAGAACGGCGATGCGCTGTTCACCTGGACGCATCGGGCGATGGACGACCACAAGGCCAACACGCCGCTGCGCGCGGGGTTCCGGCGCATGGTTGATGCGGAAGGCAAGGCGGTGAAGGTGGATGCGGCGACGGACTACCTGGACCGGCGCAGCACGAGCGAATCGAGCGAGGCGCGCAACGCGCTGGTGGAGTACTTGATACTGCCTGAGGCATTCAGACGGGATGTCTGCAAAGGCTTCGACTCAACCGCTGTGGCCCGCCTGCTTCAAAAGCGAGGGCACCTGGTGCACGAGGCGGATCGATTGACGATCAAGCACCGGCTTCCAGGCTTAGGCAAGGCTCCCTGCTACCACGTAAAACCCAGTGTTCTTGGCGACGATCTCTAGCCTCCGAGCCACGCCCGGCCCCGAAAGCGGCGCGCGGAAGATCGTTTCGAAGCCAAAAGGACGTGTCCCAGGGGTTGAGGTGCAACAAAAGCTCTGGTCGTATACTGTATGCATGTACAGTTTTCAGTTTGCTGGGCCGGCTCGTCGGGTACCATGAAGTGGTGTTGGATGCCATGATCAGTACAACCCCCTCCAGGATCGACTTCGGCGCCGTTTCGCCGATGCGCGAGATGGGTGCCTATGAGTGGCTTTGGAGCCAAGAGAACGAGAGGGTCAAGCCATCGTTTAAGGCTGTCGCTGAGCTTTTTCGCCAGAACCCAGGGGCGATGCCGTCCGATCTAGTGCATGAGGACGATGCCATGGAGTGCGCGAGGCAGGTACTCGTTCGCTTTGCCCGATCTGGAGTCACGACCTTTGGTGTGCGTCTCAATGGTTTGGGCGATTACCAGGAGAAGCTTCGGGATGCAGAGCACCCGCTGGAGTTCCTGTACTACCAGGGCGAATGGGATCTTGCGTATTCGCCCAAGCGGATTGCGATCGTTGGCACGCGCAACCCAACGGAAGAGGGTATTCGCCGTACGCGCAAGCTTGTTAGTTTGTTGGTCAGGGATGGCTACACCATTGTTTCTGGCTTGGCGAAGGGGGTAGACACTGCCGCTCATGAGGCTGCAATCGCGCAGGGCGGCGAGACCATCGGCGTGATCGGTACGCCGTTGGGGCAAGCCTATCCGCGAGAAAACGCCGAGCTGCAGCAACGCATCGCGCGCGACTTCCTGCTCATTAGCCAAGTGCCGGTGCTCCTGTACTCTCAACGCACGTGGCAATGGAATCGGATCTTCTTTCCCGAACGCAATGTGACCATGTCAGCGCTGACACAAGCAACGGTCATCGTCGAAGCTGGAGAGACGTCTGGAACACTGATTCAGGCGAGAGCGGCGCTTGCTCAGAAGCGGAAGCTCTTCATTCTCGAAAGCAACTTCCATCGGCGAGACTTGACTTGGCCCCATCGCTTCGCAGAAAAGGGAGCAATCCGGGTTCGCGACTTCGATGACATTCGCGCTCATCTCGATCGTGAAGCTTCAAGCGATTGATGACAGCAACCGATCCGCGCACTATTACTTGGCGCCGGACGACGAGTGCTACTTTCTGCACGAGTTCACTGCCCGCAAAGGATTCGGCTTCAGCCCTGGCAACCAGTTCATCTTCAACTTCAAGAAGTCGCCGACGAAGCGGCTCGAAGCGCAGTACCAGCACAAGGTGAAGGCGATTCGGTGGGCAATTGCTACCTACCGAAGCATATTTGACCAAGTTGCAGGAGTGTACGAGGGGGCCACATTTAGCCCGATCCCACCATCAAAGGCGTCTGATCACGCTGAATACGATGACCGCATGTGGCAGGTCGTCAGTGGCATCTGTGAAGGCAAAGGGGCAGATGCGCGTGAGCTCATTCGACAGAGGGGAAGCTACGAGGCTTCGCACCTTGGCGGGGAGGCCGGATCTCGGATCAAGCCAACGCAACTTCAGGGCCTCTACGAACTGCCCGGGGGGCCGCCAAAGGCGTTGGTGATGCTATTCGATGACGTGCTATCAGCAGGGTGCCACTTTCGCGCGGCGAAGTCTGCGATCCTCGCTGCCTACCCCGCCACCAGAGTTGTAGGCTTCTTCTTGGCGCGTCGCGTGCTTCCTGATCCGCTCGACGACTTCGAGACCTTGCTATAGCAATCATGGCGCTCATCGTTCATTCAATGGGCGCCTATGCGTCATATCCCAATGACCGGATTGAGTGGCGCCGTGCAGACTACGATCTGAACAAGCTTGTTAAGTCGCTGAAGGGTGACCCAGTCAAAGGCTACGCGCAATTGCGGGACGCCGAAAGAGTGCTGCGACGCATCACGGATAGCGATCGGCAGCCAGCGTTGGCGTACTTTTCTGCCTGGGCCGCCAAGCGGCTGCGTTCACTCAACCTCGGGCGCGTTGTATTGGTCCCCGTTCCTTCTTCCGATTGCACGAGTTATCGGCATGTCGGCCCGCCGTACGAAATGGCTGCTGCGATACAAAGCAGGATGGGCCGGAGCGCAAAGGTGGAACGGTGGTTGAGATTCGCGGAAGAAATGACGCCATCTCATAAAGGCGGAACCAGGAGCGTAGAGACGCTGGTGCAAGCCTTGAAGGTAGCTGCCTCGCATGTGAAGCGTTCTCGTGTCGTGCTTGTCGATGACGTCAAGACCACTGGTGCGCACTTGAAGGCAAGTGCCAAGCGTCTACGCGAACTCGACATCTTGGTCGAGACTGCCATTGTCGGGGCCACGACCGTGTGGGATAGGCATCCCACACCATTTGACATTGAACCAGAGGATCTGGGCGACGATTAGATTTAGGTCGGCGCTCTTGTGTTTCGACTGCTGTTGGAGGGCGAGCGGGATGGACTCTGGCAAAGTGCATAGCATCTTCAAGCAGTTCGCAGGCACGATGGCCTATTTGGCCGTCGTGCTTCCGGACCCTCTCTGCGATGTCGCGAGGAGGGTTCAGTGGCGGGCAGGCAGTCCTTGAGAACGGGTGCGTGCTTGGTGGTAATCACGAGCAGTTTGCTTACTAGCGGACGCCAGACCGAGCTCGGGCTCTTTGCAGCCCTATCGGGCGAGCCTATTCTTAGCTGTCTCGATCTCGGCGGATGCTGTCGGGCTGTCAGGCCGATGGATGGGATGGACTATGGAGCGAGTGTGAAGGTGAAGAGACGAACGGTGGAGCTGCCTCGCGCTCCATAGCAACTCGCAGCTTCAACAAAGAAGAGCAGTCGTAGTCGTTCACATATGAATGCGCCAGCCGCTATGTCTTCCGAAGCTCAGTCCATCAGCACTCATCAACTGCTGGTCGCTCTGGTGGAATTGCCTCTCTATCAGCCCCATGAGCTTGCGGGTGCGGATCCAAATGATCAGGTCAAGCGATTGCGGCTGCACAAGGGGAAGTTCGATGCGTACTGCCCCAAATGCGGCAAGAGCACAACGTGGTCTCCCATTGTGAGCAACGAGCTTGAGGCTCGAGCGAAGCAGGAACAGGCGTCAGCGGCCCTCTCTTCACATGGGAACAGCGCCGGTCCGATTCGGCACTTCTGGGCGGGTGACTTTGGACTGCGCATCTCATGTGGTCGGGTCAACGTGCACGTCGCTGACTTTCACTTCACCACAACTGGCCCGTCGCCGCGTGACCGCTTAGAGTTCAGCAAGGGCGCGCTAGCTCAACTTGACCCGACGTGCCTTGTAAAGATCGGTCAGTGGCCATCGCTAACCGACTTCCAACTGGGGAACCTCTCCAACTTTGACGAGGGCATGAGCAGGCAGCAGCGCAAAGAGTTCGTTCGGGGGACTAATTGTGCGGCGCACGGATTCTTTGTCGCATCGTGCGTGTATTTCCGCAGAGTCTTTGAAAGCGTGCTGCTTGAAGCCCGAGCTGAGTACATGAGCCGGCACAACCTCGAGCAGTGGCCCGAGTTTGACCGGGCTCGCACCGATGAGCGAATAGCGCTCCTCCGAGAGCACCTACCGAAGTTCATGTCAGAACATCCACACCTCTACTCGGTTTTAAGTCTCGGAGTGCACGAACTGACTGAGGACCAGTGTCAACGTGAGGTTCCGATGCTACGGTCTGCCATTGAGCTAATCATGCAAGACAGGGTCACCGAAGTGCGCCAAAGAAGGCAACGTGAACAAGTGAGCAAGCTGTTGGCACAGGCCATCGATCGACATAAGACCTAGCCTGGATACTTCGCGACTGAGCGGTCGGCAACCATGTTCCGAGGGCGTTGTTAGGGGTCTCTGACGCCAATAACGACGCCTGTTGAAGAGAGGGCTGCCAATGCCAGAGTGGGCGGATGCGCCCACCCCGCCGATCGCATCGGGCTGACGCGATGGCGGCCACGGTGTTTGCCGCCCGGTCGCCGCGCAGCGAGCGTGCGCCACAGCATTCCCTGCCAGCTGGCATAGCGCGTGTATGGCCTGTGCTGCGGCTGGGAAGATGTCTCGGACCACAACACGCTGCGCCGGACGTGGCGCTGCAAACGGCAGTGGGCCGCGCCGAGGAACTGGCCTCGGCGCCCAAGCTACGCCGGCTGGAGGCGTCGGCCAGCAGCGAACATACGGCGGTCTTACATGAGGTGCAGCTCGATCAGTTTATTGTCAGCCACGGCCAGGCGCCGCAGGACTTGGTACTGGACGTCGATGCCACCCATGTGCCACTGCATGCGGCTCAGGAAGGCGCGCACTCCCGCGCCCACTACGACAGCTACTGCAACTTCGCTGTGCGTGTTCTGCGGCCAGGACATGCTGCCGTGCGTGCTGCCGCCAAGCTGGCGCGATCCGGCCAGCGGTCAGTGCGCTGATCAAGCTCATCGCGTGGCGGCTGCCCCAGAAGTGGCCGCAGGTGCGGCTGGTCGCGCGCGCCGACTCGCGCTTCTGCCGCCCGAAGGTGCTTCGCCGCTTCCGACGCCTGGGGCGTCGACTACCTCATTGGCCTGCAGAACCACTCCACGTTTGGAGTGGTTCTCGGCCGTGCCCGCGCAGGCCCCGGCCGAGCAACACGACGCGCCCGGCGCCAAGCAGCGCCTGGTTGGAGAGTTCCAGTACGCCACGCGCAATTGGGGTAAGCGTCCGGGCATCCCGTGGATCGGACGCAGGATCAGATCAGCGAGCTGCGTCCGTCGTTGACTTCGTCGATGAACACATCGTCTGACCAGGCGAGGCCGATCGCCTTGTCCAAGCGCTT
>NZ_SWAR01000043.1 GCF_006386545.1 Methylibium rhizosphaerae | reverse complement strand
GCTGTAGCGCCTGCGCTTGCGACTCTGTTCAGCTTCCATCGTGTCCAGCTATTTGCTAACTGGACAGCATCGTTATCGCTGCGACCGCTCTTCTCAAGACGGGTTCGCCGGACGCTTACCAATTGGGACACTGGGACCGCGAGCGCCGCGTGATCGCACGTCTGGAGCACGGGCCTCAGGGCGCCAACCTAAGCTTCGTGGTCACGAGCCTCGCTGGCGATGCCGCCGATCTTTATGAGTGGCTGTACTGCGCGCGAGGCGAGGTGGAGAACCGCATCAAGGAGGCGCAGCTGGCCTGCGGCGTCTGGTCCTTCGAGGCACGAAGCTGGAATGCGGCCACCATCCGCACCAAGCTGCTGAAGATCGGCGCCGCAGTGCTGCGCAACACCCGTCGAGTGCGACTGCTGTCTGCATCGCAGCACCCACTCAAGCATGTGTTCGTCACGCGCCTGCCCGGGCGCTGGCTCCATAGCCCGCCGGGAGTGCTGACCTGGCACGCTGACAAACAACGCGGATAAGGGGTACTGCGTCTTGACTCAGGCTAGTGCTACGAAGGCAGCGCCTCAGTAGGCCAGCGCCGCGAAGTTCCAAGGGGCATTCCGCTCCTGGCTCTTGGCAACATACACATAGGTTCGAAGACGTAGTACGCCCTTCGGGCCCATTGGGCTAACGAGTGGCGGGAGCCGCAGTCAGTCTTTCTGATCACTTGCGACAGTCCGCAGGCAACGGCTCTCCGGCCGATGTTGCGCGATGGGGGCCCGACTCGTTCTGTCTTGCCCAATGTGCTGGGACTCTGAACCGCCCTGAAGTTGCATCGCGGCTATTAGACGCGGATTCCAGTTCTCTATTTCGCGCTGCGCCCGTGCAACTCGATCGGCCAGCGTGTCGCGTCTTGAATTCATGCGAACTCCCGTTCGAGCTGATCCAACTTCTCCAATGGCAAACTTATACCCTTTTTTCGAATTGCTGGCAATAGTTTTCCGACAATATTCGTCTCGAGGTGCGTATAGGTCACTATAAAGCGCTGAAACCTTGGCGAGCCCGTCACAATCTTCCAGGCGGGAATCTTGCCCTCAGCATCCTTGCGCGAGTCACCAGCCTCGAACAACTCAAAATACCGAGACGGCGCAATGCCTTTGAATGGTTGAAAGTTCGTCATTTTTTCTGAAGGCGTAATCGGGTCAACCAGGATTGCGTCGCCGTGAAGCTTCTTTGCCCGACTTTTTGGATACGGTTCGACATAGAAGACGTTCCGGATTCCGCTTGCAACAATATGTCTTGCGCAGATGTGACACGGAAACGTGGTCACATACATCGTTGCGCCAACCAATGGGATTCCGAGTCGTGCGGCCGTCGTTATAGCCGCCATCTCGGCATGCACGCTCCTCCCAAACTCCAATATAGATGTCGCTGTGGCCCCCTTTAGAACCCACCGAAGGTCGCCAGTGAGCAGCGAATCGGCCACTTCAGCGATGCTGCTCTTGATTGCTAGCAATTCTGCACTTTCGAGCCGAGCCAGAAACTCGCGTATTACTTGGCTGCGGTGCTCCGACATTGAGTCGACGCCCTTGCGAAAATCGCGCTCATCAGGAACGCTGTCTGGCCAATAGAACCCGCCGCCGGCCTTTGGAACATCGTTGCAACCTATGGCCAGTAGATCTCCCTCAGCATTGGCAATGGCGGCGCCGACCTGCCTATTCATATCCGATGATCTCAATGCAGCAGATCTCGCATGCTGCATGCCATGCTCTTCTTGCGTAGGAGTGGCAAAGCGATATCCGAAGACCAACTCGACGAATCTCTTGATCTGAGCGCGCAAGTTCTCTCGATCGTCTGAATTGAGGAAGAGATCTGCTAGTGGGAAGGCATCCTGAACATCTTGACCAAACTCTCTATTCTCCAGTTCGTCAATTTCAACGAGACGCTCGGCTCTGGCTCTGCATTTCGACGTGTCGCCATGGAGAGAGTTGGCCAGGCGCTCGCTCAAATAGCTAACTCTATTCTCCCTATGAGAATATACGGATATCAGGTAAAAGCCCTTCCCATAGACGTTCCTAAATAGTTGCACCTCATCCGGAGTTTTTAGTGATCGAATGATGTAGGCATTGCCAGCGTCGTTTCCGCCAAGCTCGTCATCCCTAACACGCGCAATCTCTTCAATGCCCAGTAAAGCTACCGCCTCGCCGAGCCCGGACTCCTGGCGAAGATGCGTTCCAAGGTGCATCAACTTCCGGATGCGAAGATGTTCAGCCCCGCCGGAGTAATCGACGCCGAAGAAATCCTCTATGAGTTCGCTCAACTTGATTGTTTTTGTTCGATACTTGCCCGCAAGCTCTTGCTCGATGGCGTCGATAACAGGCTTCAGCTCAACGCCTACCGGACCCACAAGGCCAAAGACGATCTCTGGATCGGCCATCGGATCCAGAAGGCTCAACGGGTCTTCGGCGGCATCCTCTTGAGCGGACTTGTGCCGCGCCTCAGGCATGCCAATTTGAGAAGGGGTGCTCTCCTCCATGTCATCCTCCTTGAAGCCCTGCTTTTGCGTCCAGAGTATCTGCTCCGCACCGATGAGCCAAGAGGCGTTTCGCCTAGTAAAGGCGGCATTGGGATCGGATGGTTGTTGCCGATCTGACATGAGACAAGCATGTGTTGGCTAGCTGCCTCCATGCCCGTTGCTGACGAATGGAAGATGTCCCCGCCCGAAATCTGCTGCGGGGACACACACCGCGGTAGGCCGGGGACGCCAGAACCTAGGATTTATGCGACTCTCCCGCCAGTGTCCCCGCTGCCCTCGGCGTCCCCGTCAAAATCGCGACACATTGGCGCATCGCTCACCTGTGACTTGTTGCCCTCTTTGCACGGCAGCGTTTTGGGTGCAGTAACTTCCTCAGTAACTCGCATCCCCAAGGGCCGGCAAAACTAGCATTGGCACGGCCTCCCGCTGATCTTTCGATAGAGCCCCGACCACCAAGAACAAGTCTCCCGGCTTCCCGCAAGCTCCCGAGACATCCCAAGCCCCTAAGTAGATCAACGACTTAGGGGCTTTTTGCTTCCCGCGTCGTCTCGCCCGATCCGCTTGAAGCGCATGCCATCTGGGGGGCAACATGTGGGGCAACTCCACATGCTCGAAAGGAGTTGCCCCCATGCCATTGGCAGACACCACCGTGCGCAAGGCGCGGCCCGCCGACAAGCGCTATCGCCTGTTCGACGAGAAGGGCCTCTACCTCGAGGTCGCTCCGACAGGGGGAAAGTGGTGGCGGTTCAAGTACCGCTTCGCAGGAAAGGAGAAGCGGCTCTCGCTGGGCACATACCCTGAAGTCCCCTTGAAGGTCGCCCGCGAGCGACGCGATCGAGCACGCGAACAGGTTGCTGCCGCGATCGATCCTGGCGTCGCACGCAAGGCACAGCGGCAGAGCCAGTCGGATGTCGTCGTAGACAGCTTCGAAGTCATCGCGCGAGAGTGGTCCGCGGTCCGGCAAGGCGGATGGTCACTTGGAGACAGCGCACCGTGCGCTGGAGAGCATCTCGCAGGTGTTCCGGTATGCGGTCGCTACGGGCCGAGCGGAGAGCAACCCGGCGCGCGACCTGAAGGACGCGACGGCGCGCACGCTGTTGCACGAGCATCTCGGGTTCGATCCGGATGTGATCGAGGCGCAGCTGGCGCACAGCGTGCGGGACAGTCTTGGACGTGCATACAACCGCACCGAGTTCATCGCGCAGCGAAGAAAGATGCTGCAGACGCAGGCAGACCACCTCGATGCACTTCGCGGCGGGGCCGCCTTGAGAAACGGCAGCGACGGTGGCGCGATGACCACCCAGTTGCTGCCGTGGGCCTGACGCCGGCCGCTGGCCATCGCCGCCTTACTTCGCGTTGGCCCGCGTATCCCAGCGCTTCAGTGCTTGTGCGCCGACGCGGCGGCTCGACAGCCCGGTGTAGGTGGTGTTGAGGGGGATCACCGACATGCCGACCGTGCCGGTCACGAAGAGTGTCTTGCCATCGGGTGCTGCGGTCATCGTCGGGCGGACGCACTCGGAGGTCTGGTTGTCGAAGCGGCACGTCGGATACGACGGCAGATCGAAGCTGCCGAGCAGGGGCAGATCCACCTGCGTGCCGGCGGCGATGCTGCTGTCGAACACATAGATGCGCGGCATCGTGGTGGACGAGGGCACGTTCCAGGCGCCTTCGCGTATCGCGAACACGTACACCTTGCGGCTGTCGGGTGACATCACCGCGGCGGAGGCCCACCAGCCGCTGTCAGGGATGGTGACACCGCCCACGCGCGCGTAGCTGGCGTCGTAGACCACTCTGGCGCCGTAGAGGAAGCGGCTGGCGGTGTCGCCCATGCCGCTGAGCGACCAGTAGAAGAACGTCAGGTCGTTTGGCATGACGCGGAAGACGCCCTCCGATGCGTCGAGGTAGCGCATGGGCGGCGTTGGTGAGATTGATGCGCTCGAGACCATCACCAGCCGTTCCCCGTTGCGCGAGACCTCGAACCAGGGGCCGCCGTGGAACTGCGAGAAGACGTTCGGGATCGTCACTTGTGCGAAGGTGCGGCTGCGCAGGTCGAAGGTGTAGATCGTGTTCCAGCGGCTGCCGATCGAGAGCCACACCTTGCCGTCGTTCGTGACCGCGAGGCCCCGGTTGCCCGTGGGGGTCTGCGCAGCGGGGCCGGGCATGGTATAGGTCTGCGAGATGGTGAACGTGCCGGTGTCGATCAGATGCAGCAGGCCCGAGCGTTCGACCGCGACGAGCTGCTTGCCGTCAGGGCTCAGGCCGATGTCGTGCAGCGCTGGCAGGGCCAGGCTGTCGGTCACCCAGTTGCCAGCCTGGTAGCGCGAGCGGCGGACGGCCGAGAGCGTGCTGTTCGCCGAGTACACGGTGCGCGACACCGGGTCGTAGACGGTCGAGTACGCCACGCCGCCGGTGGGCACCAGTGCAGATGGGTAGGCTTGCTCGGCCAGCACCTGGAGCGTCGTGGTGGCTGCCACGGAGCCGGTGCCGCTCATGCCGATGGCATAGCCGCCCGCGGTGAGGGCGGGCAGTTGCACAGCCAGCGAGCTGTCGCTCAGGCGTGTGACGCTCGTCGGCGTGACGCCGGCGATGGTGAAGCGGTTGGCCGGGTTCTGCAGGCTGCCGAAGCCGCGCCCGCGCACGATCACCTGCGCAGGCTTGCCGGCGGTGATGCTGCCCGGGCCGACGTAGTAGACCTCAGCCAGTTCGCGTCGCAGGGTCACGGTACTGGTCACCGAGGTGAAGCCGGGCGCGCTGATGGTGACCGTGGCCGGCTGGTCGGTGTAGTCGGGCAGCAGCAAGGCTGCCTGCAGATCGACCTGGAACTGCACGTCCTGGCCGAGCGGGCCCTGGTCTTGCGTCAGCTGCAGCCACGCGGCCGAGCTGGTGGCCGTCCACTGCACGCTGGTTGCGCCGTTCGATCGCACCGGGATGCTGCCCTGCAGGCTGGTCTGGGTGGAATCGTTGTTCAACACCAGGCGTTGGTTGGGCGGCGTGGCCAGTCCATTGCCCACGGTGAGGGCCACGGGGATGGTGCGCGGCGCGTCAGGGTAGGCGGGCGTCAGCACGATCTGCGCCGGGTGGGTGCCGCTCGACAGGCCGACGGCGCTGGCCGACACCTCGATGTCGCCGTTGGGCAGGGTGCGCGTGCTCAGCCACGGGGTGTTCGCCGGGTTGATGGCGACGCTCACGTCCGGGTTCCAACTGGGGCGCTGCAGGCCCAGCGTCTGCGGCGCGGCCACCGTGCCTTCGCTGGCCGCGAAGCTGAGGCTCGCCTGCGCCGTCGCCAGATGGCGATCACCCCCGGCCGGTGCGGCAACGACATAGCTCACCGGCAGCAGGCGCCGCTGTGTGCCCGAGGTGACGGTGAGTTCGGCGGTGTAGGTACCCGAGGGGAGCGACGCAGCCTGCACCCGCAGGCCGCCGGCGCTCACGTTGCCGACGCTCAGCCAGCTGGCATTTGCGCTGGCCGTGATGCCGGTCTGGCCTTCGGCCAGCTGCTCGACGGTGATGTCGGCCTGTGCGGTGGCGCCGCTGGTGCTCGCGAGGTCGACGCGGCTGGCAGACAGCCGCAGCTGTCGCGTCAGGGCGGTGTAGGTGACCGCGACCGTTCGCGAGTAGCCGCCCGATTGCAGCATCACGGCCGTCTGGTAGGTGCCGGCGGCGCGAGGTGCCGCGGTGAGACGGAAGCCGCTCGCGCTTTGCTGGTCGATGGTGGCCCAGCTGTCGGCGGCGCTCACCGTGTAGGTGGTCACGCCGGGTGGCAGCGTTACGCTGACCTGCTGCGTCGCCCCGACACCGCCATCGCCTTGCAGGCTGAGCGACCGGGGCGTGACCCGGAAGTTCTGGCGCACCGTGATCGTGTAGCTCACGCTGTGCGGCGAGCCGGTGTGGTGGCGGGTGCAGGCGCTGTCCTTGCAGGCCATCAGGACGATGGTGCCGGTGTAGGTGCCCGGCGCCAGATCTTCGGCGGGATAGATGACGGCGCGGGCCGACGTGGTGCCGATCTGGACGTCGACGTGGTCGATGTTGGGATCGGGCTGGTCGTTCGGCGTGGTGGCGCCGACGTAGACATCCTCGGTCGTGGTGCCGCTGGTTGCGACGTTGACGACCGCCACCGCGGGGGTGTCTTCGACATCGAAGCTCATGCTCACGTTGCTTCGGTCGAACGACAACGAGAAGCCGCCGCCTCCACCTCCGCTGCCTCCACCACCACCGCAGGCGGCCACGCCGACGAGCAGGCACGCAAACAGAGCGCGCTTCAACGCTTCCCTCATTTCAATCCCTCAGACCGGTTGATTCAACTTCTTGCGCGACAGCACGGTCGCGGCGGTGAGCCGCGGCAATCCTAAGTGGTGGCTCCGCCCAGGAAGACCATGCATTTGAATGGTTGTGTCACGGGCTTCTTCCTCGGTAGTTTCCCGCCACGGGATCAAGCCCGATTCAAGGGGGCCGGAAGGTTAGGTGAAAAAGATGCGTAGCCCTAGCGTGAGGGGAAGCGTATCGGAACAAGAATCGCGAGCGCTGGATTGTCCATCGGACCTTTGGCGTCGTCCGTTGCGCGGTGAAGCACGCCGCTGGTCGCCCCCGAGGTGCGTTACCGGGAAGCGGCCCATCGTCAATGGCAGGAACTGGCCGACTTCCAGTTCAGGGCCGCAGCGCAAAGCCAACATCCCATCGAGGACGGTCGCGACGACATCGCGGACGTCGCGGCCGCCGTCGACAACCTCAGATTTCCGTCTGCTCGGAGATCTCGAGTGCGTCATCGACCTCGATGCCGATGTACCTCACCGTCGACTCGAGCTTGGAATGCCAGTGCCCGAGGATCCTGGCGTACTGCCGAGTTCCCAGGTGCGGTGAGTCGTGGAGCCGGCTTGGGAACAGGAAATCCTCCGGCTTTAGCCCAGCAAGCTTGATCCACGCCTGCACGGCGTCTCGGGCGGCCGGCGTGATCTCGAACTGAACCGGGCGCTGCGTCTTGTGCTGGACGACGATAGCGCGTGCCGCAACCTGGTCGCCGTGGCACACGTCTCGGACCTTGAGGCCGACCAGATCGCATCCGCGCAGCTTGCTGTCGATGCCAAGATTGAAGAGTGCAAGTTCGCGAACCCGGCCCTCCATCTGCAGTCGGACGCGCAAGGCCCAGACCTGCGGTACACGTCGATCCCTCGAAAGGGTGTTGGTGTTGCTTCGATACGCCAGGAGGCGGCGAATGACAGCGGCGCACCGGTTGCCGTCATTGACGTTCGGGCGACGTCCTCACCCTGGCTTGTACCAAGCAGCCCTTGGGCTTGGCAGCCGAGCGCCGGTCCGAACGACTGCTGTGCGAGGTCGTGCAGCCGTAGGACGCTACCGAAGCGCTTGGTGTCGTGCAGCCGGCTGCTTCCCTGCCGCGGGAGCTGGCAGTGCCGACCCTCAGCAGTCAGTGGAGTCGCTCTGAAGCCCTCAGGCGACAAACCCGGATCCTTCCCGAATCCGCATCTACGAAGCAGCGGCTTATGGCCTGCGGTACTTCGAGGATCCGCCGCAGCGCAGCGACGCGCTGGCCACCGCGCTCCTGAGCGGGTGCACCCTGCCCTTCATCCTCTGGTTGGGGATCGGCGCGGCCCGCAGGATTTCGCGCCTGCTGACCCAGGCCAGCGAGGCGGCGATGAAGGTCGCCGGTGGACAGTTCGCCGTACGCCTGGAGCCCCCTCCTCCGGACCGGTGGAGCTGCGCCGCTGCGCGAACGACTTCAACATGATGGCCGAGCGGCTGCAACGGTACGAGCGCGAGCTCAAGGACTCCAGCGCTGCGATCGCGCACGAACTGCGCACGCCGCTGACCGCCGCAGGGGCGCGCGTGCAGGGAATGATCGACGGCGTCTTCCCATGCGATGCCTCCCAGCTGAAGCAGGTGATGCTGCAGTTGGACAGCCTCGGGCGCCTGGTCGCCGACCTCCATGCTTACTCGCTGGCGCTTTCGGGCCAGTTCGACCTCACGATCGAGGCGATCCGCCTGCGCGATCTCGTTCAGGAACGCTGTGACTGGGCCCAACCGCAGCTCGATGCCGAAGGCATGGTCGTGCACAACAGGCTGGACGCTGAATTGGACCTCTCCAATCCGCGCGCGGCGGATGCGGCCAGAAATGAGCACGTCCTGTCGAAACTACGCGCGTTATGCTGCAAGAGTGACAACATCTCGGCGGGCTTCGGGTAGAAGCTGCGGCCGAACCACAAGTCTGCGGGAGGACCATCGATGAGTCGGATTTCTCATGCGCTTCGCTGTGTGATTGCAACGCTCGCGCTCAGCGCAGTGGCTGCATACGCTGCCGACACGAACGAAGCGCCCTTCACCACCAAGCTGTCTCACGTCGTCTACGACGTCGAGAAAGATGGGCGTTACGTGGTCGACGTGACCACACGCATCCAGGTGCTGCAGCAGAGCGCCCTGGAGCACGTGAAGCGCTTCTCCTTTTCGTTCAGCAATAGCACCCAGACCGGCGAGGTCCTCGAGGCCTACACCCTCAAGAAGGATGGTCGGAAGATACCGGTGCCCGCCGGCAACTATCAGCACCAGACCAACGAGGGGCGCGCTGACGCTGGTCCATTCTTCTCGGACCGCAAGGCGATCAGCGCGGTGTTCCCGGATCTGGAAGTTGGCGATTCGGTGCACATCCAGTACCGCGAGACGGACAAGGAAGCCATGTTCCCGGGCCAGTTCTCGGTGGCCATGCGCTACTCGCCGTTCGCATCGCAGGAGGACGTGCGAGTGACCGTGCGCGCGCCCAAGGACATGGTGCTGCGCCAAGAGCACCACTTCATGGACTTCAGTGAGGTCGAACGTGACGGCAAGCGCGTCATGGAGTGGCGCTACTCCGGCACCAAGCCGCGCAAGCGAAGCGATGACGATGAAGGTCTGTGGTCCTACAAGGAGGTGCCTGGCTTCCTAGTTTCGACGTTCCTCACCTACGAGGCCATCGCGCAGGCATACGGTGCGCGAGCCTTGCCAAAGGCAGCACCCACGCCAGCCATCAAGGATCTCGCGAACAAGATCGTCGGCGCTGAGACGCAGCCGCGCGAAAGGACACGCAAGCTCTACGAGTGGGTGTCGCGCAACATCACGTACGGTGGCAACTGTATCGGCGTCGGCGCAGTCGTTCCGCGAGACCTCAATGTGGTGATCGAAAGCAAGATCGGCGACTGCAAGGACCACGCGACCCTGTTGCAGGCCTTGCTTACTGCCGTGGACATCCCGAGCGAACAGGTGCTGGTCGGTGTCGGCGGCGACTACGAGTTGCCGGAAGTGCCGGTCGTTTCCATGGTGAACCACGTCTTCAATTACCTGCCCACGCTGAAGATGTACGTCGATGCCACGGCCAAGGAGATCCCGTTCGGGTACCTGCCGAGTGGCACCTACGACAAACCCGTGATCCATGTGGGCGCGGCCAAGGCCCTGGCGAAAGTTCCTGGGCCCGTGCAGTCCATGCGGGGGCAGCAACGTTTGGAAATGTCGCTCAAGATCACAGACAGCGGCGCAGCCACCGGGGCCATGAATGTCAAGGTGAAAGGAGTCGAGGCGGCACAAGTGCGCTCCTACCTGCGAGAGCTCAACGGCCAGCAGGAGCGAGAGTTTGTCAAGACGATGCTCAACTACTACGGCTACCGCGGCCGCGGCACTCTTGAGCACAGCAATGTCCAGGGCCTGGGCGACGATGTCGAGTTCACGATCAAGTTCGAGATCGACAACTACCTGCGCAACGCCGGTGCGACCGGTTCTCTGTATGTCGGGCCGGTCATGAACACACCGCTGGCGGTGTCGACCTTTGGCGCGGACGAGGGGCCTGCGCCAAGGCGCACGCAGATCTGTCACGGCTTCACCAGCGCCGAGACCTACAAGATCGAACTGCCGACCAACCTCAGCGTGATATCGCTGCCAGAAGACGCCAGCCTGAAGGGGACGTACGTGGACTACAAGGCGACGTACAAACAGGTGGGCCAGCGGCTGACGATCAACCGCACGGTGGATGACAAGACGCCAGGCAGCATTTGTGCCGCCGACATGTACGCCGAGTTCATGAAACAGGCGGCGCCTGTCGGCGAGAACCTTCGCACGCAGGTGCTCTACAAGCGCAAACGCTGAACCTCGAAACTCAGCAGCACAGCCATGCACATCGCACTGCAAAGCAATCAGTTCCTTGTGAAGGAACACGTCGGCCTCTTCAAGGCGGCCAACAACTTCGACATCTTCGATCCGGCCACCGGCCAGAAGACCCTGGAGTGCCGTGAGCCCAATCTGGGCATCTTTGCCAAGATATTCCGCTTCACCGACTACAAGCGGATGACGCCGTTCGAGATCGAGATCCGAACGCCGGAGGGCCGCAAGGTCCTGACCGTGAAGCGAGGCATCTCGTTCATCTTGTCGAACGTCGAGGTGCTGGACGAAAACGATCGCGTCGTCGGCCGCTTCCGTCAGAAGTTCTTCTCGATCGGCGGCAAGTTCGACGTCCTGGATCCCAAGGGCAACGTCATCTGCACACTGAGGGGGAAATGGACCAGCTGGGAATTTCGTTTCATGAAGGGCGATGACGAGCTGGCCAAGGTCTCCAAGAAGTGGTCCGGCCTCGGGAAGGAGCTGTTCACGTCGGCCGACAACTACATGTTGTCGATCGACAGTTCCGTGGCGGCGTTGAGTACTGTGCGAAGTCTCATCGTCGCAGCGGTCATGTGCATCGACATGGTGCTGAAGGAATGATTCAGCGCAGCGTCTGACGACGCTGCGGGCCCGCTTCGACATCGATTGTCGCGGCGTTCTCCTTGGCTTTTACCGACCACTTTGGATTGATCGCGTTGCCATGCGGCGCGGTGTATGTAGGACTGCAATCGCTGCACACAGACCTCCGAGCGCCTGCAAGCTACTGGTTCAATACCGTTTCCGCAGGCCTGCACGTGCTAGAGGTGTTGAGCCGCTTCACTGCCTCGGACTGAACGTCCTCGGAAACACCACCGGCCCGCTGCGGTCTCGCAGCTGATAGCCCATCGCCGGCCGGTTCGAATCGCCGGCCACGTAGCCAGTCTCCTCGAGGAAGTCGGCCGACAGCATGCGCGTGCGGAAACCGCTCTTGTCGACTGGGCGGTCCAGCACCACCTCGTACATCTTCTGCAGCTGCGGCAGCGTGAACGGCTCGTCCAGCAGGAAGGCAGGCAGTGACGTGTACTCCACCTTGCTGCGTAGTCGCTCGACCGCCGCCTTCAGGATGACACCGTGATCGAAGGCCAGCTTCTGCCGGCGCAGCACGGCATCCACGTCGAACCAGCCCACTTCCGTCGCGTTGGCGCCCTTCGCCAGGGGCAGGCCCTGGCCCGGAATCAGCGCGAAGTACACATGCGTCGCCGACCAGCCCCGGGGGTCGCGCTCGGCACCGCCCCAGCTACCGAGTTGTTCCAAGTAGGGACTCACCACGCCGGTCTTCTCGAACAACTTTCGACGCGCACAGGCCTCGAGATCCCGGTCCCGGCCCACGTCGACAAATCCGCCGGGCAGTGCCCACGCTCCGGGGCAAGGGTCGTCACTTGTGCCCGGCCGCTGCACCAGCAGCACCTGCAGCGCCTCATCCAGCACCGTGAAGATGACCACGTCGACCGTCGTGAATGGCAACGGAAACGTGACCTTGGGGGTCCGACGAGGTTGTGTCTTGCTGGCCATGTGCGCTCCGGGGATTGCGTTCTTCGCCTCTGAGTTGTATTGTGCAACTTCTAATAGTTGTGCTGTGCAACTTATAAGAAGGAGGAATCCATGTTCGGCATCCGTTTCATCAAGTCCCAGCCCACCGTGCACCTGATGCAGTTCCGTGGAGGGCGACTGGTGCGCGAAGGCGCTGGGCAGTCCTTCTACTACTTCGCGCCGACCAGCACGCTGGTGGCGGTGCCGGTGGCCAGCCAGGACCGGCCCTTCATCCTGGAGCTGACCACCGCCGACTTCCAGAGCGTGACCGTGCAGGGCCAGGTCACGTACCGCATCGGCGACCCCAAGCGAACCGCAGCGCTGATGGACTTCTCGCTTGGCAAGGACGGCAGAGCCTACGTGTCGGAAGATCCGACCCGCCTGGGCGACCGCGTCGCGATGCAGGTCGAGGTGATCGTGCAGCAGGCCGTGCAGGCGCTTGAGTTGAAGCAGGCCCTGCGCGCGCCGGCCCTCATCGCCCGCAGCGCCCAGAAGGAGCTGGCATCCCAGCCGGAGATCCAGGCCCTGGGCCTCGAGATCCTCGGCGTGTCCATCATCGCGGTGAAACCCACCCCTGACATCGCCCGTGCACTCGAAGCAGAAGCACGCGAATCGAACCTGAAGGCTGCCGACGACGCGGTCTACTCACGCCGTATGTCCGCAGTGCAGAACGAACGCGCGATCCGTCAGAACGAACTCGACACGGAGATCGCTGTCGAGCAGAAGAAGCGCCAGGTCCGGGAGACACAGATGGAGGCCAAGGCGGCAGTGATGCGCAAGGAAAACGAACTGCGCGACGAGCAGATGGCTGCCGACGTGGCGCTCGAGTCGCGCCGCAAGGACCTGGTCGCAGAGCAGGCCAGCAACAGCCGCACGCTCGCGGAAGCCGAAGCACACCGAGTGGCCGCCGTGATGCAGGCTCTCGAGAACGCCGACCCGCGCACCGTGCAGGCGCTGGCGGCCTCGGGCATGCAACCGGGGCAGCTGATCGCGCAGGCCTTCGGCGGCATCGCCGAGAAGGCCGAACGGATCGGCCAGTTCAACATGTCGCCCGAGTTGCTGCAGACACTGCTGGCCGGGCCGGCCCGCCCGGCCAAGGCGGCTGCGTGAGTACCGGTGACCGCAAGGTGGTGCTGGTGACCCGGCGCACCCGGCTCGAGGAGCTGGTGGCCCGGCACCACACGCTGGGGCAGGCGCGCTTCTACATCGAACACCTGGGGGCCGACTTCTCGGATTACGTGAAGGAGAACGCTGCCTACGCGCAGAGCCTCGACGTCACGGTGAGCACGCTGCAGGCCTGGGGGCGCTATCAGCTGGTCGAGCGCAGCTTCCTGCCGAACTTCGTATTCGCGCCCGACGACATCGTGGTCGCGCTCGGACAGGACGGTCTGGTGGCCAACACGATGAAGTACCTAGAGGGCCAGCCGCTGGTCGGGCTGAACCCGGAACCCAGCCGCTGGGACGGTGTGTTGCTACCGTTCGAGCCGAAGGACCTGCTGGCCGTGTTGACCGACATCGCCGCGGACCAGCGGCCGGCCCAGACGGTGACGATGGCCGAGGCACGGCTGTCGGACGGCCAGCGGCTGCGTGCGGTCAACGACCTGTTCATCGGGCCGCGTTCGCACAGCTCGGCGCTGTACGAGATCGAGCTGGGTTCGCGCCGCGAGTTCCAGTCCTCGTCTGGCGTGATCGTCTCCACCGGGCTCGGTTCCACCGCCTGGCTCAAGAGCGTGGTGACCGGTTCGCTGGGCATCGCGCAGGCACTGAAGGGCGGGCACGAAGTGGACTACCAGCCGCAGGCGTGGGACAGCGCGCAGCTCACCTTTGCGGTGCGCGAGCCCTTCCCGTCGAGGGCCTCACGTACCGAGCTCGTCTACGGCGCCGTGACCGAGCAGCAACCGCTGCTGCTGCGTTCGCGCATGCCGGACAACGGCGTGATCTTTTCTGACGGCATGGAAGCCGACTACCTGCGCTTCACCGCCGGCATGGAGGCGAAGATCTCGGTATCGGCCACTCGTGGGCAACTCATGGTCTGAGCAGACTACAACAACAATGAAAGACAACAACATGACACCCCCCCACAACCTCAAGTCGACCAGCAAGTTCCTGAGCCTCGTGTTGCGACACGAGCCGCAGCGTATCGGGCTGACGCTGGACGCAGCCGGCTGGACCCCGGTCCAGGACCTGCTCGACAAACTCGCCGCGGTTGGCCAGTCGCTGTCTCGTGAACAGCTGCAGACAGTCGTTGACACCAGCGACAAGAAGCGTTTCGCATTCAGCGACGACGGCACACGCATCCGGGCCAACCAGGGCCATTCGGTCGAGGTCGACCTCGGCCTGGCGCCCGTGCAGCCGCCCGACGTGCTGCACCATGGCACTGCCAGTCGCTTCCTGGCGTCGATCCTGGCCGGTGGCCTGGACAAGCGCGAGCGGCATCATGTGCACCTGACCACCGACCTGGACATCGCCCGCTCGGTGGGACAGCGGTATGGCGCCGTGGTGCTGCTCGACATCGTTGCTGCGCAGATGGTGGCTGACGGCCACGTGTTCTTCCGGTCCGACAACGGCGTCTGGCTGACCGACTCGGTGCCACCGCGTTACCTCAAGCTGCGAACCTGAGACCCATGCGCAAGTCCATCATCGCCCTCGACGCCGACGGTGTCCTGCTCGACTACAACCTGGCCTACGCCGGCGCGTGGGAGCGGGCCTTTGGCGTTCGGCCACAAGAACGCGACCCGCTGGCCTACTGGGCGATGGACCGCTGGGCCGTCGAGCGCCTCGACGGCCCACGCCTGCAGCAGCTGGTCGAGTGTTTTGACGAAACCTTCTGGAGCAACGTGCCGGCCATCGAGACAGCGTTGCCGGCGTGCCATGCATTGCACGATGCCGGCTACGAGCTCGTCTGTGTGTCGGCCGTCGAAGTCCAGTATGCGAAAGCCCGCCTGCGCAACCTGCGGGCGCTGGGTTTCCCGATCGAACGGGTGATCGCCACCGGTGACGCGGCCGACGGGCGCAGCCCCAAGGCCGATGCGCTGATCGAGTTGCAGGCCTGCGCGTTCGTCGACGACTTCCTGCCATACATGGCCGGTCTCCCGGCATCGATCCATGCAGCGCTGGTGCAGCGTTCGCCCAACGGCACGCCCAATGTTGGCGTCGCGCTGGCCTCGGTGCATTCACAACACATCGATCTGGCCGACTTCGCGGCCTGGTGGCTGTCCAGTCGATGAGCTTTGACAACGCGAGTCGACACGGCTGCTGACGCCGATCGAGCGGGCCGATCCAGGACGAAATGATGATGAAGGAGATGGCGATGAACTCCACCGCCAAGCCAAGAGACGTCCAAGCCCTGCTGGCCCTTGTGGCCGAAGGGCACGAGCCGAAGTTCCTGTTCTTCTGGGGACACCAGCCGCCGAAGGACGGCAGCATTGGCAAGAGCTGCTTCAGCCAGTGGTACGAGGCGCCGTTTGAGCTGGACGGCACACACTACCGGACCGCGGAGCACTACATGATGGCCGAGAAGGCGCGCCTGTTCGATGACCTGACCGTCCGCGAGCGTGTGCTTGCTGCCGGCTCGCCGGCGGAAGCCAAGAAGCTGGGCCGCCAGATCGCCGGCTTCGACGAGGAGTCCTGGCTGCGCGAACGCTTCAACATCGTGGTTGCGGCCAACCTGGCGAAGTTCGGCCAGAACGGCGCGTTGCGTGAGTTCATCGTGCAGACGGGCCAGCAGGTGCTGGTCGAGGCCAGTCCGGTCGACAGCATCTGGGGCATCGGCCTCGCCGCCGATCACGACGACGCGTCGAGGCCAGAGCGTTGGCCCGGTCTCAACCTGCTCGGCTTTGCCTTGATGGAAGCACGGGACCGACTGGCCGCCGCGTGAACGTCATGCCGGCGTGAGTCCCAGGAAGTGGTCGAGCATGTGGAAGTGATCGTCGAGGAACCGATCCTCCAGCCCCGGCAACTCGGAGATCGGCACCCACTCGGCGGCAGCGGCATCGTCTCCGGCGCGCACCTCCGGCAATGGTCGTTCGCCGAGATCGAAGTAGTGGGCATGTGTGATCGTCCGGCCGCGCTGGCTGCGGTCCGGATGGTCGAACACCGCCGCGGCTTTCAGCTGCTGGCGCAGCGACATCTCCAGCAATCCAAGCGCGGTCTCCTCGCGCAGTTCGCGTACGGCCGACTGGTAGGCCGTCTCGCGCTGCTCGATGAATCCGCCAGGCACGGCATACAGGCCCTTGCCCGGCGCCTGCCCGCGGCGCACCAGCAGCACGTGGCCGGCACAACGCACCACGGCGTCGACCGTGACGAACACCGGCGGGTAGGGCGCACACGCCCAGGCCTCGCGGTAGCTGCGCAACATGCCCCATTCCTGCGCGATGGCGGCAAACTGCGGCAGCGCACTCCACGCGCGCAGGAAGTCCAGCGTGCTCTGTGGCGCCTGCCCGACCAGGGCGGCCAGCGTTGCGTCGAGGTTGCCGCCGGCGCACGCGAAATAGGCGTCGCGCAGCGACGAGGCATCGACCAGATGGCAACGTTGTGCCTCGACCAACGCCCAGCCGGGGAAGGCCCGCAGGTAGTCACTGGTGGCGTCCTTGAAATGGCCAACCAGTGCCACTGATGCCGAACGGCCGGCTGCGGCGTCGACGTGCGCCGTCACACCGTCGCGTACTGCCGCGGTCCAGCGTGCCTCGTCGTAGTAGTCACGCACCGGCACGAAGTGCAGTCGGGCCCGGTCCGCCTCGGGCACGCCGAGCCGGATCATCTCCGCCCGTTCCTGCCAGGTGAAGGGATTCTTCGGCGTGCGGGCCTGGTGGGCCGAGCCGATCACCACCGCACAACGCGGCGCCAGCCTCAGCGCCTGCTGCAGCAACGCCGCATGCCCCAGGTGAAAGGGCTGGAAGCGCCCGATGTAGACGGCAATGTCGTGGGTCATCTTGTTCACAAGTGTTTGGCGGCGATCGGCATCTGCCGGCCGGTACCGAAAGCCAGTGCCCGCACACGGAGGATAGGCGGCGCCTGGCGGCGTTTGTATTCGTTGCGCCCGATCATCTGCCGCACCCGTGTCACCAATGCACGGCCGTCGTCGGTGGCGGTCAGCGACGCCATGAAGGCGCTGGCCTGCTCGTGTTCCCAGCGGGCCAGCCGTGTCCCTTCGATCTGCAGCTTGAGCACCTCGTCGAGCACCGGGTACGGCGGCAGGCTGTCGGTGTCCTGCTGGCCAGGCGCCAGTTCCGCGGACGGTGGCTTGTCGATGATGGCGACCGGGATCAGTTCACGGCCGGCCTGTTCGTTGAGGTGCCGCGACAGCGCAAACACCTCGGTCTTGTACAGGTCGCCGATCAGCCCGAGGCCGCCGTTGGTGTCGCCGTACAGCGTGCAGTAGCCGACCGAGATCTCCGACTTGTTGCCGGTGGTCAGCAGCAGGTGGCCGAAGCTGTTCGAGTACTCCATCAGCACCGTGCCGCGGATGCGTGCCTGCAGGTTTTCCAGCGCGAGCCCTTGCAGCGGCGATGCGAAGCTGGATTCGAACTGCCGTGCATAGCCGGCCACCAGGTCGGCGATCGGGTGGTGCAGCAGCTCGATGCCGAGGTTGTCGCATAAGGTGGCCGAGTCATCCACCGAGCCGGCCGAAGAGAACTTCGACGGCATCGTGATCGCGGTGACGTTGTCGGAACCCAGCGCCTGCACCGCCAGCGCCAGCGTCAGCGCGCTGTCGATGCCGCCCGATGAACCCACAACGACACGGCGGAAACCACAGCGTCGTGCATAGTCCTGCAGCCCGAGGATGATCTGCTGACGATAGAACTCCATCGTCGGCAGCCCGGCGGGCGAGACCTTCGGCAGTTCATCGCCGCCGGCACTCGCAAAACGGCCGTCCTCGAACCGCAAGGTCGTCACGTCCTCGCTGAAGCGCTGCGCCTCGAACACGACTCCTGCTTCCGGCTGCACCGCGAACGACGCACCGTCGTAGACCAGCTGGTCGTGGCCGCCGATCTGGTTCACGTAGAGGATGGGCAGGCTGTGCCGCCGGCTGGCCGCACCGAAGATCTGGTGCCGCTGCTCGCGTTTGCCGATGTTCGACGGACTGGCGTTGATCGACACCACCAGGTCGGGCGCTGCATCGCGCAGGCGCTCGAACGGGTTGATCGCGTAGTCGAGGCCTTCGTCGTTCCAGCCGTCCTCGCAGATCAGGAAACCGACGCCGCAGTCGCCGATGCGCAGCACACGCGCCTGGTCCGGTCCGGGCTCGAAGTGGCGTCGTTCATCGAAGATGTTGTAGGTCGGCAGCAGCTGCTTGGCATAACGCAGCACCACCTCGCCGGCCTTGAGCACGAGCAGCGCGTTGTGCAGCCGCTTGCCCGGTCCGTCGCGGTGCACCGGTGCGCCGACCACCCAGAACAGGTCGCGCAACTGGCGCGACGCCTGCTGCAGCGCGGCCAGGCCCTCATCGACACGCGCCAGGAAGCTGGGATCCTCCAGCAGGTCGCCCGGGTAGTAGCCCGTGAGCGACAGCTCCGGGAACACCACCAGCTGCGAACCGTCTTCGCGGGCCTTCTGTGCGGCGGCGATCATCTTCGTCACATTGCCTTCGATGTCGCCGACCGTCACGTTGAGCTGCGCGAGCGTGAGCTTGAGCATGGTCAGTTCCTCAGGCAGCGACGTTGAACACCTGGCGCAGGTAGGCCAGGAAGGTCTGGTCGTCGCACAGTGTCTTGCCCGGGCTGTCGGACAGCTTGGCCACTGGCTGGTCGTTGCAGCGCGTCAGCTTCATGACGATGTTCAGCGGCGTCAGGCCGACGTCGTTGCTGAGGTTCGTGCCGATGCCGAAACCCAGCTGCGTGCGGTTCGCGAAGTGGCGGTACAGCTCGATCGCCCGCTCGATGTCGAGCCCGTCAGAAAACACCAGGCGCTTGGTGCGTGCATCGATGCGCAGCTTCGCGTAGTGGGCCAGCGCTTTCTCGCCCCACACCACCGGGTCGCCGGAGTCGTGGCGCAGGCCGTCGAACAGCTTCGCGAAGTAGAGGTCGAAGTCGGCCAGGAACGCGTCCATGCCGACCACGTCGGTCAGCGCCACGCCGAGGTCGCCGCGGTACTCCTGGACCCAGTCCTCCAGGGCCGCCTTCTGGTGGTCGCGCAGGCGCACACCAAGCGCCTGGTAGGTCTGCAAATACTCGTGGGCCATGGTGCCGATCGGCACCAGGTCCAGGTCACGCGCCAGCAGCACGTTGGATGTGCCCTTGAAGAACTGTGGCACCTCGGCCTTGAGCGTGCGCACCACCTCGCGTTGCCAGTCCCCGGCAAAACGACGGCGCACACCGAAGTCGAAAAACTCGAACGGGAAGGCCAGCGCGGGCTCGTTGCCGAAAGACTTGAGCTGTGTGATCTTGGCTGCCAGGCGCCGCCGGCCCTCGGCCATGGCCGCCACCCGGTCGAAACGCCGGAAGTAGAGCTCGTTGACGATCGCCAGTACGAAGATCTCGAATGCCATCACATGCACCTGCGGACCGCGTGCCACGATCTTCAGCGTCGGGCCGTCGGCCTGCACCGAGATGAAGTCGCGCTGGAAGCGGAAGATGCGCAGGAAGTCGACGAAGTCCGACTTGATGAAACGCAGCCCACGCAGGTAGGCCAGTTCGTCGGCCGCAAAGCTGAGCGAGCACAGGTGGTCGAGTTCGTTGTTGATGTCGTCGAGCAACTCGGCCAGCGGGTAGGCGGGGGTGTTGCGGCAGACGAAGGTGTATTCGGCCTGCGTCTGCGGATGACGATGCAGCATCGCTTGCCACATCGTGAACTTGTAGAGGTCGGTTTCCAGCAGGCTGTCGATCACGGGAGTCATCAAGGTTTCCTTCAGCGGCTGCGCAGTTCGGCCAACATCTCGCGGCTGGAGGCCAGTCGCACACCCTTGGCCGACATGTCAGCCAGGAACTCACGCTGTTGCGCGTCGAACCCGCCCACCGGGCTCATGCAGTCGGTCAACAGCACGATCTTGCCGGTGCGGCCGCTGCGCAGGTTGGCGACGATGTGTTCGGTGGTGGCCCGCACGCAGTGGCTGCTGGCCTCGCCTGCGATCAGCAAGGTGTCCGCGCGATCAAGCTCGTCGATCAGCCCCTGGTTGAGCTGTGTGTCGGCATCGCCGGGATCCGGTACCTCGGCCTGCATGGCACTGTAGTGTTCGGTCCACGGGTTTTCGCCCTTGGTGATCTTGCGCACCACACGCAGCGTCTGCTCTTCCCATGTGTTGTAGGCCGCGCGTACGTCGGCGTGCACGTTGTGGCCCCAGCTGCCGATCTCGCAGTGCACCGGCCACACCATCAGCGTGTAGCGGCCGCGCGCCTCGAGTTCGTCGAGGTAGGCCAGCGTGCGCGGCAGGGCCGCGGCATCCCGGGGCCGGAATTCTCCGGCTCGCACTTGCGCCGCAGTGATGGGAGTGAAGGGCGACACCGCCGTACCGTCGGCCTGCTGCCAGAAGGTCGGGTGAGCGATGTCGAGCCGCTGGTGTGAATCCAGCGTGATCGCGATGCCGCTCAGCACAGGCGCCGCATCGCGGATGAAGTCCGCCAGCCGCACCATGTCGGCATGGGCACCGGCCACCGGCAGCGCGGGCGCGACGGGCTGTCCCGACATCGGATCGATCGGGCGATACGCTTCGGGCAGGTCGCAGAAGTCGTTCTGCGGGTCGATCACCAGAAGCTGGATCTTGTTGCTCATTTCCGTCCTCCTCGTGTGAGTGTGTTTACTGTACGACAGTTAGATGCATATAGCAACTAACACTGGGGTGGAAGTACTTGATTGATGCTTCGCCACTTAGTTTCATGGTTGTCGTAAGATATTAGGCATGCAAAAGGCCAGGCACGAGTCCATCATTTGCACGGTCGACGTGGTGCTCCTGACTTTGCATGAAGGGGCGTTGCATGTGGTCCTGCTCAAGCGCGACCGCGAGCCGTTCAACGGCGCCCTGGCGCTGCCGGGAGGCTACATCCACCAGCAGGAGGACCAGAGCGCGTGGGATGCCGCCGCGCGGGTGCTGCGAGAGAAGACCGGCATCACCGCACCCTACCTGGAACAGCTCGCCACGTTTGCGGGCCCAGGGCGCGATCCGCGCGGCTGGTCGGTGTCGATTGCCTACTATGCGCTGGTACCGGTTTCGATACTGCCCACTGACCGCCCTCAGATCGTGATGCGTCCTGTCGAGCGGCTGCCCAGCCTCCCGTTCGACCACAAGAGCATCGTCGACAGCGCCGTGGGGCGCGTGCGCACCAAGAGCCAGTACTCGTCGTTGCCGGTGTACCTGTGTGGCGAGCGCTTCACGTTGCCGCAGTTGCAGGCGGTCTACGAGGCCGTGCTCGGCGAGCCGATCAACAAGGTGAGCTTCCGGCGCAAGCTCGAGGAGCTGGCCATGCTGGAGCCCATCGAAGGTGCCATGGAGTCGGGTGGCGCTCACCGGCCAGCGCAGCTGTATCGCTTGCGCAAGGAATACCGCAGATCCCTGTCCGTAGTGGATCGCGGGCTGAACCCGCGCAGCTGAGGCGGCCCGGCCGGCGTGGCTTGCGTGACCTGGCTGGCGTTGGCGCACCCCATCACTCAGGCGCCAGCTGGCCTGGCGAACGAATCGCGCTTCTTCAGGAACAGCAGCGCACCCAATGGGAAGGCCAGTGTGAAGAGGTACGGCCCCACGGGGCCCGCCTTCGAAAAGCCTGCCCCCAACAACGAGAAGGCGAGCGGTTGGACACCCCACGCGCCCGTGGTCCAGTTGAACCGGAACTGCACCAGTCCGACGGCGATGAACACCAGCCAGAGCCATTTGCGCCGGGGCATGCGCGTGCGCATACAGGCAACGAATGCGTAGATGATGAATGCCGGGATGGTGACTGCGAAAGCGAGGACCACGTAGTGCAGCGCCCCCTTCTCGGCGGGCGCAAACGCGTTTTCTGATTCGAGGGACTGGGTGCGTGGTGAGAAGTGGATGCCTTGCACGGTGACCTTGCCGTCCCGTCGTTCCAGTACGGTGGTGGCAAGAAGCCAGCCCTCCTTGTATTGATACTCGAACGTCAGGTCATATCGTGTGACCGAGTTCATGGTGTTGGTATGTGCGCCCACCTGGACATCTGGGAAAGGCGCTTCGAACGGCAGCGTGATGGCCGAGGAGATCAGTGGCACGACTTTGATGCGCACGTCCGATCCGGCACGGGTTGATCGCGTCATCGAGCTGGCACTGAAGCAGATTGACCTGAGCTCGATTGCAACTGGGGCCGCTGATGAAATGGGGCTTGGGCCAGCGTATCGGCAGCACTCGGCGCTGGATTTCATTCTTCAGGACCTTGGCGCGTTTCCCGGCAAGGGGTGGTCCCTCGTCGAGGCGGGACTCAGCAGCCCGGTTGTCCGGAACCGCAACATGGCGCTCAAGACCCTGGGTTCCTGGGGGCGCCACCAATGGCCCGAAGGTGCGGTGGCGCCGCTGTCTCGCGCGCATGGCGCAGAGCCCGTGGAGGACGTTCGCGCGCGAATGGCGCAGTTGCTCGCGCAGGAGTCCG
The DNA here is from genome assembly GCF_006386545.1 of Methylibium rhizosphaerae. GTDB lineage: Bacteria > Pseudomonadota > Gammaproteobacteria > Burkholderiales > Burkholderiaceae_C > Pseudorivibacter > Pseudorivibacter rhizosphaerae. The sequence continues at coordinate 23,619 of NZ_SWAR01000043.1, read as the reverse complement.
ATCAATGAGACCGTTGCCCATCCTGTGCTGCACGCTGGCCCTTGCATTGAGTCAGCCATCCTCCGCACAGGCCACGAGTCCTCCGGGACCGTGGTCCCCAGTGACCGCGACTGGGAGGCTGCCGGGAGGCGACCGGATGGGACTGGAGTTCACCACGCCGCCAGGGGCACGATGGATCACTGAGCACCACAGCTCACCGGCCGTGAGGACTACTTCCGTGTGTGGTCCAAACATGTGTTTGCATGGGCTGGTTGGTTCGAGGCCGATCTCGAGGTGCCCCTGCCGGACCTTGCGCCGGTCCTGCAAGGGCAACTGAACCATCAGGGCGAACTGCAGACACTGTCCGTGTTGCGATCGTCAGGCTGCCAAGCCTGTGATGAGGTGGCACTGGAAGCCGTGCGCCGGAGCGCGCCGTTTCCTCCGGTTCCCAAGAAGCTCCAACAAGACGGCGGCGTCACGCTGGTTTCACCGTTCGTCGTCGCGTATGGCGAGAAGCGCTTGGCAACCGCTCATGTGCCGCTTGCCTGGGCCGAGTGGTCTTCGTTCGAGAAACGTCTCGCGAAAGCGGTCCAGGGGTTGTCGAATCGGAAGTTCGTCGTTGCGGGGCCGAGGACGATGGCCGTGGCGATCCAACTCAAAGAGGGGCGCGTTGCGTCCGTTTCGGTGGAAGAGGAAAGTGGAGATGACGAGCTTGACGCCCGCGTACTGCGAGAGGTCACCAAGCTCGTCAGTGCACTAGAACCGCCCGATGCAGTTCCTGGTCGTACGTATGTGGTGCCCGTGAGAATTGCCCCGTAGTCGTTCCAAAGCCCGTTGCCGCTGAAACGTTCAGCGTGCCGGAGTTGCGATTCATCTTGCAGGCAATGCACCGGCTCACGCCGGAGCGCATGGCGACGCTGCGGGCTTAGGTCGACTGGTGGAGGCGTACGAGCGGCTCAAGGCGCGGTGAGTTCAGGTGCGCGTTGCGAACCGAAACGTCACTATCGACCCAAAGTCATGGAGTTCAACGAGCGATGTTTCGTTGCTGAAGGCTTTGGGGCGTTGCGGCCGGCTCGGCACTCAGTCGTCCGCGGTGAGGATGGCGATGATGTCTTGTCTGTCACCGAGCAGGCGGACGACGTCAAGGTGGTCTTCGGCCTCGAAGTACAGCCACTGCATGGGGAAGTCGGTGACGCGCCAGGAGCGCAGGCCGGGGATCTCGCACAGTTCCCCTAGGCGGGGTGATCCCATGCCCGGCATGCGCTCGATCGGCTCGAGCGCCGCAATGGCGGCCTCGAACATGCGTTCGGCCAGCTTGACGCTGCCTTCGGTCGCGTAGTGCCTTGCGGCCTCCACCAGGTCGGCTTCGGCTCGTGGGCGCAGGTGCGCGCGCTTCAACGCCGCTTGCCCAGGGCGAGCTTCTTCAGCTGGGCGGCGCGTTGGGGCGTGAGCGCTTGGGCTGGACCGGAGTTCAGGCCTTCCTCGATCAGTTCACGCAGGCGCTTCTTGGCCTGCTCTTCCTGGTCACGCCGGATCAGCTCACGCAGGTACTCGCTGGTGTTGCCGTACTGACCCGAGCGCACGCGCTGGTCGACGTAGTCGCGCATGGCTTCGGGCAGGGCAAAGCTCATGGTGTTGGTACTCATGGCGAAATGATCGGCTGGCTATCAATAGTTGTCAAGTTGATGCCCCAGCTGCCTGCGGGCATGGCCGCGGGATCGACGAAGGCGCCACCACGTCACAGTGCCAGCCCAGGGCATGCAGGTGGCGTTGCAAGACGAAGCCGCAAGGCCCGGCCTCGTAGACGATGTGCAGGCGATGCCCGGCGCTGACCAGGCGTCGCAGCGCCTTGGTCACCGGCTCGATGCCCCCTGCAACGGTGGCCAAGTGCCGCACCTCGACCTCTCGTGCGGCTTCGGCCAAGGCGATGTCGATGCTGTCCTTGTGAACGTCCAGACCGACGTACGCAGCGGTAGATTGACTCATGGCCCGTCTCCTTGACAAACATGCGGCCGCCCAGGCGGACCGCCTTGTGGCTCGGCGCACCCTCGGTGCGCAACCCACGATCGTCCTGGAGGCGGGCCTCCTCAAGAAAAATTCAAGCCATCTTGTCTAGAGAGCATCGGCATGCCAGCAGTACACCCCATCACGTTCTGTGCGGCGAGTGCCTCCGATGGCCACGCATTGGCCGAACTGAGGGTCGAGTCCATGCGGGAGAGCTTGGAGCGCATTGGCCGTTTTGATCCGGTGCGTGCGCGAGAGCGCTTCCTTTCAGCCTTCTCCCCCGAACACACTCGCCATATCGAATTCAACGGCGAGCGCATTGGCTTCGTCGTGGTCAAGCCACACAGTCAGGGCTTGTTGCTCGATCACTTGTACGTTCACCCTTTCTATCAGAACAAGGGTGTTGGTACGGCCGTGCTTGCGCAGGTGTTCGCCGAGGCCGATGCGGCGGGTCTCCAGGTGCGTGTCGGTGCGTTGCGCGGCAGTGAGTCGAACCGCTTCTATGCGCGGCACGGGTTCGTCCAGGTAGAGCAGGGCGAGTTCGACAACTACTACGTTCGCGTGGGCAAGAATGTGCTCTAGCCCCTCCATCGAACGGACCCACAACGGCGGGGCGCATCTGCGCGCGTTGGACACGCCGAGCGCGCCGTTGCGGTCTGCTCATGCCGAACGTTAAGGCCCACCAAATGGAAGTACGTGCAAAGTTTGTTGCCTCGGTCTGGCTGCTGTTTGGCGCTGTCACTTCCGTGTTGCTCGCGCAAGACCTTGCACGAGTGGCAGGTGAGCTTCAACGAGACGCTACGGTTGCCCTCGTGGCAGTTCCGTTCGTCGCCTTCTGCGCAGCCTGCCTTTCACTGTCGTTTGGGTTGTTTACCGGCCGCGCTTTCTCGGCTCGCCTTGGCCTTGCCTTATCGCTAGTCGTCGGCGTACTGCTCTTCGCCTATGTCGGACTCAACTTGTTCATGCTCTTGCGAGCGAGTCTCTTGGTGTCCTTCTTGGCTTGCACTGGCGGGCTTCTAGGCATTTGGTTTTGCTGGCTCACCTTCAAGGTCTCGCGACGCCGTGAACCCTAACCCCTCCATCGAGCGAACATGCTCCGGCGCTCTTCGCCCACCTACGCATGCCTCTCATGTCAAAAGTTAGGCGCCTCATGCCGCACACAGAGTCTCCCGCGAGCTTTCTGAACCTCGACTTGGAGCTTGAGTCGGATCGCGACTTAGCTCCGCTGGCTGAACACCTGAGCGGTCAAGTGTTTGTCCTCTACTGCGGCAACTGCGATGACGGCTTTCGCTTGTCCATTGAACCGGTGATTGCCAGCGCGCTAAGCCAGGATCCTTCGGCGTGCACAGAGCACTTCTTGCGTCTCGTGGCGACGCTTCCCCCAGAACTCCTCTCTTTGTGGAGGGGCTGCATGTCTCGTGTTTTCGACTACGGGTTTGACGGAGGACTAGAGGCCAACCCATTCAAAACGATCCTCAGTTCCTCGCAGTTGGGCAGGATCGCTGCCCTCGGGGCAGATATCCGAGTTACCGTCTATCCATTTCGAGAGCATTCTTTTGATGAAGAACCCCAAACCTCGCAAGGCTCGTAGGGCGGTGCCCAACCGGCTCATGCAGCGCAAAGTATTGTTTCGCTGGCTCCTTCTCGCTCTCGCGGCGGCCGTTCCAGGTTTAGCTCTTGGTCTGTTCTTCGCGGCCGTCACTAGCGGTGCGCCGGCGGAGTGGTTGGTCATCCAGTCCGAGACTGGTCGTCCACCGAAGCTAGCGGCGCTCTTGGCTGTAGGCCCGATCCTTGTTGTCGCATTGGCTGCGATAGTGGTCAAAGTGCATAGAGCAAAGGATCGAGCCAGGGATTCAAGCCAAGGTCTAACCCATCATTCCAGCGGAGCACCTCCGGCGCCCGTTGATTTCAAACGTTAGGTAGCTTCAGGCAATGAAGAGAAGCACGAAGATTCAAACCTTGCGGGCATTGGTTGCATTGGCAATGCTTGGAGTCGTCGTGTCCTTCTCCAGGTATCCCGGTTTCGTCGTCCCCGGACTCCTTCTGTTGCTGGTGCTTCTGTTTGTTCAGGGCAAGTTGTGGAAGGCCCTTTCAGTGGCAGTTGTCGCAGAGAGTCGAATCGAACGGAAGTCGCTCTAGCAGCACATGTGAAGTGCATGGCGCAACCTGACCCCTCCATGGAGCGGACCCACAGCGGCGAGGCGCAGTTGCGCGCTTCGGCCATACCGAGCGCGCCGTTGCGGTCCGCTCATGTCGAACGGTCAGGCGGCCGTGTTCAGCATGGCAAACATCCGTAGCTACAAGCCCGAAGACTGGTCGCAGCTGTGGCCGCTTCTTCATTTCACATTCGCTGCTGGCGACACATACGCGTTTGCGCCCGAGAGCACAGAGGCAGAGATTCACAGAGTGTGGGTTGAAGTACCAACCGCCACATATGTCGCCACGGCGGCTGACGGCAGAATCGTTGGAACCTACAAACTCCAACCAAATCAACCAGGCCTTGGCTCTCATGTCAGCAACTGTGGCTACGTCGTCGCACCTCAAGCACGAGGCCAAGGCATAGCTTCGGCAATGTGCTCGCACTCCCAAGCCGAAGCCCTGAGGCTTGGGTTCAAGGCAATGCAGTTCAACTTCGTTGTCTCCACTAACGAAGTCGCGGTCAGCCTCTGGCGAAAGCACGGTTTTTCCATCGTAGGCACCCTACCCGGCGCGTTTCAACACCGAGTTCATGGCTATGTCGATGCCTATGTCATGTTCAAAACGCTGGCCGCCTAACCCGAAGCGCTTACGCACCGCGAGTTGGCAGAGCACCTTCGCTTGGCCAGGGTCAATCCCGGGCACTATGCGACGGTCGGCGCGCTGCTTCAGCAGGAAGCCGATCGCCGCAGTCCGACCAAGGCGTACCGCTGCGTGAAGTGTGGCCACGCGAAGTGCGAGTTGGGCGAAATTCGAACTGCCCGCTCCGCGCTGAGCGCGTTCATCGCCACATTTCGTGGTCGCGACCAGCGGATGAGGCCTGGCAGGCTGTGGAAAAACCAAGCGAACCACTGTCGCGGCGACGTCTGACGCCGGCAGCCCCGTCTGGGCGAGCTTGCCGCGGCTGTGCTTGTGGTGTTCGCCATGTATGTGCAGCGTTGCAGCTGCCACCGCCCGCGACCCTCGAGTCGCTTCCTATCGCCTGCGGAAGGCAGACGGCGGCTCGCCGACGCGCCGGGCGAACAGCCGGGCGAACGTGGCCGCGTCGGCGTAGCCCACTTCCTCGGTGATGCGAGCCACGCTCCACCGCGTGCTTGCCAGCAAGTGCCTGGCCCTGTCCACCCGCGCGTGCTGCAGCATCGCAAGTGGCGAGTGGCCGGTCTCCGCCTTCACCCGGCGCATCAGCGTGCGCGGGCTCACGTGGAAGGCGCGGGCCACGCGCTGCAGGTCGTAGGGCTCGGACAGGCGCGATTCGAACCAGTCGCGCAGGCGGCCGGAGAAGGTGGGCAGCGGCGCCGCAGCGATCTGGTGATCCACATAGGGGGCCTGGCTGGTGCGGGTCGTGGACAACAAGGCGGCCGCAGCCGTGGCCGCGGCAACGGCTGCACCGAGGTGTCGCTTCACCAGATGCAGTGCCAGGTCGAAGGCGGAGGTCACGGCCGCGGTGGTGATGACCCCGCCGTCTTCCAGAAGCATCGCCTCCGCCTTCATGTGTGCGGCGGGGTAGCGCGCGGCGAACTCGCTGGCGAAGAGCCAGGACGTCGTGACCTGTCGGTCGTCCAGAAGCCCCGCTTCGGCCAGCAGGAAGGCACCCACGCACACCGATGCCACCTGCGTGCCTCGCGCAAAGGCCCTGGCGATGAATGCCAGCTCCGGCCCCAGCGGCGCGAGCGTCGCATCCCATCGGTTGCCGCGTTCGGCCAGCAGCCCCGGCACGATGAGCAGGTCGTAGCGGCCGCGCGGGCGCTTCGCGGGCAGCAGTACGCCGGCCGACACCGCGACTGCGGCGCCGGCGGTAGCCACCATGTGCACGTCGAAATGCACTCGCGGACCGCCATGCCGGTAGGCATCGATCTGGCTGGCGATGCGCAGCACGTCCGCAACGCCGAACAGCTGTGTGGCCATGCAGCCCCGAAAGGCGAGCAAGGCGATGCGCAGGGTCTTCATGGGGCGGCATGGTACGTGGACTTCGCATCGGGCCGTTGGCGATATCGCCGTCAAACATGGCCATACCGCCATCACGCGGCTACACCGGCGATCCACACAATGCCGCCATCGCAACCAGGCCGACCCAACGCACCGCCATGCATCAGCCCCGCATCGTCCGCATCCCGATCGTTCCCTTGGGCGTCGTGAACTCCCACCTGGTCGTTGGCGACCAAGGTTGCGTGCTGGTAGACACCGGGGTGCCGGGCTCACACCGCAAGATCGAGCAGGCGCTGAAGGGGCTGGGCCGCAGCCTCGATGACGTCCGCCTCATCATCGTGACCCATGCGCACATGGACCATGCCGGTTCCGCCGCGCGACTGCGCCAGCTGTCGGGCGCACCCATCGTGGCCCACGAAGGCGACCTGCCGTACTACCAGCAGCGCAAGCCGATGACCTTCTGCGCCACCGGCTGGGTCAGCCGGATGTTCTTTCGCACCGGAGTCATCGTGCGGCCCTACGAGCCCTTCACGCCCGACATCCTCCTGACCGACGGGCAGGTGCTCGACCTCTCGCCCTATGGCGTCGCCGGGCGCGCACGTTCCACGCCCGGACACACCGCCGGCTCGATGTCCGTGGAACTCGACAGCGGCCATGCCATGGTGGGCGATCTGCTGGCCTCCGGCGTGTTGCTGGGCGGGCTGGTGCGCACGCAGCATGCCAGGCGCCCGCCCTTCGAGGACGATCCAAAAGCGGTCGCGCAGCAGCTGCAGCGACTTGTGGCCGATGGCATGCACACGTTCCACCTGGGGCACGGCGGGCCGCTGCCCGCCGGCGAAGTGCAGCGCCATGCCGGCTGGCTCGGCCGTCAACGCCCCGGACGCATGTACCACGCCGTGGCGACCTGCCGGTGCGACGAAGCACCTGCGGATGGCTCAGTGCATTGATGCCCACTCCGCGCGCTTGCCGAAGAAGTAGCGCGCACCGGGCGCGAAGCCGGGATCGGGGTGATCCTCCGCATAGCGTTCCAGCACTGCCGCGGCATTCAGTGGCTGGAACTCGCCCGTGGCGGAATGGAAGCTGCTGTCGATCAGGCGGGGTGGTTCGGACGGGCGTGCCGGGATGCCGTAGCTGCCCTTGGCCACCACCACCAGGGATTCCCGGCCCTCCTTGTCGGTGACACAGCTGAGCCGTACGGCAGTCACTGCAGATGCAGAGGCGATCGCTGCACTCTTGCCGCACCTGGGATGCGAGGTGCTGGTGGAGCAGGTGCGATCGCGCTTGGCCGGGTTGCTCGCAGACCCGCTAAGCGGGGTCCTCGTGGCCGAGCTGCAAGGCCGAGTCGTCGGGCCCCGATGGGCCGGCTTGAATCGCGAGCGCCTTGAATCGCTTCGGCCGGAGTCGCATCATTCGCACTCCGCCAGATGGGAGAACGCAAATGCACGAAGGCTCATGCCACTGCGGCGCGGTCCGGATGAAGCTGCCATCCACGCCCGAGGTCGCCACCGCCTGCAACTGCTCTTTGTGCCGTCGCATCGGAGGGCCGTGGGTCTACTTCGAGTTCGGCACCGTGGAGATCAAGGCTGATCCGGAGGCGACCGCCGGGTACGTCTGGGGAGACAGGACCCTGCGCACCGTGCACTGCAAGACCTGCGGATGCGTCACGCACTGGGAGCCCCTGCAGCCCACGCCCGGCTGCAAGCACGGCGTCAACCTCGGCAACTTCGACCCTGCGCTGATCGCCGCGGTCCGGGTGCGCCGCTTCGATGGGGCCGACACCTGGAAGTTCATCGACGACTGAGCTGCTGCGGTGTCGCCAGTTCGTGCGGCGAGGTGTTGCTTCGCCAGAAGGTCCGCGCGGCCGATGCGGTGCTCGTAAATTGCGCCGACATCAACACAGCGCCTGCCGCAGGAGTTCTGCATGCTCGCCACGCCGTCCGCACGCACCGCCGCAGCGGCCTTGCAACCCATGCCCGGCATGGCCGCGCTCGCGGTGCGGCCTGCCATTGCGGCCGATGTGGCCGCGGTCACCCGCATCTACAACGAGTCACTGCCGCCGTTGCCAACGCAGCCGGACGACCCGCAGGCGCGCCTCGGCGGGCGGCTTCTGGCCATCAGTCGGCTGCTGCCGTTGCCCGACGAAGGCCTGTGCGGGTGGATGGCCGCGCACCGCAGCAGCGGGCGGCCGCTGTGGGTGGCGCATGCCGGCGGCGAGCCGGTCGGCTGGCTGAGCCTGCTGGGCTTTGGTGACCGGCCGGCCTGCACCTATGCGGCAGAAGTGGCGATCTACATCGCCCGAGCATGGCAAGGCCGCGGCGTGGGCCGCACCCTGCTCGGCCATGCGCTCCGCGAAGCCCCGCGCTGGCACATCGACCGCCTCATGGCCTTCATCTGGCACGACAACGCGGCCAGCGTGGGCCTGTTCCGTGCGCACGGTTTCAGCCCCTGGGGCTCGCTGCCGGGTGCCGTGTGGGCGGATGCACGAAGCCGCGACATGCTGATCTTCGGCCGCGTGCTCGACGCCTCCGGCAGCGCGCCGGCATGACGTGATGCCGCGGCCGGCATTTCGCCTGCCGTCGCATCGCTTCGCGCCGCCTTCGCGCCCCCATGCCGCCTCTGCCTAGATTGGAGCGTCGCAGCGCACGCGCTGCTGTTTCCGAATCCGAATCGAGGCGGCCCAGATGTCCGGCGAAAAGACCGAAGAGCCAACACAGAAGAAGCTCGACGACGCACGCAAGAAGGGCCAGAGCCCCAAGAGCCAGGACGTCAACGCCGCAGTGGGCCTGGTCGGGCTGCTCATCGCGCTCATCGTGATGGCCGAGTCGATGTTCGACCGGTTGTCGGAGCTGATGCTGCGCGCGCTGAACCAGGGGCTCGTGGCCAAGAGCAACCAGGAACTGATGGCCTTGATGGTCGAGACGCTGAAGACCGGCATCATGACCGTGCTGCCCTTCGTCGCCGCCTCGGTCGTGCTGGGCATCGTCGCTTCGTTCGGCCAGGTGGGCTTCAACCTTTCGTTCGACCCCATCAGTCCCAAGTTCGACAAGCTCAACCCGGCCGAGGGCTTGAAGAAGCTGTTCTCGGTGCGCTCGCTCATCGACTTCCTGAAGATGGTCGTCAAGGCCATCGCGCTCGGTGCCGTTCTGTGGGTGCTGATCAAGGGCATGGTGCCGCTGCTGGTCGGCGCCACCTACTTCGACCCTGCCGGCGTGGGTGTGCTGGGCTGGAAGTCCATGATCAAGCTGCTGGCTGCCGGCTGCCTGGTCTTCGTCGTCGTGGGACCCGTGGACTTCGGCCTGCAGTTGTGGCTGTTCAAGCGCGACCAGAAGATGTCGAAGGACGAGGTCAAGCGCGAACACAAGGAAAGCGAAGGCGATCCGCAGCTCAAGGGCCAGCGCAAGCAGATCGCGCAGGAGATGGCGACCTCGCCACCCGAGAAACGCGTGCCCGGTGCCTCGGTCGTGGTCACCAACCCCACGCACTACGCGGTGGCGCTGCGATACGAGCCGGGCGAGACGCCGCTGCCGATCATCGTGGCCAAAGGCATGGATGCGGAGGCGATGCGCATCCGTGCCATCGCCGAAAAGTCAGGCGTGCCCATCGTGGGCAACCCGCCGCTGGCGCGCGCGCTGCACAAGCTCAATCTCGACGACCCCGTGCCTGAAGAACTCTTCGAGGCGGTGGCCGCGGTCCTGCGCTGGGTGGGGTACCTGAAGACGCTGGCACCTGCGGGCAAGGAGGCGGGCCATTGAGAGGCCGGCCCGGCTCGGCTGGTGAGGCGCCGGCCGGAGTTCCGTGAAGCAGGCCGCACGTTGAGGCGCCCGCGGCTTCGCAGGTCATGCCGTCATCATGTTTTGGCCACCGCGCAGTGGCACCGTGTGCATCGCTGACGTTCGCACGGCCGGCGTTGCGATCATCGAGATTCCATCGGGCTGCCTGTGCGCGGCGAAAGCATCACGCTCGCTCGCCGACGCTCTTCTTCGAGGATGGCACACGGACCGGCGGGGCGCCCACCGCGCTGCAGCTGGAGCGCAAGCTGGTGGAGGTGGCGTCCGGAGCCAAACGGTAACCTTCGATCACATTCGGTCATGCACCGGTCATGTGCCGGTCATGCGCCGGGAACGGTCCCATCATGTCTTGCGACGACGCAAAAACTACGATCGGTGCGCTCGAATGCGAATCGACTTGCGAGAAGGCGAATTCCATCTTGAGCGACCCATCTCCCATTGACGAGGACCGAGCGAAGTATGACTCATCCCAATTCACCGTCTGGTGCCATTGCCCGTGCGATGGCGACCGCCCGAGTGGCGTTAATCGCGGCGGGCTTGTCCGCCGCAGGGGCCGCCGGCGCGGCGAATTGCAGCGACCCGCCGGTCAGCGGCAAGACCTACTACATCGTCAACGAAGGCAGTGGCCTGCAGTTGGAGGTGGGTGGCTGGAACAAGGCCGACGGTGCCAGCGTGGTGCAGTGGAACAGCACCAGTGGCCCGTACAACTTCAACCAGCAATGGGCGGTGACGGACGTGGGCGGCGGGCTCTTGACGCTGCGCCCCGTGCACAGCGACAAGTCGCTGGACGTGTACGGCTGGTCCAAGGAGGACGGCAGCGCCGTCGTGCAGTGGAGCTACACCGGGAACCCGAACCAGCAGTGGAAGGTCTCGGCCGCGGGTGGCGGTGCGTACAAGATCAAGTCGAATTTCTCGGACAAGGTGCTCACGGTCGCAGACACCAAGGCGGGCACAACCCTGCAGCAGCGCTCGGACCAATGGTCACCGCAGCAGAAGTGGTACTTCAATCCCGTGAACGGCAACTGCCAGGCGCCGGCAGCCACCAAGTTCAGCAGCTTCATGGGTCTCACCAAGGTGCTGGTCGGCGCACAGATGGACGACGCAAGCATCACCAAGGCCCCGTGGGACGTGCGCTACCGCTACCTCAGCAGCGACGCGTGGCCGAACGCTGAATACGCGAACAAGTGTCCGAGCGGCTGGGTCAATTGGTGGGCATGCTGGGATAACACGCGTCCTGCCGGCACGCAAATCAAGGAATGGGTCACGGAAGGAAAGTCGGCGACTTGGGACGGCACGGCGCGTCCCCGCTTGACCATGCTCACCTATTACACGATGAGCAAGCTTGCGGGCGACGAGGGGGGCGAACTCGCAATGCGAGTTTTCAATGACAGCGGGAAGCTCACTCGCTATTTCAACGACTGGCGCTTCCTGCTGCAGAAGATCGGCAATGAGCGTGTGATTCTGCAAATCGAACCCGACATGTGGGGCTTCCTGCGCGGCATGAACACGAATCCGCGTGCCATACCCGCCCAGGTGCACGCAGCCAACTGGACCGACTGCTCCGACAAGGAGAACAACGCGGCAGGCGTCGCCCGCTGCATGATCTCGATGGCACGCAAGTACGCGCCGAACGCCGCGGTCGGGCTGCATGCCTCGCCTTGGAGCGGCACCGCGGACGACTGGGGCAACTACATGCTAGCTCTGGGTGCCAACGAAGGCGACTTCTTCACCATGGATGTCGCCGACCGTGATGCAGGGTGGAGGAGGGCGTATAAGAACGAGGACACCTTCTGGAACGACGAGAAGTTCGCGAAGTTCCTGGCACTGAGCAAGAGGTTGACGGAGATGGTCGGCAAGCCCATGGTGGTGTGGCAGATCCCGGTCGGGAACTGGAACCAAAACAACACCACGAACCATTGGCAGGACAACCACGTCGACTACATCTTCAACAACCTGGAGAAGGTGGCTGACTCCCACATCGTCGGGGTGTTCTTCGGTGCCGGCGAGGGGGCACAGACCAGCCCGGAAACCGACGGCGGCTACCTCATGTGGAAGGCGCAGGAGCTCCACAAGAAAGGTGGCGTGAGCATCCGCTGAGGCGCTTCACCCGTACGGCTCTCGCTGCGTAGCGAGGGCCTTCTCTTCGCCCCACCTGTCAGGCGCTATCGCCTGACAGGTGGGGCGCAGTTGTTTCTGGACGCGCGCTGGAGCTGCTCGACTGCTCGTGCCGTGGGGCTGGGTACCAACAAGGGCAGCGGCGTCACTGATCCAGCGCTGGTTCCTTGCCTTTGCGCGATGGTCCGGCCGACGACTCCGGCGCTCTCGCCTCCGGAGTCGGGTCGGGAATGCTGATGGCAATCTCCTTGATGCCCGACGCGGAAGCGTCACCCGGGCGCGGAGGCGTCGACAGCGGCACTTCCGCCTGGGTCTGCAACGGGCCCAGCTCGGCCCGCACGTCCTTGGCGAACTTCAAGGTCTGGCCGATGGCCTCCTGCGCCAGCAGGTCGTTCGCCTCGCGGCTGGCCTGCGTGCCCCTTCGGTTCGACGTGATCTCGCCCGCCGCACCCCACATGCCGCGGCCGACCTGCGTCAGCAGGCCCGGGTCCGTTTCGGCCTCGCGCCGGTTGTTCTTCACCGAGATGGCCGTGTGCTGGAAGCTGGCACCGAAGCCGGCCATGATGCCGGACGCGATGGGAACCGTGAGTGCCTGCTGCAGCGGTGCCTCCTTGGTGCCGCCCACGGCTGCCGACGATACCTTGCCGATGATCGAGGACGCGGCGCTGCCGAGCACGCCGAGGTGGAGCATCTGGCCGAGGCGCTGCGCGGTCTGCGCCGAGAACTCCCGCATCGTGTACTTGGCCTTCACATCGGCCAAGAGCTGCGGCGACACCACAGACTTGTCGGAGGCCACCAGCAGCGATTCCGCCAGGCCGCCCGGGGTGAGCTCGGTCAGCTTGCCGCTCTTGAGCTTGGCCGCGTCGTCCTTCAGTGCCTGCAACGCGCTCCGGTCCTTGTCGACGTCGGCGGCCGGGCGTGCGGGCGCAGTGGTGTCGTTCAGCACCTTCTCCAGGCCGTCGATCTGGCGCTTCGTCTCCGCCGACACGTGCTTCACGAGCGACTGTTCCGGGAAGTTGACGAAGTTGCGCAGCTTCTTCACGTCGATGTCCGAAGCTTCGAGCGGCACGCCGCTCTTGAGCTTTTCATTGCCCTGGGCCGTGAAGAAGTCGCCATACATCAGGTTCAGCTTGTTGTTGTATTCCTGCTTGTTCCGCTCGTCGAAACCGGCGGCCACGTGCTGAGCAGCCGTCAGCATGAGGGAGACGACCGACTGCCCCGTCGGCGACACCGACTTCCCCAGGTCCAGCTTGCTCTTGAGACCCACGTAGCTGGCCACGGGAGCGCGCAGCGTGCGGGGAACGGCCTGGTAGGTGTTGCCTTTCCACTGACGCTCGTGCGCGCCCTGCGTCATCATGAAGTCACGCTGCGTGTCGAACAGCTTCGCTTCCTTCTGCACCAGGTGCTCCACCTGCTCGCGAAGCGTCTGCAACTGCGCCGGCTCCAGGCTCTGCAGCTTGGACGGCAGATGGGTGTCGGCGGCGAAGCCGAGTTCGCGCATCGTGTTCTGCAGCGCATCGTGCGCGCCGCTGAACTCGTTCACGGCGGTCTGCAGGGTCTTCGACAACTCGGGCAGGTAGTGCTTGTCGTTGATGCTCTTCTTGTCGGGAACGATGACCGGGCCGCCATGCTCGCGGATCGACTCGCACAGCGTGACGACGGCCGACTGCTGGAAGGCATTCATCGGCGCGCCCACCGCGGCGGCTGCGAAGCCCACCCCGGCACCCGCCCACGGGCCGGCGTGGGCGCCGACGAAGGGTGACGCGATGTACTGGATCGCGTTGTTCAGGAAGGAGCCGGTGGGGTTGGGCATGCCCGAACGGAACGCCGCTTTGCGCAGCGCATCCACGTTCGCGTCGGTCAGGCCCTGTGCCGCATACCAGGCCTTCACCTTCTCGTCCGTGACGCCCTTCATCAGGTCGGCATTGGTCGCTGCACGGTCCGCTCCCGCACCCGGCCCCATGCGTCGCAGGTCATTGACCAGGCTGGCCGCCGCTTCGGTGTCCACCGGGCGGTTCTGGGCGGCTTCGATCGCCGCCTGCAGTCGCTCCATCACAGCAGCCGCCGGGCGCTCGACAGCCGAAGCACCCTGCGCGGATGTCGTAGCCCCGGCCGCGGCGGAGCCGGCAACGGCACCGGCGGCCTGGACGACCTGAGCCTCGATGTCCCCTGCGCCGGGCGGGGCGTCGCGCCGCGATCTCCCCAGCAGCTCGGCCAGGGTCGTTCTGGCCGTTGACACGGCTGAGAGGGCGGCATCGGCGAAACGCCGCGACATGCTGGTGTCGTCGGGGGTGCGCTGGCTGCGGCCCGAGACGCCCAGGTGACTGCTGGCGGCAGCCGCGCTCTCGGCCGCGCGGGCGAGCGAAGAGTCGCTTCGCTCCACGGTGCTGGGGAGCAATGCGCTCCGGCCGGGGGTCATGGGACTGGAAGTTTTGTCGATGGTCATGGCTTGCGCTCTCCTTGTGCCTTGAGGCGGCACCGAAATGGTGTCTGCACCATGACAGCGCTCCAGCACCAACCCGAAGTGTTGCGCCTTGGTGCGAAACCCTGCGGCACACGATGCGGCTTCGCACTCCCGAGCCGCCCTTCGCGTGCGTGCCGCGCGTTCGTCCTTTTCCCTCATAGATTGACTCACCCGACGGGGCGGCCTGCGTGGCGCGCCTCGCGTCCATTGCGTCCACCCTGGAGATCGCGTCATGGCCTTTCGCCTCAATCCCACGATGGGCAACGACCTCACGATGGCCGCCCTCATCGTGGCGATCGTCGCTCTGATGATCCTGCCGCTGCCCACGGCGCTGATCGACACGCTGCTGGCCATCAACATCGCCGCCAGCGTGCTGCTGCTGATGACGACGCTGTTCATTCCGAATGCGGTGTCGCTCTCGACGTTTCCGTCGCTGCTGCTGTTCACCACGCTGTTCCGGCTGTCGCTGAACATCGCCTCCACCAAGGCCATCCTGCTGCATGCCGACGCCGGGCACGTGATCGAAAGCTTCGGCAACCTGGTGGTGGGCGGCAACCTGGTGGTGGGCATCGTGGTGTTCATCATCATCACGGTGGTGCAGTTCATCGTCATCTCGAAGGGCTCGGAGCGCGTGGCCGAGGTCGGCGCGCGCTTCACGCTCGATGCGATGCCCGGCAAGCAGATGAGCATCGACGCCGACCTGCGTGCCGGCCTCATGACCGGCGACGAGGCCCGGCGCAAGCGCGCCCTGCTGGCCATGGAAAGCCAGATGCACGGCGGCATGGACGGTGCGATGAAGTTCGTGAAGGGCGATGCGATCGCCGGCCTCATCATCACGCTGGTCAACATCCTCGCCGGCATCGTCGTGGGCGTGCTCTACCACAGCATGACGGCCGGCGAAGCTGCCAACCGCTTCGCGGTGCTGTCCATCGGCGACGCGATGGTCTCGCAGATCCCCTCGCTGTTCATCTGCGTGGCCGCCGGCGTGCTGATCACGCGCGTGGCCGACGAACACGAGAAGAAGCCGCGCTCGCTCGGCCAGGAGATCAGCGCGCAGCTCACGCGCACGCCCCGTGCCATCTACCTCGCCGGCGCGCTGACCATGGCCTTTGCGCTGGTGCCGGGCTTTCCGGCGTTGCAGTTCATGGCGCTGGCCGCGGGCCTGGGTTTCGCGGCCCACCTGCTGAGCAAGCGCCAGCGCAAGGAAGAGGCCAATGCGATCTCCAAGCCCATCAGCGCGCTGCAGCGCGAAGGCGGCAAGGGTGACGCGCCGGCCATCCTGCAGCAGCCGCCGCACTTCGCCAAGCCGCTGGCCATCCGCATGTCCCGCCCGCTTGGAGAGCTGCTCGAAGCCGACCGGCTCGATGTGGCACTCGAAGCCGAGCGCAGCAAGCTGCAGGCGCACCTGGGCCTGCCGTTCCCGGGCGCGGCGATGTGGGTCTCGAACGAGCTGAGCGGTCACCGCTTCGACGTGCTGCTCAACGACGTGCCGACGAGCCAGCACAACGTGCCGGGGCGCATGCTGCTCGTCACCGACACCGCTTCACCGCTGGCGGCCGGCGCCGAGAAGCACGGTCCCATCCTGGGCATGGCCGAGTCGCTCTGGCTGCCGCCCTCGGCCGTGCCGGAAGCGCAGCGCGCCGAAGCCTGCATGGACCTCGAGCACGTGATCGCCGCGCAGGTGTTCGGCGTGCTGCGCCGCCATGCGCACATGTTCATGGGCGTGCAGGAGGTGCAGTGGGTGATCGACCGTGTGTCGCCCGAGTATCCGGGCCTGGTGGCCGAGGTGCAGAAGATCCTGCCGCTGCAGCGCATCGCCGAAGTGCTGCGCCGCCTGCTGGAAGAGCAGGTGCCGATCCGCAACGTGCGCACGATCTTCGAGAGCCTCATCGTCTGGGGGCCGAAGGAGAAGGACATGCTGCTGCTCACCGAATACGTGCGCGGCGACCTCGGCCGCTACCTGGCCTTCGAGGCATCGGCGGGCAACGGGCACCTGTCGGCGATCCTGCTCGACCCGGGCATCGAGCAGGCCATCCGCCAGTGCATCAAGCCCACGCCGGCCGGCAACTACCTCGCCATGCCGCCGGAGAACGCCATGGCGCTCACCGAGCGCATCGCCTCCATCGCCGGCGACCCGGCGCAGGGCGTGGCGCTGGTCACCTCGATGGACATCCGCCGCTACGTGCGCAAGATGATCGAGGCCCGCCTCGACTGGCTGCGGGTGTATTCGTTCCAGGAGCTGGGCAGCCTCGTCGAGCTGCGGCCCATCGGTCGAGTGAGCGGCTGAGGCCGACATGTCGCGCACCGAAAGCCGCCGGCCCCTGCGCGTGCTGAGCGCGGAAGAGATCGCGCAGCTTCGGCTTCAGCAGCAACAGCAGGCGCCGCGCAACGCAGCCCAGGTGGCCGCGGCCCAGTCGGCCGACCGGTTCCGCCGCACGCTGGCCGGGTCGTCGCGGCGCGCCGAACCGGCGCCGCTCTCCCAGTCGCCGCCATCGCCGTCGCCCGCACAGGCCAGGCCGTCCGCAGCGCCGCCAGCGCCGCAGGTGCTGCTCCAGCAGGTAGAGGAGGCGCTTGCCTGCGACGACGAACCCGCGCCGGTCGAGCAGGCCGCCGCGGCGGCCATGGAGCCGCGCGAGCTGGCAGCCACCCTGCAGCCGCCCGATGACGACGCGCCCGCCGGCATGGCCGCCGACGGTCCGGCGGGCCTGAGCCTCGAGCAGGACCCCTGGCCGCAGCAGATGGCCGAGACCATCGCCAACCTGTGCGCGCGCGCCGCGCCGTCGTTCGTGAACTGGACCGTCACGCTGCCGATGGACCCACAGGTGCTGCCCGAAACGGACCTGCGGCTGAGCCTTTCGCAGCACTGGCTCTCGCTTCGCTTCATCACCCAGTCGCCGCACTCGTACCACCTAGTCTGCCGGTATCGGCAAGGCCTGCTCGAACAGCTCGAGCGCCTGCCCAACCTGCCTCACGGCATAGACATCGAGGTCACATGAAGGTCGAGCCCGCGCTGAACGCTCCACGCCGCTCCGTGCAGGTGGAGAGCATCGCGCGCCGGCTGCCGTCGCTGCTGCCTTCGGCGGCGCGGGCGGCCCGCGTGGGTTTCGACCGGCGCTTCCAGGCCTGGCTGTCGCAGGTGGCCGGTGTGGAAGGTGCGCGGGTGTACCCGCGGCGCCCCCCCACCGACCTGCTGTCGCTCGACATCCGCTGCGCGCACGGCAGCGCCGACGTGGCGATGGACCCCGCGCAGTGGCCGGCGCTGCAGATGGCGGCGGCCCTGGCCGATGCCGGCCTCGCCCGCGAAGTGACGGGCGCGCTGCTGACGCCGTTCGCCCAGCTGCTCGCGCCGCTGCTGCCGGGTGCCGAGGTTCGGTCGGTGCGGCGCTATCCGCCGCAGGCGGTGGCCGCCTGCGCGCTGCCCTGCGTGGGGCAGGCGCAGGGCGAGGTGTCGCTGGTGCGGCTGGACAGCGCGCTGGCGGCTCACTTCGACGCGGTGCTGCGCGACGACGTGGCGCCCGACCTGCGGCGCGTCGCCTCCTTGCGCGTGCCGATGCGCATCACGCTTTTCGAGCGGCTCATCCGCCGGCAGCGACTGCACGACCTGCATGCAGGCGACGTGGTGCTGTGCGGCGCGGCACGCCGCAGCGGCTCGCAGTGGCGGGCCATCTTGAAGTTCGGACTGGGAATCACGATGCAAGCACAAGCCGATCTCGACATCGATCGTTCACGCGCACACCTGGCCTCCACGGCGGGCCTGGTCGACGAAGGCACCGGGCCCGCCGCCGCGGACCTG
This sequence comes from Methylibium rhizosphaerae, assembly GCF_006386545.1. GTDB lineage: Bacteria > Pseudomonadota > Gammaproteobacteria > Burkholderiales > Burkholderiaceae_C > Pseudorivibacter > Pseudorivibacter rhizosphaerae. The sequence goes on along the minus strand of NZ_SWAR01000043.1, from coordinate 5,354 downwards.
TCACGGGCGCCTGCGGGCATCGAAGACCTGCAGGTGCCGGTCGCCTTCGAGATCGACAGCGCACGCGTGGCCCTGGGCGAACTGGCCAGCCTGGGCGAGGGCTCGGTGATCGAGCTCGACGTGGCGCTGCTCGAAGCCTCGGTGCGGCTGGTGTGCCACGGGCAGACGCTCGGCGTCGGCCAGCTGGTGGCCATCGGCGACCAGCTCGGCGTGCGCATCGTGAGGATGGGGGCCGCGTCATGATGCCGCTGCCGAGTGCCGATCCGGTCTCGCTGTTCCTGGTGCTGGCCGCCATGGCGGTGCTGCCGTTCGCGGCCATGGTGGTCACGTCGTACACCAAGATCGCCGTCGTGCTGGGCCTGCTGCGCAACGCCATCGGCGTGCAGCAGGTGCCGCCCAACATGGTGCTCAACGGCGTGGCGATGATCGTCACCTGCTACGTGATGGCGCCGGTGCTGATGGAGGCTTCCGAGCACATGCGCATCTCGTCGCCCACCGGCGTGCAGTCGAACGCGCAGCAGATCCTGGGCGCCGCCGACGCGGCGCGCGAACCGTTCCGCCGCTTCCTCGACAAGCATGCCGATGCAGCCGAGAAGGCCTTCTTCCTGAAGTCGGCCGCGGCCATCTGGCCGCCCGAGCGGGCCGCGCAGCTCAAGAAGGACGACCTGCTCGTGCTGGCGCCGGCCTTCCTGCTCACCGAGCTGACCGCTGCATTCCGCATCGGCTTCCTGCTCTACCTGGCCTTCATCGTGATCGACCTGGTGATCGCCAACGTGCTGCTCGCCATGGGTCTGTCGCAGGTCACCCCGACCAACGTGGCCATTCCGTTCAAGCTGCTGCTGTTCGTCGTGCTCGACGGGTGGTCCAAGCTGATCCACGGGCTCGTGCTCACCTACCGCTAGATACGCCATGCACTACGAAAACGTGATTCGGCTCACCTCCGAAGCGCTCATGATGTGCCTGATGCTGTCGCTGCCGGCAGTCGCGGTGTCGGCCATCGTGGGCCTGCTGATCTCGTTCGTGCAGGCGGTCACGTCGCTGCAGGACTCGAGCATCTCGCAGGGCATCAAGCTGCTGGCCGTCACCGTGGTGGTGGCGGTCTGCGCGCCGTGGGCCGGCTCGACCCTGCTGCGCTTTGCTGAGAGCCTGCTGGCGGCGATGTTCCTGTGAGCACGACGCCGGTCCGCCAGTCGCACGCGGCCGCGCAGGCCACCGCGGCCCAGGCTGCCGCCGAGTCGCGGCGCCATGAAACGCATGCGCGCCCTCACCACCATGGAGCCGGGCACCGCGGCCAGTTCGGCGGGTTTGTGTTCCGCCTCGGGCGTGCGCCATCGCCCGCCACGCCACGCCGCCCGGCGCCGCTGCGCCGGCGTCCGCCGCGTCCGCCGGGGCCGAACCCGGCCGGCATGGAGCATGAGGGTGATCACGGGCTCGCGCTGAACATGCCGCTGCTGCCGCAGTCTTCGGCCGTCGAAGACGAGGAGCGCGCGGCGAGCCTGCAGATCGACACGGCGGGCTGGCACGAGGATTCGCGCGAGGGCATGCGGGAAGAGGAGTCCCGGCAGGGGCACCGTGGGTTGCAGTGGCGCGTGGGCTCGCAGTCCCGGCCGGACGCGGAAGCTGTCCTGCTTTCCGGGCTGCAGGCCGCAGGCGGGACCGGTGCACAGGCGCTGTGGGAGCAAGCGGCGCCGGGCGCGACCTTGCGTCATGAAGACCTGGCGCGCGCGCTCGTGGGAGCTCTTGTCGGTGTCAACTCGCCGGGTGCGCCAGCGCAACCCGGGCCTGGTGTCACGACCCTGCAGCTGGCGGCGATGCGCCTTTACCTGACGAAGGGACTGGAGGCCGGCATCGAGTGCGGGCCGTTCGCGACCCTTGCCGGCGTGAAGCGGGCATTGCTCGAAAGCCTGGGCCGCGGCACACAGCGGCCGGCCGCTGCCGTGCCCGACGAAGCGCAGCAGAACCGCAACCTGCTGCTGCCGCTGAAGCTGCTCAATGCCGATCGGCCGCGCACTGAAGAACAGGTCCGGCAGGCTTGCAGCCGGATCGAGCTGTCGTGTCAGGCGGCTTTGACGATGGGCAAGGCCCTCCCTTCAGCATGAGTTTCGAACGCTACCAGTCGCTGGTGCGTGACCTGTGCAGGGTCATCGACCTGCCCGATGCCGAGGCGGTGCTCCAGCGCGGGACCATCGAAGTCGAGGGCTTCGAGGTGCACCTCGCGAACTTCTCGAACGACCCGGGGGCGATGTACCTCAACTTCCACTACGGCATCGTCACGGCGGGGCGCACGCTGCGCGTCTTCCGCCTGCTGCTGGAAGCGAACCTGAGCGTCTATGCGCAGGACCAGGCGCAGCTCGGGCTCAACGCCGACACCGGGGGCATCGTTCTCATCGTTCGCGTGCCGATGGGGGATTCGATCGACGGCGCCTGGCTCGCCGAAACGATGACGCACTACGCCGAACACGGCCGCTACTGGCGCGACAACATCGCCAACTCGACCGACGAGATGTTTGTCGGCATCTGTGCCGGCGACTATTTCTGGATCCGCGCCTGAGCGCAGCACCACAGCGGAACCGTCACCGCTCGCCCCACGCTCCCACGCTGCCATTGCCTTGCCGGGCGCCTGGCAGCTCGGACGTGAGCCGCATGCCGGCGTCGAGGCCGAAGTCGGTGGCCGGCCAGGCGGAGCGGCCGTGTGTCAGGAGGTCGAGGCGGTAGCCGATGCTGTACACCGCGTGGATGCGGATGGCGGAGTCGGTGCCGTTGCCGGACAGCTTGCGGCGCAGCCGGTAGACATGCTGCTCGAGCGTGCGCTTGCAGACGTCGGTCGAGCGGCCCCACACCCGGGCGGCCAGGCTCGATGCGCTGACGACGCGGCCCACATTCGAGAACAGCACCCAGGCCAGCGCGAATTCCCGCGCGGTGAGGTTGATCTCCACGCCGTCGCACAGCACCGACGAGCTGGCCGAGTCGAGCGCGTACGGGCCCACTTCCATGCCCTGCTTGGCCGGGGCGCAGGACCTTCCCACGCGGGCACGCAGGCGGGCCAGCAGTTGGTCGATCGAACCGGTGTATTCGGCGTAATCGGTGGCGCCATGCGCCAGCGCTTCAGCCATGCCGAGTCCGCTGGCGCCGCCCACCACGATCACCGGCACCACGCCGGCCATGCGCATCTGCAGCATGGCCAGCCAGTCGATCAGCTGGGTGTCGGCATCTTCCAGCAGCACGGCCTGCACATCGCCACGCTTGAGCGTGTGCAACAGGCTGCCGATCGACTGCATGGCGGCGAGCTCCACGCCATGGGCGTCCAGCTCCTTGGCGATGGCCGCCTGCTTGATCTTGTTGATGAACAGCGCAACGAGTTTCAATTCCGGCCTCCGGATCGATAACGGTAGATGAGTGCTTCCACATGGGATGTGCAACTCGCGCGCAAAAGTGACAGCGGCGGCGAAACCCGTGTGCGAATAGCGAAGCAATGCGGATTGCTGACGAAGTTGTGAGGAAGTCGTGACGCGCAGGTGGCGAGGCGTCCGCATGTGAAAAACTGCGCGCACATGGACGCGCGCCGTCGCATGCGAACGGCAGGGCTTTCGTCACAATGCGCAGGTCCCTCGCCGCAGGAGCGATCCACCTGGCGATCTCGACCCCCTCCCGAGCCCGAGTCCCAGCCCCATGCGAGGCCGTCTTCAAAGCATCTTCCGCGAGCACTACGCCTGGCTGAGAGACCAGATGCGGCGTCACGCCGGCTCGCACCATAGCGCCGAAGACGTGGCCAGCGAGGCCTTCCTGCACCTGGCGCAGCACCGCGACCTCGAGCAGGTGCGCGAGCCGCGGGCGCTGCTCACCACGATCGCCAAGCGAGTTCTGTTCGAAACCTGGCGGCGGCGTGACCTGGAGCAGGCCTACCTCGAAACGCTTGCGCTGGCGCCGCAGCCCACATACCCTTCGCCCGAAGAGCAGGCCCTGGTCGTCGAGGCGCTGCTGGCTGTGGACGCGGCGCTCGACGCGCTGCCTGACAAGGTCCGGCGCGCCTTTCTCTTCAGCCAGCTCGATGCGATGACCTATGCCGAGATCGGCAAGGAGCTGGGTGTTTCTGCCAGCATGGTGCGGCAGTACATGACCCGGGCCTTGACGGCCATCTCGGCTGCCAGGCTCTGAAAGTCAGTCTGAAACTCAGTCAACCGGCGCAAGGCACAAGGAGTATCTGCCGTGGGTAGCGTTCTCGATCCCAATATCGCCATGGCCATCGAGTGGCTGGTGCTGCTGCGCTCCGGTGAGGCCAGCGCCGCCGACCGCGCAGCCTTCGAAGCCTGGCGCGCCAGCGACCCGAGGCATGAGGAGGCCAGCCGCCAGATGTCCGGCGTGCTGGCACCTGTGGAGCGGCTCAGGCAGAGCGGCGTGTCGTCCCAGGTCATGGGGCGGGCAGTCTCGAGGGCCAGCCGACGTGCTGCGCTGCGGTCCGCGTTCATGTTCGCGGGCGTGAGCGCCACGGCTGGCCTGCTGGGCTGGGAGGTCGTGCGGCAGTCGGACTTCACCGCCGACCAGCGCACCGGCATTGCGCAGCGCCGCGAGTCGATCCTTCCGCAAGGCGGTGCGCTCGTCCTCGATGCGCGTACCGCCGTCGACATCGCCACCGATGAGGCCTCGCGGCCGCTGGTGACCCTGCGTCGCGGCCGCCTGCTGGCCGACACGATCGCGCATCCGGCGGCTGTCGTGGTCCGCACCCACGAGGGGGAAATCCACGCCAGTGGTGCCCGCTTCGTGGCGCAGGCGCTCGAACAACAGACCCGGCTGACCGTGGTCGGCGGCCAAGCGATCGCGACGCTCGCTTCGGGCGGTCGCGTGCAGGTGGCCACCGGGCAGCAGCTGGTGCTCAATGCAGGCGCGCAGCCAACCCTTGCGCCGGCGCGCGGCACGGAAGACATGTGGACGCGCGGCATCATGGTCATGAACAACGAGCCGCTTGGCGAGCTGGTGGCCGTGCTGCAGAACTACCGCTCCGGCCTGCTGCGCGTCGACGACGCGGCAGCGCGCATCAAGGTCAGCGGCGTGTTCTCGCTGGATGACACCGACGGCACGCTGCACGCCCTGGCGCGCACGCAGCCCGTGCGCATCAGCGAGCGCACGAAGTACTGGGTCACGATCTCGGCCGCGTGAGGCCGGCCTGGAAGGCCGCTGAATCTGCCCCCTCTCCCGCTGGCGGGAGAGGGGGCAGATGCTTCTGCCGCGCGACTCCTAGGAGGCTGCGCGGCAGACGGTTTTGACTCCCTCTCCCCGCTTGCGGGGAGAGGGTTGGGGTGAGGGGCGACGGCCAGGGCCGAGCGACGTCGATGTCTGAACAGACAAACAGCGTCATG
>NZ_SWAR01000042.1 GCF_006386545.1 Methylibium rhizosphaerae | reverse complement strand
CTCGCCCTTCACGTCCACCGTGATCTTCTTGGACAGGTCGCCCGCCGCCACCGCCTTGGTCACGTCGGCGATGTTGCGCACCTGCGAGGTCAGGTTGCCGGCCATCGAGTTCACCGAGTCGGTGAGGTCCTTCCAGGTACCCGACACACCCTCCACCCGTGCCTGGCCGCCCAGGCTGCCCTCGGTGCCCACTTCGCGCGCCACGCGCGTCACTTCGGAAGCAAACGAGCGCAGCTGGTCCACCATGGTGTTGATGGTGTTCTTCAGCGTGAGGAACTCGCCCTTCACGTCGACGTCGATCTTCTTGGACAGGTCGCCCTTGGCCACTGCGGTGGTCACGTCGGCGATGTTGCGCACCTGGTCGGTCAGGTTGCCGGCCATCGAGTTCACCGAGTCGGTCAGGTCCTTCCAGGTGCCGGCCACGCCCTTCACCTTGGCCTGGCCGCCGAGCTTGCCTTCGGTGCCCACCTCGCGAGCGACGCGGGTCACCTCGGCCGAGAAGTTGCCCAGCTGCTCGACCATCTTGTTGATGGTCTTGGCCGTGCGCAGGAACTCGCCCTCAAGGGGCCGCCCTTCCACCTCGAGCGCCATGCTCTTGGACAGGTCGCCCTGGGCCACCGCGCCGATCACCCGTGCCACTTCGCTGGTGGGGTGCACCAGGTCGTCGATCAGCGAGTTGACGCACTCGATGGCCTCGCCCCAGAAGCCCGGCGCCTGCAGCAGCGCCCCGCGCTGCTTCAACTTGCCTTCCTTGCCCACCACCTGCTGCAGCCGGGCCAGCTCGAGCGCCATGCCGGCATTGAGCTCGACCACCTCGTTGAACACCTCGGCCACCTTGCCGGCCAGCCCCGGCCAGTGCAGCGGCATGCGCACCTCGGCGTCGCCCTTGCGCAACCGGGTCAGGGCGGCCAGCAGCACGGCGAGTTGCTGGTCCTGCGGCGACGGCGCGGCAGCGACGGTCGGGTCTTCGAGCACTCTCATGGTTTCCCCCAGCGCGCCTCACGCGCGCGTGATCTGTCTGATGCGTCTGCCGCGAGTAAGGGTTGCCAGGCGGCCGCCGGCTTGCGGCAAAAACTACCTCCGCACTGGCGCTCCAACCAGTCCCCAGTTCGCTGCACGGGCCTCACCGGCCTCACTCTCCGAGCAGTTCTCCCACGGCACGAAGGTCGTCGACGCGTTCGCACGCGGCTTTCACGACCATCAGGATGGGAACGCCCAGCAGCAGGCCCCACACGCCCCATAGCCAACCCCATGCCAGCACGCCGATGAACACCGCCACCGGGTTCATGCGGCTGGTGCGGCTGGTGAGCCAGGGCATGAGCAGGTAGCCCTCGACGAGGTTGATCACCAGCGAGGCCCCGCCCACCAGCGCCGCCATCTCGGCGCTGCCGAACTGCACGAAGGCCACCAGGGCCGCCGCCGCGGTCACCGCGATCGAGCCGACGTAGGGCACGAGGTTCAGCACCGCGGCCGCCAGCCCCCACACCGCCGCATGCTCCAGCCCGATGGCGGCGAAGGCGGCCCAGGTCGCCACGCCCACCAGCAGGCTCAGCAGCAGCTGCACCAGCAGGTAGCGCTGCATCTGGGCGCTGACCTCGTCGAGCGCCTGCAGGGTGAGCTTCTTCTTGGTGAAGGTGGAGCCGGCGATGCGCACGATCTTGCGCCGAAAGGTGTTGCCCGAGGCCAGCAGGAAGTACACGAGGAAGACGACGATCACCGCCTGTCCCATGAGACTCACCAGGCCCAGGGCGCCGGTCCAGAGGTAGTCCTTCACGCTGAACTTCGGCCGCTCCACCTGCACGCGCAGCACGCCGCGTTCGGCCGCCGGCTTGGCAGGCGACGTGGCCTGCGCGGCCGCCTGCTCGATCTGGGCGGCGGCCTGCTGCAACTTGTCGATCGCGCCTTCCGGTTCGCCGCGCTGCGGGCGCACGGCACGCCGCAGTTTCAGCGCCGCATCGGGCAGGGAGTCGATCACCTCCGCCGTCTCGTCGCTGAGCGCATAGACGGTGGTGCCGCCGGCACCCACCAGCGCCAGCAGCAGCACACCGGCGCCCAGGGCGCGCGGCACCCGCCAGGCCGCCAGGCGATCGACCACCGGCGTGAGCGCATAGCTGATCATCACGCCCAGCATCAACGGAATGAACACCGGGCTGGCCCAGCGCAGCACCACCACCAGCGCGATCACGGCCAGCACCACCAGGGCGGCGCTGCGCACGTCCACCGGCATGTGCAGGCGCACCGCTGGCGACTCTGGCACCGCTTCGCTGGCTGCCGGGGGGGCGGGCGCTTCATCCATCCATCGTCTCCACATCGCTCGTTGGCGCGCCGCCCTGCGTGCGCCCAAAGGCAACCGGCGTGCCCGAAGGCCGCGCGGAAGCACACCCTTCTAGGGGTAGACCCTAGGAGTGCCTGGCCGCTAAGGTCCCCCGGCGACTCTCACCGGCCCATGCCGGGCGGCGGTCGCGAGCGCTGTCATCACGTCATCCAGTTCAGGGAAGAAAGGAAATCGACATGGCACAGAACCAGAGCATCGTGCGTCCGTACATCGACCAGCTCATGCAGAAGAAGGTCTGGGACCCGTCGCTGATCAAGCGCATCGGCGACGAATTCGAGAGCCGCAAGGCGCTCGCCCTGGCCGGGGCGGCCGGCTGGCACGGCAGCGACGACATCCAGAGCATGGTGGGCCTCGAAGGCCGCTTCCTGTGGTCGGAGAACCCGCTGGAGGCAGCGCAGGCCACCTTCACCTTCGCCCCCGGCCACGAGGGGTACCAGGGCGCCTATCAGCTGAGCCGCATGGGCAGCACCGTGGAGAGCGGTGTGTTCTACAGCGTGCCCAACAACCCGGCCATGGGCTGGGCGGCCATCACGCTGGTACCCACCGGCAGCAGCACGCCGCGCACATCGGTGGTGGCGGGCATGTTCACCGACAACGAATGGCGCATCGAGGTGATGCTGCTCAACAAGCTGCAGCCGCACGGGCTGGTCCAGCCGGCCTTCCCGGTGGTGCGCATGCCGTAGGCGCCGCACCGGCACCCAGGCAGGGGCGAGCCGCGAAAGCGGCTCGCCTTTTCTTCTGCCCTCGGTCGTGCCGATGGCATAGCCCTTGCGAGCCGGGGCGCCGTGTGCAAACCGCGCACCACCTTGAGGAATCACGCATGGGCAGCCGTCTCGAAGTCACCGAAAAGATCATTGCCACCAAGGTGGCCAAGGGCCTCAGGTGGGCCGACGTGGCATCCCGGGTGGGCCAGAGCAAGGAATGGGTGACGGCCGCCTGCCTGGGGCAGATGACCTTCTCGGCCGAGCAGGCCGCTGTGGTGGCCGAGATCTTCGGGCTCACCGCCGAAGAGAAGCGCTGGCTGACGGTGGTGCCCTACAAGGGCTCGCTGCCGACCACCGTGCCGACCGATCCGCTGATCTACCGTTTCCACGAGCTCGTGAGCGTCTACGGCACCACGTTCAAGGAGCTGATCCACGAGGAATTCGGCGACGGCATCATGAGCGCCATCGACTTCAAGATGGACCTGCAGCGGCAACCCGACCCGAACGGTGACCGGGTGAGCATCCTGAATGTCGGGCAAGTTCCTGCCCTACAAGACGTACTGACCGACCTGCTGACCCGGCTCAGGCCACGGTGGCCACCAGCAGCGCCTGCAGCACGCGGCGCTGGTTGGCGAGTTGCGCATGAGACATCGCCTGCGCGCTGCCCCCACCGGCCATCAGCAGCCGAAGCGGCAGGCGCCCGCCCTCGCCCGGGCTGCAGACCGCCACCGCATGAGCCACCTCGGCCACGGCCGCCTGCTGCCCCGCGCCGGCGATGGACGGGGGATGCTCGGTGGTCGCCGGCTCCAGCTCGAACCCGACCTCGGCCGCCACTTTCGCCAGCGCCCGGCCTGCCGGGCTGTGCAGCTCACCGGCGAAGTGCAGGGCCAGCTGCTCCAGCGGCTGGCCGGTGAATTCCTCCAGCGTCATCAGGTCGGCGAGCACCCGGGTCGGATGGTCCAGGCCGCCGATGCCGTTGTAAACCGGGATGCCGGCATTCAGGTCGAGCTGCAGCACCTGCTGGTCGGAAAGTCCTTCGCATTCGATGGCGTCGTACAGCTGGCCCAGGAGCCCGGCGGTGTCGCGGGGGTCGCGGCGATCGGGCTGGCCCGGGTCGGTGGCACGCACGTGGGCCACCTGGGCGCCGAGTTCGGTGGCCGCACGCTGGAAGGCCGTCGCCGCCGGGGCGGAATGGTCGTCGCTGAGCAAGGCCAGGTGCTTGCCCCGCAACAGGCCGGGCACGCCCTCGCGCTGCGCCGCCCGCTTGAGTGCCTGGGCGCTGTCGATCACCGACCGCACGTCTTCGCGTGTCAGTCCGTCAAGGGACCAGAGACTGTGGTGGTTGAGCATGGCCCGAGGCTAAGCGTCCCCCTGCCGTGCCCGCCTGATGCAGATCAAGACCCGTGCTTTCGCCGGCGCCGTTCACACCACGAGCGGACGGCCGGCCGTCTTGAGCTGCGTCAAGACGGCGATCCGTGCCCCTTTCATCGATTCGAAGTGCGCGTGCGATAGCTCCCGGCACTTGCGCACGAACAATCGAACGAGTCAACATGCCGGTGCGAGTGCGCCACAGGCTGCAAACTGTTGCCCCCCGCGAATCGATGGCCTGTAAGACTCGCGCCGGCTTCATGTTGTGTGATATCAAGCCGCCCTCTGCATGCCGGCAGATGATGCGATTCAGTGCCGTCCCCACGCCTCATTCCTGGAGAACTGCCATGCCCCTTGCATCCCCCAGCGCCAGCGGCGCCCCGCCGGGCCTGGAAGAGGCCCTCGCCTGGAGCACCGAATGGCCTGCGCGCTTCGCCGAGTACCTCCTGCAGACGCAGCAACTGCAGTTGCAGGCCCTGGTCAGCTGGCAGGAAAGCGCGGCGGCCTTCCAGCGCGAACTGTGGGACCTGTGGGCCTGCCGCTGGGCGGGCGGTGCACCGATCGATGCCTGACCTCCACCCGATGGCCGTTCATCCATGAGCACGAGCAAGGACTGGATCGTGCGCCTGGGCCCCCACGAGTGGGCCCGCTTCACCTACGAGCGCGACGGCGGCCCCGAAATGCCCAGGCTGCTGGGCAGCGTGCAGCGTGGCGCCAGCATTGGTGCCCTGGCGGTGCTGCCCAGCGGTGACTACGTGCAGCTCAACGGCGACCACGAGACTCCGCTCAACGCCCGCCACGTCCGCAAGGCCATTGCCAAGGCCGAAGCGATGGCGGCGCGCCGGCCCGCGCCCCTGCCGCGCCGCGCGGCTGCGCCCGCCGCCCCTGTGGTGGTGACAGTGCGCCGCCGCCGCGTGGCGCAGCGGCCGCCCGGCGACAACTGACCGCATTGCCGGGGCCCGGCCATGCGGCAGGGCATCCGTACCCACGCTCGCTGACCCGAAGGTAAAGTGCAGGCTCCAACGCATTCGCAGTCCGTGCCGGGACGCCCTCGCCGATGAGCCTGCCTCACATCGCCGTCCTCGATGACGAACCCGACATCACGCAGCTGCTGGCCAACTACCTGCAGAGCCAGGGCTTCCGGGTGACCCAGCTGAGCACCGGCCGCACACTGCTCGACCTCATGCCCGCCGACCCGCCGCAGCTGGTGCTGCTCGACCTCGGGCTGCCCGGCGAGGACGGCTTCGCGATCGCGCGCCAGCTGCGCGAACACTGGCATTGCGGGCTGGTCATCGTGACCGGCCGCGGCGACTCGATCGACAAGGTGGTCGGCCTGGAGATCGGCGCCGACGACTACGTGACCAAGCCCTTCGACCTGCGGGAGCTGCTGGCTCGCATCAAGGCAGTGCTGCGCCGCCTCGCGCCGGCACCAGTCCAGGCGCCCGCGACCTCCGCACCCACCGCTGCGGCACCGGCCACCCCGGCCGGCAGCAAGGACGCCCGGCTACGCTTCGCCGGCTGGGAGCTCGACCCAGCCGCGCGCCGGCTGCTCGACGCGAACGGCACCGAGGTCACGCTCACGACCGGCGAGTTCGACCTGCTGCACGTGTTCGCGCGCCACGCCGGCCGCGTGCTCTCGCGCGACTTCCTGCTGGAGCAGACGCGCGGGCGCGAAGCCGGCCCATTCGACCGGACCATCGACGTGCAGGTCGGGCGCCTGCGCAGGAAGCTCGACGACAACGCCGACGAGCCGCAGATCATCAAGGCGGTGCGCGGGGCCGGCTACCTGTTCGTGCCGAGCGTCACGGTCGTGGTGTGATCCATGCCTGACGTGCTGGCACTCAACGAAGGTTCGGTCTACCGCTCGCTGTTCACCGCGTCACCCGATGCGGTGCTGCTGGTCAACGAGGCCGGCACCATCGTGCTGGCCAATCCGGCCGCGGCGCAACTGCTGGGCTACGCCGTGGACGAACTCACCGGCCTGCCGGTCGATGCGCTGGTGCCCGACAGCATCCGCCCGCGGCATGCCGCCTACCGCGAGGGCTATTCCCGCAATCCGCGCGTCAGGCCGATGGGCACGCAGATGGAGCTGGTGGCGCGCCGCAAGGACGGCAGCGAGGTCATGGTCGAGATCGCACTGAGCCCGCTGCAGGGTGAGGGCCTGCCCTACGTGGTGGCGGCGGTGCGCGACATCGGCGAGTACCCGCGTGTCAAGGAAGCCCTCAAGCGGGCCCGCTACAGCGACTACGTCGCCAAGGTCGGCCGCATGGCGGTGGACACCCGGGATCCGCAGCAGCTGCTGCAGCAGATCCCGCAAATCGCGGTCGAGGCGCTGCACGCCGATGCCTCGGTCGTGTTCCTGCTCGAACCCAGCCGGCTGGAGTTCCGCGTGGCCAGCGGCGTGGGCCTCGTCCTTGGCGAGCACGAAGGCGCGCGCGTGCCGAACCGGCCCGACACGCCGCCGGGCATCGTGGTGGCCACCGACGGGCCGCTGCTGGTGTCCGACTACTCGAGCGAGCGCCGCTTCAAGGTGCCGCAAAGCTACCTGGACGCCGGCCTCGCCAGTGCCCTGGCGGCGCCCTTGTCCGACCGCGGCGAGACCGTGGGCGTGCTGACGGTGCGCTCGAAGCAGCCGCAACGGTTCGGTGACGACGAGGTGCGCTTCCTGCAATCGCTGTCGAACCTGCTGGCAGCCAGCCTGCAGCGCGTGCGCAACGAGGAAGCGCTCAACCATGCGCAGCGGCTCGAAAGCGTCGGGCAGCTGACTGGCGGCATTGCGCACGACTTCAACAACCTCCTCACCATCATCCAGGGCAACCTGCAGGTGCTCGAGGACCATCCGGCAGTGGCGGGCGACAGCTTCGCGCCGCAGCTGGTGGGGGCCGCCACCCGCGCCAGCAGGCGCGCCGCCGAGCTCACCGGCAAGCTGCTCGCGTTTTCACGGCGGCAGGTGCTGCAGCCCACCCGCGTCAACGTACAGGCGCTGATGGAGTCACTGGCCGACATGCTGCGCCGCACGCTCGACCAGCGCATTCGCATCGCGGTCGAGATCGCCCCGGACTGCCCACCCTGCATGGCCGACCCCGGCCAGCTCGAGTCGGCGCTGCTGAACGTGGCCATCAATGCGCGCGACGCCATGCGCGAAGGCGGCGAACTGCTGTTTCGTGCGCAACCATGCATCCGCCTTCCCGCGGCGCTGCTGGCGGAGCTGCCCGACCACAGCCCGGGCGCCTATGTCGAAGTCTCGATCGGGGACACCGGCACCGGCATGTCCGAAGCGGTGAAGGAACGGGCCTTCGAGCCTTTCTTCACCACCAAGGAGGCGGGGCGCGGCACGGGCCTCGGCCTCAGCACGGTGTACGGCTTCGCCAAGCAGTCGCAGGGCGCGGTGCTGCTGGACAGCACCATCGGCCAGGGCACCCGGGTTTCGCTGTTCCTCCCGCGCCAGCGCGAGCCCGGCGACGAAAGCGGCCAGTCGGCCCTGCACGCCAACGAAGTGCCCCGCGGCCTGCGTGTGCTGCTGGTGGAAGACGAGCCGGAAGTCCGCAACGTCGTCACGAACTTCCTCAACGCTCTGGGCTGCAAGGTCACGCCGGCCACCACGGCCGAAATGGCGCTCACCAAGCTGGCGGGCGACGAGCGCTTCGATCTCCTCATGTCCGACATCGCGCTCGGAGCCGGCATGCGCGGCACCGAACTCGCCGAACTGGCGCGCCGGCGCATGCCGCAACTCGCGGTGCTGCTGATGTCGGGCTTTTCGTCCGAGCTGCTCGACCCCGGCGAGGCTTCGTCGCCGGAGCTGCTGCGCAAGCCCTTCACCCGCCAGGAGCTCACCCGGGCGATGGCCCGGGTGCTGGCGGCGCCGCGCTGAATGCGCGGGTTGCGAAGACCTACTGCAGCACCGCGCTGCCAGCCGGCGCCAGGCTGCGCTGGATGTAGGCGCACAAGGCTCGCACGTCCGGGATCTGCACCTCGCGGCGGCCCTTCTGGTTGAAGGCGATGAGCTTGTCGCGCGACAGCTTCGACAGCGCGCGGCTCACCGTCTCGAGCGTCATGCCCAGGTAGTTGCCGATCTCGGCACGCGTCATGCGCAGCGTGATCTGGTCGGTGCGCAGGCCGCGCTGCGCCAGGGACTCTGCCCAATAGCGCAGGAAGTCGGCCACCCGTGCATCGGCCGACAGCGTGCACAGCGACAGCAGCGAGTTGCGGTCGCGCGTCATCTCGAGGCTCATGGCGGTGTGCAGCATGCCCAGCAGCGGCGGGTGCTTGGCGCAGGCGGCGATCAGCGCGTCGTAGCGGATGATCCACACCTCGCCGGTGTCCATGGCCACCGCATCGCAGCCGTACTGGCCGCCGGCAATGCCGTCGAAACCCAGCCAGTCGCCCTTGAAGTGCAGACCCACCACCTGCTCGCGCCCGTCGGCCGCCAAATTGATGGTCTTGAAGAAGCCCGAGTTGATGACGTGCAGGCTCCTGAACTGCTCGCCCGAGTGATAGATCGTGTCGCCCACGTGCACCACCCGGCGCGTGATGGGCACCACGTCCTGCAGCGTGCGCAGCGTCTCGGCGATGCGGCTCGCGGTGCGCGGCGCGGGCGCCGCGTCACGCGGCTCGGCCGGCTGCGCAGTCCAGGCGGCATGCGTCGCGGTGCCGCTCGGCAGAGGGCGGAAGGCGGCCGTGGTTTCGGTGTTCAACATGTTCTGGGTCCTTGCGTGGCTCGCGCCTGTTCGATGCAGGAAGCTTAGAAAGCCGGGGACAACCGCCTGCCAATCGCCCATGTCGTTGGGTAACGCTCGGTAAACCGTTGGTAAACGGAGGGCAAGCACGGGGTGTCGCGAACCCCCTCTTCCCTCGCCAGCCGATGGAAAAAGTCACGGTCGCGGCACGCTGGTGTGCAACGATGGACCGAAATCGCAACGCCTCCTTTTCTTGCATGGCACAAGCTCCCGCCCACCGCGCCATCGTCGACGCCAGCCCATGGGCCGGCATCTTCGGCACCCGCATCGAAAGCGCGCGCCACTACGGCCGCCACTGGCATGCCACCCACGGCATCGGGCTCGTCGAGCGGGGCGGCCATCGCTCCGCCAGCGGCCGCGGCCAGGTCGATGCGATGGCCGGCGACACGATCGCCACCAACCCGGGCGAGGTGCACGACGGCCGGCCGCTGGATGCGACCTCGCGCCGCTGGCGCATGCTGTACTTCGAGCCCGGCGTGCTGGCCCGCTGGGCCGGCATCCAGGGCGAACTCGAGCTCACCCGGCCGGCCGCACGGGATCCGGTGCTCGCACGGCATCTGCTGCGGCTGTTCGGCCGCCTCGACGTCTGGCAGGCCAGCCGCACCGACCTCGGCAGGCTGGCCTGCGACGAGGCGCTGGCGCTGCTGGGCGCGGCGCTGCCGGGCCGCCTCGCCACGACGGCAACCGTGGCGCCCGAAGCGCCTGCCGACATGCGGCGCGTCCGCGACCGCCTGGCCGCCGACCTGCTGCAGCCCCCCGGCCTCGAGGAGCTGGCCGCGCTCGAGGGCCTCGGCAAGTACCAGCTGCTGCGGCGCTTCACGCAGGTCCATGGCCTGCCGCCGCATGCATGGCTGCTGCAGCAGCGGGCGGAACGCGCACGGTCCCTGATCCGCCGCGGCGTACCGCTGGTCCAGGCCGCCGCCGACGCCGGGTTTGCCGACCAGAGCCACATGACGCGGCTGTTCGTGCGCCACTTCGGCTTCACGCCGGGGGCCTGGCGCCGTGCGGCAGCCTCGCCGCAATAACGTTCAAGACCGCAGGTGCCGCGCAGGCCAGACTGCGCCGCATGCACAGCGACCACACCTCCTACGTTCACGGCTACCAGCCTCGCGAAACCGACCGCCTGCTCGACCAGGCCGGCACGCTCGAGGACCTGCTGCATGCCGACACCCGCTATCCGCCCGGCAGTCGCGTGCTCGAAGCGGGCTGCGGCGTCGGCGCGCAGACGGTGACGCTGGCGCGCCGCAGCCCGCAGGCGCATTTCACGTCGATCGACATCTCGCCGGCCTCGCTGGCCGCCGCACGGCGCCGCGTCGAGGCAGCCGGCGTGCAAGACCGCGTAGAACTGCTGCAGGCCGACCTGCTCGCCCTGCCCTTCGCCTGCCCGTCGTTCGACCATGTGTTCGTGTGCTTCGTGCTCGAGCACCTGGCGCAACCGGCCCGCGCACTCGCGGCGCTGGCCGCGCAGCTCAAGCCCGGCGGCAGCCTGACGGTGATCGAAGGCGACCACGGCACGGCGTGCTTCCACCCGGACAGCGCCGAGGCCCGCGCGGCCATCGCATGCCAGGTCGAGCTGCAGCGCCGCGCAGGCGGCAATGCGCTGATCGGGCGGCAGCTGCAGCCCCTGCTCGCCTCGGCGGGCTTCGAGGCGGTGCATGTGTCGCCGCGCTTCGTGTATGCCGACACCACCCGGCCGGCGCTGGCCGACGGCTTCACTCGCAGGACCTTCACCGCGATGATCGAAGGCGTGCGACGCGACGCAGTGGCCGCAGGACTCGCCAGCGCGGAGCGCTTCGACGCCGGGCTGCGCGACCTGCACCGCACCGCCGAGCCCGGCGGCGTGTTCTGCTACACCTTCTTCAAGGGCGTGGGGCTCAGGCCGCGCGCCGGCTGAGCGCGGCCGCTTCGTCGCCGGCCGCCCGGGCCAGCGCTTGCGGCTCGACCCCCATGGCGCGAAGTGCCCGCGCCGCCACGCCCTGCGGCATGCCAGCCACCACCGCCACCACATGGCAGCCCAGCAACGCAGCGCCCTTGTCCTCGGCGCGCAAGGCGGCCAGCCGCTGCATCACCGCCTGCCCGGACGGCGCCGCGCGGTACAGCCCGGCGGCCGGGGCCAGCGGCTCGGGCGCACCCGCCGCAGCCTCCAGGGGTTCGGGGTCCACGCCAACGCCATGCAGCGCGTCGCGGTACTGCTGTTCGACGGCCGCGCCGAGCCGGGCCGCATCCGCCCCGACCCGCTCGAAGGCCCGGTGCGCCGAGCCGTCGGGCAACTCCAGGGCCGCAAGCAGGAAATGCTCCGCCCCGGCCTCCCGCTCACCTGCGGCGAGCGCATGCCGCTCGGCCGCCTCGCACAAGGCCTTGATCGTGCCCATGTCGCGTACGCGTTGCTTGAGTCGCTCGAACATGCTGTCCTTTCCCTGCGATGCCGGTTCATTTGCGCGCAGGTGCCACGAGGCCGGCCAGCCGCTTGTGCGCCGCCTGCTTCGTGACGCCCAGCGCCTCGGCGATCTGCGACCAGGACCAGCCTTGTGCGAGCGCCTTCGCCACCGCGGCACGCTCCATCCGGTCGGCCGTGCGGCGCAGCGCGACGACGGCGGCCAGCGCTTCGGCCGGGTCGCTGGGCATGCCGCCCGGGTTTGTTGCAGACATTCGTCAACTCTAGTTGACGGCGCGGCTGCCGTCAATCAAGGTTGACGAGAGCGGCGTCTCGTTCGCAAGCCTGTAGGCACTTGCCCGTTCGGGCTCGATCGGCCGCACTTCGAAGCTCAGCCCGCAGGCGATGCAGGGGTTCTGGGCCGCCAGCGCCACCGCCTCGTCGAGGCTGGCCGCAACGAAGAACCAGTAGCCACCCACCACCTCCTTGGCCTCGGCAAACGGGCCATCGATGACGCCGCTGCGGCCGACGAGCTTGCCCTCGCGCGCCAGGCGCCGCCCCGATCGCATCCGGCCCTCGGCCACGAGGCGGTCGTGCCAGGCATAGAACTGGTCGATGGCCGCCTGGATCTGCTCGGGCGTCTTGTCGTCGTCCCAGCGGCCGCGCGACAGCACGAGGTAGTCGGAAACGGGGGTGTCATCGCTCATGGGCTGGCTCCTGTGGTGTAGGTCGATCAAGGCCCGGCGATTCTGCTGCAGGCGCCGCCCAGGTGGAGCAAACTCCCGCGCCATGCTCCACGACCCCGCACGCCACGAGCCGCTCGGCACGACGCCCTGGAACGAAGCGCGCGCGCTGGCCATGATCGAACGCATCGTGCGCGACACCGAGGCGAATTTCTCGCCCGAGCGGCACTGGCCCGTGCACCCGCGCGATGCAGACGGCGACGGCGAGCCCGATGCCCTGCCGCCCTATCACCCGCTGTACTTCGGCACCTGCGGCGTGATCTGGGCGCTGCACCACCTGCAGAGCCTGGGTGCGGTGCGCCTGGCGCGTTCATATGCGCCACGGGTGCGGCCGCTGCTGCCGCTCAATCGCGCCTGGCTGGGTGAAGAGGCTCTGCAGCAGCAAGGCTCCTACCTCATGGGCGACACCGGCATCCTGCTGCTCGACCAGGCGCTCGAGCCGTCGGCGGCCACGGCCGACCGGCTGGCCACCCTGATCGGCGGCAACCTCGACCACCCGGCGCGCGAGCTGATGTGGGGATCGCCCGGCACCATGCTGGCGGCCTTGTTCATGCACCGGCGCTTCGGCAGCGGCGATGCCCGCTGGGCGGCCCTGTACCGGCAGTCGGCACACAGGCTGCGGTCGCAGCTGCTGTGGTCCGAGGAGCACGGCTGCCACTACTGGACGCAGGACCTGTACGGCCGCCTGAGCACGTATCTCGATGCGGTGCATGGTTTCGCGGCCACCGCGGCGGTGCTGATCCAGGGTCGCGACCTGCTGGGCGACGACGAGTGGCCTGCCTGGCAATCCATCATTGAAACCACGGTGCAGCGCACCGCCACCCGCGAAGGCGGCCTGGCCAGCTGGCGCGTCTGCCTGGACACGCCGCCCGGCAGCGCACCGCGCATGCTCATGCAGTTCTGCCACGGCGCGCCCGGCTTCGTGATCTGCCTGGCCGACATGCCCGGCACCGCGCTCGATGAGCTGCTGCTGGCCGCCGGCGAAGCCACTTGGCGCGCCGGCCCGCTGGCCAAGGGCTCCAACCTCTGCCACGGCACCGGCGGCAACGGCTACGCCTTCCTGAAGCTGTATCGCCGCACGCAGGACGCTTCATGGCTGGCCCGCGCCCGGGCCTTCGCGATGCATGGCATCGAGCAGACCGAACGGGAGGCGCAGCTGCACGGGCGCATGCGCTATTCGCTGTGGACCGGCGACCCGGGCTTCGCGATCTACCTCTGGCACTGCGTGCAGGCGACGGCCGACTTCCCGACGCTGGACCGCTTCTTCTGAACGCGGCTTCCGCGCGGCGCGACCTTCCGGTTCACGTTGCGGCTGGCCGAGGCAGCCAAACTGAGAAGCACTATCAACACTTCCTGTGGACAACGATGTGAATCAGCAGTGCACAGCGCCACGCAGCCTGCGCCAATGCTCGTCTCCGGTTGCATTGCCGCCATTTGTGGCAGTTCGATGACGGCAGGCGTGCCCGGCCGAAGCGGCGACACTACGGCCGCACATGAGCCTGGACTTTTCCGCCGTCACCGCCCCGTTTCGCATGCAGCCCGGCCTGCGCCGGCTCGAAGCCGGGCAGGCGCAACTGACGCCGCTGTCGCCCGATTCACCGGTGTTCGCCGAAAAGCTCGGCGTGCTGAGCCGGCACCCCGGGCAGGCACTCGTGTCGGTCGAGCCCTTCGACGCGTCTCATGCGCTGCACGCGTTGTGCGAACAGGCGGCCGCCGAGCACCCGCAGGTCTTCGTCCAAGACGGCACCGGCCTGGCCGCGCTCCGGCTGGGCTGGCGGGTCGAGGCACGCGGTGCCGTCACGCCGCTCGCCGGTGCTCATGCGGGTGTCGGCGACTGCCTTCTCGCCCTGCCCGCGCGCCTGCGCCTTGCGGCGCTGCTGTGCCTCGCCCTGCACGAGGACTTCGCCATCGTCGACGGACGCAGCGCCACCATCCCGTGGCTTGCCGTGTGCCTGCCATCGCATTGGGCCCCGGCCGACAAGGCAGGCCGCCGCTTCGAAGCCGTGCATGCGCCGGTGGCCGAAAACGCCACCCTGCTGGCGGCCGGCCCGCACCTGATGAAGCTGGTGTGTGCGCCGCAGCGCTGGGAACGCCATGTCTGGACCGTGACGCCGCATGGGCAACACGACCAGCACCCGGCGCGCCATCCGTCGCAGGAATGGCCGGCCGATGGGAGCGCCGACGAGCTGGCCGCGCTGGCCTGGCTGCGCAGCGAACGGCAGACCTTCGTGCCGCTGCCCGCGCATGAGCAGGCCGTCTTCACCATCCGGGTGGACGTGCAGCCGCTGGCCCAGGCGGTGACCACACCGGAGCAGGCGCAGCGCCTGCATGACGCGCTGGCCAGCATGAGCGAGGCGGTGCTCGCCTACCGGCACCTCACGGCCGCCCGGACTCGCCTGCTGGCATGGCTGGCGCAGCGCTCATGAGAACCGCGCCGATCCGCCCCGCCGAGGTCGCCTTCACCGCCGAAGGCACGCCGTACTCGCCGCAGTTCGGCGACGTGTACCACTCGCAAGCCGGCGCCTGGGACCAGGCGCGGCACGTGTTCCTGGCCCGCAACGGCCTGCCGCAACGCTGGGCCGGCCGCGAGCGGTTCGTGATCCTCGAGACCGGCTTCGGCCTGGGCAACAACTTCCTCGCCACCTGGCAGGCCTGGCGCGGCGCGCCCTCGCACGCGCGCTGCGACCGGCTGGTCTTCGTGTCGATCGAGAAGCACCCGCCGGAGCGCGAAGACCTGGCCCGCGCCCTGGCCGGTTCGCCGCAGCCGGCCCTCGCGGAGGCGCTGGTGCAGGCCTGGCCGCTGCTCACGCCCGACCTGCACCGGCTGGAATTCGACGCCGGCCGGGTGCAGCTGCTGCTGGCCTTCGGCGATATCGCCGGCTGGCTGCCGGAGCTCGTGCTCGAGGCGGACGCCTTCTTCCTCGACGGCTTTTCTCCGGCGCGCAACCCGGACATGTGGCAGCCGCACGAGCTGCAGCGGCTGGGCCGCCTGGCGGCGCCCGGGGCCACCGCCGCCACCTGGAGCGTGGCCCGCGGCGTGCGAGATGCCTTGTCCGGCGCCGGCTTCGAGGTGAGCAAGGCGCCCGGCTTTGCCGGCAAGCGCGACATGACCGTCGCGCGCTTCGCACCCCGCTTCACGCCGCAGCGCGCACCCGCCGCCCTGCGCACGCCCAAGGGGCCGCGCGAAGCCCTCGTCGTGGGGGCCGGCCTCGCCGGTTGTGCCGCCGCCTGGGCGCTGGCGCGACAGGGCTGGTCCTGCCGCGTATTCGACCGCGAGCCCGCGCCTGCCATGGCCACCTCCGGCAACGAAGGCGGCCTGTTCCATGGCACCTTCCAGGGCGACGACGGGCTGCATGCCCGATGGCACCGCGCCGCCGCCCTGCGCACCGAAGCGCTGGTGCGGCCCTGGATCGCCGAGGGGCGGGTCGCCGGCAGCATCGACGGCTTCATCCGCCTGGAGGGGCGGCTTGCCGACACCGAGGCGCTCGAACAGCTGGCCGCCTCCGGCCTGCCGGCCGGCTACCTGCAGTGGCTGGACGCGGCCGCCGCAAGAGAAGCCAGCGGCCTGGCGCTGCCGCACGGCGGGTGGTTCTACCCGGGCGGCGGCTGGCTGGCGCCACGCACGCTGGCCGCGACATGGCTCGCGCAGGCCGGTGCGTCATTCGATGGCGGCCGCGACGTGTCGGCGGTTCTCCGGCAGGGCCGGCTCTGGCAGCTGCTCGATGCGGCAGGCAGCGTGCTGGCCGAGGCACCGGTGGTCGTGCTGGCCAACGCACTGAACGCGGCCGACCTGGCACTCGGCGCACAAGCCGGCGAGCCTGCTGCGCCGGTGTGGCCGGTGTCGGCGGTGCGGGGCCAAACCACGCTGCTGCCTGAACACGCGCCCGGCCTGAGGTCCGCACGGCTGCCGGTGTCCGGGGCGGGCTACGTGCTGCCGCCGCGGGACGGCTGGGTGCTGTGCGGCGCGACCTCCCAGCACCACGACCCGGACGCCCACCTGCGCGAGAGCGACCACAGTCACAACCTGCAGCGTCTCGCGGCCCTTTGCGGCAGCGCACCGGAGGTCGACGCCACATCGCTTCGCGGCCGCGTGGGCTGGCGGATGGTGGCGCCCGACCGCCTGCCGCTGGTGGGGGCCGTGCCCGACCTGGCTGCCGCCGCCAGCATGAGCCGGCTCGACCAGCCTCGTTTCGTGCCGCGCCTGGCCGACGAACACGGCGGCCTGTTCGTGCTGGCCGCGCTCGGCTCTCGCGGCATCACCACCGCCGCGCTGGCGGCCGAGGTGCTCGCCTCCTGGGTCACCGGCGCGCCGTGCCCGGTGGGTGCCGACCTGCGCGATGCGCTCGACGCGGCCCGCTTCGTGGTGCGGGAGCGCCGGCGCGGCGCCAGGCCCGGCGGTCAGGCCGACGACTGACGCTGCGGCGGCTCGCCGAGGTCGCGCTCCAGCCGCCGCGCCAGGGCACTGCCGCCGCCGGCGAAGGCCGACGCAGCCCAGAACAACGAAGCCGCCCCGGCCAGCGCGCCGACGCCGCCGAACAGGAGCGGCATCACGCTGCTGGAGGCATTGATCACCATCATGCGCAGACCCAGCGCCTCGCCCTGCCGCTCGGGCGGGGTGACCTGGTGCAGCGCCGACATCACCATCGGCTGCACCGAGCCGAGTGCAAGGCCCAGGCCCACCGAACACACGCCCATCAGCAGCGCGCTGGGCGCCAGCGGATACAGCGCGAACATGGAGGCAGTGCCGAGCATGGCGCCCATGAGCACCTGCCACTCCTTCAGCCGATGCGCGAGCACCGGGATGAGCACCCGCACCACCACCGCGGCAATGGAAAACGCGCCCAGGATGGAGCCGATGGCGGTGGCGCTCAGGCCGCGCTCATGCCCCAGCACCGGCACGACGAAGGTGTGCAGGTCCCAGCAGGCCGACAGCACCCAGTTGACCACCAGCAGGCGGCGCAGCGGCACGATGTGCATCAGGTCCCACACGCTGCGCCGCTTCGAGGCACCCGGCCCCAGCAGCGTGGAGGCGCCGGGGTCGAGCGGCTGCGGCGGCACGTAGCGCGCGCACCATGCGGTGAGCAGCGGCAGGCCGGCCATGAAGGCGAAGGCCCAGCGCACGCCTGCAGTGTCGATCAGCAGGCCGGCCACGAACGGGCCGATGAAGTTGCTCGCCGCGGGGCCGATGGCGAGCCACGAGAACACCTGCTTGAGCTCGGTGGCGTCATGGGTCAGCCGCCCCGCATAGCGCTGGATGGCCACCAGCGCGAAACAGGTGCCGCCGCCGGTCAGCACGGCGGCCGCGCACAACGCGAGGTAGTGCTGCGAGACCACTGCAGTGAGTGCGCCGGCGAGGCTCATCGCCACGCCCACCCGCACCGGCAGGTGGTAGCCATGCCGGTCTGCATACCGCCCGGCGCGCAGCGACAGCACGATGGGCGCCACCGCGAACAGCGCCAGCAGCAGGCCGACCGCGGCAGCGCCCCTGCCTTCCTTCAGCGCGGTGAGGGGCGCCGCCAGGCGCGTGCCGGACATGCAGGCATGCAGGCAGACCTGGGCGGCGATCAGCGGGACCAGGGCGCGGCGCAGCGACATCGGCCGGGCGTCAGGCCTGCGGGGTGTCGAAGATCTCGGCCTGCGGATCGAGCGGCAGCACCTTCTGCGCCTCGGCCTCGGGCAGGGCCTCCACGCTGCGCAGCTGGCGCGACATCACGCGAGTGCGCACCTCGGCGTCGTCGATGGTGCGCGCCGCCTCGTCGAGCTTCTTCTTCGTCTTGGCCAGCACGTCGCCGAACTTGCCGAACTCGGTCTTGACCGCGCCCAGCACCTTCCACACTTCGGAAGACCGGCGCTCCAGCGCCAGCGTGCGAAAGCCCATCTGCAGGCTGTTGAGCATGGCCAGCAGCGTGGTCGGGCCTGCCAGCGTGACGCGGTGGCGCTGCAGCACGTCCACCAGCCCCGGGCGGCGCAGCAGCTCGGCATACAGGCCTTCTGTCGGCACGAACAGCACCGCGAAGTCGGTGGTGTGCGGCGGCGACAGGTACTTGGCGGCGATGCTCTTCGCTTCGTTGCGGATGCGCAGCTCCAGGGCCGAAGCCGCGGCCTCGGCCTCGTCGCGGTCGGCGCGCTCCTGCGCGTCGATCAGGCGCTCGTAGTCCTCGCGGGGGAACTTGGCATCCAGCGGCAGCCACACCGGCGCGCCGTCGTCGTTGCGGCCCGGCAGGCGGATGGCGAACTCCACCCGCTCGTTGCTGCCCGGCACGGTGGCCACGTTGGTGGCGTACTGCTCGGGGGTGAACACCTGTTCCAGCAGCGCGGCGAGCTGCACTTCGCCGAACACGCCGCGCGTCTTCACGTTGGTCAGCACGCGCTTGAGGTCGCCCACGCCCTGCGCCAGCGACTGCATCTCGCCCAGGCCGCGGTGCACCTGCTCCAGCCGCTCGGCCACCTGCTTGAAACTTTCGCCCAGGCGCTGCTCCAGCGTCGCATGCAGCTTCTCGTCCACCGTCTGGCGCATCTGCTCGAGCTTCTTCTCGTTGTCGGCCGCGAGCGCGGTGAGCTTCTGCTCGACGGTGGCGCGCACCTCGGCCAGGCGGCGCTCATTGCCTTCGCCCAGGATGCGCAGCTGATCGTTGAGCGTGTCGGCAAAGCGCTTCAGGGCGGCGTCCTGCGCTTCGCGGGCGGCCTGCGATTGCTGGGTGAGGCTGCCGGTGGTGGCGCGCAGCGTGTCGGTCAGCATCTGCTGGGTGGTGGCCAGCTGGGTGCGGAAGCTGTCGATCTGCTCGTTCTGCGTGCGGGCCACGTCGCCCTGCTGGGTGAGCAGGGTCTGCTGGAAGTTGGCGAGCTGCGCGTTGAGCTCCTGGCGCGTGGTGGCGCCGCTGCGGGTGAGCTCGTCGCGCAGGTTGCGCTCGAGCGTCTGCGTGCCGCCGCGGAACTCGTTCTTGAGCTGCTCGTCGCGCTGGGCGTCCGCAGCGTCGGCGGAAGATTTCTTGAATTGCGCCGCGATCCAGACGAGCAGCACCAGGTTCAGGGCCGCAAGGGCCAGCACGATCCATTCAGTCATGCCGGCGATTGTGTCAGGGGCGCGCTTACGTCCGCAGGACTTCGGGATTCACCGGCGTGGGCGGCTTGCCGGCAGACGGCCCCTGGCCCAGCGCCGCGATCAGGTTGTCCACCGCCAGCGAAGCCATGGCGCGCCGCGTGGTCACCGAGGCGCTCGCGATGTGCGGCGTGAGCACGACGTTGGGCACCGTGAGCAGGTCCGGGTGCACACGGGGCTCGCCTTCGAAGACGTCGAGCCCCGCGGCCGCGATGCGCCGCTCGCGCAGCGCCCGGGCGAGCGCCGCGTCGTCCACCACGCCGCCGCGCGCGATGTTGGTGAGCGTGGCGGTCGGCTTCATCAGCGCCAGCTCGGCCGCACCGACCGCATGGTGCGACGCGGCCGAGTACGGCACCACGATCACCAGGTGGTCGGCCTCGCGCAGCAGCGTGTGCTTGTCGACCCAGCTGGCGCGGCAGGCGGCCTCGACGTCGCTGCCGAGCTTCGACCGGTTGTGATAGATCACCCGCATGCCGAAGCCCAGCGCGCCGCGCCGGGCGATGGCCTGGCCGATGCGGCCCATGCCCAGGATGCCGAGCGTGGCGCCGTGCACGTCGGTGCCGGTGAACATGTCGTAGCGCCATTGGGTCCACTCGCCGCGGCGCAGGTAGTGCTCGGATTCGGCGATGCGGCGGGACGCGGCCATCATCAGCGCGAAGCCGAAGTCGGCAGTGGTTTCGGTCAGCACGTCGGGCGTGTTGGTGACGATCACGCCGCGCGCGGTGCAGGCCTCCACGTCGATGTTGTTGTAGCCCACCGCCATGTTGCACACCGCTTCGAGCTCGGGGCAGGCAGCCAGCACGGCAGCGTCGATGCGTTCGCTGCCGGTCGTCACCGCGCCGCGCTTGCCCTGCAGGCGCTCGATGAGCTGCGCCGGCGTCCACACCGTGTCGCCGGGGTTGTCCTCGACCTCGAAGTGAGCGCGCAGGCGATCGACGATGTCGGGAAAGGCCGCGCGGGCCACCAGCACTCGGTCAGGCATTCGACGCTCCCTCAGCGGAACCAGATGAAGGTCATGAGTATGAACAAGGGCACCAGCACGGCGCCCGACCAGGCCATGTAGCCGAAGAAGCTCGGCATGCGCAAGCCGCGTTCCTCGGCAATGGCCTTGACCATGAGGTTGGGCGCATTGCCGATGTAGGTGTTGGCCCCCATGAACACCGAGCCGGCCGAGACCGCGGCCAGCACCGTGGCCAGCGACGTCATGAGCACCTGCGGATCGCCGCCGGCGAGGTTGAAGAACACCAGGTAGGTCGGCGCGTTGTCCAGGAAGGACGACAGCGCCCCTGAGGCCCAGAAGTACATCGACGGGATCGGCTGCCCGTCGGCCGAGGTGACCAGCGCCACGATGGGCGCGAAGGCGCCGTCCATGCCGGCCTTCAGCATGGCGAGCACCGGGATGATGGTGAGGAAGATGCCCGCGAACAGCTTGGCCACTTCGGCCATCGGCGCCCACGAGAACTGATTGGAGGCGCGCACCGACCCGGGCGTGATGGCGAGCGATATGAAGGTGATGGCCACCAGGGCCGCATCGCGCACCAGCTGCGCCAGGCCGACCTCGGTGCCGAGCAGGTGGAACGAGAGTGCCGGCTTCCAGGTGCCGCTCAGCAGCACCAGGCCCATGATGGCCAGCAGCAGCAACGCATTGGCCCCACCCTCGATGCCGAAGCTCGGCGTGTCGGGCGTCGGGTCGGTGCGCGTGACGCCTTCCCTGGCGTAGTAGCGCCTGTCGATCAGGTAGAAGATCGCCAGCAGCGCACCCACCAGCGCCAGCGTCTGCGGAAAGATGTGCGCGGCCGTCCAGAAGAAGTCCACGCCCTTCAGGAAGCCGAGGAACAGCGGCGGATCGCCCAGCGGCGTGAGCGAGCCGCCCGCGTTGGACACGATGAAGATGAAGAACACGACCACGTGCGCGCTGTGGCGCCGGTTGTCGTTGGCACGGATCAGCGGCCGGATGAGCAGCATCGACGCGCCGGTGGTGCCCATGAAGCTCGCCAGCACGGCACCCAGCGCCATGAGGCCGCAGTTGAAACCCGGGCTGCCGTGAAAGTTGCCGCGGATGTAGATGCCGCCGGCCACGGTGAACAGCGCCGTGAGCAGGATGATGAACGGCAGGTATTCGGCCAGCAGCGCATGCGCGAAGCCGTGCAGCGCGACGCCCGCGCCGAACTGCGCGGCGAACGGCAGCAGGAAGGCCAGCGCCCAGCCGGCGGTGATCTTGCCGTAGTGGTGGTGCCACACGGCCGGCGCCAGCAGCGGCATCACCGCGATGGACAGCAGCATGCCGGCGAACGGCACGCCCCACAGCGCCGACAGGCCGGCGCCACTCAGTTCGGAAGCAGCCATCTGCGCCGGGCCTCAGTCGTGGAAACGCACGAAGTTCTCGAGCGGCTCTCGTTCGGTGACGAGCTGGTTCTCGACCGCGCTGCGGTCTTCGAAGCCGAGCGCCATGCCGCACACCACCATCTCGGACCCCGGCAGCTGGAGCGCTTCGGCGATGACCCGGTGGAACTGCGTGAAGGCCGCCTGCGGGCAGGTGTCGAGCCCCCGGCCGCGAGCCGCGATCATGATGTTCTGCAGGAACATGCCGTAGTCGAGCCAGCTGCCCTGCCCCAGGATGCGATCGATGGTGAAGATCATCCCGACCGGCGCGTCGAAGAAGGTGTAGTTGCGCCCGTGCTGCGCATGCATGCGCGCCTTGTCGGTCTTGCCGATGCCGAGCAGGCCGTAGAGGTCCCAGCCGATCTTGCGGCGCCGGTCGATGTAGGGCGACACCCACCTGGTCGGGTAGTAGTCGTATTCCTGCACGTGGTCCTTGGCCACCTCGGGGTCGGAATAGGCCGCCATGATCCTCTCGGACAGCGACTCCCGTGCCGTGCCGGTGAGCACGTGGACCTTCCAGGGCTGCACGTTGGTGCCCGAGGGCGCGCGGGCTGCGACCTTCAGGATGTCCTCGATGACCGATCGCGCCACCGGCGTGGGCAGGAAGGCGCGCACGGAACGGCGCGAGGTGATGGCGGCGTCGACGGCGGCCGGGTCGAGCGGGAGGTCGTTGGTCTTCACAGCAGCACCTGCAAGGCTTGTTTCAACGGTTCGGGCAGCGGCACCGGCCGCCGCGTGGCACGGTCCACGTACACATGGATGAAGTGACCGTGGGCGGCGGTGGCGGGGGCGCCTTCGGCAAACAGCCCCACCTCGTAGCGCACGCTGGAGCGCCCCAGCTCGGCCACGCGCAGGCCGGCATCGACGGCCTGCGGGAATTCGATCGGGGCGAAGTAGTTGCAGCGCGTCTCGACCACCAGCCCGATGACCTCGCCGCGGTGGATGTCCAGCGCGCCGGCTTCGATCAGGTAGCGGTTCACCGCCGTGTCGAAGAAGCTGTAGTAGACGACGTTGTTGACGTGGCCGTAGACGTCGTTGTCCATCCAGCGGGTGGGCAGGCTGGAGAAATGGCGGTAGCGGCTGCGGTCCTGGGGCTCGGGGCGGGCGCTGGTCATGGGCGGCGATTATCGGAGGCCCACGCCTGCCAGCTCTGCCACGCCTGCGACAGCGTGCCCAGTTGCACCCCGACCGTGTCTTCGATGCGACGCCCGTAGCCGCCGGCCATGGAAAGCGCCGCCGGGACGCGCCGTGCACGCAGGGCCGCCAGCACGCGCCGGTCGCGTTCGGCCAGCCCTTCGGTGGTGAGCTTCAGGCGCCCGAGCCGGTCGCCTTCATGCGGGTCGGCGCCGGCCACGTAGAACACCAGCCCGGGTGGGCGCTGCGCCTGGCGCCGCCAGAACTGGTGCAGCCCGTCATCGAGCGCTGCGAGGTAGGCCTCGTCGCGACAGCCTTCCGGCAGGTCCACGTCCAGGTCGCTCGGCTCCTTGCGGAACGGGAAGTTCTTCTCGCAGTGCATCGAGAAGGTGAACACCGTCGGATCGTCGCGGAAGATCGCTGCCGTGCCGTTGCCCTGGTGCACGTCGAGGTCGATCACCGCCACCCGCAGCAGCTCACGGCGATGCCGGTGCCATTCGGCCTGCATCAGGCGGGCAGCCACCGCCACGTCGTTGAAGACGCAGTAGCCGCTGCCCTTGCCGGCATACGCGTGGTGGGTGCCGCCGGCCAGGTTGGCCGCCACGCCCTCGGCCAGCGCGGCACGTGCTGCGCCGATGGTGGCTCCCACCGAACGGCGGGCCCGCTCCGCCATGGCCGGCGACCAGGGAAAGCCGATCTCGCGCTGCTGCGCCGGCGTGAGCCAGCCTTCGGCCACCGCGTTCACATAGGCCGGCTCGTGGGCCAGCGCCAGTTCGCCGTCGGTGGCCGGCTGGGCCTCGTGCAGCCGCAGGCCGGGCAATTCCGCCTCCACCCGCGCCCGCAGCAAGGCGTACTTGCCCATCGGGAAGCGGTGACCCGGCGGGAGAGGCAGCACGAAGTGATCGCTGTAGAAGGCTTGCATCGGAGGGGATGAGACGGGGCCTGCGATTCTGGACCGCTGCCGGCTTTCATCGCCTGGTCACGGCCGCCGGCCAAGCTGCGCGCCGCCTGCTAGAAACAGCCGTCTAAATTTGCTGCAACGCAGCAAAAACCACTTGCAAGCCGTCGAACGGTCCCTATACTTCCGGTCATGCTGCAGCGCACAAAATGCAGCACCTAGGTAGTAGATCCCAACCAAACCTCTGGAGCCCTGCACATGCTGACTGCTGAACAACTGATCGCCGCCCACAAAGCCAACGTCGAAACCCTTTTCGGCCTCACCAACAAGGCCTTCGAAGGCGTCGAGAAGCTGGTCGAGCTGAACCTCCAGGTCGCCAAGGCCTCGCTGGGCGAGGCTTCAGACCACACCAAGGCCGTGCTGTCTGTGAAGGACGCCCAGGAACTGCTGGCCCTGCAGGCTTCGCTGCTGCAGCCCGCCGCCGAGAAGGCCGCCGCCTACAGCCGCCATGTCTATGACATCGCGGCCGCCACCAACGCCGAAGTGAACAAGGTCGCCGAGACCCAGATCGCCGAAGCCCAGAAGAAATTCCTGGCCGTGGTGGACACCGCCGTCAAGAACGCTCCTGCCGGCACCGAGAACGCCGTGGCCCTGGTGAAGTCGGCCGTGTCGGCCGCCAACAACGCCTTCGAAAGCGTGCACAAGGCTGCCAAGCAGGCTGCCGACGTGGCCGAAGCCAACTTCCAGGCCATCACCACCTCGGCGACCAAGGCCGCGACGCAAGCCGCCGCCAAGACCCGCCGCGCCACTGCCTGACGGCCGAGCGAGGTACCAGACCTTGCCGGCGGTGTGAAAACAGGAAGGGTTGAACTTTTGGCCCTGCACCACATCTGAGTAGCGTCGCCGGTTCGTCCGGCGGCCTCCCTGAAAGGTTGTCTCCTCGGTACCTCTCGAAACCCCCTTTCAAGGTACCTTCAAGCCCGGTGTTCGCACCGGGCTTTTTTCTTGGGCGCCGCCCTCAAAATGCAGCCAGGACCGTTTCGGACGCACCGCCTTCCGTGATCACCTGGCTGCACGACGCCAACACCCCCTTCCCCGACACGCGCCGGGCCCTGCCCGCACGCAGCGAGGCACCCGGCCTGCTGGCTGCGGGGGGCGAGCTCACGCCCCGGCGCCTGCAAATGGCGTATTCGCGCGGCATCTTCCCGTGGTTCAGCGAGGGCCAGCCGGTGCTGTGGTGGAGCCCCGACCCGCGCATGGTGCTGCCGGTGGCCGACTTCAAGCTCAGCCATTCGCTGCGCAAGACGCTGCAGCGGTTCATCGCCACGCCGGGCAGCGAGGTCCGCATCGACGGCAACTTCCGCCGGGTGATGGAGCACTGCGCCCGGGTGCCCCGGGCCGGCCAGGACGGCACCTGGATCGTGCCGGCGATGATCGACGCCTACTCGGCCTGGCATGCCACCAGCGGCATCCCGCATTCCTTCGAGACCTGGATCGGCGGCGAACTGGTCGGCGGGCTGTACGGGGTGGCGCTGGGGCGCATGTTCTTCGGCGAGTCGATGTTCTCGCTGCGCACCGACGCCTCCAAGATCGCGCTGGCCGCGCTGGTGGCTTTCTGCCGGGCCCATGGCATTTCCCTCGTCGACTGCCAGCAGAACACCGGCCACCTCGCGTCGCTGGGCGCGCGGGAAATCTCACGCGCGGCGTTCGAACAACACCTGGGGACTGCCGTGCCCGCCGAGCCGGTGCATGATTGGACCTATCATCCGTCGCTATGGACCGGGCTGGACGCGCGCCTCGCCGCTGCCCCCAGCCCGGTGAAGGGCCGGCACACGTGACTCATCCGAAGGAGCTTCCGCTCGCGTCGCTGCAGTTCTATGCAACGGCGCCCTACCCGTGCAGCTACCTGCCGGGCCGGATGGCGCGCTCGCAGGTCGCCACGCCCAGCCACCTCATCCACGCCGACGCCTATTCGGGCCTCGTGTCCAACGGCTTTCGCCGCAGCGGCATGTTCACCTACCGGCCGTATTGCGACGGCTGCGGCGCCTGCGTGCCGCTGCGCGTGCCGGTCGACCGCTTCCAGCCCAGCCGCAGCCAGCGGCGCGCCTGGAAGGCGCATCGCCAGCTGCAGGCCCGGGTGCTGCGGCTGTGTTTCGTGCCCGAGCACTACCAGCTCTACCTGCGCTACCAGGCCGGCCGCCATGCGGGCGGCGGCATGGACCACGACTCGATCGACCAGTACACCCAGTTCCTGCTGCAAAGCCGCGTCAACTCGCGCCTCATCGAATTCCGCGAGCCGGCGCCGCCCGGCGGCGGGCTCGGCACGCTGAAGATGGTGTCCATCCTCGACATCCTGAACGACGGGCTGTCGGCGGTGTACACCTTCTACGAGCCGGATCCGGGCTGCAGCTACGGCACCTACAACATCCTCTGGCAGATCGAGCAGACGCGGGCGCTGAAGCTGCCGCACGTGTACCTCGGCTACTGGATCGAGCAGAGCCACAAGATGGCCTACAAGGCCCAGTTCCAGCCGCACGAGCTGCTGCTCGACGGCCGCTGGCAGACGGCGCCTGCCGACGCCCACCGCAAATGAAACGGCCCGCGATCCGCGGGCCGCTTCGTTCAGGAGGTCAGGCGCTCAGATCAGCGTCACCCCGGTCTTGGACTGCACTTCCTCGCGGGTCACCTCGGGCGCCAGCTCCGCCAGTTTCAGGCCCTGCGGCGTGACGTCCATCACTGCGAGGTCGGTGATGATGCGGTTCACCACCCCCACGCCGGTGAGCGGCAGCGTGCACTTGGGCAGGATCTTCAGGTCGGTGGTGCCGTCCTTCTTCCTGGCCACGTGTTCCATCACGACCAGCACGCGGGGCACGCCGCCCACCAGGTCCATGGCGCCGCCCATGCCCTTGACCATCTTGCCGGGGATCATCCAGTTGGCGAGGTCGCCCTTCTCGCTCACCTGCATGGCGCCCAGGATGGCCAGGTTGATCTTGCCGCCGCGGATCATGGCGAAGCTGTCGTGCGAGCCGAAGATGCTGGTGCCGGCGATGGTGGTGACGGTCTGCTTGCCGGCGTTGATGAGGTCGGCGTCGACTTCGTCCTCGGTCGGGAACGGGCCGATGCCCAGCATGCCGTTTTCGCTTTGCAGCCACACCTCGACGTCGGGCGGCACGAAGTTGGCCACCAGGGTGGGAATGCCGATGCCGAGGTTGACGTAGTAGCCGTCTTTCAGCTCGGAAGCCGCCTTGGCGGCCATCTGATCTTGGGTCCAGGGCATGTGTGTCTCCTTAGGCCGGGCGGGTCGTGCGCTTCTCGATGCGCTTCTCGGGATGGGCATTCACCACGATGCGGTGCACGTAGATCCCGGGCAGGTGGACCGCGTCGGGGTCGAGTTCGCCGGTTTCAACCAGGTGCTCCACCTCGACGACGGTGATCTTGCCGGCCATGGCCACCGCCGGGTTGAAGTTGCGCGCGGTGCGGCGGAACACGAGGTTGCCGCTCTTGTCGGCCGTGTGCGCCTTGACCAGCGACACCTCGGGCACCAGCGAGCGCTCCATCACGTAGGCGTGGCCGTCGAACTCGCGGGTTTCCTTGCCTTCGGCCACGATGGTGCCCACGCCGGTGCGGGTGAAGAAGGCCGGGATGCCGGCGCCGCCGGCGCGCAGCTTCTCGGCCAGCGTGCCCTGCGGCGTGAATTCGAGTTCCAGCTCACCGGCGAGGTACTGGCGCTCGAACTCCTTGTTCTCGCCCACGTAGCTGGAGATCATCTTCTTGATCTGACGCGTCTCCAGCAGCTTGCCGAGGCCGAAGCCGTCGACGCCGGCGTTGTTGGAGATCACGGTGAGGTTCTTGACGCCCGAGTCCTTGAGCGCGTCGATCAGAGCCTCGGGAATGCCGCACAGCCCGAAGCCGCCCACGGCCATCAGCTGCCCGTCCTTCACGATGCCCGCCAGCGCCTCTGCGGCGCTCGGGTAGACCTTGTTCATGGCGACGTCTCCTTCGATGTCGATGGTGGAACCTGGGGCCGCAGCGTACTACGTATGCCGATACGTAGAATCGCCTAAGGAAACCCCTGCATGGAAACCGACTACCGGATCGCCTTCGAGCTCGCCCCAGTGGGCCTGGTGATCTCGCGGCAGCGTGCCATCGTGGACTGCAACCTGGCCGTGGCCGACATGTTCCGCACCCACCGCGAGCTGCTCGTGGGCCAGTCGTTCCAGGTGCTCTACCCGAGCGCCGACGAGTTCGAGCGCACCGGCAAGCGTATCGTGCTGCAGCTCAACCGCGACGGCCGGTATGCCGACGACCGCATCATGAAGCGCTCGCCCTTCGACCCCACCGGCGAGCTGTTCTGGTGCCATGTGACCGGCCGCGCGCTCAACCCGGAGTCGCCACACGACGCCGGCATCTGGAGCTTCGAGGACCTCTCCTCCCGCAGGCCGCTCACCACGCCTGCCCGCGCCGGGCTCACCGGCCGCGAGCGCGAGGTGGCCGCCCTGCTCATCGAGGGGCGCACCAGCAAGCAGATCGGCCAGGTGCTGGGCGTGAGCCACCGCACGGTGGACATCTACCGGGCCCGGCTGCTGCGCAAGTACGGCGCGGCCACCACGCCGGAGCTGGTACAGAAGCTCGTGGCCGGCTGAAGCGCGATTTTCGCGACGACCGCCACGTCCTGTCACAAGCCTTCAACCTGCGTGTCATTGAATCGCGGGCGCCGACTCCCCGGCCGCATGCGAGGCATGCCACTTGACCCGCGGCTTCTACTTCCTCATCGCTGCGCAGTTCGTCTCGGGCCTCGCCGACAACGCGCTGCTCATCGTCACCATCGCCCGCCTGCATGAACTGGCCGCCCCCGCGTGGTGGGTGCCGCTGCTCAAGCTCTTCTTCACCATCGCCTACGTGGTGCTGGCACCGCTGGCCGGACCGCTGGCCGACGGCTGGCGCAAGGGACGCGTCATGCTGGTGGCCAACGGCATCAAGGCCGGCGGGG
The DNA here is from genome assembly GCF_006386545.1 of Methylibium rhizosphaerae. Classification (GTDB taxonomy): domain Bacteria; phylum Pseudomonadota; class Gammaproteobacteria; order Burkholderiales; family Burkholderiaceae_C; genus Pseudorivibacter; species Pseudorivibacter rhizosphaerae. Next base: position 18,443 of record NZ_SWAR01000042.1, on the reverse strand, counting down.
CGCTGCTGCTGATCGCAGGACTGCAGCCGCTGGCGGCGTTCGCGATCGTCGGCACCGGCGCGGCCATCTACTCGCCTGCCAAGTACGGGCTGGTCACCGAGCTGGTGACACCGCGCCAGCTGGTGGCCGCCAACGGCTGGATCGAGGTGAGCACGGTGTGCTCCATCGTGCTGGGCATCGTGCTGGGCGGTGTGCTCGTCGGTCCGGTGGCCGGCAGCACCGCCGGCCTGCTGCCGGCCCTGCTGGGCGTGCTCGCGCTGTATGCACTGGCCGCCGGACTCAACACCCGCATTCCCGATAGCGGCGCGCGTTACGCCCGCGCAAGCTATGCCGTCGGGCCGCTGCTGCGCCACTTCTGGCGCGACAACCTCGCGCTGTGGCGCGATGCGCCCGGCCGCACCTCGCTGGCCGTCACCACGCTCTTCTGGGGCGTGGGGGCGACCCTGCAGTTCGTGGTGCTGCGCTGGGCCACCGAAGAGCTGGCGCTGCCGCTCGAGGAGGCGGCCTACCTGCAGGGCGTCACCGCGGTAGGCATCACCGCGGGCGCCTGGCTGGCCGGCCGCACGGTGCCGCTGCGCCAGGCGCCCGCCGTGCTGCCGCTGGGCGTGGCGATGGGGCTGCTGGTGCCCGGCATCACCGCGCTCAGCAGCGTGCACAGCACCTGGCCGCTGCTGGTCCTGGTGGGCGGCTGCGCCGGCTTCTTCGTGGTGCCGATGAACGCGCTGCTGCAGCACCGCGGCCATGCGCTGCTGAGCGCCGGCCGCTCGATCGCGGTGCAGAACTTCAACGAGAACCTGAGCGTGCTGCTGATGCTCGGCCTGTATGCAGCGCTGCTGGCGGCCGATGTGCCGTTGGTGCTGCTGGTGTGGAGCTTCGGCCTCGCCGTGGCCGCGGCCATGGCCGTCATCGCGTCGGCCCACCACCGGACCCGGCGCCCCCATCGTTTCGAAGCCGCCAAGGCGCAGCAGGAGAATGCATGAAGATCCTCATCGTGACCGACGCCTGGGAGCCGCAGGTCAACGGTGTCGTGCGAACACTGAAGATGACGCGCCGCGAGCTCGAAGCCGCCGGCCATGCGGTGGAGGTGCTCTCGCCGCAGGGCTTTCGCTCGATGCCCTGCCCCACCTACCCGGAGATCCACCTCGCGCTCACCACCCGCCGCGAGCTGGAGCGCCGCATCGATGCCATTGCACCGGACCGCCTGCACATCGCCACCGAAGGCCCGCTCGGCTGGGGCGTGCGGCGCATCGCGATGCGCCGCGGCTGGCAATTCACCACCGCCTACCACAGCCGCTTTCCCGAGTACGTGCATGCCCGTTTCCGCCTGCCGGTGAGCTGGAGCTATGCACTGCTGCGCCGCTTTCACAATGCGGCCGCCGCGACGCTGGCACCCACGCCGGCCATCGTCGACGACCTGAAGGCCCGCGGCTTCGAACGCGCTCGGCTGTGGTCGCGCGGCGTCGACCTGGCGATGTTCCGCGCCGATGGCGAACGCCTGCCGCGCCGGAACGGCGAACCGGTGTTCCTGTACGTCGGCCGGCTGGCGGTCGAAAAGCAGGTCGACGCCTTCCTGAAGCTCGACCTGCCCGGCGAGAAGTGGGTGGCCGGCGAAGGCCCCGAGCGCGTGCGGCTCGAAGCCCGCTACCCCGGGGTGCGCTGGTTCGGCGTGCTCGACGGCGCCGAGCTCGCGCGCCTGTACCGCTCGGCCGACGTGATGGTCTTCCCCAGCGTCACCGACACCTTCGGCCTGGTGATGGTCGAGTCCATGGCCTGCGGCACGCCGGTGGCGGCCTTTCCGGTGCCGGGGCCGATCGACGTGGTGGGCCGGTCGGGCGGTGGCGTGCTGGACCGCGACCTGGGCGCAGCCTGCATGCGGGCGCTGCAGCTGCCGCGCGACGCGGTGCGGCGGCATGCCGAGCAGTTTTCCTGGAGTGCCGCGACGCGGCAGTTCTTCGAGGCCCTGCGGCCGGTGCAGGCGGACTAGGCCTGCGCCCCCAGGGATCCAAGCGTGAGGCTCCAAATAGCGTTAACAGGCCCTAGGAAAGGTCGCCCGCCAGCCGCCAGGCGGCCAGCAGGGCTGCCGGCACCTGGCCGTGGGAGAGCCACGCATCGACCGCGGCAGCTTCATGCTCGCAGGCCAGGCCCTGCGCCTGCAGCCATGCGGCATCGTGATAGGTACGGCTGTATCGCTGCCCGCCGTCGCACAGCAGGGCCACGATGGCGCCGGACTCGGCGCGCTCGCGCATCTGCCGTGCACAGGCGAGCGCCGCCACCAGGTTGGTGCCGGTGGAGCCGCCGACCGGGCGGCCGAGGCGCCGGCTCAGGGCATGCATGGCGCCCAGCGACCACAGGTCGGGCACCTTCACCATCGCATCGAGCACGTCGGGAATGAAGGACGCCTCGACCCGCGGGCGACCGATGCCTTCGATGCGCGAGCCCTGCTCGATGCGCAGCCCGGCGTCGCGGGCCAGGTAGTGGTCGAAGAACACCGAGCGCTCGGCGTCGGCGCCGCACACCAGGGTTTCGTGCCGGCAGTAGCGCACGTAGCGGCCGAGCGTGGCGAGCGTGCCCCCGGTGCCCGCGCTCGACACCAGCCAGGCCGGCACCGGAAACGGCTCCAGCCGCATCTGCGCAAAGATGGATTCGGCGATGTTGTTGTTGGCGCGCCAGTCGGTCGCCCGCTCGGCGTAGGTGAACTGGTCCATGTAGTGGCCGCCCAGTTCGTCGGCCAGCCGCTGCGATTCGGCATAGATCGTCGTCGGGTCGTCCACCAGGTGGCAGCGCCCGCCCTGGAATTCGATGGCGGCGATCTTCTCGGCCGAGGTGGAACGCGGCATCACCGCCACGAAGGCCAGCCCCAGCAGCCGCGAGAAATACGCTTCCGAAATGGCGGTGGAGCCGCTCGACGCCTCGACCACCGTGCTGTGCTCGTGCAGCCAGCCGTTGCACAGCGCATGCAGGAAGAGCGACCGCGCCAGGCGGTGCTTCAGGCTGCCAGTGGGGTGGCTGGACTCGTCCTTCAGGTACAGCGAGATGCCGGCAAAGCCGGGCAGCGCGACCGGGATCAGGTGCGTGTCGCTGGAGCGCTGGAAGTCGGCGTCGATGCGGCGCACCGCCTCGCGCACCCAGGCGCGGTGGCTGGCGGGAGCCGGCTTGTCCGGCTTCATGCTTCGCCCTCGGGCCTGGCCACGCCGAGTTCGGCATACAGCCGATCCACCAGCGCGGCCAGGCGCGCCACCTCGTCGCCCAGTCGCTGCTGCTCGCGGCGCAGCGCCGCCAGCTCCGACGGCGCCACGGGCGCATCGGCACCGGCTGCCGACTCGGCAGGCACGTCCACCTCACCGCACAGCAGGTGCGCCCAGCGCGCCTCGCGCACACCCGGCGCACGCGGCAGCTTCACCACCTTGGGCGGCGAGTCCTCGGCCAGCTCGTTCAGGAAGGCCTCCACCGACGAGATGTCGGCAAAGCGGTGCAGCCGCTCGCTGTTCTGCCGCAGCTCGGCCGCCGTCTGCGGGCCGCGCAGCATCAGCACCGACAGCAGCGCCGCCGACTGGCTGGGCACGCCCACCACCCGCTGCATGTTGTGCTCATAGCGCGCCACCCGGCTGCCGCTCACCTCGACCACCAGGCTCAAGGCCCGCAGCTCGTCGAGCGCGCCCAGCACTTCGGGCTCGCTCACGTTCATCACCGGGTCGCGGGCGGTCTTCTGGTTCACGCCCAGCACCAGCGTATTGAGCGACAGCGGATAGGAGTCGGGCACGGTGTGCTGCTTCTCGAACAGCACCGAAACCACGCGGGCTTCGAGCGGAGTCAGGCTTCTCATGGTGTGTGTCGTTGTCGGGGTGGGTGTGGGCGTCACCGATGGGCGCGCATGGACAGGAGGATGCCACCGACGAAGCAGGCGGCGGCCAGGGCGCCGAGCGCCGCCCGGCGCAGGCTCTGGCCCGCGAATTGCTGATGGAGGACGTCCGTGCGCGGCGTTGTCATCGGGGGCGCACCCTAGCACAGCCCCCGGCCGTCACACGGCTGTCGCGGCCGCGTGCCAACGTCGCGGCCGTTCGCGCTCGTTCGAGCGCCCACGGGAGACACACGATGAAGCAACAACGTTCGCTGCTGGCCGGTGTGCTGGCGCTGTCGCTCACCACGCTGGCCTGCGCCACGCCGCCCTCGGCCGACAACGGCCGCTGGCAGCAAGCCGACCCTGAAGGATGGGAACTGCCCGATGCCGAAGCCGCGGCCGATGCTCGCCACGGCCATGGCTGGGGCTGGTGGGATCCCCACAAGAAGCCCTTCACCGTGAAGATCATCGGCTTCAACGACTACCACGGGAACCTGCAGTCTCCCGGCACCTTCGGCCAGAACACTTCCATCGCGGCCGCCCAGCGCCCGGCAGTCGGCGGCGCCGACTACCTGGCCGCCTACGTGGCGCGGCTCAAGCGCCAGAACCGCCACAACGTGGTGGTCGGCGCGGGCGACTTCATCGGCGCCTCGCCGCTCGTCTCGGCGCTGTTCTTCGACGAGCCCTCGGTCGAGACGCTCAACCGCATCGGCCTCGACTTCAACGCGGTGGGCAACCACGAGTTCGACAAAGGCTCGGCCGAGCTGCTGCGGCTGCAGAACGGCGGCTGCAAGATCACCAGCGGCGCGGTGGACCCCAACAGCTGCAAGGGGGCATTGGTCGGCACCCCGGTGCCGTTCGAAGGCGCGAAGTTCAAGTGGCTGTCGGCCAACGTCGTTTCCACCGCCACCGGCCGGCCGCTGCTCAAGCCCTATGGCATCAAGTCGTTCAAGGGCGTCAAGATCGCCTTCATCGGCATGACGCTCAAGGCCACGCCCAACATCGTCACGCCCACCGGCGTGGCCGGCCTCGAGTTCCGCGACGAGGCCGACACGGTGAATGCGCTGGTGCCCCGGCTGAAGCGCCAGGGCGTCGAAGCCATCGTGGTGCTGGTGCACCAGGGCGGCTTCCAGTCCGCCGGGCTGTCGGACATCAACGGCTGCGACGGCAACCTCGCCAACTCCGACATCGCCAAGATGGTTTCGCGGCTGCACGACGAGGTGGACCTGGTCGTCAGCGGCCATACCCATGCCGCCTACAACTGCTCGGCCGGCACGCTGGACGTGAAGTCGGTGAACGGCGTGGTGACCAGCACGCCGCGGCCCACCGGCCTGCCCAACGCCCGCGGCCGTCTCATTCCGGTGACCAGCGCCAGCGCCTTCGGCCGCGTGCTCACCGACATCGACGTGACCATCGATCCGAAGCGCCGCGACATCGTGGCGGTGAATGCCACCAACCGCCTGGTCGACCGCACCGACCCCGAGATCAACACCGCCATCGCCGCCGACCCGTCGGTGCGCAACCTGGTCGACAACTACAACACCCTGGTGTCGCCGATCGCCAACCAGGTGATCGGCTCCATCACCACGGCGCTGCCCAACTCGGCCGACGCCGCCGGCAACATGCCTGCCGGCGAGCTGATCGCCGATGCGCAGCTGGCAGCCACCGCGCCTTCGAGCTTCGGCGGGGCGGTGATCGCCTTCATGAACCCGGGCGGTGTCCGCAACCCCGGCTTCACCTTCCCGTCCAGCCCGGCCGGTGAAGGCGACGGCAACATCACCTACGGCGAGGCCTTCACCGCCCAGCCCTTCGGCAACAGCCTGGTGACGCTCACCCTCACCGCGCAGGACCTCAAGCACCTGCTCGAGCAGCAGTTCGCCGGCTGCCGCGAACAGGGCAACACGCGGATCCTGATCCCTTCGGCCGGATTCAAGTACACCTGGGACGCCACCAAGGGCTGCGATGCGCGCATCACCGACGTACGCCTGGTCAACACCAACGGCGCGGTGGTCGACCAGATCGTCGACACGCTGGGCACGGTGCTGCAGCCGGCCAGGACCTACCGGGTCACGGTGAACAACTTCCTTGCCACCGGCGGCGACGGCTTCAAGGTGCTCCAAGGCGGCACCAACCCGCTGGGCGGCGCGCAGGACATCGATGCGCTCACCGCCTACCTGGCCGGCTTCAAGCGGCCCGGCTTCCCGGCCTACGACCCCAACGCGCCGGCGCTGGGCAAGCCGCGCATCACGCGCCTGCCGTGAAGCGAACCGCCGCCACACTGCTCGCCGCCGCGGCGACCGCCACGGCGGCCTCCCAGGGCCTGCCGCTCGGCGAACGCTCGGCGGCACTGCGCGACTGGATCGCCACCGCCGAGACGCAGCTCTCGCAGGGCCGCGCCGTCGAGGCCGCGCAGGGCTTCGACCGTGCGGCGAATTCCGAACACGCGGCCGACATCGAGGCCGGCCTGGTGCGCAGCTACCTGCAGAACGGCGAGTTCCGCCGCGCACTGGCCTTCGCCTCGCACACCGCCGGCGCGCATCGCGACAAGTCGGTCGGCACCGCGCTGTATGCGTGGCTGCTGCACATGAGCGGCCAGCGCGAGTTCGGCCAGCGCCTGCTGCAGCAGGCCCGCGAACGCCTGCCCCAGGACGCCCTGCTCGCCGAAGTGGAAAGCCAGCTCGGCTCGTCGGCGCCTCAGGTGACCCGCACGATGCTGGCCGCACCGGCCCGGCTCGCGCCGTACCCCGCCGGCGAGTCCGTGCCCGGAGCGGCCCGGCTGGTGGCCAGCGGCGTGCTGGTGGACGACGGCCGCCGCGCCGTGGTGCCGGCCTGGGCCATGGAAGGCGTGCAGCAGGTGTGGCTGCGCAACGGCTCGGGCCGCACGTGGCCGGCCCGCTTGCAGCAGCGCCTCGGAAGCCTGCCGCTGGTGCTGGTGACGCTGCAAGGCGCTGCAGAAGACGCACCCGCGCTCAAGGCCGTCGCTCGTGACGCCTTTCCCGGCTCACCGGGCTATGCCGTCGCCTACACCGGGCATGACGAAGCCTCCCCGGCCTGGCCCTGGCTGCGCCCAGGCTTCCTGGGCAACCTCGACGCGGCCAGCGGACAGCGGCGCCTGGGCATCGAGCTCCCGTCGAATGCTCTGCCGGGCGGGCCGGTGTTCGACACCGCCGGCCGGCTGGTCGGGCTGAGTTCCGCCGGCGGCGGGCTGCTGCCGGTGTCGGCGCTTCAGGCCGAACTGCCTGGCCTCTTCGCGGCGGCGCCCGCCGAAGGCCCGGCCGCCCGTGTGCCGACCGACGAACTCTACGAGCGCGCCATGAAGGCGACGCTGCAGGTCATCGTGCTGCGCTGAGCTGCGCTCACACGCCGAAACCGTCGTCGGCCTGGATCACCGCGCCGTTGACGAAGTGGCTCTCGTTGGCGCACAGCATCACGATCAGCGCATCGAGGTCCTTCGGCTGGCCGAGCCGGCGGCGCGGCAGCATCTCGACCAGCTTGCGGCCCTGTTCGGTTTCCCAGTGGTGGTGGTTGATCTCGGTGTCGATGTAGCCCGGGCAGACGGCGTTCACGTTGATGCCGTAGCGGCCCCACTCGAGCGCCATTGCGCGCGTCATGTGCACCACCGCGGCCTTGCTCATCGCGTACACGCCGATCTGGCCGAGCACGCGCAGGCCAGCCATCGACGCGATGTTGACGATGCGCCCGCCGGTGAAGGTGCCGGGCGCAGCGCCCTTGGCACGCGCCAGCATGCGCTTGCCCACCTCCTGCGCCACGAAGAAGGCACCCTTGGTGTTGGTGTCCATCACGTAGTCGTAGTCTTCCTCGCTCACGTCCACCAGCTTCTGCGTGGTGCTCACGCCCGAGTTGTTGATGAGGATGTCGAGCGGGCCGACTTCGGTTTCTGCATGCGCCACGGCCGAGCGGATGCTGGTCACGTCGGTCACGTCGAGGCCGACGACGTGCGCATCGCCGCCGTTGCCTTCGATCTCGGAACGCAGCGTCTTCAGGCGCTCCACGCGGCGGCCGGCCAGCACGACAGCCGCGCCGGACCTGGCCAGCGTGCGGGCAAACTGCGCGCCCAGGCCGCTCGATGCGCCGGTGATCAGGGCCACGCGGCCGGAAAGGTCGATGCTGTAACTCATGGAATGCTCCTCGCGGCACTTCTGGTTCGCGGCGACGATAGCACGCGAGTTTGCGCCTCCCATGTCACGGCTCGGACAGCGCGGATGCGCTAGTGATACGACACTAGCGACAAAATAGAACGACCGTTCTTTTCTGCGCGGGCGACGCTTAGAATCGCGCGCAGCCCTGAATCCAAAACCCCCGAGGAAGACACATGACGCCACAGGAGATCCTGGAGCAGTACGGCCCGCGAGAGGCCATGGAATACGACGTGGTGATCGTCGGCGCCGGACCCGCCGGCCTCGCCACCGCGATCCGCCTCAAGCAGCTCAACGCCGACATCTCCGTGGTGGTGCTCGAGAAGGGTTCGGAGCCGGGCGCGCACATCCTGTCGGGTGCGGTGATGGACCCCCGCGCGATCAACGAGCTCTTCCCGAACTGGAAGGAACTTGGCGCGCCGCTGAACCAGCCGGTCACCGGCGACGACGTGCTGTTCCTCTCTGAGACCGGCAGCCGGCGCACGCCCGACTGGCTGGTGCCGCGCAACTTCCACAACGACGGCTGCTACGTCATCTCGCTGTCCAACGTGGTCAAGTGGATGGCCCAGCAGGCCGAAGGACTGGGCGTCGAGATCTTCCCCGGCTTTGCCGCGGCCGAGGTGCTGTACGACGAGCAGGGCCGCGTGAAGGGCGTGGCCACCGGCAACATGGGCATCGGCAAGGACGGTGAGCCCACCGACAGCTTCCAGCTCGGCATGGAGCTGCTGGGCAAGTACACGATCTTTGCCGAGGGCGCGCGCGGCCACCTGGGCAAGCAGCTGCTCGCGAAGTTCAACCTCGCCGAAGGCAGGGACCCGCAGAGCTTCGCCATCGGCGTGAAGGAGCTGTGGGAGATCCCGGCCGACAAGGCCAGGCCCGGCCTCGTGGTGCACACCGCCGGCTGGCCGATGACCGACGACACCTTCGGCGGCGGCTTCCTCTACCACCTCGAGGGCAACAAGGTCACGCTGGGCTTCGTGGTCGGGCTCGACTACCAGAACCCCTACATGAGCCCGTTCGAGGAGATGCAGCGCTGGAAGGCGCACCCCGCCATCCGGGCGCACATCGAAGGCGGCAAGCGAATCGGCTACGGCGCGCGGGCCATCAACAACGGCACGCCCCAGGCACTGCCCAGGACGGTGTTCCCCGGCGGCGCGCTGATCGGCTGCGATGCCGGCTACCTGAACGCGGCGCGCATCAAGGGCAGCCACGCGGCCATCAAGAGCGGCATGCTGTGTGCCGAGGCGCTGGCGCCCGCACTGGCCGCAGGCCGCGCGCACGACGAGCTTTCAGCCTATCCCGAGGCCTTCGGGAAGAGCTGGCTCAACGAGGAGCTGCAGCAGTCGCGCAACTTCAAGCTGTGGTTCAAGAAGGGCAAGCTCGCCGGCCAGCTGATGACCGGCATCGAGCAATGGCTGCTGCCCAAGCTGGGCGTCGCCAGCCCGCCGTGGACGCTGCACACCACCAGGCGCGACAACGAAAGCCTCAGGCCGGCGGCCGAATGCCAGCCGATCAGCTACCCCAAGCCGGACGGCAAGATCACCTTCGACCGCCTGTCTTCGGTGTTCATCAGCAACACCAACCATGAAGAGAACCAGCCCGCGCACCTGACGCTCAAGAACGCGGCGATCCCGGTGCAGGTGAACCTGGGCAAGTTCGCCGGGCCCGAGAGCCGCTACTGCCCGGCCGGCGTGTACGAGTTCGTCAAGAACGACGACAACACCGAGCGCCTGCAGATCAACGCGCAGAACTGCGTGCACTGCAAGACCTGCGACATCAAGGACCCGATGCAGAACATCGTCTGGGTCACGCCCGAGGGCGGCGGCGGGCCGAACTATTCCGGCATGTGACCGCGGCCGCGACGCTCACAAAGGCAGCTTCGGCTGCCTTTGTCGCTGGAGCCTGAAGTACACTCGCCAGGCCAGGAGAGAGCTTCCCCGTGAAGCCGCCGAAGGCGCAGGGGCCCCGCCCCGAACGCTCAGGCAAAAGGACTGGCACACGCCCCTCGAAGGGGCGTTCCTCGCTGGAGAGAGGTCGGCCCTGGAGCCCACCCACCGAAGGGGCAAGCGGACACCGGCATAGCCAGGCCCGCCAATCTCTCAGGTAAAGCGGACAGAGAGGGCAAGATCGATCACCAGCCACTGGTGTTGTGAAACCTGCCCTCGGAGCCCCACATGTCCGCCGAACTGCTCAAGACACCGCTGCACGCATTGCACCTCGAACTCGGCGCCAAGATGGTCGAGTTCGGCGGCTACGACATGCCGGTCAACTACCCCGGCGGGATCATCGCCGAGCACCGGCACTGCCGCGAGTCGGCCGCCCTGTTCGACGTGTCGCACATGGGCCAGCTGCGCCTGGTGGGCGACGACGCCGCGAAGGCGCTCGAAACGCTGGTGCCGGTGGACGTGATCGACCTCGCCGTGGGCAAGCAGCGCTATGCCTTCTTCACCAATGCCAACGGCGGCATCCTCGACGACCTGATGATCACCCGCCGCTCGAACGACCTGTTCGTGGTGGTCAACGCCGCCTGCAAGGAAGCCGACACCCGGCACCTGGTCACGCACATCGGCCACCGCTGCAACATCGTGCCGCTGCCCGACCGCGCCCTGCTGGCGCTGCAGGGCCCCAAGGCCGTCACCGCGCTGGCACGGCTGAGCCCCGAAGTGACCGCGCTCACCTTCATGACCGGCGGCAGCTTCATCATCAACGGCGTCGAGTGTTTCGTCACCCGCTCGGGCTACACCGGCGAGGACGGCTTCGAGATCTCGGTGCCCGCCGAAGCTTCGGTGGCGCTGGCCAAGGCGCTGCTCTCGCAGCCGGAGGTCAAGCCCGCCGGGCTGGGCGCACGCGACACGCTGCGCCTGGAAGCCGGCCTGTGCCTGTACGGCCACGACATCAACGAGACCACCACGCCGGTCGAGGCCGGCCTCACCTGGGCCATCCAGAAGGTGCGTCGCCCCGGCGGCGCACGGGCCGGCCACTACCCAGGCGCCGCGGCCATCGAAGGCCAGCTCGCCACCGGCCCCACCATGAAGCGGGTGGGCTTGCTGGGCCTCGAGCGCGTGCCGGTGCGCGAAGGCGCCCCGCTGGTCGACGCGCAGGGCCGCAAGCTCGGCCACGTGACCAGCGGCACGCTGGCGCCCACCGTCAACCAGCCGATCGCGATGGCCTACCTGGCCGCCAACCACGCGCTGCCCAGCCATGAGGTCTATGCCGAGGTGCGCAACAAGCGCCAGCCGATGCGCGTGACCCCCCTGCCCTTCGCGCCGCACCGCTACCACCGCGGCTGACCGCCCCGCCCGCTTTCCGCTCGCCGAACCGACCGATCACCAAGGAGCCTACCGATGACCACGAAATTCACCGCCGACCACGAATGGATCAACATCGAAGACCACGACGCCGCTGTCGTCGGCATCACCCACCATGCGCAGGACGCGCTCGGTGACGTGGTGTTCGTGGACCTGCCCGAGGTCGGCAAGAGCTACAGGAAGGGCGAAGTGGCCGGCGTCGTCGAATCGGTGAAGGCCGCCGCCGACATCTACAGCCCGGTGAGCGGCGAAGTGGTCGAGGTGAACGAGGCCCTGCGCTCCGATCCGGCCCTGGCCAACAGCGACCCGCTGGGCGAAGGCTGGTTCTTCAAGATCAAGATCAGCAACATGGCCGAATTCGACGAGCTCATGGACGCGCCGGCCTACGACGCGCTGCTCGCCAAGGGGTAGATGACAGCCCCTCGGCCGGCGGGTACGCCGGCCGCTCCCCCGAGGGGAGGCGGGCCTTGCTTGGGGCGACCCGGCGCGGCGGCCCGCAGCTGCTGAAGGAAGTCTCCCCCGTTCAACACCTCGCAGTACACACGCCATGCTCATGTCTTCCGCTGCGCCGCTGGGCGCGCTCGAGAACCCTTCCGAATTCGTGGCACGCCACATCGGCGTCGATGCCGCCGACGAGCAGCACATGCTCAGCGTGATCGGCGCGGCCTCCCGCCGCGCCATGATCGAAGCCATCGTGCCGCGCAGCATCGCGCGCGGCCAGGCGATGCAGCTGCCGCCGGCCGTCGGCGAAGCCGAGGCGCTGGCCGAGCTGCGCGCCATCGCGTCGAAGAACAAGGTGTTCAAGAGCCACATCGGCCAGGGCTACTTCGGCACCCTGACGCCGGGCGTCATCCTGCGCAACATCCTCGAGAACCCCGCCTGGTACACCGCGTACACGCCCTACCAGGCCGAGATCTCGCAGGGCCGCATGGAAGCGCTGGTCAACTTCCAGACCATGGTGGCCGACCTCACCGGCCTGGCCATCGCCAACGCATCCATGCTCGACGAGGCCACCTCGGCCGCCGAAGCCATGACGCTGGCCGCCCGTGCGGGCAAGAGCAGGAGCACGAGCTTCTTCGTGGCCGACGACGTGCTGCCGCAGACCCTGGAGGTGGTGCGCACCCGGGCCCTGCCGCTGGGCATCAGCGTGGTCACCGGCCCCGCCGAACAGGCCGGCTCCGGCGACCACTTCGGCGCGCTGCTGCAGTACCCGGGCGTCGATGGCGTGGTGCGCAACCTGAAGCCCGTCATCGAGGCGGTGCATGCCCGGGGCGGCGCGGCCATCGTGGCAGCCGACCTGCTCGCGCTCACGCTGCTCACCTCGCCCGGCGAACTGGGCGCCGACATCGCGGTGGGCACCACCCAGCGCTTCGGCATGCCCATGGGCAACGGCGGCCCGCACGCCGCCTACATGGCCTGCCGCGACGAGTTCAAGCGCCAGCTGCCCGGCCGCCTGGTCGGCGTGAGCGTCGACGTGCATGGCAACCCGGCCTACCGCCTGGCGCTGCAGACCCGCGAGCAGCACATCCGCCGCGAGAAGGCCACGTCCAACATCTGCACGGCGCAGGTGCTGCCGGCGGTGGTGGCCAGCATGTATGCCGTCTACCACGGCCCGCAGGGGCTCAAGCGCATTGCGCAGCGGGTGGCGAGCTATGCGGCCGTGCTGGCCGACGGCCTCACCCGGCTGGGCGCGAAGGTCGCCAATGAAACCGCCTTCGACACGGTGCTGGTCGATTGCGGCGCGCAGGCCGCCATGCGCCTGCAGGCCGCCCGCGACACCGGCCGCAACCTGCGCGACGCCGGCAACGGCCGCGTGGGCATCTCGCTCGACGAGACCACCACCCGCGCCGACCTCGAAGCGCTGTGGACGCTGTTCGCCGACGGCAAGCCGCTGCCGGCCTGGGCGGCCTACGAAAAGGGCGTGACGCCGCTGCTGCCCACCGAGCTCAAGCGCACCAGCGCCTACCTCTCCCACCCGGTGTTCAACACACACCATTCCGAGACCGAGATGCTGCGCTACATCCGCAGCCTGTCGGACAAGGACCTCGCGCTCGACCGCAGCATGATCCCGCTGGGCTCGTGCACGATGAAGCTCAACGCGACCAGCGAGATGATCCCGATCACCTGGCCCGAGTTCGCGCATGTGCACCCGTTCGCGCCGCGCGAGCAGCTGGCCGGCTACGAGGCGCTCGACCGCCAGCTGCAGGCCTGGCTGTGCCAGGCGACCGGCTATGCCGGCATCAGCCTGCAGCCCAACGCCGGCTCGCAGGGCGAATACGCCGGCCTCCTGATCATCAAGGCCTACCACGAGGCCCGCGGCCAGGGCCAGCGCAACATCTGCCTCATTCCCGAGTCGGCGCACGGCACCAACCCCGCCAGTGCGCAAATGGCCGGCATGCAGGTGGTGGTGACCAAGTGCGACGAGGAAGGCAACGTCGACCTGGCCGACCTCAAGGCCAAGTGCGAGCTGCACGGCGACAAGCTGAGCTGCGTGATGATCACCTACCCCTCCACCTACGGCGTGTTCGACACGCACGTGAAGGAGCTCTGCGCGCTGGTGCACAGCCATGGCGGCCGCGTCTACGTGGACGGCGCCAACATGAACGCGCTGGTGGGCGTGGCGGCGCCGGGCGAGTTCGGCGGCGACGTGAGCCACCTCAACCTGCACAAGACCTTCTGCATCCCGCACGGCGGCGGCGGCCCGGGCGTGGGCCCGGTGTGCGTGGTGGCCGACCTGGTGCCCTACCTGCCGGCGCACCGCGCGGCCGGCATCGGCGCCGAACGGCAGATCGGTGCGGTGAGCGCGGCGCCGCTGGGCAATGCCGCGGTGCTGCCGATCAGCTGGATGTACGTGCGCATGATGGGCGCCGACGGCCTGCAGGCTGCCACCGAGACCGCCATCCTGTCGGCCAACTACGTCGCCGCGCGGCTGTCGGACCACTACGACATCCACTTCAGCGGCAACGTGGCCGGCATCAAGGGCGGCGGCGTGGCACACGAATGCATCCTCGACCTGCGCCCGCTGAAGGACAGCTGCGGCGTCACCGCCGAAGACGTGGCCAAGCGCCTGATCGACTACGGCTTCCATGCGCCCACGCTGAGCTTCCCGGTGCCCGGCACCTTGATGGTGGAGCCCACCGAAAGCGAATCGCGCTTCGAGCTCGACCGCTTCTGCGACGCGATGATCGCCATCCGCGAGGAGATCCGGCTGGTGGAGCAAGGCTCGTGGCCGAAGGACGACAACCCGCTGAAGAACGCACCGCACACCGCCGAGGCGCTGCTCAAGGCCGAATGGCCGCATGCGTATTCGCGAGAGGCGGCGGCCTACCCGGTGGCCTCGCTGCGCCGGCAGAAGTACTGGTCGCCGGTGGGCCGGGTGGACAACGTGTATGGGGACCGCAACCTGTTCTGCGCCTGCGTACCCGTGGCCGACTACCAGTGAAGTCGCTCGAAGCCAAGCGGGCCGCCGCGCCGGGCCGCCCCAAGCAAGGCCCGCCTCCCCTCGGGGGAGCGGCGGGTGTATTCCACCCGCCGAGGGGTCGTCATGCGGGCCGCCGCGCCGGGCCGCCCCAAGTAAGGCCCGCCTCCCCTCGGGGGAGCGGCGGGTGTATTCCACCCGTCGAGGGGTCGTCATGACTGAGCACTTCGCGAGTGACAACTATGCGGGCATCTGCCCCGAGGCCCTGCACTGGTTCCTCGAGGCCAACGCCAGCGGCCACCAGCCGGGCTACGGTGAAGACGAATGGACCCAGCGCGTCTCGGACCGGCTGCGCGAGCTGTTCCAGACCGACTGCGACGTCTACTTCGTCTTCAACGGCACGGCCGCGAACTCGCTGGCGCTGGCCTCGCTGTGCCAGAGCTACCACTCTGTGATCTGCACGACCGTCGCCCACATCGAGACCGACGAGTGCGGCGGCCCGGAGTTCTTCTCCAACGGCTCCAAGCTGCTGGTGGCCGAAGGCGCCAGCGACGCCGCCAGGCTCGGCAAGCTCACGCCCGACGCGGTGGAGCAGCTGGTCACCAAGCGCGACGACATCCACTACCCCAAGCCCAAGGTGGTGAGCCTCACCCAGGCCACCGAGCTGGGCACGCTCTACACCGTCGAAGAGGTGCGGGCCATCTCGGCCATCGCCAAGCGCCGCCAGCTCAGAGTGCACATGGACGGCGCCCGCTTCGCGAACGCAGTGGCGGCGCTCGGCTGCCACCCGAGCGACATCACCTGGCGTGCCGGCGTGGACGTGCTGTGCTTCGGCGGCACCAAGAACGGCCTGCCGGTGGGCGAGGCGGTGGTGTTCTTCGACCGCGCGCTCAGCGAAGACTTCGCCTACCGCGTCAAGCAGGCCGGGCAGCTGGCTTCGAAGATGCGCTTCATCTCGGCGCCCTGGATCGGCATGCTCGAGAACGACGTGTGGCTGCGCAACGCGCGCCATGCCAACGCGATGGCGCAGCGCCTGCACGAGCGCATCGCCGGCGTGCCCGGCGTGCGGGTGATGCACCCTCCGCAGGCCAATGCGGTGTTCGCCTTCCTGCCGCGGCCGGCCATCGACACGCTGCATGCGCAGGGCTGGAAGTTCTACGACTTCATCGCAGGCGGCGGCTGCCGGCTGATGTGCGCCTGGGACACCACGCCAGAGGCGGTGGACGCGTTCGCAGCCGACATCCGGAAGGCTTGCGGGGCGTGAGGTGCATGCGCCGCGGCGGGTCCTCCTGCTCCTTGCCGCCGCGCTCGCCGCGGGCGCTCTGACGGCCTGTGGAGGCGACATGTTCGCAAGCTTCACCGAGCGCTATTTCTTCTACCCCGACAAGGTGGTCTACACCACGCCGCAGGCCCATGGCCTGCAGTCGCAGGACCTGCACATACCGGGGCCGGACGGCTCCACGCTGCATGCCTGGTGGATGCCGGCGCGCGGCCCCGCGGTCGGCACCGTGCTGCACGTGCACGGCAATGCGGCCAACATCAGCAACCACCTGCCGCTGGTGGCCTGGCTGCCGGATGCCGGCTTCAACCTGCTGACCTTCGACTACCGCGGCTATGGGCAGTCGAACGGCGCGCACAGCCTGGCCGGCGTGGTGGCGGACACGCTGGCTGCACTGAAGCACCTGCGCACGCTGCCGGGCGTGGACCCGCAGCGGCTGGTCGTCATCGGCCAGAGCCTGGGCGGGGCCACCGCGCTGCGCGCCGTGGCGCAGGACGCCGCCGGCATCCGCCTGCTCGTCATCGATTCGGCCTTCAGCAGCTATCGCGGCATCGCCCGCGAGGCGCTCGAGCACATCGGCCCGATCGGTGTGCTGGGGCCCTTGCTCATTCCCACGCTGCCGGGCGACAAGGACGACCCCATCGCCGCGGCTGCGCGGCTCAAGGTGCCGCTGCTGGTGGTGCACGGCAGCCGCGACATCGTCGTGCCGCAGCACCACGGGGAGCGCATCTTCGCGGCGGCCCCCGAGCCCAAGCGCTGGATCGGCGTCGACGAAGGCGAGCACGTCGATGCGCTGGTGCGGCCGGAGGTGCAGCACCAGGTGCGCGAGGCGCTGATCGCCGCCGTGCGCTGAACCCCCACCCCGAACCGAGGTCTTCCCGTCATGGCTGTTTCCGTCTTCGACCTGTTCAAGATCGGCATCGGGCCGAGCAGCTCGCACACCGTGGGCCCGATGCGCGCCGCGCGCCTCTTCGCGCTGCGGCTCGAGCATGAAGGCCTGCTGCCCCGTACCGCGCGGGTGCTGTGCGAGCTGTATGGCTCGCTCGGCGCCACCGGCAAGGGTCACGGCAGCGACAAGGCCGTGCTGCTGGGGTTGGCCGGCCATGAGCCCGACACGGTGGATGTCGAAGCCATTCCCGGGGCGCTCGATGCCATCCGGCAGCAGCATCGGCTCTCATTGCTCGGCCGCCATGAGCTGGCCTTCGACGAAGCCGCCGACCTGCTGTTCCTGCGCCGCCAGACCCTGCCCTTCCATGCCAACGGCATGCGCTTCGCCGCCTTCGATGCGCAGGGCAACGAGCTGCAGTCGCGGGTGTACTACTCGGTGGGCGGCGGCTTCGTGGTGAGCGACGAGGTGGCGGCCGACGGCGAGAAGCAGAAGGTGATCGCGCCCGACGCCACCGTGCTGCCCTTTCCCTTCAAGACCGGTGCCGAGCTGCTGGCGCTCACCGCGCGCGAGCAGTGCTCCATCGCCGAGATCATGCGGCGCAACGAGCGGCACTGGCGCAGCGATGCCGAGATCGACGCCGGCCTGCTGAAGATCTGGCGTGTGATGCAGGACTGCGTGGCTCGCGGCTGCCGCACCGAAGGTGTGCTGCCCGGCGGTTTCAAGGTCAAGCGTCGGGCGGCGAATCTCTACCGGGACCTCACCGCCAACCCCGAGGCGGCACTGCGCGATCCGCTGCAGGTGATGGACTGGGTGAATCTCTACGCGCTGGCGGTCAACGAGGAAAACGCCGCCGGCGGCCGGGTGGTCACCGCGCCCACCAACGGCGCGGCCGGCATCATCCCGGCGGTGCTGCACTACTACGCCCGCTTCGTGCCGGGCGCCACCGACCAGGGTGTCATCGACTACCTGCTCACCGCCGGCGCGATCGGCATCCTCTACAAGGAAAACGCATCCATCTCCGGCGCGGAGGTGGGCTGCCAGGGCGAGGTCGGCGTGGCCTGCTCCATGGCCGCCGGCGCGCTGGCCGCGGTGATGGGCGGCTCCCCCGCCCAGGCCGAGAACGCCGCAGAGATCGGCATGGAGCACCACCTGGGGCTCACCTGCGACCCGGTCGGGGGGCTGGTGCAGATCCCGTGCATCGAGCGCAACGCCATTGCGTCGGTGAAGGCCATCAACGCCGCCCGCATGGCTCTGCGCGGCGACGGCACCCACCATGTGAGCCTCGACAAGGTCATCAAGACCATGTGGGAGACCGGCGCCGACATGAAGACGAAGTACAAGGAAACCGCCCGCGGCGGTCTCGCCGTCAACATCATCGAATGCTGATGTCGGCACCCCGGCCGGCGGGTACGCCGGCCACCCCTCCAGGAGGGGTCGGGCCTTGCTTGGGGCGGCCCGGCGCGGCGGCCCGGGGGATGTCCGCACCCCGCTCGCCGAGTACGGCGATCGACCCTCCGAGAGGGTCGGGCCTTGCTTGGGGCGGCCCGGCGCGGC
>NZ_SWAR01000041.1 GCF_006386545.1 Methylibium rhizosphaerae | reverse complement strand
GAGTACAACGAGCAGCGCCCTCACGACGCCCTGGGCGGCCTGCCTCCAAGGCTGTTCATGCCCAGGCTCACAACCGCCGCAGACTCCAGTTCCGGGATGTCTACTTGACGGGGGAGCTTACGGCCGGGCCTGAAAATTCGACGAGTTCGTCGAGAGCTGCCGTTGGCCGTCGCGGGCAGGACGTCGAAGGTCCGCTCGCGGGTGTGACTACGGAATAGCGGTCGCGGCCAGAGGACTAAACCGCTCGCGCGGTAGCCGCTTGAGTGAGGCCGTGGCGTCGCGTGGCGCCGTGGGTTCTGCCAAGTTGAAGGGTGAGGCAATCCGCCTCGCTCTTCGACTGGAGCAGAGCCATGAACCCATCGACGACATCGACCGTCTCGCCGCTGCGCCAGCGCATGCTGGACGACATGCGCCTGCGCAAGCTCGACGCCAAGACGCAGAGCACCTACATCCGCGCCGTGCGCCGCCTGGCCATGTTCCTCGGGCGCTCACCCGACACGGTGAGCGGCGAGGACTTGCGCAGCTTCCAATTGCACCTGGTCGACACCGGCATCTCGGCCATCACGATCAACGCCACCATCACGGGGCTGAAGTTCTTCTGCGAGGCGACGCTGCGTCGCCCCGAACTGATGACCCACATGCAGTCGGTGCGCGAGCCGCGCACGCTGCCGGTGGTGCTCAGCCGCAATGAAGTCGCGCGCCTGATCGCTGCAGCGTCGAACCTGAAGCACCGCACGGCGCTGTGCGTGGCGTACGGCGCGGGGCTACGCGCGAGCGAGGTCATCGCGCTGAAGGTCGGCGATGTCGACTCCCAGCGCATGACGCTGCGCGTGGAACAGGGCAAGGGCCGCAAGGACCGCTACGCGATGCTGTCGCCCGAGCTGCTGCAGCGGCTGCGCAGCTGGTACCGGGTGGCGCATGCCAAGGGCAAGATCTTGCCCAATGGATGGCTGTTCCCGGGGCTCGATCCGATGGATCCGATGAGCGCGCGCCAGCTCAACCGCGCCATCCATGCCGCGGCTGACGCCGCGCAGATCGACAAGCATGTGTCGATGCACACGCTGCGCCACAGCTTCGCCACGCACTTGCTGGAGCAGAAGGTCGATATCCGCGTGATCCAGGTGCTGCTGGGCCACAAGAAGCTGGAGACCACCTCGATGTACACGCACGTGGCCACGCAGCTGCTGCGCGAGGTCGTGGGTCCCTTGGAGCGACTGCCCGCGCCGTAGCCGGCTGCCGTGGGGCGAGCCGCCCTGGAGCTCGCCGACATCTTCCGCGCCCACGGCTCGGCGTGGCGTGAGCAGCAGCACGGCCACCTGAGCCTCGCGCAGCTCAAGGTGATGTCGGCCATCGAACAGTGCCGCACCGCGGCGCTGGGCGGACATCTGTTGCGCTGCGAAGGTTGCGGGACTGACCAGATCTCCTACAACTCTTGCCGCAGCCGGCATTGCCCGAAGTGCCAGAGCAGCGCGGCGCAGCGCTGGCTGGAGGCACGCCAAGCCGACCTGCTGCCGGTGGAGTATTACCACGTGGTGTTCACGCTGCCGGCGCCCATCGCCGACATCGCGTACCAGAACAAGGCGGTGCTCTACGGGCTGCTGTTCGACATGGCCGCCGAGACCCTGCTCACCATCGCCGGCGATCCCAAGCATCTCGGCGCGCGCATCGGCGCCACGCTGGTGCTGCACACATGGGGCTCGGCGCTCACGCACCATCCCCATGTGCACGGCATCGTTCCCGGCGGTGGCGTCGCGCCTGACGGGCCTCGCTGGGTCGCGTGTCGACCAGGCTTCTTCTTGCCCGTGCGTGTGCTGTCACGGTTGTTCCGACGGCGCTTCCTCGAAGCGCTGCTGGAGCTGCACCGCAACGGGCGACTGCAGTTCTTCGGCGAGCACGCCGCCCTGATCGACGCCCGCGCCTTCGCCCAGTGGCTCGCGCCCCTGCGCCAGTGCGAGTGGGTCGTTTACGCCAAGCGGCCGTTCGCAGGACCCGAGGCGGTGCTGGCCTATCTGTCGCGCTACACGCACCGCGTGGCGATCTCCAACAGCCGGCTGCTCGCCCTCGATGAGCACGGGGTGACCTTCCGCTGGAAGGACTACCGCGCCAAGGGGCGTACGCGGCACAAGACGATGACGCTCAGCGCCGGCGAGTTCATGCGGCGCTTCCTGCTGCACGTGCTGCCCACGGGCTTCCACCGCATTCGCCACTACGGGCTGCTGGCCAATGGCAGCCGCACATCGAGTCTGACGCTCGTGCGCACGCTGCTGCACGCGCCGGCGCCTGTGCAGCAGGTCGAGCACAGCGACGAGCACGACGCCGCAGCGCGCTCCACGTTCTTCTGCCCGCACTGCGGTCGGCCGATGCTCATTCTCGAGACCTTCGCGCCTGACCACACCATCCGCGCGCCGCCCGCTGAACAACGTCGATGAAGCCGTCCACCCTGCATGCCAGACCATCGACCCCAGCGCTTCGCGCTCGATCGACAGAGCGCCGTGCGTCCAGCGGCCTTCACCGCCTTGGGGCTCCCATCGCCGCACCGCTTCACTGCAGCGTCTCGCGCTTGCCACCAGACGCAGCTACGCCAGGTTCCCTCAGCTCACGAGTGCGCTCGGCAGCGTCAGGTCGCCTCGCAGCGCTGCAATCTCCATAGGCCGGCGCCACAACCACCACGGCGGCACGCGCCGCGGTTTCCTCCCCTGGGGCTTGTCCAACACCTGCCCTCACGCCAGCGTGGATCGTCACGTCGTCAACGTGCACGGGCAGGTATCGGACAACCCTAAACACTTCCAGACACTGACGACGGGCAGCTTTCTAGCAGGCTCGTACGGCTTCCTTTTGCCTCGTCCAGGACGCAGCGCTAAGCCAGATGCGGCGTATACCTTGAGGAAGGGCTCGACGTTGGTTCAGCTGTAGCCGGAGTCGCCGCCGCCCGTGCAGACCTCGGCGCGCTCCGGGGCCACCAGGGCGGTCAGGCTGCAGGTCGATCCGCTGCAGCTCTTGTCAGCCACCCAGACGGCCGTCCGGATGGGCTGGCCGTCGATCACCGAGTAGGTGGGTTTCGAGGACCGACACGATCTGCGGGAAGACGACCGGCGTCGTCATGTCCACGTCGAAGAAGCTGAGCGGATTGCCGTCCTGGGTGACGCGGAAGTGCTGCGCGGTGACGGCGCGGTCGGGCAGGCACTGCACATCCAGGCCCGTGCGGCCGGAGGACGCTGTACGTCGTCGCCGATCGCGGCGGTGCGCGCGCGGCTTCGTGCAACTCAAGTTCGATCCGAAGACGAGCACATCGATCGCCGGCACTTCGAGCCGAGTCGGTCGTATCCTCCGCGCGACCCGGCCGAACTCGTGAGCTTGGCTGAGGACGGTCCTCGGCTGGAGTCCGATGGACGCCGGCGTTTTCCGCGCGACGGCGTATCGGCTGCGGGCGGCGACGGACGTGTCGCTTTTCGTCGACGAGGTCCCCTGGCAGGCGCAGCCTCAGGGCCTCAAGCCGAACTCGGCGGCGATGGCGTCGCCGCGCATTGGGCGCTCGACGCGGCTGCGTCCAATTTTGTGCAACCCGCTGGGGGCGCAGCTGGGCTGGTTGGCGCGCAGCTTCCACCGCGTGCATCACGCATAGCCTCGGCGACCTGGCTGGAGCACGATGTGGGCGTGCCGGCAGGTCGCCGAGGGTCTGGTTCAGGCGGGCGCTGGCGGTGTCAGACGCGTGTCATGAGGGCGGCGGCGCGTGGACCGCGTAGTCGATGCCGCCCGGCCCCGCCGCCACGATGATCCACGGCAGTGTGCTGCGCTCCAGCCCCTTGCGATCGGCGCGGCTCAGCCCGGTCCCGCGTGGGTGCGAATGCACCAGGGCGGCGATGCGCAGCCGCCGGTCGGCCGCATGGGTCCGCACCAGCTGCCAGCCGGCGCGGCTCACGATGAACGCATCGGTCCGGGCCGACAGGTTCGGCAGCGACGCCAGCGATTGCCGGCCGGACGCATCGATCAGTAAGGCGGCCCAGACCTCGCCGCCCGCCTCGCCGAGCATCTCGGACAGCCGCGCCAGCGTCCCCGGCTGCAGGCTCAGGCACACAGCGCACCGCACTTGGAGGCAGGGATCAGCAGTGTCACGATGCACGCCGGCGCCGAGGCCGCGCAGGCCAGCACGGCGAAGATCGCCGCCAGTGCGCCGGCCACCACAGCAACCCAGAACGCGGGCGTGCCCGGCGCCGGCGAGGTCCCGCCGAAGCCGAGCGCGATGATCCCGAACAGCACGGCGAGCGCAAACAGCACAAACACGATCTCTGCCCCGAACGACCCCCGGAACACGGCGTCGGGCAGAGCCTCCTGCTCGCAGCGATCGGCGTGTAGCTGCTGCAGCGCCAGCCGCGCCGCAGCCGCGATGTGGTCGTGCGCATTGATCTCTTCGGCGGCAACTGTCGGCGCCCGCCACATCGACGCGACCAGGTCCGGCAACGACTGTGAACCGAAAACCGACTCCGGCGCCGCGTGCGCGACAGTCGGGCCACGGTCGACGAGGCGATGCTCGCCGTCGAGCCGGCCGACGTCCTTCAGCTGCAGCCGGATTTGCGCGTCATCCGCGCGCACCGTGCAATTGATCGGCGCGACGGCGTCCTTTGCGAACGCCCAGTCGCCATCGTTCAGGCCGAGCGCGCTGGACTCGGGCAGCTCGGATAGCCGCTGCCGCAGCAGCGCGACCAACTCGCCGAGGCGCAGCGGGCCGACGTCGGCGAGCGCCTTTGCGGCGCCCGGGACGTCGACGCGAAAGTCCGCGTCCGCAAGGCACTCGAGCCCGGCGAACAGGCCCAGGCGCGCTGCCGTCTCGGCACGGCGGGCGTGCTTGTCGGGTTGCCGGTGCACGAGCCCGGCTTGGCGCAGCGACGCCAGCACGAGCTCGAAGGGCTGGAGGAGCGAGCCCTCCGGGTACAGGGTCGTACTCATCGTGTTTCTCCGTGAAGGGTGGTGATGGGGCTCAGTCGGCGAATCGACCGGCGAACAGCGCGCGGCCGCGCACGCCATCGATGCGGATCGCTTCGATGTTCGGCGCCGTGGCCGCGGTCCAGTGCTCCAGCGGCCGCATCAGGCTTTCAAGGGCGCGGTGAAGTAGGCGCTGCAGCCCCGCGATCGCAGCTGCCGGTGACCACGGCGCGGCCACCGACGGCTGGCCTGACAGGTCGTAGTGGAATGCGCGCGTCGGCAGCTCAAGGCCGGGCGGCGGCAGGCTGCCATCGATGCCGCGCACCGATACGCCGGCCAGCGTTCCGCGCCCGCGAAAGCGCAAGCAGCCGCCGCGCGTCACCGAATCGACGGTGCAGGCGGCGACGTCCGGCGCATCCAGCGCGACGCGCACCGCCGTCGAATAGCGAGTCGGGGTTCCGGACGGGTCCGGCCGCTCCTCGACGACGTCCACCTCGAACGACCGGCCGAACTCCGGGCGAGACCACAGGTTGCGCACGACGGCCTGCACTGACGGCGTCGAATGGAGCACGGCGAAGGCGTGCGGCCCGACAAAGTGCTGCATGCGCGACATCGCCGCGGGCCGCGTCGCGGAGAAGTTCCAGCCGACCGCGAACGCCTCGCGCCCGCGTCGCCCGACCACGCCAACCTCCACCGCCGACACCAGCGAGTGCGCCGACTCGTGCGCCGGCGCGCGTCCGGCGATCGACAGCGCCGGCGTCAGCGGCACCACGCGGCGCCCGGCGAAGTTAGACACGAGCAGCGCGTGCTCCTCGGCCGCCACGACGCTTCGGTGGAACGGCAGGAAGTCGCCGGTCGCCCAACTGCTGCGCAGCACCAGCGACGCGGTCTCCATGACTATCGCGACGCGGACGTTGCCTGGCTCGATGCGAGCCACCCAGCGGGCGTCGACCATCGCTTCGTAGTCGCCGAGCGTCGCCGACGCAAAGAACACCGGCGGGCCCGGGACTGGCACGCCCTCGCCCTCAATGCGCACAACGTTCAGGATCCGGCCGAGCATCGCGCGGCCGCGAAGGCGCAGGCTCAACGTCCCGTCGGCCGATAGCCGTACTTGGTCGGCCTCGAGCCGCACCTCGACGACCGCCTCGTCGAGCGACCAGCCTGGATCGTTGAGATGCGGATTGGCGAACGGACGGCCGACCGCTAGCACGCTCTCTAGCTCCGACGAAGACAGGCCGCGGCGCAGTGCGAGCGGACTCCATCTGTTGAAACGGCGAAGACATTCGGCCGCCGAGACCTGGACCGCGGCGTCGAAGCCGCCGCTTGCCGCCTCAAGGTCCACGCGCCCGATGTCCCATGGGGTCTCAGCGCGTTCGAACGCTTCGGGCGGCGGGACCCTTAGGCCGGTTGCGTGCGAAGCCGCCGGTGCCGCGATCGGCAGGGCACCGGCCTCGATAGCTCGGGCCAGCAGGAACGCGGCGTCGGCGGCGGCAGGCGCCGTGAACGCGGTGATGTCACTTGGCATGGGAAGACTCCTTGCAGCAATCGGTGAAGGGGATGAAGCGATGCGGTCGCACCGCCACACCGGGGAATACGCGATCGCAGACAGATTTCCGCCATGACCTCATACTTCGCAGCCGATGAGCGTTATCAGCGCCCTCACTGCGTTGATAAGCGCCGCGTGCCACGGCGATGCGGGCGCGCTCGATCAGCTGTTCGAGACGCTCTATCTCGACCTGCGCCGGATCGCGCGCGCGAAGATGCGGCAGACGGACGAGCGGCTGCCGCTCGACACCACCGCGCTGGTACACGAGTGCTATCTGCGGCTGCTGAAGCTGTAGCGACTCGGCACGACCGACCGCGCCCACTTCCTCGCCTACGCCGCCCGGGTGATGCGCACGGTCGTGGTTGACATCGCGCGAGAGCAGCAGGCGCTGCGCCGCGGCGGCAATCAGCTGTTCGTCACGCTGGACACCGCCGCCGAGGGACTGGCCGGCACAGAGAACGTGGTGCTCGGCGTCCATGAAGCGCTCGGCGCCATCGACCCGCGGCTGGTGCGCGTTGTTGACATGCAGTATTTCGTCGGCTTGGACACTGACGATATCGCTGAGGCGTTGGGCGTCAGCACGCGCACGGTCGACCGCGACGGGGAGCGCGCGCGCAGCTTCCTGTATGAGGCGCTGAAGTCCCGCTGAGCGCTACAAACTAGGGGCACCGGGGGCCCGCCGTCCAGCCCAGCGCGCACGAGACCCCAGTCGGACAACCGGGTTGCCCGTTCAGAGACTGTGAACGCGTCCAGGCGCCGCACCTTTGCCGCCAGCGCGTCGTGGATGACATCCGCCTTCACCGCACTCTAATCGCGCCCTGGGCGTGGTCCTGGCGCGTCGGCGGGTTTGCTTTGCACCGCCGTGGAGATCGGCAAGCATCTTGCTCAAACACGCGGCGTGCAAGTCGGGGACGCAGTGGCGTAATTCACATGGCGCTAACCGACATGACCATGAGCACTAACGCTGAGATCTCCATGTTGCACTGCATGGCCCCCCACATGGCCAGCCCGGCCCACTCACCACTGACGGCGCAGCTCCACGCCTCTCCTGCTACTGCTTACCTCCCGGGGTCACGCACGCGGCTCATGCGGATGAAGGCTGAGGTTCCTAGGCCAGCTACGGCCGGACCCGGAACAGCACGCCGTAGCCGTACTTTCCACCACTCAGCGCCACACCATACAGGTTGCCCGCGGCGTCCCTCGTAAGGCCGGTGTACGGGTTCATTCCCTCATTGCACTCGTCGGGATGGGGGTCGCCGGTGCAGTTGTCGTCGGCGATGCCGTTGCGATTGATGTCGCCCAGCACGTGCAGAGTGTTCAGCCTGTGGGTGCCCAGGTCGAACTCCCAGATCGAGCCGAAGCGCATGTTCCCGAGGTCGCTTTCTGCGCGGGGTCGGCCCACGGTCGTGCCGTAGACCTTGTTCGACGTCTCGTCGACCACGACCACGCCTTCGGGTTGCGCGCCATCCGTATTCCGGAAGCCGTGCAGCGGCTCGTAGTCGTCCGACGGCTTGATCCGGTAGATGCCCCCGTAGCTGCGGACACCGAAGGCATTCACCCCGTACAGGCTTCCCGATGAACCTCGCGCCATGCCGCCGGCGAAGACGTAGCCATCCCGACCGTCGGTCAGCGAGCGGTGCACGATGCTGAAGGTCCCGCCTCCGGGCATCGTGGGGTCGAGCGCGAACTTGAACAGCGGCGAACCGTTGGCCGTCCCACCGTAGAGCACGTTGCCACGGCGGGCGAGGCGGCGGGGCGCGTATCCCCCGTCGGCCGGGGTGAAGGCATGCAGCATCGTGAAGGCGCCGCTTGCGTCGATCCGGAAGATCGTGCCGCAGCCGTGGACGCTGCAGGGCCTCGCTTCGGGTCGGAGCACGTAGGCGGGACCGCCCTGGATGGTGGTGCCATACAGGTTGCCCAGCGCATCGCGGACGACGCCATCGTGCGGGAAGGCGCCGTCCGTGCCGGAGAAGCGATGCAGCAGGCTCAGGCCGTGCTCCGTGTCCCATTTGTAGACCACGCCGAAACCCCGGCCGCCGTTTTCCGTCGTCCCGTAGAGGTTGCCGTGGGTGTCCGCCACCAACGCGCCGATCGGCCGATCGCCGTCGTTCGCGCTGCCGGTGAAATCGTGCAGAACCGTGTAGACGTTCGACTGCCACTTCCACAGCGTGCCGCGGTCATGCGCGCCGCCTGTTCGCGTCGTGCCGTAGATGGCGCCGCTGGCATCGATGACCGGCGTGTCGTAGGGGTTGCGTCCGTCGCGCGGTCGGCGAGCGCACTCCTCGAGCGTCATGCACGGGCCCCCGAAGTGGTGCAGTATCTCGTAGGTCGCCGCATGCGCGACCTGGAATGCGGCGGACAGCGCCGCCAATAGTGCCGCGACGGCGGCGCAGCGAAGCAATGAGCTGACTTGCATGGAAAGACCTCCTGGCAGCACGCCCCGTGCACCGCCGCCCGACTGTCGGCACCGATGGGGGCGCGATGGCGCATCGGTGGATGAGGAATACGACGTCCTCGCCTCACCTGAAACGGATCGCCGCCGCGGCGTCCGCCATCGCGCTCGCGTTCGCCGCGGCTTCAAGCTAGGGGGTGGCCTCGGATGCATACTTGCGGGCAATTCGCTTGAAGCCGGCAACAGGGAGCACAGCCATGAGCGAGCACGGCGAAGTGACCACGCTGCTGAATGCGGCGCAAGGCGGCGATGCAGGCGCGCTGGATCGCCTGTTCGCGCTGCTCTATCCGGACCTGCGTCGCATCGCGCACGCGAAGATGCTGCAGACCGACGAGCGCGTGGTGCTCAACACGACCTCGCTGGTGCACGAGTGCTACCTGCGGCTGCTCAAGCTGGAGCGCCTGGGCGCGCAGGACCGGGCGCACTTCCTGGCCTATGCCGCACGGGCCATGCGTTCGGTGGTGGTCGATATCGCGCGAGAGCGACAGGCCCTGCGGCGCGGTGGCGACCAAGTGTTCGTCACGCTGAACACCGCCGCCGAGAAGACGCCCGCGGGCGAAGATGACGTGCTCCTCGTGCATGAGGCGCTGCAGGAGCTGGCCGAGCTGGACCTGCGGCTGGTGCAGGTGGTCGAGATGCGCTACTTCGTCGGGCTGGACAACGGCGACATCGCAGACGCTCTGGGCGTCAGCACGCGCACGGTTGAGCGCGACTGGGAGCGCGCGCGCAGCTTCCTGTATGCGGCGCTCAAGCAGCGCTGACGCCCTGCATCAGCGCCGTACGGGCAACAGCAGGCTGGTGCGCAGCTTGGGTGCGCCGCGTGAAGGAAACTCGATCCAGGCGATCAGCAGGCGGCCCTGCGCGTTGCCGTCGTGATCCAGCCCAACCACCTCGTTGCCGGTAGCGGCGAAGTTGCTCGCACCTCCGTGCCAGCCGTCGTTCACGCGCAGGCGCTCGATGCGCAGATCGCTTCTAAGCGGGCGGGGACCTGCTACCGCCAGCGCAAGCACCCGCGAAACGACGGCTTGTGCATCCGCGGTCTCGCTCGCGAAGAGCACCCGATCTCCACTCACCGTACCGGCCAGCGCATCGAAGGGGGAGGCCGGCCCGTCGATCCAGCGCCCGCCGCCATCGCGGGTTGCCACCAGGCGCCGGTAGCGGCCATCGAGCTGCCGCGCCTCCAGCGCGGCACTGGCCTCACCCGACGGCGTCACCGCAAAGCCAAGCACGCGATTCCCCGAGGTATCCAGGGACAAGGCAGCACCGCCCGTCAGGCGCACGTTGGTCACCGCGGACCAGCGGCCACCTGACCACGATGCGCTGTGCCATCCGACGGCATCGGCCGCCGCGCTGGCCCAGCCCAGCATTAGCTGCCGCCCTCGCTGCGCAAAGCGGGGCGTGGTCAGCAACAGGCTACCGCTGGCCAGCGGGGCAGGTGCCGTCACGGTGTTGTCCGACAGCCTGTGCGACTGAGCGAACACGGAGCGCAGGCCGAGCGTGTCCTGCGTCGTCGCGACTTGCAGATCGCCTTCGGCGCCAATAGCGGCATCGAAGAAGTCCGGGGAGCCGACGGAAACCGGCATCGAGCTCAGCCGTTCGTCGCGTTGCCAAGCACCCGCCACGTGGCGCGCGAAGCAAAGCTCGGTCACGCCGGTGCCTATGCGGCCGAACAGCACCGCCGCATGGCCTGCCGGGCCGGTGCGGACCATGACCGTGCTCACGCCTCGGCCGGCCACAGGCGCGACGAGGTTGCCCGCCTCCCACGTGCCGCGATCCGCATCGAAGCGCTTCATCGAAACGCCGGCCACGCTGCCGGGCAGGCCGTCCCAATCGGTCCAGGCCGCATAGGCATTGCCGCTTGCGTCCATGGCCACATCGAGCGTTCCGGTGCAGTTGACGCCGATGGCCATCGGTGCCGACCACCGATCGGTCGTGGCTACATAGTGGCGGGCGTTGAGCGTGCGTATCGACGCATCGCGCTGCTCGCACCACAGCACGACGGCGTCGCCGTTGTCGGCCAGGGCTGCCTTCACCGTCGTGTAGAGGCTGCCGGTGGGCCACCATTCGGCGAGGTGCCACCGGTTGACGCGCAGCGTGGCCGGTGCGGACGAGCTGCTCTGGCCTTCGGCGGTCGCTGTGACGTCGAACCGCGCGCCATCGTCGGCCGCAGTCGCGATGCCGCTGACGCGCGCGCCGGTGGCGCCCGCGATCGGGGTGCCGTCGCGCCGCCACTGCAGGCTGGCGCTCTCCGGTTCGGTCTTGGCCATGAAGGCGAAGCTTTCGCCCTCCGCCACCGTCAGGTCCTGCGGGCTCGCGCTGAAGCTCGGTGCGGCACCGGCATCGGCACCGCCGCACCCGCAGAGCGCCAGCGACAGCGCCGTGATGGCCCAGAAGACGTATTGGTGAGGTCGCATGAAAACCTCCTGTTGGTCAGATAAAGGTCAGTTCGGGGCACAGGCCAGCGCGATCTCGCGCTGGGCTGTGTAGGGGGTGCTGAAGTTGCCTGCCGCGTCGCTGGCCACCAGCTCGATGCGCACGCGCTGTCCGCGACCGCGCTGGCACAGCGCTTCCGACAGAAAGCTGCCGAGCGGCGCAGTGGCGATGTTCCAGTCGATGTCAATGCCGCTGCCCAGTTCCAGCGGAGTGCCCAGCGCCATGCCGGCATCTGTCAGCCCGGTGGCGCGCCAGCGGGCGCTGATCGGCGTGCCCTCCGGGTCGACCACGTCGGCATGCAGGGCCAGCCGATCGCTGCCGGCGCTGGCACGCAGGTAGGGTGCGGCGCCGCGGTCGGGGCTGAGCGCGATGGTCCCGGTGGGCGGCGCGTCGGTGCGCTCCACGACCTCGACCACCACCGATGCCGCCGCCTGTGCGTCCACCCGCCGGTTGCGTGCCGTGAGCGAGATGACCGCTGATCGCCCGGCCTCGTTCAGCACGAAGCTGGCGGCCGGGCTCGTGCCAGCGGCCGGCGACCAGGCCAGCGTGCAGCAGTCGGACCCGCCGCCCTCCATCACTGCGCGCACCGTGAAGGGCACGCCGCGCACGACGCGGTTGCCGCCTTCCACCACCAGTGAAAGACGCGGCCGGAAGTCGCGTGCGACCCGCTCCCGCCAAGCGGTGGAGCGCTCGGCCGGAATCTGCAACTCGTGGATGCTGTGGAAGAAGCGTTGAGCCCAGCGCACCGGCACGTATATGTAGCCGCCGTCGCCGCTCCCGCAGCCCCACGAGTTCTTCAGCACGAACCAGCCACCGCCCGTGCCGCCTGAGAGCACGGGAGCGAACCCGCGCACCACGTCGTCGGAGGCGAAGCCGATCAGCGCTGTAACGTGCCCGCCTCTGATGCCGGCGTCGCTCAGATCGGTGACCCAACCCTGGTCGCGCCCCGGCTCCGTCGCGACCTCGAAGCCCCGAGAAACCTCGAAGCTCGCGATGAGCGGGATGCCTTGTTCGAGGCGCTGGCGAAGAATGTTCACCAGCAATGCGCCGCCGCCCCACAGCGGCGCAGTGCGGTTGGCCGTCACGGGGGACGTGCCGGCGTAGCGCACGGTCTCCGTGCCGCAGACCACATCGGCACCGCGGCGTACGCAGATGAGGGGATCCTGCGCCGAGTTCTCGCCGCAGAAGCCGTCGTAGCCGCGGCATACGCCGGTCTGCGTGGTGAGGCTGTCGCGCAGCAAGCTGCGGTTGTAGGTCCAGGCGCTTTCGAAGGCCACCGGCTGGCCGCGCTCGGCCAGCCGGTTCAGCACGACGTCGGCGAAACCGCCTTCCACCCCGTACCAGGCCGGCGGGCCGCCATGATCGAAGTTGACGACGAACTGCTCGGAGAGGTTGGGCGCGCTGCCGCGCGTGACCAGATCGCGCGACTCCAGCGCGGCCACCGCTGCAAAAGCCCAGCAGGTGACTCGCTGCCCCTGGTCGCGCACGGAGGTCTGGAAATCCTTCAGCGGCCAGTCCAGGCGCGCCATGATGCCGAAGGTGCGATAGCTGCCACAGGTGCCGGACATGTCGCTGCCGCTGCCGCTGCCCGCACCGCCCTCGCGGATGGTGACGGACTGCAGCCGCGCAGTCCGAGGCTTCGAGGTGCCTGCCGGCGCCTCCTGGACAGGCCGCATGCCGTCGAGGTCGGAGACGGTGGCAAGCACGGCATCCACGTCGGCCAACGCCGCGCGCAATGTCTCGAGCGATGCGTTCTCCAGGGTACGCGGCGTGGGCAAGGACTCACGCAGCGTATCGCCAAGACCGCCGTAGAGCTCGGCGTAGAGCGCGCGCAGGCGCTGCGGATCCTCCAGAGCCAGCTGGGTCTGCAGTCGTTGGTGCAGCCGCGCGGCGGGCGGCTGCAGCAGGACGCTGCGCTGCGTGCCATCCGCCAGGGTCAGCGTCATCTGCGGCGCCTGCAGCGGCGCCGCGCCGGCGTCGCCGAGCGCGCCCAGGTCCGCGTCGATCGGATCGACGCTGTTGCGCTCCCGCAGTTGTAGGGCCTCGCGCTGGAAGTCGGCCAGCTGCTCCTGGCGATTGTTCGCATCGCGTGCAGCCGAACGTATCGTGAGCTCGCCGGCTGCTACGCGTTGCGCAAACTCCGGCTCGTCGATCCAGGTCGCGCCGGCCGGCGCGTCGGCTCCGAACAGGTTGGCCGCCGTGAACAGGACCGCCTGCGGCGCAGCATCCTCCGGTGCAGACGATCCGCCACCGCAAGCTGCCAGCCAGCACACGGCGCCGGCAATACCGAGCCAGCCTTGCAGGCCGGCCCGTCGCTTCGCTTCCATCATGAGCTCCTTCGATGCAGGACCACAGCGGCCCCACCCTCCGATACGGCCGCCCGGCGCGTGGACCGCCAACACGGCGAGAACGGGGGGGGGGCCATCGATCCCGCGCCGCGCCGCGTGTCGGTTTCGCGGCGGCGATCGCGTATCCGCAGCGGAGCGCGATGCATACTTGCACGCGCAATGCGGGGCCCTCGGCCTGCACTGGGGAGGACGCGATGACCGAAACGGCGGCGCCGGCGGGAAAGACGAGCATCGAGCGTGCGCTCTGGGTCCGCGTGCTGCCGCTACTGGAGGTCGCGCTGGACCTAGCCGCCGCCGATCGCGCACGCTGGCTTGAAACCCTGGACGCCGACCGACCAATCCGCGCCGCGCTTGCACAACTGCTCGCAGACCGCCAGGAGATCGAGCGCTGCGATTTCCTCGGCGCGCCGCCCGTCATCGCTTGCGCGCCCGAGCCAGGGATGGGCTATGCGGCTTTGCAAGCCGGCCAGCGGGTGGGCGCGTACCGCCTCGTGCGCGAACTCGGGCAGGGTGGCATGAGCGTGGTGTGGCTGGCCGAGCGTGACGATGGCCAGCTGCGCCGCCAGGTGGCGCTCAAGATTCCCCATGCGGGGCCGGGCCACGCCCTGCTGGCCGAACGCCTGCGCCGCGAGCGGGACATCCTCGCCGGGCTGGCGCATCGGCACATCGCCCGCATCTACGACGTGGGCACGGCGGCGCAAGGCCTGCCGTTCCTCGTGCTCGAGTACATCGAAGGCGAACCGATCACCAGGTATTGCGACACGCGACGCCTGCCGCTGGCCCGGCGGCTCGCGCTGTTCACGCAGGTGCTGCAGGCGGTGCAGCACGCGCACGCGATGCTGGTCCTGCATCGCGACCTGAAGCCGGCCAACATCCTGGTGGATGCACACGGCGACGTGAAGCTACTGGATTTCGGCATCGCCAAGCTCCTGTCCGGCGACTCCGCCGAAGCGACCGCGCTGACGCGCCACGGCGGACGCGCGCTCACGCCGGACTACGCGGCGCCAGAGCAGATCTCCGGCCAGCCGCTGGGCACCGCCAGCGACGTATACGCGCTCGGTGTCGTGCTCTTCGAGCTGCTGACCGGTGCGCGTCCGTACCGGCTGCCGCGCGGCACGGTGGCGGCGCTGGAGGAAGCCATCCTGTCGGCGGAACCGATGCGCCCCAGCGACGTGTGGCGCGCCGCCGTCGACGCGCGAGCCTATGCGTCGACGCCGCGCCGCATGCGGCACGCGCTGCGTGGCGACCTCGACCTCATCGTGCTCACCGCGCTGCAGAAGGACGCGGCGCGCCGCTACTCGAGCGTCGAGGCTTTCGCCCAGGACATTCGCCGGCACCTCGGGCGCGAGCCGGTGCAGGCCCGGCCGGACAGCCGCTGGTACCGGACCGGCAAGTTCCTGCATCGCCATGCCGTGGCCATGGGCACGGCCGGCGCCGTGGTGCTCGCGCTGGCCGTCGGCCTGGGGAGCGCGCTGTGGCAGGCGCGCGAGGCCCGCCTCGAAGCGGCAAAGGCGAACGCCATCAAGGAGTTCCTCGTCGGGCTGTTCGAGAACAACAGCGTTGAGCGGAGCGATTCCCTACGCAAGCGCCGGCAGAGCGTGCAGAGCCTGCTGGAGCAAAGCGCGCAGGACCTGCAGACCGGCCTGACGGAGCAGCCGAGGATCCGCGCGGAGCTGCAGGGCGTCGTCAGCCGGCTGCTGCATGAGCTGGCGTTGGACGAGCCAGCGATGGCGCTGCGGCGCCAGCGCCTGGCGCTGCTGCAGTCCGCCGGCGCCGACGCGGCCGAGCGCGTGCAGGCGATGCACGATCTGGCTGGCAGCCTGTCGCGCCGCGGCGATGCGAAGGCTGCACGCGCGATGCTCGGGGAAGCCCTGGCGCTGTGCCGTGCGCAGCGCGGCGAGTGGCCCGCCGCCTGCTGGTCGGCGCAGGTGGCCCTCGGACTGGCGTTCGCCCGCGACTACGATCTCGCCGTCGCAGCCACCCACATCGAGCCGGCCGCGCAGGCGCTGATCCGCAAGGCGCCGCGCAGCGCCGAGGCCGCCGACGCGCTTGCCGCGCTGGGCGAGCTCCGCGGTACGCAGAACCGGCCGCAGGAAGGCTATTCGCTGTACCGGCAAGCGATGCAAATCCGCGAAGCGCTGTGGGGCCCGCACTCCGTGCGCCTGGCGCGAGAGCGCTATGCGATCGCGCTCAACCTGTGGGCGCAGCGCCGCCACGTGCTGGCGGAAGCCGAGCTGGCCAGCGCGCTCGACGCCACCCGCGCCGCGCTCGGGCCCGACCACATCAGCGCCGCGCTGGTCGAGCTGGAGCTAGGGCGCCTGCGGTCCTGGCTGCGCGGCGAAGGCTGGACCGAGATCCGCCATGCGGGCGAGGTTATCGCCCGGCATGCCGACCAGATCGACCCGGACAAGGCTTTCGATGCACGCATGGTGGTTGTCGAGGCACTGCTGTTCGACGGCCGCTTCGACGAGGCCGGGCGCGTGCTGCGCGAAGCGCTGGCGATGCCGCGCTCCGCCGGCGAAATCTCTAACATGGCCGACACCTTTCACGCGTGGCACCTGCAGGTCACCGGCCGCTACGACGAAGCGCGGGACGTGCTGGGCGCGCTGCGCCAGCGCCTGGCGGCCGATCTCGGGGAAGCGCATCCGTACGTCGCCGACGTCGAAGAGCGGTTGGCCGGCGTCGACCTCGCGGCCGGGCGGCTCGACGCCGCGGAGGCCGGGTTCCAGCGCGTGCTGCGGTCGCAGGACGGGCGCGAAGAGGCCTATGGCTCCACCAAGCACTACGCGGCCACCGGCTTGGCGCTGGTCGACCTCGAGCGCGGGCGCTTCGACCGCGCCTGGCCGGTGATCTCGGCCAACCATGACGCGGCTAGCAAGACAGCTGCAGCGGATCAGTTCCGCAGCAGCATCGACGCGCTGAACGAGCAGATGGGCCGGGCCTTGCTGGGCCTGGGACGGGCGGTCGAGGCGCGATCGTACCTGGAACGCACCGTCGCGTCCCTTCAGGCCGGGTATGCGCACAACCCCAGTCTGGCCGTCGCACGCGCCCGCTATGCCCACTGCCTGCTCGACCTCAAGCAACATACGCTGGCACGCCAGCAGCTGGCGGCGGCCGAAGAGGCGCTGCGCGGCGAGCCGGATGCCGCACCGCATTTCCGCAAGGTGGTCGCAGCCGCCCGCGCCCGGCTGTTGGCCGCCGACGCCGCGGCGAAATAGGCAGCCGCCATGTCGGTTTCGCAACAGGCGCTTCGTATTCCAGGCGAGCACGCATCGACTTGCTCATTCCACCCACCACGAGGAACGACAGCATGAAATCAACGCAAGCCATTTCGTTCGACGGCGCATCCCTGCGAGCGCTGCCAAGGGCAGTCGCGCTGGTCGCGGCCTTGCTCGCCGCACCGGCGGGCGCGGCGGAGAATGCACCGAAGGTCCCGGAGGTGATCGTCCCGGCCCCGCAGGCGCAGCCGGCTCACAAGGGCGCTGCGGTCCAGACCCCGCCGCCCAAGAGGACCAAGGGAAAAGCCGCCGAGCAAGGCGCTGAAGGCGCGAAGAAATGCGAGGTGCAGCTGGGAGGCCTGGATGACGCCAGCAAGGGCCGCGTGGGTCCGCGGCCACGGTGCGACGAACTGGCCACGATGCCGATCCAACCGAAAGGAATCAAGCAATGAACGTCTGTGTCCCGACCCGCTCTCGCCCAGCAGTCGCCGGAGCCCACTCGCGCGCGGCCGCGTCAGCGGGCTCCAGGCGAAATCGGCGCAAGTGCGGGGGCACGACCTCGAGCCGTTGCAGGATGCCGCTCGCGAGCTCGAGCGTCGCGAAGTACAAGGCCATCGGCCTGGCTTGGTCAAACGACATGTTCATCGACGAAGTCAACGACGGCGCGAGCGAGCGAGCTGCTGTAGTCCAGTGCGGTCAAGGGGGTGCTGAGGCGACAGAAAGCCGAACGCGGATCTCACGCCAAGTCCGCGTCCGCTCAAGGACAAACTCGCTCGGCGGCTGATGGAAGGTCGGGGTTAGCCATCCACAACGGCATGGTTGGTATCGGTCAAGGCCACCGCACTGGCAAACAATGCGGCAATGGACGTCAGGCTCAAACCGGACTTGCTGCCATCGGGGTGCCAGATGTCGATGTCGCCATTGGCTGGTGTAGTGGCCGGGCGCTCGATGGGCTTGACGGACAACTTGTTGCTGCCGCGCGTATCCAGGGCGCGAATGGCCTTGACCAACTCGGCGGGGTCGTTGGGCACACGGGTGGCGGGCATGCCTAGGCGGTCGGCCAGCAGTTGCAGGCGGAAGGCGCGGACATCGGTGGGGCGGCCATCGGTGAGCTGCTCGTCAAACACGGCGGCGGCCAAAGACGAATCCCAACTCAGGCCCCGACGCGTGAGGTGCGTGGTGCCGGTGAAGGCAATGGCATCGTCCACGATGATGGAGGTGCTGGCCAAGCGCAGTGCGCGGCCCGCGCCCACACCGGGCGAGAACAAGGCAAAGCGATCGGGATGCGCGTTGCGCATGGCTGTGACCGCGTCCATCAGGCAGTGGTTGCGCACGTCTTGCAGCATTCGTGGTGTGCCGAAAGCCAGCTTGGTTGGCACGCACAAGGCCACGCGCAGGCCTTTGCGGTTGTTCATTCGGGTGATCAGGCGTTGCCACCACCGCAGATTCTCACCCCCCGAATCGATAACGAGGTCGTCGACGCTGGGCGTCTCGATGTAGATGAAGTCCTGTGCGCGGTCAATGGCGGCCAGCAAGGCCGTCAACATCTCACGCGCACCAAAGGCGGAGCACAACAGGCGGCGGTCCAAAGCGCGTGTCATCGAATTGATGTTGGCCCCGGCAGCATTGCGCAACTGTGTGCCTGCCCCGCCAGCAATGGGGATCTGGGTGTTGAGCCAGGCTTCCAGCGCCAACTCGTTTTGGCTGAAGGGGAACAAGCTGGCACTCGCCATGGTGCCTTCGGCCACACCGGGCATGCCTTCCATGCCCAAGGCGTTGGTGCGCAACACGGCCACCACAGGGCCTGCGCCGCCGCCATCGGTGGGCAGTGGCAGCACAGGGTTGGCGGCTTCAGCGGCCACGGCCAATTCGCTTTGGATGGCCATGGAGCGCAAGGGCTCGGCCAAGCCCTGGATGAAGTTGAAGGACAAGCCCGCCGTGCGTTCACGCAGGTATTCGGCCACGGCCACGGCGGGGGATCCGTTCAGGTTGACGCCGGTGCCATGGGTCTCCATGGACGCAGGCACCCCGTAGTAGCCCAGGAACTGATTGGCCGTGGGCGATAAGCCCCATGGTGTGGGTGGGGCCGAGCCAATCACAGCCAACGGCCCGGCGGCGGGTTGCGTGGCTGCGGCCACTTCCAATCGGTCCATCAAGGCATAAGGCACGGACGAGGCTGTGACCCCGCTGAGCACGCCCCGGTTGAGCAGGTGCAAGCGGTTGCCCACCAGCAGGTTGTAGCCGCCCGCTGCAGTGCCACCTGTGCTGGGTGTGCGTGGCAAGGGCATGCCCGTCGCATCGGCGCGATCAGGTGCTGCATCAAAAGCCGGGCTGGTCAGCGACACGATGTCGGTGGCGCCTTGCATGCGGTTGATGACCGTGTTGTTATCCCACGAAATGGCCGCCACATTGGTCCGATCGACGATGGTGGGTGGGTTGGTGAGCAGGATCACGTGGCCACCCGGGGGGACGCTGGCATTGGTCAATCCCCCATTGCCGGTGACTCCGGTCTCACAGATCACCCAATTGCCAGCGACAGCCGCTGCTGCTGTGCCGCCCACAGGGGCGGGGCGGGCAAAGCGCCGGTCGGCGTAGTGGCGACGGGCCGCGATGGTGTTGCCCGCACCGGGCAGCAGCACCAGCATGTCCATTCCCAGCAAGCCCAAAGAGGCCACCAGGCCATTGGGCAACACCATGGTCAAGTGAGCCAGTCCATTGGTGTCGGCGCGGCCTGCGCCACCCGTCAACCGAAAGTGTTCACCTTGGCTCAAGTCAAAGCCCAATGGCCAAGCCCGCACCCATGCGCCTGCGTTGGCTGCACCCAGGTTGACTTGCACCAGCACCGTCTGCGGTGACGTGGTGGCGGCGCCACCACCCGTCAATGCCTGCACACGGTATTGATTGGCGGCCGCTGGGGCATTGCCTGCATCAGCCAAGGTGGCGGGCAAAGGGCCCGCACCGGGCGCAGCACCGGTGGCGGCGGGTGTACCACCCCAAGTGATGTCACTGATGCCCAGCACCATGCGTGTCGGTGCAGCGCCGTTGGGCAAGGCCAGCAAGGCATCGGCTGTGGCTTGGCTGTTGGCCAGCAGCACGCCTGCTGTGTTGTTGGTGCGGTTGACGTTGATGCGGGTACTGGGTCGGTTCTGCGCCGATTGCCTGCGGTCGTTGGGTGTGCTTGCGGCCAGGCGGCTATCGCGGCGAGTCACGCCGGTCAAGTGCGATTCTTCTTCCACCACGGCCACGCGGATGAAGTCGCGGTTCAAGCCCGCATGCACGGGCCCAGCCGGCCAGGGTTGGGCGGTGGTGCCGTAGTTGCCCACGGGCAGTATGGCCATCCGTGCGCGAGGGGCGTTGTCCACCTGAGGGTTGTCTGGCGGAGGTGGCGCAGCCGGTGCGGTCAAGGCAGAGAAGCTCAGATTGGGGCCATTGCCCGTGACCTGGATCAGGTTGCTTGTGACATTGGCCCCGCCGTTTTGCAAGCGGCCATTGATGAAGGGCGCGCCCAGTAGACCTTCGTGTGCATCGACCAAGTGTGCGGTTTGCTGGGCCACGAACTGCACCACCACGGGCTGGCCACCTTGCTGCGGATAAGTAGCGGCCGTGATGCCCGGTGCCAGCAATTGGATGTCGGCCGCACCGGTGGCCGGGTCATCGCCCACGCCGGTGTTGAGCAGCCAAGACCACCAGCAAGCGACGGCGCCGGGGTCGATGGCGCGGCCACGCCGGTCAAAGGCCCACAGGTCCACATTGCCATTCAGTCCGGCCAACAAGATGTCGCGGTCAGCCACCGCACCGCCAGGGCGTCGCAACCAGGTCATGGGCACAGGTCCGTTGACCACGTTGCCTCCATTGTTCAGGGCCATGCCCAAAGCCGCCATGCGTTCCTGATCGTTGTCGCCCGGCACATTGGCTTGTCCACCAAAGAAGGGGAAGATGTCGCCGGGCACGAAGTTGGGGCCGGCTGTGGGCAAGATCATGGCAAAGCTTCGTACCTGCGGGCGCGTGGGGGCGGCCAGGGTGTTGGGCAATGCACCACCAATGGGGGCGGCGTTGGCGGCAGGCACCAGGCCCATCAGCTCATGCAAGCGGGCTTCGACCTCGGGCAGCAGCCTGAAGTAAGCCACGATGCGGTTGTTGGGAAAGGGCCAGGCCCCGGTGCTGTCTTGCAAGGCGTCCAGCGCTGCGGGCGGATTAGCCCCATTGCTGATGAACAGGCTGAGCGTGCCCGCAGCCGGGGCATACCAATTCGTGGGGCTGGTGTAGTTCACCGTCAAGCCGAGGTTCTTGCCTGGGACGAGGGCGGGCAGGTTGACCGTGTTGACCGAGAACCAAGGGCCGAGCACAGGCGCCGTGATCCCCAAGGTGTTGGTGGCAGGTGCGAGGGTGATGGCCATGGCGGACTCAGATCTGGTTGGAAGGCCTGGCCTCGCTGCGGCGGCCGATGGGGTCGATCACGCTGACGGTGACATAGGTACCGGGCGGCGCGACCACGCCAGGGTCCACGGCTTCCCAGACGTCGCCTGCGCCACGTATGAAGAGCAACTCGCGCAGCGTGGGGCGTTTGCCGGGCTCCACGCGCCAGGTCTCAAAGCGATGGTCGCCCAGGGCCGTACTGATCAGGCTGATGGCTGCGGGGTGGTGCATGGTGACCTTCAATCCTTCGGCCACATTGGCCACGCTCACTGAGGTGGCCGCCGCAGGCTCGTCGGGCGGGATCACGGCCAATTGCGCGGTGGCGCTGGCCTCGCTCCATTCGCCGGGCAGGACTACTCCCACGGTGGGGGCTCCGGGCGGATCATCGGCTTGCACTTCGACGGCAAAGCGGTAATGGCGCCATGCCTTGAGCGGCTCGGACACGGTGATGTCAAAGCTGGTGCCATCGCGTTCTACGATGGGGCTGCTGACGCTGCCATGCGCCACGAGGTCCATGCGCAATGGGTCGCTCACGGGCACGCTGGCGCGACGCAAGCGCCAGGCTTTGGGCGCAGCCTTGGCGCGCGGCACCTTCACTCGCAGCTTGACACCGCTGGTGGTGGGGTCCAGGCCGGCATTGACCACAGCAATCTGTGGCCGTGCCGGTGCGCCCAGATTGGGCACGGCAAAGGGCACCAGCTCAGACTCGGTGATCTCTGACAGAACGCCGGTGGGGCCTTCGCCCAGCACGCGGTAGATGGTCAACACATCCAATGAACCCGAAACCCGATGCACAAAGCGTGTGGTACTGCTGGTGGCTTCAATGGGTTGCTTGGTCAGGTTCTCGAAGTGGTCCCAACCGAACAAGGCCTTGTATTGCTTGAACTTCATCGCACGCGGCGCGCCGGGCGCGGCACTGAGGATGTCGTTGCGAGCCGCCACATGGCCGTCGTTTTGCAGGGCTTTGAGCAAGATGGTCTCGTTGCTGGCAAACACGCGGTAGCGCGTGCCCACGGTGCTGCCAAAGTCCAGGTCGACGCGGGCATGGCCTTGCACATCGGGCCGGGCCGTGTAGCGCAACTCGGTAATGACAGGTGGCGCTTCGGGCGGACGTGGGTCCATGATCGTGCGCGAGGCTGGATCCGCATTGGGTGACACCAGGTTGAGCACATCGATCCAACGCGCGGTGTAGGTCACCTTCTTGCTGCCGCAGCGTGGCAGGTCCGGCCCATTGCGATGGATGACCAGGATGTCATGTGCTGGTGCAGGGTGCAGTTCCAAGGTGGCCCCGGCCAGACT
Organism: Methylibium rhizosphaerae; assembly: GCF_006386545.1. Taxonomy (GTDB): domain Bacteria; phylum Pseudomonadota; class Gammaproteobacteria; order Burkholderiales; family Burkholderiaceae_C; genus Pseudorivibacter; species Pseudorivibacter rhizosphaerae. The sequence goes on along the minus strand of NZ_SWAR01000041.1, from coordinate 26,097 downwards.
GCCCAGGGTGTAGCTGGTCGTGGTGGTGGCCAAGCCTGCAAAGGTTTCGTCCAGGTCCAATCGCATCAAGGCGGATCCTCCCGCAGGCAAGTCTGGTGTGCGCGGGATGGGGATGCGCACTTCGATCGTGCCGTGCAGCAGGCCATTGGGGACTGGGCTGGGCACGGTGGGCGGTTGTGGATACAGCTCTATCGTGGGCTTCATAGGCACGGTGCGGGCCTTGGCCGGTGCTGTGCGGTGAGTCCAGCCGGACCAGCGGCCAAACCAATCGCCCTGGGCCAACTGGTAGTCCACGGCGCCAGCGGGCGCGTCGCGGTCTTCAAAGCGGCCTTCGCCCGGACCGGTGGCATCGACGGGACGCGACACGATCACAGGCAAAGGCGTGCCACTGGGCAAGGGCTTGCCAATGGTGATGCGACCCACTTTGGGGAAGGGGTGCAAGGTGCGCAGGCCATTGCCATCGGCGGCGGCCAAGGCGGACACGGCATGGGGCACGAAACCATTGGCCAGCAGACGCAAGGCGCGGCGCACATTGGGCGGCGGTGGTGCGGCCAGCCAGCCCCGGTCTTCGGTGGTGATCCAGTTCACACTGCCGGGCACATCGGGCGGGGTGCCCCTCATTGCCACGGCCATGGTGTGCAGGTCCACAAAGGGGCCCTCTTCTGTGGGGACGATGTCGAACTGTTTGAGTTCGGGGAAAAACTGCACAGCATCTTCCGGCTTGGCGCGCACCGCTGCTGAAAAGGCCGGGCGTTGGAAGATGTTCCAACGCTGGGGCGTCCAGCGCCACAAGCCGCGCACACGGTACAAGACCAAGGATCCATCGGCCGCAGGCACTTTGCTGTCCACGTCGCCAAAGGCCAGGTGGTGGCCCACATCCGGGTCCACGGCACCGGCCAGCATGAAAGGCTCGATAGGGATGCTGACGTTGCTCTTGGCCTGGCCCGTGATGCCGTGGGTGTCTTGCAGCTCCCACGTCGGGGCGCTCATGTCGTTGAGCAAGATGTCCAGCCAGCGCTGCAACTCGCCATCGACTTGGCCCACGCGAGCCAAGGCATCGGCGCCTGTGGCGGAGGGAGCGGCGGCAGGACCGGTTGCACCGTAGGCCACGTACATAGGCTGTTTGAGCACGGCTGCGCGGTTGACGCGGTCTTTGGCTTCCATGCGGGCATTGGCCGTGGGCACGTAGCGTGGCGTGGGCGTGTCGATGGGCAGGCTCCACACTTCCCACAATTCATCACGCTGGAATTCTTTGGCCCGCTCGAAGGCCAGCCAGCGGATGCCATTGACCGTGCCCTGTCCCACCACGCGCACCATGGGGATGGTCCAGGCTGCCAGCACGTAAGGCGCTTTGCTGCGCGACTGGAAGGCTGCGGGGCCTTGTGCTGTGGAGGTCAGGGCTTCAAAGCGCAAGGGGGCGGGCTTGCCAGCCGCCGCAGAGGCGATGCCGCCCGGGTTGACAGGCGTGGCGATCGTGGCGGAAGTGACGGTGGCAGACGGTGAGGCTGTGGCCGTTGAGAGGGCTGGGGTTGTCGTTGCCGCGGTGGAGGCGGCCGCTGTGGCGACCATGCGGCTGACCGGCACCGTCAAGCGCGGTGTGAGCCTGCCCGCCGTGGGCGTGATCTCATGAATGGGGATCAATGGCGATGGAGTGTTCGGCAGGATGGCCGGCACGGCGTTCAGCTCGGCCCAGATCACGTCGGGCCGCGGAAAGTAGCCGTATACCGGGTTGTCGGGCGTGACCTGGAAGGGCTCGGTCAAGTGCTGGCCTTGGCTGTCCACCCAGATCACGCCACCGCTCAGTGCCAGGCGCTTGACATGGTCGGGTGTCAGCACCGATCGGTACACGGCCAAGGGCGTGGCGGGGATGCCCAGTTGGGGCGAGGGCAGCGCACGCACATGCACGCCGGCTGGCAAGTGGGTGTCGCCCACACCATCGATAGCTTCCGCGGTGAATGCCCATGCAGGGGCCTGAATGCTGCTCATGTAGGTCCTCCTGTCGCGTCAAGCGCCTTCTTGGGCCACGATCAATGGCCGATCGAACAAGGGCAAGCGGCCCAAGGCGCCATCGCTACCGTTTTCTTTGAATTGCAGCTCAAGGTCATACAAGCGTCCTCCCATGACTTCGATGGGTGTGGTCGGCACGAAGATGCAGCGTGTGCCGGCGGCGTTGCGCACGCGTTCGGTCAAGCTACCCAAGGCATCCCGCGTGGTGACCCAAGTAAAGGTGAAGGGGCCGGGGAAGTGCGGCACCAGCTTCTTCTTCTCGTAGGTCTTGAACAGTTGCAAGGTCTTGACCTCCAAACGGGCGGACGGCTCGGTCTCGCCTTGCGCACCGGTCTTGAAGCCCGCGCGATGTACGGGCTCGTCGGCCTCGACCAAGATGCCTGCTAGCTTCCATGGTTGCCCAGCAGATGCGGGGCGCAGCCAGATGGCCGTGGTGCGGGGACCTGCGGGCAAGGGCCAGGGGTCCAGTCCCAAGGTGGTCAAGGCCGCATCCAGTTCGGTGTCGCCCACTTGCAAAGATCCGCTGGCCAACGGTGCGGCGGCAATGGCATCGTTGGGGGCCATCAAGCCCATGGCGGGCGCAAAGCCCAAGGCACGCAGCATCTCCGTGGGGTTGCGATAGCGCGAAGTGCGGAAGTGGCTGCGTGCCACGGCCACCTCGGACGATGCATTGACCGTCTTGGGCGCCACGTTGAGCAGCAGGTCGTATTCAGACAACGGTTCCAGATCGGCCTTGACCGACACGGACGACGAGCCCACTGCGGGCGCGCCGTTGATGCAAGGTGCGGCGGCGCTGGCTTCGATGAAGCGGTAGTCGGCAGGGAACCAGGCCAGGGTGTCCACGGCCCAGTTCACCGAAACGGTCACATCCAAGATGTGGACATCACCGGGGATGTGAAGCGGAGAGGCATGCAACGAGCCCACATCAGGCCGTGTATGCAAGACCTTGACTTGCAAGATGCGGTCGTATTTTTCGACCAGAGGCTGCAAGTGGTCGACCATGAACCAGAAGCCGACGTGATCGTCCAGGAAGTGCGGTGGGTCTTCGTGTGTGGGCTGCACTTGCGTCACGTAGCGCGACAGGCCGCGTGGGTCGAAAGTGCGTTCGTCGTAACCTGGGCCGCCTTGTGCAGGGTCCACATCCAGGCTGGTGTTCTGCGCCAGTGCAGGTGCCACGGCCAAACCAAAGTTGGCGGTGTGGAAGCGAAAGCGGTCTTGCTTGCTTGCATCCTTCCAGGTACCGCTGGATGTGGCTGGCGGTTCGTCACCAGGGTGTGCCGGGCGGAAGCCTTGGTATTGCCAGTCGGCACGGATTTCGTACAACTGGTTGGCATCCAGATAGACCTGGTGCGTCGGCTTATTGTCGGCCGCGGCTTGGATCAACTCCAGCAACAGACCTTGCAGCGAGCCACGGTAGTCGGTGTCATGCGCCTGGGCTTGTGCGGCTTCCAGCGTGACACCGCAGAAGGCCACCAAAGCCACGTCGCCACGCGACCAGGGGGCGATCTGTACATTGGTCCAACCCGCGCCTTGTGTCGAACCCTTGGGCAACACATAACGCAGCTTGGGGCAGCGCGCCACCACCACGGTAGCCGTAGGTGGTGGCATGTCCACAGGCTCGCCGGTGAGCACAAAGACCTTGCCATCGGAGTTGGTGGCAATGACCTGCGGCGCAGGCAAGATTTGCAATTGGATCAACTCGGCAATAGCCAGGTGCTGTGCATGCCCCCAGCACACCTTGTAGACAACAGCTTCTGCATCGGCCTTGATGCTCATGCGCACGATGCCTGCACCTTCGACACGCAGCCACTGGCGGCCGGGGCCTTGTGTGCGGGCTTGGCCCACCATGCTGCCATCGGCCGCGAAGGCCGTCAGCACCGTGATCTTGTCAACCGGGTCGAGGTCGGCCGACACCGCATCGATGGCGCCGGGGTAGCTGCCGAACAAGCTGTGCTGGGTCAGGGCCAAGGCCCGTTCACCGCCGGCATCGAAGGCCTTGCCCACCCCTTCGTACTTGGTGCCGCTTTGACCCGTGAACCCACCCACGGATCCATCTTGCGCCGGCATGCTGTCGCAGCCGCCGGGTTGGGTTGTGGGCACATCGCGTTGTTCCAGGCACACCTCCAGCACCACTTCGCCTTCGATCAAAGGCTTGCTGGGCGTCAGGCTCATGGGCGCGGTGGCCATGATCTGCCCCATCTTGCGCCACGATGGGAAGCGCCAGCCTTCGCTCAAGGCCACGCCATGGTGAACGATGCCACCATGCAAAGGCACCACGGCACCAGGCAACCAGGTCCAGCCCGCGTCAGCGCCCAATGCCACCAACGTGGCCACATCGAGGCCATTGGGCAAGTGGGCAACAACGTTGAAGCGACTGGGGAAGGCCGATCCCGCTGCCGGCGTGGCTTTGAACAGACCAAAGTTGCCCGTGCTGTGCACGCGGCCCTTGCCATAGGCGCACGATGGGTCTGCGGGACTGTTTTCTTCGCAGATGTCTTCCACGGTTTGCGCGGGGTCGCCCGGCACGTTCTGCGCGCCTTCGCCCAGCCAGCGCGACCAGGCACGCGGATCCCAACTGAACAGGCCCAACTCGCGGCCCTCTTCGGTGCTGGGTGGGATGGCATCGGGGCTGTTTTCAATGATGGCCTTGCGGTGCGTGGGCATCCACCAGGCTGAATCAAAGGGGCCACTGATCTTGGTCCAGTTGCCATCGACGCTGGGGTCGCCGCCGGTCAACTTCCACAGTGCCAAGGTCTTGAGGCGATAGGCGTACTTCAGTTCGGTCGAACCATTCCAAGGCGACAAGGCCGCGGGCGAGATCAGCTTGCGATCGAAGTCGCTGCCCGCGCCCAAGCCGTCTTCCACGTAGTGACTGCAACGCAGAACGGCCACAGTGTCGGGCCAGACCACAGGCACTTCTTCGGCCGCCTTGCGCGAGGCCTTGCCCTTGACGCAGGCCAAGTGGTCGCACAGATCCAGGCCGAGCAAGGGCGATTCGGGCTCGGGGATATTGAGCGGCGGGTCGTCGCCAATGCGGATGTCGACGCAGCCGGAGACCTCGAAGAAAAACAGGTCCACATGTCCGCAGAAGTGGCCTTCGATGTAGTTGTAGTCATCCGAAATGTGGAAGTGGATCATGCCGTCCACGCCCACCGAGATGACGACCAGATCCAGCTCGCCCTTGATGCCCGCAGCGCCGGCAAACAGCAAGGGCTTGGTGCCCATGCCCACCAGCAAGAAGGCGGTGACCTCCAGCGAGAAGGGGCCGGCTTCCCACTTCAGATCAAAGCCTGCGCCCATGCCGATGGAGAAACCATCGAAGTCCAGCGGGTAGATGTTGAGGTCTGCCGGCACCAGCGTGCCGCCCAGGTGGTGCAGTTGGCGCTCTTCGATCAACACAAAGGCCCAGGCGCGCACGTCCAGCGTGCCGGGCAACAAGGTGATGGTGACGGGGCTGCCGGGCCGTGTCGCATCGTTGTCGGTGCCGATGCGGATGTACCAGGCCAGCCCGCCTGCCAAGGGGAAGAAGGCGGAGATGGGGATCTCCAGCTTGAGCACCTTCGGGATCTCGTACGAGGCGCGCACGGCCAGCATGATCGAATCGGGTTCGATCAGCACCATGCCCAGGATACGCATCGAGGCATTGTTGGCGGTGCCTTGCTCGGTGGCCTGGCTCTTGCGCTGGCTGATCAAGTGCGCATCGATGCCGAAGATCACCGACACATCGGGGAAGCCAATGGTCAATGAACCTTCGGCGTTGAAGGTGAAAGCGCCATCGGGCAGCGTGCCAATGACTGCTCCCACACCAAAGGCAAACTGACCGGACTTGCGTTTGTACTTGTCTTGCGGCGGAAGTGCATACCAGCCCAATTGCTTTTGAACGGGGTCGGCATTGCTCAAGCCATTGGTGTTGCGCGTGCCATTGGCCACGAAGCGGCCCATGAAGCCGAAGATGCCGAAGCCTGTGCCGCCCAATGGGATGCCCACGGGCAACTGCACACCCACTTCCACGGCCACGAAGTCCTGGTCAACGGCCAGAGAACCATAGGCACTGAGCTTGGCAGGGATCACCTCCAAAGCCATCAACGCGCGGAAGGAGCCGCCATCACCGATGGTGACCGAGCCCTTGCCCTTCAGCGTGGCCGGGATGTCCACCGACGCCGTTAGGCCGCGGAACTCGACCTTGAAGGGCTCCAGCCCCAGGCGGATGGTGGCGCCTTCCAGTCGCACCACGCCCAGGTTGAGCGCGAACTCCAGGTCGAACTCCATCCACTGCGAACCATTGCCCATGCGGGATGCGGCAATGCGGATCAGGTTGCCCAAGGGGCCGCCCAAGCTCCAGGTGCCGGGGTCGACCACCTCGACGCTCATGCTGTCGTAGGTCAATGCCACGCCCGACAAGCCGCCACCGGGCGCACCGTCAAACCGCAGGCCCACGGCTTTGTACTTCATGCGCAGATGGCCCACCAAGGACCCGGCGCCCGCCACGCTGACATTGACACGCAGGTCAACCGTGTAGTCGACCGTGGCCGACACACGTGGTGCGCCATTCCATTTGTAGGAGATGGCGACCTTGTCCAGGTCCACACTGCTCGCTGGCCCGCCGCCTGTGTTGATCAACTCGCCAATGGCGGCACCCACCGCCAAGATGGCCGCTGCCGCGACGAATTGACCCAATGGGTCGTTGATTGCATCGGCTGGATTTGCCAGCGCCGTGATGGCCGGACCAAATGCCAAAGCACCGGCCAAGGCATCGCTGCTGATGTTGACTGCACCATCGGGCAGGCTCAAGGCACCGCTGGCTTCGGTCTGCCCCGTGCGTGCGTCATAAGCCCAACGCAACAAGATCTCCCAGAAGTCTTGTCCGGGTGGCGATGGGGGGGGAGCCGGGATGGCCGGTGGGTTGCCCGATGCCGATGGCGGCAACTCGATGGCGGCCTTTTTCCAGGCCACCAGAGCTTCGGCCTCGGTGGGGATGGCATCGGCGACACTGACCACCGTTGGGCTGTCCCACTTGGCGCGCAGGCGCACGCGGTAATCAGTGGGTGGAGGCGCGGTGTTCGTGGTGCTCAGGCCAGCAGGCGGCGCACCATCGGGCCCCGGTACCAACATGCGCGTGGGCACACCTAGGTTGGCCGGTGCAGGCGCAGGGGCCGGTGCAGGCGCGGCACCGCTGTCTGCGGCATAGATCTCGGCGCAGCGGTAAGGCGGGCGGTTGGCATCGTTGCGCGCCGCCATATGCGTGGTCCAGTCGGCGGCATCGGGGTTCCAACTGCTGTTCCACACTGGCAGCGTGGCCCCGGAGGGATGCGTCTTGCGCGAAGCGGGCAAGGCCAAGCGGCCCACCGCAATGATGCGTGGCGGTGGGGTGTTGGCATCGACCACCGGCGGGGGCGATGCAAAGGCCTCTGTTTCGTGCCGCACGATGATGTCTGTCGTAGGCACGCCCGCGTTGATCAACGCGGTCTTGGCTGCATTGGCACGCCGATCGGCCAGATCGTTGTTGTAGCTGTTGTTGTCGGCCTCGGTGGCGTTGTATTTCAGGTCGTCGGTGCGGCCCACCACATAGAACTTGCGTGTGCCTGAGGGCGTGCCCAGGGCATTGATCCAGTTGCGCAAGCGGCTGGTGGCATCGGTGCCATCGGGGTGATCGCGCGACGCATCGAAGTGCAGGGCCAATGGCCAGGCATCTTGTTCATGCTTGACGCCGTTGGTCGTGTCGCTGCCCGTGTAGGGGTACAGCACCCCCAGTGGGTCGACCGAGTCCCAATCGAAATGCATCTGCACCACGCGCGACACGTTGGTGACGACGGGAACTGGCACAGGCAAGGGGTCGGCATCGCCACGCGGAATGGGCACCTCCACCTCGGCATCGGTGCCGGCGGGTACGGTGACTTGCGTGCCTGCAATCGTGGCCGCAGTGGGTGCAGATGCGCGGTCACTGTTGACGTGAAAGGGCCGTGCCAAGAAGGTGTCGACGACCGACGTGGGTGTCGCATCACCCCCATCCGTGCCCACCACAGTGACCACCGCAGGCGACGAGGCCGTGCTGGACACCTGATGGCCCACAGCCAATGGCCCTTGCGGCACCACCTCGACACGGATACGGCGTTGGCCATTGGTGTCAATGACGACGACGTCGGCGCTGGTGGTGCCTTGCGCAATGGCTGGGATGGTGAAGGTGTTGGCCGCAGGCACCGTGACAGGTGCGCTGCCCGTGCCCATGCGCCAAGCCACGTTGCCACCACCACGTTTGGTCAACACAACGCCTTGCAGCCGTTCACGCGGGCCACGCAGGTGCAGTACGTTGTTGAAGGTCGTGGCACCCACGGTGGCGTCCACCATGGGCCCGATGCCCGATGGGCTGCCCGCTTGACGCGGGAAGCTGACGTTCACCTCCATCAGCTCGCGCTGCTGGTTGGGGATGGCGCTGGCTTGCGATGGCTGCGGGGACAAAACGGCAGGGTCACCCACGCGCAAACGGTAACGCAGCAAGTTGGTGGTGGGGGCGTTGAACCAAGGTGTCGACGCGGTGTTGCCCTCGGTGCCATCGGGCAACTTCCACCACACGCCTTTCACGGCCAGGTCGGTATGGCCGGGAACGAACTGATCGTCGCCCACTGCGAAGACGGCGCGGACGCGCTGCGGCGTGTCACCCGGGCCGGTGGTGATCGCGTACTGCAAAGCCGTGCCACGCGGTGCCGGCGTGGTTTCGGCCACGTCGGTTTCGGTGCCGTTGCTCTGGTACTGCTTAATCGTCAGCCGCGTATTGAACACGTCGTTGAAGTCTTGACCAAACTCCAGCGCCAATTCGCCTTGCAAGCCACCGGGGCTGCCGATGATCACATCGCGAGTGCTTACCGACAGGCTGTGCACCAGCGGCGTGTCGGGCGGGAAATAGAACGTGGCCTCTTTGTAAGACACGCCTTCCCATGTCTCGTCATGCCCGCGCGCTTCGATGTCGGCTGGCGTGAAGTTTTGCGACAGGTCCAACACCACGCTGTCCAAGGTCATGCCGTATTGGCTGGACCCGAACAAGAAGCTCGATGGCTTGGCCGTCAGGCGGATAACCGAGCCCGTGGGTGCGGTGGGATCGAACGGATCAGGCGCATCGACCAGTTGCACCTGTGTGGGCGTGGCGCCCGGGCCGCCTGATATGCGCACCACGCCTTGCGCCACCAAATGCACTTGCTGTTGTGCCGGTGTGTTGCCGGTTGGCTGCAAAGTCAAAGGGGTGACACCGGTGCCGCCGGTCTTGCGTGCCGCACGCACGCCAGGGATCAGCACCTCCACGTCCCACACTTCAATGTCAAGGGTCCACAGACCGGGGGCGCCTTCTTGTGCGGTGTTGTTGGCCGCCAGCGCGCGGTTCACGGCCAAGCGGAAGGGCAACCCGTGTGTCAGGCCTGGAATGCGCAAGAGCCACTGCGCGGTATTGATGTCCAACGCATCGGCCAAGGATTGCAGCGTACCTTCGTGCAAGAAGAAGTCGTTGCTGGTGGTACTCCGATGGTCCAGCACCGTCAAGATGCCGATCTGCTCCACGATGCCATCGGGAATCTGTGTGGCCACGCCTGTGGTTTGCGGCAGCAGGTCGAGGATGCTGATACCCCGGCGAACGCTCATGTCTTTCCTCCCTTTGATCTGACTGGCACGCGAGCAGAGCGCGCACCTTTAGGCAGTCGGGCCGGAGCGTAGGAGGGGGGGGACAAAAGTACCTATCCCTAAGGATTGGGGGAGGCTGCCACAGCATCGAGGTCAAGAAAGTGAGTTGCGAACGGGTCTTGTCATGCGGGCTCCGGCTGTCGGGCAGAGGCCGGCTCGGGCAGAGCCGGCATGCTGAGTCACGCTCCCAGGTGGCAGCGCCAGCCGAGCGAACTTGGGGAGCCAACGGAACCCCGACTGCGATCGGTTGCGAGTTGAGGTCGTCAGCTACCAGCGGGAACTGGCCGCAGTGGTGGAAGGCGGTCCCAGTACATGGGAAGGACCTCGTTGAGGCGGCGGCCCTTCTGCGGATTGCCGGTGAGGTTCGGCAGCATCACCGCGCTCATCGTGCCAAGCGCGTTCGAGATCTGGATGACCTGCAGGACAAGCAGGAGCGGGAAACCGTGCTCGCCTCACTGCAGCGCGTGTATATCGCTGTGCACGAACGAGTTAAGCGGCCTCGACATGTTGGTAAGCGAGCGGACGAGCGGCATGGCTTGGTGCGGCGCTATCGCCTCGCAACGGCAAAGGGTCGTGCCCGTGCCATCGGCCGCGACGCGCTCGTACAGGTTGTCGAGGACATGGTCCCTGCACTGCAGCGCGTCGCCGCTGGCGGTCGCGAAGAGTGGGATGGCCCGAATCACGTGGGCCGCATGAGCGAGGATGCGGCGGATGCCGCGTTGGTGGTCGAGGTGGCCAGCGACTCGTACCAGCCGATTGCACGCGGTCCGATTCGCACCGAGAGCGGGAACTTGTCTGTGGCCATGAGTCGATAGAGCGTCGACCTACCCAGCCGCTGCTCTTGGCTGGCGTCAGGGCCAGACGTTCGGGAAGTGCGACTACGCGCCGTCCAGAGCGATTGAGACGCCGACCAGCGGGCTCATGGCGTGCCTCACCCTTACCGCTTCGCACCATGCATCGCCGCAGCGCAGCCTCAGGAACCCGTGCGCGAGGCTTCCGCCCTCAAGGAAGGCGTCAAACTTTTTCTTTGATGAATCGAGGCAGCACAGCCTGTGCTTGCCTGGATGTGTGCGCCCGCCTTTGGTCGCGCTCAACCAGCAGCTTTGCGGCAATGAGATCAGGCCGTCGAGTGACTGCTATGAGGTCAGCACTGCCAGTTCGCGCGGCAGGGAAGCGGTCGGCTGGCTGCACGACACCAAGCGCTTCGGTAGCGTCCTGCGGCTGCACTACCGCGCACAGCTGTCGTTCGGACCGGCACTCGGCTGCCAAGCCCAACGGCTGCTTGGTGCAAGCCAGGGTGAGTACGTCGGCCGAACGTCACTGACAGCAACCGCTGGATTCTGTTGAAAAACAGGCTTGGCGAATCGAGGTCTGCGAGTGGCGCAGCCTGTGCGATGAGAGCGATCGCAGGAGGCAACGCCTTCTGCTCTGGCCGCGGCCGACCTTCTAGGCCGGCACTGGGGATCTTTGCTTCGCTTCCAGCAACCGCTTCGCCATCCGTCGTAGGTTCTGCGCAGTTGCCGCAAGCAGGAATTCGTCTCTGGCACCGGACAACCCTCGCAAGCGCAGTCGGTCCAGCTTCAAGATGCGCTTCAAGTGCGCGAAGAGCATCTCGACGCTGCCGCTTCGATTGGGCGTACTCCGCTGTCTTGGCGATCGCACGCCCCACGTCTCGCGCGTCCTCATGCACGCTCCGCGCGATCTTGCGAATCGGCGTGTTCGGGCAGCAGCGTTGCTTCAGCGCGCATCCAGAGCAGTCTTGTTGGCTGGCGCGATAGATGATCGTGCCTTCCTTGGTCACGTGATCGCGTGGCTGCTTGAAGTTGCGGTGTTCGCTGCGAAGCGCAAAGCCTTGTGGGCACCGGTATTCGTCAGACTGCCCGTCCCAGACAAAGTCGCTGACTGACAGCGATCCATCCTTTCGCTCGGTCCTATCCCAGACCGGCACGTGAGGCGCGATGTGCTTCTCATTGACCATCCAGGACAGCATCTCCGCCGTGCCGTATGCGGTGTCGCCGACGAGACGCCGAGGCTTGATGCCAAAGCGCTGTTCGACACGATCGATCATCGCCTTTGTTGACTCCACCTCCTGCGTTCGATGCGCCGGCGTCGCTTCAACATCGACGATGATCCCGGCATCCAGGTCAATCAAGTAGTTGGTCGAGTAGGCGTACTGCGGCGGTCCACCTGGCGCAGCAGTCCAGTGCGCTGCCGGACCGGTGAGTGAGACGTTCCTCCCCGGCGGCGTTGGAACAACGTCGTCGTCCTCGGCTACGGGGTTAGTCTTCTCCAAGCCATCCAGGTGCTCACGCACAGCGCGACTCGGCTCCTCCCACTCGGGCATCTGGTCTTTGGGTACCCCGCGCGTCCGATTGGCGTCGGCCCTGATGAAGCTGGCGTCTGCAGCGAAGCCTTCTCCGCCGACCAGTCCCTCGCTCATGCATCGCCGGAGCACTGTCTCGAACAAGCTTCGCAAGGTGTCGCCCGCACGGAAGCGCCCGTGACGATTCTTCGAGAACGTGGAGTGGTTCGGTACCGGCTCATCGAGCTCGAGACGGCAGAACCATCGATACGCCAGATTCAGATGCACCTCCTCGCATAGCCGACGCTCTGAGCGAATACCAAAGCAGTAGCCGACGATGAGCATGCGCAGAATCAGCTCGGGGTCGATCGAGGGTCGTCCCGTGTGACTGTAGAACTGGGCAAGTTGTGCGCGTAGCTCGCGAAGGTCGAGGACTTGATCGATGCCTCGAAGCAGGTGGCACTGTGGGACATGATCGTCGAGACTGAAGCTGTAGAAGAGTTTGTCTTGTGCTTCCGGTCGCTGTCCCATCATGGCGATGTGCTCCCCCGACGTTGCACTCAACATAGGCGACAACCGCCGATTTGCCAGGGGAGTTTTTCAACAGAATCGACCCAATCCTGTCCTACGCCGTTCCAAGTTGAATAACCGGTTTGTGACGGCATTCGAGGATCAGGCTCATGAGTTCTCTCCAGACCGACGTGCTACATCACAGGATGTCAAAGCGGGACCGTGCGTCTAGTGACACTGCGCTGGAGAGAACTCGGTGCTGCTCCTGATTTAGGCGACGTAGGGGGACGCCGTCGTCGAACTAGTGCAGCGGCTGATGAGGTGATCCCACAGCCTGATCAGCTTCGACGTGTCGTACTCCGTACCCTCCTTCCCGAAGCGGGCCTTGAAGTCCGCGACATAGGCATCCTTGCTCACCAACTCCCCCTGGTAGGCGGACTGCTTGGACATGTAGGTTGTCCAGCGCACGGCGGGTGTCCCCTGTACCTTGCGGAAGTCAAGGAAGCACTCGATGGAGCTTGCGCGCCCATTGATATCTTCGAGGTTTTTTCCCGCCGGACCCAATGTTTTGAACGCGCGGAGTTCCTCCAAATCCGGCAGACACGTGGCAACGAAGCTGGTTGGCATGCCCAGGGTCTGGATCTCGGCGAGCGCTGCGCGTCCGGCCGCGTCGTTGTCGAGGACGACAAGCATATGGCCGGTGTATCGGACCCGGCTTAGACCACGACAGAAGCTGACAATGCTGCCGACGCCGGGGAATGGGTTGCCCGTAGACATATCAATGAAGTCGAAGAAGTCCGCGATGTCGGGGTGGGTGACCTCGAGTGATCGTGCGAGAACGAACGCGTCGGAAGTCCCTTCGGTCACGAGCATCCATCTTGCAGCCGGCGGGCTGGGATCGAAGTTGGAATCGTCTACGTAGCCACCGTCCTTCACGTCGGCGTAGTTCCAGCACACAGGCAGATCCGAGTACTCAGGCATGTCCGCCAGCACACGCAAAACCAAGTACGGGTCGAGCCTACGCTCCCAGGCAATCATGGAAGGCAATTTCCCCTCGGGGACATTGGCCCCCGGCGCCGCTGCGTAGGCCTCGCGGATGGCCTCGTCGAAGTCGACGTATTCGCCTCGCTCGCGCCACTCGAACGAGCGAAGCGCGTGACGAAAGGCCTCCATAGACGCCACTAGACCGCCTTCTTCGTCAGCTATCCAGTTCACCAGCATTGCCTCGCACGCAGGCAACGTGTAGCCCAATAACTCTAGGCGCGGAGCGACCCTGCTCAGAGGCCGCCGGAGGGCCTCCTGCACCTCGATGTGGGGCGTTCCATCGTCGTTGACGTAGTCGTACTCATTGACGCTGCGATCTCCTTGTTGGAAGAGATGAGCGTGATTCTGGAAATACTCGTTCTTGCCGTAGTCGATATTGATCTGACCGACGCTCAGCGAAATCATTGATCCCATGCGCGGCACTGTAGCCTCAGCAAGCCGCTTCCGGCCCTGGCCGGACATTCACCAGGCAACCCGTCAATGTCCGGTCATGGCCGGGGCCGTGATTCCGTCCTCACGCTGCGAAGCTGACCTCCAGTGCGAGGCGTCGGTCTCAGTAGAGCTTGACGAGAATGGCGCTCCGTCGAGACGAGAGCGCGTCCTGCGTGGCCCTCAGCTCGATGGAGACCATCATGGGAATCGCAGCCAATGCCGCTCATCGCGAGCCGTGGGACAAGGGCAAGCTCGTCGCGTGATGCCGCACTTTCAACGACACCGGGCCGCAGCCGCGCAGCTTGCTGTCGATGCCCGGTTGAGCAATGCCAGATCGCGCGGTCGACGTTGCTGCTGTAGCCGCACGCGCAAGGCGCAGATGGCCTTCGTGAAGGTGCCGGCACGCCAGGCTTCATCGGCAGCTCCGGCTGCGTACGGTTCAGCGCCTGGACCAAGGCTGCGAAGCGTCGGGCGGGCAGTCGCCACCGCTACCTGCTCGGGGCCGTCGGTCTCGTAGACACGTCCGACGCATCGGGCCAGAATGAGTCGATGCCAGCACGGGCCCGACCTCGCCATCCCCAGACTTGATGACGCGTTAGGGCCAGCGCTCGCGCAAGATTTGCTCGACATTCACTGGCGCTGCGCGGGAGGTGGTCCATGATCAGTCGTAGCCTGAGGTCCATCGGCATCGCGGCGTGCGCCGGGTTGATCGCGGCGTGCGCGCAGATCCAGCAGCCCGAACAGTTGGTTGGCCCCGGTGGTGAACCGAACGCCCTGGCCCTGCGCGAGGCCTTGCCGGCCGAACTCGTCGCCCTGCGCGACGCGGGCCTCGCGCTACGCGGCGAGCGAGTCGAGTTCGATGGTGAGTTCGCTTTCCCACCCAGGCTGAAGGGGGTGCCGGTGACGTCCGGCGTGCGGCCGGCGATCGTGCCGGGCACGCGGCCGTCGCGGGCGGAATCGCGTCAGGCGATGCGGGTGGTGGCGCTGTCCAGCCCGCGCGTCCGCAGTGTGCTCGGAGATCGCTTCGCCCTGCTCAGGAGCGGCTGGCTGGACGACGACAAGGAGGCCTCGGCGACCTCGGCCGATCGCTACCAGCTGATCTTCTATAACTACGCGAGCAACGAGGTTGTGACCGTGATCACGTCGCCCGCTCGCGAGGTGATCGACGTCAAATCGGCCGCCGCCGAAGTGCAACCGGCCGAGTCGCGCGAGGAGGTCGACGCGGCGATCGCCATCTTGCGGCGCGACGAACGTTACGCACATTCGATCAAGGACCTGCGCGGGCGCGGCATCCTCACGCCCGGCCCCGGTCGCGACCGCTACCTCTACCTGCTGTTCTATCGCGAGCCGCGCACGCCGGCGCTGTTCGAAGCCACCGTCAACATGTCCAGCGGCAAGGTCGTGGACGCACGCCCGCTGCGCTGAGCTGTCTGCGTCAACCGCCACCACCCGAAGACCCGGAGGGCCCAACCATGCTCGCGAAGAAACTGCGCGTTGTCTGCACCCGTGCGGCGGCTACGCTGCTGCTCGCTTGCGCGTCGCTGGCGTACGCGCAACCGCTTCTGCCGATGCCCGACTCGGGCAGCACCACGTTCGGCGACTGGAGCTTTTCTTGGGAGATCGGCAATGCCAACGACGAAGGCCTAGTGCTCAAGAACGTGCGCTGGAAAGGCGTGAAGGTCCTGCACAAGGCGAGCATGCCGGTCATCCGCGTGAAGTACCGCGGCGATGCTTCCGGCATCGACGCCGGCTGCGGACCGTACAACGACAAGATCCATTCCGGCAACCTCGAGCGCTTCAGCGGTCAGACCACCGACGTCATCGCACGCTTCTTCGGCGACAACCTGATGGAGATCGCGGTCTTCTCCGAGATCGGCGGCTACGACCTCTACCAAGCCTATTACTTCCACCGCTCGGGTCGCTTCGAGCCGATGCTTTACAGCAGCGGCTGGTCCTGCTCGGACAACCCGAAGTCGCGCAACGACCACAAGCACCATCCGTACTGGCGGCTCGACTTCGACGTCGACAGCGTCACCAACAGGGTCCGCCACGCGCTGACGGTCTCGGGGGGCAGCATGAGCTTCGCCGCCTACACGAGCGAAAGCGGCTTCACCGTGCCGGCAAACGCCACCGCCACGGTGTGGACCGTTGCCCATCCGAACTCGGGGCGCACCGTGCGCATCCAGTCACCGTCGAACGAACGCGCCGATGTCGGCGGCAGCCCGTGGTTCGGCTTCGGCTCGCGCGACGTGCACGTTCGGCGCTATAAGGGCGCGGAGGACGTCGGCTGGGCATTCTCCGCCACCTCGCAGCTTGGTTGGTTCACGCCCGCCGAGGTTACCGAGAACCAGGACGTGGTGTTCTGGTCGATCGGGCACCTTACGCACCTATGGACCCAGGCCGACGAGGACAACCCGCACTGGCACTCGCGTGGCTGGATCGTCGACGTGACTTGGTAGTGCGGCATCGCTTGCTATGCCTCCACCAGCACGAGCGCCCCGGTGCAATGTCGTGCACGACGAAGCTGCCAACGTGCGCAGGTTCCCGTTTGGGTGCTACGTCATCTTCTAAGCGCTCGTCAGCGACGGGAGCGATGTGGTCAGGGTGCTCCACAGCGCCCGCGACAGCGACGCAGTCTTCAGTGAGGAAGCGAGCGCCTCTCCTCGCTCGTTGAGGGTCCGGTGAGCGGTTCTTGCTTGCTCGCCGGTCTGGTGAGCGCGGCGCCGCAACGTGTCCAGATTGCCGATGTTGATCTTTCGGTTCTCGGGCCCAAGTGCATCCACTCGAGCAGCGCGTGCGGCTGCTTGAGACTGAACCCGGTCAGTCGCGTTCAACGGTCGAGCGACAGCATCGACTAACAGCTGTCCTTCGAAGATCGAAGCGTCGACCGACCGTTGGACCTCCGTCACCGGTCGATCAACAGCGCCTCCCCAGTTCGGACTTGAACGACGGCTGGCGAATCCGGTGGCGGGCAGTGCAAGCCCCCTGAGCGCGATTGACCTCCTGATTGATCAGCTGTCAAGCGCACGCCATTGAACCAGGCCACAACGGTGTCACCGCTGGCAGTCGCGAAAGTTGGCGGCGTCGCTCGCCCCGGCTTGACGTTCAAGACCGGTGCTCGCCGTTGGCATCGCGGCGCCTGCTCGCCAGTCTTGCGTAGAGCACTGCGTCCGGCAGTCGGTCATACCGGTAGCTCTCGAACTCGAACCCACCGGCCCCGAAGTGGATGTCCAGCGCCGCCATGAGCTCGCGCTCGGCAGCGGTCGGCGCTGCAAAGTTCCTTTGCTTCACGACGAGCGGCAGCGGATGCTCAGGCAAGCGCGGCGAAGGCATCGGCTCTTCGCGCGGCGCCGAGGGTTGCACTCGGCCGCCTTCTGCGGTGAAGACGTCCACCGCTTCCTCGTACAGGCGCCTGTCCAGTGCCTTGCGTTGGATGTTTGTCATGGTGATCTCCTTCGGTCTGCGTGACTGGACCTTTGATGCGGCTGCCATCACCTTTTCAAGGTAGCCCTGCGGGAAGATCTCCTCTGTGCGCTGGAGCACACGCGGTTCCAACATGCTCTTGTGTTTTTATGACAACGGGGGCCGAGAACTCCCTGCCCACAGCGGCCCAGGCATAGTAGTAGTTGCTGCGGCACTGATCGCTGAGATTGTCAACATCGACATGACCGACGGCGTCGCAGGGAAACGCATATCCCCTTCCCCTGTTGAACAGGCCGGCAAAGCGCAAGGTGCAGTACGTCGGGCTGGCCGCAGCTTGTTGTGAATCACCCATGGCACTTCTCCTGGCGCTGTATCAATGTGCGCGGCGTGTGTCGTGCGTCTGTGCTCTACCGAACCAAACACGCATGCTGGAGGGGCGCGGTCGTCATCTTCACAGTGCGGCGGCGCACAGACTGCAAGGCAGGTGGCACTTAGAGTGACTACAGAGCCAACGAGTGCCGGTGTGGCCAAGGAGCCGTCATGACATCACTGAAGCAGGAGGTCGAGATGCTTGAGAGTCGACTCGCCAAGGCCGAGAGCGATCGAGACACCTGGCGTGTTGCGGGGCGCGAGGAGAAGTACCTCGAAGCCTACTTTCTCGTCCAAGCCCTGGAGCTTCAGCTGGAGCAGCGGCGCCAGTTGCATGAACCACATTGACGTGAACCGCGGCATGCCATGCATCGAACACGCAACAACCAGACTGCTGTCATGAACACTCGCTTGCCGCCGGACGTTGCTGCCAACGCTGACCGCGCCATGGTGCTCGAAGAAGGAGTTCCGGCCGGCGGAAGCGGTGCGCCGTTCCTGTCCGCGGCCGACCGTCTGCTGCTGCAATGCCTGGGCACGGCGCTGGTCAATGAGTGGAACAACCTCTCCATGCCGTTGCGGCGGGTGCTCTATGCCCGCGCTGTGGAGAGGGCGGGATCAGGCCCTGACACGACGCTCAAGCGGCGCATGGCACGCTTCCTCCACGATCACAAGCGGCCCCCCGGCGTGCAAAACCCGCCCGCTGATAGCGAATGAACATGACACTCGCCGGCATGGCACCTGTCGAACCAAGGTGAAGTACTGGTGGATCGAGTGGCTCATCACGCCACGGGAGATTGCTCCAAGGGCACAAAACCCCTTCCTCCAGCTTCGCTCGAAACCCGCCTCGTGCGGGTTTCGCCATGTTGGTTGAGCCGTTGAGCGCGTTTCCGCGCGGCCCGTCATTGACGACACCGTGCAGGACGAGCCGGATCGCTTCTGGCAACGGTCGCAAGATGCGGCCATTTGGACTTGGCGAGTCTCCGGCGGCGATGCCGAGGAGCCTTCGATGTCCTTCGCCGAGTGGTCACTGTTCGTCGGCTTGCTGCTGATCACCATGGTGCTTGCCAGCACGCTGCCCGGGCGCCTGCCGTTGAGCAGCGCCATGGTGTACCTGGCGCTGGGCTGCGTGCTCGGGCCAATCGGGGTGGATGTGCTGCAGCCTGATCCGAGGTTGCACGCCGACCTGCTGGAAAGGTTTGCAGAGGTCGGGCTGCTGATCTCCCTGTTTTCGGTCGGCCTGCGGCTCGGAGTGCCCCTGCGGGACCGTCGCTGGTACCTGCCCTTGCGCTTGGCCTTCCTGTCGATGGCCGCCATGGTGGCCATGGTGGCAGTCGTCGGGATCTGGCTGCTCGGACTGTCACCGGGCGCAGCCGTGCTGCTCGGTGCCGTCCTGGCGCCCACTGACCCGGTGTTGGCCTCCGGCATGCACTCCGACTCGACTTCGCGACCAGACCGCCTCGGCTTCGGCCTCGCCGGCGAGGGCGGCCTCAACGACGGGGCGGCGTTCCCCTTCGTGATGCTGGGCCTGGGACTGCTCGGGTTGCATGACCTCGGTGCGGGCCTTGTACGCTGGTGGATCCTCGACCTCGCGTGGGCGACCCTGGGCGGCACGGTGATCGGCGGCCTGCTCGGCGCGGCCACCGGCCGCCTTGTGGTGTACCTGCGCAGCCGGCACGCTGAAGCGGTCGGGCTGGATGAGTTTCTTTCGCTCGGGCTGGTCGCCATGGCCTATGGCGTTGCGCAGCTTTGCCTGGCGTCCGGATTCCTTGCCGTGTTTGCCGCGGGGCTCGCACTCAAGCGCGTGCGTGAACGACCATTGCCCGACACCCTGCCGTTGGCCGCAGAAGGCCACTCCTACACGACGCGAGCGACCCACTCTCACCATGCCAGCGCCACCATGCGCGACTCCGTGCAGGCGTTCAACGAGCCACTGGAAAAGCTGGCCGAGCTGGCGCTGGTCCTGATGGTGGGCGCGATGCTCGCGTACGCACCGCCCCTGCCGGCCGTCCATTGGTTCGTTCCTCTGGCCCTGCTGGTGTTGCGGCCGCTGTCCGTCATCGTCGCGCTGCCTCGCGAACAGCTGAGCTGGCCGCAACATGCTTTGGCCGGCTGGTTCGGCATTCGCGGCATTGGGTCGGTCTTCTACCTGCTGTTCGCGCTGCGCCACGGGGTCGATGGTGCGCTCGCCGACACCCTCACCTCGCTGGTGCTGTGGACTGTTGCCGCCTCGATCGTCGGCCACGGGCTAACGGCACAGCCGCTGATGCGTCGCTACGTCGCCTGGCGCGACCGGCTGCCGCCGCGCGATGGGGATGGGTGATCCCTCAACCGCCTGCGGCTCGTTGCGTGGGCACATGCTCGACGGGATGCCAGTTGGCCACGGTGTCGGCAAAGTCTGCATCTGGGGCGAGCAGGCTGGGCGCTGACGCGCGCCCGGCAGGCCGCATTGCGGAGCGCCATAGCTTTGTCGCAGCCCAAGGCAGCCACAAGATCGAGGCCGCAGCGAGCAAGCCCTGCGTATCGTCGAAGGGGTGAGGTCTCGACCATCCCATGGGGAAGGCCAGCGCGGTGAGCACGCTCAAGACCACAGTGAACATGTGGAAGGCATAGCGTCCCATGGCAGTGGTGCTTGCAGTAGTGAATGAAGGCTTGCAGCCTTGCGGGGAGCACAGGATGCCCCGCTATCGCTCCCGCCGTTTGTGCGCTACCGTACCAATGCACGCAGAACTGCGTGACAAACCCATGTCTATGAACGTGAAACCCGCCCCCTCGATCCTGCACGCGTCGCGCCAGAACCGGCTGCTCCAGGTGCTGCCAGACGACGCGTGGGAACGCCTGTCTGCGCACCTCGAACTGATCGAGCTGCCGCTGGGCCGCGTGCTCTACGAGTCGGGCGTGCGGCTGCAGCATGTGTACCTGCCGACCAGCGCCATCGTTTCGTTGCTGTACGTGATGGCCGACGGGGCATCCGCCGAGATTGCGGTCGTAGGCTTCGAGGGCATCGTGGGGGTATCGCTGTTCATGGGCGGCGAGACCACCCCCAGCCGTGCGGTTGTGCAAAGCGCAGGGCACGCGTTTCGCCTGCCGGCGCAAGTGCTCAAACAGGAGTTCGACCGTTCCGGACCGGTGATGCATCTGCTGCTGCGCTACACGCAGTCGCTCATCACGCAGATGTCGCAGACGGCGGTGTGCAATCGGCACCACTCCTTGCAGCAGCAACTGTGCCGCTGGTTGCTGCTGAGCCTGGACCGGCTGAATGGCAACGAACTGGTGATGACTCAGGAGCTGATCGCCAACATGCTGGGCGTTCGGCGCGAGGGGGTTACCGAAGCGGCAGGCAAGCTGCAGCAGGCGGGCGCCATTCGCTACAGCCGCGGTCGCATCACGGTGCTGGACCGCAGCGCGCTCGAGCGCCAGGTTTGCGAGTGCTACGAAGTCGTCAAACGGGAAACGGATCGGTTGCTGCCCGACTGCCTGGCCACTTGAGCGTGCTGTCCGGCCACCGCTTGGGGATGTTCACGCCATGCGGCCGTACACGCGTTGGGGTCGTTGGGCGCAGGCCTACCCATCGGTCGATAGCGCCGAGCTGCAGTGGTGGGGAGTGACGACGCGCCCGTCGGCGCCCGCGATGGCCTCGATGGCGATGCGCGGCGCTGATGAGATGACCGTTCCGAAGATCGTCGCGAACGCGACGTCGGCAGCATCGCGGCCGGTGCCGAGTCGCACGAAGCCCATCGGAATCGCGGTGCCCGACGGATCGAACAGGTACCAGCGGTCGCCGAGATAGGCCTCGACATAGGCATGAAAGTCGGGTGGGCCGAGCGCAGGGTCGGCGCCGTAGTCGATGCCCGTCGTGAAGCGCGCTGGAATGTTTATGGCCCGGCACAGCGCGATCATCACGTGTGCGAAGTCCCGGCACACACCCTCCGTCTCGAGCAGCGTGTCGATCGACGACGTGTTCGAGTTCGACGAGTTCGACGCGAAGGTCGTCCGCTGCAGCACCCAGTCGCGGATCCCCTGCACGCGGCTGTACCCCTGCCACTCTTGGCCGAACTCGCGCATTGCCATCTTGTGCAGCCGATCCGATTGGCAGTAGCGGCTCGGATACAGGTAGCTCAGTACTTGCGCGGGCAGGCGCGAAATCGGCACTTCTGCGATGCGGCTCGGCTCTTCGACGTGGTGCGAGAGGTCGACGGTGGCGCCATATGCGAGCTTCAGCGGTCCCGCCTGTGCCCTCACGCGGAGGTAGCGGCTGCGGGTCGCCGGGTCGGTCTCGACGCTCGGCTGCAGGTCCTGGCTGAGCGTCAGCGCTTCTTCGACCACGTGCTGCCGGTGCGTATCCGCTGCGTGGATGTTGAAGATGAAATCGCAACCGTGCTCGGCAATGTCGTAGTCGAGTTCGAGTGCGAGCCGCAGCCTGATCATGTCACTTCAATCGGACCCGTATCTGTTCGCTGATGCTCCTGCCGATCGCAGTCAGGCGCAGGGCACCACCACTCCATTCAAGCCAGTGAAGCGCCACGTAGTCTTCGATGAAGCCTTCTGGCACGAGGTCGGCGCGGCGCCGATCCAGGGAATCGACCGTGCTGAGGAGTTCGCGACGCAACTGCTCGCGCCTCGTGACGTAGGTCGGCAATGCTGTGACCTCAACCGTGGTGTCGATGCTCTGTGACGGTGGGGGTCGGATGCTCACGAAAAACTCCAGTGCGGTTCGCTGCTCGCTTGCCTGCACGCTTGTGGTCATGAGGCGTGCCAAGGGGATCGGGGCCTGCGGTTTGTCGTCATGGCACAACCTTGACGGAACAGCCGGGCCTCGTCTGTTCGGTGCCGAACGCAACGCTATGTGCTCTAGCAGACAGACGACAGGAGACCATGCTCGTACCTTCAAGTCAGCGGAGTCCGACAGGCGCGCAGGTTCTGCACACCCGCTGATCGGTCCGCATTCCTGGAAAGGACCCTGTCATGAACATTCCCAGCGAAACCAAGCCCGCCCTCTGGGGTATTGCGGGCGGAGCAGTCGCACTGGCGATCGCCGGATTCACTTGGGGCGGATGGGTCACCGGCGGTACCGCGAAATCCAACGCGCTGCAGCAGGCGAATGATGCCGTCGTGGCCGCGCTCGCTCCCGTGTGCGTCGACAAGTTCCAGCGCTCGGGCGATGCCTCGGCCAACCTGGCAGAGCTCAAGAAGGTCAGCACATGGTCGCAGGGCGAGTTCGTCGAGAAAGGCGGCTGGGCGATGGTGCCGGGCACCCATGCCGCAGAGCGCGTGTCGGCCGTCGCCCAAGCATGTGCGGTGCTGCTGGCAAGCGGCTGAGGCAGCGATCGACGCGATCGCGGTAGCCGCGGCCTCTAATGGGCGGCAGTGTCGGAAAAGGGCTTGCGTCGGATCACAGAGCGCACGACATAGCCAAGCCGGTGGCAGTCGGCGCGCTCCTTCAGGATGAACTGCTGCACACCCCGTTCGATCGCCTGTAGTTCGCCAGTTTCTCGGATCGCCCCCGCGACCACCAGCAGCGGCACATGTGGCGCTGCGGAGTGCAGCGCCAGGAGCGTGTCATTGCCTTCGCTGTCCGGCAGCGACAGGTCCAGCAACACGACGTCGATGCCGCCATGCGTCAGCCGCTCCACGCCTTCGGCGAGCGATGTTGCGTACTCCACATGCGACGAGCCGGCGCTGGTGATGGCCAGCGTCTGGCAAATCACCACCACGTCGGCACGTTCATCTCCGATTACGAGGGCGTTGATGTTCATCAGCGGTCGTCGTCGTTGAATAAGTAGTCCTTCACCCTGCGCTTCCAGGCGACAAAGTGCCGTTCAGCCTCTTCCTCGGCGAGCCCACTGCGCTCCTGGAGCTTTCCGGCAAGCCAGTCGCGGCGGCCGGCAGCGACGGCCAATTGGTCATGGGTCAGCGTGCCCCATCGTTCTCGCACCCTGCCGATGTGTTGCTTCCAGTAACCCCTCATGCGATCCCAGTTCACTTCGACTTCCTTGCTGGCCCTGTCATGGGCGGACGGCGATCTGATTCTTGACCGACTTCACACCGTCGACCTTCCACGCGCGGGGCGGGGTCGGGTCTCGACAGTTTTCAAAGAGTAGGTGCTCTCACGCAGGTGGTCTGTGCGCAAGCGCACTGATGACGGGTTGTTGGCAATCGCGGTCTGCGCAGGTCGCAGCGTCGGAGCGAGGGCCGATCGCACGCATCGCCTTGTGAAGCTGGGACAGCGAACGTCACAGCCGCCCGAGCATCATCAGTAGAACGACGACGACCAACAGTACCCCCAGGCCGCTGACGGGTGCATAGCCCCATGTCTTGCTGTGCGGCCAAGTCGGAACCGCGCCGAGCAGCATCAGGACCACGACGATCAACAGGATGGTTCCTAGGCTCATGAGCTTCCCCTCGAAGAGTGCGTCCGAGGAATGATCGAGCGGTCCACAGCCTGCGTCGGTGCTCCAGCGCACAGACACGATGGATGGAGTGCCTCAGATTAGAAGCCACCGCCAGCCCTCGAAGTCAGCGGGGCGAGGGCCGATGGAAGGAGGCTGAACATGAGCACGATCAGTGGCACGACGCTGGAGCGGAAACGGCATTGCCACGATGAAGAGGACACGTGGGATCCAGGCTGCCTGGCAGGATCGGCGCAGCCCGAGCTCGAACTCGAGCACGTCATGGCGAAGTACGCCATCCGCTACGATGGTCGCCACTACGAATACAACCACTATCGCTACGACCATCTGTCGGATGCCGTGGCCTACGCGCGGTTGATGCGCTCGCGGCTTCCGCAAGTCGACATGGGCGGCCCGTTGTGGCCCGGCGAGCGGGTGGACTCGCCGCCGGACGACGCGGACCGCGAGCTCATGGTGGCGCTTGGCATCTCTTTCAAAGCGGGCACGTTTCGGTTCGAGAACTTCCGCTACGACCACCTTGCAGACGCGGTGAATTATGCGAAGCGGATGGCAGGCGGTCGGTGAAGGCGGCTTGATGACCCGAAGGCGAAGGCCGGCGAGGCACGGCCGTGTGTGCGGTAGCAGACAGTCCAGCCGACGCGCCGCGTCCCACACTGCAATCAGTCGCCCGCTGCAAAGGGTGCGGAGTGTGTCGTGGCCGCCGTCGCCGAAAATCATCTGATCGCGCTGCTCCCCAGACGGGATCGCTCGCGGCTACTTGGCATCTGCGAGTCGGTGCAGCTGGAACTCGGCAGGGTGCTGTGCAGCCCCGGCGAATCCACGCGCCACGTCTACTTTCCGAACGACTGCTTCATTTCGCTGGCGACGGGCATCGAGGACGAGCCAGGGATCGAGGTCGGCATGGTGGGCCGCGAGGGCATGCTGGGCGCTCAGCTCGCCCTCGGCGTGGGCACCGTGCCACTGCATGCGCTGGTGCAAGGCGCAGGCACGGCGCGGCGCATCGCAGCGGCGCCGTTCCGTCGCGAGTTGGGGGCGAGCAGGGCGCTGCAGCGAGCCCTGAACCGCTACGTCTGCGTGCTGATGGCGCAGCTGGCCACGTCGAGCGCGTGCACGCGCTTTCACCGGGTGGGCCCGAGGCTCGCGCGCTGGTTGCTGATGAGCCAGGATCGCGCGCACTCGGACAGCTTCCATGTGACCCACGAGTTCCTCGCCTTCATGCTCGGCGTTCGCCGCGTCGGCATCACCCGTGCCGCTGGCGATCTGCAGCGGCACGGCTTCATCCGCTATCACCGCGGTGACATCACCGTGCTCGATCGTGCCGCACTCGAAGCGGCGGCATGCAGCTGCTACGCCGCGGATCAACACGCCTACGAGCGGCTGCTCGGCTGATGGGTGCCACCGTGAGCATCCCCGCACGCTGCTCTGAACGGGGCGCATCGATGAGCGCATGCGCATGTTGCGGGTTTCCGGCGCACATTCAAGAACGCAACAGTCGCCGGCGCGGCGCGAACCGCTTGGTCAAAGTTGTACGGCCGCACGACGTCGTACAGCCGACGTTCGTGCCAGCGCTGTTGCACAGTTCAACGACTGGCCAGATGTCGGCCAACGTGAGCAGGACCGCCGGAGGCCACCGTCGGCAATCGCTGCGGACTTGTCGCTCGCGTCCAAGCTACGTACGAAGGTCGGCAAAGGTCGCGAGCGGGTATCAGCACCTGCCGGCCGAGCGTTTCGGAACCAGCCACAGCACGGGCTCGCCGAAGAGCCTTTCGCTCTCCAATTCAAGCGAAGACCTTTAGGCGCCTTGCGCTGCGTGATGTGCGCGACGGGGCTTGATTCCGCGACGGCGACCTCTACCGTCGCCGCATGCTCACGCGCCAGGAAACCGCCGACCTCGAACGCTTTGTCGACGCCGTGAAGGCGTCACTGCCCGGTTACCGG
>NZ_SWAR01000005.1 GCF_006386545.1 Methylibium rhizosphaerae | reverse complement strand
GGCGCTGGGCGACAGGCAGTCGATCTCGAAGCCGCCCAGGGTGTTGATGCCTTCGGTGCCGGACAGCCGCTCGACCACCAGCGTGGTGCTGGGCAGGGCCGTCTCGATGGCCAGCAGCCGGTTCTTCTGGCTGAGCAGGCCGGCGGCCAGCGCGGCCAAGTCGGCGCGGCCGGTGGCCAAGGTGGCCAGGCCGTTGAGGACGGTGGACATCGGAACTCCCTGCGATGCGATCCGCGCCCGGTGCCGGGCGCTTGTTTTGTGGACCCGGCACGCCGCTCGCTCGCCTCCAGGTCGCGGGCGATTTTCGGCCACGCCAATGCGGCGCGACACCCGCCGAGGCGGGTGGAAGATGCTTCAGGATGTATCCGCGCCGAAGGCGGCTTCAGGAGCTCAGTGCAGCGGCAGTACCGGCCCGTCGGGCCCCGGGAACTGCATCACCGGTGCAGGCCTGAAGGGCAGCGGGCCGCGCCGCCGCTGCACCGGCGGCGGAATGCCTTCGGGCAGGTCCTCGTCCGGCTCGACGTCCGGCCAGTCCACCGGGAAGGGCGGGTGCGCGTCATTGACCGCAAGCTTTACGGGCCGCGCGGGCCTGCGCGGCGGCGTGCAGGTGTTGTGTTCAAGCATCGTCGCCGTCGTCTTCGCTGTCGTCTTCGCCGAGGTCGGTGGCGGCAGCATTGAGTTCGTCGTTGAGCAACTCTTCGGCGCTGCCGCCTTCCACATGGTCCGGCGCGATGTCGGGCGCTTCGCGGCGCAGGGTGTCGCGGCCGGCCTCGGCGCGTTCGCCCGTGCCTGAAGCGTCGGTGTCGCTGTCGAGGTTGGCGTCGCCGATGTCGGCACCCGCCCCTCGTTCGCGACGGATGTCCTCGGCCGACAGGCCGAGCTCGTCGGTGTCCACCGCGCCGTCGGCGCCGACGATGTCGCTGCCGGAGTCCGAGCTGTCGCTGGGGCCGAGGCGGTCCGTGCCGGTGCCTTCGGGGCGTTCCGGCACGCGTTCGCTGCCGAGCAGGGGGCTGGTGCCCATGGTGGTCTCCTTGGTACTGCGGGGTTCACCCTTGCAGGCGCAATCGACGTGCCCGTGCACCGTCCTGCGTGGCCGGCACGTACTCGGCGGCTTGCGACAGGTCATGCAGCCAGGCTTCGAACGCGGCTTCGCGTTCACCGCCGCGCAGGCGCAGCAGCGCCGAGGGGTGCAGGGTCACCAGCACCGGCAGGCCGTCGGCCTCGCGCTCCTGCCACCGGCCGCGTTCGCTCAGCACCGCCACCGGCCGGCGCAGCAGCGCCCGTGCCGCGGTGCCGCCCAGCGCGATGGCCGCTTCGGGCCGGACCGCGGCGATCTCGCTTTCGAGCCAGTGGCCGGCGCATGCGAGGGCCTCGCGCTGCCCTGGGGTCTTGTGCATGCGGCGCTTCCCGCGCAACTCGAACTTGAAGTGCTTGACTGCGTTGGTGACGTACAGGGTCTCGCGCGGCCAGCCGAGCTGCGCGAGCGCCTCGCCGAGCAGCCGGCCGGCCGGGCCCACGAAGGGGCGGCCCTGCTGCTCTTCCTGGTCGCCCGGCTGTTCGCCCACCAGCATGAGGCGCGCATGAGGCGCGCCCTCGCCCCACACCATGCGCGTGCCGTTGTAGCCGATGGGGCATTCGCGGCAGTCCTTCGCCGCCTCGCGCAACGCTCCGAGCGACAAGGCCGGTGCCGAACGGGCCGCGGTCGTGCCGGGTTTCATCGCGGCATGGCCTTGCGCGGGTGCCGGCTCCGCCACTCCAGCACGCCATAGGTGATCGCGGCCACCGCCAGCGGCAGCAGGTAGTACACCGCTCGATAGACCAGCAGGCCGGCGAGCAACTGGTGCTCCGCCAGCCGGTGACCCAGCATCGCGATGAACACCGCCTCGAGCACGCCCAGGCCGGCGGGCACCTTGGCCAGCACGCCGGCCACGCAGCCCACCAGCAAGGTGGCCAGCACGGCGCCGTACCCCGGCGGCGTGTCGCCTTGTGGCCGCAGCAGCAGCCAGACGATGGCGGCCATCACGCTCCAGTTCGCCATCGACAGCACGATCTGCACGGCGGCCACGCCGGGGCCGGGCAGCATGATCTCGTGGCCGCGCACGCTCCATGAGCGGGTGCTGGAGCTGTGGCACAGCCACAGGTAGCCCGCTGCGGTGGCCACCAGCACGAAGCCCAGCCCCTGCAGCGCGTCGTCGCCGATGCGCCATTGCTCCGGCAGGTCGACCAGGCCGCTGGCAAACACGCCGCCGGCCAGCAGCAGGTAGCCCGACCAGTTGGTCACCAGGCTCAGACCCACGATGCGGGCGATGTCCGGCGCATCGAGCCCCAACCGCGAATACAGCCGCATGCGCATGCCGACCGCGCCGACCAGCGTGCCCATGTTTAGGTTGAAGGCGTAGCTCACGAACGCCGCGCGCATCACGTGGCGGGCGGCCACTTCATGGCCCACGTAGTGGCGGCCCACGAGGTCGAAGCAGCTGTAGAGGCCATGGCTCAGTGCTGCCAGCGCCACCGCGGCGAGCAGCGTGGGCGCGCCGTAGCCGCGCAGCGCAACGAGCACCTGGCTCCAGTCGATGCGCCGGGCCTGCCACGCCAGCAGCGACACCACCACCAGGGCAAAGGCCGCGATGCCGATGCGGCGCAGCACCGGCCAGGCGCGGCGCCAGCCGCCCGGGTGCGCAAGGGCGGGAGCCGGCTTGGGAGCGGCCCGTGAGATCCAGGTTGACTCAGGGTGTCTCATGGGTGCGCCCGGTGGCCCACCGCCGGTTGTTCGCGGCCTTCGACCTCGTCCGGTGACGCGAGCCGTGGCGTATGGGCTGGCAGCCAGCCGGCCCAGGCAGGGAACTTGCGCGTGAAGTGATAGGCCGCGAAGTCGAGCACCAGCCGCCAGGCGGTGCGCGGCGGGGCGCTGCTCGCGTCGAGCTGCTTGCAGTCCTTTTCGATCAGCGTGTGCAGGCGTTCGCGCAGCTGCCGGTTGAAGCCGGCGTCGAGGATCACGACGTTGGCCTCGAGGTTGAGCGCAAGGCTCAGCGGGTCGAGGTTGCTCGAGCCCACGGTGGCCCACTCGTCGTCGACCACCGCCACCTTGCCGTGCAGCGGCCGGCGGCAGTATTCGTGGATCTGCACGCCTGCCCGCAGCAGCGGGCCGTGCAGCAGCTCGGCGGCCCACTTGACGATCGGCATGTCTGGCTGGCCCTGCAGCACCAGCTTCACGTCCACCCCACGCTGGGCAGCGCGCCGCAGCTCGCGCAGCAGCCGGTAGCCGGGGAAGAAATACGCGTTGGCGATGATCACCTCGCGCCTCGCCGAGCGGATGGCCGCGCGGTAGTGGCGCTCGATGTCGTCGCGGTGTTCATGGTTGTCGCGGGTGACCAGCATGGCCTGCGCATCGCCCACCGCCGGTGGCACCGGCGAGGCGCCTTCGCGCAGGCCGCGCCGCTGCCACCAATGGGCGCGTGGCGGGCGGCGCTCGCCGAGGGCCTGGGTGGCGAAGCGGTGGATGTGGGCCACCAGCGGGCCCTCGATCTGCACCGCATAGTCCTGCTTCGCCTTGGGGCCGAAGTCCGCGAGGTGGTCGGCCGAGTAGTTGATGCCACCCACGAAGGCGCGCACGCCATCCACCACCACCAGCTTGCGGTGCATGCGGCGGAACCACTTGGTGCGCAGCCCGAAAAGCCTGCGGCACGGCTCGAACACATGCAGGCGCACGCCCGCCTCGATGAGCGCGCCGGTGAACCGAGGCGGCAGGTCGGGCGATCCGTAGCCGTCGATGGTGACGTCGATGCTCACGCCGCGCTTCGCCGCGGCCAGCAGGGCGGCATGCAGCTGCCGGCCGACCTTGTCATCGAACAGGATGAAGGTCTCGAGCAGGACTTCGCGTTCGGCTTGTGCGATGGCCTCGAACACGCGCGGGAAGAACTCCTCGCCGTTTTCGAGCAGCTCGAAGCGGTTGCCGCCGACCCATCTCGACGACTTGGGCGGCGTGTTCACAGCGAGATCTCCGCCGCCAGCGGCGCATGGTCCGACAGGTGTGACCACGGCTTGTTGGGCAGCACCACCGGCTGGTGGGACTCGGCATTGCGCACATAGATGCGGTCGAGCCGCAGCAGCGGCCAGCGCGCCGGAAAGGTCTTGACCGCCTGGCCGCGCTGGGTGACGAACACCTCGTGCAGCCCGGCGCAGCGCTGCAGCCGATCGTGGGCCTTCAGGCGCCAGTCGTTGAAGTCGCCGGCCACCACCAGCGGCGCATCGGCCGGCACGCGCGTGTCGATCTGGCGGCACAGCAGGTCGAGCTGCTGGGCGCGCTGCGACTCGCGCAGGCTCAGGTGCACGCAGATGACATGCACCTCGTCGTCCACCGGCGGGCGCAGCACGCAGTGCAGCAGGCCGCGCCTTTCGTCGCCCCAGCCGACGCTGATGTCGTGGTTCTCGTAGCGCTCGATCGGAAACTTCGACAGCACCGCGTTCCCGTGGTCGCCGTCCGGGTACACCGCGTTGCGGCCATAGGCGAACTGCGGCCAGATGCTGTCAGCCAGGAACTCGTACTGCGGTGTTTCGGGCCAGTCCACGTAGCGCAGCGAGTGGCCGGCGTGCGCGCCCAGCACTTCCTGCAGGAACACGATGTCGGCGCTCACGCTGCGCACGGCTTCCCGCAGCTCATGCAGGATGAACTTGCGGTTGAAGAAGGTGAAGCCCTTGTGGGTGTTCACCGTGAGCACCTTGAACGTGCGCGACGACAGCGCTGCTGCCGGGGCAGCAACGGCCGGCGCGGACGTGCTGGGGTTGAGGCTTGCAGTCATGGCCTTCCGAGTTTGGGTCGCGCCTCGGACGGTCGATGTAGGCAGGCTCCACGGCGTGGCGTGCGCACACTCCTACAGCGCTTTCGTGGCCCATGGGCATGCGGTGTGCCGATGCCCATGCGGCCCGCGCTGTAAGGAAGCGGGTGCTACCCTCGACCCACTCTTTTCGGGGCGGCAGCGCTGCAGGCCCGACACAAAAAGGAGACAGCCTTGATCCAGCGTGAGGAGCCCGCGGACGATTCCGCGTGTGGCGACGACGAGGCCCGTGGCGCGCTGCTGCGGCACTACGCTGCGGTGCGCGCGACCTCCGAGGCGCTGGCGGCGCCGCTCTCGCCCGAAGACCGGTGCGTGCAGTCGATGCCCGACGCGAGCCCGACCAAATGGCACCTCGCACACACCAGCTGGTTCTTCGAGACGCTGGTGCTGCAGCCCCTGTTGCGGGGCTGGCGGGCCTTCGACGAGCGCTATGCGTTCCTGTTCAACTCGTACTACGAGTCACTCGGGCCGCGCCATCCGCGGCCGCAGCGCGGGGTGCTGACGCGGCCGTCGTGCGACGAGGTGGCGGCCTACCGTCGCTTCGTCGATGAAGGGATGGTGCGCCTCGTGCGCGAAGCCGACGCAGCCACATGGACCCGTGCCGAGCCGCTGCTCACGCTGGGGCTGCACCATGAGCAGCAGCACCAGGAGCTGCTGCTCACCGACATCAAGCACCTGCTGTCGCTGAACCCGCTCGCGCCGGCCTACCTGCCTGCGCCGCGCCAGGCGCCCCCGCACGAGGCGCAGCCGCTTAGCTGGTGGGACTGTGCGGGCGGGCGCGTCGAGATCGGCCATGACCCGCGCGACGGCTTTGCCTTCGACAACGAAACCCCGCGCCACGCGGTGCTGCTCGCGCCCTACCAACTGGCCAGCCGGCCGGTCACCAACGGCGAGTACCTCGAGTTCATCCGCGACGGCGGCTACCGGCGGCCGCAGCTGTGGCTGTCGGACGGCTGGTCGGCGGTGCAGCAGGGCGCCTGGGAGGCGCCGCTGTACTGGAGCGATGTGGACGCCGACGTGCCGAGCGTCTTCACGCTGTTGGGCCGGCTCCCGCTGAACCCGGCGGAGCCGGTGTGCCACCTGAGCTTCTACGAGGCCAGCGCCTATGCCGCCTGGGCCGGCGCGCGCCTGCCCACCGAGTTCGAATGGGAAGCCGCGGCCTCGCAGGCCGCGCCCCTGCCGGCGCCGCGCTTCGAGGCGTCGCACCCGCACCCCAGGCCGGCGGCGGGCACGGCCGCTCCGCAGCTGCAGCAGATGCTGGGCGAGGTGTGGGAATGGACCCGCTCGTCCTACGACCCCTATCCCGGGTTCCGGCCGCTGCCCGGTGCGGTGGGCGAATACAACGGCAAGTTCATGGTGGGCCAGCTGGTGCTGCGCGGTGGCAGCTGCGCCACGCCGGCCGGTCACCTGCGGGCCAGTTACCGCAACTTCTTTCCACCGGGAGCGCGCTGGCAGTTCTCGGGCCTGCGCCTGGCGAGGGACCTGTGAACCACGACCAACATCTGCTGCGCATCAAGCCCGACCTGCGTGCGCACATGCTGCTCGATGCAGCGGCGGGCCTGCAGCGCGCCAATGATTCCGACTTCAGCGAACTCGATGGCGGTGTCGAGCAGGCCGGGTTCGCGCGGGACCTCGTCGCCGCGCTGTCGCGCAGCCCGCGGATCATTTCGCCGAAGTACTTCTATGACGCGCAAGGGTCGGCGCTGTTCGACGCGATCTGCGAGCTGCCCGAGTACTACCCCACGCGCACCGAGCTTGCGCTGCTGGCGCGGCATGCCGACGAGATGGCGCTGTGCATGGGCCCGGGCGCCGACATCGTGGAGTTCGGCGCCGGCTCGAGCGTGAAGGTGCGGCTGCTGCTCGACGCGCTGCGCGCGCCGAGGCGCTTCGTGCCGATCGACATCTCCGGCGATCACCTGCAGGCCGCTGTGCAGCCGCTGGCGCGCGACTACCCCGGCCTCGCCATCACACCCATTGCGGCCGACTTCACCCGCGACGTGGAGCTGCCGCCGGCACTGCCGGGCAGCCGCCGCGTCGGCTTCTTCCCCGGCTCGTCGATCGGCAACTTCTCGCCGGGCGAGGCGGCGCACTTCCTGCGCAATGCGGCGCAATGGCTCAAGGGCGGCGGGTTGCTGATCGGCGTGGACCTGGTGAAGGACCCGGCGGTTCTGCACGCCGCCTACAACGACACGGCCGGCGTGACCGCCGCGTTCAACCGCAACCTGCTGGTGCGCGCCAATCGCGAGCTGGGCGCCGACTTCGAGCCGGCGCAGTTCGCGCACTACGCGTTCTACGAGCCGCGCCTGCAGCGCATCGAGATGCACCTGGTGAGCCGGCGCCGCCAGAGCGTGGTGCTGTGCGGCCGTCGCTTCGAGTTCGCCGACGGCGAGACGCTGCACACCGAGAATTCGTACAAGTTCACCGTCGAAGGCTTCCAGGCGCTGGCACT
The DNA here is from genome assembly GCF_006386545.1 of Methylibium rhizosphaerae. Lineage (GTDB taxonomy): Bacteria > Pseudomonadota > Gammaproteobacteria > Burkholderiales > Burkholderiaceae_C > Pseudorivibacter > Pseudorivibacter rhizosphaerae. Next base: position 211,267 of record NZ_SWAR01000005.1, on the reverse strand, counting down.
CGAGGCGGGCTTCGAGGTGGGGCCGGTATGGTGCGACCGCGACCGGATGTTCAGCGTGCACTGGCTCGCGGCCCCGAACGAATGAGATTGAAGAAGGAATCCGTTGAATGAAAGCGATCTGGAACGGCACCGTGGTGGCCGAAAGCGACGACACCGTGGTGGTCGAAGGCAACCACTACTTCCCCGAAGGCGCAGTGCCGCGCGACTACCTGCTGCCCAGCAACACCAAGAGCATGTGCGCCTGGAAGGGCGAGGCCCGCTACTACAACCTGTTCGTCGACGGCGACGTGGCGCCCGATGCGGTGTGGTACTACCCCGAGCCGAAGGAGGCCGCCGCGCAGATCAAGGGGCGCCTCGCATTCGGGCGGGGGGTGAAGATCGAGGAATAGCCGCTTCCAGGGGCCAGCTGGCGGGCACTACTTGCCGGCAACTGCAAGCAACGCTTTTGGATTGGTTCGCGCGATTGTGAGCAGCGTGCGTGCTGCGCCGCTGGGCTGTTTGCGACCTTGCTCCCAGCCTTGCAGTGTGCGCACGGATACGCCCAGTAGCGCGGCGAACTGGCTTTGGGACAGGCCGGTTTTCTCTCGCGCCTCCGCGGCCGGGCTATAGGCAACCCGGACCTTGCCAGCCTTCATCTCGTGGATGGATTGCAGAAGCTCGGCGCCGAGGTCACGGCTCGCCTCAAACTTGGCGAGTTCCTTGGGAGAGAGAGGCTTAGTCTTCGAGGGCACGACGGATCTCCTTGAGTACAGCACCGGTGAGGTTGTCGGTCTTGGACTTCGCGTACAGGGTGAGAAGCACCAGCTCCTCTGCTTCATTTCGGGTGAAGTAGATAACCCGTACTCCACCGGACTTGCCGGTCCCCGGGCGTTTCCAGCGAACCTTGCGAATGCCGCCGGACTCTGGCACGACGTCTCCGGCCTCGGGGTTCGCAGAGAGGAAGGACGCGAATTCGCCTCGTTCTTCTTCCGTCCAGTAGGCGGGCCACTGCTTCTGAAACAGCTGGGTCTCGACCACGGTGAACATCGCGGCACTATACGCCTGGGGCGCATAGTTGTCGAGCGCGTGGGTTGCTGTGTCGGTTAGCTTCTTGCCAATTTGAGTGCCCGGGCTTGCCAGGCATGTGCTCGATGCGGGCAGGGCGTCACGTTCTATCGCTGAGGGGTTGCCGGGTCTTCGTCACTGCGCGCTATCTCCTTCCAGTGACTGGCCAGCAGACGCCTGGCGTCGTTGAAGAACGCCTCACGCCCGGCAGCCGACGTGAAGCGAACCACGAACTTGCCGTCACGCAATTTCCAGTCACTTTGCTTCGTGCCGCCCCATCCGATTTGCGGGTACTTCCCGCCTGCGTGATGTTGGCAAAGGGCCCGAAGACAGTGGAGAGCCGCTGCGTCATGTGTTTGCAGCGTGGCGCTGAACCGGTATTGCTCGTGTGCTTCGGACACTGCGGTCTCCTCGTCCCTCAAGGACCAAGTATGCCGGCTCGGTAAAGGGTGTCGCGATCCTCCGCGTAAGCCCGTTGGCGACAAACGCCCGAGCTCCGCATACTGCGCAGGTTCGTTCCCAGCATCCCTTGGTCGCCCCAGTGTGGGCTGCGCTGACCACGGTCAAGACCTTCCATGAGCGACACGCCCACCTTCGACTACATCATCATCGGCGCCGGCACCGCCGGCTGCCTGCTGGCCAACCGCCTGAGCCGCAACACCAGCCACCGTGTGCTGCTCATCGAGGCGGGCGGGCGCGACGACTATCACTGGATCCACATCCCGGTCGGCTACCTCTACTGCATCGGCAACCCCCGCACCGACTGGTGCTACACGACCGAACCCGACCCGGGCCTGAACGGCCGCTCGCTGCGCTATCCGCGCGGCAAGGTGCTGGGCGGCTGCTCCAGCATCAACGGGATGATCTACATGCGCGGCCAGTCGCGCGACTACGACCAGTGGGCGCAACTCGCCGGCGACGACGGCTGGCGCTGGGACGCCTGCCTGCCCTACTTCAAGCAGCACGAGGACCACTGGCGGCTCGACGGCGGCCGGCAGGACGAGGCCTTCGCCGCGCTGCACGGCCGTGGCGGCGAATGGCGGGTCGAGAAGCAGCGGCTGCGCTGGGACATCCTCGATGCGTTTGCAAAGGCGGCACAGCAAGCCGGCGTTCCGGCCACCGACGACTTCAACCGCGGCAACAACGAAGGCGTGGGCTATTTCGAGGTGAACCAGCGCAAGGGCTGGCGATGGAACACGGCCAAGGCCTTCCTGCGGCCCACCTGCTATGGCCGGCCCAACTTCGAGATGTGGACCGGCGCCCAGGTGAAGCGACTGCTGCTCGAGCGCGGCGCCGACGGTGCCTTGCGCTGCACCGGTGCCGAGGTGGTGACGCCCGAGGGCGTGCAGGTCGCGCGGGCCGCGCGCGAGGTGCTGCTGTGCGCCGGTGCCATCGGCTCGCCGCAGATCCTGCAGCTGTCGGGCGTCGGGCCGGCCGAGCTGGTGCGCGGCCACGGCATCGAGCTGCGCCACGAACTGCCGGGCGTGGGCGAGAACCTGCAGGACCACCTGCAGATCCGCGCGGTGTTCAAGGTCAACGGCGTGAAGACGCTCAACATGCTGTCGAGCACGCCCTGGGGCAAGGCGGCCATCGGGCTCGAGTACGCGCTGATGCGCAGCGGGCCGATGAGCATGGCGCCGTCGCAGCTGGGCGCCTTCACCCGGTCGTCGCCGCAATTCGAGTGGCCCAATGTCGAGTACCACGTGCAGCCGTTGTCGCTCGACGCTTTCGGCGAACCGCTGCACGACTTCCCCGCCTTCACCGCCAGCGTGTGCAACCTCAACCCGACGAGCCGCGGCCATGTGCGCATCACTTCGCCGAGCCACGAGGCCGCGCCGGCCATCGCGCCCAACTACCTGTCCACGCTCGAAGACCGGCAGGTCGCCGCCGATTCACTGCGCCTCACCCGCCGCATCGTGTCGCAGCCGGCGCTCGCGAAATACCAGCCCGAGGAATACCGGCCCGGCGTGCAGTACCAGACGGACGAGGAGCTGGCCCGGCTGGCCGGCGACATCGCGACCACCATCTTCCACCCGGTGGGCACCTGCAGGATGGGGCGGGCCGACGACGATGGCGCGGTGGTCGATGCGCGCCTGCGTGTGCGCGGCATCGCGGGGCTGCGGGTGGTGGACGCTTCGGTGATGCCCACCATCACCAGCGGCAACACCAACTCGCCGACGCTCATGATCGCCGAGCGCGCGGCGCAGTGGATCGTTGCCGAAGCGGCTCAGGCCTGAGCTGCGGGCAGGCGCTGCGTTGACCGGCCTTCACGGCGCCAGCACTGTCAGGCCTGGAAAGTAGGTGCGAAAGCGGCTGGCATCGCGTGTGAGCAGCGGCCAGCCTCGCACCGCTGCGTGTGCACCGATGAAGAAGTCCGGCAGTACTTGCGCCTTGGTGCCTCCGCGCCGCCGGTACTGGCCGAAGGCTTTGCCGGCGAGGAAGAGCGCAGGTCGAGGCAGTTCCTCGAGCGTCAGCTGCATCTGCTCGACGACACGTTCGAGCGCCTCGAGGGTCGAAAACGACAACGAGACTTCGGCATAGATCACGGGGTTGATGGCCAGTTCATGCACCTGAGACTGGGCCCGCAGCTGGCTGATTGACCAGTCTGCCCATTCGGGGTCGTCCTGCAGCACGTCGAGCAGGACGTTGGTATCGACGAGCAGCATGCCCGCTCAGTCGTCGCCGCGCAGCAGCTTCATCAAGTCGTCGGTGCGCCACTTCACATCCGCTTTGCCTCGCACCGCTGCAAACCGATCCGCCGGGCGCCGCCTGGGTTTCGTTCCGGCGGCCTGCAGCACCACCTCTCCGTTTTCGTTGACCGAAAACTCGACCGGAGTGCCGGGGTGCAAATGCAATGCATCCCGGATGTGCTTGGGAATGGTCACCTGACCCTTGCTCGTCAGACTGGTTGCCATCTGGATCGCCCGGTATTACTGGTGGGGTCCATGGTAATACATGCGGCTCGCTCGCGGACTCCGGCAGGCCTCAGCGTTCGGCGAACCGCTGGATCGGCCGCAGGTCCTCGAACTGCGCCGCCTCGCCCTTGCGCGCGCCGATGGCGAGCTTCAGGTTGTCGGTCTGCCAGAAGCCGGCCTGCAGCAGGGCCATCTGCTCGAGGCTGTCGCGCACCGAATGGTCGCGCGCGTAGTTGAGCGCGCGCTTGCTGCCGGCGATGGCCACCGGCGGCTTGCCCGCGATTTCGGCTGCGCAGGCGAGGGCGGCTTCGAGCATCTGCTCCTGCGTGTCGAACACCTCGCTCACCAGACCGCTGGCGAGTGCCTTGGCCGCCGGCAGGCGCCGGCCGGTGTAGGCCAGCTCGCGCAGCAGGCTGTGGCTCATGAGCTTGGGCAGGCGCTGCAGCGAGCCCAGGTCGGCCACCATGCCGATGTTGATCTCCTGGATGCAGAAGAACGCGTCGGCGGTGCACCAGCGGATGTCGCAGGCGGCCGCCATGTCGAGCGCACCGCCGATGCAGCCGCCCTGGATGGCGCAGATCACCGGCAGGCGCAGCGCCTCGAGCTGGTTGAACACCTGCTGCATGTCGAGCAGTTCGTCCACGATGTTGGCGCGGCCGGCCGCGGCGCTGTCGTCCATGGCGATGCCGGCGCCGAAGGTCTCGAGCGCCATGCCGGCGCTGAAGTGCTTGCCGGTCGAGCTGAGTACGAGCGCACGCACGCCGGCGCTGTGGCGGTGCAGCTCGCCCAGCACCGCCTCGAGCTCGCGCCAGAAGGTGGGGCTCATCGTGTTGAGCGCAGCAGGCCGGTTGAGTACCAGATGGCCGACGTTGGCCCGTACCTGGTAACTGAAGCAACTGAGTTCCATGGCGTTCCCGTGCACAAAGTGGCGACAGGCCAGGATTCTCGGGCGGTGGGCGGCACGATTGCCCAAAAAAGGGGCAGGAAAACCCCAAGTGCGGCCCCCCCCGGAGGCGCCTACAGTGCGCCCACTCGCCGCGAGCCCACAGCCCGCGCAGGCGGGGGACTGAGGAGACAAGCGAAGAACACCAGAATCATCAGACAGCGTGACTTCAAGACAAAGTCACCCTCACAGGGCGCCGGCTCTCCGGCGCCCTTGTTTTTTGGTGAACACCGCAACGCTCGCTCGCTCGAGAGACCCATGCCGAAAGCGCCGACGAGAACCCTGCACGAGATGCTGGCCGCGTCGACCTGGGGCCGGGTGCTCACCCCGGCGGAGTTCGACCTCGTGCTGCACGAGACGCGCGAGCGCCACGTGCCGCAGAACGGCTGCATCGCCCGCATGGGCCATCCGGTGGACCACTGGATCGGCATCATCGAAGGGCTGGGCAAGATGTCGGTGACCCTGGCCGACGGCAAGACCTCCACACTGGCCGGCGTGTGCGCCGATGCCTGGTTCGGCGAAGGGTCGCTGCTGAAGCGCGAGCCGCGCCGCTACGACGCGGTGGCGCTGCGTCCCACCCGCATCGCGCTGGTGCCGGCCGCCACCTTCCAGCGGCTGCGCGACACCAGCCTGCCGTTCAACCATTACCTGCAGACGCTGATGAACGCGCGGCTCGGGCTGTTCATCGGCATGCTCGAGGGCGGCCGCCTGCTGAGCCCGGATGCCCGGGTGGCGCGCTGCCTGGCGCAGCTGTTCAACCCCGACCTCTACCCCGATCCCGGGCCGTTCGTGGACCTGCGCCAAAACGAGATCGGCCTGCTGTCGGGCCTGTCCCGGCAGCGGGTCAACACCGCCTTGCACGAGCTCGAGCGCATCGGCCTCATCCGCGTCGAGTCGCGCGGGGTGACCGTGACCGACCTGCAAGGGCTTCGCGCCTACGCCTGCGCGGGCTGAAGCGGGGCGGCTATGCTGCGCGGCTTTGCGCCGCTGCCTGCCTCCAGATGCTCGATCTCGTCGTTGTTTCGCTTGCTTCGCTGTTCGCCGGTTTCGTGGACGCCATCGTGGGCGGCGGCGGGCTGATCCTGGTGCCGGCCTTGTTCGGCGTGTTCCCGAATACGGCGCCGGCCACGCTGTTCGGCACCAACAAGGGCGCCGCCATCTGGGGCACCGGCTGGGCCACGCTGCAGTTCGCGCGCAAGGTGCAGATGAACTGGCCCGCGCTGCTGCCGGGCGCTGGGGCGGCGCTGGCCGGCAGCTTCGCCGGCGCCTGGGTGGTGACGATGGTGCCGCCCGACGGCCTGCGGCGTGCGCTGCCCTTCATTCTGCTGGGCGTGCTGCTGTACACGCTGGCCCGCAAGGACCTCGGCCGCGAACATGCCCCCCGTTTTGCCGGTCGCAGCGAAGCGGCGGTGGCGGCCGGCATCGGCCTGCTGATCGGCTTCTACGACGGCTTCTTCGGCCCGGGCACCGGCAGCTTCTTCGTCTTCCTGTTCGTGCGCCTGCTGGGCTACGACTTCCTGCACGCGTCGGCCAGCGCGAAGCTCCTGAACACCGCGACCAACTTCGCCGCCCTTGTGCTGTTCGCCTGGAAGGGCCACGTGTGGTGGCACATCGCGCTGGTGATGGCGCTGGCCAACGTGGCGGGCAGCCTGGCCGGCATCCGCCTCGCGCTCAAGCATGGCGCGGGTTTCGTGCGCGGCGTGTTCATCGTGGTGGTGGGCGCGCTGATCCTGAAGACCGGCTACGACGCCTTCCTGCGCTGAAGACAAGAAAGCCCGGCAATGCCGGGCTTCGTCCTTCAGATTTCAGTCTTCAGTTGTGCTTCAGAAGTGGAAGGTGGCGTACAGGCCGACGTGGTCGCCGCTCACGCTGGAGCCGCCGAACTCGGGCTTGTACTTCTCGCTCACGAAGCGCAGCTTGGCGCCGAAGTGCGGGCTGAAGAGGTACTCGCCTTCGATCACCGCGCCGGCGTGCGACTTGAACTCGATGGTCGGGAACTCGGCAGCGCCGTCGCCGCTGAGCTTGCTGCTGGTCACGTAGCGCAGGCCGCCGCCCAGGCGGAACTGGGGGGAGATCTCGTAGTGCGCGAGGAATTCGAACGGGAAGCGCTCGAACTTGGCGTCGCCGTTGCGGGCCGACACGTTGTCGACGTGGTAGCCGACGGTGGCCTGCATCGTCACCAGCGGAGCGACGGCGAATTCGACGCCGCCGTAGAAGTGCACCAGCCCGCCGCTGCGCACATCCTGGTTGTCGCCGTTGGTGTATTCGACGGTGATGAGCTTTTCGCCGCCGCCGGTGAGGCCGAAGCCGCCGACGAAGCCGACGGGCTTGTTGGGGCCGACCTGGGCCTGTGCGCCGCTTGCGGCAAGGAGGGCCAGGGTGATGCTCAGCAGGGACTTTTTCATGGGTTTTCTCTCTCGATCTGTCGGGTCGTGGAAGAAGGCGCCGGCCCCCCCCGGACGGGCACTGCACGGCGACTTCGGGAATGTAGCGGCCGCCGGGAGCCGACTGTTGTGGCGCGGCGACATGCTTTCGGGGGACTTGCCAATTGGTACCGGTGCGTTGCCGCGGGACTGCCGGCTGTTCAGAATCGCGCCTCAATGAATCCACGCTCCATCGTCTGGGCCGCCCTCGCGCTGGCGGCCGCCGGCGGCTTGCACGCCGCGCCCCCGGCCGCCTGCCGCGTGCCGGGCCTGAAGCAGGAAGTGCTCTGTGGCCAGGTGCGGCGGGCGCTCGACCCCTCCCAGCCGCAAGGCGCCCAGATCGACGTGCACTTCGTCGTGGTGCCCGCCGCCGCGCGCAACAAGCAGCACGATGCGGTGTTCTTCCTGGCCGGCGGGCCGGGGCAGAGCGCCATCTCGCTGGCCGGGCAGGTGATGCCCCTGTTCGCCCGGCTCAACAACAGGCGCGACGTGGTCTTCATCGACCAGCGCGGCACCGGCCGCTCGGCGCCGCTGCCCTGTGCAGACGAACGCGACCTGCCGCTGGCCGAGCAGATCGACATGGGCGCGTTGCAGCAGCGGCTGGCGCGCTGCCGCACCCGCTTGCAGCAGCTGCCGCATGGGCGGCTCGACCACTACACCACCATCGAGGCAATGGCCGATGCCGACGCGGTGCGCGAGGCACTGGGGGCTCCCCAGGTCAACCTGGTGGGCGGCTCCTATGGCACGCGCGCGGCGCTCGAGTACCTGCGGCAGTTTCCGCAGCGGGTGCGGCGCGTGGTGCTCGATGGCGTGGCGCCGCCGGACATGGTGTTGCCGGCGAGCTTTGCGGTGGACGGGCAGGCCGCCCTCGATGCGGCGTTTGCCGGCTGCGAGGCTGATGACGAATGCCGCCAGCGCCACCCGCGCCTGCGCGAGCGCTGGCATGCGCTGCTGGCGAGCCTGCCGAAGAAGGTGACCGTGGCCGACCCGATGAGCGGGCGGGAGCAGCAGGTCACGCTCGACCGCGACATGCTGGCCGGCGCCTTGCGCGCGCCGCTGTACGTGCCGGCGCTGGCCGCAGCCCTGCCGTATGCGATGGCCGAGGCGGTGGAGGGCCGCTTCACGCCGCTGCTGGGGCTTTCGGGCGCGACCGGCGGCTCGCGCGGAGGCCAGCAGCGGCTGTACTGGGGCATGCATTTCTCGGTGGTGTGTGCCGAGGACATGCCGCTGCTGGAGCAGGGCAGGGCCGTCGCTTCGGGCACGGCCGACTTCAGCGCGCAGTTCACCGAGTTCTATCGGGGCGTGTGCCGCGACTGGCCGCGCGGCGCCGTGCCGCAGGGCTTCTACCGCATGCCGCAAAGCCCGGCGCCGGCGCTCGTGTTCAGCGGCGGCATCGACCCGGCCACGCCGCCGCGCCACGGCGAGCGTGCTGCCAAGGCACTCGGCGCCAAGGCCCAGCACGTGGTGGTGCCCAATGCGGGTCACGGCATCCTGGGCATCGGCTGCACGCGAGACGTGGTGTTCCGCTTCATCGATGCCGCCACCGATGACCAGGCGCAGCAGGTGGACGCCGCCTGCGTGCGCAACATCCCGCGCCCGCCCGTGTTCGAGCCGTGGCGGCCGAAGGCCCAGCGGCAGGAGGTCGCGCAGTGATCCGGGTGCAGGACCTCGCCAAGCGTTTCGTCACCGGTCGCGGCCGAAAGGCGCGTGTGGTGCAGGCGGTCGAAGGCCTCAGCTTCGCGGCCCCCGACGGCGCCATCACCGGGCTGCTGGGACCCAACGGCGCCGGCAAGACGACCACCCTGCGCATGGTGGCCGGGCTCATGACGGCCGATGCCGGGCGCATCGAGGTCGATGGGGTCGACGTGCGGCGCGACCCGCAGGCGGCGGCGGGTCGCATGGGCGTGCTCAGCGATGCGCGCGGGCTGTACCCGCGGCTGTCGGCGCGCGAGAACATCACCTACTACGGCCGCCTGCAGGGCTTGTCGGCCGAGGCGGCCGATGCGCGTGCAGAAAGCCTGGCCGAGATGCTGGAGATGAAGCCGCTGCTGGACCGCCGCACCGAAGGCTTCAGCCAGGGCGAACGCATGAAGACTGCGCTCGCGCGTGCGCTGGTGCACGACCCGGCCAACATCATCCTCGACGAGCCGACCAACGGGCTGGACGTGCTGTCGACCCGCGCGCTGCGCGAGACGCTGCATCACCTGTGCAGCGCGGCCGGCGGGGGCAAGTGCATCGTGCTGTCGAGCCACATCATGCAGGAGGTCGAGAAGCTGTGCGACACGGTGGTGGTGGTCGCGCGCGGGCATGCGGTGGCGCAGGGCACGGTGGACGAGCTGCGCGCACGCACCGGGCAGAGCGACTTCGAAGAGGCCTTCGTGCAGCTGGCATTCGGAGAACATCGATGACCCGAGGTGCATGGACCGTCTACCGCAAGGAAATCGTCGACGCGCTGCGCGACCGCCGCACACTGCTGGTGGTGCTGCTGAGCTCGGTGCTGATGGGGCCGCTGGTGCTGGTGCTGCTGTCGAGCCTTGTGGCGCAGTTCGAGACGCAGGCCGACAAGCGGGTGATCGTGGTGTCGGGCATCGAGCATGCGCCGGCGCTGCGCAACTTCATCGAGCGACAGACGTTCTCGGTGATCGAGGCGCCGGCCGACTACGAGGCGCAGCTCAGGACCTCCAAGCTCGGCGAGCCGGTGCTCGTGATCCCGCCCGACTATGCGGCCAGTGCGGCGGCCGGCGAGCTGCCGGTGGTCGAGCTGGTGAGCGACAGCAGCAACCGGCAGGCAGAGGCCGGCAGCACGCGGGTGATGCGCCTGCTCACCGCGTTCAACCAGGAGCGCGCCGGCCTCACGCTGGCGCTGCGTGGCGTGAGCCCGGCGGTGCTGCAGAGCATGGAGGTGCAGGAGCGTGACCTTGCCAGCCGCGAGATCCGTGCCGCGCAGTTCACCACCATGCTGCCGTTCTTCGTGATCATGGCCGTGCTGTACGGCGCGCTGAACGCGGCGCTCGACACCACGGCCGGCGAACGCGAGCGCGGTTCGCTGGAGCCGCTGCTGACCAACCCGGCCTCGCCAATGGCGCTGGTGCTGGGCAAGTGGGGCGCGGTGGCCAGCGTGGGCATGCTGATCGCGGTGCTGTCGGTGGCGAGCTTCCTGCCGGCGCAGTGGCTCATCCGCAGCGAAACCCTGCGCTCGCTGTTCCTGTTCGGCCTGCGCGAGGCGGCGAGCTTCCTCGCGGTGCTGGTGCCGCTGGCGGCGGCGCTGTCCGCGCTGTTGATGGCGGTGGCCATCCGCTGCAGGAGCTTCAAGGAGGCGCAGGCCAACAGCACCGTGGTGATCCTGGTGGTGTCGTTGCTGCCGCTGGTCACGGTGTTCAGCCAGAGCGGCGAGCAGCCGTGGTACCCGTGGGTGCCGGCGCTCGCGCAGCAGACCCTGATGAACCGGGTGCTGCGCGGCGAAACCCTGGGCGCTGCGCAGATCGGCGTGCCGCTGCTGGTCAGCGCTGTACTCGCCGCGCTTTGCCTTTGGTTTGTGGCTCGGAGGCTGCGGGCGGCGGCGGTGCGGTAGCCGGCTCGGGCGCCGGCAGGCCGGCGGCGGCCTTGTCGAGCCAGCCGAGCGTCTTGGCATGCAGGCTCTGCACGTACAGGCGTTCGTCGGTTTCGGTGACCGAGGTCGCCTCCGGGTAGGCGCCGCTCGGGTCCTGCAGGTTGGCAGTGACGCGGCCGTCCTCGTCGAATGCGAACACGTGGCCGTAGGCGGGCGGCACCGGCCACAGCTTGCGCGGCAGCCGCAGCGACAGGCTGCGCAGCCACGGCATGCCGGCGGTCTTGTCGATGAAGGCGCCGCGCGGCTTGGCGAAGCCGGCCCAGTAGCGGCCGTCCTGGCCGCGCATCAGGTTGTCGGGGTAGCCGGGCAGCTTGTCGAGCAGCACGCGGGCGCGGTCCCCGGGGGCGCCGACCATGGTCTTCGCGTCGAGCAGGCTGGCGTCGACGGCGACCTTCCAGATGCGGTATTCACCGGTCTCGGCGACGAACAGGTGGTTTTCGTCGGCCGACAGCGCCAGGCCGTTGGGGAAACACATGCCGTGCATCAGCACGCGGGTGGTCTTGGTCTTGGGGTCGTAGGCGAGCAGGCGGCCGGTGGACTGGTGCTCCAGGATGTCGAGGATGCTGGCCATGAAGGTGCCGCCCCATTCGGCCGGCGCGAAGCGGCGCGACGCATCGGTGAAGTAGATGGTGCCGTTCCTGGCCACCACCACGCCGTCGGCATAGCGGATCGGGTCGTTCTTCTGCGGATGGTCGACCGTGCTCGTGAGCAGCTCGAGCTTGGCGCCCTTGGAGCCGGGGCCGAACTCGGTGGCGCGCAGCAGGCCCTTCATCGGGTCGGCAATCACCATCGCGCCACGTGCGTCGAAGTCGAAGCCGAGCGGGCGGCCGCCGGTGTTGACGGCCACGCTGCGCTCGGAGCCGTCGGGCTTCATGCGCACGATGGCGCCGCTGCTGACCGCGGCATACACCCAGCCGTCGCGCACCACCACGTGCTCCGGGCCTTCGTCATCGCCCAAGGGCAGGTGTTCCAGCGCGGAGAGCCGTTCGTTGCGTTCGAAGGCGCCGCTGTAGCCCGAGTCTTCGGGTGCGGCCCATGACACCGGCGCGATCGGCACAGGCCAGAGCAGCAGGTAGGCCACGGCGGCCAGCACGACCAGGCCCAACGCCTTGAGGATCTTTTGCATGGGTGAGGGGTTCTCCGGTGGTGTAGAGAGATGCCGCCCGCGGGGGCCGACGAACGGCCCTGCAGCGTAGCAGCCCGGGCGGCGGGGTCGCGAGAGGCCTTGCCCCACAATGCCGGGCCAACACCATTGCTGCGGAGCACATCATGGGCCTGACTCGCCGACAGTTCGTTTCAACCCTGGCGCTGGGCGCCACCGCGCCGTGGGCCGCGCAGGTGCAGGCGCAGACGCTGCAGGCGCGCATCCTGGCAGGCTTTCCGGCCGGCGGTTCGATCGACACCACCGCGCGGCTCATCGCCGAGGCATGGCGCGGCCGCTACGCGGGCAACGTGCTGGTCGAGCAGAAGGTGGGTGCCGGCGGGCGCATCGCCATTGCCGCACTGAAGGAGGCGGTGCCCGACGGCCTGACGCTGTTGCTGAGCCCGGCGTCGATGTTCACGATCTATCCGCATGTGTTCCGCCGCCTGGCCTATGCGCCCACCGACGTGGTGCCGGTCACGTCGGTGTGTGAATACACCTGCGGTTTCGGTGTGGGGCCCATGGTGCCGGCCTCGGTGACCAACCTCGCGCAGTTCGTCGAATGGGCCAAGGCGAATCCGAAGCAGTCGGCCTACGGGTCGCCTGCCGCGGGCGCGATGCCGCACTTCCTGGGCAACCAGTTCGAGCGGGCTGCCGGCATCACGCTCACTCACGTGCCGTACCGCGGTGCCGCTCCGGGCATGCAGGAGCTCATGGGCGGCCAGATCGCGTCGGGCATGTTCGCGCTGGGGGACTTCCTGCCCTACCTGGCTGGCGGCAAGGTGCGCCTGCTCGGCGTGACCGATACGAAACGCTCGCGCTTCACGCCCGAGGTGCCGACCTTCCCGGAGCAGGGCTTCCAGTCGATCATCGGCGTCGAGAGCTTCGGCTTGTTCGTGCCGGCGAAGACGCCGGCCGCGGTGATCGACCGCATCTTCGACCTCGCGCGGCTGGCGCTGCGCGAGAAGGCGGTGACCGAGGGCATGGCGAAGTTCGCCTTCGAGCCGGTGGTCTCGCAGTCGACCGAGCAGTACACGCGCCAGCTGAGCCGCGAGCGTGAGCGCTGGGCGCCCATCGTCAAGGCTTCGGGCTTCAGCTCGGACGACTGAAGCCGCGCCAGGCAGCCGGTCGGCACTCGCAATCAGCATGCGCACCCGCGCCGCATCAGCACGGGCGCCGTGTGCGTATGGGAGCGTGTGCGCGTGCGGCTGCGCGCCTGTCGTCAGGCAGCCGTGAGTTCGACCCGCCGTAGTGCCCGGTTGACTTCGTCCTGCCAGGGCAGCGAGTGCACGATCTCGTTGAGGTGCGGCGCAGCCTGCATGGCCGACAGCACCTGGCCGCGCGGTCCGAGCAGGCGCAGGTTGGTGATGACCGTGAGCGGGTCCACCATCGCCACGATGCCCGGTGCCATGCGCACCCAGTCCCACGCCACACCTGCGGTGCCTCCGACGGATGGTCCGCCCCACACCGTTTGGCCACTGCACGGCTCTTCGTCGTCGCCAGAGTTGATCACGTTGGTTTCGAGGTGAACCAGGTGCAGTTGCGGCACCGAGCTCGCCTGCCACAGGATCGGCGGCCACCCATCGACATTCCAAGCTGCGTCCATAGCGTTCAATCAAGTGAAGTCTGACGGAGACAGTTTGGACGGCAATGCGCGTCTTGCCAGCTGTAAACACTGTCACCTGTAAACCTTGTCAGGGTGAATCGGGGCTTCATTCGTGGGGGTGCCCGTGCCTTCAGGCGGGCATCGGCGCTGTTGGTTGGGCAGGTCGAGGCACGGCTTGCATGAGCTCGGCCACCTGGCCGTCGCGGATCTGCACCACTCGTTGCGCCCCCGCGATGGTTTCGGGCCTGTGGGCAATGACGAGCCGGGTCAGGCGCATGCCGCCGAGGGTGAGCGTGACGGCGCGTTCGTTGCCCGCGTCGAGGTGGCTGGTCGCTTCGTCGAGCGCGAGCACGCTGGGTTGCTTGTACAACGCGCGTGCCAGCAGCAGCCGCTGCTTCTGCCCGCCGCTGAGCCCGCTGCCCAGGTCGCCAACGAGGGTGTGGTAGCCCATCGGCATCTTCATGATGTCGGCGTGCAGCTGAGCCAGCCGTGCGCAGACTTCCGCACGCTGGCTGCTCGGCCGCGGATCGAAGAAGCTGATGTTGTCGGCCAGGCTGCCGGTGAGCAGCACGTCTTCCTGCATGACGGTGCCGATGCGCCGCCGCACGTTGGCAATGCCGAGCTGGCGGATCGGCACGCCGCCGTACAGCACCTCGCCTTCGGTGGGCGGCAGCAGGCCGAGCATGAGCTTGAGCAAGGTGGTCTTGCCGCAGCCCGAAGGGCCGGTCAGTGCCACGCTCTGGCCGGCCTCGACCTTGAAGTTCGCATTCTTGAGGAGCCACGGCTCGCCCTCGCCGTAGCGGAAGCTGACGTTGCGCAGCTCCAGCGAGGCGGGCAGGTGGGACAGGTCGCTTTCGGGCAGCTCATCCGTCTCGGGGGCCGTGAGCGCGATGTCGCCCAGGCGCTCGGCATGCAGGCTGAGCATCTTCAGTTCGATTGCGTAGTTGACGAGGGCGCTCACGCGGCTGGTGAACTGGCCCTTGTAGCTCGCGAACGCGAACATCATGCCGACGGTGAATGCCACGGCCTGCGTGCTCTGGCCCTGCATCACCAGCCTCGCGCCCAGCCAGAACACCACCAGGTTCTCGGTGCCGAAGATGAAGGTGCTGGCCGCCGCGAAGCCAATGTTCATCCGGGCCGTACGCACGTCGCGGTTCTGCACGTCGACGATCAGGTTCTGCCAGCCCGCGCGGCGTGCCTCCTCGCGGCCGAAGAGCTTCAGTGGCGTGATGGCACGCAAGGTCTCGAGGAAGTGCGTGTTCTCGCGCGAGGCGACGACGAGCCGCTCGGCCGCGGCCTCGCGTAGCGGGCGATACGAAGCCCAGCGCAGCAGGGTGTACAGCAGCACCGCCGTCACCGTGACCGCCGCCAGCTGCGGTGCATACAGCAGCATCATGGTCAGTGCGGCCAGCGCCATGACACCGTCGAGCACGGCTTCGATGACGTTGGTGGTGAGCGTTTTCTGGATGGCGGTGACCGAGCCGAAGCGCGACACCACGTCGCCGAGATGGCGCTTCTCGAAATAGTCGAGGGGCAGGCGCACGAGGTGGGCGAACATGTTGCCCAGCCATTGCAGCGACAGTGTCTGGCCGAGCACCATGACCATCCAGGAGCGGGCGAGGCCGATGCCTGTCTGGGCGACGAGCAGCAGTCCGAAGCCCAGAGCCAGCACGGTGAGCAGGTCCGCATCGTGCGATGTGATGACCTCGTCCACCACAAGCTGGTTGAACAGCGGAGCCACCACGGCGAAGAGTTCGAGCACCAGCGCCACCGCGAGGATCTGCAGCAGCGACCGGTTCAGGCCGCGCACGCGGCCGGTGAGCTGCGAAAGCTTCAGCCGCTGTCGCTGATCGGCCGGCTGGAAGGTGGCATTGGGAAAGAGCTCGAGGGCCACGCCGGTGAAATGGCGCGACACCTGCGCAAGCGGCAGACGCCGCTCGCCGACTGCCGGGTCGAGCACGACAGCGCCTCGGCGGTTGACGCGCTTGAGCACCACGAAGTGGTTCAGGTCCCAGTGCAGCACGCAGGGCAGCTGCAGCTGGCGCAGCTCGGACATTTCGAGGCGCAGAGGTCGCGAAGAGAAGCCCAGCGCCGCTGCATGGACCATCAGTTGCTGCAGATTGGCGCCCTTCAGCGACACCGGAAACCGCCGCCGCAGCTCGGCCAGGTCGAGCCGCAAGCCGTGTGCGCTGGCCACCATGGCCAAGCACGCGAGAGAGCATTCGGCGGCTTCGGACTGAAGCTGGGCGTGCATGAGGGGTGTGGTCAGGTGAGGGCGCGGACTCCCGATGGCTCGTGTCAGTCAGTCGACCGGCGGTGACGGCACGGTGTCCTGCAAAGTCGGCTCGGTGGGGCGCCGTTGTTGAGCAATGAGAACGGTGACCACCACCGTGGCGGCAGCAACCGCAATGGGTAGGAGGGCATCGTTGGCGTTGACGTGGCGGTCGTCCCAGTCGATACGATGGCCGGTGAGCGTTCCGTACAGAAATTCGCAGGCGTTCCACGCAGCGTGGAGTGCGATAGCCGGCCAGATTGAGCGGGTGCGCAACGTAATGACGGCCCAGCAGGCGCCGATGGTGGCGATGAGCGCGATTCCAGTGGGCCCAGCCGAGACGTGTGCTCCGCCGAACAACAGCGCGCTCAGCCCGACCGCAAGCGGTGCGCGCACGCCAAGGGACACCATGCCCTGCAGGGCGCATAGGCGAAAGATCCATTCCTCTGCAACGGGAAGCGTCACCATCACGAGGAATGTGCTGATGAGCAGGCCGGTGTGATTTTCCGGGTGGAGCGACGGCCCGCCGTTTGAGACGACGTAGAACGAGACCCCTGCCAGGTGCATGGCGATCGGAACGAGCAGTAAGGCCTTGGTGCGCCAAGGCAGCGGCCGCAGCCGAGCGAAGGCCGAGATATGCGGGTAGCGGTTTTTAAGGTAGATGTGTGTGAGGGACGCACCGATCGGCACCGCTCCGATCGTGAGGGCCACAAGCGCCCAGTGAAACGGGAAACCGTAGCCGAAGATGACCACCAGCGAAAAGGCCGGCGCCACGATGAGCAGCACGGGCGCCAGGATGCGCAAACCCAGTTCGCGCAAGATCGAGGAGAAGGTCACCGTAGTCAGGTCGATAGCGGCCATGTGTGCACTCGATTTGAGGCTGAGGAGGAACTGGTTGAAAGGCCCCTGCCTTGGCAGAGGCCCAAGGGCCCAGGAGGTGGGCTTTACGCCGCGGGCGTGTCCGAGATCTGACCGCCGCTCTGGCCGGCGTTGCTGTCGCTGGCGATCAGGGCCTTCGTGGCCTCGCATGTCAGTTCGATGATGCCCGCGATGGCCCAGCGCACAACGCCGCTGCCGCCTTCTACGCTTTCACACTGGTTCAAGTTCAGGACTTGCATGTCTTTCCTTCATGGTTTGACGGGTTCACGATGCGGGGAACCCTCCCGCTCCCAACGTGCCGGGTGCTGGCTTCGATACATGAAAAGGCCGATGCCCGGCCTTCGATGAAGCGACCTCTGTGTGCCGTGCTCCCGATTTCGGCTCGAGTGACTACGCCGCAGGCGTGTCCGAGATCTGGCCTCCGCTTTGGCCGGCATTGGCGTCAGACGCGCAAAGTGCCCGGGCCAGCTCGGTCACGATTCGGGGGATACCTGCGCCTTCGACGCTTGCGCATTCGGTCGTGTTCAGCACTTGCATCTCGTTCCTTCCTGGTTGAATGGGTTTGCGATAGACCTGCTGCGGCAGGATTGCGGCGGTGGTCAAGCCGGCCCAAGCACGGGCGGGCCGATGACCGGTTCCACGGGCAGCCATCCGTCAGTGCCGGCGCGCGGTGGCGTTGCGCCCTGAGCACCTGGCTGCAGCGGCAGGGGCGCTGCCCCTGCGCCAACGGCGCAGCCTTCGTCGGGGTTCAGTAACTTCATGGGTTCTCTCTCCTTGTTGTGAAGTCAATGCGGTGACCTCTGCCGTGGCCCAGCGTTCGACGGGTCGACGTGGGCGCCTCATGCCGATCGACCAACGCGAGACCGCTTTGATCTCGAATACGCGGATGCGGCAGCCACCATGGCGGGCGGGCAACTCCACAGGACCGCTTTCAGCAGATCGGTGAAGGGAAGGGACGACCCGGAATAGAAACCTGCCTGCAAAGTGATCAACAGATACGCCATTCCGAGGACCGCAAAGAAATACAGCGCGACTCTTTCCATCGTTGCTTTGTCCCTAGAACGGCTCGCGGTTCCGGTTCGAATGACTACGCCCCGGCCGTGTCCGAGATCTGGGCTCCGCGCTGGCCGTGGAGCTTGGTCAAGGTGCCGTGATGTCTGACAACATCACTCGAGGCGAGGACGAGGATTCCGTTGGGATGTTTGCGCCAACAAAGGCGCCAGCGGCGGCGCAATAGGGCACTGCTGGGGTGCCCATGCACAGGGTGGCCCCAACCGCTGCGCCGACAAGCTGACCGACGCCGTTGATCGTGCCGCCGTCGGAGTTGTTGCTTGAGCTTGCGCCTGATTGCGAGCCAGACGTGCCGGGGTCACCCCCTTCGCTCGAGCCGGCGACTACCGATCCCAGATCTATGAACCTGAGTGTTTTCATGGCTGTTGTTCCTCTCGGTTTTCTTGATGGGCATGCGCCTGTTTGTTAGGTCGGGCCGAGTGTGGGTGGCCCGATGACGGGTTGCACCGGTTGCCACCCGTCGCTACCAGCACGTGGTGGCGCGGGCTGGAGGGGTACCGGAGGCAAGGGAACTCCGCCGCTGACGGCTTGCCCTTCGACAGGGTTCAGTAACTTCATGCGTTCTCTCTCTCTTTGTTGAGAGGCCATATGCGGTGACCTCAGCCGCCCGGCGCTGCGAGCGTCGCGAAGACGCCGGATGCCCTTTGGCGCCGCTGGAGTGCATTTGCAGTGCAGTTGCACAAGGGCGGCCCTGCGAGTTCCTAAGGCATAGGTTGGATATCCCAGCCGAGTTGGATGAGCTCACCCGGAATACCGGGCGGCGATGAGATGTGCTGCATGCCGACCGCTGCCACCACCTTACGGTGAGCTGCGGCGATGCTCACCAGGCGCTGCGCCATGGTCCGGTCGCGCATTGCCTGTACGGCTGACGCGAGCGCTCCCTGAAGAGGGCTGTCGGTCTTCATCTTGGCGAATGTGCGTTGAACGAGTTCGGCGTCTCCTCTTTCCCAGGCCTCAAGCAGAAGATTTGCTCGCTGAAGAGCGCTTGGCGACTTTGCGTCCCTGATGGTCTCGTCAAGGAGTTGAGGGGTGAGGTGGCGGGGAGCGACGCTAGCCAGTGCGTCGGTGGGCGAGCAGGTGGTTTCCAGCGCTTCAACCGGGCGCCCCAGGCTGCGCATGTGTTCGATAAGCAGCCGGTCCAAGCCGTTGCGAACCGACCACTCAGGCATTTGCCTTTGCGCCGCCAAGTGCGCGAGCAAGTAGGGCGATTGGCCTTCGAGCAGGCGATCGTCCAACTTTGCGTCGCGTAGGGCCTGGCGCAACTTCTGTGCTTGCCGCTCCGACAGCTGTGGGCGCTGAAGTTGGCTAGCAGCCCGCTCGGTGCACATCAGAGCGGCTTGTTGGAGTGACAGGTCTGTCACGTCCAGCTCGACGGCTAAGGCGTCGGCCCGAGCCAGTAGATCTCGCACTGCAGTTGGCAGCTGCAGCGGCTTTGGGGCGGCATGGATGGTTGGAACCAGAGTGACTTCAACATCCCCTTTTCGGGCGACGTACTGGAAGCCAAGCGGCTGGGTGCTGAAATGATGTGATCGCATGAGGGCGGCGGTTGTGGTCAGCAGGGTGACCGCGGCGCCAGCAATGAGGGCGGATCGGCGGTTCAAAGAGCTCTCCCGGCTGCGCCGACACCAGGGGCCATGCGCGCCTTCGCAGAAACCGCCAGCACCGGTTCCATCACCCATTCCCAAACGGCGCGGCGGTCCTGGATCACGTCGGCCTCGAGCGCCATGCCGGGCTTGAGCCACTGCCGCTCGCCGTACGCAACGATGTGCTGGTGCTGGATGCGGACGTCGATGCGGTAGAGCGGTTCGTTGACTTGCGCGGCGGCCAGTAGGGCCTGCGCCTGGCCGGCTGGGAGGTCTTGTGGGTTGATGGGAGTACGGCTGACCGCTTCTATTTCGCCTGGCGCCATGCCGAACTTCTGGTACGGATAAGCGGCGTATCGCAGCCACACCGATTGCCCTGGCTCAATGAAGCCCACGGTGCGGCTGGGCGCGTAGAGCTGTGCGCGCAACTCGGCCGGTTGACCCGCGACCGCACCTTGCAGGGTTTGCGGGATGAGGGTCAGTAGCGTCTGCCCGGCTTGCACGCCCTGACCGACGCTGAAGGTCCGGGCGGTGACCATGCCGTCGTGGGGCGCCGTGATGACGACGCGTCGGCGGCCTTCGTTTTCGGCGCCCTCTTGTTCCAGCGAGGCCAGCGTGCGGTCGAGCTGGGCCAGTTCGGTGCGCAGCTGTGTCGCGTTCGTTTCGAGTTCGGCATGCAGCGCTTGCAGTTGCGCGGCAGCGGTGGCGGCGTTGCGCTCGGTGGTTTGGGTGCGCGCCTGCAGTTCGAGCAGTTCTTCCTGCTTCTGCTGGGCCTGCACGTCGGCGACGAAGCCTTCGGCGGCGAGCTGGCGGTAGCGGTCGAGCGTCTTGCCGGCCAGGTGCACGCGGCGATGGGCCAGTTCGGCCTCGCCCCGGACCCGGCGCTGCTCGGCCTCTGCGTGGCGGATGCGATCGAGCAGGGCTTCGCGCCGTTGGCTGTTGTGCAGCTCGCGCAAGGCGCGCTCGGCGAGCAGCGCGCCGCGGCGCTGGGCGAGGCTGCCGGCCACCAAGGCTGCAGTGGAGCCTTGGGTGGTGGTGCGATCAACGCTCAGCACCACGAGCGGATGGCCGGCGCGCACGAGGTCGCCTTCGCGCACGCTGGTTTCGAGCACGATGCCGGCTTGCGGTGCCGGCAGCTGCAGGCTGCCCAGCGTGGGTACCAGCATGCCGGGCAGGCGGGCTTTGCGAGTGACGTGACCCCACATCGCAAAGCTCACCAGCGCGAGAGCGAGCGCGAGGGCCACGCCGGTGACGACACTGAAGCTGGGCGGTCCGCCGAGGCGAATGGTGCCGAGGTGCTGGGCTCGCTGCGCTTGAATGACTTTTCGTCTGAACAGGTACACGGCGAGCAGGCTCCGTTGCGATGGCGCTTGGGGTTGCAGCGATTGCAGGTCATGTGGCTCCCTCGTGCCCGTGTTGCGGGCTGTGTGGCACGCGTGTCGCGGTGAGGTGCGAGCTGGCGAGCGGTGCGCCGAACCTTATCGACGCGGAGTGTTGCGGCCTATGCCAAGGAGTTGCCCTTGACGGCGGCCTTGTGTTGTGCGAAGTGCCGCGCGCGACGCGGGGTTCCCCCCGCGAGAGGGCTGCAAGCTGTTGCACATCGACCTCCTTCTTTCTAGGGATCGCATGTGCACCGAGGCCCGCTGTGGGGGCAACATGTGGCCCCCCGCAGCAGGGCAGCAACCGGAAGGGAAGGGACTCGATGCCGTTGTCGACAACAAGGCGGTCCGGGATGAAGCCGCTCCAATCAGCGCGCATCACGCGCCGCGGCGTGGTGCCGCAGCCCGTGAGCTACCGGCGATTTCTCGAGGAGCGTGCGCTGTGCCTGCTGGCGTGCGAGGACGGCGGCGATGAGGCGCCCGCTCGACTGACGGCGCGTGAACTGGAGGTGCTGCGCTGGACGATGGAGGGCAAGACCGCGTGGGAAACCGGCGCCATCCTCGGCATCAGCGAGCAGACGGTCGTGCGGCACCTGTGCCGTGTGACCCACAAGCTGGGCTGCGTGAACAAGATCCAGGCGGTGGTGAAGGCGATGCGGCTGGGGTTGGTGCGGTGATGCCTGAGGCGATGTCGAGTGATCGGTTCACCGTGATGTTGGGGGTGAGCAGCGTCGAGGGGTTTCGCGAGGAGCTCCTGCGTTTCACGCGGTGGCTGGGGTTCGAGTTCGTCGCGGCCATCGTGGTCATCGATCGACCCATGAGTGAGCCGGACTTCCTCGCTGTCGACAACGCTCCCGACGCATATCGAGAGATGGCTGACGACAGGGAGGCGGCGCGCTTCGACCCCGTTATGCAGCATTGCAGGCACCATGGCACGCCCGCGATCTGGGGCCGGGGGACGTACGCGAAGCGCGGCTTGCTGCAGACATGGGAAGAGCAGGCAGCGCATGGCTACTGCGCCGGCATTTGTGTGGCGCAACACCTTCCGCAAGGGCGGCACTTCGTCGTCGGAGTCGATCGCGATCAGCCGCTTCCGGCCAGTCTCATGGAGCAGCAGCGCATGGCCGCGGACTTGTGTCTCTTCACGGCGTATGCGCAGCAGTCCGCGCTTCAACTTTTCGGCGCGCGCGAGGTTGTGGGATCACCGGCTCGGTTGTCCCCTCGCGAATTGGAGGTCCTGCGCTGGACCATGGCAGGAAAGACGGCGTGGGAGGTGGGCGCGATTCTCGGGATCAGCGAGCAGACCGTCGTGCGGCACCTCGGCCATGCGGCGCAGAAGCTTGGGTGCGTGAACAAGGTGCAGGCTGTGGCCAGGGCGTTGCAGCTGGGGTTGATCGCGTGAAGGCGGGAGGAACCATGCTGGAGGATCGCCTTGTCTCGGTACTGCGTGCGACGGATGTCGCGGAGTTTCGCGAGCGCGTGCTGGAGTTCACGAAGTGGGTGGGCTTCGATTTGATGTCGGCAGCCGTGGTGGTCGACGTGCCCGGAGGCCATACGGACTCCTTCTATGTTGACAACGCGCCCGACGCCTACCGAAGCGCTTTTGAAGACAGAGGCAACTGGCAGCGAGACCCAGTGACGCAACACTGCAAGAGAAGCGGCACGCCGATTCTCTGGAAGCAGGAGACCTACCTAGAGCACGGTGTCGCTGACAAGTGGGAAGAGCAGGCCCGTTTCGGTTATCGGACGGGAATCGGATTGGCCTTGCATCTGCCTCATGGCAAGCACTTCATGCTTGCGGTTGACCGCGATCAGTCATTGCCCAGCAGCGCCGAAGAGCGGCGCCGCGTCGCTGCCGAGCTATGTCTGTTTGCGGCCTATGCGCATGTAGCAGCGCTGCGGCTGCTCGTGCCGCAGGAGCATGCCGACTCATCGATCCAGCTGTCACGGCGCGAGCTGGAAGTACTGCAGTGGACCATGGCCGGCAAGACGGCCTGGGAGGTAGGCCGGATTCTTTGCATCAGTGAGCAGACCGTCACTCGCCACGCGGTCAGCGCGGCGCAGAAGCTGGGCTGCGTGAACAAGGTGCAGGCCGTGGCGAAGGCGCTGCGGCTGGGATTCCTGAATTGAGGATTAGGACATGAGGCGCTTGACCGAATGTCTCGAAGCCCTTGCGTCCGTCGACGGCATCGACGGGTTGCGCGATGTGACGATCCGCTTTGCGGCGCGACTTGGATTCGATTTCGTGTCGGCGACGGTTGTGATCGATCGAGGGCAGGGTGCAGACTTTTACTGCGTAGACAACACGCCTGATGCCTATCGGTCGGCGTTTGAGAACGAAGCGCGGTTTCGTGTAGATCCGGTGTCACAGCACTGCAAGTTGAGTTCGTCGCCAATCATCTGGGATCAGGCGACGTATGTGCGAGCTGGGCGCGGCGAGTTGTGGGAGGAGCAAGCTCAGCATGGCTACAAGGCTGGTGTCGCGGTGGCACTTCACCTTCCTGGTGGTCGGCACCTTCTAGTGGGCGTTGACAGGGACAGGCCGCACGGTCGCGCCCCAGAGCCTGGTTGGCGCCAAGCGGCCGAGTTGTTGTTGTTTGCTAGCTGCGCTGAAGGCGTGGCTACACGACTGCTAGTTTCTAGGCAGGGCTTTGCTACGGCGCAGGGTGTGGCGCTCTCCTGGCGCGAGCGCGAAGTCCTCCAATGGGCGATGGAAGGTAAGACGGCCTGGGAGATCGGTCGGATTCTGGCGATCAGCGAGCAAACGGTCGTGCGGCACCTCGGCCACGCTGCCCATAAGCTCGAATGCGTCAACAAGGTTCAGGCTGTCGCGAAGGCGCTGCGGTTGGGCCTGCTGAGCTGAGTTTCGCGCCCCAGCGTATGAGGCTTCGCGCGCCTCTACACATCGAACTGTGCAGCGTTGCGCAGTCTTGCTTTTGGCCTGCTGCCACAATATTGTGCTGTACGGTCATGAGGCGGGACCCATCCCGCGGTAGGGGTGCACTGTCCACGGTGCGGCATCATGACCGGCAGCCAGGAGCCTATCTCGCATGCTGCATGGTGGATTTACGTCAGTGCTGGAGTCGCGCAACCTCGACGAGTTGCGTGGCGAAGTTCTGCGCTTCACGAAGTGGTTGGGCTTTGATCTCATGAGTGCTTTCGTGGCCGTAGATAAGCCCCTTGGTGGTACGGAGTTTTACTGTATCGACAACACGCCGGACGGCTATCGCCAGACCTTTGAGGACGAGGGATACAGCCACAGAGATCCGGTGCTGCAGCACTGCAAGCGCCATAGCACGCCCATCATTTGGAATCAGAGCACCTATCTCGATAGCGGGCTGATCGAGAAGTGGGAGAAGCAGGCGCCATTTGGGTACCGTACCGGCGTCGGGATGGCGCTGCATTTGCCAGATGGCAAGCACTTCATGATCGGTGTGGATCGAGATCAGGCGCTGCCCAACCACGCCACAGAACTCACCCGAATCGTCGCCGATTTGCAGCTATTTGCGGTGCACGCTCAAGACGCCGCAATGCGGTTGTTGGTGCCCGCTGAACAGGGGTCGGACGCTCCGCAGCTTACTGCCCGCGAGCTTGAAGCGTTGCGTTGGACCATGGATGGCAAGACGGCGTGGGAAGTTGGTGCCATTTTGGGTATCAGCGAGCGCACCGCCGTACTGCATGTGAACAATGCCATGCACAAGCTTGGCTGCACGAGCAAGCACCAAGCCGTCATCAAGGCCCTGCGCCTGGGCCTAATCCGCTGAATTCCGCCTGAGCTGTGGAGAAGCAGTTTTACGGGGCGTTCGCACCTGTAAGAGCTGACAGTTACGCCGCGTAGCGGTGGCTGCTGCAATGTGAGCCATGCACGAGATGTCGTGCGCATCGCAAAGCGTCTGGAGGACAGCATGCAGCAGGCTCAGGAAAACAAAGTCGTTGTGGAAGCCGAAGCCATCAAGGAGGTCGATCGCAAGACCGCCGAGCAGCAGGCCCCCGTTCAGCTGGATGCCGAGTTGCTTCGATTCGTTGGTGGCGGCAACACCTCCGCCCCCAGCAAAACCTGGTAATCACAACAAGAAATGGGGTGTGCGCCCCGGGTACTCTCTCTCAACTTTTCACGCGATTCCATGACCGAGCTTTGTGTTCGTGTCCGGAATCGCGGTTGTTTTTCTGAGGTCGAGAATTTCATGGCGGACTACTTCGCGCTGAATCGCGAGGCGACTTCGCCATCGGACCAGGCCATGTTCTGGAGCGCGCTCTGGTTCGGCCTGATCTTGACGGCGGTGTATGTCGGGCTGATCTGGCTGACCGGAGGGGCAGTCGATGCGTCCGCGGCCGCCTGGCGTGCCGCAGTCGTGATGTCTCTCACGCTGGCCCTGCTGGTCGGGGTGCGCCGGTATCGCCGCTCTGGAGTGCGCATGCATGTGGTCATGCAATGCATGCTGGCCGTCTACCCCGCGTTGGCCGCCCTGTCCGCCGTCGATGCCATTTCCCTGCCGGAGCAGCCCCTGCTCACCCTGGGGTCGGCATTGCTGCTTCTCTTCTTCATCCTGCCCCTGGTGCTGCCGCACAGGGCGCAGCGCTGAGCCGAACAGAGCGCCCGCAGGTTCACCATGGCCAGCCTGTTCCGCCCCGAAGCCCTCGAACACCAGCAGCAAGCCTGGCTGGGCGGGATCCAGCTGATCCGGCCGTTGTCGCTGACGGTGCTCACCGTCTTCATGCTGGCCTGTGCCGTGGCGGTGGTCGCCTTCCTCTCGGTCGGGCAATACACGCAGAAGGCGCGGGTCAATGGCTACCTCGTGCCCGAAGGCGGTGTGATCGGCCTGCGGCCGGCGATCGGCGGCACCGTGGTGCGCCGCCTGGTGACCGAGGGCCAGCTGGTGCGCAAGGGCGAGGCGCTGTTCGAGTTGTCGCTCGACCAGCACACCCTGGCGGGCGGCACGCAGGCGGCGGTGCAGCGGACGCTGGCCGCGCGGGAAGCGAGCCTGCTGGGTGCGGCGCGCCAGCGCAGCCAGTTCGTTGTCGAAGAGCAGGCCAGCCTCGGGCGGCGCATCGAGCAGCTGCGCAACGAGCAGCGGCAGCTCGAAAGCGAGGCCGAGCTGCAACGTGGCCGGCTGGCGCTGGCCGAGCAGAACGAAGCCCAGTGGAAATCGTTGCAGGCGGGCAACTTCGTGTCGCAAGCGCAGGTGCAGGCCAAGACGGCCGAAGTGCTGGGCTTGAAGGCCGAGCTTCAGAAGCTGGAGCGCCAGCGCGGCTCATACCAGCGCGACATCGAGGAGATGGAGGCCGAACGTCGCCAGCTCGTGTTGCGTATGCAGACGGAGCAGGGCGAGATCGAGCGGGACCTGGCCGAACTTGCGCAAAAGGCGGTCGAGAACGAAGCGCGCAGCAGCTTGGTGGTGCGCGCCGAGCAGGACTGTGTGGTGACGGCCGTGCTGGCCGAGCCGGGCCAGAGCGTGTCGCCTTCGACCACCCTGGCCAGCGTGGTGCCGGCCGACGCACCGCTGCGGGCGCATCTGTTCGCGCCCTCGAGCGCCGTCGGGTTCGTGCAGGCCGACCAGACGGTGCTGCTGCGCTACCAGGCCTTTCCATACCAGAAGTTCGGTCAGCAGCCGGGCCGGGTGCTCCAGGTATCGAAGACGCCGCTCCAGGCATCCGAGCTGGTCGGGTTGCCGCTCGCGGGGAGCGCCAGCGAGCCGATGTACCGCATCACCGTGGCCCTCGACCAGCAGGCGGTGCGCGCCTATGGCCGCGAGCAGGCGCTGGCTGCCGGCATGCAGCTCGAAGGCGACGTGATGCTGGATCGCCGGCGCTTGATCGAGTGGATCTTCGAGCCGTTGATCGGCGTGGCGGGCAAGGTGTGATGGACATGCTGCGCCAGCTCCGACTCGGCCTCGGCACGCAGACGCTGCCGATGCTGCTGCAGACCGAGGCCGCCGAGTGCGGCCTGGCCTGCCTGGCCATGGTGGCCAGCTACCACGGGCTGAAGACCGACCTGCCCACGCTGCGCCAGCGCTTCTCGCTGTCGCTCAAGGGCGCCACGCTGGCCGACCTGGTGCACATGGCCGGCCAGCTGCAGATGAACCCGCGTGCCTTGCGCGCCGAGCTGTCGCAGCTGAACCAGCTGCAGCTGCCTTGCGTGCTGCACTGGGACTTGAACCATTTCGTTGTGCTCAGGGAGATCAGACGCGGACAGGCCGTGATACACGACCCAGCGCGTGGCGTGCGGACGTTGCCCATTTCAGAGGTATCGCTGCACTTCACGGGAGTGGCGCTGGAGTTGCTGCCCACGGCCGAGTTCAAGCCGCGCAACGAGCGACAGGCGGTCACCTTGCCCCAGCTGCTGGGGCGGGTGACCGGCCTGAAGCGATCCCTCGCGCAGATCTTCGTGCTGGCGGCGGTGCTCGAGGTGTTCGTGCTGCTGTCGCCGTTCTTCCTGCAGTGGGTGGTGGACGGCGCGCTGGTGAGCGCCGACCGCGACCTGCTGGTGACCCTGGGCCTGGGCTTCGGCCTGCTGGTGCTGCTGCAGGTGGCCACCGGCGCCATTCGCTCCTGGGCGGTGCTGTACCTGTCGAGCACGCTGAACCTGCAATGGCTGGGCAACGTGTTTGCCCACCTGATGCGTCTGCCGGTGGCCTGGTTCGAAAAGCGTCACACCGGCGACGTGATGTCGCGCTTCGGCGCGGTCCGGCAGATCCAGCAGACGCTCACCACCAGCTTCCTGGAGGCGGTGCTCGACGGGCTGCTGGTGGTGGTGACGCTCGTGATGATGTGGATCTACAGCGTCAAGCTCACGCTCATCGCGCTGGGCTGCGTGGGCGGCTATGCGCTGCTGCGCTGGGCGTTCTTCCGCCCGCTGCGCGACGCCACCGAAGAGTCCATCGTCCACGACGCCAAGACGGCGAGCCACTTCCTCGAGTCGCTGCGCGGCGTGCAGGCCATCAAGCTGTTCAACCGCCAGGAAGACCGCCAGGCGCGGTTCCTGAACCTGGTGGTCGACGCGATGAACGCCGACATCGCGACGAAAAAGCTCAACATCGGTTTCGGTGTCAGCCACAAGCTGATCTTCGGCCTGGAGCGGGTGGCCATCATCTGGGTCGGTGCGCTGCTGGTGATGGAGCGCAACTTCTCGGTCGGCATGCTGTTCGCGTTCCTGGCCTACAAGGAGCAGTTCAGCACGCGTTTCGCCGGCCTGATCGACAAGCTGGTCGAGCTCAAGATGCTGAAGCTGCAGGGCGAGCGGCTGGCCGACATCGTGCTCAGCGAGCCGGAGGCGGAGCAGAGCGCCCTGCTGGCGGCCGGGCAGGGCGAGGGGCAGTCGCCGGTGCGGCTGGAGCTGCGCGGCGTGGGATTCCGCTACTCGGACACCGAGGCACGCGTGCTCGACGGTTGCAGCCTCACCATCGAGCCGGGCGAGTCGGTGGCGATCTCCGGTCCGTCGGGTTGCGGCAAGACGACGCTGCTCAAGCTGATGCTCGGCATCCATGCGCCCGACGAGGGCGAGATCCTGGTCAACGGCATGACGCTGCGGCAGCTCGGCCTGCCGGCGTGGCGTCGCCTCATTGGCACGGTGATGCAGGACGACCAGCTGTTCGCCGGCTCGATCATCGACAACATCGCCTTCTTCGACCCGCGGCCGGACCTCGACTGGGTGCAGGAATGCGCCAAGCTGGCCGCCGTGCACGACGAGATCGAAGCCATGCCGATGCGCTACCACACGCTGATCGGCGACATGGGCGCCAGCATCTCCGGCGGACAGAAGCAGCGCATCCTGCTGGCGCGTGCCCTGTACAAGCGGCCGCAGATTCTCTTCCTCGACGAGGCGACCAGCGCGCTGGACGTCGATCGCGAGCGCCTGGTCAACCAGGCCGTGAAACAACTCAAGCTCACCCGGGTGATCGTTGCCCACCGCCCCGAAACCATCGCGTCGGCCGGCCGGGTGATCGTGCTGCAGCAGGGCAAGGTGGCGCAGGACTTGCGCACCGTGCCTTCATTGACTGGATCAGGAGCCAACTGAGGACCGAGGACTGAGGACTGAGGACTGAGGACTGAGGACTCACTTACCGAGATAACTATCGCTGTCATCATGACGATCCAATAGCGTGTCGGGAGGCACGCCCCGTATCCTCTCAAACAAGAATCATTCTTGTTTGAGAGGATTTCTTTTTATGGCGAAGACAGCGACCTTCGGCGTGATGCACCTCGGCATCGCCTTCAGCGTGAGCTACGCGCTCACCGGCAGCATCACCATCGCCGGTGCCATCACCTTCGTGGAGCCTCTGGTGAACACCGTGGCGCACTACTTCTTCGACAAGTACTGGGCCCATCCGAGCCTGGTGGCTTGGTGGCGGGCGCGTGCCGGGTGGCGTCCGTCGGCGGCGGTGGGCGCCAGCTGACGGCCTCGTCTTTCTGTCTAGCTTTCCGTCTAGAAGTGAGCCAGGTAGCCGCCGTCGACCGCGAGCAGGTGTCCGGTGACGTAGCTGGCGGCCGGTGAGGCAAGGAACACCACGGCGCCGGCAATCTCGTCGGGCTGGCCCCAGCGACCCAGGGAGGTGCGTTGCCGCAACCACTGTCGAGTGTTCGGGTCGGCGACCAGTGGCGCGTTGACTTCGGTGGCGAAGAAGCCGGGCGCCACCGCATTCACGTTGATGCCGCGCGGCCCCAGCTCGGCGGCGAGGGCGCGGGTCAGCGCCTCGAGCCCGCCCTTGGCGGCGGTGTAGACCGCGTCGCCACCGCGCGAGATCGGGCCGGCGATCGAGGTGATGTTGACGATGCGCCCGCCGGTCTGCATGAGGCCGGCAGCCCGCCGGGCGATGTCGAACGGCGCCACCAGGTTGATGCCCAGCAGGCGGCGCACGTCGTCGAGCGCAAACGCGTCGAGGGCTCGCCGGTCGCGCTGGCCCACGTTGTTGACCAGGATGTCGAGCCGGCCGTGCTGCTGGGCGATCTGCGCGAAGGCCGCGGCGACGGCGGTTTCGTCGGCCACGTCGAAGGGCAGGGCGCTGGCGGCCCCTTCGGCGCCGGCACCGGCTTCCTCGACCGATGCGACCGCGGCCTGGAGCTTGGCTTTGTCCCGGCCATTGACCAGCACCCAGGCGCCGGCGGCCGCCAGTGCGCGAGCGATGGCCAGGCCCAGGCCGGTGGATCCGCCGGTCACCAGGGCGGTGCGGCCGTGCAGCGAAAACGGGTTCTTCATCATGGCGGTGACGTGGCGACGGGGGAGCCCTCTGGCGCCGTGCTGGCTTCCATCCAGCCGAGCCAACGCAAGGCCTGTTCCCGCGAATCGCCGCACATCTCGGCCGACGGCTGCAGCGAGCCGCACACTGCCGGCCGCTCCGGGCGGCCGAACAGGCGGCAGCGCAACGCGTCGTCGAGCTGGGCGCAGCGTACGCCGGCAGGTTTGCCGAAGGGGTGGCCGGGCAGCGGGGTGGAAATGGACGGCGCGATGCAGCAGGCAGCGCAGCCGGGGCGGCAATTCATGGGCGGCATTGTCGCCCGGCCCCTTCGGGCGTGGCGGGGTGGGTATCCGTGCAGGTGACGCGCGGGCTGTGGATAACTAAAATTCAGGGTTTGCCCGCGTTGCTGTCTGCAGCGCATTTCGTTCGAGGCACCTGATGCTGTATCCCAAGGAATTCGATGTGATCGTGGTCGGCGGTGGCCATGCCGGTACCGAGGCCGCGCTCGCGGCTGCCCGCATGGGCTGCGCCACGCTGCTGCTGACGCACAACATCGAGACGCTCGGGCAGATGAGCTGCAATCCGTCGATCGGCGGCATCGGCAAGGGGCACCTGGTCAAGGAGATCGATGCGCTGGGCGGTGCCATGGCCGCCGCCACGGACGAGGGCGGGATCCAGTTCCGCATCCTCAATTCGTCGAAGGGGCCGGCGGTGCGGGCCACCCGCGCCCAGGCGGATCGCATCCTGTACAAGGCGGCGATCCGCCGCCGGCTGGAGAGCCAGCCCAACCTGTGGCTGTTCCAGCAGGCGGTCGACGACCTGATGGTCGAAGGTGACCGGGTGGTGGGGGCCGTGACGCAGGTCGGCCTGCGCTTTCGGGCACGCGCGGTGGTGCTGACGGCGGGCACCTTCCTTGACGGCAAGATCCACGTCGGCCTGCAGAACTACACCGCCGGCCGTGCCGGCGACCCGGCGGCGGTCAGCCTCTCGGCGCGGCTCAAGGAGCTGAAGCTGCCCCAGGGGCGGCTCAAGACCGGCACCCCGCCACGCATCGACGGCCGGTCCATCGACTTTTCCAGGCTGACCGAACAGCCCGGCGACGGCATGGACGGGCAGGGCCCTGTGCCGGTGTTCAGCTTCATGGGACGGCCGGAGCAGCACCCGCAGCAACTGCCCTGCTGGATCACCCATACCAACGAGCGCACGCACGAGATCATCCGCAGCGGTTTTGACCGAAGCCCGATGTTCACCGGCGTGATCGAAGGGGTTGGCCCGCGCTACTGCCCCAGCATCGAAGACAAGATCAACCGCTTTGCCGACAAGACCTCGCACCAGATCTTTCTGGAGCCGGAGGGCCTCACGACCCACGAGTTCTATCCCAACGGCATCTCGACTTCGCTGCCCTTTGACATCCAGCTCGCCGCGGTGCATTCGATGCCCGGGTTGGAGAACGCCCACATCCTGCGGCCCGGCTACGCCATCGAGTACGACTATTTCGACCCGCGGGAGTTGAAGGCCAGTTTCGAAACCAAGGTCATCGGTGGCCTGTTCTTCGCTGGGCAGATCAACGGCACCACCGGCTATGAGGAGGCCGCAGCACAGGGCTTGTTTGCCGGCGTGAATGCGGCGCTGCAGGTGCAGGGGCGCGATCCTTGGCTGCCGGGCCGCGAGCAGGCCTACCTCGGCGTGCTGGTCGACGACCTCATCACCAAGGGTGTCACCGAGCCCTACCGGATGTTCACCAGCCGGGCTGAATTCAGGCTGCAGCTGCGGGAAGACAACGCCGACATGCGCCTCACCGAGGCAGGGCGGCAGCTCGGCTTGGTGAACGACGAGCGCTGGGCGGCCTTCAACCGGAAACGCGATGCTGTTTCACGTGAAACGCAGCGGCTCAAGTCGACCTGGGTGCACCCCGGCATCCTGCAGGCAGCAGATGCTGAGCGGCTGATCGGCAAGGCGCTGGAGCGCGAGTACGCCTTGGCTGATCTGCTGCGGCGCCCCGGTGTCGACTTCGATGCGGTCGCGGCCGTTGGCGTCCTGGCCCGCCCGGACGTGGCTGTTTCACGTGAAACGTTGCATTCCGAACTGGGTGGAGCGCTTGCCGATGCGGTGATCGAGCAGATCGAGATTGCCACCAAGTACGCCGGCTACATCGACAAACAGAACGACGAGGTCGAGCGCGCCGCCAGCTACGAACACCTCAAGCTGCCGCCTGAGCTCGATTACCACCAGGTCAAGGCGCTGAGCTTCGAGGTTCGCCAGAAGCTGAGCAAGCACCGCCCGGAGACGCTTGGTCAGGCGTCGCGGATTTCCGGCATCACGCCGGCGGCGATCTCCCTGCTGCTCATTCATCTGAAGAAGGGCCGCTTCAAGGGCTTCGAGCAGCGACCCGCCGCAAACGACGACACGCCGACGACCGGCGCAGTGGCGTGAGCGCCCCAGTGGAGCAGGGTGGGGCGCTCGCCGGAGGTCTGCGCGCGGGCGCCTCCGAGCTCGGCCTGTCGCTGGCGCCGCCGCAGGTGGACCAGCTGCTGGCCTACCTCGCCCTGATCAGCAAGTGGAATCGCGTCTACAACCTGACCGCGGTACGGGAGCCCGGCGAGATGCTGACGCAGCACCTTCTCGACAGCTTGGCCATCGTCTTGCCGCTCCAGCGCCAGCTGGGCGGTCGCCCTGCCTCTGTACTGGATGTGGGGGCCGGGGCTGGTTTGCCGGGCGTCGCCTTGGCCGTCGCTTGCCCGCAACTGCAGGTGAGCTGCGTCGATGCGGTGGCCAAGAAGGTCAGTTTCATTCGGCAGGCGGCGGCCGAACTGGGGCTGCGCAACTTGCAGGGTGTGCATGCACGGGTCGAAAGCCTCGCGCCCAAGACCTGGGACGTCATCACGTCCCGCGCGTTTGCGTCGCTTCCGGACTTCGTGGCATGGACGCGCGGCTCGCTGGCGCAGGGCGGTGTCTGGCTGGCCATGAAAGGCAAGCGACCCGACGCCGAGATAGCCGAGCTGCCGGAGGACGTCGAGGTGTTTCACGTGGAACATCTCCAGGTCCCCGGCCTGGAGGCTGAGAGGTGCATCGTCTGGATGCGCCACAAGAACTGAGGAGGCTACATGCTGGGCATTACCGACTATGGATCTTTCTGTGCCGCCGTCCTGCTGTTCCTGGCGCTACCAGGTCCCGGCACCTTCACGCTGCTCACGGCCACCGGAAAGGGCGGCTTTCGTGCCGGTGCGGCAGCAACGCTCGGCGTGATCGCGGGCGACCAGGTGCTGCTCTGGCTGGCGGTGGCGGGAGTTGCCGCGCTGCTGGCTGCCTACCCGGCAGTGTTCAAGGCGGTGCAGTACCTGGGGGCGGCTTACCTGGCCTGGATCGGCCTGAAGCTGTTGCTCGCGAAGGACGGTGCCGCACCGGTGATCGACCTGCAGCCTGGGCGCTACTTCCGTCAGGCCACGCTCATCACCTTGCTCAACCCGAAGGCCATCGTCTTCTACATGGCCTTCTTCCCGTTGTTCATCGACCCGGCTGCCCATCGCGGCGCCATCACCTTCGGGGCCATGGCGGCCACCATCGCCGTCATCACGCTGGTGTACTGCCTGGCGCTGTGCGCCTTCGCGAACGTGGTGGCCGCCAAGGTGCGCGCGCACCGGCGCATTGCCCGGCTGTTGGAGCGAGCTACCGGCGCGTTCCTCGTCGGCTTCGGCATCAAGCTCGGCACTCAATAGCTCGGCAGAGCCTTCGATGTGGGCTGGCAGCAACCGAAGCCGGCCTGGCCTCAACGACAATACCGGGCTTCAAGCCAGGCGCGCCCGGCGTGTGCCCACCTCCAGCACCACATCCATGGCCAAGATCTTCTGCATTGCCAACCAGAAAGGCGGCGTCGGCAAGACCACCACCACCGTCAACCTCGCGGCCGGTCTGGCACAGATCGGCCAGCGGGTCCTGGTGGTCGACCTCGACCCCCAAGGCAATGCCACGATGGGCTCGGGCGTGGACAAGCGTGCGTTGCCGCTCACCGTGTACGACGTGCTGCTGGGGTCGGCCTCGGTGGCCGAGGCACGCCGTCCGTCAGAGAAGGCCGGCTACGACGTGCTGGGCGCCAACCGCGAACTGGCCGGCGCCGAGGTCGAGCTGGTCGAACTCGAACAGCGCGACAAGCGCCTCAAGGCGGCATTGGCCGTGGTCGACGCGTCCTACGACTTCGTGCTGATCGACTGCCCGCCGAGCTTGAGCCTGCTCACCCTCAACGGCCTGTGCAGCGCGCACGGCGTGATCGTGCCGATGCAATGCGAGTACTTTGCGCTCGAGGGGCTGTCGGACCTGGTCAACACCATCAAGCAGGTGCACGCCAACCTCAACCGTGATCTGCAGATCATCGGCCTGCTTCGTGTCATGTACGACCCGCGCATCACGCTGCAGGCCCAGGTGAGCGACCAGCTCAAGGCGCACTTCGACGACAAGGTGTTCAACACGGTGATCCCGCGCAACGTGCGCCTGGCCGAAGCACCGAGCTACGGTCTGCCCGGGGTGGTGTTCGATCCCGCCTCCAAGGGCGCGCAGGCCTTCGTGGACTTCGCACGCGAGATGGTCGAGCGCATTCGTGGCATGTGAGCAGTCACATGCGTGCAATCGCTGATGAGGCCTTGACATCGCGCGTGGAGGACGCGGGCCTCAATGCGAGCGCACCGCCACAGCAACGTTGGCTCGACGGCTGGCTGGTGCGCCTGTCGCCAGGCAAGGCAAAGCGGGCGCGCTGTGTGAACGCCGTGGCCGCCGGCCGGCTGCCGCTGGCCGACAAGCTCGCGAGGTGCGAGGCTGCCTACGCGCAGGCCGGCTTGCCCTTCTTCGTGCGCATCACGCCTTTCACCCAGCCAGCCAGCCTGGATGCAGAGCTCGAGCAGCAGGGGTGGGCCCGCATCGACGACACGCGCGTGATGGTGCTGCCATCGCTCGCGCCAGCCATCGACCGTCAGACGCAGGCCGATTGGCTGCAGGGCGCCCAGTTGAAGCGACTCGACGCCGTCGCCTTCGCCGAGGCGGTGGGCGAATTGCGCGGTTCGCCGGCGTCGCAGCGCGCCGCGCATGCACAACGCCTGATGACGTCGCCTGTGCCCTACACCGGCTGGGCGCTGATGGTGGACGGCCATCTGGTGGCTTGCGGCCAGTTCGCGGTCGAAGACGACCTCGTCGGCCTGTACGACGTGTTCACCGCACCGTCGCACCGCGGACAGGGCTGGGCATCGCAGCTGTGCCGCAGCATGCTGCAAGGTGCGCATGCGCTTGGCGCCCGTTGTGCCTATCTGCAGGTGGATGCCGCCAACAGCCCGGCGCGCGCGGTCTACCACCGCCTCGGTTTCACGGACGCCTACGCGTACCACTACCGTTGCCGGGATGCTTCGGCCACCTGACCGGCCGACCGGATCGGCGGCACGACAGGCCTCTTCGGAGGGGGCGCAGCGGCCGGTCGCACTCCCTAGAATCGCGCCACCTTCGTTCGCTCCGTCACGGTCCTGGGAGGGGCCAGCGTTATGAACTTCTTGAACCGAGCCGGCAAGTTCAGGAGCCTGGCTGCATTCACGGCTGCTTGCGTGCTGACGGCCTGCGGCGGCGGCGGCGGCGGTGGCTCCGGCGGCGACGTCCTGCCTCTCGCGCAGCAGTGCTCGCCCAACAACCCCTACCGAGGCGATGCGACCCGGGCAACCACCAGCGGTTCGTTGTCCAGCGAGAAGGCCTGGCTGCGTTCGTACATGAACGGTGCCTACCTCTGGTACGACGAGATGCCCAGCGTCGATGCCAACGCCGCGCAATACAGCGTCGATACGACCGGAGGCTTCTACGGCTCCATCGACGGCTACTTCGACGCCCTGCGTACGCCTGCGCTCACGACCAGCGGCCAGCGCCGCGACCGCTTCAGCTTCACCTACCCGACCAAGGACTGGAACGATCTGGCGCGGTCCGGCGTGGCGCTGGGTTATGGCATCGAATGGTCGATGCTGTCACCCACACCTCCGCGCAGCATCCGCATCGCATACATCGAACCGGGGTCGATGGCAGCGAGCGCCGGCCTGCAGCGCGGCGACACCCTGGTGAGCGTGAACGGCGTGAGCGCCGACGACGGCACCTCTGCCGGCGTGGACGTGCTCAATGCAGCGCTGTTCCCGAGCAGCGTCGGCACCTACACCTTCGTCTTCAGCCGCGCCGGCAGCGCGAACCTCACCCGCACCTTCACTGCGGCCGCGATCACCAAGACACCGGTGCTCCGCACCCAGGTGATCACCGCCGGCGACGGCCAGAAGGTCGGCTACATCGTCTTCAACGACCACATCGCCCCCGCCGAGCAGCAGCTGATCACCGCGATCAACACGCTGCGCACCGAAGGCGTCAGCGACCTCGTGCTCGACCTGCGCTACAACGGCGGCGGCTACGTCTTCATTGCCAGCGAGGTGGCGTACATGGTTGCCGGGCAGAGCCGCACGCAGGGCCTGGTGTTCGAGAGGTTCCAGTACAACAACAAGCGCACGACAGAGAACGCGGCCCCTGGCACGCCGTTCTACAACACGTCGTGCATCCTGAACGCCAACTTCCAGTGCACCAATGAACAGCCCCTGCCGTCGCTGGACCTGCCGCGAGTCTACGTGCTCACCAGCGGCAGCACCTGTTCGGCCAGCGAGTCCATCATCAACGGCCTGCGGGGCATCAACGTGCAGGTGAACATCGTCGGCACCACCACCTGCGGCAAGCCGTATGGCTTCACGGCCAAGGACAACTGCGGCATCTCGTACTTCCCGATCGAATTCAAGGGCGTCAATGCAAAGGGCTTCGGCGACTACGCCGATGGCTTTGGGGCCAACTGCACGGCGGGCGACGACCTCGGCCGCGCGCTGGGCGACGTGAACGAGGCCAAGCTCGCGACCGCCCTGTACATGCGGGCCAACGGCAATGCCTGCCCGCCGGTGCCGCTGGGCCTGGGCAAGCAGGCGCTGACGGCTTTCAAACAGGGCCAGCCGGTCAGCGACGGCAGCCTGCTGCGGGGCCCGCAGCGCGAGAGCCGCATCCACCTGCCGTTGCAGCGATAGGGCGGCGAGTGTGAGCGGCACCGCTGCCCGCATCTTGCTGCTGCCGGGCTGGCTCGACTCCGGCCCGGCCCACTGGCAAAGCAGCTGGGAAGCGGCCTTTGGCGACCGGCGAGTGGTGCAGGACGACTGGCAGTGGCCGCGCCGAGGCGACTGGATGGCCCGGCTCGAGGAGGAGCTGCTCGCCAGCGAGCAGCCGGCCGTGCTGGTGGCGCACAGCCTGGGTTGCCAACTGGTGGCGGCCTGGGCCTCGCACAGCCGGCAGCTGCACCGGGTGAAGGCCGCCTTGCTGGTGGCGCCGCCCGACGTGGAACGCGACGACACGCCGCCACAGCTGCACAACTGGCGCCCGATGCCGCGCCAGCGGCTGCCGTTCCCGGCGCTGGCCGTGGTGAGCCAGGACGACCCGTTCTGCTCGCCGGGGCGTGCCGCCGGGCTGGCGGCCGACTGGGGCGCCGAGCTCGTGTCCATCGGCGCGCGCGGCCACATCAACGGCGACTCGGGGTTGGGCGACTGGCCGGAAGGCCGGGCACTCCTGCAGGCCCTCGTCGAGCGCTGAGCAGCCCGAGGCGCCGCCGGAGGCCCGGTTTTGTCGGGGACAATCCGCCCCCATGGTCACGAAAAAACCCAAAGGTCTCGGTCTCGGCCTCGAAGCGCTGCTCGGTCCCAAGGTGCCCGACGCGCCGGCCGGCGGCGACGCCGCGCGCACGCCCACCACGCTGAAGCTCGACGCGCTGCAACCCGGCAAGTACCAGCCGCGCACGCGCATGGACGAAGGCTCGCTGTACGAGCTGGCCGAGAGCATCAAGTCCCAAGGCGTGATGCAGCCCATCCTGGTGCGGCCGGTGGCGGCCGGGCGCTACGAGATCATCGCCGGCGAACGCCGCTCGCGCGCCGCCCGCCTGGCCGGGCTGGACGAGGTGCCGGTGCTGGTGAAGGAGGTGCCTGACGAGGCCGCCGCCGTCATGGCCCTCATCGAGAACATCCAGCGCGAGGACCTCAACCCGCTCGAGGAGGCGCACGGCCTCAAGCGCCTGACAGACGAGTTCGGCCTCACGCACGAGCAGGCCGCGCAGGCGGTGGGCCGTTCACGCAGTGCGGCATCGAACCTGCTGCGCCTGCTCAACCTGGCCGAGCCGGTGCAGCACATGCTGATGGCCGGCGACCTGGACATGGGCCATGCGCGAGCGCTGCTGGCGCTCGACCGTGCCCACCAGATCACCAGCGCCAACGAGATCGCCGCGAAGAAGCTCTCGGTGCGTGAAGCCGAGAAGCTGGTCGCGCGCGCCGCCGCGGGCCGCCAGGCGCCGCTGATGCGAATCAAGGCCGACAAGCCGCGCGACCTGCTGCGCATCGAGGAAGAGCTGGCCGACCTGTTGACCGCGCCGATCGAGATCCGCGTCAAGAAGCGCACCAAGCGCGGCGAGCAGGGCGAGGTGGCCATCGCCTTCGGCTCGCTCGACGAACTCAACGGCCTGATCGACAAGCTGCGCGGCCGCCAGGAATAGCGCCGCGCCTCTCCCGCGTCTCATCGGCGTGTCCGGCTGCACACATGCAGCAGAGGCACACGCACGCGCACGCGCCCGCTGCGCAAAATCTTGACGCAAAAAGGGTTAATCCCTAAAACAACTCCGCCAGAAAAAGGCGCAGCATGCATTCCATGAATGCGGCATCGAAGTACGGATGCATGCGCCGGCGCCGTGCGACTGCACGTGCGTTGACAACGTATGACCTGAGGAACTTGCACGCAAAACAGGGTTCCCTCGTCCGGCGGTAGCGCGATGCGCCGGAAAGGGGCATGCTCCTTGCAACGCAGGCGAGAACAGGGCGGCAAAGGCAGCGCTTCTCCGCACTTGCAAGGCACGGATTTGAACGATCTTTGAGTCAGTCAGGTAGCGCATCACGTGGCCTGCCACGCGCAACACGTGCGACGCCGCCTCCGCAATAGCTCGGTAGAGGATTGGAGGTCAAACGATGGACGTGATCAGCAACTTCACTGCGCGATACGAACGCACCCGCGAAGAGGAACTCTCGCTGGAGGAGTACCTCGACATCTGCAAGCGGGAGCCACTGGCCTACGCCACCGCGGCCGAGCGCATGCTCAAGGCCATCGGTGACCCCGAGCTGGTCGACACGCGCAACGATCCGCGCCTGTCGCGCATCTTCGCCAACAAGGTCATCAAGCGTTACCCGGCCTTTGCCGAGTTCTACGGCATGGAAGACTCGATCGAGCAGGTCGTGTCGTACTTCCGCCATGCGGCCCAGGGCCTCGAAGAGAAGAAGCAGATCCTCTACCTGCTGGGCCCGGTGGGCGGTGGCAAGAGCTCCATCGCCGAGCGGCTGAAGCAGCTGATGCAGGAGGTGCCGTTCTACGCGCTCAAGGGTTCGCCGGTGAACGAGTCGCCGCTGGGCCTGTTCGACCCCGACGAAGACGGCGCCATCCTCGAGAAGGAATACAACATCCCTCGTCGCTACCTGAACCGCATCCTCAGCCCGTGGGCGGTGAAGCGGCTCGAGGAATTCGGCGGCGACATCCGTCGCTTCAAGGTGGTCAAGCGCTATCCCAGCGTGCTCAAGCAGATCGCCGTGGCGAAGACGGAGCCGGGTGACGAGAACAACCAGGACATCTCTTCGCTGGTGGGCAAGGTCGACATCCGCAAGCTCGAGACCTACGCCCAGGACGATCCGGACGCCTACAGCTACTCAGGCGGCTTGTGCCTGGCCAACCAGGGCCTGCTCGAGTTCGTCGAAATGTTCAAGGCACCGATCAAGGTGCTGCATCCTTTGCTGACTGCCACCCAGGAAGGCAACTTCAAGGGCACTGAAGGTTTCGGCGCGATTCCGTTCGATGGCATCGTGCTGGCGCACAGCAACGAGAGCGAATGGAAGGCCTTCCGCAACAACAAGAACAACGAAGCCTTCCTCGACCGCATCTACATCGTCAAGGTGCCGTACTGTCTGCGCGTCTCCGAAGAGATCCACATCTACGAGAAGCTGATCCGCGGCTCGTCGCTCGCCGAAGCCAAGTGCGCTCCCGGCACGCTCAAGATGATGTCGCAGTTCGCCATCCTCACCCGGCTGAAGGAGCCTGAGAACTCGTCGCTGTTCTCGAAGATGCTGGTGTACGACGGCGAGAACCTGAAGGACACCGACCCCAAGGCCAAGAGCTACCAGGAATACCGCGACTACGCGGGTGTCGACGAAGGCATGAGCGGCGTATCCACCCGCTTCGCCTTCAAGATCCTGTCGAAGGTCTTCAACTTCGATTCGTCTGAAGTGGCGGCCAATCCGGTGCACCTGATGTACGTCCTCGAGCAGCAGATCGAGCGCGAGCAGTTCCCGCAGGAGACCGAGCAGAAGTACCTGGCGTTCATCAAGGAGCACCTGGCCACCCGGTATGCCGAGTTCATCGGCAAGGAAATCCAGACGGCCTACCTCGAGAGCTACAGCGAGTACGGCCAGAACATCTTCGACCGCTACGTCACCTACGCCGACTACTGGATCCAGGACCACGAGTACCGCGACACCGACACCGGCGAGGTGTTCGACCGCGCTGCGCTCAATGCAGAGCTCGAGAAGATCGAGAAGCCGGCCGGCATTGCGAATCCGAAGGACTTCCGCAACGAGATCGTCAACTTCGTGCTGCGCGCACGGGCCAACAACCAGGGCAAGAACCCGTTGTGGACCAGCTACGAGAAGCTGCGCACGGTGATCGAGAAAAAGATGTTCTCCAACACCGAGGAGCTGCTGCCGGTCATCAGCTTCAACGCGAAGGCGAGCGCCGACGAAGCCAAGAAGCACGAGGACTTCGTGACCCGCATGGTCGACAAGGGCTACACGCCCAAGCAGGTGCGCCTGCTGTGCGAGTGGTACCTGCGCGTGCGCAAGAGCAGCTGATCAGCGGACCACCCATCCAAGGAGACGGCGACGGCACACATCAACGCAGGGGCTTCCATGCTTCAGCAGATCATCGATCGCAGGCTGGCGGGCAAGAACAAGTCCATCGGCAACCGCGAGCGTTTCTTGCGCCGCTACCGTGAGCAGATCAAGGACGCGGTGCGCAAGGCGGTCAGCCAGCGCGGCATCCGCGACATGGAGCAGGGCGAGAACATCCACATCCCCAAGCGCGACGTGTCCGAGCCGGTGTTCGGCCATGGCCAGGGTGGACAGCGCGAGATGGTGCACCCCGGCAACCGCGAGTACGTCAAGGGTGACCGCATCGAGCGGCCGCAGGGCGGGCAGGGCGGTGGCGGCGGCTCGCAGGCCAGCGACAGCGGCGAGGGCGAGGACGACTTCGTCTTCCACCTGAGCAAGGAAGAGTTCATGCAGGTCTTCTTCGAAGACCTCGCCTTGCCCAACCTCGTGAAGACCTCGCTGGCCGAGGTGCCCGAGTACAAGAGCCACCGGGCGGGATTCACCAGCGACGGCACGCCCAACAACCTGCACGTGGTGCGTTCGATGCGCGGCGCCATCGGCCGTCGCATCGCGATCGGTGCCGACTGGCGGCGCGAGCTGCGCGAGCTGCAGGCGCGCCTTGAAGAGTTGCTGCGCACCGCGCTGCCCGGCGACCCGGTCACCACGGCCGAGATCAAGGCCACCGAAGAACGCATCGCCTTCCTGCGTGCGCGGGTCGAGCGCATTCCGTACCTCGACCCGATCGACCTGCGTTTCCGCAGCCGCGTGAAGGTGCCGGTGCCCACCACCAAGGCGGTGATGTTCTGCCTGATGGATGTGTCCGGCTCGATGGACGAGCAGCGCAAGGACCTCGCCAAGCGCTTCTTCATCCTGCTGTACCTGTTCCTGACGCGGCACTACGACCACATCGAGCTGGTGTTCATCCGCCATCACACGCAGGCCCAGGAGGTGGA
Organism: Methylibium rhizosphaerae; assembly: GCF_006386545.1. Lineage (GTDB taxonomy): Bacteria > Pseudomonadota > Gammaproteobacteria > Burkholderiales > Burkholderiaceae_C > Pseudorivibacter > Pseudorivibacter rhizosphaerae. Next base: position 169,296 of record NZ_SWAR01000005.1, on the reverse strand, counting down.
CGAGGAGAACTTCTTCCACGCCACCGAGACCGGCGGCACGGTCGTGTCGAGTGCGCTGGTGATGATGCACGACATCATCAAGCAGCGGTTCCCGACCAGCGAATGGAACATCTACGGCGCGCAGGCGAGCGACGGCGACAACTGGCACCACGACAGCGGCCGCTGCCGCGAAATCGTGAGCGAACAGCTGTTGCCGCTGTGCCGCTATTTCGCGTACGTGCAGGTGGCCGAGCCCGAGCAGAACCTGTGGGAGGAATACCAGCAGATCGCCGAGATCTACCCGCACTTCGCGATGCGCAAGGTGCTGGAGCCCTCGCATATCTACCCGGTATTCCGCGAGCTGTTCAAGAAGGAGGGGGTGGACGCATGAAGCGACGCTCGACCGATACCTCGCCCGTCGTGGACAACCCGACCCCCGACCTGTTCACCGGCAGCGAACTGCCGCCGCCGCAGCCCCCGGTGAAACTCTCCACCCAGGTGGTGCGCCGGCCGCGCGCCGAGAAGACGCTGCCGGACCGTTCGGACTGGTCGTTCGAGCTGATCGAGGAATACCACGCGGCCATCCGCGCCACGGCCCAGAGCTACGGGCTCGACACCTATCCCAACCAGCTCGAGATCATCACCTCCGAGCAGATGATGGATGCCTACGCCAGCGTGGGCATGCCGGTGAACTACCGGCACTGGAGCTACGGCAAGGAGTTCATCTCGACCGAGAAGAACTACAAGCGCGGGCACATGGGCCTGGCCTACGAGATCGTCATCAACTCGAATCCCTGCATCAGCTATTTGATGGAGGAGAACACGATGGCGATGCAGGCCCTGGTGATCGCGCATGCGGCCTATGGCCACAACAGCTTCTTCAAGGGCAACTACCTGTTCCGCATGTGGACGGATGCCTCGTCCATCATCGACTACCTGGTCTATGCGAAGAAGTACGTGGCCGAATGCGAAGAGCGCCACGGCATCCAGGCGGTGGAGGAGACGCTCGACTCCTGCCATGCGCTCATGAACCACGGCGTCGATCGTTATCGCCGGCCGCAGAAGCTGTCGCTCGCCCAGGAGCAGGCCCGCCGTGAAGACCGCGAGGCCTATGCGCAGCGGCAGATCAACGACCTGTGGCGCACGCTGCCCAGGAAGGCAGGCAAGTCGCACGGCGAGGACACCGCGCGCCGCTTCCCCGAGGAGCCGCAGGAGAACATCCTCTACTTCATCGAGAAGAACGCGCCGCTGCTGGAGCCTTGGCAGCGCGAGATCGTGCGCATCGTGCGCAAGATCGCGCAGTACTTCTATCCGCAGCGCCAGACCCAGGTCATGAACGAAGGCTGGGCCACCTTCTGGCACTACACGCTGCTCAACACCATGTACGAAGACGGCCTGCTGGCCGACGGCATGATGATCGAGTGGCTGTCATCGCACACCAATGTGGTGTTCCAGCCGCCGGTCGGTCACCGCGCCTACAGCGGCATCAACCCGTATGCGCTGGGTTTTGCGATGTACACCGACCTCAAGCGCATCTGCCAGAACCCCGACGAGGAAGACCGCGCCTGGTTCCCCGACATCGCCGGCAGCGACTGGCTGAAGACGCTCGACTACGCGATGCGCAACTTCAAGGACGAGAGCTTCGTCGGCCAGTTCCTCAGCCCGCGGCTGATGCGCGAGTTCCGCCTGTTCGCAATCAAGGACGACAGCCAGGACCCCGAGCTCGAGGTGAGCGCGATCCACGACGACATCGGCTACCGGCATCTGCGCGAGGCGCTGGCCAAGCAATACGACCTGGGCTCGCGCGAGCCCAACATCCAGGTGTGGAGCGTCAACCTGCGCGGCGACCGTTCGCTCACGCTGCGGCACACGCAGCACAACGCACGACCCTTGAACGACGACGCGCAGGAAGTCCTGAAGCACGTCGCCAGGTTGTGGGGCTTCCCGGTGCACCTGGACAGCGTCGACAGCCACGGCGAGACCAAGCGCCGCTGGACGGTGTCGCCGCCCCCGGCGCACTGACGCACGCACGCCTGCCGGTACGCGCGCGCTAGGACGCAGTCGCGCGCTCCAGCACCCACACGTCGGCCGGCGGCAGGTTGCGCCATACCCGCTGGCGCCGCTGCCAGCGCAGCGGGCTGCTGCCCGGCAGCGAAAACGGCGCCCGCGGTTGGTAGGTGTACTGCACCAGGCGGCGCGCCGGATGTGCGCCGACGAAGCTGCACAAGGCGTCGATCGTCGAAGTGCGCAGCGGCGCCGGCAGCGAACGCAAGGGCAGCGACGACACCACCACCGTTTCGCCAGGCAGCCTCGGCGCTTCGTGGCGCAGGATGTGATGCGCCGCGCCGCAGCGCACCTCCACGCCGTCCCAGCGGCCCTGCAGCGCATCGGCCAGCGCCGGTTGCAGCTCCACCGCGAGCATCGGCAGGTGGGGGTGGCGTTCGCGCAGGGCCGCGGTGATGGCGCCGGTGCCGGCGCCCAGCTCGATCATGCAGCGCGCCCTGCCGGCCTCATGGGCCATGGCGTCGGCCAGCCGGCGCGACGACGGCGCCAGCGCGCCGATGTGGGCCGGGCGACCGAGGGCCAGCATCAGGAAGGCAGCGCTTTTCATGGGCCCCGGTGTATCGCGCTTCGAATACCCGAGGGGTGACCGCTCGAAACGCGTGTTGCCGCGTTTGAAGGCTCACTTCTGCGGCGAGGGGGCCGAGGGGGCGTCTGCCATGTCGCTCACGGCCGCGAGGCGCGGCAGGAGCTGGTTCCAGGCGTCCACCAGCGCGGCGGCGACCGGCTTGGCTTGCGGCGTGTCGAGCCAGCCACCTTCGATGGCCACCAGCCCGCCGCCCAGGATGATGCTGCCCACGCCGGACGACTCGCTGGTGCCGCGCCCGAACGACGCGGCCAGCACTTCGCTCGTGCGCACGTCCACCACCGTCATCACCACCAGCGCCTCGCGCGTGCGCGTCTCGACCGCCACGCCGCCCAGCACGTTGTTCAGGAGCGCGCCCACGCCGCCGCGCTGCCCGCCCGTTTGCTCGAGGAAGACGATCTCCGCACGCATCAGCAGGTCGGCCGCGGTCATGGCCGCGACCTGCGCCGCATGCAGCTCGCCTTGCTGCTCGCGCAGCTTCATCTCGCGCTCCAGCATCGCAAACGCCGGCCCGCGATCCACCACCACGAAGCAGCGGGTCTGCAGCAGCAGCTGGCGCACCAGCGGTGCCATCGAGCGCGGCAGTCCGGCCGACACGAGCGCCTGCGCGTTGGTGTCGGACTCGGTGATGGCCACGGCCCCCAGGCTGTTGCGGCAGCGGGCCAGCTGGGTCTCGGAGCCGCTGGAGATGAGCACTTCGGTCTTGCCGCCGGTGCGTGTCTGTTCGCTGGCGCAGCCGCCGAGGAGCAATGCTGCGGCCAACGGAGCGGCCAGGGCGGTGGCCAGGCGTGCGAGGAAGCGGTGAGCCGGGGGAAGGCGAAGGCTGGATGGCATGTCGGCGAGGGAGCCGTGCGCGGCGGTGCCAAAAACGTGAAGGGTAGTATCGGCATGGCCGCCGGTGGCCGGCTTTACCTCCGGTCACAGAGCGGCGAGTCAGAGCGAGTCAGAGCGTGAAGATCTTTCCGGGATTCATGATGTTCTTCGGATCCAGCGCCTGCTTCACGCTGCGCATCAGCGCCACCGTGCCGGCGCCGGCCTCGTCGAGCAGGAAGCCCATCTTGTGCAGGCCGATGCCGTGCTCGCCGGTGCAGGTGCCCTCCAGCGCCAGGGCTCGAGCCACCAGTTCGCGGTTGAGCTTTTCGGCCAGTTCGTGCTCGGCCGGCTGGTGGGGGTCGATCAGGTAGCCCATGTGGAAGTTGCCGTCGCCCACATGGCCGACGATGAAGTAGGGCAGGCCCGCGGCATCCGCATCCGCCACCGTGGCGCTCACGCATTCGGCGAGTCGCGAGATCGGCACGCAGGTGTCGGTGGTGATGCAGCGGCAGCCGGGGCGCATCTGCAGCGCCGACAGGTAGGCGTGATGCCGCGCGGTCCACAGGCGCGTACGTTCTTCCGGCGTGGTGGCCCACTCGAACTGCTGGCCGCCGAACTCGGCCGCGATCTCCTGCACCAGCTCGGCCTGCTCCTTTACACCGGCGTCGCTGCCGTGGAACTCCATCAGCAGCATCGGCGCTTCGCGCAGCGCGAGCTTGTCGTGCTTGTTGACCGCCCGCACCGCATTCGCATCGAGCAGCTCGCAGCGCGCGATGGGCACACCCAGCTGGATGATCTGGATGGTGGTGCGCACGGCCGCTTCCACGTCGGGAAAGGAACACACCGCGGCCGACACCGCTTCGGGCAGCGGGTACAGCCGCAGCGTGACCTCGGTCATCACGCCCAGCGTGCCTTCGCTGCCGACGAACAGCCGGGTGAGGTCGTAGCCCGCGCTCGACTTGCGGGCTCGCGTGCCGGTGTGCACGATCTCGCCGCTCGCGGTGACCACGGTGAGCCCCAGCACGTTCTCGCGCATCGTGCCGTAGCGCACGGCGTTCGTGCCGCTGGCTCGCGTGGCGCTCATGCCGCCGATCGACGCATCGGCGCCCGGGTCGATCGGGAAGAACAGGCCTTCATGCTTCAGCTCGTCGTTGAGCTGCTTGCGCGTCACGCCGGCCTGCACGGTGACGGTGAGGTCTTCGGCGTTGACGCGCAGCACGCGGTTCATGCGGCTCAGGTCGATGCTCACGCCGCCCTGCACCGCGAGCAGGTGGCCTTCGAGCGACGAGCCGGCGCCGAACGGAATGACCGGCACCGCGTGCTCGTGCGCCAGGCTCACGACGAAGGCCACGTCCTCGTTGCTCTCGCAGTACACCACCGCCTCGGGCGGCGGGACGTCGAACGGCGACTCGTCGCGGCCGTGCTGCTCGCGCACCGCCTGCGCCGTCGAGCAGCGGCCGGCGAAGCGCGCCTTCAGGGCAGCCAGCATGGCCGCAGGCACCGGGCGCGGCTCGATGCGGAAGGGCAGATCGGTGATCGCATTCATGAAACGGCTCCTGCGGTGGGTCGCTGCGAAGGCAGTGCAAGAATTCTAGGCACTCGGCCTCACGGAAACCTTGTCATGTCCAACAGACTTTCTCAGATCGCCACGCGCACCGGTGACGACGGCACCACCGGCCTGGGCGATGGCACCCGCGTGCCCAAGGACCACCTGCGCGTCCAGGCCATGGGCGACGTCGACGAGCTCAATTCCCACATCGGCGTGCTGCTGGCCGAGCCGCTGCCGCCGGATGTGCGCGAGCTGCTGGTCACCATCCAGCATGAGCTGTTCAACCTGGGCGGCGAGCTGTCCATCCCCGGCTACGAGCTGCTGAAGGCCGATGCGGTGGCCCGCCTCGACACGGCGCTGGCCCACTACAACGGCACGCTGCCGCGGCTCAAGGAGTTCATCCTGCCGGCGGGTACCCGCAGCGCCGCCATCGCGCACGTGGGCCGCACCGTGGCGCGCCGCGCCGAACGTGCGGTGGTGGCGCTGGCCGGGGTCGAGCCGGTGCGTGCCGAGCCGCGCCAGTACCTCAACCGCCTGTCGGACCTGCTGTTCGTGCTGGCCCGCGTGCTCAACCGCGCCAACCTCGACGGGCTGGGCGGCGACGACGTGTACTGGCACAGCGAGCGGCTGGCGCGCGACGGCGCCTGAGAGGCCAAGGCAAAAAGGCCCGGAACACCTGTCCCGGGCCTCTTTGATGCGCGTGATGCGCGTGGTGCGGTGATGCGCCTACTTGTCGCCGTAGCCGATGGCGAACTCGCTCACCGACAGGTTGCCGTCCTTGTCGCCGTCGAGTTCGCTGAACTTGGCGGCGATGGCAGGCATGCGCGCCGCTTCTTCCTGGGTGAGGCGACCGTCCCTGTTGCTGTCGGCGCGCTGGAAGGCTGACTGCGCTGCGGACTGCTGCTTCGCCGCAGGCTTCTGCTCGGCCGGTGACGTGGTCGTCGACGGCGAGGTCTGCGCCTGGGCCACGAGTGCAAAGCTCGCGGCGCTGACCAGCAGCACACGGCGGGCGTTGACGAGCACGGTAGAGCGAGTCATGGATGTTCTCCGGAGGAGTTGCAAGAGGCGCCATTGCAACTGCCTCGCAGGCGCCGGACCAGCGCTTTTGCCGCAGGTTGCCTGGGTTACAGCCGGCCCGAGGTGACTTACCCGGCTTTGCAGCCGCTCACCCTCGGATCAGAAGGTCAGCGCCAGCGCCACCAGGTCCACCCGCACGGTGGGCTTGGCCAGCGCGGCACTCGAGGCGCGGGCAAAGGCCTGAGCCCAGGCCGCATCACCGTCGAAGCGGCTGCGGCCCACGGTTTGCGCCAGGGCCAGCACCTTGTCGGCGATCAGCACCTTGCCGCTTGCGCGCAGCGGCTCGCAGTCTTCCTGCACGAACTGTTCGTCGAGCCAGGCCCGGGCCTCGTCGGCCGCCATGGCGGGGCCGTCGAGGTACAGCGTCACGTCGTCGGACGGGCCGAAATGAATCACCACGGTGCTGCGCATGCGAGATCCCTCCTGGGCGATCCCGTAGTGTGCGTCAGCGACGGCGCTGCTTCACCGCCTGGCTCAGCACGTCGAGCACCTGCAGCGAGTCGTCCCAGGCGATGCAGGCGTCGGTGATGCTCTTGCCATATTCGAGCTGCGAAGCATCGTCCTTGCCCGGCGTGAACTTCTGTGCGCCGCCCTTCAGGTGGCTTTCGACCATCACGCCGAAGATGCTGCGGCTGCCCGCGGCGATCTGGCCCGCGATGTCCTTGGCCACGTCGATCTGGCGCTCGTGCTGCTTGGAGCTGTTGGCATGGCTGCAATCGACCATCAGGTTGCACGGCAGCTTGGCGGCTTCCAGGTCGGCGCAGGCGGCGGCCACGTGCTCGGCGCTGTAGTTGGGCGTCTTGCCGCCGCGCAGGATCACGTGGCAGTCCTTGTTGCCCTTGGTCTCGACGATGGCGACCTGGCCGTTCTTGTGCACCGACAGGAAGTGGTGCGCGCGTGCCGCCGCCTGGATCGCGTCGGTGGCGATCTTGATGTTGCCGTCGGTGCCGTTCTTGAAGCCGATCGGCGCCGAGATGCCCGAGGCCAGCTCGCGGTGCACCTGGCTTTCGGTGGTGCGCGCGCCGATGGCGCCCCAGGAGATGAGGTCGCCGATGTACTGCGGCGAGATCACGTCGAGGAACTCGCTGCCGGCCGGCATGCCCTGGCGGTTGATTTCCAGCAGAAGCTGGCGGGCGATGCGCAGCCCCTCGTCGATGCGGAAGCTCTCGTCGAGGTAGGGGTCGTTGATGAGGCCCTTCCAGCCCACCGTGGTGCGCGGCTTCTCGAAGTACACCCGCATCACGATCTCCAGCGTGTCGGCGTACTTCTCGCGCTGGGTCTTCAGGCGCTGTGCGTACTCGAGCGCGGCCGACGGGTCATGGATCGAACACGGGCCGATGATCACCAGCAGCCGGTCGTCCTTGCCATGCATGATGCGGCGGATGTTGTGGCGGGTCTCGGCCACCAGCGTTTCCACCGGGGTACCGCGAATCGGGAAGAAGCGGATCAGGTGCTCCGGCGGCGGCAGCGGCGTCACGTCCTTGATCCTTTCGTCGTCGGTCTGCGAGGTTTTCTCTCCGTGCGCATACCAACCCTCGGTGGCAGTGGCGGACTTGGCATTCATGACGGCGGGCTCCTTCGTCGGTGGGCTTGGTGTTGTGTGGGCAGCGCAGGGGCGAAAAAAAACCGCCGGGGGGACCCGGCGGTTTTTGAGGTTCGGTTTGCGCTACTTGCTTTGCTTAGGCGCTTGCCTCTCCTCCGCCGGGGCGGTGCGAGAACCAAAAGTACGCAAAGTAAAAGCTGGAAGCGCGAAGCATGGGCGCGAATGTAGCACGGCGCTTGTGCACCGCGTCAAGCAGTTTTTTCCGGTTTGAGGCCCGTCAGGCGGTGCCGCCGACGGTGAGCCCGTCGATGCGCAGCGTCGGCTGGCCCACGCCCACCGGCACGCTCTGGCCTTCCTTGCCGCAGGTGCCCACGCCAGTGTCGAGCTCCATGTCGTTGCCGATCATCTTCACCCGCGTCAGGGCGTCGGGCCCGTTGCCGATGATGGTGGCGCCCTTGACCGGGTACTGGATCTTGCCGTTTTCGACCCAGAACGCCTCGCTGGCCGAGAACACGAACTTGCCGCTGGTGATGTCGACCTGGCCGCCGCCGAAGTTGGTGGCATACAGCCCGCGCTTGAGGCTCGCGACGATCTCGTCGCGCGACTTGTCGCCGCCCAGCATGTAGGTGTTGGTCATGCGCGGCATCGGCACGTGCGCATAGCTTTCGCGGCGGCCGTTGCCGGTGGGCTTGACCTTCATGAGCCGCGCATTCATCGCGTCCTGGATGTAGCCGCGCAGGATGCCGTCCTCGATCAGCACGTTGCGCTGCGAGGCATTGCCTTCGTCGTCGACGTTGAGCGAGCCGCGGCGGTCGGGGATGGTGCCGTCGTCGAGCACCGTCACGCCCTTGGCCGCGACACGCTGTCCGATGCGGCCCGAGAACGCGCTCGAGCCCTTGCGATTGAAGTCGCCTTCGAGTCCGTGGCCGATGGCCTCGTGCAGCAGGATGCCCGGCCAGCCCGGGCCCAGCACCACGTCCATCTCGCCGGCCGGTGCCGGGCGGCTTTCGAGGTTGGTGAGCGCCGCATTCACCGCCTGATCTACATAGCCCACGATCACGTCGTCGTGGAAGTAGCCCAGGCCGAACCGCCCGCCACCGCCGCCCGATCCGACTTCGCGGCGGCCGTTCTGCTCGGCGATCACGGTCACGCTCAGGCGCACCAGCGGCCGCACGTCGGCGGCCAGCGTGCCGTCGGCGCGCGCCACCATCACCACGTCGTATTCGCTGGCCAGGCCGGCCATCACCTGCACGATGCGCGGATCGCGCTTGCGCGCGAGCTGCTCCACCTTCTCGAGCAGCGCCACCTTCTGCGTGCTGTCGAGCGTGGCGATCGGGTCCATCGGCGCATACAGCACGCGGCTGCCCGCCACGGTGGGCGCACCGCCCACCTTCACCCGCCGGCTCGCGCCGGCCGCGGCGATGCTGCGCACGGTGCGGGCCGCGTCGAGCAGCGAGGCTTCGGAGATGTCGTCGCTGTAGGCAAAGGCGGTCTTTTCGCCGGCCACTGCGCGCACGCCCACGCCCTGGTCGATGCCGAAGCTGCCGCTCTTGACGATGCCCTCTTCCAGGCTCCAGCCTTCGCTGCGGGTGTACTGGAAGTACAGGTCCGCGTCGTCGATGCGGTGCTCGCCGATCACCGCCAGCGCCTGCGCCAGCTTGGTCTCGTCGAGGCCGAAGGGTTCAAGCAGCAGCGACTTGGCGGTCGCCAGTCGCTCGAGGGTGGGTTCGCGCGAAATCATGCGGGCCATTCTAGGCATGCAGGCTGTCCGGTGCACTGCCCATGTGGCTTCACGCTTCTTTACCCCGGCGACAAGTCTCGCAGTCGTCCGGGGTTGGATGGGCACCGTTGTGGCGAGGGGGTCGCGACCCACAACCCATCCATCCCAACCAGACGAGGACGCACACCATGAACTTCAGGACCTGGATCACTGCCGCCGGCTTGTCGATGCTGGCCGCGACCAGCTTTGCGCAGGACGCAGCCGCTTCCGCCCCGGGCACCCATAAGCCGCGCATCGACGCCCGCCAGGCGCGCCAGGAGCAGCGCATCGACCAGGGCATCGCCTCGGGCGAGCTCACCCAGCGCGAAACCCGACGCCTCGAGCGGGAGCAGGCGGTCATCAACCGCGCCGAAGACAAGGCCCGGGCCGACGGGACGGTGACGACCGCCGAGCGCAAGCGGCTGCACAAGATGCAGGACCATGCCAGCCGCGACATCCGCCGTCAAAAGCACGACGGCCAGGATCGCCACTGAAACCGGGCGGCCGCGCGCTCAGCCTTCCTGCTTGAGCTGCAGCGCCCGCTGGTACAGCGCATTGCGCGCCACGCCGCTCGCTTCGGCCGCCAGTGCCACTGCCTGCTTCAGCGGCAGCTCGGCCAGCAATACCTTCAGCAGCCGCTCGGCTTCGGGGGGCAGCGCGTCCTGGCTCGCCGAGGCGCCCGGCACGGCATGCAGCACCAGCACGAACTCACCGCGGGTGCGGTTGGCGTCTTCGGCCAGCCAGGCGGGCAGCTCACCCGCTTCGCGCGTGTGGATGCTCTCGAACTGCTTGGTGAGTTCCCGGCAGACGGTGACGCGCCGCGCCGGGCAGGCATCGGCCAGGGCCCGTGCCAGGGCTTCGATTCGATGCGGCGCCTCGAACAGCACCGTGGTGCCGGGCTCCGCCGCCAGCTGCGCCAGCGCCGCGCTGCGCTCCCCGCCCTTGGCCGGCAGGAAGCCGATGAAGCGGAAGTCGCTGCCGGCCACGTCGCCGGCGGCGCTGAGGGCGGTGACCACGCTGCTGGCGCCCGGCAGCGGCAGCACGCGCAGCCCCGCGGCCTGCACGGCGGCCACCAGCCGCGCGCCGGGGTCGCTCACCGCCGGCGTGCCGGCGTCGCTGGCATAGGCCACCCGTTCGCCGCGCTGCAGGCGCTCGACGATGCCGGCGGCAGCGCCGGCTTCGTTGTGCTCGTGCACCGCCAGCAGCGGCTTGTGGTCGAGCCCGAAGTGGCGCAGCAGTCCGGCGGTCACCCGGGTGTCTTCGCAGGCCACCGCGTCGCACAGCGCCAGCGCATGGATGGCGCGCAGGCTCATGTCGGCCAGGTTGCCGATCGGCGTGGCCACGACATACAGCGCCCCTTTGGGATACTGCTGCGAGCCTGCGGCAGCGGCCGCGGTGCTCAAGAGGGAGGAGGCTTCGGAAGTGGTCACGACCAAGGCGAGCGGTGACGAGGGCGAGAGCCGGGCCCTGGCGCATCTGCAGCGGCAGGGCCTCAAGCTGGTGGAGCGCAATTATCGGGTGGCGGCCGGCCCGCGCTCGCACGGGGCCGAGGTGGACCTCATCATGCGCGACCGCGACGGCACGCTGGTGTTCGTCGAAGTGCGACGGCGTGCCGGCGGCGGCCACGGCAGCGCGGCAGAAAGCATCTCGGTCGCCAAGCGCCGGCGCCTCGTGTTCGCCGCCCAGAACTACCTCCAAAGGCACGCCACGCCGCCCCCCTGCCGCTTCGACGTGGTGGCCATCGACGCCGACCGCATCGAATGGCTGCGAGCCGCCTTCGACGCACTTTGAAAATCCTGCAAAACCGCGGAACCTCCCGGCGGCGCGGCCCCACCAACCGGCTGACTTATCATCCCCACCCATGTTGGAACAACGCATACAGCAGCACTTCTTCGACAGTGCCGACGTCAAGTACAAGGCCGCGGAAGTGCTGACGCGGCCGGTGGCCGACGCAGCCAGCGCCCTGCTGGGGTGCATCACCGCGGGCGGCAAGGTGCTCGCCTGCGGCAATGGCGGCTCCGCCGGAGACGCGCAGCACTTCGCGGCCGAGTTCGTCGGCCGCTTCGAGCGAGAGCGCCCGGGCCTGGCGGCCATCGCGCTCACGACCGACAGCTCCATCCTCACCGCCGTCGCCAACGACTACGACTTCAACCAGATCTTCTCGAAGCAGGTGCAGGCGCTGGGCAACCCCGGCGACGTGCTGATCGCCATCACCACCAGCGGCAACTCGGCCAATGTGCTGGCCGCGGTGGATGCCGCACACGAGAAGGACATGACGGTGATCGCACTCACCGGCAAGGGCGGCGGCAAGCTGCGCGAGCGTCTGACCGAGACCGACGTGCACATCTGCGTGCCGGCCGACCGCACCGCACGCATCCAGGAAGTCCACCTGCTGGTCGTGCACTGCCTGTGCGATGCGGTGGACGCGCAGCTGCTGGGCGAAACCGACAACGGATGACCATGACGAACTCGAAGACCAAACTGCGTTCACTGGTGCTGGCGCTGCTGGCGGCGAGCACGCTGGGCGGTGCATTGAGCGGCTGCGCGCCGCTGCTGATCGGCGGTGCCGCGGTGGGCGGTGCGCTGATGGCCACCGACCGGCGCACCTCCGGCACGCAGATCGAAGACCAGGCCATCGAACTGAAGGCGTCCAACCGCGTGAAGGACGTGCTGGGCGAAAAAGGCCACGTCAACGTGACCAGCTACAACCGCATGCTGCTGATCACCGGTGAAGTGCCCACCGAAGCCGAGCGGGTGGCGGTGGAGCAGAGCCTGTCGCGCATCGAGAACGTGCGCGGCACCTTCAACGAGCTGGTGGTCGGCCCCAACAGCACCATCGGCTCGCGCTCGAACGACCTGTTGCTCGAAAGCAAGGTCAAGGCGACCTTCGTGGACGCCAAGGACATCATGTCCAACGCCTACAAGGTGGTGGCCGAGCGCGGCACGGTGTTCCTGATGGGCCGCGTCACCGAACGCGAGGCCAACCGCGGCGCCGAGCTGGCACGCAGCATTGCCGGCGTCAGCAAGGTGGTGAAGGCGTTCGAGATCCTCAGCGAGGAGGAACTCGCCGCCCTGGGCCGCAAGGAGCACGTGGCGCCCAAGCCGGCGGCGCCCGCAGCTTCGACGGCCCAGTAACGCCGGCCTATTTCAGGCGACGGACCAGGCTGGAGGTGTCCCAGCGTCCGCCGCCTTCGGCCTGCAGGTCGGCATAGAACTGATCGACCAGCGCCGTGACCGGCAGCCGCGAGCCGTTGCGGCGCGCCTCCTCGAGGCACAGGCCCAGGTCCTTGCGCATCCAGTCCACCGCAAAGCCGAAGTCGAACTTGTCGTCGACCATCGTCGGCCCACGGTTGTCCATCTGCCAGCTTTGCGCCGCGCCCTTGCCGATGACGCCGAGCACGGCCTTCATGTCCAGCCCGGCCTTCTGACCGAAGGCGATGGCCTCGGCCAGCCCCTGCACGAGGCCCGCGATGCAGATCTGGTTGACCATCTTGGCCAGCTGGCCGGCGCCGCTGTCGCCCAGCAGCGTGACTGCCTTGGCGAAGGCCATCGCCACCGGCTGCACCTGGGCGAAGGCCGCCGCGTCGCCCCCGCACATCACGGTGAGCACGCCGTTGATGGCCCCCAGATTGCCGCCGGACACCGGTGCGTCGATGAAATTCAGCCCGCGCCCGCGCGCCTCGGCCGCCAGCTCGCGGGCCACTTCCGCCGAAGCGGTGGTGTGGTCCACGAAGATGGCGCCGGGCTTCATGCCGGCGAACGCGCCGTTGCCGCCCATCACCACCGAACGCAGGTCGTCGTCGTTGCCCACGCAGCAGAACACGATGTCGGCGCCCCCGGCGGCTTCGCGCGGCGTGGCGGCGCTCCTGCCGCCGAACTCTCGGGTCCACGCCTCGGCCTTGGCAGCCGTGCGGTTGTAGACCGTGACCTCATGACCGGCACGTGCCAGGTGGCCGGCCATCGGGTAGCCCATCACCCCCAGGCCCAGGAAAGCGACGGTCTGCGATGCGATGGGCTCATAGCTCTTGGTGTTCATCAAGCCTCCTTGGGTCGTCGGAAGTGAGACGGCCCCAGTGCTGCGCACATGGGGCCGGGTCAAAGTGGGCGCCGCAGATCCGGCTTTGCCGGTCTGCCTGCGCCGCCCCCTCAAGGGGGAGCGCCGCAGGCGCTACGGGGGTGGTCAAACAATCGTCAGGTGCTCGGTGCCGGCAGCGAGGTCGGAGTTGCGTGCGCGCTGGCTGTTGAGCTTGATCTGCAGCCGCAGGTCGTTCACCGAGTCGGCGTTGCGCAGCGCGTCTTCGTAGGTGACGAACTGGCCCTCGTAGAGGTCGAACAGGCTCTGGTCGAAAGTCTGCATGCCGAGTTCGCGGCTGCGCTTCATCAGCTCCTTGATCTCGGAAACCTCGCCCTTGAAGATCAGCTCTGAGATGAGCGGCGTGTTGAGGAGGATCTCCACCGCGGCAACACGGCCCTTGCCTTCCTGGCGCGGCAGCAGGCGCTGCGAGACGAGCGACTTCAGGTTCAGGGAGAGGTCCATCAGCAGCTGCGCACGCCGCTCTTCGGGGAAGAAGTTGATGATGCGGTCGAGCGCCTGGTTGGCGCTGTTGGCGTGCAGCGTGGCCAGGCAGAGGTGGCCGGTCTCGGCAAATGCCACCGCATGTTCCATCGTCTCGCGGTCGCGGATCTCACCCATCAGGATGACGTCGGGGGCCTGGCGCAGCGTGTTCTTCAGCGCGTTGAACCAGCCGTCGGTGTCCAGCCCCACCTCGCGCTGCGTGACGATGCAGTTCTTGTGCGGGTGCACGAACTCCACCGGGTCTTCGATGGTGATGATGTGGCCGTAGGAGTTCTCGTTGCGGTAGTCGACCATCGCCGCCAGCGAGGTGGACTTGCCCGAGCCGGTGGCGCCGACGAAGATGACCAGCCCGCGCTTGGTCATCGCCACGTCCTTCAGCACGCCGGGCAGGCCCAGCGAGTCGATGGTGGGCAGCTGCTGCGGAATGGTCCGCAGCACCATGCCCACGTGGCCCTGCTGGATGAAGGCGTTGACGCGGAAGCGGCCGGTGCCTTGCGGCGCGATCGCGAAGTTGCACTCCTTGGTGCGCTCGAACTCTGCCGCCTGCTTGTCGTTCATGATCGAACGGGCCAGCGCGATGGTGTGCTGGCCGGTCAGCGGCTGCGGCGACACCTTGGTGACCTTGCCGTCGACCTTGATGGCCGGCGGGAAGTCGGCCGTCAGGAAGAGATCGGAGCCGCCGCGGGCCATCATCAGCCGCAGCAGGTCATTGATGAACTTTGATGCCTGGTCGCGTTCCATAGTGAGCCATTCCCCCGAGGCACCCGGCACCCTGGTGCGTTCGTTACTTCGTCAAACAGTCAAGTGCGTGAAAGCAGGGCCGAAAGCCGCGCGCTCACCTGACGCAACCGCAGCGAGAGCCGCCGCGACAGCGAAGCGAGCAGTGCCAGTCCCAGGCGCGGCTCGAACATGATCATCTCATCAAGCCGTTGTGCGTCGACCACAGCGAGGATACAAGGCGTAAGCGTGGTGCACGCCGAAAAACGCGCGCCGGCGTCGAGCAAGGACATCTCGCCCAGCATGTCGCCGGAGCGTGCTTCGGCCAGCCTTGCGCGGTCGCCCCAGGGCTGGACGCGGTCCACGGCCAGCGTGCCGTCGAGCACGATGAGCATGTAGTCGCCCTGTTCGTCCTGGCCGATCACTTCGTGGTTGGCCGCGACCGTGACGAATTCGAGGTACTGGCTCATGCGCTGCAGTTCGTCGGCGCTCAGGGCCGCCACGTAGCGGTCGGCGCCCCACAGCTTGGCGAACATCTCGGCGCCGCGCTTGCGGTCGAATGGCTCTGCCTTGATTTCCTGGGCGCGCGCCAGCCAGGTCACAAGCATCTGCGTCTCGTCGCCCTGGTGCTCCATGAACATGGTCGAGAAGTAGCCCGAGTCCTCGGGGCTCACGGCCGGCGACGCGCCGGAACTGGGCGCGCCCTTCAGGCGTTCGATGAGCTTCTTCACGACGGTGTGCTTCAGCCGGGGAAGTTTTCGGGGATCTTGGCCTTGCCGCGGGCTTCGGCCGGCGAAATGATGTTGCGCCGCACCAGCTCGGTCAGGTTCTGGTCGAGCGTCTGCATGCCCATGCCCTGGCCGGTCTGGATGGCGGAGTACATCTGCGCGATCTTGTTCTCGCGGATCAGGTTCCGGATGGCCGAGGTGCCCAGCATGATCTCGTGCGCCGCCACGCGGCCCGAGCCGTCCTTGAGCTTGCACAGCGTCTGGGAGATCACGGCGACCAGCGACTCCGACAGCATGGCGCGGACCATTTCCTTCTCGGCGGCGGGGAACACGTCGACCACCCGGTCGATGGTCTTGGCTGCGCTCGACGTGTGCAGCGTGCCGAACACCAGGTGGCCGGTTTCGGCTGCGGTGAGCGCCAGGCGAATGGTTTCGAGGTCGCGCATTTCGCCCACGAGGATCGCGTCGGGGTCTTCGCGCAGCGCCGAACGCAGCGCGTTTGAGAAGGAGAGCGTGTGCGGGCCGACTTCGCGCTGGTTGACCAGGCACTTCTTCGACTCGTGCACGAATTCGATCGGGTCCTCGACGGTGAGCACGTGGCCGTACTCGTTTTCGTTCAGGTGGTTCACCATCGCCGCGAGCGTGGTGGACTTGCCCGAGCCGGTGGGGCCGGTCACGAGCACCAGGCCGCGCGGCTTGAGCGCGAGGTCGGCAAACACCTTCGGCGTATTGAGCTGCTCGAGCGTGAGGATCTTGCTCGGGATGGTCCGGAACACGGCGCCGGCGCCGCGGTTCTGGTTGAAGGCGTTGACGCGAAAGCGCGCGAGGCCCTGGATCTCGAAC
The DNA here is from genome assembly GCF_006386545.1 of Methylibium rhizosphaerae. Classification (GTDB taxonomy): domain Bacteria; phylum Pseudomonadota; class Gammaproteobacteria; order Burkholderiales; family Burkholderiaceae_C; genus Pseudorivibacter; species Pseudorivibacter rhizosphaerae. Next base: position 153,065 of record NZ_SWAR01000005.1, on the reverse strand, counting down.
GAGAAGTCGCACTCGAGCGTTTCTTCGTAGGCCTTGCGCTGGGCATCGTTCATGATGTCGTACACCATGTCGTGCACCTGCTTGTGCTCCAGCGGGTCCACGTTGATGCGGCGCACGTCGCCGTGCACACGGATCATCGGGGGCAGGCCGGCGGAAAGGTGAAGGTCGGAAGCCTTGTTCTTGACCGAGAACGCCAGCAGTTGGGTGATGTCCATGTTGTCTCGCGGGAGGCGGTGGGCGCCTCGGGTTCTGTGCGCGGGCTGCAGCGGGGGCGGCCGCGTCACTTAAGCTCGGGCCATTATGGCGACGATCGCAAACAACATACAACAAGTGCAGCGCCGCATCGCGGCTGCGTGTGCGGCCGCGCAACGGCCCGTGCAAAGCGTCACGCTGCTGGCGGTGAGCAAGACGCAGGAAGCGTCCGCGGTGCGCGACGCCTTCGGCGCCGGCCAGCGCGCCTTCGGCGAGAACTATGTGCAGGAGGCGCTGGACAAGATGGCCGCCCTGGCCGACTTGCGGCCGCAGGTCGAGTGGCACCTGATCGGCCCGCTGCAGAGCAACAAGACGCGCGTGGTGGCCGAGCACTTCGACTGGGTGCACAGCGTGGACCGCCTGAGGGTGGCGCAGCGCCTGTCGGAGCAGCGCCCCGCCCATCTGCCGCCGCTCAATGTGTGCCTGCAGGTCAACATCAGCGGCGAATCCAGCAAGAGCGGAGCGGCGCCGGCCGAGGTGCATGCGCTGGCGCACGCGGTGGCGGCGTTGCCGCGGCTGCGACTGCGCGGCTTGATGGCCATTCCCGAACCGGAAGGCGACTTCGAGGCGCAGCGTGCGCCGCACCGGCTGCTGCGCGAACTGCAGCAGGTGCTGGTGCGCGATGGCCTACCGCTGGATACCCTGTCGATGGGCATGAGCGCCGACCTCGAGGCCGCCATTGCCGAGGGCTCGACGCTGGTGCGCATCGGCACGGCAATCTTCGGCGCGCGCGGCTAGGCACCGGCCGGCCGCAGCCTCGTTCGAATGGGTGATGGCCGCGCCGGCCGCGCATTGGCATGCTGCGATCCGGTGGCCCACAGCCCCGGAGGAGGTGCCCATGTCCACTGCCTTGCCCCTCGCGATCGCGGCCCTGCTGACCCTCGGCCTCACGGCCACGCTGCACGCAGCGCCCGATGAAGCCGCCTACGGCCGCGACAACCAGTACCCGCGAGGCAGCCGTGACGACTGGTGGCAGCAGCGCCACCTCGTCGGGGCTCAGTCGGCCATGGGCGAGCTGTTCGCCGCGCGCACCGTGGCCGCCGGCGACCGGCCCAGGGCGCTGAAGCCCGGCGGCGCCCTCGAGGACTGGCAGCCCGCGCGCCAGTACCTCGACACCCACCCCGCCACCGGCCTGCTCATCGTGAAGGACGGCACGGTGCTGCTCGAGCGCTACCAGTACGGCCGCAGTGCCGGCGACAGATTCACGTCGTGGTCGATGGCCAAGACGGTGGTGGGGCTGGCCGTGGGCATTGCCGTGGCCGAAGGGCGCATCGCTTCCATCGATGACCCGCTCGACAAGTACGAGCCGGGTCTGGCGGCATCCGCCTGGAAGGGCGTGTCGATCCGCCAGGCGCTCAACATGGCCTCGGGCGTGAGGTTCGACGAGGCCTATGACAAGCCCGGCTCGGACATTGCCCGCTTCTCCCGCGCCTGGACGCGTGGCGAAGGGCGGTTCATCGACGCGCTGGGGGCCATGGAGCAGCGCGACGCCGAGCCCGGCAGCCGTTTCAAGTACAGCTCCGCCGACAGCCAGGCATTGGGGCAGGCGCTTGCTGCCGCGGTCGGCAGGCCGCTCGCGGAATACGTGAGCGAGAAGCTGTGGGTGCCGATGGGCGCCGAGGCCGACGCCAGCTGGCTGGTCGACGCCAGCGGCATGGAGGCCGCCTACTGCTGCCTGAACGCCCGGCTGCGCGACTACGCGAGGCTGGGCATGCTGCTGCTCGACAAGGGCCAGGTCGATGGGCGGCGCATCGTGCCGGCTGCGTGGATCGAGGCGGCTACCAGCGTGCGGCTGCGCGACTGGCATCTGCAGCCCCGCCGGGCCACGCCGTACTTCGGCTATGGCTACCAGATCTGGGTGTTTCCGGACGAGCTCGGGTTTGCGCTGCTGGGCGTGCGCGGGCAGGCCGTCTTCGTGCACGCGCCGTCACGGCTGGTGATGGTGCAGACGGCCGTATGGCCCACATCCAACGATCCCGCCCTCAGCCGCCAGCGCGACATGTTCTGGCGCGATCTGCTGCTGCGGGCTGCACGGCTGTGAGGCCGGCGCTCAACCGGCGCGCAGCAGCCGCAGCCACGGCCCGCGCCAGAACACCGCCACGTTGCCGGCGGCCACCAGCGCGAGGCCGAGCAGCGCTGCCGGCGTCCAGGTGTAGCCCTCCAGCCAGGCCGAGATGTTGAGCGCCACCACCGGGAACAGCACCGTGCAGTAGGCCGCACGGTCGGCCCCCAGGCGGCCCACCAGCGTGAGGTAGGCGGTGAAGCCGATCACCGAGCCGGGAATGGCCAGGTACAGCCACGCGCCCACATAGGTGGCCGAGGTGTCGAACACCATGGGCTGGCCGCTCGCCAGAGCGTGGCCGGCCACCAGCGTGGCGCCCACCAGCATGGCCCAGGCGTTGGTCTGCACCGGTGTCTGCCCCTGACGCTGCATCGCGCCCGACAGCAGGTTGCCGAGCGAAAAGCAGTAGGTGCCGGCCAGCGCGAGGCCCAGACCCCACAGGGTCTCGGGGCGCGCCAGGTCCTTGGCCACCTCGCTGCCGAAGAGCAGCAGCAGGCCCGCCACGCCCAGCGCGCTGCCGGCCAGCACCTGGGGTGACAGCGGCTTTCGCAGGAAGAGCCGGCCGTTCAGCGCGTTGAGCAGCGGCGCGGTGGAGAAGCACACCGCCACCAGGCCGCTGGCGATCCAGCGGCTCGCGTGCAGGAAGCACATGAAGTTGAGGCAGAACAACGTGGCGCCTTGGAGTGCCAGCAGCGGCCACACCGAACGCGGCGGCAGCCGCCACTGGCGTCGCCACAGCAGCCACAGCAGCAGCACCGCGGCGGCCAGCCAGAACCGGTAGGCGATCGACCAGGCGATCGGCACCACGCCCAGCTGAAGCTTCAGTGCGATCCAGGTGGTGCCCCAGATCAGCACCGTGAGGAAATAGAGCAGGGCGTTGGTCGTCATGTGCCGGGAGTCTGTGGCCCGGTCGCCGCTTCGGCTGGCAGGAAGTTGCGCATTTGTGCGCCCGGCCCGGGTGGAGGAAGGAGGGCTCGCTAAGCTTGCGGCCATGTTCACGTCCCCGTCGTCACTGGCCGAACGCTTCCCGGTGTTTGCCGAGTTGCTGCGCTCGCGTGCCACGCCGCTGCGCGCCGCGCCGGTGGGGCCCGATGGGGCCTGGCTGGTGCACTGGCGCAATGCCGACACCGAGGCGGCGTATTCGCACCCGGGCCACCACACGCTGTCGTTCTATCTGCGCGGCGGCCACGCGGTGCGCTGCCTGCAGGCGCCCTCGGCCCGCGGCGAGCCGGGTGCGTTGTGCTGCATGCCGGCCGAGCACGAGTCGCGCTGGGAAGTGCGCGGCTCGCTCGAGCTGCTGCACCTGTACCTGCCGAAGCTGCAGCTCGCGCAGGCCGCCGAACGCTGGTTCGACCTGGAGCCGCGCTCGGCGCAGCTGGCAGACCGCATCTACTTCCACGACGAGCGTCTGGCCCGGCTGTGCGGCAGCCTGGCGGCCACCGACTGGAGCGGCACCGATGCCGGCCTGCGGCTGCAGCACCTGTCGCTCGAAGTGCAGGCGCAGCTGTTGACCGGCCACCTGCAGCCGCGCCGGCTTGCAACGGCGAAGGGCGGCTTGTCGCCCGCCGTGCGCCGGCGCGTGCTCGAAAGCATCGAGGCCGCGCTCGGACGAGGCGGTGCAGCGGCGCTGTCGCTGGCGGCCCTGGCCGAGGTGGCGCACCTGTCGGAGTACCACTTCGCGCGGATGTTCAAGGCCAGTTTCGGCATGAGCCCGCATGCCTGGGTGATGGCGCGGCGGCTGCAGCGGGCGCGCGAGCTGCTGGGCTCGGGCCGGCTGGGGCTGGAGGAGGTGGCGCAGCGCTGCGGCTATGCACACCTGTCTCACTTGAGCGCGGCCTTGCGCCGCGCGGGGCTGGGGTCGGCGTCGCGATACCGGGCGCTGGCGCCCGGCACCTGAGCCAGGGGCTTACTGCGACGGCAGCGAGATCACCTTTTCGCCGCTGGGCGTGGTTTCCGGCTTGCCGGTGGTCTTGAGCTGGGGCTTGGCATTGCCCACCTGCAGCGGAATGGACTGCACGCTGGTGCGCCCGCCCTGCGTGGTCAGCACGTCGACGAAATACTGGCCGTCGGCTGCGGCGGTGGCCTGCAGGGCGACGGTCGTGGCGCGGCCCTGCGGCAGCGTCAGCGGACCGGCCGCGCCGGTGAGCGTCACGCCGGCAGGCGCCTTGATCTCGGCCACCGCGCCGGCCGCGTCGGACACGGCGTTGAACTGCAGCCGCACCGTCGAGGGCTGCCCGGCCTGCAGCGAGGCCGGCACGTTGTAGCGCACTTGAACGCCCGAGCCGTTGTGCTTCTGGGCGAGCTTGACCCAGGGGGTCTTCTTGCTGGGGGTGGCGCTGGATGTCTTGTGGGTGCCCTCGGCGCATGCGAAGGCCGCCACGCTGAAGGAGCAGGCCGCGGCACACAAGGTGGCCAGGGCCAGGCGGTGAAGCTTGTGGGTCGAGTGAGTCATCAGTCCACCTTGAAGTTGAAGCAGCGCGTCGTGTCGAGCGGCAGCGTGTAGTCGTTCAACGCGATGACGTGCTGTCCGGCTGACAGCGTGACGTTCAGCGCCTCGCTGTTGACCGTGCTCGAGAAAGCGTTCTGTCGCGTGCCGTCGGCCTGCACCAGCAGGAAGTCGGGGTCGGTCTCCGCGCCACCGTTGGTCGAAGTGACGGTCAGCGTGCGGGCACCGCTGGCCGTGAAGCGGATGTAGACATAGTTGCCGAGCTTGTTGCCCAGGTCGCTTTCATCCGCAACCGCCCCCGCTTGCAGGCAATAGTTCTGCGATGCCCCGATGCCGGCTGTGTGCTCCTTGTAGACCGGAAGCACGGAAGCGGCACCCGTGCCGAGACCACCCGCGTTGGTTTCGTCAGTTCCCAGTGCATCGGTGCCGAAGATCTGTTGCTGGGTCCAAAGCGCGTCGATCGCTGGCGCGCCGGCCGGCGCGGCCGCCTTGAGTGCTGCCTTGAAGCTATACAGACTCGTGAGCGTCGGCTCGGTCTTCAGGGCCTGCAGCGCATCGAAGATCGGCGTGAAGCCGATGTTCGCGTCTGCATTGACCGACCACACCAGGTACTGCGCAGTGGACTCGGAGTACCAGCCGCGGTTGGTGGTGGGCGCTGTGCTGACGTCGAACGAAAAGCCGTTGGCCTGGTCGGTCGACAGGGTGTCGAAGTAGCGCGGGTCGTTCAGCGCGATGCCCGACCAGCCGTTGCCCCAACCTTCGGAGAAGGCGACGCGCATGTCGAGCTTGTCGTCGCTGCCGTGCGGGCCGCCGACGCTGTCGTCCTCGGACACCGCACTTTGCAGGTAGTGGCCGAACTCGTGCTCGACCACGTGCGTGTCGTACTCGTCGGTGTCGGTGTCTTCGGCGCCGAGCAGGTAGAGCGCGTGGTCGCCGTTCATCCGGTAGTGCGACGTGTTGATGAGGCCGGCGGCGAGATCCAGCGAGCCGTCCGGTTTGGTGGCCGGGCGGTTGCTGGCGCTCCAGAACAGCCGCACGGCCGGCAGGTTGATGTTGGGCGAAGCGCTCAGCACCTTCTGCAGGCCCTGGTAGGCCACGTCGAGGATCGCGAACGGCGCAGCCGCACGCGTGCCGCTGTAGCTGCTGCCGCCCCAGCCGGAGCCGGCCAGCAGGTTGCGCGTTTCGCTGGCGGTGGGCGTGAACTGCGCGGAGTCGAGCGTGTACAGCGCGTCACCCGCGGTGTTGCTGCGCACGGTCATGTCCCACATGCCGTTGGCCGGCGTGGTGTCCTTCAGCTCGGCGCGCACGCGCACGCGCAGCGCCTGGTTGCTGGTGGTGTTGAACGAGTAGGCGCCTTGCGCGTCGGTCACCGTGGTGGCCAGCGTGTTGCCGGCGCTGTTGAGCAGCTCCACCGTGGCGCCACGGATGGGCTTGGCCGTGATGGCGGTGTAGTTGAGGCCGATTCCGTTGGCACGCACCGGCACCGACTCGTAGCTGGCCGTGCCGCTGATCGTGATGGCAGACCCGGGGGGCGGGGGAGGCGGAGGCGGGGGGCTGCTGCCGCCGCCACCGCCACCACACGCTGCCACCACTGCCACGGTGGACATCAACAAGGCCAGTCGAGCGCAACGTTGGGGTTGCGAGATCGAGAGTTGGGTCACGCTGCCATCCCTGCAAAAAGGAGAAGAGGTCACGAACGACGCGGTTGAAGAGCTGCGCGCCGCGGGCCCGCCATTATGTTGGCGGTGGCCGCGGCGCTGAGCCCTATGACTAGGGGTTGGCAGGTGGCGCGCGGAGCACGTCACACTGCAGACGGATTATTACCAGCGGTCGGAGCGCATCAGCGCTTCCCATTGACCCTTGCGCAGCTGGTACACCGAGATGGCGCCGTAGCGCTGTTCACCGTCCTCGCGGAAGCGCATCGACGCGGTCACGGGCGAGTTGCCGTCGATGGTCTTCAGGCGCTCGAGCAGCTTCTGCTTGTCGACCGAACCGTTGCGCGACAACGCATCGGCCACCAGGTACACCGCGTCGTAGGCGTAGTGCGCGCCGTACACCGGGTCGCTCTTGAAGCGGGCGTTGAACTTCGCCAGGAAGGGCTTGCCAGCCGGGAATTCGCGCGCCTCGATGATGGGCGAGGTGGCATAGATGGCCTGCACCAGGCCGGCCACCTTGGCCAGCTTGTCGGTCTTGATGGTGTCCCCGCCCAGGATGCGGATCTTGCTCAGCCCGGCCTGGCTCATCTGCTGGATCAGCGCTTCCATCTGGAAGTCCGACAGCGTGGTCACCACCACGTCGGTGTTCGTCTTGGCCAGTTCGGCCACCAGCCCGGGGAACTCGGTGGTCTTGTCGTCGAACGACTGGCGCACCACGATCTGCTTGCCGCGCTCGCCGATGGCCTTGGCCGCCGTGTCGGCCAGGCCCTTGCCGTAGGGTGTGTTGTCGTCCACCACCGCGAAGGTGTTGGCGCCGGTGAGCTGGGCGGCGTAGTCGCCCATGGCGCGCGACTGCAGCGCGTCGTTGGCCACCAGCCGCAGCGTGGTGGGCACGCCCTGCTGCGTGTATTCGGGCTTGGTCGAGATGGCCAGCTGCGGCACCTTGGCTTCGGCATAGATCGGGGCCGCAGCGATGCTGACGCCCGAGTTGAGGTGCGCGATGGCGGCCACCACGCCGGCATTGACCAGCTGCGCCGCTGCCGCCTTGCCGGCTTCGGGGTTGGCCTGGTCATCGGCCGACACGATCTCGAGCTTCACGTGGCTGCCCTTGATGCGCACGCCGCCGGCCGCGTTGATCTCGTCGACCGCCATCTGCGCGCCGTTGAGCAGGTCCTGCCCGAGCGTCTTGAGGTTGCCGGTGAGCGGCTGCCCCACGCCGATCTTCACCACTTCGGGCACGCGTTCGCACCCGCCGAGGCCTGCCAGAGAAAACACGGCCGCCACGGCGGCGCCCAGGGTGCGACGCACCCGATTGCTGATAACCATTCCCATTGCCCCTCGAAGAGATGTGTGTCGCGCCGCAGCGCGGCACGCACGGTGCCAGATATAGCACCGTCAGAGTGAGTGATTTGCAAGAGCCGAGCCAAAGAATGCACGGCTGGTAGCGCTGTGCGAAATCAAATGGCCAAGGCTGTGCCGTTTTTCACTTCTTCCATGACTGCGTAGGTGTGCGTTTCTCGCACGCCGGGCAGCGCCCAGACCACCGAGCCGATGAGTTCGCGGTAGGCCTGCATGTCGGCCACCCGGGTCTTGATGAGGTAGTCGAAGCCGCCGGCCACCAGGTGGCATTCGAGGATCTCGGGGCGGGTCTGCACTGCGGCCTTGAAGGCGTTCATCACATCGGGCGTGGTGCGGTCGAGCACCACCTCGATGAAGACCATCATTCCTGCGCCCAGCTTGGCGGGGTTGAGCCGGGCCTCGTAGCCCAGGATGTAGCCGTCACGCGTGAGGCGCTTCACGCGCTCGAGCACGGCCGTGGGCGACAAGTGCACCGTCTCGGCCAGCTTGAGGTTCGAAATGCGCCCGTCGGCCTGCAGCACGCGCAGAATCTTGCGGTCGATCTTGTCGAGCGCCTTGGGGCCGTCGTCTTCGTAGGTGGTTGACATTAAATCTACGCTGAGTCCTCTCTTTGGTGAATCATGCTACCAAGTCCTTCATAAGCTAGGCATAGATTCAACCCTTAGGGACTTTCCATGCCTGCCAATTCCGCCCGCCTGCCGTTTCCCTACCGCGACGAGACCGCGGTGGTGCAGGCCAGCCTCGACAGCCTGCACGGCGCCCTGCAATGGCCGGCCGCGATGACGGCTGCCAAGCCCTGGGTGCAGGCCGTGCGCGAAAGGCCGGCGCCGTTCTGGGCGCTCGAATCGCTGCTGCGCGAGTACCCGATTTCCAGCGCCGAGGGGCTCGCACTGATGCGGCTGGCCGAGGCGCTTCTGCGTGTGCCGGATGCCGAAACCGCGATCGCCCTCACCGCCGACCAGCTCGGCCGCGCCGACTTCGACGGCGCCGGTGCCGGCAGCCAGCACAAGATGCTGGCTTCGCTGTCAGCCAGCGCGATCAGCCTCTCGAAGAAGTTCCTGCCCGAAGGCGACCACCCGCCGGGGCTGCTCAAGCGCCTGGGCTCGCAGACGGTGGTGGCCGCCACGGTGCGAGCCATCCAGCTGCTGGGCCGCCAGTTCGTGCTGGGCCAGACCATTGCCGAAGCGCTGGACGAAGCCCGTGCGCAGCGTCGCCAGCAGCCCAACCTGCGCTTCTCGTTCGACATGCTGGGCGAGGGCGCCCGCACCGAGGCCGACGCGAAGCGCTACCTCGCTGCCTACGTGAACGCGCTCGACACCATCGCCGCCGGCCGCGCCGCCGACAGCCCGCAGACCGCCGACGGCATCTCGATCAAGCTCTCCGCGCTGTTCTCGCGCTATGAAGACGCGCAGCACGGGCGGGTGATGGCCGAGCTGCTGCCGCGGGTGCGCCAGCTGGTGGACACCGCGGCCGGCGCCAACCTCAATCTCACCATCGACGCGGAAGAGAGTGACCGCCTCGAACTCTCGCTCGACGTGTTCGAGTCGCTGGCCGATCACATTGCCGCCCGGCACCCGAAGTGGTGCGGCTTCGGCCTGGCGGTGCAGGCCTACCAGACGCGCGCACTCGACGTCGTGCATGAAGTGGCGCGCATCGCGCGTGAGCGCGGGCTTCGCTTCATGGTGCGGCTGGTGAAGGGCGCCTACTGGGACGGCGAGATCAAGCGCGCCCAGGAGCTCGGCCTGCCCGGCTACCCGGTGTTCACCCACAAGCACCACACCGACATCTCCTATCTGGCCTGCGCACGTGCTCTGCTCGGCCACGCGCCGCTGATCTACCCGCAGTTCGCCACCCACAACGCCGGCACCATCGCGGCCATCGTGCAGATGGCGCGTGCGGTGAACGCGCCGTTCGAGATGCAGCGCCTGCACGGCATGGGCGATGGCATCTACCGCGAAGTGCTGAAGGACCCGGCGGTCGCCTGCCGCGTCTACGCGCCCGTGGGCCAGCACCGCGACCTGCTGGCCTACCTGGTGCGCCGCCTGCTCGAGAACGGCGCCAACTCGTCGTTCGTGCACCAGCTGGCCGACGAGACCGTGGGCTTCGACGAACTCCTGACCTCGCCCCTGCACCTGACCCGCGAGCCGGGGCAGCCGGCGCCGCTGCAGCTCTATGGCGCCGGGCGCGCCAACTCGGTGGGGGTGGACCTCGCCTGCGTGGCGATGCGCGAGCCCCTGCTGGCGGCATTGGGCAGCACCACCGTGCCGCTGGTGCCCGAGGCCACCCACGTGGGCGCCCATGTCGCGATGGACCGGCTGCATGCCGCCTGGCCGGCCTGGAACGCCGTGCCGGCGGCACGCCGTGCCTCGATGCTGCGGCGTGCCGCCGACCTGCTGGAGGCGCGCCTGCCCGGGTTCTGCGCGCTGCTGGTGAAGGAAGGCCACAAGACCTGGGGCGATTGCGTGGCCGAGGTGCGCGAGGCGGTGGACTTCTGCCGCTACTACGCGTTGCAGGCCGAAGAGCAGCTGCAGGCCGAACAAGGCCGTGGCGTGTTCGTGTGCATCAGCCCGTGGAACTTCCCGCTGGCCATCTTTGCCGGCCAGGTGGTGGCCGCGCTGGTGGCAGGCAACACCGTGGCGGCCAAGCCGGCCGAGCAGACGCCGGGCGTCGCGGCTGCCTTCGTCGAACTGCTGCACGAGGCCGGCGTGCCGCGCGACGCGCTGGTGCTGCAGCACGGCCCGGGCGAAACCATCGGCGCCGCGCTGGTGGCGCATCCGTCCTGTGCCGGCGTGTGCTTCACCGGCTCCACCGAGGTGGCGCAGATCATCGCCCGCACGCTGGCCGCGAAGGACGGCGGCATCGTGCCGCTGATCGCCGAAACCGGCGGCCTGAACGCGATGATCGTGGACTCCACCGCGCTGCCCGAGCAGGTGATCGACGCTGTGGTGCAAAGCGCCTTCCGCTCGGCCGGCCAGCGCTGCTCGGCCCTGCGCCTGCTGTGCGTGCATGACGAGGTGGCCGACGGCGTGATCGAGATGCTCGAGGGCGCAATGTCCGAGCTGCGCCTGGGCGAGGCGGGCGACCTCGCCACCGACGTGGCACCGGTCATCGATCTCGAAGCCGCCGCCAATCTCGCGGCCCACGTCGAGCGGCTGCAGCGCGAAGCGCGGCTCATCGGCCGCACGCCGCTGCCCGCCGGGCTCGCGGGGCACTTCATCGCGCCGGCCGCCTTCGAGCTCGACCGCGTGGCCGACCTGCGGCAGGAAATCTTCGGCCCGGTGCTGCACGTGGTGCGCTGGAAGGGCGAGATTGACACGCTGGTCGAGCAGATCAACCAGCTGGGCTACGGCCTCACGCTCGGCGTGCAGACGCGCATCGACTCGCGCGCCCGGCGCGTGGCGGCGCAAGCGCGCATCGGCAACGTCTACGTCAACCGCAACATGATCGGCGCGGTGGTCGGTGTGCAGCCGTTCGGCGGCGAAGGGCTGTCGGGCACCGGGCCCAAGGCGGGCGGCCCGCACTACCTGTGGCGCTTCTGCGCCGAAGCGCAGGTGGCGGCCGAGGCGCCGCCCCTGGCCGGCGAGGACGACAGCGTGTCGCCGGCCGCCGAAAGCCGCTACCCCGGCGACGACCTGGCCGCGGTATGCGGGCGGCTGCAGACGGCCCATGAGCGCTGGAGTCGCGTCGACGCAAGCGATCGCGCGGCTTGCGTGCGTCGCGCGGCCGGCGCGTTCTCACCGGCCGCGGCCGGCGCCTGCGTGCGGCTGGCCGACGCCGCGCAGCAGGCCCAGCAACCCCTCGCGCTGCCCGGTCCCACCGGCGAAAGCAACGAGCTGCGGCTGCATGGCCGCGGCATGTTCGCCTGCCTTGCCATGGGGGCGGGCGAGGCCGAGCTGGCGCCCGCGCTCGCCGGTGCGCTGCTGGCCGGCAACAGCGTGGCGCTGGTGGCCAGCGTCAACGGCGGGCATGCGCTGGCCGCGCGCCTGGCACAGGCGTTCTGCGCTGCCGGCGTGCCGCAGGACGCAGTGGCCGTGCTGCCTGCCGTCGCAGCCGATGCCCTGCTCGAGCAGCCGCTGCTGCATGGCGTGTGCATCGCGGCCGCCAACGCCCGCGACGCGTCGCGTGCCGCAGCGCGCAAGCTGGCCGCCCGCCGCGGCGCCATCCTGCCGCTGCTGGGCGCGGCCGACGTGCACGACCCGCGCCGGCTGTTCCGCTTCTGCGCCGAGCAGACGCTCACCATCAACACCGCCGCAGCCGGCGGCAACGCGGCACTGCTGGCCGCGGGCTGACGTTCGTTCCCGTCAGCCCGCATGCTGGTAGCGGTACTCCTGGGTGAGGCCGCCGAAGCCGTAGGCACTGGCACGCAGGTCGGCGATGTGCACATAGGAGTGCTCGGCCACCTCGCCCAGCAGCTCGCGCATCGCCGCGTGCACCGCCGCCAGGTAGGCGGCCTTCTCGCGCTTGGTGTTGGTCTCGTCGGTGATGCTCACCATCCAGTGGTAGCTGCGCGGGCTCGCGCCGCCCAGCGGCCGGCCGGCGATAAACCAGCGGCCGGGCTCGATGAAGTCGACCACCACTGCGGTGAGCTGCGGGTCCTTGCCGAGCAGGCGCGAAGTCAGCTCGACGGCCTGGCCTGCCACGCGGGCTGCAAGCGAATCGTCGGCCGGGCCCGAAACCTGGACATGGATGTAGGGCATGTGCACTCCTTGGATGAAGATGAGGAAGACCGTGTTGACAGCCTCACTCTAGGCAGCGAGCATCGTTCTTGGAAGCAGATAGATTCGATGCCATTCATCAGACAACGAGATGACTGACCTGGACCCTTCATGGCTGCGTAGCTTCGTCGCCATCGCGCAGGCCGGCTCGGTGACCCGGGCCGCCCAGCAGGTGCACCGCACGCAGTCGGCGGTGAGCACGCACCTGCAGCAGCTCGAAGCGGCGGTGGGCACGCGGCTGGTGGAGCGCACCACGCGGGCGCTGGCTCTCACCGAGGCCGGCGAGCGCTTCCTGCCGCACGCGCGCACGCTGATCGATCTGCAGGCGCAGGCGCGCGCCTCGGTGCAGCCTGCCGCGGCCCGGCAGCCGGTGCTGCGGCTGGGGCTGTCCGAATACTTCTTCCCGGGCAAGCTGGCCGAACTGCTGGCGGTGCTGAGCGAAGCGGCGCCACAGGCGCGCTTCGAGCTGATGTGGTCGAACTCGGCGCCGCTGCGGCGGCTGTGGCAGGCCGGCGAGATGGACCTGGCCGTGGTCACCAGCACGCAGCCGGTGGCCGGGGCGCGGCTGCTGCGCCGCGAGCCCCTGGCGTGGGTCGCCGCGGCCGGCCATGTGCCTGCCAGCGACAAATCAACACCGCTGGTGCTGCTCGGTCCCGAGTGCCCGGTGCGCGAGATCGCGCTCACCGCCCTGGCGCGCAGCGGCCGGGCGCACCACGTGCAGGTCAGCTGCACCGGCAGCCAGGCCGCGGTGGCAGCCGTGCGCGCCGGCTGGGGTGTCGGCTGCCTCAACGCCGCGGCGATCCCGTCCGATCTCGCTGCCTGGGGCACCGGGCGCGCGTCGCGCTGGCCATCTCCGGGCAGGCTCGCCTTCTACCTGCTGTGGAAGCCCGAGGTGTACAAAGTCGCCCAGGCCTTGCGGCGCTGGGCTGCCACTGGCACTTGATAATCCCTCGCCCTCTATTCCGGAGAACCACGCCATGAACCTGCGCCGCAGCTTCAACATGACAGGCCTGCTCGCGCTCCTGGCAGCGCTGGCGCTGTCTGCCTGCGCCATCCACCAGACCGTCAAGCCTGTGCCGCAGGGTCAGCACACCGAGATCTGCGTGGTCGAGTCCCCGTCAGTCCGAAAGGGGTTCCTCGACGAATACACCCGCGCGCTGGAAGCCAACGGCCTGGTCGTGCGCCTGCTGCCCATGGCGACGCCGTTGGACGCCTGCCCCCTCGTTTCGACCTACAACGCACGCTGGAGCTGGGATCTGCGGCTCTACATGGCGTATGCCGAGCTGAAGGTCTTCGTGGATGGCAAGCCGGCAGGAGAGGCACTGTATGACGCGACCCAGGGCGCGGGCAGCCTGGACAAGTTCATCGATGCCGGCAAGAAGATCCGCGAACTGACGGACCGGCTGTTCGCCAAGGCGCCGGCCAAGTCCTGAGTCGGAGTGACCATGACCATCGACACCCTTGCATTCATCGGCGGCGGCAACATGGCCAGTGCCATCCTCGGCGGACTCGTCAGGAGCGGCCGCAAGCCGGCCGACATGCTTGTGCTCGACCCGCATGACGGCACGCGCGAGCGCGTGCAGCAGGAGTTCGGCGTCACGGCGCTGGGAGCCCCCGATGCTTCGCTGTCGCGTGCCGGGCTGGTGTTGTGGGCCATCAAGCCGCAGCAGTTCAAGCAGGCGGCGCAGGCCTGCGCGCCGTTCGTGAAGGGCGCGCTGCACCTGTCGGTGATGGCCGGCATCCGCAGCGACGACATGGCGCGCCTGCTCGGAACCGAGCGCATCGTGCGCAGCATGCCCAACACGCCGGCGCTCATCGGTGCCGGCATTGCGGGCCTGTATGCGCGGCCGGCGGTGAGTGCGGGCGAAAGGCAGGAGGCGCAGGCCCTGCTCGCGCCCACCGGCAGCACCTTGTGGGTGGAGCGCGAGGCCGACCTCGACGCGGTGACCGCACTGTCGGGCTCGGGCCCTGCCTATGTGTTCTATTTCGTCGAGGCGATGATGGCTGCCGCCGAGCAGATGGGCCTGTCGGCCGAGCAGGGCAAGACGCTGGCCGTCGCCACCTTTGCCGGCGCAGCCGAGCTGGCGCGCCGCTCGCCCGAGCCGCCTTCGGTGCTGCGCGAGCGGGTCACGTCCAAGGGCGGCACCACCCACGCGGCGCTCACTGCGATGGAGTCCGCCGGCATGAAGGACGCGTTCGTCGCGGCCTTGCGTGCAGCGCAGCATCGCGCTGCCGAGCTCGGCGACGAATTCGGCCGCTGAGCGCCGCCAAACCCCTTGCGCCATCGCCGGCACTGTGCCGTCCGGGCGGCCCGGTGCCACACTGCCAGCGCTGTCTTGAGGGTCGCAGTCCCCGGTTGATGAACGCGGCTCGCGCAGGTCATGCAAACAAGGCATGAGCCACCGTGACAAATTCGGTGCCTGCGCGCCTACAGTCCGGCCCCGAGCGCCGCGTGCGCCACAAGCGCTCGCGAAACCCATTGATGAACGCCAGCGCTCGATCAACCAAAGGATCCGCCATGAGCACCCCTTCGTCCAAGGATGGCCACACTTCGTCCTCCACGCTGTCCTACGTCAGCCCGTCACCGGAGAGCCCGTGGGGCACCTACATCTCGCAGGTCGACCGCGTCATCCCCTACCTGGGCAACCTGGCCCGCTGGGCTGAAACGCTCAAGCGGCCCAAGCGTGCGCTGATCGTCGACTGCCCGATCGAGATGGACGACGGCAGCGTGGCCCACTTCGAGGGCTTCCGCGTGCAGCACAACCTGAGCCGCGGCCCGGGCAAGGGGGGCGTGCGCTTCCACCCCGACGTGACGCTCGAGGAAGTGATGGCCCTGTCGGCCTGGATGACGGTGAAGTGCGCCGCGGTGAACCTGCCCTATGGCGGCGCGAAGGGCGGCGTGCGGGTCGACCCGTCCAAGCTGTCGCTGAAGGAGCTCGAGAAGCTCACCCGCCGCTACACCAGCGAGATCGGCATCATCATCGGCCCGCAGCGCGACATCCCCGCGCCCGACGTCAACACCAACGGCCAGATCATGGCCTGGATGATGGACACCTATTCGATGAACGTCGGCGCCACCGCCACCGGCGTCGTCACCGGCAAGCCCATCCACCTGGGCGGCTCGCTGGGCCGCGTGAAGGCCACCGGCCGCGGCGTGTTCGTCACCGGCCGCGAGGCGGCGCGCCGCATCGGCCTGCCGCTCGACGGCGCCCGCGTCGCGGTGCAGGGCTTCGGCAACGTGGGCAGCTCGGCGGCCGAGCTGTTCCACCAGGCCGGCGCCAAGATCGTGGCGGTGCAGGACCACACCGGCACGATCTACAACGTCAACGGCCTCGACATGGCCGAGCTGATGCCGGTGCTCAAGCGCGACGGCGGTGTCGGCAACTTCAAGGGCGCCGAGCGCATCGAGAACGAAGCCTTCTGGGACGTGGCCTGCGAAGTCCTCATCCCGGCCGCGCTCGAAGGCCAGATCACCGCCGACCGCGCTCAGCGCATCAAGGCCAAGCTGGTGCTCGAAGGCGCCAACGGCCCGACGGTTCCGGCGGCTGACGACATCCTCGGCGAGCGCGGCGTGCTGGTCGTGCCCGACGTGATCTGCAACGCCGGCGGCGTGACCGTGTCCTACTTCGAGTGGGTGCAGGACTTCAGCTCCTTCTTCTGGAGCGAGGACGAGATCAACGTGCGGCTCGACAAGATCATGGTCGACGCCCTGAAGAAGATCTGGGACACCGCCGACCGCCACAAGATCAGCCTGCGCACCGCCACGTTCGCGGTGGCCTGCGAGCGCATCCTGATGGCCCGGGAAGAGCGCGGCCTCTACCCCTGAGCCATTGCCAGGCTCAAGCCTGCAGCAGGCGCACGATGCTGGAGAAGTCCAGTGTTCCGCGCCCGCTTGCTTCGCTGGCGCCGTGCAGCTGATAGAGCTGCCGCGCCAGCGCCCCCAGCGGCGTGGCCGCCCCGACGGCGAGCGCCGCCTCCTGCGCCAGCCCCAGGTCCTTCTGCATCAGCGCGCAGCCGAACCCGCCTTCGTAGCCGCGTGAGGCGGGCGCGTTTTCCATCACGCCGGGCCAGGGGTTGTAGAGCTCCAGCGCCCAGTTGCGGCCCGAGCTCCTGCTCATGATGTCGGACAGCACCTTCGGGTCCAGCCCGTGCGCCACGCCCAGGTTCAGCGCCTCGGCTGTGCCCGCCATCAGCACGCCCAGCAGCATGTTGTTGCACAGCTTGGCCGTCTGGCCCGCACCGGCGCCGCCGGCATGGAAGATGTTCCTGCCCATCGTGCCGAGCACCGGCCGCGCACGTTCGAGCGCCTGCGCTCCGCCGCCGACGATGAAGGTGAGGGTGCCGGCCGCGGCCCCCGCGGTGCCGCCGGACACCGGCGCGTCCAGCATGTCGAGGCCGCGCTGCGCGGCGGCTCCGGCCACTTCCTTGGCCACCGCGGCCGAGATGGTGCTGCAGTCGATCAGCAGCGTGCCGGGCGCCACCGCATCGACCAGGCCGTCGCGGCCCAGGTAGAGGGAGCGCACGTGCGCACTGGCCGGCAGCATGCTGATGACCACCTGCGCACCTTCGGCGGCCGCACGGGCGCCGGGTGCCGCGCCTGCTCCGGCGTCGACCAGCCGCTGCACGGCCGGCGCCGAGAGATCGAACACCTGCAGCCGATGGCCGGCGCGCAGGAGGTTGCCGGCCATCGGGCCGCCCATGTGGCCCAGGCCGATGAAGGCGATGTTCAGGGGGGGCGTCGTCATGAGCTTGTCTCCTTCTCAGGGGTCACAGGTCGGCGAGCGGATACCCCGGCCAGCCGGCCGGCGTTTCGAAGTGCCGTGCCACCCAGGCGAGGCTCACCTCGTCGAGCGTCGCGGGCGTCCAGCGCGGCGTGTTGTCCTTGTCGATGAGCCGTGCGCGCACGCCCTCGGCGAAGTCGGGATGGGCGCAGCACTGCAGCGCGAGCACGAGTTCCATGCGCAGCATCTCGGCCAGCGTGCGGCCCTCGGACCGGCGCCACGCCTCCCACACCAGCGCCATCGACGTCGGCGAACCGGCCGCCAGCGCCGCCGCGGCGCGCCGCAGCCAGGCGCTGTCGCCCGCGTAGCCGGTGATGCGCTCCACCACGGCGGGGAGCGCATCACCCGCCGTCATCTCGTCGATGACCGCCTGGTGTGCCTGTACCACGCTGGCCGGCCGCGGCTGGGCCAGCGAGCCCAGCAGCCGCGACAGCAGCCGCCGGTTGTGCTGCCCGCCCTGCTGGCGCTGCCACGGCAGCGCCAGCAGGGCGGGCAGCAGCGTCGGGCGTTGCGCCTCGGCAAGCAGGTGGTCGGCCAGTCCGGTGTACAGCGCGTCGGCCGCCGCCAGCGGCGCGCCGGTGAGGCCGAGGAAGAGCCCCGTGCGGCCGGGCATGCGTCGCAGGAACCAGCTGCCGCCCACGTCGGGAAACAGGCCGATGGCCACCTCCGGCATTGCGATGCGAGAAGTCTCGGTCACCACGCGGTGGCTGGCGCCGGCCATGAGCCCCAGCCCGCCGCCCATCACGATCCCGCCGCCCCACACGACGATGGGCTTGGAGTGGGTGTGGATGTGATGGTCGAGCCGGTATTCCTCGCCGAAGAAGGCCTGCGCCTGCGGGTTGGGTGCAGGCCTGCCGCCATGGGCCGCGATGGCCGCATGCAGGCTGCGCACGTCGCCGCCGGCGCAGAAGGCCTTGTCGCCGGCACCTTGCAGCAGCACGCAGGCAACGTGCGGATCGTCGGCCCATTGACGCAGCTGCTCGTGCAGCGCGCGGATCATCGAGAGGTTCAGTGCGTTGAGCGCCGCCGGTGCGTTGAGCGTGGCCACGCCGACCTTGAAGCCGCCCGCGGCGGCGTCGTGCTCCTCGATGAGCACCACCGGCTCAGCCATGGCTCCACCTCGGCGCGCGCTTCTCGAGGAAGGCGTTCACGCCTTCCTTCTGGTCGGCGGTGTCGAACAGGTCGATGAAGGCCTCCCGCTCCACCGGCAGGCAGTGCTGCATCGGGCGCTGGCGTGCCCCCTGGATCAGCGCCTTGCAGGCGGCCACGCTCGCCGGGCTCTGGCGCGCCACCTTGCCGGCAAGCGCCACCGCGGTGGCCAGCGCGGCACCTTCGGGCACCACCTCCTCGACCAGCCCGATGGCCAGGGCCCGATGCGCGTCGATGCGTTCACCGGCCAGGATCATCCGCTTGGCCCAGCCTTCGCCCACCAGCCATGCCAGGTTCTGCGTGCCGCCCGCGCAAGGCAGCAGGCCCACGCCGGCCTCGGGCAGGGCCATCTGCGCATGGGCCTCCGCAATGCGGATGTCGCAGGCCAGCGCGCATTCGAGGCCGCCGCCCATCGCATAGCCGTTGATGGCCGCGATGCTCACCCCGCGAAAGCCGGCCAGTGCCTCGAAGGCCCTGCCGAAGCGCCGCGCCATCTCCGCGGCAGCAGCCTTGTCGCCGCCGGCGAACAGCTTCAGGTCGGCGCCGGCCGAAAAGAACTTCGAGCCGCTGCCGGTGATCACCAGCGCGCGGATCTCCGGCACGGCCGACACGTCGGCCACAAGGCCCTCGAGCGCCGCGAGGCTTTCGGCCGTCCAGGTGTGCGCCGGCGGGTGGTCCAGCGTGGCGATGGCGGTGTGGCCGTCGAGCGCCAGGCTGAGGCCGGGATAGGCGGGCAGGGGGGTCATCGCAGTGTCTCCAGTGCGCCTTCGCGCAGTGCGGCGCGCGCCACGATGACGCGCATGATCTCGTTGGTGCCTTCGAGGATCTGGTGCACACGTGCATCGCGCACGTGGCGCTCCAGCGGGTACTCGCGGATGTAGCCGTAGCCGCCGTGCAGCTGCAGCGCCTCGTTGGCCACCGCGAAGCCCACGTCGCTGGCATAGCGCTTGGCCATCGCGCAGTAGGCAGTGGCGTCGGGGCTCGCATGGTCGAGCTTCCAGGCGGCCAGGCGCACCATCTGGCGCGCCGCCACCAGCTCGGTCAGCATGTCCGCCAGCTTGAATTGCAGTGCCTGGAACTGCGCGAGCTCGCGGCCGAACTGGGTCCGTTCATGGAGGTGCGCCTGCGCGCGGCTGAGCGCGGCCTGCGCGGTGCCCACAGAGCAGGTGGCGATGTTGATGCGCCCGCCGTCGAGCCCCTTCATCGCGATGGCGAACCCTTCGCCTTCGCGGCCGAGCAGATGGTCCTCGGGGACCTCGACGTCGTCGAAGGCCACGGCGCGGGTGGGCTGGCTGTTCCAGCCCATCTTCTCTTCCTTCCTGCCGAAGCTCACCCCGGGGGCGTCGGCCGGCACGGCAAAGGCCGAGATGCCGGCCGCGCCCGGCCCGCCGGTGCGTGCCATCACCACCAGCACGTCGGTCGCGCCGGCGCCGGAGATGAAGGCCTTGCTGCCGTTGAGCAGGTAGCGGCCCTCGCGCCTTGCGGCCTGCGTGCGCAGCGAGGCTGCGTCGGAGCCCGCCTGCGGCTCGGTGAGGCAGTAGCTCGCGAGGCGGTCGCCGCGCGCCAGTGCCGGCACCCAGCGGTCGCACACCGCGGGCCGGCCCCAGGCGGCGATCATCCAGGTCGCCATGTTGTGGATGGTGAGATAGGCCGCGGTCGAGGTGCAGCCGGCGGCCAGTTCCTCGAACACGATCGCCGCATCGAGCCGCGAGAGGCCCAGCCCGCCCCAGTGCTGCGGGGTGTACAGGCCGCAAAAACCCAGCTCGCCGGCGCGGCGGATCGCCTCGCGCGGGAACACGGCCTCGGCGTCCCAGCGTGCCGCGTGCGGCGCGAGCTCGCGTTCGGCGAAGTCGCGCGCGGCGCCCTGGAAGCTGCGCTGGTCTTCGGAAAGCTCGAATTCCATCGTCATGCTCCCGTGGTGGGTTGTGTGTGCTGCTGCATGGCGCGGCGCTGCGGGGGCGGGTCACTTCAAGTTGATGGTGGTGTGGACCTTGCCGATCGAGGCGGCATCGTCGAACCAGCGCTGCGTGATGGTCTGCGTCTGCGTGTGGAACAGCACCGCCTGCTTGCCGTAAGGTCCCAGGTCGCCGAGCTTGGAGCCGCGCGAGCCGGTGAAGCTGAACAGCGGCACCGGCACCGGGATCGGCACATTGATGCCGACCTGCCCCACGTCGATGTCTTCCTGGAACCTGCGCGCCGCGGCGCCGCTTTGCGTGAACAGGGCCACGCCGTTGCCGTTGGGGTTTGCGTTGACCAGCGCGATCGCCTCGTCGAGGGTGGCTGCCTCCACCACCACCAGCACGGGCCCGAAGATCTCTTCGTCGTACACGGCCATGCCGGGCTTCACGCCGGCCAGCACGGTGGGCCCCACGAAGTTGCCCTCGGGGTAGCCCGGCACCTGCACGCCGCGGCCGTCGAGCGCGAGCCGCGCGCCCTCGGCCACGCCGCGCTCGATGAGCCGCTCGATGCGCTGCCTGGCGGCACGCGAGACCACCGGGCCCAGGTCGGGGTTGTCGCGGCCGGCGCCCACCTTCAGGCTGCGCGCGCGTTCCACGATCTCGGGCAGCCAGTGCCGCGCCTCGCCCACCAGCACCGCCACCGAGGCGGCCATGCAGCGCTGGCCGGCCGCGCCGAAGGCCGCGCCCGCCAGCTGGTTGAGCGCCTGCTCCTTGTGGGCATCGGGCAGCAGCACCGCATGGTTCTTCGCGCCCATCATGCATTGGGCCCGCTTGCCGGCCAGCGTGGCCCGCTGGTACACATGCGTGCCCACGCGGGTGGAGCCGACGAAGGAGACGGCCTTGATGTCCGGGTGGTCGCACAGCGCGTTGACCACCTCCTCGGCGCCGTGCAGTACGTTCAGCACGCCAGGCGGCAGGCCGGCCTGCTGCGCCAGCCGCGCCAGCTTCACGGTGACCAGCGGGTCCTGCTCCGAAGGCTTCAGCACGAAGGTGTTGCCGCAGGCGATGGCCATCGGGAACATCCACAGCGGGATCATCGCGGGGAAGTTGAACGGCGTGATGCCCGCGCACACGCCCAGCGGCTGCAGCACGCTGTAGGTGTCCACCCCGGAGGCGACGTTCTGCGCGAACTCGCCCATCTGCAGCGTGCCGATGCCGGCCGCGTGTTCCACCACCTCGAGGCCGCGCAACACGTCGCCCTGCGCGTCGGCCAGCGTCTTGCCCTGCTCGGCCGTCAGCGTGGCGGCGAGGTCGTCCATGTGCTCGCGTATGAGCTGCTGCAGCTTGAGGAACACGCGGGCGCGCGTGGCGATCGGCGTTTTTCGCCAGGCCTTGAAGGTTCCCTGCGCCGCCGCGACGGCGGCGTTCACTTCGTCCGGCGTGGCCAGCGGCACGCGCGCCAGCACCTGCTGCGTGGCCGGGTTCACCACGTCGCGCCACTGGGTGCTGCGTGACTCCACCCACTCGCCATGGATCAGCAGCGGCACGGTGGGGGCAAGGGGTTGCGGGGTGCTCATGAGAGGTCTCCTGGTGTCTTCCGCTGCAGCGCGAGGCTTGCGAAGGCGGCCGGTTGTTTGCATTATTCGCAGCCTGTAGGCAGCGTAGAAGCACTGAAAATGCGAGGTATTGCGAAGGCGAGAGCGCCGGCTTGCGAATGTTGCGAAGCAGCGCGGCGGGCGGCGGCATGAGCAAGGTCTTCATGGGGGTGCGCCTGCAGCGCCTGCGCGAGGAACGCGGCCTCAGCCAGGTGGCGCTGGCCAGGCTGCTGGGCCTGTCGGCCAGCTACCTCAACCAGCTCGAGCGCAACCAGCGACCGCTCACCGTGCCGGTGCTGCTGAAGATCAGCGCGGTGCTCAACGTTGATGCCCAGCTCTTCTCGGAGGACGATGCGGCCGCGCTCACCACCGACCTGCGCGCCGTGCTGGGCGAGGTCGCGAGCAGCAGCGACGGCGCGGGCGCGGTATCGCAGGCCGAGATCAAGGCACTGGTGGACAACATGCCTCAGGTGGGGCGCGCCATCCTGCGCCTGCACCGCCAGTGGCGCGCCGCTGGCGAGCGCGCCGACCTGCTGGCCGCGCAGGCGGGCGCCGGCGATCGCGACATGGCCTACAGCCGCCCGACTGCCGACGAGGCGGTGCGTGCCTACCTCAACCAGCGCCAGAACCACGTGGCCGAGCTCGACGAACGTGCCGAGGAGATCGCGATGGCCGACGCGGAGGCCCATGCGCCGCAGCGCATTGCCGCAACGCTGATGCAGCGCCTGGCCTCGCGGCATGGCGTGCGCACCCTGGCCGCCGGCGGCGCAGGCGGCCCCGACGGCCTGATGGACAAGCGCCGCTTCGACCCGGTGCAGCGCGTGCTGTGGCTTGCGCCTTCGCTGAGCGTGGGGCAGCAGGCCTTTGCCATGGCGGCCGAGCTGGCGCTGCTGGAGGCCGGCGACGTGATCGACGGCCTTGCCGCAGCGGCCGGCCTCGACGCTGACGTGCAGACGCGGCGGCTGGCGCGGGTGGCCTTGTCGAACTACTTCGCCGGTGCGCTGCTGATGCCGTACCGCAGCTTCCTCGAAGCGGCCGAAGCGCACCGCTACGACGTCGAGCGCCTCGCCTTCCGTTTCGGCGTGGGCTTCGAGGCGGTGTGCCACCGGCTCAGCACCCTGCAGCGCCCGGGCGCCTGCGGCCTGCCGTTTTTCTTCGTGCGGGTGGACCGGGCAGGCAATGTGTCGAAGCGCCAGTCGGCCACGGCCTTCCACTTCTCCCGCGTGGGCGGCACCTGTCCGCTGTGGATCGTCTATGAAGCCTTCAGCCGCCCGCAGCAGATCGTCACCCAGCTCGCGCGCATGCCCGACGGCCGCACCTACTTCTGGGTCGCGCGCCAGGTGAGCAGCGGCCCGCCGGGCTATCAGTCGCTGCAGAAGACGTTCGCCGTGGCGCTGGGCTGCGACGTGAGCCAGGCGCACCGGCTGGTGTATGCGCAGGGCCTGGCGCTGTCGTCGTCGAAGGGGGCCCAGGCCACGCCGATCGGGCCGGGGTGCAAGGTCTGCGAACGCGGCGACTGCCCGCAGCGGGCGGTCGCCTCGATCGTCGCGGGCACGCCGGCGCCGGGCGGGTTGTTGCCGGCCGCCTGAGTGGACAGAATCGCGGTTCCATGAATGCGCTCGAGCTGAAGGTTCCCCCGCCGGTCGTGGCATTGGTCGTCGCGCTGCTCATGTGGGGCTGCGCGCAGCTCACGCCGCCGCTCGACGTGCCGCCCGTCTACCGGCTGTGCGTTGCCCTCGTGCTGTTCGCCGCCGGCCTCGTGCTGCGGTTGGCAGCCCAGCTGTCGTTCAGGAAGGCGGGCACCACGGTCAACCCTCTGGACCCGTCGCGCTCGTCGGCCTTCGTGAGCCGCGGCGTGTACCGCTTCAGCCGCAACCCGATGTACCTCGGGCGGGTGCTGCAGCTGCTGGGCTGGGCCGCCTTCCTGGCCAATGCAGCCGCCGTGCTGCTGGTGCCCCTGTACGTGCTGTACGTCACCCGCTTCCAGATCCTGCCCGAGGAGCGGATGCTCACCGAGCAGTTCGGCGGCGACTACCTCCGCTACACCCACACCGTTCGCAGGTGGCTATGAACTCCATGACCCGACGCCCGCAGATCTGCATCCTCGGCAGTGCCGAGCCGGGCTCTGCGGCCTACGAGCTGGCCGCCGCGGCAGGCGCCGCGCTGGCCCGCCTGGGCATCACCGTCGTGAGCGGCTGCGGCAGCCCCGCCACCCGGGTGGCGGCCGAGCGCGCCGTCGCCGCCGGCGGCCTGGTGGTGAGCATCGTGCCGCCCGACGAGATGCCGCCGGCCGACTGGCCGGCCACCGTGGTGATCCCCTGCGGCATGGGCGACGCCCGCAACCTGCTGATGGCACTGGCCGGCGATGCCTGCATCGTCATCGGCGGGCGGGCCGGCACCATCTCGGAGGTGTGCCTGGCCTGGCTCCACAAGCGTCCGCTGTTGCCGCTGGTGGGCTGCGGCGGCTGGTCCGACGGACTGCCTTCCAACCCGCCGGACGAGCGGCAGAACTCGCCCATCCTGCCGTGGCACTCGGTGCAGGAACTGGAGGCGCAGTTGCGCACGCTCGGCCTGGTCAGGTGACCCTCATGTCCACCGTGCTGCTGACCTTGCTGCTTTGCCTCGGCGCCGGTGCCATCGGCGGCGTCTTCTTCGGCTTCTCGTCGTTCGTGATGCGGTCGCTGGCCGACCTGCCGGGCGAGGCGGGCATCGCGGCGATGCAGCGCATCAACGTCGTGGTGCTCAACCCGTCTTTCCTCGGCGTCTTCATGGGCACCGCGGTGCTCTGCGCCGCGGCGGCAGTCCTTGCGCTCATGTCATGGTCGCAGGCCGGCTCGGCCTGGCTGCTGGCCGCTTCGCTGCTGTACGCCGTCGGCTGCTTCGGCACCACGATGGCGTTCAACGTGCCGCGCAACGAGCGGCTGGCGCGGCTGGCCGCCGCTTCGGCCGAAGCGGCCGCGTACTGGCCGGTCTATGTGCGCGAGTGGACCTTCTGGAATCACGTGCGCACGGTGGCCGCGCTGGCCGCTTGCGCCTGCTCAGCGTGGGCGCTGGCCGTCTCTGTGTAGTGCCCGGGAACGAAGTCGCTCGGGACGCGGTGGTCCCGCAGCCTCATGAAGAGCCAGCCCGCAGCAAGAGATCGCCTGCCGCGCCGGCGAATACTGCAAACCCCACCCAGTGGTTGAGCCGGAAGGCCTTGAAGCAGCCTTCGCGCGTGCGGGTGCGGATCAGCGTGTAGTGCCACAGCGCCTGCGCCGCGCCGGCCGCGATGCCCAGCAGGAACACCCAGCGCAGCCCCTGCTGCCAGCCGAGCACCGCCCAGCCGGCCAGGTAGATCGCATAGAAGCTCATCACGCCGGCCACGTCGAAGCGGCCCAGCGTGAGCGCCGAGGTCTTGATGCCGATGCGGATGTCGTCGTCGCGATCGACCATCGCGTATTCGGTGTCGTAGGCCAGCACCCAGAACAGGTTGCCCGCGAGCAGCCACCAGGCCAGCGCCGGCACCTCCGAGCGCACCGCCGCAAAGGCCATCGGGATGCCGAAGCTGAAGGCCACGCCCAGCACCGCCTGCGGCATCGAGACGAAACGCTTGGCATACGGGTAGCCGATGGCCACCGCCAGCGCCGCGAACGACATCCCGATCGTGAGTGCATTGGTGGTGAGCACAAGGCCGAAGGCTGCGAGGGCCAGCACAGCGCCCAGCAGCAGGGCTTCGCGCACCGGCAGCGCGCCGCTGGTCACCGGCCGTTGCGCGGTCCGCTTCACATGCCTGTCGAAGTCGCGATCGGCCACGTCGTTGACGCAGCAGCCGGCGCTGCGCATCAGGATGGTGCCGAGAGTGAACACCGCCAGCAGGTGCCAGCCGGGAAAGCCGCCTGCGGCCATCCACAGCGCCGCGAGCGTGGGCCACAGCAGCAGCAGCCAGCCCGCGGGGCGGTTCCAGCGGATGAGGTCGAGGTAGAGCGACAGGCGCGAGGCGGGCAGGGCGGACATGCGCGGGATTATCGAGTTCGAGCCCAGTCGATGCGCTCGAACAGGGCCGACAGTTTCGCGCCGCGCGCCGGGTTGAGCTGCGCCAGCCAGGCGACCTGCCCGCGCAGGTGTCCACGGAAGTCCGCATGGCCCTCGCGGTTCTGCGAGGCCGGGCCGTGCAGCACGCACTGGTGCAGCACCGCCTTCAGGCGATCGAACTGTTCGCGGGGCGTGTTGAGCCCCTGGTTCACCACGATGCCGGTGACGAGCTGCCGCCGCCCTTGCGACAGGCAGTGCGTCTTGCGGTGGTTGAGTGCAAAGCCTTCTTCCAGCGCGATGGCGGCCACCAGCGCCTGCAGCGGATCGCGCCGCTGAGCCAGCAGTCGGGGTCCTGAGAGCACGAGGTCGTCGGCATAGCGCGAGTAGCGCGCGCCCAGGCTGCGGGCCAGCGCGTCCAGCCGCAAGTCGAGCCCGAAGGCGCACAGGTTGGAAAGGGCGGGCGACGATGGCGCACCTTGCGGCAGGTGCGGCGACGCGAGGCGCCGGGCGGCCTGCCAGTCGAGCGAGCCGTCTTCGCGCAGGCGCTGGCGCACCGCGAGCGGCGTGTGCGTGGTGGTGAGCGTCGTGAGGGCGCGGGCGATCGGCAGCGGGTAGCCCAGCGTGCGCCACAGCGCATGGATGCGCGAAGCGCGGATGCTGGTGAAGAAGTCGCGCAGATCGAAGCGCAGCACGACCGGCTGGCCGGCATGCAGGCGGGCATGGGTGACCACGCTGCGCCCGGCACGAAGCCGTGGGCTGCGTCATGCACCGGCACCAGTTGCAGCAGGCCTTCGAGCAACCGGCGCTGCGCTGCCTTGAGCCGGGCCCTGGGGGCCTCGATCAGGCGCAGGCTGCCGCTGCGCTTGGGCTGCAGCAGGCAGCGGTAGTGGTGCTGCGCGAGCCCGGCCGCGGGCCATCGCGCCGTCGGGCCGGCCAGCCATTCGAGGGTGCGCGGCTCCAGCTGCAGCCATTGCGCCAGCGCGTCGAAGGTGGGCAAGGCCGGCCGCGGCCATTCGTGCAGGCCCAGCGGCGAGGGCAGCATGTGCAAGGGCCGCAGGATGAAGCGCCGGACCTGTGGCGGCCAGGCGCTGATGCAGGCGTGCTCGAAACGCGGGTGGGCCTGCAGCCGGGCGGCCAGCGTGTCGATATCGAGATAGGGCCACAGCGCCTGCAAGGGTGCGGCGAGCTCGTCGATCAGCGGAGCCAGCCAGGCGGGTTCGCCTGCGAGGGCCACCGCCGCGCGGGCGAGCAGCCCGTCGCGGTCGGATTCGCCAGCCAGCATCGCGCGCGCCATCGTCCGGGCTGCCAGTTCGACACGCTGCGGGTCTTTCATCGTCGTCGTGATGGTTCTTCGGCAAAAGGGGCGGCTGCCTCCCCAACCTGCCGGTGAAGCGCGAGCATCATCGCGCCCTGGCGCAACGCCGCTCGTGCGTTGAAACGCCTGACTCCATCAACCGCCGCGGGGGTGCCCCGCAGCGCAAACCTGCCGGGCCGAGGCTCGACGAGTGTTTGCCATGCCCTTGAGGTGCAGCCGCCGCGCGGGATCATACGGACCTAACACGCCCGGCGCCGCGTTGCATACGCGCTGACCGATGGCGTGCATGCCTCCTGCCGTATGTCGAAAGGTGCCCGGCCCCGTCCAATGGCTCGCGGTCCGCATTCGCGGCCGCGCTGCAGCTCACGCACGCAAGCACAACGACATCCGTTCGAGGAGACAAGACCATGACCCGCCTTTCCCGCCTGCTGCCCGTTGCGGCCGCAGCCCTGCTCGGCCTGAGCAACACCGCCCGCGCCGCCGAGTGGAGCGATGCCTTCATCAGCTACGGCCACGGCAGCAAGTTCAAGGAGCCCGGCAGCGACGCCGACGTGACCAAGCACCTGGTCAACCTGCAGTACGTGGGCGGCTACCGGTGGGGCACCAACTTCTTCAATGCCGAGCTGCTGAAGTCCGACGAAGCCAACACCGCCAACAACAGCCCGCGCGGCGCACACGAGGTCTACGTCGTCTACCAGCACACCCTGAGCCTGGGCAAGCTCTCGGGCGGCGACACCTTCAGGTTCGGCCCAGTGCGCGACGTCGGCCTGCAGGCCGGCTTCGACTTCAACTCGAAGAACGACGCCTTCGGCGCCGGGCTGCTGAAGTTCATCGCCGGCCCCAAGGTCGAGTTCGACGTGCCCGGCCTCCTGACCCTCGGCCTGCTGTACTACAAGGAAACCAACAACAACTCGATCGCCGGCCAGGATGTCGACTTCGATGCGGCGCCGCGCCTTTCGACGGTGTGGAACTTCGGCTTCGACGCCGGGCTGCCCATGGTGTTCAAGGGATGGGCCAACTACACCGGCAAGAAGGGCCGCGACGGTTTCGGCGGCGAGACCGCGGCCGAGACCTGGCTCGAGACCTCGCTGCTGTGGGACCTGGGCGCCGCCGCCGGCAAGCCCAAGACCTTCTACGCCGGCCTGGGCTACCAGTACATCCGCAACAAGTTCGGCAACCCGTCGTCGCTGCCGGGTACGCGGGTGTCGGCGCCTTCGCTGCAGCTCGAAGCGCACTTCTGACCCTTGCTTGCGGGTGGCACACTCGCCCGATGCCGGAGCTGCCCGACATCAGCGTCTACATCGAGCGCCTGCAGGACAAGGTGCTCGGCCACAGGCTCGAAGCGGTGCGTGTGCTGCACCCTTTCGTGCTGCGCACTGCGGTGCCCTCCATCGGCACGGCCGAGGGCCGCAAGGTGCAAGGGGCCGAACGGCTGGGCAAGCGGGTGGTGCTGGCACTCGAGGGCGAGCTCTTCCTGGTGCTGCACCTCATGATCGCCGGGCGGCTGCGCTGGCTCGCAGCGGGCGCCAGGCCGCCGGCGAAGATCACCCTGGCGGCGCTGGTGTTCGACAACGGCACCTTGGCGCTCACCGAAGCCGGCAGCAAGCGCCGCGCGGCCATGCACCTGGTGGCCGGTCGCGAGGCGCTGGCCGCCATGGACCCGGGCGGCATCGACGTGATGACGAGCGACGTGGCCGCGTTTGCCGAGCGCCTGCGTGCCGAGAACCACACGCTCAAGCGCGCGCTCACCAACCCGCGCCTGTTCAGCGGCATCGGCAATGCGTATTCGGACGAGATCCTGTTCCGCGCCCGGCTGTCGCCGGTGATGCTCACCCGCTCGATGGACGACGCGCAGGTCCGCGCGCTGTTCGAGGCGACGCGGCAGGTGATGGCCGAATGGACCGACCGATTGCGCCAGGAGGCGGGCGACTGGCCCGACAAGGTGACCGCGTTCCACCCGGCGATGGCGGTGCACGGCCGCTACGGCCAGCCCTGCCCGGTGTGCGGCTCGCCGGTGCAGCACATCGTGTTCGCCGACAACGAGACCAACTACTGCGCCCGCTGCCAGACCGGCGGCAAGCTGCTGGCGGACCGGGCGCTGTCGCGGCTGCTCAAGGCGAGCTGGCCGCGGCACATCGACGACATCGAGCCCTAGCGGACGAAGCCCGTGCGCCCGGGCTCCTGGCTCATTCCTCCAGCAGCGACCGCAGCATCCAGGCGGTCTTCTCGTGCACGTCGAGCCGCTGGGTCAGCAGGTCGGCGGTCGGCTGGTCGTCGGCCTTGCCGGCCGCGGGGAAGATGCTGCGAGCCGTGCGGGCCACGGCTTCATGGCCTTCGACCAGGATGCGCACCATGTCCAGCGCCTTGGGCGGCGTGGTGGGCGCGTCCTTCAGCGAGCTGAGCTTGCCGAACTCGGCATAGGAGCCCGGCGCCGCATGGCCCAGCGAGCGGATGCGCTCGGCGATCGGGTCCACCGCGTTCCACAGCTCGGTGTACTGCGCCATGAACATGGTGTGCAGCGTGTTGAACATCGGGCCGGTGACGTTCCAGTGGAAGTTGTGCGTGGTGAGGTAGAGCGTGTAGGTGTCGGCCAGCAGGGCCGACAGGCCCTTCGCGATGGCGGCGCGGTCCTTGTCGCTGATGCCGATGCTGATGGGCGGCACGTTCCTGCTGCCGGCGGCGGTGCTGGCGTTCTTGCTCTTGGCCATGGGCGCTCCTGAGGGTGGGCTTCGATGGCGCCGCACTTTAGCCCAGCCTGCCGGCGCAGGCGTTCAGGCGGGCGCCAGCCAGTGTGCGAGGTCGGCGAACCAGTACAGCATGCCGGCGGCGACCAGGCCGAAGCCCAGCCAGCCGCGCACGCGGGCCAGTTCGATGCGGCCGGAAGGGGCGGTGGGGGTGGTCTTCATGGTGGGCTCCTTCGTATGGGCCCTGCCATGCTGCCTCGGGCGGTTGCCTGCGGGCTTGAGGATCGTCAAGCCCGGCTCAGGCGGTGAGCCTCGTCACACCCGGCAGCGTGCAGGCGTAGATGGCATTGCGCAGCGCCGCGATCGCCTCGTAGCGGGTGAAGGTGCGGCGCCACGCCAGCACGACACGGCGGGTGGGCACCGGCTCGGTGAAGGGGACGTAGGCGAGGTGCGCCTGCGGATCCGCCGGCACCGACAGCTGCGGCACCACGGTGATGCCCATGCCCGAGGCCACCATGTGCTTGATGGTCTCGAGCGACGAACCCTCGAAGCTCTTGCGGATGCCTTCGGCGTCGCTCGCGAAGCGCGCGAACTCGGGGCAGACCTCCAGCACGTGGTCGCGGAAGCAGTGGCCGGTGCCCAGCAGCAGCATGGTCTCCTGCTTGAGCTCCTGCGCCGAGATGCTGTCGCGCCGGGCCAGCGGGTGGGTCCTGGGCACCGCCACGACGAACGGCTCGTCGTACAGCGGCGCGATGGCAAGGCCGGTGTCCGGGAAGGGCTCGGCCATGATCGCGCAGTCGAGCTCGCCGGTGCGCAGCTGCTCCAGCAGCTTGACGGTGAAGTTCTCGTGCAGCATGAGCGGCATCTGCGGCACCCGCTCGATGGCGTTCTTCACCAGCTCGGGCAGCAGGTAGGGGCCGATGGTGTAGATGATGCCCAGCCGCAGCGGGCCGGCCAGCGGGTCCTTGCCGCGCTTGGCGATCTCCTTGATCGCGGCGGCCTGCTCGAGCGTGGCCTGCGCCTGGCGCACGATCTCCTCGCCCAGCGGCGTGACGCTCACCTCCGAGCTGCCCCGCTCGAACAGCTTGACGTCGAGTTCGTCCTCCAGCTTCTTGATCGCGACGCTGAGCGTGGGCTGCGACACGAAGCAGGCCTCGGCCGCACGCCCGAAGTGCTTCTCACGGGCGACGGCGACGATGTAGCGGAGCTCGGTGAGGGTCATGTTCCAACTTCCATGGCGGCATACGCGCCGCCGTCGCCCACCGCCTGCTGCGGGCTGCGATCCCCGCCTGCGGCGGGGCCCCTCTTTCGCCCTCCGCAGGCGACAGTGACGATGTAGCGGAGCTCGGTGAGGGTCATGCCGCGATTTTGCGCAAAACCGGTTCTTTGCGATACCCGGGGTGCATCCAATCGAAAACGCCAATGGCGAAACCGGCCTGGCTGACCAGGGGGGCCGGGGGATAGCCGGCGCGAAGGGGCCGCCGCTACACTGCCCGCGCCATGCAACGCCCCGTCGTCGCCAAGAGCCCGCCGCCCGACCTCGCCAGCCTGCTGGCCCGGGTGGCCCTGCACGACCGGGTCGCCTTCGAGGCGCTGTACCGCGCCACCAGCAGTCACCTGCTGGGCATCGCCTTCCGGGTGCTCGGCCAGCGCGAGCGGGCCGAGGAGGTGCTGCAGGAGGCTTACATGAACGTCTGGCATGCGGCCGCCAGCTACAACGCCGCCGTGGCGACGCCCATGACGTGGATGATCAACATCGTGCGCAACAAGGCGATCGACGCCGCGCGCTCTGGCCGCACCGAAAAGGCCAGCACCACCGCGATCGACGACGACTTCGACATCGCGGCCGACGACCACTGGGAACCGCAGCACCTGCTGGACGAGAGCCTCACCAAGCTCAACATCGACAGCTGCATGGGCAGCCTGTCGGCTTCGCAGCGCCAGGCGCTGGCGCTCGCCTACTACCGCGGCATGGTGCACACCGAGATCGCCGAAGCGCTGAACGCACCGCTGGGCACGGCCAAGGCCTGGGTGCGCCGCGGGCTCGACAAGCTCAAGGACTGCCTGCAGGCTGCAGGCATCGAAGCCGCCTGAACCATGAACTACCTGCGCCCCGAACTGCTCGACCGCCTGGCGCGCGAATACGCGCTGGGCACGCTGCAGGGCCCGGCGCGCCGTCGTTTCGAGACACTGCGCCGCCGCGCGCCGCTGGCCGCGATGGCGGTGGTGCGCTGGCAGCAGCGGCTGGGGCATCTCGCGAACAGCGTGCCGCAGATGCAGCCGTCGCCGGCGGTGTGGCAGGGGCTGGAGCAGCGGCTGTTCGCTGCACCTGCGGCGGCGGCCGCAGCCAGGCCGGCGCTGCAGCCCCTCTGGAGCTGGCTCGGCATGGCCGCCCGCCCGCTCGGCGGGGCCCTTGCCGGCGTGCTGCTGTGCGTGCTGGTGCTGCGCAGCCAGCCCGAACTCGTCGGGCTGCAGGCGTCCACCGACACCTTCGCGCCCAGCTACGTCGGCGTGCTGACCGACGCACAGCAGCAGCCGGTGCTGCTCGCCGGGTCGCTGCGGCACGGGCGGCAGCTCACGCTGCGGCTGCTGCGACCGCTCGGCGTGCCGCAGGGCAAGGTGGCGCAGCTGTGGGCCCTGCCGACCGACGGCCCACCGGTGCCGCTGGCGGTGGTGGGCGACACGCCGGGCAAGTCGCTGGTGCCGTTGCCGGCCACCTCGGAGGTGCTGTTCGCCAAGGTGCCGCGGCTGGGGGTCACGTT
Source organism: Methylibium rhizosphaerae (assembly GCF_006386545.1). Lineage (GTDB taxonomy): Bacteria > Pseudomonadota > Gammaproteobacteria > Burkholderiales > Burkholderiaceae_C > Pseudorivibacter > Pseudorivibacter rhizosphaerae. The sequence goes on along the minus strand of NZ_SWAR01000005.1, from coordinate 120,381 downwards.
CGAAGACCGGCCCATGACTGCCGGCGACCCCCCGAGCACCGGCTTCGTGGTCTCGGGCAACTGCGTCAAGCTCTGGTAGCAGGGCCGGCCCAAAGCAATTTGTCACAACGAGGCGGCCGGCCGGTGCGTCCGCCGCGCGGGCTGCTGCCGTAAGTGGGTGTGCCAGGCGCGAACGACAGTCCTACGATGCGACCGCTGTCCTCGTGACCTGAACGTCCGTCCGTCCGCCCACCGATCACCGAACCGAGGAGCCCTTCATGCACACCCGCAGCACCACCGCCCGTTTCACCCAGCTGTGCGCCGCCATCGCGCTGACCCTGGTCGCCACCGCGAGCTTCGCAGCCGACACCGGCCCGGCCGTCGTGCCGGCCAAGGCCGACCCGCTGGCGGCCGCGCGCGAGCAGATCGCCGCGAAGAAGTGGGTCGCCGCGATCGACGAGCTCAAGAAGGTCAATGCCACCGACAGCGCCGACTGGAACAACCTCATGGGCTACTCGTACCGCAAGGCCAAGACGCCCGACTACGACGCCGCCGAGCGCCACTACAACGAAGCGCTGCGCATCGACCCGAAGCACCGCGGCGCTCTCGAGTATTCCGGCGAGCTCTACCTGATGAAGGGCGACCTGGCCAAGGCCGAGGAGCGCCTGGCCACGCTCGACAAGGTGTGCACCTTCTCCTGCGCCGAATACCGCGACCTGAAGAAGGCCGTCGAGTCCTACAGGAAGGCGGGCAACAAGTACGTGGCGGCCGACGGCAACGGCGGCTGGTAAGCCGGGGCCCCGGCCCGCTAGGCCCGCAGCAGTTCCGCCTTGCCGCCCAGCCACCGGGCCACGTGCGCCCGGGCGGCGGCCGGGTGGCGGTCCAGCAGCTGCGGCGCCACGCGCCGCGCTTCGCGCAGCAGCGCCTCGTCCTCGGCGAGATCGGCGAAACGCAGCAGCGGCGCGCCCGACTGGCGCGAGCCCATGAACTCGCCGGGCCCGCGGATATCGAGGTCGCGCCGGGCGATCTCGAAGCCGTCGGTGGTCTCGACCATCGCCTTCAGCCGGGCCTTGCCCGTGTCCGACAGGGGCGGCGTGTACAGCAGCACGCACACGCTGGCCACCGAGCCGCGGCCCACGCGGCCGCGCAGCTGGTGCAGCTGCGACAGGCCGAAGCGCTCGGCATGCTCGATCACCATGAGGCTCGCATTGGGCACGTCGACGCCCACCTCGATGACGGTGGTGGACACCAGCACGCTCATCCGGGCGCCGGTGAACAGTCCCATCACCGCGGCCTTTTCGCCGGCCGGCATGCGGCCGTGCAGCAGGCCCACCTGGTGGCCGGGCAGTGCCTCCACCAGCTGCTGGTGGGTCTCGGTGGCATTGCGCAGGTCGAGCGCCTCGCTCTCCTCGATGAGCGGGCACACCCAGTAGACCTGCCGGCCCCGCTCGACCTCGTCGCGGATGCGTGCGATCACGTCGTCGCGCTTGCCGTCGGCGAACACCTTGGTGACGATCGGGCTGCGGCCGGGCGGCAGCTCGTCGATGGTGCTCACGTCGAGGTCGGCGAAATAGGTCATCGCCAGCGTCCGCGGGATGGGTGTGGCGCTCATCATCAGCAGGTGCGGCTCCAGTGCCTCGCCGCCGGCGCTTTCGAGCTTGCGCCGCAGCTCCAGGCGCTGCTGCACGCCGAAGCGATGCTGCTCGTCGATGATGGCCAGGCCGAGCTTCGCGAACTGCACGTCGTCCTGGATCACCGCATGCGTGCCGACGACCAGCTGCGCTTCACCGCTTCTCACCCGCTCGACCATCTGCGTGCGCGCCTTGCCCTTGCGGCTGCCGGTCAGCCAGGCGATGCCGATGCCCAGCGGCTCCAGCCAGCCCACCAGCTTGCGGAAGTGCTGCTCGGCGAGGATCTCGGTGGGCGCCATCAGCGCGCATTGCCAGCCGGCGTCGATGGCCACCGCGGCCGCCAGCGCGGCCACCACCGTCTTGCCCGAACCCACGTCGCCCTGCAGCAGGCGGTGCATCGGCTGGGCCCGCGCGAGGTCGTGCGCGATCTCCTCTGCCACGCGGTGCTGCGCCTTCGTGAGCGCAAAGGGCAGGGCGGCCAGCAGCTTCTCGTGCAGGCCGCCGGGCCGCGCGCGCAATGCCGGGGCCTTGAGCGCGGCGCGCTCCCGCTGCGCCTGCAGCTGCGACAGCTGCTGCGCCAGCAGCTCTTCGTACTTGAGGCGCTGCCAGGCAGGGTGCGAATGATCTTCGAGGGTGGCCAGGCTCACGTCCGGCGCCGGGTGGTGCAGGAAGTGCAGCGCCTCCTTCAGCGTGGGCAGGTGCCGGGGCACCATGGCCGGCGGCAGCAGCTCGTCGAGCGATGCACGCGAGAGCCCCGAGGTCACCGCCTTGCGCAGGTAGGCCTGCGGCAGCTGCGCGCTGGTGGGATACACCGGCGTCAGCGCGGCGGCCAGCGGCGTGTCCTCGTCCACCGGCTTGAAGGCCGGGTGCACCATCTCGCGGCCGAGGAAGCCGCCGCGCGGCTCGCCGCGCACCCGCAGGCGCTTGCCCACGGCGAGCGCCTTCTGGTGCGAAGGGTAGAAGTGCAGGAAGCGCAGCACCAGTTCGTCGCTGCCGTCGTCGAGCCGCACGACGAGCTGCCTTCGCGGCCGGAACTCGATGCGGCTGTCGGTCACCACGCCCTCGACCTGCGCGGGCTCGCCGTCGCGCGCATCGGCGATGCGGGTGATGCGGGTCTCGTCCTCGTAGCGCAGCGGCAGGTGCAGGGCCAGGTCGATGTCGCGCAGCAGGCCGAGCTTTTCCATGGCCCGTTGCGGGGCGGACTTCTCGGCCTTCACCGGCTTGACTGAAGCCTTCGACTCGTCGTTCGACATGGCGGGGCATTCTGCCGCCTCGGGCGCCGCTGCTAGCATCGCCGCGCGCGGCGCACCTGCCGCGCGTTCAAAACCAAGTCCAAGTCAAGTTCCGGAGGGATCCATGAGGAATGAGTTCTCGGCCATGTCGGCCGGGCTGCGGCGTGCCGCAAGCGTGTTCGCGCTGGTGGGCGCCGCTGCGCTCACAGGCTGCGCCACCCACTACGTCGACGGCACGACCAAGGAGGTCAATGCTGCGCAGTTCAGAAAGCCGGTACAGGCCAAGCCGGTCCAGCTGGTCTTCGAGTTCCAGACCAAGGGCGTGGCCAACGCCCAGGCCACCGAATTCCTCAAGGCCCAGGTCACCGAGCAGGTCCAGGGCAGCGGCCTTTTCTCGCAGGTCGACAACAAGCCGGTGGCCGGCGGCGCACTGCTCAGCGTGACCCTCAACAACGTGCCGCTCACCGACGATGCCTTCAGCAAGGGGGTCGCGGCCGGGCTGACCTTCGGTCTCGCGGGTTCCCAGGTGTCCGACGGCTATGTGTGCACGGTCAAGTACCTCGGCAACGGACAGACCGACGCCCTCACCAAGACGGCGCGCCATGCGATCCACACGACGGTGGGCGCGAGCAAGACGCCGGACAACGCTGTCAAGGTCGAAAACATCGAGGCGGGCGTGCGCCTGATGACCCGGCAGATCGTCAGCACGGCGCTCAACGACCTGTCGCAGGACGCGGCGTTCAAGTAGGCAAGGGAGTGCAGCACATGTCTTTCGCTGACCGCCCTTCGCGGCTGCTCTGCGCGGCGCTCATCGCCGGCGCTGCCGCGCTCACCGGCTGCGCGCAGATCAAGATGGGTGCTCCGGCGCCCAGCATCGACAACATCCGGATGGCCAAGGCCTCCGGCATGGCGCCGGCCTCCCTGGGCGAATTCGCTCCGGCGCCCGGCAAGCCCGCCGGCTTCGACGCCGGGCTTGACGTGCGCTCGAACACGCTGTCATCGCCCATCGACGGTTCGTTCGCCAAGTACCTCAAGGAAACGCTGGCGACCGAACTGAAGGCCGCCGGCCTGCTCGATGCCGCGTCCACCCTGGTGATCCAGGGCCAGCTCACGCAGAGCGAACTGGCGGTCCCGACGAGCCAGGCCAGCGGCACGCTGGGGGCGCGCTTCGTCGTCGTGCGGGCCGGCCGCACCGTCTACGACAAGGAGCTCAAGGTTGCGGCCAGCTGGGAGTCCTCGTTCGTCGGTGCGGTGGCCATCCCCGCAGCGGTCAACGAGTACACCGGCCTGTACCGCAAGCTGGTCGGGCAGCTGCTCGGCGACCCCGACTTCCGCCGGGCGGTCTCGAGCTGAGCGAATGGAAGCAAGGCCGCGCGGGCGGCCTTGCTGCAGGCGCGGATGTGAGAATGCGGCCCTCGCCATCCCACCAGGCCGGTACAGCCTGCGCGCCATGTCCTCTTCCCGCACCTTCACCCTGAGCGACTTCGACTTCGCTCTTCCGCCCGAACTCATCGCCCAGCACCCCGCCGCAGAACGCAGCGCCTCGCGCCTGCTCGACGGCCGTGCTTCCGACCCGGTGGACCGTGTCTTCCGCGAGCTGCCCCGCCTGCTGAGCGCGGGCGACCTGCTGGTGTTCAACGACACCAAGGTCATCAAGGCGCGACTGTTCGGCGCCAAGGCCAGCGGTGGCCATGTCGAGGCGCTGGTCGAGCGGGTGCTGCCCGGCCATGAGGTGCTGGCACACCTGCGCGCCAGCAAGTCGCCGAAGCCGGGCACCGTGGTGCGTTTCTCCGAAGCCTTCGATGCCGAGGTGCTGGGCCGCGGCGGGCCCGACGGCGGGCTGTTCCACCTGCGCTTCCCGGACGATCCGCTGGCGCTGCTCGAGCGCCACGGCCATGTGCCGCTGCCGCCCTACATCACCCACGCCGACACGGCCGACGATGCGCGCCGCTACCAGACGGTGTTCGCCGACAAGCCCGGCGCGGTGGCCGCGCCCACCGCCGCGCTCCACTTCGACGAGTCCGTGCTGGCCGCCTTGCGCGAGCGCGGCATCGGTACGGCGCAGGTCACGCTGCATGTGGGGGCCGGCACCTTCCAGCCGGTGCGCACCGAAAACCTCGCCGAACACAAGATGCACAGCGAATGGTTCGAGGTGCCCGAGGCCACGGTGCAGGCAATCCGTACGACGAAGGCCGCGCACCGGAAGGTGGTGGCGGTGGGCACCACCACGCTGCGCGCGCTCGAGTCGGCCGCGCGCGGTGGCGAGCTGCAGGCTGGCGCACGCGACACCGACATCTTCATCACACCGGGCTTCGACTTCCGCGTGGTCGACGTGCTGGTCACCAACTTCCACCTGCCCCGGAGCACGCTGATGATGCTGGTGTCGGCCTTTGCCGGCTACGAGCACGTGATGGCGCTGTACCGCCATGCAATCGAACGACGTTATCGCTTCTTCAGCTACGGCGATGCGATGCTGCTCGAGCGCGAACGCAACGGCCGTGCGTGAACTTCCGCACGGCGCGTGGAGTAGGCCTCCACCGTTCGGACGATGTGGCCGGCGCGGTCGATTTCGACAATGACCGCAACTCTCCCACTCGACAACGGAAGCACCTTGAACAAGCACCACCCCTTGCGCGCGCTGGCCGGCTCGGCCGTGCTGTTGCTCGCTTGCGCGGCCGGGCATGCCCAGACGCCCGCCGCCACCTCGGAGCCGGCCGACGACCGCGGCTTCTCCTATTTCCTGGGTCTCGGCCGGCAGACCGTCACCTACCAGGAGCACGTGAGCATGTGGCCGATCAGGAGCAAGGCCGAGGTGTCCAGCCCGATGCTGGTGACCGGCGCCCTTTACTCGGTGTCGCCCGACGTGCTGATGACCTTCGACGGCGAGTCCACCTTCGCGCCGGGCAAGTCCACCGAACGCTGGACCACCAGCGCGGCCGTGATCGGCAACACGCCCATCACCGATCCGCTGCTGCAGACCAACCAGTTCAGCCTGCAGGAAACCCATACCAAGCTGCTGCTGCACTACCGCCTGCACCGCCAGCTGTTCGCGCTGGCGGGACCCAGCTTCCGCACCAACACCTTCACACGCTCGGGTTTCGTGGCCGGCACCGATGGCGCCACCGACGTGTCGCATGGCACGGTCGTCGAAACGGCGAGCGAGGCGATGCTGCATGTGGGCTTCGCGCTCGATTCGGAGCGGGTGCGCGGCGCTCGCAGCCACTATGGATTGCGCCTGGTAGCGGCCACGCCGGTGTGGCGGCGGCTCGAGAACACCTCTCAGCCGGGCGTCACCTTCACCGGCACGCGGGGCTATGACCTGAGCCTGGCGGGGCGCTACAGCTGGAGCGTGTACCCGAACGTCCAGGTGGGCGGCTGGGCGCAGTACACGTTCTCCGAACGTGCTCGCCAGAGCAAGGGCCTGGTCGAGCTGCCGCGACATGAGCTGCGCAGCCTCGCGTACGGCCTGGAACTGCTCTGGAAGCTCTGAAGCCAAGCCCCTGGCGATGGCTGCCGGCGGTATGCCTGCTCGGCATCCTGCCTGCGCTCGCCGGTGATCCGGCCGAGGCGCCGCGCGAGATCGTGGCGGCGCAGTTCGCGACGTCGCCGCTGGGGCCCTGGCGGGCGGTGTCGCTGCCCGATACCTGGGCGGCACGTGGCCAGCCTGCGCCGGGCACGGGCTACTACCGGGCGAACTTCACGCTCGCCCGGGCGCCCGCGGGCGCGTGGGCCCTGCAGCTGCAGCGGCTGAGCACCCGGCACCGGCTGCAGGTGAACGGCCAACTGGTGCAGGACACCATGCAGCCGGACAACATCGTGCAGCGACGCCCGGTGCCCACGCTCGTCGGCCTGCCGCCGGCGCTGCTGCGCGCGGGCGACAACCTGGTCGAGATCACCGTGGACAGCGGGCAGCGCGCCGGCCTGTCGGCAATGCAGGTCGGCCCGGCGGGCAAGGTGGAGTCCGCCTTCCTGTGGGGCTACCACCGCAGCGTGACCATCCCGCAGCTGCTCAACGTCGCCAGCTGCGGCGTCAGCCTCTTCACCCTCCTGCTGTGGTGGCGGCGGCGCTCCGAGGTCGCGCTGGGCACCTTCAGCCTGCTGGGCATCCTCACGTCGGTGCGCAACTTCGGCTACTACCAGCCCGGCAATTCGCTGCCGCTGGCTCTCACCGACTGGCTGTACTTCGCCGCGCAGGTGACCAGCGTGGTGCTGCTCGGCTTCTTCGCCACCTCGCTGACCGGCTACCGGCTGCGGGGCTTCCGGCCGGCGTTGCTGGCGACGGGCGGCGTGCTGCTGTCGGCCGGCGCCGCGGCGGCGACGACCGGGCAGCTGTATCCGGCTCGCGCGCTCGCCTATCCGCTCCTGCTGGTGCTCACGCTGCCTTCGCTGTGGCTGGTGGCGCGTCGCGCGCGCGAACTGCGTGTCGGGCCGCTGCTGGCGCTGCTGGCCGGCCTGCTGGCGGTGCTGGCATCGGGCGTGCACGACTACCTCTACCAGCAGGGCTACACGTCCGTCATGGACGGCTACTGGCTGCCGTACGCAGTGCCGGTGGCGCTGACCGGCTTTTCAGCGGTGCTGATGCAGCGTGTGGTGGGAGCACTGTCCGAGGTGGAGGAGCTCAACCAGACGCTGGAGCTGCGCGTGCGTGAACGCACACGAGACCTGCAGCAGGCCAACACCGCCAAGACCCGCTTCATCGCCGCGGCCAGCCACGACCTGCGACAGCCGGTGGTGACCATCGGCCTGCTGGTGGGCCTGCTGCGCGAGCAGGTCCCCTCGCAGCAGCTGCGCGGCATGATGGACCGCCTGAACGAGGCGGTGGCCTCGCTCGAGGCCTTGCTCAAGGGACTGCTCGACCTTTCACGCTTCGACGCCGGCACGGTGCGGCCTCGTCTGCAAGCCGTCGCCGTGCAGGCGCTGTTCGACGCGATCGCCGCCCACGAGGGGGAGGCGGCCAGGCTCAAGGGCCTGCGGCTGCGCTTCCGGCCCACGCAGCTGGCGGTGCATTCCGACCCGGTGCTGCTCGAGCAGGTGGTGCGCAACCTCGTCAACAACGCGGTGCGCTATACCGATCACGGCGGGGTGTTGGTCGGCGTGCGAAAACGGGCCGGCAGCGGCCGCGTGCTGCTGCAGGTGTGGGACACGGGCCGGGGCATTCCGCAGTCGCAGCATGAAGCCGTGTTCGAGGAGTTCGCGCAACTCGGCGCGAGCCGGGATGGCGTGCGCGGTTTGGGGCTCGGGCTGGCGCTGGTCAAGCGGGCGGCGCTGCTGCTCGACCATTCCCTGCGGCTGCGTTCGGTGCCGCAGCGCGGCTCGTGCTTCTCCCTTGAACTGCCCCTCACGCATGCGCTGCCGCGGCCGCAGGCGCCCGCCGAGGTCGAGCGGCAGCCGCTGGCGGGGCTGGGCATCGTGATGGTCGAGGACGAGCCGGCAGTTCGCGAGGCGATGACCCTGCAGCTGCAGCGCTGGGGGGCGCAGGTGGAAGCATTCGACGGCCTGCCTGCGCTGCAGCGGGTGCTGGCGGCGCATGCGTCCCGCGGCACGAGGCCGCCGTGGGGCCTGCTGGTCACCGACAACCGTCTGCCGGGCGCCGACAGCCTGCGCGTGATCTCCGAGGTGCACCGCATCTGCGTCTCGCTGCCTGCACTGGTCGTGACCGGGGACACGGCGCCGGCCGACCTCGCGGCGTTGACTGCCAGTGACGTGCCGGTGCTGCACAAGCCCTTTCGCGCCGCCGAGTTGCTGGCTGCCATCGAAGCGGCCCGTGCCGGGCCGGGGCGTCATGGGCAATAGAAGGCAGCCTGTGCTTCAGGCTGTGCTGCGCGGCTGCAGTCGCAGACCCAGCCGCGCGGCGGCCAGCACCGCCTGCGTGCGGCTGTTCACGTCAAGGCGGCGGAAGATCGCGCCAAGGTGCGTCTTGACGGTGGACTCCGACAGGTCGAGTTCGCGGCAGATGAGCTTGTTGCTCTTGCCTTCGATGAGCAGGCGCAGCACATCGAGCTGCCGCGGCGACAGGTCGAGCGGCGTCGTGGCGGCCGGCAGCAGGCCGGCGAACCGCTGACCGCCGGGTGCGTCGAGGGCCTCGCGTGGCACGTACACGCCGCCGTCGAGCACCACGCGCAACGCGTTGTCGAGCACCGAACCTTGCGCCGTCTTGGGAATGAAGCCGGCCGCGCCTGCCTCGATGGCCGCGATGATGGTCTCGCGTCGCTCGTCGGCCGACAGCACCACCACCGTCACCAGCGGCGCGGCATCGTGCATGCGGGCGAGCGAGTCGAGTCCCTGGCTGTCCGGGAGGCCCAGGTCGAGCAGCGCCAGGGTGACGTCGGGGTCGGCCTGCAGCGCCTGCAGGGCCTCCGCCATCGAGCCGGCCTGCAGCAGCGAGAGGCCCGGCAGCTTTTGCGTGATCAGCAGCGCAAGCGCGTCGCGAAACAGCGCATGGTCGTCGATCAGCAGGACTTTCATGGGCAGACGGGACACCGCGCAACAGCGAAAAAACCGCGTGGATTACAGCACATGGCTTCGCGCGGTCACGGCGTCGAAAGACGCGTTGCGCACAACACCGAAGCCGCGTGCGTGAACTACGCCACGTGAGCCGACCGCCTTTTCATCCGTTCGGTCGATGGCAGCGCGCCGGTCGGCTCCGAACAATCGATGCACGAGTCCCAGCACGCGCAGTCGGCGGGTCGTGTTCCATCGCAGATCAAGAATCAGGAGTGAACCATGCAGCAACGTGTACTCTGGGCCGCCATGCTGAGCGCTGGCCTGTTGGCCGCATGCGGCGGCGGTGGCGGCGGTGATGCCCCGACCCCGCCCCCCAACCCCAACGCGAGCGTCTCGCTCACCGGCACCGCGGCCAAGGGCCTGATGGCCAATGCCACCGTGACCGCGCACGCGATCAACAGCGACGGCAGCATTGCCACCGCTGCGCTGGCCACGACCACCACCAACGCCCAGGGCCTCTACACCCTCAGCTTCACCGCGACCAAGGGGCAGCCCTATGTGGTGAAGGTCACCGCCAATGCCAACACCACCCATCTCGACGAGGTGAGCGGCCAGGCCCAGCCGCTGCCGGTCGGCTTTGCCATGCGCTCGCTGCTGCCGGCGGCCACCAGCGACACGGTGACCACCAGCGCCAGCGTGACGCCGTTCAGCGAAATGGCGGTGGCCGCGGCGGCCGAAGCCCCCGGCGGGGTGACCACGGCCAATGCCACCCAGGCCGTCACCACGGTGACCCAACTGCTCAGCTTCAATCCGAGCAACGTGGTGCCCACCACCGCCGGCGACGCCAACGCCACGCCCAACCAGCAGAAGCTGGCGGTGATGCTGACGGCGGTGTCCCAGCTGGCGGCCAGTGGCGCGCTGGGCTGCAACACCGGCAGCGCCGGCGAAAAGACGCAGTGCGTGGTGAACACGCTGGCCGATGCGGCCTCTCTGCCGTCGATCAAGCTCGAGACCGGCGGCACCGACGTGTCGGCCGCCCTGGGCACCGCCGTCGCCACGGTTGTCAACGATCCTGCCCTCGTCGGCTCGGTGCCGCCCGCGGCGCTCGACGGGATCAGGGCCAACCTGGCCTGCCAGGGCGCGGCCTGCAACGCGGTGACCCCCACGCAGGCAAGCGCCATCGAGGCGGCGAAGACCCTGTTCACCCAGATCAAGTCCGACTGGACCGCTTTGTTCAGCCGCGGCGGTGCCACCTCCATTGCCACCGGCGCGGCGAATGCCGAGGCATGGAAGTTTCGTGAAGCCATGACCGATGTGCAGGCGCCCGCGGAGATGCTCCTCAAGGACGCAGGCACGCTGCTGATGGCGGTGGACCTGTACAACGACTACAAGGCCGGCCGCGAGACGGTGCCCGACCGCGTGCGCGCCGAGGACCTCACCGCCAACGACGGCATGAGCGACTTCTCGAACTTCGCCGCGGTCGCCTGCTCGCTGTACCAGGACGCCAACGTCTCGGTGCTCGCCACGGCGCCGGCCAACGCCAACTTCATCGGCTGCGGCGCGCGCTACTACGTGAGCCGCACGGTGTCGGGGGACACGACCACCATCACCGAATGGCGCCACGGCTTCACCATCACGCCCAACGCGAACGGCAGCTTCGGCTACACCACGCGGGCCCGCGAGCGCGTGCGCAGCTGCACCACCGGCTCACCCTGCACGCTGGTGGCCAACAACAGCCTGCAGGCGAACTTCTACGCCGGCACCGTGACGCCCACCCTGACCGGGACCTTCGGGCGCATCACCGGCTTCTCGATCGCCGGTGAACTGCCGGCCGCATTCGTGGAAGGCACCAACCAGCTGGTCGACGTGAACGGCCACCACACCTGGTCGCTCACCGGCACGCGCACCATCGCGGCCAACAACATGTCGACCACGACCTTCTCGGGGCAGGTCGCCGCCATCAACGGCGACGGCAGCACCGCCAGCACGCTGAAGGTGAGCAATGGCAGCACCAGCGAGACGCCGGTCTGGCGCGACGCGTCCGGCAACGAAGTCGAGCCCGGCTCGCCCACTGCGGTGTCGCCGTTCGGCGGCACGTTCTCGGGCGGTACGCTGACCCTCACCTGGACCACGCCGTCGGCCGAGTTCGAGGGCACCTTCTCGGCCACCGACTCGGTGTGGGATGCCAGCGGCACCAGCCTGTCGCCCACCAAGGTGACGCTGGCCGGTTCGCTGCGCAACATCAATGCCGGCCAGACGCAGGAGTTCCTGAACGGGCGCATCGATGCCACCGTCACCGGCTTCGACGGCTACGACAACACCCAGCCCGACTCGACGAGCAACTTCCACACGGTGGCGTTCACCTTCGTCGGCCAGGTCACCGCGCCCGGACGCCCGGTGCTGGAGCTTTCGGCCAGCTCGTCGCTGCGCAGCCACGAGGACGAGCCGTCGGCGGTGAACCTGCAGTACCGCAGCATCGTCTCCGGCACCGCGCGCAACGTGATCACCGTGACCGGCACCCGCGGCGGCAACGGCGTGATGAGCTTCGCGCTCAACGAGGCGGCGTCGAACCTGTCGCTGAACTGGGTGGACGGCGCCACCAGCGGCAACCTGATGCAAGGCACCTCGCTGGTGGGCACGATCGACGAGAACACCAAGATGCTGACCTTCAGCGACGGCCAGTTCATGTCGCTCGACTTCGGCCTGTGACCGGCAGGAGGAGTGCAGCCGCAGCCGCAGCGGCTGCGGCCGTCGCCACCCTGGCGACGGCCGCGGCGGCTTCGCCGGCCTGGAGCGTCTCGGCCCGTTCGGTGCATCACGGCGAGGCCGTGCCGCTGGCGGCGATCGATGACGAGGACGAGGCGCTGCGGCGCCTCGACCCCCGCAGCGGCCGCAACATAGCCTACGTGGACGACGAAGTCCGCATGAGCCTCGACACCGGCGCCTGGCGCTGGAGCGTGCTGGCGCGCGGCAGCGCCGTGCTGGTGACCACCCGCGACACCCTGGAGCTGGTGAAGCAGATCAACAGCGACGCGACCCCGGTGACCGACCGGCAATGGCAGACCCGGCTGCGCTACGAGTCCTTCCAGGGCGGCGGGCTGGAAGTCGGCTACCGGTTCGAGCCGGCGGCGCAGTGGCAGGCCAGCCTGTCCGCCCAGGTGCTGCAGCTGCGCCACTGGCGCCAGCGCCGCCTGGAGGGGCCGGTGAGCTTCGAGGCGGCCAGTGCCACCTACGCGTTCGACCTGCAGTCCGCCCATGCCGATGACCGCCTGCGCTTCCCGTTCCAGGGGGTCAAGGGCGACACGGGCGCCGGGGCGCTGCTGGGCGGTGAAGTGGGCTGGCGCGGCGAGGCCTGGAGCGCGAGCCTGGGCGTGCGCGACCTCGGCTGGCTGCGCTGGCGCCAGCTGCCGCAGCAGTACGCCACGCTGTCCACGCAGACGCAGAGCTACGACGCCGACGGTTTCGTGATCTACCGGCCGCTCGTCATGGGCCGCAACAGCCAGGAGGGCTATACCCACCGGTTGCGGGGCGTGTGGTCGGCCCGCACCGCCTGGCGTGCCGGCACCACCGGCACCCTGGAGCTGGGCGGCGACTGGGTGCATGACTTCGGCGTGCTGCCCGCCATTGCGTGGCGCCAGCGCCTCGGTGCCGTGGACGCCGGGCTGCAGTGGCATGTGCATGAGCGCCGTGCCACCGTGTCGCTGGGCTGGCAGGGCTGGTGGCTGCGGGCCGGCGCCGACCGGCTGGGTTCGCAGCAGCGTTCGCGGGAGCTGGCGCTGGGAGGCGGCTGGGTGTTCTGAAAGAGCTCAGGCGCGCGCCGAGGTGTTGGCGCGCAGCCAGGCGGCGAAGTCGGCTTCGGCCAACTCGCCGGCTGCGAGCGCGAGCATGGTCAGTACGCAATCCGTGTCACTGGCCTGCAGCAACCAGCCGTTGAGCATCAGGAACAGTTCGACGGCGACGAACGCCGTTCGCTTGTTGCCATCGGCGAACGGGTGGTTGCGTGCCAAGCCGAAGCCATAGGCCGCCGCCAGATCAGCGTGGTCGGGCGAGCCGTACAAGGCCAGGTTTTGCGGGCGAGCCAATGCCGACTCCATCAGCCCCGCGTCGCGCACTCCGGCAGCGCCGCCATGCTCGGCGAGCTGCTCATCGTGCACGCCGAGGATGACCGACGTCTCCAGCCACACCCAACGGTCGTTGGCCGCGCTCACTTGGCCAGCTCGCGAAGCACCGCACGGCGACGCTTCATGATCTCGCGCGCCGCTTCCATCTGAGACTCGAAGGCAGGGTCGTGCGGCGTCAGCCGCACGCCATCGGGGCTGTCGGTCACATAGAGGGTGTCCCCTTTCTCTAGCTTCAGCTTCGCCAGCAACTCCTTGGGCAGGATGACCCCGACCGAATTGCCGATCTGGGTGAGCTTGAGTGCGTGCATGGTGGCGACTCCGTTGGTTATAACGAAAGTTATACTACCCGCGCCGGCGGCGCCTCACAAGCCCCAACATCCGAACGTTGCAAATGCACGCCCGAAAGGCTCTGGATACTTTCCTATGGACGTAACCAGGCCGATTTGCCGCTAGGCTGCGGCCCATGCCTCGAGTTACCGCTGTCTTGCGGCTGTGCCGCCTCCTCCCGCTGTTCATCGCCCTGTTGTCAGCCCTGTGGGCCCCCGGTGCCCGTGCCGACGAGCCGCCTCCGCCGCCGGGCCAGACGCTGACCGAGGCCCAGTTCGAGCTGCTGCCTGCGGGCGAGCCTGAGCGGGTGCAGCTGCCCGACACCTGGGCCCTGCGCGGCGTGCGCGAAGGCCGTGCGGTCGGTCGCTACACGGTCGGCTTCGACCTCACCAGCGTGCCAGCCGAGTCGATGGCGCTGATGTTCACGCGGCTGAGCACCCGGCATCGCCTCTGGATCAATGGACGCCCCCTGGCCAACCAGGCGATGGACGACGCCTTCGGCAACCCCGGCTTCCCGCGCCCGGCCCTGCTCGAGCTGTCGCCCGCCCTGCTGCAGGCCGGCCACAACACGGTGGTCATCGAGGTGGTCCACGCCCAGCGCGCCGGCCTGTCGAGCGTGGACGTGGGCCCGATGGTGACCCTGCGCGCCCGCTACCTGCGCCACCTGCTCGTGTCGGTGGAGCTGCCGCAGGCGCTCAACATGGCCTGCGGCGGGCTGGCGCTGCTGCTGGTGCTGATCTGGCGCCGCCGCCCGAGCGAGGTGGCGCTGGGCAGCTTCGGCGTCATCGCGCTGGTGGGCTCGGTGCGCAACTACAGCTACTTCCTCGACACCTCGGTCACCGGCACGGCGTTGTGGGCCGACTGGTTCTTCTTCGCGATCAACGTGTGGATCGTGGCGCTGTTCGGCGTGTTCGCACAGGCCTTCGCGGGGCAGCGCTGGCCGCGCTACCGGCGCTGGCTGCTGGGGCTGGCCATCGTGGTGCCGGCGCTCGGCCTGGTGGCGACCGGGCTGGACCGCCTGCAGGAGCTGCGCGGCTATGCCTACCCGGTGCTCATCGGCACCTGCCTGCCGGGCTTGTGGCTGTGCCTGGCCGGTGCGCGGGCCAAGCGGCCCTGGGGGGCGGTCGGCCCTGCGCTCGGCATGGGGGCGATGGTGGGTGCGGGCGTGCACGACTACATGTTCCAGACGGCCTACTGGCTGCCGATGACCGAGACCTTCTGGATGCCCTATGTGATGCCGGTGACGCTGGGCATCATCTCGCTCGCCCTGGTGCGGCGCATGGTGCATGCGCTGTCGGAAGTGGAAGCGCTCAACACCGAGCTGGAGGCCCGCGTGGCCGCGCGCACCCGCGAGCTCGAGCTGGCGAACGCCGCGAAGACGCGCTTCCTGGCGTCGGCCAGCCACGACCTGCGCCAGCCGCTGGTCACCATCGGCCTGCTCGTCGGCCTGGCCAAGGACCGCAGCGATTCGCCGCAGACGCGCCAGCTGATGAACCGGGTCGACGAGGCCGTCGGCTCGATGGAGGGGCTGCTCACCGGCCTGCTGGATCTTTCTCGCCTGGAGGCCGGCGCGGTGAAGCCCGACCCGGGGCCGGTGCGCCTGGCGGCGGTGTTCGATGCCATCGATGCCCACGAGCATGCCGCTGCTTCGCTCAAGGGCCTGCGCCTGCGTTTCCGGGCCACCGATGCGGTGGTGTGGAGCGATGCGGTGATGCTCGAGCGCATCCTGCGCAACCTGGTGGCCAACGCGGTGCGCTACACCGAGCGCGGCGGCGTGCTGGTGGCCGCGCGGCGCCGGGGTGGTCGCGTGGTGATCGAAGTGCGCGACAGCGGCATCGGCATTGCGCCCGAGCACCAGCAGGCGATCTTTCAGGAGTTCGTGCAGGTCGACAACCCGGCGCGCGACGGCACCAAGGGCATGGGCCTGGGCCTCGCGATCGTGCAGCGCTCGGCGGCGATGCTGGGCCACCGCATCGGGCTCGAGTCGGCGCTCGGCCGCGGCTCGAGGTTCTGGGTCGAGCTGCCGCCGGCCGAGGCGCCGCAGGCGGTGTTCTCCGACGCCGCGGCCGTCGACACGCCGGGCGAGCCGGTGCCGCTGCAGGGCCGCCGCGTGCTGCTGATGGAGGACGACGCGAGTGTGCGTGCCGCCATGATCGAGCGCCTCCAGGCCTGGGGAGCGCAGGTGGTCGCCGCGCATGTCGACGTGCCGTCGCTCGAAGCCTGGCTGGCCGATCCGCAGCAGTCCGCGCCGGACCTGATGGTGTCGGACTACCGGCTGCCGCATGGCGACGGGTTGCAGGCCATCGCGGCAGCGCGCCGCCGCTTCGGCGCGCTGCCGGCACTGCTGGTGACCGGCGACATCGCGCCGCACGACCTCGCACGCCTTCACGATGCCGGATTGCGGGTGTTGCACAAGCCCTTCCGGCCGGAAGCGCTGCGCGATGCCTTGCTGGAGGCGCTGCTCGCCGTCGAAGACGCGGCTGAGACAATCGCGCCACCATGCTGAAGTTCGAACTGCTCAAGACCGAAGGCCAGGCCCGCCGCGGCCGCCTCACCCTCAACCACGGCGTCGTCGAGACGCCGATCTTCATGCCGGTGGGCACCTACGGCACCGTCAAGGGCGTGATGCCCAGCTCGCTCGAGGCGATGGGCGCGCAGATCATCCTCGGCAACACCTTCCACCTTTGGCTGCGTCCGGGCCTGGACGTGATGCAGCAGTTCGGCGGGCTGCACCGCTTCGAGGGCTGGAGCAAGCCCATCCTGACCGACAGCGGCGGCTTCCAGGTGTGGAGCCTGGGCGAGATGCGCAAGATCAGCGAGGAAGGCGTGCGCTTCGCCTCGCCGGTCAACGGCGACAAGCTGTTTCTCACGCCCGAGGTCAGCATGCAGATCCAGCGTGTGCTCAATTCCGACGTCGTCATGCAGTTCGACGAGTGCACGCCCTACGAGACCAAGGGCCGCATCACCACCGAGCGCGAGGCGCGCTCGTCGATGGAGCTCAGCCTGCGCTGGGCGAAGCGCTGCCAGGACGAGTTCGCGCGGCTGCAGAATCCGAACGCGCTGTTCGGCATCGTGCAGGGCGGCATGTTCGAACACCTGCGCGACGAATCGCTGGCCGGGCTCGAGCAGCTCGACCTGCCCGGCCTGGCAGTGGGCGGCCTGAGCGTGGGAGAACCGAAGGAAGACATGCGCCGCGTGCTCGCGCACATCGGCCCGAGGCTTCCGGCGCACAAGCCGCACTACCTCATGGGCGTGGGCACGCCCGAAGACCTGGTCGAAGGCGTGGCGCAGGGCATCGACATGTTCGACTGCGTGATGCCCACCCGCAACGCGCGCAACGGCCACCTGTTCACCCGCTATGGCGACCTGCGGCTGCGCAACGCGCGCTACAAGACCGACGAGCGGCCCATCGACGAAAGCTGCGGCTGCCACACCTGCGCCAACTTCAGCCGCGCCTACCTGCACCACCTCGACCGCTGCGGCGAGATGCTGGGCCCCATGCTCACCAGCATCCACAACCTGCACTACTACCTGAACCTGATGCGCGAGGTGCGCGAGGCGCTCGATGCCGGCCGCTTTGCGGCCTTCGCCCGCCAGTTCGCGGCCGACCGGGGCCGTGGCGTCTGAGAAGGCCTGAGAAGGCCTGAGAAGGTGTGACGCCTTCTCTGACGCAACACGACACATTTCACGCCGCTCCCCCGGCGCCGTCCGGCTCGGCGTGAACGAATTCACGAGACAGCGCAGCCCCGGGCTGCGGCCGGCAGGCACACTCGCGGTTTCAGCCACAGCCAATAACAACAATGCTGGCGAGCCTGCATGCAGCGGGCGCACGCATCTGGGAGCCGCTGCAACACTTTCTCCACCTGCCCACGCAGGGCGGCGACGATCACCACGAACGGGTGCAGCTGAGCGCGCTGCGCATCGTGCTGTTCAGCGGCCTGCTGCTGGAGCTCGCCATCGGGCTGCACAGCAGCTGGCAGGCGATGCAGCGCGGCATGTACCACATCGTGGTCATCGTCGCGCTGTTCTTCGTGGCGCTGATCGGCGCCATGCGCGTGTCGGCTTCGCACCGGCATCGCGGCAGCACCATCGCGCTCATCGCCACCATCTACGCCGGCGGCTTCACCATCGCCGCCTTCGTGCGCGTGCCCGAAGTGGCGCGGCTGGGCTACCTGTTCTGCTACACCGCGCCGCTGCTGGCCGGCCTGCTGCACGGCTACCGGCTCGCCACCGCGCTGATGCTGCTCAACGTGGTGCCGTTCTGGATGGCGGCCGCCGGGCTGCTGCCGCCCACGCTGTTCGGCATCGAGAACTCGCTGGCGGCGGCGCCCATCTACGTGCAGGCGCTGCTGTTCGTGTTCTTCAACGTGTGCCTGCCGCTGGCGGCATTTCGCGTGCTGGGCGCCTTGCGCAGCTCGCAGCAGCGGCTGCAGCGGGCCCAGCAGCTGTATGAAGACCTGTTCCAGCATCACGGCGTGCCCACCGCGGTGTGCGCCGCCGATGGCCGCATCCAGCGCGCCAACCGGCAGTTCGCGCAGCTGGTGGGGGCCAGTGGCGAGCTGCAGGGCGTTCCGCTGGCAGGGCTGCTGCATGCCACGCAGGCCGACGCGGCGGGCGGCCCGCTCGATGCCTTCGCACCCGGCACTCACTGGAAGGCCGGGTCCTCGCCGCAGCAGCAGCGGCTGCTGGTGGTGCGCAGCCGGCGCGATTGCGGCGAGCAGCACATCGCGCTCACCTTCCACGACGTGACCGACCTGCGCAGCCTGCAGCACGAGCTGATCCGCAGCCAGGCGCAAGCCGAGTACCTGGCATCGCACGACGAGGTGACCGGCCTGCCCAAGCCGCAGCGGCTGTGGCAATGGCTCGAGCGCCGCCGCGCCGACCTGGAGGAGGGCGAGGTGCTGCCGGTGGTGTCGTGTCGCCTGGGCGGGCTGAGGCAGATCAACGCGCGCTTCGGCCTCACCCAGGGCAACCGCTTCATCAAGAGCGTGGCCGATACCCTGCGCCAGGCGGCCGGCGGGCAGGGGCTCGTGGCCCGCACGCGCGGCTCGGTGCTGTGCATCGCGCTGCCGCCCATGAAGCCGGCCGACGCGTCGGTGGCCATCGCTCGGCTGCGCTCCGCCACGCCGGTGCAGTGGCAGCTGGGCGAGGCGGGCATGGTGGCGCCCGAGCTCGCCTTCGGTGCAGCCTTCTACCCGGCCGATGCCGACGAGGCAGCCGAGGCGATGCACCGCAGCGAAGTCGCCATGGAGCTGGCGCGCCAGGGCCGCCCCGGCGCCGAGCTGAGCGACGCCCAGGCGGTCAGCCGGCGCATCACGCTGGAGGCGGGGCTGGCCCGGGCCATCGACGCCCGCGAGCTGAGGGTGGAATACCAGCCCAAGCTGAACGCCGATGGCGTGTTGCTGGGCTTCGAGGCGCTGGTGCGCTGGCACAGCCCGCAGCTGGGTCACCTCGCGCCTGCCGAGTTCGTGCAGGTGGCCGAGCAGATGGGCTGGGTCACCCGCATCACCGACCTCGTGCTCGACGAGGTGTGCCGGCAGATCGCGCGCTGGCGGGCCGCCGGCATGGCCGAGCCGCAAGTGGCGGTGAACCTGTCGGCGCGCGACCTCGACCGCGACGACCTGCAGGCTGCGGTGTTCGGCGCCCTCGAGCGGCACGGCATCGAGCCGCGCGCGCTGCAGCTGGAGGTCACCGAAACCTATCTCGCCGAACGCCCCGAGCGTGCGGCGCAGCAGCTGGGCCAGCTGCGCGAACGCGGCATCAAGATCGCGATCGACGATTTCGGCACCGGCTATTCGTCACTCGCCAAGCTGGCGGACCTGCCGATCGACGTGCTCAAGATCGACCGCAGTTTCCTCGTGGGTCTGCCGGGCAATGCGCGCCGCGAGCGGATCGTGCGCTCCATCGTCACGCTGGCCAACGGGCTCCAGCTGGGGGTGGTGGCCGAAGGGGTGGAGCATGCGGCGCAGCTGCGCTTCCTGCATGCGCTGGGGGTCAACGGCTTCCAGGGCTTCCTGTTCCACCGCCCGGCGCCGGCGGAGCAGTGGAACGCGCTGCTGCTGGCGCGGCCGGGCGTGTGGCCGTGACGGCGCCTATTCCCCCTGGCCCGAAGTCAGCAGCGGGATGCTGCCGTCCGACTGGCCGCCCAGCAGGCCGGTGCGGGTGTAGACGCCCAGCTTCTCGCGGGTGTCGGCGATGTCGAGGTTGCGCATCGTGAGCTGGCCGATGCGGTCGGCCGGCGTGAACGGCGCGTCCTCCACCTTTTCCATCGACAGGCGCTCGGGCGCGTAGGTGAGGTTGGGGCTCGCGGTGTCGAGGATCGAATAGTCGTTGCCGCGGCGCAGCTCCAGGGTCACCTCGCCGGTGATGGCGCGCGCCACCCAGCGCTGTGCGGTCTCGCGCAGCATCAGGCACTGCGGGTCGAACCAGCGGCCCTGGTAGAGCAGGCGGCCGAGCTTCATGCCGTTCATGCGGTACTGCTCGATGGTGTCTTCGTTGTGGATGCCGGTGACCAGGCGCTCGTAGGCGATGTGCAGCAGCGCCATGCCCGGGGCCTCGTAGATGCCGCGGCTCTTGGCCTCGATGATGCGGTTCTCGATCTGGTCGCTCATGCCCAGGCCATGGCGGCCGCCGATGGCGTTGGCCTCGGCGAACAGCTCAACCGCGTTGGCGAAGCTGCGGCCGTTCAGGGCCACCGGCACGCCGTCCTCGAAGCGCACCGACACCGTCTCGGGCTTGATGGCGACGTCTTCCTTCCAGAAGGCCACCCCCATGATCGGGTTGACGATGTGCATGCCCTTGTTCAGGAACTCCAGGTCCTTCGCCTCGTGAGTGGCGCCCAGCATGTTGGAGTCGGTGGAGTAGGCCTTCTCGACGCTCATCTTGTAGTCGAAGCCGTTGGCGATGAGGTATTCGCTCATCTCCTTGCGGCCGCCCAGCTCGTCGATGAAGGTCTGGTCGAGCCAGGGCTTGTAGATCTTCAGCGCCGGGTTGGCCAGCAGGCCGTAGCGGTAGAAGCGCTCGATGTCGTTGCCCTTGAAGGTGGAGCCGTCGCCCCAGATGTTGACGCCGTCCTCCTTCATGGCCACCACCAGCGCGGTGCCGGTGACGGCACGGCCCAGCGGCGTGGTGTTGAAGTAGGTGTTGCCGCCGCTGCGGATGTGGAAGGCGCCGCACTGGATGGCGGCAATGCCTTCGGCCACCAGCTGCGCGCGGCAGTCGATCAGGCGGGCGATGTCGGCGCCGTAGGCCTTGGCCTTGCGCGGGATGTCTTCGTAGTCGCTTTCGTCCGGCTGGCCCAGGTTGGCGGTGTAGGCGCAGGGGACCGCGCCCTTGGCGCGCATCCAGTGGACGGCGGCACTGGTGTCCAGGCCGCCCGAAAAGGCGATGCCGACACGTTCGCCGGCGGGGAGTTTCTGCAGGATGGTGGCGGCCACGGCAATGCTCGCTGGAGGCTTGGGGAAAGCGCGGATTTTAGGCGCCGGCGCCCTGCGGGCTTTGCGCCGGCGGTGCGCCGCCGTCCGCCAGCAGCTCGGCCACCCGCTGCTGCAGGGTTTCGAGGGTGACCTCCGGCGCCGCCACCGGCGCGCCGGCGGCCAGCCCCACGCGGCTGAAGAAGCCGCGGCGGAACGGCCGCACCATCGCCTGGCCCTCTTCGACGCGCGAGAAGAACGAGCCCCACAGGTTCTGCAGCGCGATCGGCACCACCGGCACCGGGTGGGTTTCCAGGATCTTCATGATGCCGCCCCTGAAGGGCTGCAGCCGGCCGTCGCGGGTGATCGCGCCTTCCGGAAAGATGCACAGCAGCTCGCCCTCGTCGAGGACGCGCCGGGCCTCGGCGAAGGCGCGTTCGTAGGTCTGCGGGTCGTCCTTCTGCGGTGCGATCGGGATCGCCTTGGCCAGCCTGAACATGGCGCCCAGCACCGGGATGCGGAAGATCTTGTGGTCCATGATGAAGCGGATCGGCCGCGGGCTCGCTGCCATGAGCAGCACCGCGTCGACGAAGCTCACGTGGTTGCACACCAGGATGGCCGGGCCCTCCACCGGGATGTGCTCGTCGCCGCGCACCTTGAAGCGATAGACGCAGCGCGAGGCGATGAAGGCCACGAAGCGCAGCAGGTACTCGGGCACCAGCATGAAGATGTAGAAGGCGACCACCGCGTTGGCGATGCCCACCGCCAGGAACACCTGCGGGATCGAGAAGCCCGCCTTCAGCAGCAGGCCGGCGATCACCGAGCTCGCGATCATGAACAGCGCGTTCAGGATGTTGTTGGCCGCGATGATGCGCGCCCGGTGGCTGGGCTGGGCGCGCAGCTGGATGAGCGCATACATCGGCACGCTGTACAGCCCGGCAAAGAGCGACAGCAGGGCCAGGTCGGCCATCACCCGCCAGTGCCCGGCCTGCGAGACGAACTCGCGCACGCCCATGGTGGCCGCCGCAGGCAGGCCGCGCGAGGCGAAGTACAGGTCGATGGCGAACACGCTCATGCCGATGGCGCCCAGCGGCACCAGGCCGATCTCGACATGCCGGCGCGACAGCGTCTCGCACAGCAGCGAGCCGATGCCGATGCCCACCGAGAACACCACCAGCAGCAGCGAGGCGACCTGCTCGTTGCCGTGCAGCACCTCCTTGGCGAACGACGGGAACTGCGACAGGAACACGGCGCCGAAGAACCACATCCACGAGATGCCCAGCAGCGAGCGGAACACCACCGTGTTGCCATGCGCCAGCCGCAGGTTGCGCCAGGTTTCGGTGACCGGGTTCCAGTTGATGCGCAGCTGCGCATCGGTGGCCGGCGAGGCCGGCACGAACTGCGAGGTGGCGCGGCCCAGCACGGCCAGCGCCAGGCAGGTGAGGGCCACGTACTGCGCGCCGGCCTGCGGCACGGCGATCAGCAGCCCGCCCACCACGTTGCCGAGCAGGATGGCCACGAAGGTGCCCATCTCGACCATGCCGTTGCCGCCGGTGAGCTCGCGCTCGTTGAGGTGCTGAGGCAGGTAGGCGAACTTGACCGGGCCGAACAGGGTGGAATGCAGGCCGAGCAGGAACACGCAGCCCAGCAGCGCTGCGACGCTGGTGGTGTAGAAGCCCCAGGCAGCCACCACCATGATCGCGATCTCGAGCCACTTGACGAAGCGGATCAGCACCGCCTTGTCGTACTTGTCGGCCAGCTGCCCGCTGGTGGCCGAGAACAGCAGGAAGGGCAGGATGAACAGCGCGCCGATGACCAGGCCCGCCATGGCCGGCTCCAGCCACTGCACCCGCAGCTGGTAGGTCACCAGCACGGTGAACGCGAACTTGAACAGGTTGTCGTTGGCCGCGCCGAGGAACTGCGTCCAGAAGAAGGGCGCAAAGCGGCGCTGGCCGAGCAGCGCGAACTGGTTGGGATGCGGGTCGTGGCTCAAGGTCTCTCCTCCTGTCGTCGTGGCCCTTTCAGGCGCTTGTCCGCCCGTGCGGCGCGGGTGCGGGCACGGGTGGGGCACTGTATCCCTGCGCCGGCGGTGCGCGCCAGAGGCGCCGGGTGTCGAACACCTCGGGGAGCAGCCGGGCGCTGCCGCTGCGCAGCAGGCGTTTCTGCACGAAGTCGAACATCAGCGGGTTGTGTTCGCGCAGCGCCGCCAGCGGCTCGACCGCATCGCGCGGCAGCAGGCCTGCGGCGGCCAGCCGGGCCGGGCTGTACAGCGGCATCACGCCCGGCAGCGGGTGGTCGGAGCCGTGCAGCAGGCGTGCATGCCAGTCCTGGCGTTGCAGCAGCGTGTGCCAGGCCTGCGGGCTGCGGTTGGTCTGGAAGAGCGCCGAGATGTCGGCGAACAGCAGGCCGCGCCAGGCCGGCTCGTCCATCAGCCGGGCCCACAGGTCGAAGGCGTTGCGGCGCGGCCTGGAGGGCGTGTCCAGGTCGATGGCATGGCCGAGCGACGCGGCATGGGCTGCGATCACCCGCACGCCGGCGGCCAGCGGCACGCGCAGGTGCAGCGGGTTGCCGTAGGCCGCGCGGTCGGCGCCGCGCACTGCGAGCTCTTCACCGCAATGCACGATGAGCGGCATGCCGGCTCGGCGCAGCCGGTCGTAGAAGGGCCGGCAGCGCGCGTCGGCGAGGTCGATGTTCATCGCGCTGGGCAGCCATTTCACCGCCAGAGCGCCCTGCTGCAAGGCTGCGTCGAGCCGTTCAATGGCATCCGGGCGGTAAGGGTGCACCGAGGCGACCCAGCCGAAACGCTGCGGCAAGGCGGCGGCCACTTCCTGCGCGTAGCGGTTCGGCACGTGGAGGGTGGTCCAGTCGGCGTGTTCGCGGCCGCGGTCGTCGCAGGCGGTGTCGAAGGCGAACAGCAGCCAGCGGGCGCCCGCCGGGAAGTCGCTCGCCAGCCGCTGCAGGCGCTCGACATAGGCACGGTCGACCGAGGCGACGCCCTGGGGCACGCAGGCGGCATTGAGGATGACGCGGCGGCGCAGCACCTCCACCGGATGCCACCACTGGTACATCGACGGGTGAATGGTGCAGCCCGAGCCGGCGTCGCCGTTGCCGAGCAGGTGGGTGTGCACGTCCCACAGTGCGGCAGGGTCGATGCCGTCGAAGGCCTGGGCCACCAGCGGGTGGGTGCGCAGCGATGCCGGCAGCGGCTCGCGGCAAGGGTTGCGCAGGGCGGCGGCTTCGGCCTGCAGCGAGGTGAACAGGCCGGCGCCCAGGGCGGCGGTGCAGCACAGCGCGTGGCGGCGGTCGAGGCGGGTCTTCATCGCACCACGAACTCTGCACCGCCCAGGCCGCTGCGCTGCAGCCAGGCAAACACCGAGTCGACCGTGACTGTCTCGATGCGATCGGCAAAGCGCTTGCTGTTCGGATGGTCGTCGAAGGCCACGTTGGCCGCGGTGACCCGTGCGCCCAGGCGGGTGAGGGCGCCCAGCCGCAAGGTGGTGGGCTGATAGTCGCGCAACTGCAGCCAGGCCTGCGCCTGGGCGCGGCTGGCGGCCCGCGGCTCCACCGCGCCGGCCAGCGTCTCGATGGCCCACTGGTTGGACTGCTGGTAGCGCTGTGCCCAGGGGTAGGCCACCATGTTGTAGCGGGGCGAATGCCAGGAGGCCACGCGCTGGTTGTCGCGCAGCAGCGGCAGCAACTGCTGCTGCACCTCGGGCGCCAGCACGACGACCCCCGCTTCGTAGCGGTGCAGCCGGTCCAGGAAGAACTCGCCCAGCCCCTGCCGGTAGACGGCCGCCTCGGCGGTGCCGCAGTGGTTGAGCTTGTGCACCACGCGCCAGCCGGCACCCGGCTCCCGGTAGGCGAAGCCCAGGTGCGAGTAGCGCAAGCCGTAGCGGCCGAGGTCCTGCCCGGCGCGGGCGATCACCACCACCTGCGCGCCGGTGCCGTCGAGCCGCCTGGCGGTGGCGGCGGCCAGCTCCATGGCGCTCTCGACGCTGCGCACGTCCAGCGGTTGCGTCTCGCAGGGCCGGCCCGCCTGGGCGGCGGTCGCGGCCAGCAGCGCTGCGGCGCAGGCGGCGGCCCGCAGGGACGAGGCCGCGCTCATCGTGTGATCCGCTCGTTGTAGAGCAACGAGGCGCCGAGTTCGTTGGGAATGAAGGCCAGCGCCTGGCCCGCGGCCGACAGCACCCAGCCCGCGCTCACTGCGGTGACGAGCACGCCGGTGCCCACCACCACCGAGGCGGCGCCTGCCGCCTGCCCGGCCCAGCGCACGCTGGCCCGCGCGCCGTCGGACGCCCGCTCGAGCACCCACACGGTGCCGGTGGCCGATGCCTCGACCGCCACGACGGTGAGGGTGGCGCCTGCCGACAGGATCATCACCGGCGCCGTGACGGACACGGCCACCGGCAGCATCGACAGCGCGCTGGCGTCGGAGAGGGTGGACTGCGCGCGTGCCGCGGGCGTGGCCGCCAGGGCGAGAGAAACGGACAGGACGAGCGCAGGCAGGGAGAAGGAGAACAGCGGGTGCTGGTTCATGGTGGGTGAGCTCCAGGGGCAGGGGTTACTGCGTGTCGCGGGCAGCGTGGCGCTGCGCGCGGGCCTCGGCGAGGTCGGCCTCGTAGGCGTCGCGCAGGGTCTTGGCGAGCGTGAAGGCGCTGGAGATCAGGAACAGCCAGCTCACCAGCAGGAAGGCCTTGTAGGTCGGATTGATGGCCATGCGCCACAGGCCCCAGCCGGTGAGCGCCATGGCGAATGCAAAGCCGCCCCACACCACCAGCTTCCACAGCGGCGTGTCGGCGGGGCGTGTCTCGTTGTCGCGCACGAACTTGGCCAGGGCGAAGGCGGCCGACAGACAGAACACGTAGCCCATCACCATGAATGCGCGGTCGAGGTCTTCACCCGGCAGCCAGGCGAGGCCGATGCCGCACAGGGACACGGCCACGCCGAACGAGATCCACACCTGGGCCTTCCAGGCCTTGGTGTCACGGCGCACGACGACGATGGGAGAGGCGCTTTGCATAAACCCTCGCGGGTGGTTGAACATGGGGGCGCATGTTCTTCACCCGCCGGGTCGGGGTCAACGAGGCGCGACGTTGTCCATCTGAGCTGGACGGAAGGTATCGCCAAACGATACGATTTGCCGATGAGCACCACCCTCGACCTCATCACCACCCTGAAGGCCGAACTCAAGGCTGCGGGCCTCACCTATGCCGACCTGGCGCGCGAGCTGGGCATGGCCGAGTCGAGCATCAAGCGCATGTTCGCCAAGGGCGACATGCCGCTCACCCGGGTGGACGAGATCTGCCGTGTGCTGAAGACCGACTTCGCCGAGCTGGCACGGCAGGTGGCGGCGAACAAGCCGCAGAGTCGCGAGCTGACGCTCGAGCAGGAGAAGGCGGTGGTGGCCGATCGCCGGCTGCTGCTGCTGGCGATCTGCTGCGTGAGCCAGTGGACCTTCGAGCAGATGATCGCCACCTACGACTTCACCGAAGCCGAATGCGTGAAGTACCTGGTGCAGCTGGACAAGCTCGGGTTCATCGAGCTGCGCCCGATGAACCGCTACCGCCTCAATGTGGCCAAGGGCTTCCGCTGGCGCCCCAACGGCCCGGTGATGCAGTACTTCCGTGCCGAGGTCGTGCAGGACTACTACGCCGGCGGCTTCGACGGCGAGGGCGAGCTGCTGCTGCTGGTGCACGGCTCCATCGGCAAGAGCCTGGCCGCGGGCTTCGTCGAGCGTCTGCAGCGCATCGGGCAGGACTTCGCGCAGCAGCACCTGGCCGACCAGCGGCTGCCGGCGTCGCAACGCACGCCCTACACGCTGGTGGTGGGCATGCGGTCCTGGCTGTTCGCGGCGTTCAGGGACCTGAAGCGGGAGCCGGCGGCGGCCTGAGCACCAATGAAAAAGCCCGCCGTCGGGCAGACGGCGGGCTTGGGGACGGTCCTTCGCAGGCCGGCGCAGTTCAGAACTTGTAGGCTGCGCGAACCAGGAAGGTGCGTCCGAGCGGGTCGGTGAAGCGCGGGTCATAGCCGCGCTGGAAGGTCGTGACCTGCAGCGAGCGCGGCGGGTCCTTGTCCATCAGGTTGTTCACACCCGCGGTCAGGACCATGTTCTTGATGCCGGTCCAGGACACCGAGGCATCCCAGATGGCATAGACGCCGACCTTGCCTGCACCGCCCTGGTCATCGTAGTGAGACTTGTGGCGCTGGCTCAGCGTGGCGCCCCAGGGACCCTGGTTCCAGGTGGCGGTGAGGGTGTGCTGCCAGCGGAACACCGGCGCGTTGTCGGAATAGGCGCCGGCTGCGTCGATGAACGCACCGCCCTTTTCACGCTGGTACTTGTACCGGGTGATGTAGGTGCCGTCGATGCCCAGGCCGAACACGCCGTACTCGGATGCGCCCGAACGCCAGTTGGCCGACACGTCAACGCCGCGCGTGTGCAGCTCGCCCAGGTTTTCGTTGGGCGTGTCGATGAACGCGATCGGATCCTGAGTCGCGGTCAGGTTTGCGCAGGCGTCGATGTCGGACAGCGAGATGCCGGGCACCTGACCCGCGGCCACCTGGCTGCAGCGCACGAATCGCGACGCATAGCGGCCGGCACTGGCGAAGACTTCCTGTTCGGGCAGCGGGCTGATCATGTTCTTGATCTGCACCTGCCAGTAGTCCACCGACACGCTGACGTTGCGCATCGGCTCGAACACGAGGCCGAGCGAATAGGACATCGACTTCTCGGGAGACAGCGCGCTGGCGGACTGCCCGTTGGCCACCGGGCCGAGCAGGCGCTGCATCACCTGCTGGCCGCAAACCACGCCAGGCGACGTGCCGGCAACCGCGTTGCCGCCCGGGCACAGGACCGGATCGTCGTAGTTGTCGGTGGTGAAGGTGAGCGCTTGCGGCTGGTAGATCTCATACAGCGTCGGCGCACGGAAGCCCTTGTTCGCCGAGCCGCGGATCACCAGCTGCGGCGTCGGCTGGAAGCGAATGCCGACCTTCGGGTTGAAGGTGTTGCCGAAGTCGCTGTACTTGTCGTACCGGCCGGCCAGTGTCAGCTCGAGGTTCTTCATCACGGGGATGTTGAACTCCGCGAACACCGCATTCACGTCACGCTTGCCGGTGGTGTCGCCGTTGGGGTCGAGGCCCAGGCTGCCGAGCTGGGCGGTGATGTCGGTGTTCTCGAACGACGACTTCTCACGGCGATGCTCGGCGCCGAATGCGGCGCCCACCATGTGGTCGCCCAGCTTGAACAGCTCCCCGCTGACGCGGAAGTCCGCGAAGTCGAGGGTGTTCTTGCCGATCACCGTGTCGGCCACCACCTGCGCGGCGTCGATCGCGGCCTGGCCTGCGGCGGTCTGCGGGCCGAACGGGTTGATGATCCCGTCCCACACGCCCTGCTGCATCATCCCGTCGTTCACGTAGCCGCGCTTGACCGACGCCACGCTCTTGTTCTGCGAGCGGCCGACGCCGGCGCGGTAGTCGAAGCGTCCGATCGTGCCTTCGGCATCGACCACCATGCGCTCGGTGGTCGTGTCGTCACCGCTGGTGCGCTTGCCGGCGGGAATCTGTCGCCAGTTGGCGGTGCCGCCCATCGTCGGGCCGCCGGGGTTCGGGTCCGTCAGATCGAAGAACGGAATCAAGGGGTCGATATCGACCGGGGTGGCGCCCGCCGGGAAGAACGGGCTGGACGCCAGCATCAGGTGCGAAGTCGGCGCCGCCGCCACGCGCGCGGTGGACTTGTTGTTCGCGCGCATGTACTCGGCGCTGATCTTGTGATCCGGCGTGATGGCGAGCGTGCCGCGCAGCAGCCCCGTGAGCTGCTCGTTTTCGGTCAGCAGGTCGACGTCGCGCGAGAAGTCATAGCGGCAGGAGATGCTTCCGTCGGAGTTGGTGACGGGCACCGAAGCGGGCGGGGCGCAGCCGGGGGCCGTCGGCTCGAAGCCGTTCAGGTCGCCAGGGAAGGCGGTGCCGCTGGTGCCGGCCCGGATCGCGGAGCCGCTCGTGCCCATGATGCCGGTCGAGCCAAACGCACGCTCGGTGGCCATCAGCGCCTTCTGCTTGCGCGCGTCCAACGCGAACAACAGGTTGAAGCGGTTCTCGGCCAAGGTGCCGAAACCCGCGACAACACTGGCGCGCTGAATCTCGCCGCCCGAGCCCTTCTGGGGCCGCTGCCATGAGCCGCTCAGCTCGACGCCCGTGAAGTCGCGCTTCAGGATGAAGTTGATGACGCCACCGATGGCGTCGGTGCCGTACAGGGCCGATGCGCCGTCGCGGAGCACTTCGATGCGGTCGACCGCGATCAGCGGAATCGCGTTGAGGTCGACTGCGGCGGCGTCGAACGAATGGTTCGCGATGCGGCGGCCGTTGAGCAGCACGAGGGTCTTGTTCGAGTTCGTGCCGGTCGGGCCGCTCAGGCCGCGCAGGTCTGCCTCGGCCTTGCCGCCCGTCGTGCCGCCGATGGCGGAGCTGGCGCCGAAGTTCGACTGGTTGGCAGAGATGCGCAGCACCGCCTGCTCCACGTTCGTCACACCCTGCTTCACGAGGTCCTCGGTCTTGATGACCGTGACCGGCAGCGCCGTTTCAGCATCGACTCGCCGGATCGACGAGCCCGTGATCTCCACTCGCTCCAGTTGTTGCTGCTGGGCAACAGCCACTGTCGCGAGACCCCCTGTGCAGACGGCCATTACGGCCCAGCTGACATGCTTGAGACGGAACATGAGCACCTCTTCGTTTTGGATGCCAGGATCGAGCCGGCATAAAAAGTTGAATGGCGACAAAGGGTTACTTTGTCTCCGCTGAGAGCGAGGGGAGTTGGCTGTATGCGTTGGCCCCCGACCGCAGCGGCCATCTTGCTAGCACGCACGATGCCAGTCATCAGGTTCAAGCCCCTACTTGCCACCGTGGCCTGCGTGTATAGACAAGCAGCCCTGCTGCACGAACCAGGTGCCAGCCGGCACTTGAACGGGGCGCTTGCCACATCGACGTTCCGCGGATTGGTGAAGACCCTCAAGATCAAGGTGTCGTGAAGTCGGCCTCGCCGGATATCCTGCCGGCCTCCAATGACCGAGCAGGATTCCACGTGCACCTTTCGCGACTCAGGATGTTGTTGTCTGCTGCCGTCCTGGCTGCAGTGGCGACGGCTGTCTCAGCCCAGAGCAACACGGACCCCAAGGCCGCACCGCGGGCGGTGGCCGACTACCTCAAGCTTCCGCAGTTCGGCAGTCCTCGGCTGTCGCCGAGCGGCAAGTACCTGGCTGCCGTGACGCCCATCAACGGACGGCTCAACCTGGCGGTCGTGGATCTCGAGACGAGAAAGGGCACCGCCCTCACGAGCTTCGACTCGTTCGACGTGCTCAACGTGCGCTGGGTCGGCGACGAACGCCTGGTGTTCACGCTCGGCCAGCAGAACACGCCCACCGGCCCCGGGCAGTTCGACGGCGGCGGCTTGTTCGTCGTGTCGCGCGACGGGAAGGAGTCGCGCAAGCTGTCTCCCACCGTGAGGGAGATGCGCAACTCCTGGCAGTTCGTCTATCGCGGCATGTCCTTCCTGGCGCGGCTGCCTGGCACCTCGGACGAAGTGCTGGTGAGAGGCCGGCTGCGCACGGCCGACGCCGAGGACGTGTACCGCCTCGACCTGCGCAACGGGCGCACCGTGCTGGTGACCTCGGAGCGACCGCCGCGCACTTCGGACTGGGTGCTCGACAGCAAGCGTGTGCCGCGGGTCGTGACATCCTGGGTCAAGGACACATCGCAGTACATCGTCTACTACCGCAAGACTGCCGAGTCCGCCTGGGAGGAAATCGCCCGCCACGACTCGGCCGAGGGCCCCGGCTTCTCGGTGCTCGGCTTCCTTTCCGACGACAAGACGCTCATGGTCGCCTCCAACGCGGGGCGAGAAACCATGGCCGTCTTCAAGTTCGACCCCGAAACCCGCAAGCTCGGTGACCTGCTGGCACAGCACCCGCGCTATGACATGGGCGCAGACGCCCTGGGCGAGAGCGTGCCCGGCGTGATCACCGAACCCGAGTCGGACCGCGTCACCGGCTATCGGGTCGACGCTGAGCGCCCGCAGACCGTGTGGCTGGACGAAACGGAGGCGCGCACGCAGGCGGCCATCGACGCGGCCTTGCCGGGTGCCTACAACAGCTTTGCACGCTTCCCGGGCTCCAAGCGCGTGTTGATCACCTCGTACTCCGATCAGCAGCCCTCGAAGTGGTACCTGCTGGACGAGGACAAGCGCACGCTGGAAGAGCTGTTCTCCAGCCGACCGTGGCTTGCGAGCGACGACCTGGTGCCTATGCGCTCCTTCATGCTCAAGACGCGCGACGGCCTGGAGATCCCCTCCTACTACTTCCTGCCCAAAGGCCACAAGGCCGGCGAGCGCCTGCCCACCATCGTGCACATCCATGGCGGGCCGCATGTGCGGGCCGACGGCTGGGCGAGCGGCTTCGGCTATGCCGAGGCGCAGATCCTCGCCTCGCGCGGGTATGCCGTGGTGCTGCCGAACTTCCGCATCACGCCGGGGCTGGGGTCCAAGGTCTACTACGCCGGTTTCGGCACCGTGGGGCGCCAGATGTCCGAGGACCACGAGGACGCAGCGCACTGGGCCGTCAAGGAAGGCTTTGCAGACCCCGCGCGCCTGTGCATGTCGGGGGCGAGCTATGGCGGCTATGCCACCTTGCGTGCGCTGGCCAAGACGCCTGGGCTTTTCAAGTGCGGCGTGGCCGGGCTCGTGGTGAGCGATCTCGAGATGCAGCTCACTTCCACCGCGGGCGACACGACCTACAGCCCGGCGGGCGTGGCGTTCTGGCACAAGCTGGTGGGGCAGGGCGAAAAGAACCGGACGGCCCTCAAGGACAACTCGCCGGTCCACATGGCCGCGAAGATCAAGGGCGCGCTGTTCATGTATGCCGGCTCGGAAGACATTCGCACGCCGCTGGAGCAGACCACGGCGATGGTGAAGGCGCTGGAAGCTGCCGGCAACCCGCCCAAGGTGGTGCTCATCAAGAAGCAGGAAGGGCACGGCTACGGCAAGGTGGAGAACCGCATCGAGCTGTACGAGAAGATGCTGCAGTTCCTCGACGAGCAGATCGGCCCGAAGTCGCAGCGGCCCTGACGGACCGGCAGGAAAAAAGGGCCCGCCTGCGTTCGCAGGCGGGCCCTTCGTCTTGGGAGGCGATCGCCGTGGCGGACGCCTCGAGACACATCACATCTTGTAGTTCAGTGCCATGCGGATCTGGCGGCCACGCACGTCGTACTGGCTGAAGTCGTACAGGTACGTGGAGCTGAAGCCCGGGTCGTACGGCGGGGTTTTGTCCAGCGCATTGATGACCGCAGCGCTCACCGTGAAGTTCTTGGTGACCTTCCAGCTGGTGAACAGGTCGAGCGTGGTGTAGGACTGCACGTAGATCGGATAGGCCCCATTCTGGTTCGCCGTGGTCGGCGAGAAGAACGATGCCGGCAGGAGGGCCTGACGGTAGTGGTGGATGTAGTTCAGCCGGCCCGTGAACTTCCATGCGCCGATGTCCCAGTCCACGGAGCCGGCCGCCTTGATGCGCGGGATGGTGTTGGAGCCGTCGTTGCGGCCCGCGACTTCCACACCGTCCTCCTTGAACGTGTGCACGTAGGTGCCGCCGGCACGCAGCGTGAACTTGCCCCACTCGGTGGTCGGGATGCCCCAGCGGACGTCGATGTCGGCGCCGCTGATCTTGCGCGAGTTGAGGTTCTGGTACTCGCTCAGGATCGTGACCACCTCGTTGTTTTCACGGATGACCTGCGGCGTGCTCGGGCAGGGCGGATCTACATCGACGTCGTCCGGCGGGTTGGGGCAAGACGCGTCGATGATGTCCTGGAACGATGGCGATGCAACGACGTTGGTCCAGTGGATCTTGTAGGCGTCCAGCGAGACGCTGAAGTCCTTCACCGGCTCGATCACCATGCCGACGTTGAAGCTCTCCGACTTCTCGGCCTTCAGGTTCGGGTTGCCGGCGAACACACCCGAGATCTGGCGGATCACATCGCCTTGCGGATCGGTCACCGTGGTGAAGAAGCTGGCAGACGACTTCGAGATTTCAGGCAGCGTGGGCGCCCGGAAGCCTTTGCCCCAGTTCGCGCGCAGCGCGAGGATGTCCACCGGCGTGTACTTCAGGCCGACCTTCGGCGTGGTCGAGCTGCCGTAGTCGCTGTAGCGGTCGTGGCGGCCTGCCAGCTGAGCCTCGAGCTGCTTGGTGATCGGCAGCGCGAGCTCGGCATACAGCGCAGTGTTGTTGCGCTTGCCGTCGGTGGCCGTGATGCCCTGTCCCAGGATCCCACCGTCTCTAGCGAGCGGATCGGGTTCGTCCTTCAGCTTTTCGCTGCGGTACTCGAAACCGACGGCCAGCCCGACCGCACCGCCGGGCAACCGCAGCGACGAAAGTTCGGTGGTTGCCTTGGTGTCGAAGAACACCAGCTCCGACGTCGACTTGCGCGGGAAGCTGGCCAGCATCTGGTTGCGCACCGATGCCGGGTTGTTGGCCGGGTTGTTGAGGTCGTAGCTCGACGAGTTGGAGGTCGGGAAGGGAGGCGGGCTGCCCGTCGGTGGCGTGGTTGGCACGCCGAAGACCGCGCTGGTGCCGGCCAGCGACAGGCGGTTGAAGTTCATCGACTCCGCCACGTTCTTCGAGAAGCCGAGGCCGGTGTCCAGGTCCCAGGTGCCCAGCGTGTACTTGCTGCCCACCAGGCCGCGAACGCTGTCGGACGTGATCTCGTTGTTGCGCGTGCCCAGGTCGATCAGGCTGCCCTGGAAGATGGCGTTGGTCGAGAACGGGTTGCCGGCCACGTTCGGTGCGAACTGGATGTTGTAGGTCCAGGGGCGCAGGTTGTTACCGACCCTCTCCAGGCCGGTCGTGCCCGAGAAGAACGGGCTGGTGAAGGTCTGCTCCGTCTTGTTCTTGCTCAGGCCCAGCTCGGCATAGACCGAGGTCGTCGCGGAGAACTCGAAGGTGCCGCGGCCGAGGAAGCCGAGGCGCTCGGTGCCGGGCAGCGCGCTGATCTGCTTGTTGACGTCGAACATGCAGAACGTATTGGTCGGCGTGTTCAGCGGGGACGAAGCGGTGAGCAGGCCCATCGCGATGGCCTGTTGCGCATTGATGGTGTTGGCGCAGCCCGCGATCGCCTGGCGCACCGAGGGGCTGAGGGCGTTCGGGTTGGTCGCGGTAGGTACCACAGGCGCCCACGTGCCGCCGCCGGTGAGCGACTGGTGGTTGCGTCCGCCCGCATAGCTGCGGTAGTCGCGCGTGGCGCCGAACTTGGTGTCCGACAGCAGCAGCTCATCGCGCTTGTAGTAGTCGAACACGCCGAAGAAGTTGTAGCGGTCCGAGCCCAGGTCGCCGACGCCGCCGGTCAGGTTGAAGCCATAGTCCTTCTTGCCTTCGGCGGTGCCGCCGCTCAGCGAGGCTTCCACGCCGCTGAAGTCGCGCCGCAGGATGATGTTCACCACGCCGGCGATGGCATCGGAGCCGTAGATCGCCGAGGCACCGTCCTTCAGGATTTCGACGCGCTCCACGGCGCTGCTCGGGATCGCGTTGAGGTCGACGAAGCTGTCCTGCAGGTTCTGCGCGAAGCCGTAGCCGGCGACGCGGCGGCCGTTGAGCAGCACCAGCGTCGTCTTTTGCCCCAGGCCGCGCAGCGAGATGCCGGAGGCGCCAGGCGCAAAGCTGTTGCCGAAGCTCTCGCCGAAGCTGCCGCCGCTGTTGGCCGGCAGGTTGCGCAGCACGTCGGCCACCGTGGGCTGCCCCGTGCGCGCGATCTGCTCGCGCGTGATCACCTCGACGGGCGCCACCGTTTCCGCGTCAATGCGCTTGATGTTCGTGCCGGTGACTTCGACGCGCTGGAGCTGGGTGCCTTGTTGTTGTTGTGCAACGGCGGAGAGCGCGACGCCGCTGGCAAACAGGGCCAGGGTGGCCCGGCTGACTTGTTTTAAGCGAAACATGAGTGACCTCTTGGTTTGAGTGGCCAGGATCGTCCGGCCCAAAAAAAGAAAACGGTGACAAGGGGTTACCTTGTCTCCTAGACGTGGAGAGCGAAAGGCGTGGCGATCTGCCGCGTCCATGCGCAAGCCCATGTTGCGTGGGTGTGACGTGCGCGTCACTCCGGAACACGGCGATAGCCAGATCTGTGCCGGCCGTGTATGGATGCGCCGTGAACGGGTCCGCGGGGCCGGGCTATCTAGGGGCTTGGGGCCGGGGTTCGGTGGCGCCTGGTGACGGCATTCCTCGCTTCGCGAGCTCGGCGCAATGGTCCGGCGCGGGTTCCACGGCGGCGGGGCGCGACTCGTCGAACCCGTCTGCGGCGGGCGAGGCCGTGGCCCGGAAGCCGATGCTACGGGTGAGCAGGCCCGGCGCGACCTGGCTCAGGTGCAGCGGTACGCCCATCGTGTGCGACGCATGAACTGCGCCGCTGAGCATCAGCAGCACGCCGTCGCCTGGTGCGTCACGGGCTGCGCCGGCGAGGGTCTCGGCCAGGCTGCGATCCCGCGCGATCTGCACCCGCGCCATGGGCGCCAGCTGCGACGGCGGCAGCAGCCCGCAGTGGCCTTCGCGCACTGCGTCGAGCAGCCGCTGCCGGGCGCCTTCCGGTACCTGCCGGTCCCATTCGGGCTCGGCCATCACCTGGCGCACCCGTTCACGCGGCAGGTTGCCGCCGAGCACCGGCACTCCGGCGCGCACGGCGTTCATCACGACCTGCCGGTAGCGTGTCCAGGGCCAGCTTTCGCTCCAGTGCAGGGCTTCACGCACCTGTGTTTCGCTGGCATCGCGCGGCAGGCCGCGGGTATCGCGGCCGCGCGCAGCCATCTCGAGCACCACGGCATGCAGCCGGCCATCGGCCGCGAGCTCTTGCACCGCGGCGGCGGCCTGGCGCTGGTGATCGGGCTGGTCGTGCTGCTCGCCGAACAGCCAGGCGGTCTGCGCCTGGGCAACGGTCGCCACGGCGAGCGCTGCCAGCAGCCCGCAACTCCATCGGCGCCTACAGGACTTCATCGCCGCATCGTAAGCCGCGGCTGCGTCAGTAGCCGGGTTCCGGGTCCGGGCGCGGCGCGACCACCGGCTCGGCGGATGCAGGCGCCGCCTGCGCGGCCGAGCGGCCGCGGCGCTTGCGCAGCCAGATCACCACGCCGGTGACGCTGAGGGTGGCGATGGCCACGCCCATGAAGGACATGAAGATGCGGCCCGGGAGGCCGATGATGCGGCCGGAATGCAGCGGGAACTGCACCTGCATGAAGATGTCGCCGGCCGATCCCTCGCCGGGCACCACCTCGCCGGCCGGGGCACCGGTCTTCGCGTCGTAGTAGAGCCACGGGTTGCCCAGGCCGCCGTCGCCGTGATCCTTGCCGGGCTCGAAGAAGCCCACGCCCCAAACGCCGAAGGTCTGCGAATAGAACACCCCGCCGGCCGGCGCCAGCCAGCCGCGCTTCGCCGCGTCGGCCCGCGCCCGGGCCAGCACCTGCTGCACTGTCACCTGCGGCTCGACGGGTTCGTTCAGCGGCGCCGGGGTGCGGCTCGCAAACGGCGACTCCGACAGCGGCGAGAACCACTCGACCACCGGCCGCGCGACCTGGGCGTTGAGGTTCATCGACACCGACGTGACCGCCAGCAGCAGCACGAACAGCCACAGCCACACGCCGCCCGAGCGGTGCAGGTCGAAGTTGAGCGCAAAGCCGCCCTTCTTCCAGCGGAAGGCGAACGACTTGCGCCAGGCGCGCCGGCTGGGGAACGACAGCACCAGCGCGATCGCGCAGTCGAGCACCCAGCCGATGGCGATGAGGCCCATCAGCCAGATGCCCAATTCGATGCCGCCGCCTTCGGGCAGGTGCATGCTGTAGTGCAGCTTGTAGAGGAAAGGCAGCAGGTTCTCGCGCGAAAGCGACACCTCGCCCCACATGCGCTGCCCCTGCACCGCGCCGGTCACCGGGTCCACCGCGACCTGGTTGTAGCCCGGCTCGAACAGCCGCCCGCTGGCCGGATCGCGACGCGGCGCCACCGACAGGGTGAGCGCATGGCCCGGTTCGATGGCCAGCGGCAGGTAGCTCACCCGCACCCGGGGGTCGGCCGCTTCCACGCGCGCGGCCAGCTCCAGGGGATGGCGCGGCGTGCCTTCGCCGTGGGCATGGAACAGCTGCGGGTTGAGCCATTCGTCGAGCTCGTGATCCCAGGAGATCACCGCCCCGGTGGCGCCGGCGATGAACAGGAATGCGGCCGCGGCGAGGCCGAACCAGCGATGCAGCAGGACGAGCAGGGAGCGCATGACGGGCTTCCTTCCGGACAGCGAGGGGTTCACGAAACGAGGGCGGCCGCCGTGCCGGCCAGCCAGGCCAGCGCGGCCAGTGCCGGCAGCCGCTCGGGCCACCAGGTCAGCAGCAGCACGGTGGCCAGGCCGGAGGTCACGACACTCGCGCTCCACAGCAGCGGCCCGAACGACACGCCCTGCATCGCTACGGCGTGGGCCAGGGCCGCGAGGAGCAACCCTCCGGCCAGCCAGCGCAGGCGTCGGCCGCGCGCAGGCGGCAGTACGCGGGCCAGCACCGTCTCATGGTGGCGGTCCATCGCGAGGGCCAGCGCGGCCCAGGCGGCCAGGCTCCAGGCGAAGGCGGTCATCGCAGCGGTTCCTCGCCGGCGGCACGGGGCCAGCCGGCAGCCGGCCTTGCGGCGGCGGCCGTGCTCGCATGGCGCAGGCGCCAGCCCGCGCGCGCCGCGAGTGCCGCCACTGCCAGCAGGCCGAGGTCCACGCAGGCGGTCGCCCAGTCGCCGCGCGCCAGCGTACGCAGCAGGTGATCGCCGCTGGACCACCAGTTCAACCCCACCGCCGTCAGCGCGAGCGCAGCCAGCACGGCCGACTGCTCCCGCCAGGGCGCGCGCCGCGCCGGCAGCACGAGCGCCTGCAGCAGGGCATGGGCCAGGCAGGCCAGCCAGGCGGCGAAGAACACGCGCGTGGCCGACGCCAGCGGCGGCATCGCATCCGCCGCCGACCATGGCAGCAGCAGGCTGCCGCACAGGGCCGACACGGCCGCGATCGGCAGCCCGCAGACGGCCGCGGCGGTGAGCGCTTCCACCAGTGCGGCGCCGCGACGTCCGAGCCGCGCATGGCGCTCGCGGCGCTTCTCGACCCAGGCGATGCTGCCGGCGGCGATCATCACGCAGCCGGCGGCGCCCATCACGAAGTAGAGCCAGCGCAGCGTCCAGTGGTCGAACTGGATCAGGTGCAGGCCGATGATGAAACGCTGGGTGCGCGCCACCGGCTGCAGCTGCTCGGCATGCAGCAGCGCGCCGCTGGCGGCATCGAAGTAGCGGGTGTCGGTGGCCAGCGTGATGCGGCCGTCGTAGTTGCGGCGCACCTCGACCACCGC
Organism: Methylibium rhizosphaerae; assembly: GCF_006386545.1. Lineage (GTDB taxonomy): Bacteria > Pseudomonadota > Gammaproteobacteria > Burkholderiales > Burkholderiaceae_C > Pseudorivibacter > Pseudorivibacter rhizosphaerae. The sequence goes on along the minus strand of NZ_SWAR01000005.1, from coordinate 81,864 downwards.
ACTGGCGTCATGCGGCTGCCGCACGATGACCACGCCGACGCGTCCGTTCTCGCCGGCCGCAGACCAGGCGGCTTGCGCCTGCGCGGCCAGCGCGTCGATCGAATGCCGCGTGGCGAGCGGCTGCCTGGCCGGCGGTCGCGTGTAGCGCGACAGCGCCTGCTGGTTGAAGGCTTCGCGCTTGCCGCCGTAGACCCACTCGACGGCGGGCTGCAGGTACAGGCTCGCGAAGACGATCAGGCCGGACAGCGCGATCAGCACATGGAAGGGCAGCCCGAACACCGCGGTCACGTTGTGCAGGTCGAGGCTGGCGCGCTGCAGCCGCTTGGCCGGGCGAAAGGTGAAGAAGTCCTTGAACAGCCGGCGGTGCGTGGCCACGCCCGACACCACCGCCAGCAGCATCGCCGTTGCCGCGGCGCCGGCGATCCACTGGCCGACGTCCTTCCACTTCCACAGCAGGCTGTAGTGGAACGGGAAGAACAGCCGCGTGCCCACCGGTGCGCCGGCTTCCGGCAGCAGCCGGCCGGTGGAAGCGTCGAGGTCGCGCAGCCGCTGCTCGACGCCGCCGCCGGACCAGCCGATGCGCAAGGTCGGGACCCGATCGCTGGGCGGGTAGAGCAGCCAGGTGGTCGCGGCCGGCGGCGCCAGGGCCTGCAGCTGCTGCACGGCTGCATCGAGCGAGACGGCCGGGCCGTCGGTACCGGTGTGCATCTGCCGCGTCGGCGGCTGGGCCCAGCGGTCGATCTCGCGGTCGAACACCGACAGCGTGCCCATCAGGAAGATGGCGAACAGCAAGGCGGCGAACAGCACGCCGGCCCAGGTGTGCACCGCGTCCATGGCGGCGCGAAAACCTGGGGCCGGGGGCTCGCCGGTCGTGTGCCGGCGGCTCATCGGCGCACCCTCTCGCTTCGCGAGGTCCCTCCGAGAGGGACAACGCGCCCCCTTCGGAGCGGCCGTGCGGGGGCGCTCATGTCCGCCACCATGCGGCGAGCGCCGCGCAGAGGCTGGCCGCGCCCAGCAGCTCTATCCATGCGCGCGCGATGGAACGCAGCGCGAAGGCCCGCACCAGGGCCAGCAGGAAGACCAGCAGGCTCGACATCGCGGCGGCCAGCAGCGCCTCGCTGCGCGCCAGTCCGAAGCCGCGCAGCAACCCCAGCGAGGCGGCCGCGGTGAAGCTGAGCGCCAGCGCATAGCCGCCCAGCACGGCGGCCAGCGTGCGGCTGGCGGCGCGCGCAAAGGGGAGCAGGCGGTGCTCGCTCATGGCTGCCTCAGAAGGTGCGGCGCCAGCTCAGCGTGTAGGTGCGGCCGCGGCCGGCGTAGTAGTCGTCGCTGGTGCCGGCCGGGTTGGCCTGGGCGTAGTAGCCGATGTACTGGCGGTCGAGCAGGTTCTCGATGCCCAGGCCGAGTTCGCCCCACGGCGAGGCCCAGTTGACGCCCAGGTCGGCCACGGTGTAGCCGTCGAAGCGCTCGGCCAGTTGCGTGCTGCCCACGGGCGTCACGCCTTCGTTGATGTGACGCGACGCGTAGTGCGCCGCCTGCAGTCGCGCGCTTGCACCGGGCATGAAGGCCCAGCGCGCCGCCAGCACCAGCTTGTCCGGGCCCTGGTTGCGCGCGGAAAGCTCGACGTCCAGCGGTTCGCCGGTGGTGCGCGCGGTCTTGCCGCGGGTGAGCGCATAGGTGGTCGACAGCGTCCAGTCGCGTTGCGGCTTGAATTCACCGGTGAACTCGAAGCCTTTCACGTGCACCGGCAGGCGCTGCACGCTGCCGATGCCGGTGGCGTTGTCCACGCGCACCTGGCTGCCGAGCTTGGAGCGCGAGTCGTAGACCGAGGCGGTGAAGCTGCCGCGCTCGCCGCGCCAGGTGACGCCGACCTCCCGGTTGTCGGTGACCACCGGCTGCAAGTCGATCAGGTTGGCGATCGAGCGGCCGCTCACGTTGACGCCGCGCAGCACCAGCCCGACGTCCGGCAGGCCGAAACCTTCGCTGTACGACACGAAGGTCGACCAGCCGCCGCCGACGCGCCACACCGCGCCCAGGTTCTTGACGAACTTGTCGAACGAACGCTCGCCACCGGCCACCTCGGTGCGGTTGTAGGCGGCCAGCGTGCGGTAGGTGTCGACCCGCAGGCGCGCGTTTTCGTAGCGCAGCCCGCCGCGCACGGTGAAGTTGCCGAACTCGTATTCGAGCTGGGAGAACGGGGCGGTGCTGTTGAACTTCAGCGGCGGCACCCAGGTGCGGCCGGTGATGGCCAGGCGCTGCTCGGAGGTGTCGGACAGCCAGTCGAGCCCGGTGGTGAGCTCCAGGCCCTGGAAGCCGAGGTCGGGGCGCACCCATGACAGCCGCAGGCCGGTCTTGTCGGCCACGATCTCCGACTGGTCGACCAGCGTGTCTCGCGGGGCGATGTCCTCGTCCTGGAAGTTGACGAAGATGCCGGCGCCATAGAGCGCGGAGAAGTCCTGCTTGTAGAGCTGGGCGAGCGCGCGCCCGCCGGCCAGGTCTTCATGGCTCCATTCGAGCGAGGTGGTGCGCACCTTGTTGCGCGGCGGCGTGCCGGGCGGCTCGCCGCGTTCGGACGAGGTCGGCAAGCCGGTGTTGCGGTCGCCCGGCACCTGCCGCCAGTCGCCATCGCCGGCGAGGCGGAACTGGTTGAACGACAGCTGCAGGCGCTGCTGCGGCGTGAGGGCAAGGCCCACCTTGCCGAAGACGTCCAGCGCCTTGGAGTCCTGCGTGTCGCCCTGCGTGGACTCGATGCCCAGGCGGCGGCCGTCGCCGTCCACGCCCACGCCGCGCTGGGTGCCGCCCACGTAGAAGAGGGCGTCGAAGGCATCCTGCTTGTGCTCGAGCATGTAGCCCGTCTTCCAGGTGGCCTCGTCACCGGCGCTGAACGACGAGCTGTACTTCAGGTCGAGTGTGTGGAAGGTGCCCTCGCGGCGCGGCGTGCGCGAGATGTAGTTGATGATGCCGCCGGTGGCGCCCAGGCCCTGCACTGCAGAGGCGCCGCTCACCACCTCGATGCGCTCGATCACCGTCGGGTCGGCGAAGTAGCCCTCGCGCGCGCCGGCGCGCAACGGGTTCGTCTGCGGGATGCCGTCGAACAGGATCAGTGCTGCGCGGCCGCGCAGCGACTCGCCCTGGCTGGTCATCTTCTGGCGCGACGGTGCATAGCCCGGCACCTGGGCCGCCAGCAGCTGGGACGGGTCTTCGGCCACCAGCAGCTGCTCGTCCATTTCGCGGCGCGTCACCACGCTCACCGCGCCGGGGATCTTTTCGATGGCCTTGCTGGCGCGCGTGGCGGTCACCACCACCTGCTCGAGCTGGGCGGCGTCCTTGTCTTCCTTGGCCGGATCAGCCGCGTCGGCTGCGGCCTGCGCGTGCGCACCGCCTGCGGCGAGCAGGCCGGCCACGGCGAGTGCGGCGGGCCGCAGCGTGAAGACACGGCCGCGCTGCTGTTGTTGGAGGGGCAAGGAGAGGTTCTTGTTTTGTTCAGTCATGGGGTACTGCGAGGGGAACGAGGAAGGAAATCAGAAGCGATAGGCCACCGTGGCGATGACCTTGCGCTTGGCGCCGAACCAGCAGTCGCCGCGCGACAGGCAGGCGGCGATGTAGGTCTTGTCGCTCAGGTTGTTGGCATTGAGGGCGAAGCGCCAGTCGCCGCGGTCGTAGGCGATCAGCGCGTCGAGCAGGGTGATGGCCGGCACGGTGACGGGCACGCCCGCGTCGCCGGTACCGGTCTTGCCGATGTGACGCACGCCCAGGCCGGCCCGCAGCCCGGGCAGGCCCAGCGATCCGAACCTGTGAAGCGCCCACAGCGCCGCGCTGTGCCTGGGAATGCCATACAGCTGCTGATCGAGCTCGTTGTCTGCTCCGCGGGTGACGCGTGCATTGGCATAGGTGTAGCTGGCCAGCAGGTCCCAGGCGGGCAGGTGGCCGGCGGCCTCGAGTTCCAGCCCGGTCACCGTGACCTCGCCGCGCTGCACGCTCGGGTCGGCCGGCGTGGCGCCGGGTGCCTTGCGGTTGCGTTCGCGCAGCTGGTAGGCGGCGGCGCTGGCGGTCAGGCGCGGGCTGGCGGGCTGCCACTTGATGCCCACCTCGAACTGCCTGCCGCGCTGCGGCTTGTAGAGGGTGCCTTGCTCGGGTGCGACCGGCTCGAAGGATTCGGAGTAGCTCGCATAGGGCGACAGGCCGCCTTCGGCGAGGTACACGGCGCCCAGATTCCTGGTGGTGGCCGAGTCCTCCTGCGGTGCTGCGTCGCCCTCGACGCGAGCCTTGTCGTGCCGCAGCGCGGCCACCAGCACCCAGCGCTCGCCGAACTTCACCTGGTCTTGCACCAGCACGCCGACGCGGCGGGTCCTGGTGCGGGCGACCGGCACGTCATCGCGTGAAAGCACTGGCAGTGCAAAGCTGCCATAGACCGGGTTGTAGACGTCCAGCGGCGTGGCGGCGCCGCCCCAGCTCCACTGGTCGGCTCGCTGAGACATGCCGTCCACGCCGGCCAGCAGCGTGTGCTGCGTGCTGCCTAAACGCAGGCGGCCTTCCAGCAGCAGGTCGGCATTCGTGATGCGGACCTCGTCGTCGTTGGCGTACCACTCGCGGTTGAGGTAGGTGCCGTTCGGGTCGGCATTGCCGTTCGCGTCGCGAAAGCCGGCAGACCAGTCGGCATACATCGTGCGCATCTTGCCGTCGACGCGGTCGTGCCGCAGGTTGTGGCGGAGGCGCCAGTCGCCGCCGAGCTTGTGCTCGAAGTGGTAGCCCGCGCGGGTGCGCGTGCCGCCGTAGGTGTCCCAGTCCGGTTCGCCGATGAAGGTATCGAACGGCAGCGGCCCGTTCGGCGCGGGCTCGATCGTGCCCTTGAACGGAAAGAACGCGTTGACGTTGCCGCTCTCGTCACGCTGGTACTCCGCGAACGCGGTGAACGTGGTGTCGGCGTTCGGCTTCCAGCTCAGCGACGGCGCGAAGAAGCTGCGTTCGTCGAACGCATGGTTCACTTGCGTGCCGCTGTCCTTGGCCAGGGCCACCACGCGATAGAGCAGCGATCCGTCCTCGTTGAGCGGGCCGGTGAGGTCGGCGCTCACCTGCTTGTGGTCGTAGCTGCCGAGCTGCACCGCCACCTCGCGCTGCGGCGTGGCCTGCGGGCGCTTGGACACGAGGTTGACCACACCGCCGGGGCCGTTCTGGCCGGCCACCACCGAAGCCGGCCCGCGCAGCACCTCGATGCGCTCGAAGGCATAAGGCTCGCTGCGCACCACGCCCCACCAGCCCGAAAGGGGCAGGCGCAGGCCGTCGAGCAGCGTGGAGCCTTCGCTGCCGCCGCGCATGGTGAACCAGTCGCCGCGGTTGTCCACGCCATACATGTCGGCGCGCACCCCGGCGGTGTAGCGCAGCACCTCCTGCAGGTTCTGCGAGGCCTGGTCGGTGATCTGGTCGGCGCTGATGACCGAGATCGACTGCGGCACCTCGTTGAGCGGCGTGTCGGTCTTGGTGGCGGTGGCGCTGCGGATGGCGCGGTAGCCGGACACCGGTCCGGTGGCCGCCTCGCGCGCGGCACGGGCCTTCACCTCGGGCAGCGCAGCGGCCGTGGCGGGCTCCGAGGTGGCGGCATCGGGAGCGGCGGGGGTGCCTTGTGCGGCAGCCAGCGTCGTGCAGCCCAGCAGGGCGGCGGCAATGAGGGTCGGTTTGGGCATGAGTCGTCGAGACATGGGCGAACTTCTGCGCATGGGCGGTGGCGTCATGCCTGGGCCGCGCCCGCGGCCTGGGTGGTGACAGGGTGGTCTGGGTGGGTCAGTTGCGCTCGGGCTCGCTGACGAAGCCGACCTTGGAGAGGCCGGCCTTCGATGCGTCGGCCAGCGTCTGTGCCACGAACTTGTAGGCCACCGATTCGTCGGCCCGCAGGTGCACCTCGGGCTGGGGCTGCTTCCTGCCTTCTTCGGCAAAGCGCTGCGCCGCCGTTTCGCGGGTCACGACTTCGCCGTTCCAGAACAGGGTGCCGGCCGCGTCGATGGCGAGCTCGATCTTGTCGGGCTTGAGTTCGTTGGCCTGCGAGCTGACCTTGGGCAGGTCGAGCTTCACCGCATGGGTGAGCAGCGGCGCGGTGACGATGAAGATCACCAGCAGCACCAGCATCACGTCGATGAGCGGCACCATGTTGATCTCGGCCACCGGCGCGCCGGAGGACTTGTTGTCGAAGCTGGCGAAGGCCATGGTTCGCGTTCCTCGTCAGGCCGTGGCGGGGCGCTGCTGCTGGACCGCGCCCTTGAGGGGGCGCACGTTTTCCGGGCGGCTGGCCTGGCCCGAACCGAGCTGCTCGCCGGTGGACAGGAAGGTGTAGAGCTCGTAGGCAAAGGCGTCGAGCTTGGCGGTGAGCACCCGGTTGGCGCGGGTGAGCCAGTTGTAGGCAATCACCGCCGGAATGGCGACGGCCAGGCCGATGCCGGTCATGATGAGCGCCTCGCCCACCGGGCCGGCCACCTTGTCGAGGGTGCCCGCGCCGCTCATGCCGATGGCCACCAGCGCGTGATACACGCCCCACACCGTGCCGAACAGGCCGACGAACGGGGCGGTGGCACCCACGGTGGCCAGCACGGTCAGGCCGTTCTCGAGCTTCATGTTCTCTTCGTCCAGCACCTTCTTGATGGTGCGGGTGAGGAAGTCGTTGGCCGTGCCGGCTTCTTCAAGCTTGGCTGCGCCGTACTTGGCGTGGTGAGCCTGCGCGTGCATGGCATGCGCGGTGAGGTGCGAGAACGGCTCGTTGACCCCATGGGTGGCGATCTCGTTGTGCACCGCGTCGAGCGACGTCGCGTTCCAGAAGAACGACAGGAACTTCTCGCTGCGGCGCTTGCGGATGAACTGGGTGAGGCCCTTCATCGCGATGAGGTACCACGACAGCGCCGACATCACCACGAGGATGCCCAGCAGCGTCTTGCCCACCGCATCGGCCTGGCCGAGAAAGTGGCCGAAGCCCAAGGCTTGTGTGGGTTCCATGATTCATTCCTCCAGATCGAACGTGAACGGTGCCGGCACGTACACCGCCTGAGCGATGCCGTTCTCGGAATAGGGTTGGAAGCGCGACTGCGGCGCGCAGCGCATGGCGGCCGCGTCGAGGCGGGCGAAGCCCGATGACTTCTGCAGCGTCACCTCGCGCGGCATGCCTTTTTCGTCGACGAGGATGCGCAGCACCACCTTGCCGGACTCGCCCAGCCGCCGCGATGCGGCCGGGTACTCGAGCGGGCATTGGCGCGTGTAGCGCACCGCGGTGGCCGGCAGCGTCTTGATCTGCGGCGGGGGTGCCGGTGGGGCGGGCGGCGCTTCGACGGCAACGGGCGGGGCCGGCGGCGCGGGCTCCACCGGCTCAGGCGGCGCCACGAAGGGGGCAGGGGCCGGGGTTGCCGGCTCACTGGTGATGAGCGGCTTGGGCGGTGGCGGGGTCTTCTGCACCACCTTCGGCGGTGGGGGTGGAGGCGGCGGCAGCAGCTTGGGCGGGGCCGGCGGCGCCAGCATCTCGACCATGATCGGCGCCACCTCGCCCACCGCTTCGCGCACGGCGTCCACCTGCATCAGCGCCCAGGCGCCGGCCACGTGCGCGCCGAGCACGCCCACCAGCAAGGCGCGCCGCGCCAGCGGCGGCAGGCCGTCGGTGTCGTGTGACGGCAGCGGTGGGAGGGCTAGGGCCTTGGACGACATGGCGCCAGGCCGCGCAGCAGCGGCCAGGGAAGTCAGGGAAACCCGGAGTGTAATTACGAATCGTTCTCGTTAGCAAGACCATTCTTCGATCATCGGGTCGAGCTGTCGAGCGAAAAGGACGCACGGCCCGGCTGCCTTGGGGCAGCGGGCCGTGCCTGGGAAGAGAAAGGGCGAGGGAGCGCGCTTAACGAACGGTGCCGACCTCGACCACGGCCACCGGCGCGAGCGCTGCGGCGGCGGTGCGGGCGGTCCGGCCCGGTGCCCGGGCGACCAGGGTGGCCGCTTCCTGCAGCCGCGGCGCCATCGGGCTCTTGATGGCGACCGCGTAGCTCAGCACCGACTGGGTCGGGTCATGCGGCAGCCGGCGCGCAGGATCCGCGCCGTGGGCGAGCAGGTAGTCGGTGACGCGGGCCTGCGCGCCCGCATCGGCCATGAACTGGGGGTTGGCGACGCGGGCGAGCGGCACCCAGGCGGTGCGGCCGGCGCCCGGCGAAGGCACCTGGTTCACCAGCTCGGGCACACGCGCATGCCACCAGTCGAGCGCCTGCAGGTGACCCAGGCGCAGTGCCTCTTCGTAGCCGCCGGCGGCTGCGCCGGCACGGGCGCTATGGCCCTGCGCCTCCGCGCGCCGCACGAAGTCGGAGTCGAGGTAGTCGGGATGCACCGCGGCCAGCGGGCTGAACCACAGGCCCTTGGCCGGCAGCACGCCTTGCGCAAGCCAGTTGTCGAGCACCTTGTCGAGCCCGGCCGCCCGCGCGCTGGGGCAGCTCAGCATGTGGGTCACCTCCTGGTCGATCGAACGCGAGTCGGCTTCGGCCAGCCAGCGCAGGGCGTCGCGCTCGGCGGTGGAGGCCCGGGTGAAGTCAGGGCAGTGGCCTTGCGCCGCAGAGGCTTGTGCCAAGGCGACCAGCGGCGCCACGGTGCAGGTTTCCGGCTGCGCGCCCTTGGCCACCAGTTCGGGCAGCACCGGCCAGTAGCGCGGCTCGCGCGCGGCCATCGTCAGCGGACATTGCTCGAGCCCATGGGCCGTGACGTCCTTCGCCAGCAGGCTGCCGGGCCGGTAGCTGCCGCAGCGGGCCGTCAGCGCCCGCTCGACCGAACTGACCTGGTAGCAGGGCTTGGGGTCGCCTTCGGTGAGCTTGTCGTAGGCGTAGAGCACGATGGCTGTGGTGGTGCAGCCGCTGCCCAGCAGTGCAGAAAGAGCCAGTGCGCCCAGCGTGGCGGCGCGTTGCAGCGTGTTCATCGAGAGCCCCCGGTTACCAACGGGGCGACAAGCCACGTCAGGGAGGCTTCGAGCAACAAGTTGCGTGCCGGGGCTCACGCACCCGCCAAAACGACCGGAACCGTCGTTTTGGCGTAAGGGAGTGTGAGCAATGCAACCGAGGCGGTCAGGCCGTCAGAGTTTCGTGAGAGTCGAACAATTCCGGGTGCCGGGCCTGCAGCCGGTTGAGCCCCGAGATCACCGCCTGGAGCGAGGCCGTCACGATGCTGGTGTGGCGACCCACGCCGAAGCGGCTGCCGGCCACGCCTTCGAGGGCCAGCTCCACGCAGGCCATGGCGACCGCGTCGGAGCTGTGGCCGATGGCGCGCTCTTCGTAGTCGTGCACGCGCAGCTGCCGCAACACCGGGTGTTGAGCGCCCAGCGCGTGGAGCGCGGCATCCAGCGGGCCGTTGCCCACGCCTTCGAAGGTCCGGCGCTGGCCGTTGAATTCGACCGTGAGCTCGATGCCGGTGCGCTCGCCCTGTTCGGTGAGCTGGTGGGCCACATAGCGCCACGACGACGCCCTGGGCTCCAGGTACTCGCTGCTGAAGAGCTGCCACAGCGCCTGCGCGGTCAGTTCGCCGCCGGTGGTGTCGGTCACCTGCTGCACCGAGCTGCTGAACTCCACCTGCAGCCGGCGCGGCATCACGACGCCGTAGTTGGCCTCCAGCAGGTAGGCGATGCCGCCCTTGCCGGACTGGCTGTTCACCCGCACCACCGAGTCGTAGCTGCGGCCCACGTCGGCCGGGTCGATGGGCAGGTAGGGCACCTCCCATACCGCATCAGGCTTCTGCGCCGCCAAGCCCTTCTTGATGGCGTCCTGGTGGGAGCCGGAGAAGGCGGTGAACACGAGGTCGCCGACGTACGGGTGGCGCGGGTGGATGGGCAGCTGGGTGCAGTCTTCCACCGTGCGAGCGATCTCGTTGATGTGCGAGAAGTCGAGGCCGGGGTGGACGCCCTGGCTGTAGAGGTTGAGGGCGAGTGTCACCAGATCGACGTTGCCGGTGCGTTCACCGTTGCCGAACAGGCAGCCTTCGACGCGATCGGCGCCGGCCATCACCGCCAGCTCGGCGGCGGCCACCGCGGTGCCGCGGTCGTTGTGCGGGTGCACGCTGAGCAGCAAGGCGTCGCGGCGCTTCAGGTGGCGGTGCATCCATTCGATCTGGTCGGCATACACGTTGGGCGTGCTCATCTCCACCGTGGCCGGCAGGTTGACGATGGCCTTGCGCTCGGGGGTCGGCTGCCACACGTCCATCACCGCATCGACCACTTCGCAGGCGAACTCGAGCTCGGTGCCGCTGAAGACCTCGGGGCTGTACTGGAACGTCCATTCGGTCTCGGGTCGCTCTGCCGCCAGGTCGCGGATCAGCGTGGCCATGTCGACCGCGAGCTGGCGCACCTGCTCGCGGCTCATGCCGAACACGATGCGCCGGAAGGCCGGCGCGGTGGCGTTGTACAGGTGAACGATGGCCTTGGGCGCGCCCTGCAGCGAGTCGAAGGTGCGGCGGATGAGGTCTTCGCGTGCCTGCGTCAGCACCTCGATGGTCACGTCGCCGGGGATCAGGTCTTCTTCGATGAGCTTGCGCACGAAGTCGAAGTCGGTTTGCGAGGCCGAAGGGAAGGCCACCTCGATCTGCTTCAGGCCGATGCGGGTGAGCATCTGGAACATGCGCAGCTTGCGTGCTGCGTCCATCGGCTCGAACAGCGCCTGGTTGCCATCGCGCAGGTCGGTGCTCATCCATATCGGCGGTGCGGTGATCGAGCGGCTGGGCCACTCGCGATCGGGCAAGGCGATGGCGGGAAACGGGCGGTATTTGCGTTGCGGGTCGGAAAGCATCGTCGGGTCCTTGGTCGAAAGCGCAATGAAAGGGAAACAGGCAAACAAAAACCCCGGCTGTCTCGAAGACCGGCCGGGGTCGTTGGGGGGAACTGGTGCTGGGGTTTAGTTCAGCGCTGCGTCGTCAGCTTCGTAGCGAAGGACGCGCATGCCCAAGCACGCCGGCCGGAGAGGGCGGCGCTAGTAGTAGCAGGGCTTGGGGCTGGCGGAACATGGGGCGCAGTATCAACGCCGCTTCGAAGGCCTGTCAAGCCGGGATGCGAAGGAGCGTGTGCTCAGCGCTTCATGCGCGCCTGGAACAGCTCGCGCACGCCCACTTCACGCGGGCCGGCAATGAGCTCGTAGGTTTCGCCCGCGGCGATGCTGCCCGCCTCGCGCACCGAGAGATAGAAACCGCAATAGCCGGACTGCACCATCAGCTTTGCCGCCTGCGGGAAGCCCATCACGGCCTCGAACTTGAAGCAGGGGAAGCGCGGCTCGCTGACCGCCAGCGTGCAGTGCGGAAAGCGCAGCACGTCGCCGATCCAGGCCTGGTCCTCGGTGAGCCCGGTGATCGACAGGTTCTCGCCGACAAAACCGAACGGCAGGGCTTCGTCCCACAGGGCCACCCGTGCCTGGCCGCGCACGGTCTGCCAGAAGCCGTAGTGCTCGCTGGGGTAGGCATACACCGCCTTGGCCAGCCCGCCATGGACGCTCAAGTCGGCCTGCTCGTCGCCAGCCAGGCCGAGCGGGCGCATGTCCACGCGACCTTCGGCGGCGCGCTTGCCGATGGCGCTTTGCACCGTACGCCCCTTCGCGGCCAAAGGCCGGGCCGTGGCGACATTGACGGACAGAACCTTGCGCGTCATGCCTTGGGCGCCACGCGGTAGTTGCCGTAGCGGCCCACGACAGCGCGGCCGTTGGGGCCGGCCAGCCAGCCGATGAAAAGCTTGCCGGCGGGGTGGTTCACGCGGAACGAACGCATGGCCCGGTATTCGGCGGCCATGCGCGCGTCGCCGCTTACCAGCGCGGCCATGCCGGTGCCGGCTGCCACCAGCAGGCCGCGCTCGACCAGCACGTAAGCGCCGGTCTCGCGGGCGAGGTCCAGGGCGGCGCGGGGGCCCGGGCCGGCCGTGCGCAGCCAGGGGCCGAAGGGCTTGGGACCTGCGGCCTTCCACAGGGCCGCTTCCGCATAGCGGGTCCCGCTCGCCTCACCGGTGGCGATGAAGCTGCATTCACCGCGGGCGCCCGCTTCCGCGATGCGGATGAGCGCAGCCGCGGCGTCGTTGAGTCCACGGATGCCGGCCGGGTCGCTGGGAGCCGGCGGTTCGGGCGGCTTGCCCTTCACCGGCTTGACCGGCTTCGGTGGCCGGGCCCAGGCGGCGGGGCCTGCCAGCACGTACTCGCCGATCGCGATGAGTTGCCGGTCGTGGATGAGGCCCTGCCTGTCGAGCGACAGCTCGGCGTCGGGTGCCTGGGTGATCGCCACGTCCAGGTCGCCACGCTCGAGCCGCGGCAGCAGGTCGCCGCTGGCGGCTGCAGTCAGCTGGATGGCAATGCCGGTGTCGCGGGCGACCGCTTCCCGAAGGCGGGGCGCGAGGCCCGAAGCCATCAGCGCGGCTTCCACCCCCACGAGCAAGGGGTCGGTCTGCGGGCGGCGCTGCTGCGCCTGTGCGCTGCCCGCCCAGGCGAGGCAGGAGGCGGCGGCGCCCAGCAGCTTTCGGCGCCGAAGGTCGATGGGGGGGAGGAATCCAGACATGGCGCCGTGCATCTTAAGAGGACTCGCTCACCTGGCCACGGCCGCGCACGGCGTTTGCCGGAACTGCGTCGCAAAACAGGGGCCTTGGATCTTCAGTCCCACCCCCAGCACAAAGCTTCTTTGCATCAGCCTATGCAAAAGGCGCATGTAACCCGGGGGTAACCTGGGGGCCGCAGTCCTAAACTCATCGCCCCAAAGGCCTCGCCGCTCATTGATGAGCGGGATGCCGACAACCCGTGAACACGCCATCCGCGGGTTGCCGAGATCCCGATTCAACTTTGGAGTTTTGCGATGAACCGACCCGTTCTGGAAGGGCTGCGCCTGAACACGCCCGCCTACGTCAAACACGCACGCCTGATCAACTGGGTGGCCGAGGTCGCCGCGCTGACCGAAGCCCAGGAGGTCTACTGGTGTGACGGCAGCCAGGCCGAATACGACCGCCTGTGTGCGCAACTGGTGAAGGCCGGTACCTTCAAGAAACTCAACCCGGAGCTGCGCCCGAACAGCTACCTCGCCTGCAGCGATCCGAGCGACGTCGCTCGCGTCGAAGACCGCACCTACATCTGCTCGAAGAAGAAGGAAGACGCGGGCCCGACCAACAACTGGATGGATCCGGCCGAGATGCGCGCGTTGCTGCAGACCGGGCCGAATGCCCTGTTCCGCGGGAGCATGCGCGGCCGCACGCTGTATGTGGTGCCGTTCTCGATGGGGCCGCTCGGTTCTCCGATCGCGCACATCGGCGTCGAACTCTCCGACAGCCCCTACGTCGCCGTGAACATGCGCATCATGACCCGCATGGGCCGCGCGGTGCTCGACGTGCTGGGGGAGGACGGCGACTTCGTGCCCTGTGTTCACACCGTGGGTGCGCCGATCGAGCCCGGCCAGAAGGACGTGAGCTGGCCCTGCAACAAGACCAAGTACATCGTCCACTACCCCGAGACGCACGAGATCTGGAGCTACGGCTCCGGCTACGGCGGCAACGCGCTGCTGGGCAAGAAGTGCTTCGCCCTGCGCATTGCTTCCACCATGGGCCGCGACCAGGGTTGGCTGGCCGAGCACATGCTGGTGCTGGGGGTGCAGAGCCCCGACGGCCGGAAACATCACGTGGCCGCCGCCTTTCCGAGCGCCTGCGGCAAAACCAACTTCGCGATGCTGATCCCGCCTTCAGGCTTCGAAGGCTGGAAGGTCACGACCATCGGCGACGACATCGCCTGGATCAAGCCCGGCAAGGACGGTCGCCTGTATGCCATCAACCCCGAGGCAGGCTACTTCGGCGTGGCCCCCGGTACCAACGACAAGACCAACCCCAACTGCATGGCCAGCCTGAAGCGCGACGTGATCTTCACGAACGTGGCGCTCACCGATGACGGCGACGTGTGGTGGGAAGGCATGACCGACGTGCCGCCGGCCCACTGCATCGACTGGCAGGGCAAGGACTGGACGCCCGCCATTGCGAAGGAAACCGGCGCCAAGGCCGCCCATCCGAACGCCCGCTTCACCGTGGCCGCGACCAACAACCCGGTGCTCGATCCCGAGTGGGACAACCCTGCGGGTGTGGCGATCGATGCCTTCATCTTCGGCGGCCGTCGTTCGACCACCGTGCCGCTGGTGACCGAGGCCCGCAACTGGGTGGAAGGCGTCTACATGGCTGCGACCATGGGCTCGGAAACCACCGCTGCCGCAGCTGGCCAGCAGGGCGTGGTGCGCCGCGACCCGTTCGCGATGTTGCCGTTTGCCGGCTACAACATGAGCGACTATTTCCAGCACTGGCTGGATCTCGGGAAGAAGCTCGAAGCCGGCGGCGCAAGGCTGCCCAAGATCTACTGCGTCAACTGGTTCCGCAAGGGCGCCGACGGCAAGTTCGTGTGGCCGGGTTACGGCGAAAACATGCGCGTGCTGAAGTGGATGCTCGAGCGGGTGGAAGGTCGTGCGCAGGGCGCCGAGCACGTGTTCGGCGTGAGCCCGCGCTATGAAGACCTACAGTGGAACGGCCTGGACTTCTCGCCTGCGCAGTACGACAGCGTCATCGGCATCGACAAGGCGGCCTGGCAGCAGGAGCTGAAGCTGCATGCCGAGCTGTTCCAGCAACTGGCTTTCCACCTGCCGGCCGACCTGACCGCCACCAAGGCCCGTATCGAGGAGCGGCTGGCTGCCTGACCGGCCGGGGGCGAACGCTCAAAAAACAAAAAGCCCGCTGTTGCGGGCTTTTTTCGTCTTCGGCGGTCGACTTACGACTGGGTGGTGCGCACGCTGCGCTCGATCAGCCGGTCGTGCATGTCAGCCGCGGCGCGCAGGTCGGCGGCATAGCTCGGCTGGCTCGCTTCGTACTGCGAGGCCCAGGCGCGCAGCCGTTCCGCTGCCCGCTGGGCGCGTTGCTGGCGGTCTTCCGCCGACAGGCGCTTGCGCGCCCACAGGTAGACCGCGGCCACCAGGGAGGCCAGCGGAGCGGCGCCGCGCGGGATGGTGGTGAAGGTCAGGGTGCTCATCTCGTATCCGATCTATCAAGAAATTCGTTCAGTCCTGGCTGCGACCGGCCAGGCGAGCGCCGAAGCGCAGGTCATCGGCCAGGTTCTCGCCGGCGCGAGCAGCCGCGGCGCGCAGTTCCTGGGCGAGTGCAGGGGAGCTCAGCTCCATCGCGCGGGCCGTGGCCAGCAAGTCGCGTTGAGCGCGGCGGTGGCCGACGGTGACCAGCGCATTCCACACGGCCGCAAAGGCTGCGGCGGCCCAGCGGGCGCCACGCGGCGCTTGGGTCGGCAGGGGGCGGGTTTGCACGGTGATGGTCGACATGGTGTTTCCTTTCAATCGGAGCGCCTTGTTTCTGCTCCGAGCCGCCAATGTAAGGGATAACCCCTATGCCGCCCAATGAATCTTGTGAATCATTGATATCACTGTTGTGAATATCAACGCCCTTCATGAACTTCCGCACACTCGACTTGAACCTGTTGCGTGTTTTCGACGCCGTGATGGCCGAGCGCAACCTCACCCGTGCCGCCGAACAGCTGGCGATGACCCAGCCGGCCGTCAGCAATGCGCTCAAGCGCTTGCGCGAAGCGGTGGGTGAGGAACTGCTCACTCGTGCAGCGTTCGGTGTCAAGCCGACACCACGAGCCGAGACCTTGTGGCCTGAGGTGAGAGCCGCGCTGGCGCAGCTGCGCGAGGCGCTGGATCCGCAGGCCTACGATCCGCGTCGCCAGTCCCATACCTTCAGGCTGGCCATGGCAGATGCGACCGCCGTGCTGATGATGCCGGCCCTCATCGGGGGGCTCGAAGGCCAGCAGTCGCTGGCGAACCTCCGCGTGCTGCCGCTGACAACCCGGGATCCGCGCCCGCTGCTCGAGCATGGCGAGGCCGACATGGCCCTGGGCTATTTCCCCGACGTGATGGCCACGCTGGTTGCGCAGGGGTCGGACGCCGCGATCGCGCACACCCGGCTGTACGACAGCGAATACGTCTGCGTCATGCGCCGGGGCCACCCATTGGCTCAGCTGCACGAGCTTTCGCTGGACGACTTCTGCGCGGCCCATCACCTGCTGGTCAGTTTCTCCGGCCGGGCCCAGGGGTTCGTCGACCAAGCGCTGACTGCGCTCCAGCGCAGCCGCCGGGTCGTGTTGACGGTGAACCAGTTCTTCACCGCCGGCCGGGTGGTGACCCAGTCCGACCTGCTGACCGTGCTGCCGCGCCGCTTCGTTGCCGCCACCGGTTATGCCGACCAGCTCGTGCTGCGCGCGTTGCCGCTGGCGCTGTCCCCGATCCACGTCGCCTTGCTGTGGCACCGCCGGCACGAACGTGACCCGGCCCACCGCTGGCTTCGAGCGCAGGTGCTCGCCGCGGCTCATCAGGCCGAGGGTTCGGAGGCCTAGAGGCGACAATGCGTCGATGAACCGCCCGAACAAACCTGCCCAGCCCGCAAGGCTGCCCCATGGCGACCTCACCGACGCCGAGATCGCCGAACTCGACGACCTGCTGGCCGCTGTGCCCGAGCCCTGGGAGGCCGTCGATGCGGTGATGCTCGACGGCTACCTGTGCGGCGTGCTGGTGCAGCCCACATCGCTGGAACCTGCGCAGTGGCTGCCGCCAATCTTCGGCGCCGCAGACGGCAGCACGTCGTTCGGCCCAGACGTGCCCGGCTGGCACCATGCGAAGCACGAGCGCCTGCTGACGCTGGTCACGCGCCGCAAGGAGGCCCTGCAGCGCGCCATCCTCGAGGAAGGCTGGTTCGACCCGATCGTGCCGGTGCCTGAAGACGAGCAGGGCAGGTCGCTCGAAGGAAAAGCCGCGCTCGAGGGGCTGGCTTTCTGGGTCGCCGGCTTCGAATGGGCCCTGGCCAACTTCACCCAGCTCGAGGAACGCGGGCTGCCCGGTGTGCCGGACCTGCTCGACTCGCTGTGGCGTCACCTGCCCGAGCAGGACGAGACCCAGCGTGCGATGACCCAGGCGCTCGACAAGGAACACCCGCTGCGCTCGCTCGACGAAGCCATCGAGCAGCTGGTGTTCGACGTGGTCGACCTGCACGAGATCGGCATGGCCGAGCGGCTGAAGGTCACCACCGTCAAGCGCGAGGCGCCGAAGGTGGGCCGCAACGATCCGTGCCCTTGCGGCAGCGGCAAGAAGTTCAAGCTCTGCCACGGCGCTGCCGGCTCCGCGCAGTAGCCAGCCGCCGCATGCGACTGCAAGTCCTCTCCGACCTCCATCTCGAAACCGAAAGCTTCGACCCGGCGCCGGCGCCGGGCGCCGAGGCACTGGTGCTGGCCGGCGACGTGGACAGCACCTGGGCGGGTCTCGAAAGATTCGCGGGCTGGCCGGTGCCGGTGATCTACGTCGCCGGCAACCACGAGTTCGACGGCCGCGACGTCGAGCAGGTCTGGGCCGCGTTGCGCGCCAGGTGCCGGACGCTCGGCATCACCATGCTCGAGCGCCAGAGCCTGGTGCTCACGGGCGCCGATGGCCGACGCATCCGCTTTGTCGCGACCATCCGCTGGAGCGACTTCGACCTGTTCGGCGAAGCGAGGCGCGACCGCGTGATGCGTGCGGCGCGCTATTTCGTCGACGTGATGCGTTCCACTCGTCATGGGGCGTTGTTCGACGCGGCTGCCGTGCGCGAGGAGTCGCTGGCCTGCCGCCGCTGGCTCAAGGACGAACTGGCCCGGCCCGCCGAAGGCGCGTGGGATGCCACGGTCGCCATCACGCACTACGGTCCCAGCCTGCGCAGCGCCGATCCGCGCTATGGCGGCCAGCCGGGCACCGCGAGCTTCTGCAATGCCGACGACGACCTGCTGCCGCTTGCAGACCTGTGGATCCATGGGCACCTGCACTGCCGCCACGACTACCGCGTCGAGCACCCCGGCGGCGGCAGCACCCGCGTGGTGAGCAACGCCCGCGGCCACACGCACAAGGGCGAGACCGACGGATACGACGGCGCCTTCATGGTCGAAGTCTGAGCGCGGCGACAGGCTCCGCCACGCGTGCCACACTGCGGCTCCCTCACACCATGGGAGCCGAGCATGAAGATCCTCGTCGCCGTCGATGGCAGTGAATTCACCCAGCGCACGCTCGATTTCCTGGCCGTGCACAAGCAGAGCCTGGGGCCACCGCACCAGTACACGGTGCTGACGGTTGTGCCGGCGGTGCCGCCGCGTGCCGCCTCCGCGCTCGACCGCGACCTCCTCAAGGACTACTACACCGAAGAGGCCGAAAAGGTGCTGAAGCCGGTGCGCAACTTCTTCGCCGAACGCGGCATGACCGGCGAATTCGTGTTCGAGACCGGGCATGCGCCCGAGCACATCGCCCGGGCGGCCACCCGCGGCAAATACGACCTCGTGGTGCTTGGCTCGCACGGCCATTCGGCGCTGGGCGGGCTGGTGATGGGTTCGGTGAGCAGCCGCGTGCTGGCCGAATGCAAGGTGCCGGTGCTGGTGACGCGCTGACCCAGCGGGGCTGGCTAACCGCCCCTCAGGCCATCGAAGCAGGTGGCCAGCACCCACTCGACGATCTGCTCGTCGCTGTACTGCCCGCCAGACTTGAGAAAGCCCGGGACCGGATCGCAGGCCCGCGCGAACAGCGTGTAGAGCACCACCTCCGGCGGCAGCCTGGCGTCGATCTGGCCCAGCCGCTGCGCCTCGGTGATCCAGGCGCCGAGCTTGTCGCTCACTTCGAAAAGGCGGTCGAGATAGATCTTGTTGGCGGTGAGAGCCGCGCGCAGGGTGGAGTTCTGCGCAGGCAGCGACGGCATCTCGCCGGCCAGCTGCTGCTGCATGGTCCAGCGCGTCACCGCCCGCAGGCGTTCGAGCGGCGACTGGGCCCCATCGGCCTCGCAGCGCGCAATGAACGCGAGCGCATGGTCGAGCACGCGGATCATGGCCGCCGCGGCCAGGTCTTCCTTGGAGGCGAAGTGCTTGTACAGGCTCGCCTTGGCGATGCCCACGTCGGCCGCCACCTCGTCCACCGTCATGCTCTCGAAGCCCTTCTCCGCGAGCAGGCGGTTCACCGAAGCAACGATCGCGTCTTCGCGGACGCGCAACACCTGTTCCCGAAACGACACGCGAGCCATGATCCGCGGATTCTAGGTGCCGTGTCGCCGCGGCCCCCGGCTCGCGAACCTCAGCTGTGGCGGCGCTTGAACAGCGGGGCCGTGTGAGGCGCGCCCGCTGCCTGATGGCTCAGCTCGTCGTAGCCGCAGCCGGTGTCGGGCAGCATGCTCATCTCCAGGCCGAACGCGGTGCCGAGTGACGCGGGGTCGTCTGCCACGAGCATCGGACGCTGCGCCCAACCCAGGCGTTGCAGCCAATGGGACCAGACGGTAGACGGTGCGTGCTTCATGTCGACCTCCAACAGCGGGTACGGGTAGCGATGTGTTACCCAGTGTGTACAGATGTCGGCTCGGCGAGGGGACAAATAAGGGGGCAAACGCCGCACATCTGCGGCCCGCGTGAAGTCTTACGCACGCAGGGGGCCGGCGTGTCCGGACTCGACCACGAAGCTGGCCTGGGAGTGAAGGCGGGCCGCGTGGGCCACCGGGAATGCTGCAGCGCGGAACTCGCAGTGCAGGCGCTCGGGCGTGACGTCGATCAGCGCATAACCGCGTTCGTCGCTGCGCGCGTGCAGCAGGTCCGGGTTGGACCAGCGCAGGGCCAGGTTCGCAGCCTCCGACAGACCTCGGCTGGTGATCGAACTGGTGACGAACTCGCTCGCCACGGCAGGCGACCTCTCGTCATTGGGCACCACGCGCAACGGCGCGGCCACATGGCGATGCACGTCGCCGCCCAGGCAGGTGACGTTGCCCAGACGCGCGTCGGCAAGCGAACGCAGCAGGCGTTCGCGCGCCTGCGGATAGCCGTCCCAGCTGTCGGTGTAGATGGTGCGGCCCATCGGCGTGTCGAGGCCGCTGGGGCTCATCTGAGAGCCCTGGCCCAGCAGCTTCCAGCGCCGCGTGCTGGCGGCGAGCCCCTGCGTCAGCCAGCGCTCCTGCCCTGCCCCGAAGACCGAGCGGGCGGTGTCGCCCAACTGCGCACACTGCTGCGATGAGAGGATGCGGCCGCCACTGTGCGCGGCGTCGTTGCAGGCCTGGTTGCTGCGGTACTGGCGGCCATCGAGGACCCACAGGTCGATCAACCTGCCGAAGCTGTAGCGATCGTGCAGGCGCATGTGCTGCCCCTCGGGCAACTGCAGCGGTGAAAACGGCAGATGCTCGAAGTAGGCCTTGTAGGCTGCGATGCGCCGCTCGATGAACCCGGGGTGGTCGAGTTCGCTCCCATGGTCGGCCGCGTAATCGTTCAGTACTTCGTGGTCGTCCCACGTCAGGATCCATGGGTGTGCGGCATGCGCAGCACGAAGGTCGGCGTCGAGCTTGTAGTGTGCGTGGCGGCGGCGGTAGTCCTCGAGCGACCGCGGTGGCGGACCTTCGTGGGGGCGCATGGCCAGCAGCGGCGAGAGGTTGTTCTCGTAGATGTAGTCGCCGACGAACAGCACGCAGTCGAGATCGCGCGTTGCGATCTCGCGGTGCACCGCGTAGTGGCCGTATTCGTAGTGCTGGCACGAGGCCAGCGCCAGGCGCACGCGCGCCACTCCGGCATCGACGGCCGGCGCAGTGCGGGTGCGTCCGATCGGGCTCACCGCGTCGCCGCTCATGAAGCGATAGAAGTATTCGCGGCTCGGAGACAGGCCGCTGACGTGGACGTGCACGCTGTGGGCATGCTCGGGCAGCGCTTCGACGACGCCGTGCCGCACGGGCTTCGCGAAGGCCAGGTCCTCCGCCACTTCCCAGCGCACTGCAATGGGCGATGGCGGCAGACCCCCCAGCGGTTGCATCGGTGCGGGCGCCAGGCGCGTCCAGATCACGATGCTCACGGGGCGCGGCTGACCGCTGGCCACGCCGAGCTTGAACGGGTATTCGTCGAACCCCACCGCAGCGGTGCGGCGCGTGTCGCCGCTCAACCGCGGCGAAAACAGCGCAGCGAAGGCCAGCGCTGCCGTGCCGGAGCCAAGGCGCAGCAGCAGGTGTCGGCGGGCAGCGACAGCGGCATCGTGGGACATCGGGCACGCATTCTGCCCACGCGCCGTGACATCCGGATCGATGCAGCGCGCCGAGTCCCCCAACAGGTGGATGGGATTGCGCAACATCGCACACTAAGCTCCCTCAGGGATAGGAAACGGCCATGAGTCACTTGTCGCTGCAAATGCTCACATGGGGAACCATCGCTGGTGCTGTGGCCAGCGCCGTGCTGCTTGCTGCGAGCGACGAGGGGGTGGGCGAGTCGTTCAACTTCGATCTCGAACCGCCCACGCTGGGCCAGCGGGCCGAGCAACGTCTGCAGAACCTGCGCTCAGAACTGGTACGCGAGCCGCCCCGCGCGGGCCGCGCCCCATCACAGGCGGCGTCTTCCGCCGCGAGTCGCTGAGGCCTTCCTGGCTGGTTGCAAAGGCTTTTCGGGCACCAGCGCGGCGCGTGCACCTTCGGCGAGGGCCTGGCCGATGCGGTCGAGCAAGGCGGGACGCATCCGAGCAGGGGCCAAGCCCGCGGAAGTGGTGTCCGGCAGCAACTTCCACTGATGCCAGTACAAGGCCACGTCGACCGACGTGTCATCGCGCAACGCGAGCAGCTCGCCCCGATCGAGTGCCTCCCTCACCTGCAGTTCGGGGACCACACCCACGCCCCAGCCCATGGTGGCGGCTCGCACATAGGCCTCCGACGACGGCACGAAACGTTCGGTCAGCCGCGGGCCGCGCACCCTGAAGGCGCGTGAGACCCACTGCGCCTGCATGTCGTCCTTGCGGTTGAACACCAGGAACGGCACGTGGGCGAAGTTGCCTTCGTGCAAGCCCCGCTTCGCGTCGCCACCCAACTGCTGGTGCACGTAGGCGGGGCTCGCCACCGCGACGTAGCGCATCACCCCGAGCGGCGTGACGCTGCAGCCGCGCAGCGCCTGGCTCACCGTGGTCACGCAGCCGAGCACGGCACCCTGGCGCAGCCAGTCGTGGGTGAAGTCCTGGTCGTCGACCACCAGCTCGAGTCCGAATCCGGCGCGGTGGCCTTCCTGCACGAGGGCGTCGAGTGCAGGCAGCACCCAGGTGGCCAGGCTGTCCGCGTTGACCGCCACCGCGACGCGCTCGTCGCCGCCCGAGGCGCCCAGTTCGCGCGAGACGTCGGCGCGCAGGGCGTGCCACTGTCTCGCCAGGCGCAGCAGCACCTTGCCCGGCTCGGTGAGCCGCAAGGGGCGAGAGCGAACCACCAGCAGCTGGCCGACCTGGGCCTCAAGCGCACGCAGGCGCTGCGACACGGCCGATTGCGTGATGGCCAGGCGCACGGCCGCCCGTTCGAAGCTGCCGTCATCGGCCAGCGCGGCCAAGCAGTCGAGGGCAGCAGGGTCCAGTGACTTCATAAGCGCCGCTAATGTAATCGGAAGAATATGAATGAGTGTTCATGTTCGATGCCGGGCTGCCGACAATCCGGGCCATGTCTGTGCCCGCCTTTCCCATCGACGCGTCCGCTGCAGGTGCTGCCTTGGGGCAGGGCTTCTTCATGGGCGCCGGGCTCATCATGGCGATCGGGGCGCAGAACGCGCTGGTACTGCGGCAAGGGCTCGCGCGTGCGCACGTGGGGCCGACGGTCCTCCTGTGCGTGCTGTCGGACTGGCTCCTCATCATGGCCGGTGTCTACGGCCTGGGCTCGCTGATCTCGGGCTCGCCGACCGCGCTGGAATGGCTGCGCTGGGGCGGGGCAGCCTTTCTCGCCTGGTATGGCGTGGTGGCGCTCCGGCGCGCGATCGCGCCGGTGCACGGCAGCCTGCAGGCGGCAGGTGCGGTGTCCAGCCTGCGCGACACCCTGATGGCCGCCGCCGCGATGACCTACCTGAACCCGCACGTGTACCTCGACACCGTGGTGCTGCTGGGCAGCGTGGGCGCACAGCACCGCGGCGATGCGCGTGCCGCGTTCGCGGCCGGCGCCGGGCTGGCGTCGCTCGCCTGGTTTGCCGCGCTGGGCTATGGCGCGGCCGCCGCCGCGCCCTGGCTGCAGCGCCCGCAGGTGTGGCGTGCCATCGACGCGGTCGTGGCAGCCGTGATGTTTTTCGTGGCCTGGCAATTGCTCGCCAGGCCGTTGATGTGAGCACAACGCACCCACAAGGAGCGGGCATGAAAGTCGTCATCCTCGGCGCCGGCATCATCGGCGTGTCCACCGCCTGGTACCTGCTCGAAGAAGGGCATGAGGTGACCGTGGTCGACCGGCAGGCCGACGCGGCGCTGGAGACCAGCTTTGCCAACGGCGCACAGATCTCGGTGAGCTTCTGCGAGCCCTGGGCCAATGCCGAGGCGCCGCTGAAGGTGCTGAAGTGGCTCCTGCGCGACGACTCGCCGCTGCTGTTCCGCCCGCGGCTCGACCCCGCCCAGTGGCGCTGGGGCCTTTCGTTCCTCACCCAGTGCACCGACGGCGCCTTCGAGCGCAATGTCGAACAGCTCGTTGCGCTGGGCCGCTACAGCCATGAGTCGCTCAAGTCGCTGGTGGCTGCCACCGGCATCGAATACAACCGGCTCGAGCGGGGCATCCTGCACTTCTTCAGCTCGCAGAAGGACTTCGACGCCGGCGCGGCCGGTGCCGAACTCATGCGCACCCATGGCGTCGACCGGCGCGTGCTCAGCCGCGACGAGGTGCTGAAGATCGAGCCGGCGCTGGCCGCCTGGGGGCCTCGCATCGCCGGCGGCACCTACACGCCGAGCGACGAATCCGGCGATGCGCGTGTCTTCACACAGGAGCTGGCCAGGCGCTGCATCGCCCGGGGCGCGCGCTTCCTCTACCAGCACGACGTCGTTGCCATCGAAAAGGCCGGCGGCGAAGTGAGCCAGGTCACGGTGGCCGAACAGGCCAGCGGCAAGAAGACGGTGCTGAAGGCCGATGCCTACGTCGCAGCGCTGGGCTCGTACACCGCGCCGCTGCTGCGGCCGCTCGGCGTGTCGCTCAACATCTACCCGGCCAAGGGCTACTCGGCCACGCTGCGCCTCAAGCAGCCCGACCGCGCCAGCGTGGTCAGCATGATCGACGACGCCCGCAAGATCGCGATCTCGCGCCTGGGCGACTTCATCCGCATCGCCGGCACGGCGGAGCTGGCCGGCTACGACACCTCGCTCGACAGCAGCACCTCGCGGGTGCGCTGCGAGGCGCTGGTGCGACGCTATGAAGAGCTGTTCCCCGGCGTGGCCGACACGACCGAGGCCAACTTCTGGACCGGGCTGCGCCCCAGCACGCCGACCAACATCCCCTACATCGGCCGCACGAAGCTCGGGCGGCTGTGGGTGAACGCGGGCCACGGCACGCTCGGCTGGACCCACGGCGCAGGCTCCGGCCGGGCTCTGGCCGAGCTCATCAGCGGCAAGCAGCCGGCACTGAACTTCGAGTTCTACGGAGACCTGCCGCAGCCGGTGGGTTCGCGGCTGCGGCCTCACCTGGCCTGAGTTTCCATAATGGCGGCATGACGACGAACCGCCATTTCCTCTTCCTGAACGCCGCCACGCGCGAGCCGGGCATCACGGGCAACACCGAAGCGCTCGCGCGCCGCGCCGCGGCCCGGCTGTCCACAGGCACGACCCAGTCCTGGCTGCGCCTGGCCGACTGGCCCCTGCCGCCCTTCGTGGACCTGCGCCATTCGGCGGGCGTGTATCCCATGCCCGAAGGCGCCGCTCGCAGGCTGCTCGATGCGACGCTCGAGGCCACCGATCTCGTGCTCGTGTCGCCGGTGTACTGGTACTCGGTGCCTGCCTCGCTGAAGCTCTACTTCGACCACTGGAGCGCTTGGATGCGCGTGCCCGGTGTCGACTTCAAGGCGCGCATGGCCGGCAAGCGGCTGTGGGTGGTGGCCACCAGCGGCGACCGCGCCAAGGCAGAGCCCATGCTCGAGAGCTATCGCCTGTGTGCGGGCTTCATGGCCATGCACTTTGCCGGGGCACTGTGGGGCAAGGGTGGACCGCCCGGTGCGGTGGATGCAGACGCGCAGGCGCTGGCCGAAGCCGAGCAGTTCTTCATCGGCGCCACGCATTGGTAAGCAAATGAAAACCAGGCGGCCTTGGACGGTCGCTGCAGCCTGACGGACGGTCGATGGTCACGGGCTTCCCTCGTTCGAGGGATGGTCGCTGCAGCAGCCCGACTCATAAACTGGCCCCCGTTTGCTGTCACACGGGTCTGCTCAGATCGACGAAAAGACAGGGCCCGAACGACACTCAAGATCGCAAGGCTCACAGGCTCCCAACGACGTCCTTTTTTTGAGGACTTCCAGACGCCCACCCGATTCATTCGGGTGGGCTTTTTTTTCGCCGCCTCAGGCCGGGAAGCCGTCACGCAGGGCGTCGCGCAGGTAGTGCACGAAGGCCTGCACCGCGCGAGGCACCTGGGGCGTGTAGGGGCGCAGCGCATAGATGTGCCCGCCGAACAGGCCCACCGGCCGCCAGCCCTGCAGCACGCGCACCACACGGCCGGCCTTGAGCGCCGCCTGTGCACTGAAGTCCGGCAGGATCGCCAGGCCCAGCCCGTCCATCACCGCCTCGCGCAGCACTTCCGAATTGTTGGCGCCGAAGCAGCCGCGGATGGCCACGCTCACCGGCTCGGGCCGCTCGCGGCTCGTGCGCTCGGGCTCGAAGCGCCACACCGGTGACTCACCAGGGCGCAGGTAGTGCAGGCACTCGTGCATGGCCAGGTCCGACGGGTGCCCGGGCGTTCCGCGCCGGCGCAGGTAGGCTCGGCTGGCCACCAGCACACTGCGCGTTTCGCACAGCGCCCAGGCCACATGCGTGTCGGGCGGTGTGGCGGTATGGCGTATCGCCAGGTCGAAACCTTCCTGCGCCAGCGGCACGAGGCGGTCGCTCAGTTCGAGCTCGATGCGGATGTCGGTGTACTCGCGCAGGAAGGCCGCCAGCCGCGGAACCACCTGCTGCCGGCCTAGCGCCACCGGCGCCGTCACGCGCAGCAGGCCGCGCGGCGCGCCGGCCATGTCCTTCACGCCGACGAAGCTGCGCTCGATCTGCTGGTAGGCGTCGCGAGTGGCGTCCACCAGCTGCTGGCCGGCTTCGGTGAGGCGGACGCTGCGCGTGGTGCGCCGCACCAGCGGCAGGCCGGCGGCGCGCTCGAGCTCGCTGATGCGCTGGCTCATCGCCGCCTTGCTGATGCCCAGGCGCTGCGCCGCGGCGGTGTAGCTGCCGCATTCGGCCAGCACGCCCAGCGCATGCAGGTGCGCCCACAGCGCATGGGTGCTTCGTGTGTCGATCATGAGATGCATTGTTCGGCAATGTGAACAATGAGATCAAGCCGGTGCTCTGGCGGGGCGGCGGGCCGGCGCCTAGACTCGTCGCATTCACAAGAGGAGACCGCCATGGGTGCACCCGACCTGCCGAACCTGCAACAGCATCTGCGAGCCACCGTCGGCCACTGGATCGGCGGTCGCCATGTGCCGCCTGCCGGCGGCCGCGCACAGGCGGTGTACAACCCGGCCACCGGTGCGGTGGCGCGCGAGGTGGCGCTGGCGAGCGCCGACGAGGTGAACGCGGCGGTGGCCGCCGCGCAGGCGGCCTTCCCGGCCTGGGCCGACACGCCGCCGATCCGGCGCGCGCGGGTGCTGTTCAAGTTCCTCGAGCTGCTCAACCAGCATCGCGACACGCTGGCGGCCATGATCACCAGCGAACACGGCAAGGTGTTCACCGACGCGCAGGGCGAGGTCACCCGCGGCATCGACATCGTCGAGTTCGCCTGCGGCATTCCGCAGCTGCTCAAGGGCGACTACACCGAGCAGGTGTCCACCGGCATCGACAACTGGACGATGCGCCAGCCGCTGGGTGTGGTCGCCGGCATCACGCCGTTCAACTTCCCGTGCATGGTGCCGTGCTGGATGTTCCCGGTGGCCATCGCCTGCGGCAACAGCTTCGTGCTGAAGCCCAGCGAGCGCGACCCGTCGCCCAGCCTCTTCATGGCCGAGCTGCTCAAGCAGGCCGGCCTGCCCGACGGCGTGTTCAACGTGGTGCAGGGCGACAAGCTGGCGGTGGACACGCTGCTGTCGCACCCCGACGTGAAGGCGCTCAGCTTCGTCGGCTCCACGCCGATCGCGCAGTACATCTACGAAACCGGCGCCCACCACGGCAAGCGGGTGCAAGCGCTGGGCGGCGCCAAGAACCACATGGTGGTGATGCCCGATGCCGACATCGAGCAGACGGTCGATGCGCTGATCGGCGCCGCCTACGGCTCGGCCGGCGAGCGCTGCATGGCCATCAGCGCCGCGGTGCTGGTGGGCGACGTGGCCGACAAGGTGGTGGGCAAGCTTGCCGAACGCGCCCGCGCGCTCAAGATCAAGAACGGCATGGAGCTCGATGCCGAGATGGGCCCCATCGTCACCCGGCAGGCGCTGGAGCGCATCGAGGGCTACATCGCCCACGGCGAAAGCGAAGGTGCCAAGCTGGTGGTCGACGGCCGCGGCTACCAGGTGCCGGGCCACGAGAAGGGCTTCTTCACCGGCGGCACGCTGTTCGACCACGTGACCCCGCAGATGAAGATCTACAAGGAAGAGATCTTCGGCCCGGTGCTGGTGTGCGTGCGCGTGCCGGACTTCGCCTCGGCGGTCGAGCTGGTGAATGCCCATGAGTTCGGCAACGGCGTGGCCTGCTTCACCCGCGACGGCAACGTGGCCCGCGAATTCGCGCGCCGCATCCAGGTGGGCATGGTGGGCATCAACGTGCCGATCCCGGTGCCGATGGCCTGGCACGGTTTCGGCGGGTGGAAGAAGAGCCTGTTCGGCGACATGCACGCCTATGGCGAGGAGGGTGTGCGCTTCTACACCAAGCAGAAGTCGGTGATGCAGCGCTGGCCCGAGAGCACGCCCAAGGGCGCCGAGTTCGTGATGCCCACGGCGAAGTAGCCGCTCTACTCGCTCCAGATCGCCTCGAGCACCTGCGCGACGTCCACCTCGGTGGCCGTCTGCGCCAGCGCCACGGCGGCGAAGAGGCCGACCAGCAGGGTGATGAGGTAGCTGCGCAAGGGTGTCATGTCCGACTCCTGAACGGGAGTGCCCATGACACGAAGACTAGGCAGCCGGCCGGCGCGCCACCATCGGCTCACCGCGCAGCACGCGGTGAGACTGATCTGACAAGGCGGTGCCGCCGGGCTACTGCCCGGCCTGCCAGGCATCGACGAAGGCCCGCGCACGCCGTGCCAGCTCGTCGATCGCAACACCCGGCTTGAACAGCGCCCCGCCGATGCCGAAGCCGGTGGCCCCCGCGGCGCGCCAGCCCGGCAGGCTTTGCGGCGTGATGCCGCCCACCGGCCACAGCGGCGTGCCGGCCGGCAGCACCGTGGCCAGCGCCTGCAAGCCGGCCGGCGTGAGCATCTCGGCCGGGAACAGCTTCAGCGCCTGCGCGCCCGCGCGCAACGCTGCAAACGCTTCCGTGGCGGTGAACACGCCGGGGGCCGAAAACAGCCCGAGCTTGCGGGTGCTGTGGATCACCGCTTCGTCGCAGTGCGGCGACACGATGAGCTGCCCGCCGGCCGCGGCCACCGCCTCGACCTGCGCCACCTCCAGCACCGTGCCGGCCCCGACCAGCGTGCCGGGCGGCGCCATCTGCACCAGCGTCGAAATCGCCTGCAATGCACCGGGCCGGTTGAGCGGCACCTCGATGGCGCGGAAGCCGGCATCGAACAGCACCCGGCCCACCTCGTGTGCGCGCTCGGGTTCGAGCCCGCGCAGGATGGCCACCAGCGGTGGTGAGGGCGGCCAGGCAGCGGTGGCATTCATCGAGGCATCTCCTTGCGAAGGGCCTGCCAGGCGGCCGCCTGCACGGCCTGCACGTCCAGCAGTTCGACCTGGTGCCCGAGCTGGGCGGCGCAGGCGGCATGCAGGGCGGCGAGGCGAGGGGCGCCGATCACCCGCACCGGCGCATCGGCCGCGAGGCCGGGCTGCCGCCGCAGGTCGTGCCACTCGGTGCCGATCAGCACGCCGCTCACATAGGAGGCGGCCGCCTCGCGCGGCAGCGCGCCGGTCACCACGCGGGCCCGTGCACCGAACAGCGCGTGGCTCATGGCCGCTTCTGCCGCATGCGTCACGCCGCGCGAGAAGGCCTGCGTGTCATGCTGGTCGCGGCCGTGCTGCATCAGGGGCGCCAGCGTGCCGCGTTCACCCAGCAGTGCGAACAGCTCGCCGGTCAGGTAGGTGCGCAGCCAGCGGATGCGGCCGCCTTCGAGCCAGACCCATTTGCAATGGGTGCCGGGCAGCACGTACCAGCCGTTCGCATGCGCCCCGCCACCCAGCAGATGCAATGCGCCGAGCAGCTGCGTTTCTTCGCCGCGCATCACGTCCACCGCATCGCCCATGCCTTGCCAGCGCACGCCGGGCACGATCCAGGCGTTGTCGGGCGCGCCGGGGGCGGTAAGCCTCACCAGCCTCTGCGGCAGTTCGAGCAGCGAGCGGCTGCCGTCGAGGTAGGGCGCTTCCTGCCAGCCCTGGGCACTGCCCACCATGCCGGCCATCACCAGCGTGGCGGGCGCGCCTGCCGGCAGCCCCAGGCCCGCCAGCAGCACCGGCAGCGACGCGGCAAAACGCGGCGCCACCGACAGCAGCCCGGCACTGTCGTCGTGCCGGGCCACCAGCGACTCGCCGTCATAGCGCCAGGCGCGGCGGTGGGTGCCGCCCCAGTCGATGCCGAGCCAGGTCGCCTCAGCCACGCCTTGCCTCGAACAAGCGCTGCAGCAGGCAGAACACGAACAGCAGCGCGCCGATCACGATGCGCGTCCACCACGAGCTCAACGAGCCGTCGAACATGATGAGGGTCTGGATGATCCCGAGGATCAGCACGCCGAACAGCGAGCCGACCACATAGCCCACGCCGCCGGACAGCAGCGTGCCGCCGATCACCACCGCAGCGATCGCATCGAGCTCCAGCCCCACCGCATGCAGGCCGTAGCCCGACTGCATGTAGAAGGTGAACACGATGCCGGCCAGCGCCGAGCAGAAGCCCGACAGCGTGTAGACCAGCACCGTGGTGCGCGCCACCGGCAGGCCCATCAGCAGCGCCGATTGCTCATTGCCGCCGATGGCATAGACGGTGCGGCCGAACTCGGTGCCATGGGCGATGAACACCGCCAGCGCCACCACCGCGAGCGCGAGCAGCGCACTGATGGTGATCGCCGCCTCCTCGCCCCACAGCGGAAGGCGCGTCTGCGCCAGCGTGGCATAGGTCTCGTTGGTGATGCTGATGGAGTCGATGCTGATCAGGTAGCACAGCCCGCGCGCGAGGAACATGCCGGCCAGCGTGACGATGAAGGGCTGCAGCCGGAAGCGCTGGATCAGCCAGCCCATGAAGCCGCCGAAGCCGGTGCCCACGGCCAGCACCAGCGGCATCACGACCAGCGGGCTCCAGTGGTGGTGCTCCACCAGCGCGGCCGAGATCATGGTGGTGAGCGCGATCACCGAACCCACCGACAGGTCGATGCCGCCCGACAGGATCACGAAGGTCATGCCGACCGCCACGATCACCAGGAAGGCGTTGTCGATCAGCAGGTTGAGGAAGACCTGCGGCGACAGGAAGCCGTCGTAAAGCACCGATCCCAGGGTCGCCATCGCGACGAACAGGGAGATCGTCGCCGCGACCGGGATGTATTTCGGGTCGAGGTGCATACGGCGGACAGAACCGCCCGTTTGCGCTGAGGTATCGAAGGGCATGCGCGATTCGTCGGAGGGCTTCGATACCTCAGCCCGAACGGAGAGTGGCGGGGCGCTCATGTCAGCCCCTCGGCCGGCTTGGGAGCGGCCCGGCGCTCGGCCCGTGACGTCCAGGTTGACACACGGTGTCTCATGCTGCAGCCCCTCCGGTCGGCGCCCTGAACACCCAGCCCTTCACCGCCCGCCTGAACTCGGCCGACTGCATCAGCATCACGACGAACACCACAGCGGCCTTCACCACGAGGTTGATCTCGGGCGGCACGCCGATCGAATAGATGGTGGAAGTGAGCGTCTGGATGATGAGTGCGCCTACGACGCTGCCCGCGAGGCTGAAGCGCCCGCCGGTGAGCAACGTGCCGCCCAGCGTGACGGCGAGGATCGCATCGAGCTCCATCAGCTGCCCGGCGTTGTTGCCGTCGGCGCTCTTCACGTTCGAGCTCACCAGCAGCCCTGCCACCCCGGCGGTGAAGCCGCAGAAGGCGTACACGCACACGGTGATGAGCCGCTCGCGCACGCCGGCCAGCCGGGCCGCCGCGGGGTTGATGCCGATGGCCTGGATGAAGAGACCGAGCGCGGTGTGCTTGACCGCGACGTACAGGAACAGGAACACCGCCGCCGCGACGAACAGCGAAAACGGCAGGCCCAGCAGGAAGCCGTTGCCGATGAAGAAGTACGGCGCGTAGTAGACGGTGATGATCTGCCCGTCGGTGATGAGCTGCGCGACGCCGCGGCCGGCCACCATGAGGATGAGCGTCGCGATGATGGGCTGCATGCCGACCTTGGCCACCAGCAGGCCGTTCCACAGGCCGGCCAGCAGCGCGACGCCGAGCGCCGCCGCGATCGCGAGCCCCATCGGGAAGCGGCTCACATAGGTCTGCACGCCGTCCTTCACGACGAGCTGGCCGCCGATCATCAGCGCCGCCACGGCGGCCGAGATGGCCACCACCGCGCCCACCGAGATGTCGATGCCGCGGGTGGCGATCACCAGCGTCATGCCCAGCGACACGACGATGAGCGGCGCCGCGCGGTTGAGGATGTCGATCAGGCTGCCGTAGAGGTGGCCGTCGCGCCACTGCAGCTGCCAGAAGCCGGGGTTGAAGGTGGCGTTCACCGCGAGCAGCAATGCCAGGGTGGCCAGCGGCCACAGCAGCGGGTGGTTGAGCAGGCGATTCATCGGCTTCATGGTTCAGGCCTCGCCGGCGATGACGTCGCAGATCGCCTGCTCGCTGCTGCCGCCGGGCAGCTCGCCGGCCTTGCGGCGGTCGCGCATCACGACGATGCGGTCGGACAGCCGCACCACCTCGTCGAGTTCGGCCGAGATGAACAGCACCGCGACTCCGCGGCGCGCGAGCGCGAGCACCTCGTTCATGATCTCCTGCTTGGCGGCGACATCGACGCCGCGGGTCGGTTCGTCGAGGATCAGCAGCCGCGGCTCGGTGGCCAGCCAGCGCGCCAGCAGCGCCTTCTGCTGGTTGCCGCCCGAAAGCTGCGCGATCGGGGTGTCGAGGTCGGCGGTCTTGATGCCCAGCGCATCGACGAAGTGCTGGGCGATCACCGCCTGGCTGCGCCGCGACAGGCTGGGCAGCAGCCCCATGCGCGCCTGCAAGGCCAGCACGATGTTCTCGCGCACGGAGAGCTCGGCGACGATGCCTTCTGCCTTGCGGTCCTCGGGGCACAGGCCGAGCCGCGACCGCACCGCCTGGGCCGGGTGCTGCAGCTTCACCGCCTTGCCCTGCAGCAGCAGCTCGCCGCTGTCGGCGCGGTCCAGCCCGAACAGCAGGCGCGCGAGCTCGGTGCGCCCCGAGCCCAGCAGGCCGGCCATGCCGACCACCTCGCCGGCCTGCAGCGTGAGGTCGGTGGGCGCCACCTGGGTGCGCCGGCCCAGGCCCCTGGCCTGCAGCACCGGTGGCGCCTCGGCATGGTCGGTGCGAGCCGCCTGCTCCCGCGTCGCGGCGGTCCACTCGCGGCCGACCATTACCGAGATGAGCGCACCCATGTCGAGCTCGGGGGTCAGGTACTCACCCACCAGCTCTCCGTTGCGCAGCACGGTGATGCGGTCGGAGATCTCGTAGACCTCGGCCAGGAAATGCGTGACGAACACGATCGCCAGGCCCTCGCCGCGCAGCTGCCGCAGCACTGCGAAGAGGCGCTTCACCTCGCCTTCGTCGAGGCTGGAGGTCGGCTCGTCGAGGATCAGCACCCGGGCCGAAATCGCCAGCGAGCGGGCGATGGCCACCATCTGCTGCACCGCGACCGAGTAGCTCGACAGGAGGCGCGTCACGTCGATGTCGAGGTTGAGGCGCCCGAGCAGTGCGCGGGCGTCGGCGTTCAGCCTGGTCCAGTCGATGCGCCAGCCGCCCGCGGCACCCTTGCGCGGGTAGCGGCCGGCATAGATGTTCTCGGCCACCGACAGGTTGGGGCAGAGGTTCACCTCCTGGTAGACGGTGCTGATGCCCAGCCGCTGCGCCTCCAGCGGCGAGCCGGGCGCGATGCGGTGGCCGGCCAGCGTCATCTCGCCGTCGTCGGCGCTGTGCACGCCGGTGAGCACCTTGATCAGCGTGGACTTGCCCGCGCCGTTCTGGCCCATCAGCGCATGGATCTCGCCGGCGAACAGCCGCAGCTCCACGCCGTGCAGCGCCCGCACGCCCGGGAAGCGCTTGCCGATGCCGCGCAGGTGCAGCAGCGGCGCGGCCTCAGGCTTTGTTCTTGTTGTAGACATCGACGCACACGGCGGCCAGCAGCACCAGGCCCTTGATCACTTGCTGGTAGTCGATGCCGACGCCCAGGATGGACATGCCGTTGTTCATCACGCCCATCACGAAGGCGCCGATCACCGCGCCCATCACCTTGCCGACACCGCCCGAGGCCGAAGCCCCGCCGATGAAGCAGGCGGCGATCACGTCGAGTTCGAAGCCCAGGCCGGCCTTGGGCGTGGCGGTGTTCAGCCGTGCCGCGAACACGAGGCCCGCGAGCGCCGCCAGCACGCCCATGTTGACGAAGGTGTAGAAGGCCAGCCGCTCGGTCTTGATGCCCGACAGCCGCGCGGCCTTCTCGTTGCCGCCCAGCGCGTAGATGCGCCGGCCGATGGTGGTGCGATGGGTGATGAAGTCGTAGGCCAGCACCAGCACGAACATGATGACCAGCACGTTCGGCAGGCCGCGGTACGAGGCCATCAGCCAGCAGAAGGCCACGATGGCGGCGGCGAACACCAGGTTCTTCAGCACGAAGAAGGAAAAGGGCTCCTCGTCCATGCCGTGCGCGAACTGGCGCCGCCGTTCGCGCAGCCGCGCCCATACGAGCGCGGCGCCCACCAGCACGCCGAGGAACAGCGAGGTCAGGCGCAGGCTTTCGCCGTCGAGCGGGTCGGGGATGAAGCCCGAGCTCAGCCGCTGGAAGGCTTCGGGGAAGGGGCCCACCGACTGGCCTGCCAGCAGCGCCAGCGCCAGTCCCTTGAAGATCAGCATGCCGCCCAGCGTGACGATGAACGACGGGATGCGGAAGAACGCGACGAACCAGCCCTGCGCCGCGCCGATGAGCGCGCCCACGCCGATGCACACCAGCATGGCCGGCACGAAGTGCCAATCGTGGTTGACCATCAGCACCGCCGCCAGCGCGCCGATGAAGCCGGCCACCGAACCGACCGACAGGTCGATGTGGCCGGCCACGATGACCAGCAGCATGCCCAGCGCCATGATGACGATGTAGCTGTTCTGCAGCACCAGGTTCGTGAGGTTCAGCGGCTTGAGCAGCGTGCCCTCGGTGGCCACCTGGAAGAAACCCATGATGGCCACGAGCGACAGCAACATGCCGTACTCGCGGATGTTGTGCTTGAGGAAGCTGCCGTAGCGCTTGGACGCGATGACGGCCGGCGCCGCGGGGGGCTCGCCGCTGACGTGATCAGGCGTGGTACTCAACTGCTTTGTCCTTCTGGGCTGCGCGCATGATCGCGCGCATGATCGATTCCTGCGAGGCCTGCGGGCCGGAAAGTTCGGCCACGAAGCTGCCTTCGTTCATCACGTAGATGCGGTCGCACATGCCCAGCAGCTCGGGCATCTCGGACGAGATCATCACGATGCACTTGCCCTCGTCGGCCAACTGCGCCATGAGCGAATAGATCTCGTACTTGGCGCCCACGTCGATGCCGCGGGTGGGTTCGTCGAGGATCAGCACCTCGGGCTTGCCGAACAGCCACTTCGCCAGCACCACCTTCTGCTGGTTGCCGCCGGAGAGGTTGACCACCCGCTGCAGCACGTCGGCGCAGCGGATGTTGAGCTGGCGCTTCCAGGTGCTGGCCACCACGTATTCGCGCCCGCGGTCGATGACCGCGCGCTGCGACACGCCGGCCAGGTTCGCCAGGCTCACGTTGTGCTGGATGCTGTCTTCCAGCACGAGGCCCAGGCCCTTGCGGTCCTCGGTCACGTAGGCGAGGCCTGCGGCAATGGCCTTCTGCACCGTGCTCACGTCCACGCTGCGGCCGTTCACCCGCACCTCGCCGCTGATGCGGTGGCCCCATGAGCGGCCGAACACGCTCATCGCAAGCTCGGTGCGCCCGGCGCCCATGAGGCCGGCGATGCCGACGATCTCGCCGCGCCGGGCCTGGAGGTTCACGCCCTTGACCACCATCCGGTCGTCGTGGATCGGGTGGAACACCCGCCAGTCGCGCACCTCGAAGGCGACCTCGCCCGGCTGCGGCGTGCGCCGGGGGTAGCGGTCCTTCAGCTCGCGGCCGACCATCGCGCGGATGATGCGGTCCTCGCTCACCGTGTCGCGCCGGCAGTCGAGGTTCTCGACGGTGGAGCCGTCGCGCAGCACGGTGATCGAATCGGCCACCCGCGAGATCTCGTTGAGCTTGTGCGAGATGAGGATGCTGGCGATGCCCTGGGCCTTGAACTCCAGCAGCAGCGCCAGCAGCGCATCGCTGTCGCGTTCGTTCAGGCTCGCGGTGGGCTCGTCGAGGATCAGCAGCCGCACCTTCTTCGACAGCGCCTTGGCGATCTCCACCAGCTGCTGCTTGCCGGTGCCCAGGTGGGTGACCAGCGTGTTGGGCGACTCCGCGAGGCCCACCTTGGCCAGCAGCTCCTGTGTCTTGCGGTAGGCGATCGTCCAGTCGATGACGCCGCCGCGCGCCGGCTCGTTGCCCAGGAAGATGTTCTCGGCGATGGACAGCAGCGGCACCAGCGCCAGCTCCTGGTGGATGATGACGATGCCTGCCTCTTCGCTGTCGGCGATGCCGGTGAAGCGGCGCTCCACGCCGTCGAAGCGGATCTCGCCTTCATAGCTGCCATGCGGGTACACGCCCGACAGCACCTTCATCAGGGTCGACTTGCCAGCGCCGTTTTCACCCACCACGGCATGGATCTCGCCGACGCGCACCGAAAGGTTCACGTGGTCCAGCGCCACGACACCCGGAAAGGTCTTCCGGATGCCGCGCATGTCGAGCAGGGACGAGGGTTCCTTCATGGATGCGTGTGGTTCGCGTACTCCCTCTCCCGCAAGCGGGAGAGGGTTGGGGTGAGGGGCAGCGCGCCGCCCTCATCCCCCGCCTTCTCCCGCAAGCGGGAGAAGGAGCCAGGCACCTGCCTACTTGATCTGGCTTTCCTTGTAGTAGCCGCTGCCCACCAGCACCTGCTGCCAGTTCGACGCGTCCACGCTCACCGGCTTGAGCAGGTAGGAGGGCACCACCTTCACGCCGTTGTTGTAGGTCTTGGTGTCGTTGATGGTCGGCTGCTTGCCGGCCAGCACCGCATCGACCAGGTCCACCGTCACCTTGGCGAGTTCACGCGTGTCCTTGAACACCGTCGAATACTGCTCGCCGCGCAGGATGGACTTCACCGACGGAATCTCGGCGTCCTGGCCGCTCACCACGGGCATCGGCTGCTTCGGCGTGCCGTAGCCCACGCCCTTCAGCGACGACAGGATGCCGATCGACAGGCCGTCGTAGGGGCTCAGCACCGCATCGACGCGGGCGCCGGTGTAGTAGGCCGACAGCAGGTTGTCCATGCGGGCCTGCGCCACCGCGCCGTCCCAGCGCAGCGTGCCGACCTTGTCCATGCCCATCTGCTTGCTGCGCACCACCAGCTTGCCGCTGTCGATGTAGGGCTTGAGCACGCTCATCGCGCCGTCGTAGAAGAAGAACGCGTTGTTGTCGTCGGGCGAGCCGCCGAAGAGCTCGATGTTGAACGGGCCCTTGCCCTGCTTCAGGCCGAGCTTGTCGACGATGGAGTTGGCCTGCAGCACGCCTACCTGGAAGTTGTCGAAGGTGGTGTAGTAGTCCACGTTCTTCGAGCTGCGGATCAGGCGGTCGTAGGCGATGACCTTCACGCCCTTGTCAGCAGCCTTTTGCAGCGCGTTCGACAGCGTGGTGCCGTCGATGGCCGCGATCACCAGCACCTTCGCGCCCTTGGTGATCATGTTTTCAACCTGGGCCAGCTGGTTCGGAATGTCGTCTTCTGCGAACTGCAGGTCGGTCTTGTAGCCCTTGGCCTGGAAGTACTTGACCATGCTCTCGCCGTCGGAGATCCATCGCGATGACGACTTGGTCGGCATTGCGATGCCGACGGTGCCCTTGTCCTGCGCCAAGGCAGGTTGCAGCGCGGTAGCCAGCACCAGCGCGCAGGCCGTGAACAGAGAAATCAATCGTTTCATGTACTTGTCTCCTCGTTGTCGTGCAACGTCCCAACCGGCGGAATCAATACTTGCGTTTCGGGAACTCTTTCGCGGCCACGTCCATCGGGAAGATGGACTCCTCGGTGACGATGCGCTTGGGCAGCGTCTTGCCGGCCTTCAGGTCCTTCACCGCCTGCATCAGCTGGGGCCCGAGCAGCGGGCTGCACTCGATGCTGACGTTGAGCTTGCCGGCCATCATGGCCTCGAAGGCGCCCTTCACCGCGTCGATCGAGATGATGATGATGTCCTTGGCCGGCTTGAGGCCTGCTTCCTCGATCGCCTGGATGGCGCCGATGGCCATGTCGTCGTTGTGCGCGTAGAGCACGTTGATCTTCTTGCCCTCGGCCTTCAGGAAGGCTTCCATCACCTCCTTGCCCTTGGCGCGGGTGAAGTCGCCGGTCTGCGAGCGGATGATCTTGAAGCGCGGCTGCGCCTTGATGATCTCCTCGAAGCCCTTCTTGCGGTCGATGGCCGGAGCGGAGCCCACCGTGCCCTGCAGCTCG
This sequence comes from Methylibium rhizosphaerae, assembly GCF_006386545.1. Lineage (GTDB taxonomy): Bacteria > Pseudomonadota > Gammaproteobacteria > Burkholderiales > Burkholderiaceae_C > Pseudorivibacter > Pseudorivibacter rhizosphaerae. The sequence goes on along the minus strand of NZ_SWAR01000005.1, from coordinate 44,009 downwards.
ACGATGTTCACGTCACCGGTGGCCTTGTAGTTCTCGAGCAGCCAGCGGCCCGCCTTGCGGCCTTCTTCGACGAAGTCGGAGCCCATGAAGGTGACCCACAGCGACTCGTCCTTCTCGTTGACGGCGCGGTCGGTCAGGATCACCGGGATCTTCGCGGCCTTGGCTTCGCGCAGCACCGTACCCCAGCCGGATTCGACGACCGGCGAGAAGGCGATGACGTCGACCTTCTGCGCGATGAACGAGCGGATCGCCTTGATCTGGTTCTCCTGCTTCTGCTGCGCATCGGAGAACTTCAGGTCGATGCCTTGTTCCTTGGCGGCCGACTTGATCGACTCGGTGTTGGCGGTGCGCCATTCGCTTTCGGCGCCGATCTGCGAAAAGCCCAGCACGATCTTCTTCTGTGCCAGGGCGGGTAGCGGCAAGCCGGCGCTCATCGCGGCGGCAGCCAGGGAAGTCACAACGATGCGTCGGTTCTGGTTCATGAATGTCTCCTCTTTGTTCGACGGTGCATTGCGGGACGGAAAAACTGCGGTGTGGCGGAGGGCGGTTCCTTGCGGTGTGGGTCGTCAGGCCAGGCCGGCGTGCGTGTACGCCGTCTTGACCGTGGTGTAGAACTCGGCGGCATAGCGGCCCTGCTCGCGTGGGCCGTAGCTCGAGCCCTTGCGGCCGCCGAAGGGCACGTGGAAGTCCACGCCGGCGGTCGGCAGGTTCACCATCACCATGCCCACCTGCGCATGCCGCTTGAAGTGGGTGGCCTGTGCGAGCGAGGTGGTGCAGATGCCCGCACACAGGCCGAAGGGCGTGTCGTTGGCCAGCGCCAGCGCGTGTTCATAGCTGTCGGCGCGGATCACGCAGGCCACCGGGCCGAAGATCTCTTCGCGGGCGATGCGGTGCTCCGGCTGTGCAAGAAAGAGGGCCGGGCTCATGTAGTGGCCCTCGGTGTCGCGCTTCAGGCGTTCGCCGCCGCACAGCCACTCGGCGCCTTCGCTGCGGCCGATCTCCACATAGGCGAGGTCCTGCTCCAGCTGGGCCTGGCTCACCACCGGGCCGATCTCGGTGCCGCGCTTGAGTGCGTGGTCGGTCACCAGGGCCTCGGTGCGCTCCCGCAGCCGCCGCACGAAGCGGTCATGGATGCCGGCTTCCACGATGAGCCGGCTCGACGCCGTGCAGCGCTGGCCAGTCGAGAAGTAGGCGCCCTGCACCGCGCAGTCCACAGCGCGCTCGAGGTCGGCGTCGTTGCATACGACCAGCGGGTTCTTGCCGCCCATCTCGAGCTGCACCTTGGCGCGCCGCTCGGCCGCGCCCTTCAGGATGCTCTCGCCCACGCCCACCGAGCCGGTGAAGCTGATCGCGTCGACCAGCGGGCTGTCCACCAGCGTCTGCCCCACCATGCGGCCCGAGCCCATGACGAGGTTGAACACGCCGGCCGGCAGGCCCGATCGGCTGATGATCTCGGCCAATGCCCAGCCGCAGCCCGGCACCAGCTCCGCAGGCTTGAAGACGACCGAGTTGCCGTAGGCCAGCGCCGGCGCGATCTTCCAGGCCGGAATGGCCAGCGGAAAGTTCCACGGCGCGATGAGCCCCACCACACCGACCGGCTCGCGGGTCACGTCCACGTCGATGCCGGGGCGCACCGAGGCGAGCCGCTCGCCGGGAATGCGCAGCGCCTCGCCGGCGAAGAACTTGAAGATCTGACCGGCACGGGCCGCTTCGCCCACGCCTTCGGGCAGGGTCTTGCCCTCCTCTCGCGAAAGCAGGCGGCCGAGCTCGTCCTTGCGCGCCAGGATCTCGGTGCCGATCGCGTCGAGCACCTCGAAGCGCCGCTGCGGCGTGCTGTGGGCCCAGCTGTCGCGTGCATCGGCCGCGGCGCGGATGGCCGTTTCGGTTTGCGCCGCGTCGGCCCGCGCGAACTCGCCCACCACGTCGGCGAGGTCCGACGGGTTCTCGCTCACGCCGATGGTCACGCCGGTTTCCCAGCGCCCGTTGATGTAGTGCTTGAAGGTCATGACAGCACCCCGCTCGCCGAGTACGGCGATCGACCCTCCGAGAGGGTCGGGCCTTGCTTGGGGCGGCCCGGCGCGGCGGCCCGTGAATGTCTCGTGCCTTGATGCATCACAACACCTTCACGCCGCCCATGGCGAAAGAAGCTTCCTGCACCGCCAGCGTGTTCGACAGCGGCGCACCCAGCGCCGGCAGGTCGATCTCGAAGCGGTCGCCCGGCTGCACCCGCACGCCGTCGGCAAAGCTCAGCGTCGCGGTGCCGAAGAAGTGCAGGTGCACGTCACCCGGGCGGCGGTGCGCCGCGTACTTGAAGTGGTGGTACTCGAGGTTGGCCAGCGTGTGGCACATGTTGGCCTCGCCGGTGGCGAAGGGCTTGCTCCACACCAGCTCGTCGCCGCGCCACAGGCGGCTTTCGCCCTGCAGGTCGGCCGGCAGCGGGCCGCTGCGCAGCTCCGGGCCCATCGAGCAGGCGCGCAGCTTCGAATGCGCGAGCAGCAGGTAGTTCTGGCGCTCGGTCACATGGTCGGAGAACTCGTTGCCGATCGCAAAGCCGAGCCGGAACGGCGTGCCGTCGGGGCCGATCACGTACAGCCCCACCAGCTCCGGCTCCTCGCCGCCGTCGAGCGCGAAGCCGGGCGAATGCAGCGGCGTGCCGGGCGCGGCCACGATGTGGCCGTTGCCCTTGTAGAACCACTCGGGCTGCGCGCCCACCTGGCCCGCGGCGGGCTTGCCGCCTTCGAGGCCCCACTTGAACATGCGCATCGAGTCCGACAGCGCGGCTTCGTCACCGGCCACCTTCTGGTGCATCGCATCGCGGGTGGCAGCGCTCCCCAGGTGGGTGAGGCCGGTGCCGCTGACGAGGCAGTGGGCGGCGTCCGGATGGTCCAGCGGCGACAGCACGCGGTGGCCGGCCAGCAGATCGGCATAGGGCAGCGGCGCGCGGGGCCCGAGGGCGCCCTCGGCCACGCCGTCCAGCGGCAGGCCGCGGGCCAAGGCCACGCTCGCCAGCGCATAGGTCGATTCGAAACCTTCGACCACCCGCACCGTCGCGCCGCTGGGGCTCACGGCCCCCACGCGGCGCTGGCCCTGGTCGTCGAGGAACTGGATCAGGCGCATCTGTGTCTCCTGCAGCCGCACATCGCCGCCCTCGGCGACCTGCACGAACCTTGTTTTGGGGCGCATGGTATGGACCGGACAGATAACTGCCTAATAGTTTTTCGACCGGTTGACATATACGATTTGCGATAGCTCATGTCCGCAACCGTCCCTCATGGCCACGAATTACACCCACTGGTTCATCCGCGCACGCCTCAAGACCCGCCAACTGCTGCTGCTGGTCGCCATGGAGGAGGAGGGCAACATCAACCGCGCCGCCCAGGTGCTCAACATGACGCAGCCGGCGGCCTCGAAGCTGCTGAAGGACCTGGAGGACATGCTGGGCGTGCAGCTGTTCGACCGGCTGCCGCGCGGCATGCGGCCCACCTGGTACGGCGAGACGATGATCCGGCACGCCCGCATGGCGCTGGCGAGCCTGTCGCAGGCGCATGACGAGATCGAGGCGCTGAAGGCGGGGCGCTACGGGCAGGTCAGCGTGGGGGCGATCACCGCGCCCGGGCTGATGCTGATGCCGTCGGCCGTGGCGCTGGTGAAGCAGGAGCACCCCAGCCTGCGCGTCTCGCTGCAGATCGAGACCAGCGACGTGCTGATGGAGCGCCTCGCCCAGGGCAAGCTCGACATGGTGGTGGGGCGCCTGTTCGAGCGGCACGACAAGACCGATCTTCGCTACGAGGCGATGGTGGAGGAGCCGGTGAGCGCGGTGGTGCGGCCGGGTCACCCGATGCTGGGCGTGGCGCGGCTGGCGCTGCGCGACCTGGTGAGCGCCGGCTGGATCGTGCCGCCCTCAGGCAGCGTGCTGCGCCACCGCTTCGAGCTGATGTTCCAGGAAGAGGGGCTGGAGGCGCCCTCCAACCTCATCGAGACGACCGCGCTGCTGTTCATGACCAAGATGCTCCAGCAGAGCGACCTGATCGGCGTGGTGGCCACCGACGTGGCGCGCTATTACGCCGACCACGGGCTGGTGGCGCTGCTGCCCATCGAGCTGCCCTGCAAGATGGACGCCTTCGGCCTCATCACCCGCAGCGACCGCCTGCTGTCGCCGGCGGCGACGGTGATGCTGGAGGCGATCAAGTCGGCGGCTGCCGACACGTACGGACGAGGACAGGGCTAGTACATGTCGATGGAACCTTGCAAAATCGACATATTCAGGCGACATGTCGATCCGGCAAACATTTTTGCGACATAGGTCGATCGCCCGCCACTGGATCGACATATGACGTTTGACGCCTCGCGCCCCTACAACGAGCTACCGGCTCTGCCGCCTGCCGTCGAGCTGGAGTCACGCGCCGTGTTGAAGGCTTGCATTGCGGCGAGGGCGGCCATCGCGGAGCTCAAAGCGGCCGGGAGACTGATTCCGAACCAGGCAGTCCTGATCAACACGATTCCGCTGCTGGAGGCCCAGGCCAGCAGCGAGATCGAGAACATCGTGACCACAACGGACCAGATGTTCCTGTTCGCCGGTGCCAACGAAGGCGACGCCGATCCCGCGACGAAGGAAGCTTTGCGCTACCGGACCGCACTTTGGGAGGGATATCAGGCGCTGCGAGCCAGGCCGCTTTCGACCAACACGGCGATTCAGATCTGCCGCGCCATCAAGGGCGTCGACATGGGCATCCGCCGCACCCCTGGCACGACACTCAGCAACGACCGCACGAGAGAAGTGATCTACACGCCTGCGGAAGGCGAAGCGTTGCTTAGGGAAAAGCTCGCCAACTGGGAGCAGTGGATGCACGGGACGATTGCCGGAGCCGATGAAATCGACCCGCTGGTGCGCATGGCCGTCGGGCACTACCAGTTCGAAGCGATCCATCCCTTCACCGATGGCAACGGGCGCACCGGACGTGTCATCAACCTGCTCTACCTCGTCGAGCAGCAGCTGCTGGACATTCCGGTCCTGTATCTCAGTCGCCACATCCTTCGCAGTCGTACCGAGTACTACAGGGGGCTGCAGGCCGTCACGGAAGCCGGAGCGTGGGAGCCTTGGCTTCTCTACATGCTCGAGGGCGTCACCGCCACAGCGCGGTGGACCATGAACAAGATCGATGGCGTGCAGCAGCTTCTGCAAGAAACCGCCGAGCGCATCAGGCGTGATGCCGAGGCCATCTACTCGCGAGAGCTGGCCGAGCTGATCTTCGTGCGACCGTATTGCCGCATCTCCCATGTCGTCGATGCCGGCCTTGCGAAGCGTCAGACAGCGAGTACCTACCTCAAGGAGCTGGCGGCCATCGGCGTCCTGCAGGAGCACAAGATCGGGCGGGAGAAGCTCTTCCTGAACCCGGGCTTCATCGATTTGCTGAAACGCGACTGAGTGTCTCGTCTGCCTGCGACCCCGACAGCTCGGACTGAGACGGCTCCGCCGCGAACTCATACCGGATGCCGTGCCGCCACACCTCCCCCGGCTGCAGCCAGCACGAAGGCTGCGGCCATTCCGGGTGGTTGGGGCTGTCCGGCAGGTACTGCGGCTCCAGCGCCACGCCGGCACAGGCGCCATAGGGCTGGCCGTCGCGGTCGGGTATGCCGGCGAGGTACTGGCCGGCATAGAACTGCAGGGCCGGCAGCGTGGTGGACACGCGCATGTGCAGGCTGCCGTCGGCCGACTGCAGCACCGCAGCCGGCGCCGACGCGCCGGCGCAGTCGGCGTCCAGGAGAAAGGCGTGGTCGTAGCCGCCGCCGTGGGCCTGCTGGTCGTCGCGCAGCCAGTCGCGTTCGATCGGCTTGGCGGTGCGGAAGTCGAAGCCGGTGCCGTGCACGGCCGCCAGCTCGCCCAGCGGGATCAGCGCCTCGTCCACCGGCAGGTAGTGCTGCGCCGGGATGCACAGGCGGTGCCCGCGCACGTCGCCGTGCCGCGCATCGAGGTTGAAGTAGGCATGGTTGGTGAGGCACACCGGGCTGGGCGCATCGACACGCGCCTCGAAGGCGATCTCCACCGTGAACGGCCCGGCGATGCGGTAGCTCACCCGCGCTTCCAGGCGGCCCGGGTAGCCCTGGTCACCGTCGGGCGAGACGAGCGAAAAGCTCGCCTGCAACGCGTCGGCCTGCTCGACCTGCCAGCGCTGCGCATGAAAGCCGCCCGGCCCGCCATGCAGCTGGTGGGCCGAACCCGGCTGCGGCTCGAGCGCCCAGCTGCGCTCGCCGAGCCTGATGCGTGCATGCCCGATGCGGTTGGCATAGCGGCCGATGGTGGCGCCCAGGAAGGCGGTCTGCTGCGCCTGCACCTGCGGCGTGGGGCAGCCGAGCAGCACCTCCCGCCGGCTGCCGTCGGGCATGGGCACCCGGCACGACAGCCAGGTGGCGCCGAGGTCGGTGAGCGTGAGGGCCAGGCCCTGCGGGTGCTCGAGTTCCAGGCGTTTTGGGCTCATAGGCAAACCTTGTCGCGCGCTGCGCGTCAGCTCCAGCCGGCGTCGACCTTGAACTCCTGCGCGGTGCACATCCGGGCGTCGTCGGAAGCCAGGAACAGCACCATGCGCGCGACGTCTTCGGGTTGCAGCTTGTCCGGCAGGCACTGGTTGCGCGCGATCTCGGCTTCGCCGGCGGCGTCGAGCCAGAGCTTCAGCTGCCGTTCGGTCATCACCCAGCCGGGCGACACGGTGTTGATGCGGATGCGGTGCTCGCCCAGCGGCTTGGCCAGGCCGCGGGTCAGCCCGTTCACCGACGACTTGGCCACCGCGTAGCACGGGTAGGCGCCGCCCTTGGTCTGCCAGCCGGTGGAGCCGAGATTCACGATCGAGCCGCCGCCCAGCCGCTTCATGCCGGGCACCACCGTCTGGATGGCAAAGAACGCCGGGCGTTCGTTGATCGCCATGCGCTCGTCGTAGTAGTCGGGCGTCACCGACTCCAGCGTGTGCCGGTCGTCGCTGGCCACGTTGTTGACCAGCACGGCGAAGTCGCCTTCGAGCGCCCGGCCCGCCTCGGAAATGGCGGCCTGGAGGGCGGCGATGTCGCGCACGTCGCAGCGGCGCCACCACGGAGCGGGGGCGCCGGAAGCTGCCAGCCGCTCGGCCAGTTCGCGGCTGGCCGCCTCGGCCACGTCGACGAAGGCAACCCGGGCGCCCTGCGCCGCAAAGGCCTCCACGATGGCCGCGCCGATGCCCGAGCCGCCCCCGGTCACGAACACGCGGGCGCCCTGCAGGCCGGGGTAGCGGCCGGCCGCAGGCAGGGGTGTGGAAGTCATGGTCATCTCCTGGCTTGTCTCTTGGTATACGAGTTTTGGCATGTCACACGCCAATTTCTTTATTTTTCCAATATCAGTGTGCGGCCGTAGCATCCGCCGCGTCAAGAGCACAGACCGCCCGCGAGGAGACATGACGATGGATGAAAAGAAGCCGCCGCGCCGCAGCCAGGCCTGGTTCGGCAAGAACGACCGCGACGGCTTCGTGCACCGCAGCTGGATCAAGAACCAGGGCTACCCGCACGACCTGCTGGACGGCCGGCCGGTGATCGGCATCTGCAACACCTGGAGCGAGCTGACGCCGTGCAACGGCCACTTCCGCGAGCTGGCCGAGTTCGTGAAGCGCGGCGTGTACGAAGCCGGCGGCTTCCCGCTCGAGTTCCCGGTGATGAGCCTGGGCGAGACGCAGCTGCGGCCCACTGCGATGCTGTTCCGCAACCTCGCGTCGATGGACGTTGAGGAATCGATCCGCGGCAACCCGATCGACGGCGTGGTGCTGCTGATGGGCTGTGACAAGACCACCCCCGCGCTGCTCATGGGCGCGGCCAGTTGCGACCTGCCGACGATCGGCCTGTCGGGCGGGCCCATGCTCAACGGCAAGTTCCGCGGTGAAGACATCGGCTCGGGCACCGGCGTATGGAAGATGAGCGAGATGGTGCGCGCCGGTGAGATGACCCAGGAGGACTTCACCGCCGCCGAAAGCTGCATGCACCGCTCCAAGGGCAGCTGCATGACCATGGGCACGGCCTCCACGATGGCCAGCATGGTCGAGGCGCTGGGCATGTCGCTGCCCGAGAACGCGGCCATCCCGGCCGCCGACACGCGCCGCAACCGGCTGGCCCAGCTGACCGGCCGGCGCATCGTCGAGATGGTGAAGGAGGACCTGCGCATGTCGAAGATCCTCACCCGCACCGCCTTCGAGAACGCCATCCGCACCAATGCCGCGATCGGCGGCTCCACCAATGCGGTGATCCACCTGCTGGCGGTGGCCGGGCGCATCGGCGTGGACCTGAAGCTGGAGGACTGGGACCGCCTCGGCTCCGAGGTGCCGTGCCTGGTGAACCTGCAGCCGTCAGGCAAGTACCTGATGGAAGACTTCTGCTACGCCGGCGGCCTGCCGGCGGTGATGCGCGAGATCTCGCACCTGCTCAAGCTCGATGCGACCACGGTGAACGGCAAGACCCTGGGCGACAACATCGCCAACGCGCCGTGCTGGAACCGCGAGGTGATCCGCCCGCTCGACGCGCCCTTCAAGCCGGCTGCCGGCATTGCGGTGCTGCGCGGCAACCTGGCGCCCGACGGCGCGGTGATCAAGCCCTCGGCGGCTTCGGACCACCTGCTCAAGCACCGCGGCCGGGCGGTGGTTTTCGAAAGCATCGAGCAGTTCCACGAGCGCATCAACGACGAGTCGCTCGACGTCGACGAACACTGCGTGCTGGTGCTCAAGAACTGCGGCCCGCGCGGCTACCCGGGCATGGCCGAGGTGGGCAACATGCCGCTGCCGCCCAAGGTGCTGCGCAAGGGCATCACCGACATGGTCCGCATCTCCGACGCGCGCATGAGCGGCACCGCCTACGGCACGGTGGTGCTGCACACCTCGCCGGAGGCGGCCGCCGGCGGCCCGCTGGCGCTGGTGAAGGACGGCGACATCATCGAGCTCGATGTGGCCGCACGCCGCCTGCACCTGGAAGTGAGCGACGAGGAACTGGCGCGCCGCCGTGCCGCCTGGGTCGAACCCGAGCGGCCCAAGCGCGGCTGGTACAAGCTGTACGTGGACCATGTGCAGCAGGCCCACCTCGGTGCCGACCTCGACTTTCTTGTCGGCGCCAGCGGCGCCGGCATCCCGCGCGACTCGCACTGAGGTGCCTCGTTTCTTCGACCCTCTTTCAGACACCCAACGAGTCCATCGACAGCGCGGCCTTTTCTTCGCCCTGACACGACGACATGCCGGTTGACACCCCCCAGCTGCTGAGCGAGGCGCAATGCGTATGGCCCGCGGACGCCACGCTCGGCGAGGGCACCTGCTGGTCGCAGCGCGAGCAGGCGCTGTACTGGGTCGACATCCTCGAGCACCGGCTGTATCGCTACACGCCGGCCAGCGGCGAGCGCCGCCAGTGGCGTTTCGATGAAACCATCTCGGCGCTGGCCGAGCGCGTGCAAGGGCCGGGGCTCATCGTCACGCTGCAGCGCGGCTTCGCGTTCTTCGACCCGGAAAGCGGCAGGCTGCAGCGGCTCGACGAGCCCGAGCCCGAACGCACCGGCAACCGCTTCAACGACGGCAAGTGCGACGCCCAGGGCCGCTTCTGGGGCGGCACCATGGACTTCGGCTGCGAAGCACCCACCGGCGCGCTGTACCGCTTCGACGCGCCCGGACGCTGCACGCGGGTGTTCGATGCCGGCTTTGCCGTCACCAACGGCCCCACCTGGTCGGCCGACGGCCGCACGCTGTTCTTCAACGAAACCGCCGAGCGCCGCGTCCATGCGTTCGACTTCGACGCCGGGAGCGGCAGCCTGTCGAACCAGCGCCTGTGGCTGCGCTTCGAGGAGGCCGACGGCTACCCCGACGGCATGACCACCGATGCGGCCGGCAGACTGTGGATCTGCCACTGGGGCGGCGCCTGCGTCACCTGCCATGACCCGCAGAGCGCGGCGGAGCTTGCGAGGGTGAAGCTGCCCACCAGCCACATCACCAACGTCGCCTTCGGTGGCGCGGACCTGCGCACGCTGTTCATCACCAGCGCGCGCTTCGGATTGAGCGACGCGCAACTCGAGCGCGAGCCGCTGGCGGGGGCGCTGTTCTCGGTGCGGGTCAGCGAGCGGGGCGTGCCGGCCCATCTGTTCGCCGGCTGAGCCGCTGCTCTGCCCTATGCTGCGCCCTTCGCCATACACCGGCAACACGCCGGAGCGCTGAAGTGAGCCCAGAAGAAACCGAGATCCGCCGGCTGATCGCCGATGCGCAGCAGCACCAGTTCAACGTGGCCGAGCTGATGGAGCTGCATGACGACGATGCGGTCGTCATCAACATGGCCGGGCGCCGGCTGTTCGGCAAGCCGGCCTTCCGCGAGGCGATGGAGCAGGCGCTGGCGTCGTCGCTCCAGCACGTGCCCACCGTCACCGAGATCGACCGGGTGTACTTCGTGGCACCCGGCTGCGCTGTGGTCTCCTGCACCAAGACCGTCCTCGACCAGCGGCCGCAGGCCGAGCAGACCGCGCTGCCCGGCAGCGTGGGCCTCATGACCTATGTGCTCGTGCAGAAGCAGGGCCGCTGGGTCATTGCTTCGGCGCAGACCACGCCGCTGGTCCGGTAGCCCCGCTCGGGGCCGTTCAGGCCCCGATCACGCCGCCGTCCTTCCGGCGCACCACCACCGTGGCCGAACGCGGCCGGCCGCCGGGCTTGAAGTCGGGCCAGCGCGAATACTTTCCGGGTTCGGCCGGGTCGCTGCGGTCGTTCGGGGTCTCGCCCGGGTGCTGCACGTTGACGAACATGGTGGTGAGGTCGGGGCTGAAGGTGCAGCCGGTGATCTCGCAGTTCGTGGGGCCGGTGAGGAAGCGGCGCACTTCGCCGGTGCTCACGTCGCAGGCCAGCATCTGGTTGTTGCCGATGCGGGCGAACTCGCCCTTGTACATCTGGGTGGCGTGTGCGTCGGTCTGGATCCACAGCACGCCGCGGGTGTCGAAGGCCAGCCCGTCGGGGCAGCCGAAGATGTCGCCCTTGATGTTGCCCCGGGCCTCGGCGCGTTCGTTGGCCGGGTCGCCGGCCAGCACGAGGTGGTTCCAGCTGAAGCTCGCGGCGTCGAAGTCGCCGCCCTCGCGCCAGCGGATGATCTGGCCCATCGTGTTGTTGGCCCGCGGGTTGGCGGCATCCACGCCCGGCTGGCCGGCCGCGCCGCGCGCGCTGTTGTTGGTGAGGGTGCAGTAGACCTCGCCGCTTTTCGGGTCGATGGCCAGCCATTCGGGGCGGTCCATCCTGGTGGCGCCCAGCAGGTCGCTGGCCTGGCGGGTCTTGATGAGCACCTCGCCCTGGTCGGCAAAGCCGTTGGCCGGCGTCAGCGGGCCCTGGCCGTGCACCAGCGGCAGCCAGCGGCCGGTTCCGTCGGCGTCGAAGCGGGCCACGTACAGCGTGCCGTGGTCGAGCAGCTGTGCATTGGCCCGGGCGCCGCCCGGCGCGATGCGGTCGCGGCTCACGAACTTGTAGATGTATTCGAAGCGTGCGTCCTCGCCCGAATACACCACCGCGCGGCCGTCCTTGGTCACTGCGACCCAGGCCCCTTCATGCGCGGCGCGGCCCAGCGCGGTGCGCTTGACCGGCGTGGCGGCCGGGTCCATCGGGTCGATCTCGACCACCCAGCCGAATCGGTGGAATTCGTTGGGGTGCCTGGCGGCATCGAAACGCTCGTCGTGCGGCGCCCACGACTGAGAGCCGGTCTTGCGCAGGCCCCAGCGCTGCTGGTCGGGTGTCAGCTTGTCGCCGCCGTCGAAATAGAAGGCCCAGTTTTCCTCGCCCGACAGATAGGTGCCCCACGGCGTCTGGCCGCTGGCGCAGTTGTTCAGCGTGCCGAGCACGGTGCGGCCGTCAGGGTCGGCGGCGGTTTTCATGAGCGCATGGCCGGCGGCCGGGCCTTGCAGGGTGAACGGCGTGGCAGCCGTGTGGCGCCGCGCATAGCGGCTGGGCCGCACCATCTGCCAGCGCCCGTCGCGCAGCGCCACCTCGATGACCGACACGCCGTGCGCGGCCTGCGCCTTCTTCACCTTCCCGGCATCCCAGGTCTTCAGGCCGTCCGGGTGCAGCAGGCCGTCGTCGGTGTACTCGTGGTTCATGACGAGCAGCCCGTGCGTGCTGCTGCCGGCCAACGGGTAGAAGTGGATGCCGTCGTGATGCATGCCCATCTGCACCGCCTGTTCCGCTGCGGTGTTCGATGCGTCCTCGCGAAAGGGCGGCATGTTGCCCGCCACGCCGATCGGCTCTCCCCAGGCGGCGATCACATCGGCCACGTAGCCATCAGGCACCACCAGGGCGTCGGTGGTGCCGGGCGGCACCGCCTTGAAGCCCAGCTTCGCGGGGCTGCTGCCAGTGGCCGTGGCGGCACAACCAGCCAGCGAGCCGAACAGCGCCGCGCTCGCCAGCCCCAGGCCTCCCTGGATCACGAGGCGCCGCGCGGGGTCCGACAGCTCGTGGATGCTGGCGTTGCCGCTGCGGTTGCTGTCTTCCATCGAGTCGAAGTCCTTGGCCATCGGATTTCTCCCAGCGAGTTGAGGCGAGCGATTGTGCTGCGACCTATGATGGTCCGCATGGCCACGACATTACGCGCCCTGCAAGACGACATCACGACACTGTCGCTCGATGCCATCGTCAATGCCGCCAACTCGTCGCTGCTGGGCGGCGGTGGTGTCGACGGGGCGATCCACCGTGCGGCCGGCCCGGAACTGGTGGCCGAATGCCGGCTGCTGGGCGGGTGCCCGGCCGGCGAGGCCCGCATCACCCGGGGCTACCGGCTGCCGGCCCGGCACGTGGTCCACACGGTGGGGCCGGTGTGGCGCGGCGGCCAGCATGGCGAGCCGGCGCTGCTGGCGAGCTGCTACCGCGCGAGCCTGGAGCTGGCGCGGAGTCACGGCTGCGAAACCATCGCCTTCCCGTGCATCAGCACCGGCATCTACGGCTACCCGTTCGAAGACGCGGCGCGCCTGGCGCTGGCGACCGTGCGCGAAGCCGTCGAGGCGCAGGCCGGCTGGCGCGAGGTGGTCTTCTGCTGCTTCAGCGCCGGCGATCATCGCTTCTATGAACAGTTGCTCGGGGAGGCGAGCCGCCCGTGACAAGCACCGTCCTCATCACCGGGGCGAGCCGGGGCATCGGCGCCGCCTGTGCGGTGCTGTGCGCCGAGCAGGGCTGGGACGTCGCGGTCAACTACGCGAGCCGCGCCGACGCCGCCGAAGCGGTAGTCGAGTCGGTGCGCCGCTTCGGGCGGCGCGCCATCGCCGTGCAGGCCGACGTGTCGCGCGACGACGAAGTGCGCGCGATGTTCGAGCGGGTGGATCGCGAACTCGGCAGCCTGCGCGGCCTCGTCAACAACGCCGGCGTGGTGGACGTGGCCCAGCGTGTGGACGAGATGACGCCCGAGCGGGTGCGGCGCATGTTCGAGATCAACGTGTACGGCAGCTTCAGCTGTGCCCGCGAGGCGGTGCGCCGCATGAGCACCCGCCATGGCGGTGGCGGCGGGGCGATCGTCAACCTGTCGTCCGTCGCCGCGCGCCTGGGGGCGCCGGGCCAGTACGTCGACTATGCGGCGGCGAAGGCGGCCATCGACACGTTCACCGTCGGCCTGGCCAAGGAGGTGGGGGCCGAGGGCGTGCGGGTGAACGCCGTGCGCCCCGGCATCACCGACACCGAGATCCATGCCTCGGGCGGCCAGCCCGAACGCGCCTGGCAACTGGCCGGGCTGATCCCGATGCAGCGCCCGGGCCGGGCCGACGAGATCGCGCAGGCCATTGCCTGGCTGCTGTCGGACGCAGCGAGCTACACCAGCGGCGCGCTGCTCGATGTCGGTGGTGGCAGGTAGCGTTGCAGGCAGGCGCGCCGGCGCCGTCAGCGCCGCTCGACGATCACCGGCACCAGCTTGAGCGCCTCGCGGATGCGTTCGGCCGCACCGGTGGCTTCGTCGCGGCTGGCGTAGGGGCCGGCCTGCAGGCGGTGCACCGGCGCCTCGTTGAAGATCGCCAGCAGCGGCGCCAGCCAGTCGAGCTCGGCGGCCACGCGCTGCTGGAAGCTTTCGGCCCCGCCGCGCTCTCGAAAGGCGCCGAGCTGCACCCACCAGCCGCGTGCCGCGCTGGTGAAGGCACGGCTGGGCTCGGCGGCGCTCCGGATGGGCGGTGGCGAGGCTGCTGCGGGTTCGGGGGGCGGCGGCGCATCGACGGTCGCCGCAGCCACGGCGACGGCCTTGTCGTCATTGCCATCACCATCGCCGCCGCGCCTCCAGGCGCCGGTGCGGATGTCTTCGTAGGTGATGCGTTCCACCTCCACCTTGCCCACGCCGCGCAGCAGGTCGAGCTTGAGTGCGGCGGTGTAGCTCAGGTCGATGATGCGCCCGGGATGGAACGGCCCGCGGTCGTTGATGCGCACCACCACCTCGCGGCTGTTCCTGGGGTTGCGCACCCGCGCATAGCTCGGGATCGGGAGGGTGGGGTGCGCCGCCGTCATGGCGTACATGTTGTAGACCTCGCCGCTGGCGGTGCGCCGGCCATGGAACTTGCGGCCATACCAGGACGCCAGGCCGGTTTCGCGCACGGCGACGTCGCGGGTCTCGGGCGTGTAGCTGCGCCCGTTCACCGCGTAGGGCTTGTTGGGGCCGCCGGGGCGGATGGGTTCGACCCTCGGTTCGGCGTCGGGGGTCTTGTGGAGGTCGGCGGGTGTTTCGGCCGTCGGGCCGTCGCGGCCGGAGGGCGGCTTGGGGGTCGAAGAACAGCCGGCCAGCACGGTGGCCAAGGCCAGCAGCACCACAGCCGCGTGGGAGGCAACGGGTCGGAGCATGGCGCGCACCATACACCAGCCCCGCCCCGGTTCAGCCGCCGGACGTTTCGCGCGGTACCGTGCTTTCGGCCACCGACAGCAGCGCCGCTCCCATGATCAGCAGGCCGCCCAGCACCAGCGCCGGGCTCAGGTGCTCGTTTCCCCACAGCACCGCCGAGCCGCTGGCAAACACCACCTCGCTGAGCATCACCACCGACGTGACGTTGGCCCGCAACCGGGCGGCGCCGTACTGGAGCGCCAGGTTCGACAGCAGGAAGGCGCCGGCCAGCGCCAGCGCGAACAGCACCCAGCCGGGCGCCGGCAGCGGCGGCCGCGGCACGCCGCCGGCCGGTCCGAGCAGCAGGCCGAGCGATCCGGCCACCAGCAGGCCGCCGGTGAACATGGCCAGTGCCCGCGCCTCCTCCGGCCGGTGCGCCTCGCGCCGCAGCATGACGTTGTTCAGCGCGAAGCTCGCGCCGCCCAGGACGCCCAGCCAGTCGGGCAGGCTCGAGGGCAGCGGCAGCGTCCACCCCGCGCCGGCGGGCTGCAGCACCAGCACCGCGCCGGCCAGGGCGAGCGCCACGCGCAGCGCCGCCAGCCGCGTGAGGTGCTCGTGCAGCAGCACGCGCGCGAGCAGCACAGTCCACAGCGGCATCAGGTAGAACAGCAGCACCACCCGCACCACCTCGCCGATGCTGACCGCCCAGTTGAAGGCTGCATTGGTGGTGCCCGAGGCCAGCACCAGCACCCACAGCACCGGCGTGTTCAGCAGCTGGCGTATCGACGCGGGGCGCCAGCATGCGATGAACAGCATCGCGACCGCATAGACCAGCGCGGTAGCCCACAACGGGTGCAGCCCCAGGGCCTGCAGCTGGCGGAAGGGCCACCAGGACACTCCCCAGATGAAAGCGTTGCACAGCAGCGCCAGCACGGCCAGGCCGGCAGCGCCGTGGGTATGGGAGTGCGAGCTGCCGCGGCCCGCGGCGACGAGGTCTTGTGTCATGCGGGCGCGATTGTCTCCGGCCGGTCCGTCCCACATCCGTAGGATGGCCGCCGGGCAGGTCGGCAGATACCTTGGAAGCCGCCGTCACGAGCGGCCAGACGAGGAGATTCCAGATGCAGCAGCCCCTGATCGTGTTGTCCCCCTGGGACCTTCTTCACCCCAGCGAACCGGCCGACATGAACCAGTTCGGCCGCCGCTTCCTCGCAGAAGGCGACTCCTGGTTCTCGATCGGCACGCTCAATCCGGCCAAGAACTCCAACCTGCTGTTCGAGATGGCGTTCAGCAAGCGTTGGTGCGCCGTCAACTGCGCGGTGCCCGGCGACACGCTGCGCCGCATGGTGCAGATGACGCGCGACCCGCAGTTCATCTCGCTGCTGTGCGGTCCGCAGGCCTGGGAATGGGACGGCCTGCTGCTGTCGGCCGGCGGCAACGACCTGATCAGCGCCGTCGGCGTGTCGCCCACCGAGCCTGACCCTGCACGGCGCCTGCTGCGTCCGCAATCCGAATGGGGGCCGTTGGCCGACGGTGCCGCGCGCTACCTGAGCGACCCCGGCTGGGGCACCTTCTGCACCTACCTCAAGGCCAACTTCGACGACCTGGTGAAGCTGCGTGATGCGGGGCCCTCGAAGGGCAAGCCGATCTTCATCCACACCTATGCCTGCCCGGTGCCTCGCGAAGCCGGAGCCGGCCTCGGGCTCGGGCCCTGGCTGCTGCCGTCGCTGGTGGATTACGGCATCCCGGCGGCCGATCGGCTGGAGGTGGCACGCCTGCTGCTCGGTCGTCTCGCCGCCTTGCTGATCGAGATCGGCAACGACACCCAGCGCTATCCGAACGTGCACGTATTCGATACCTCCTGCCTGGCACTCGATGCGGCGCTGGCCGACAACGCCGGCGAGAGCGGCGACTGGATCAACGAGATCCACCTCACCTGGCGCGGCTACGAGAAGCTCGCCGTGCCGTGGGCTGCCGCCATCGAGGCGGCGGTGGGGGCCTGAGCGCTCGCGGGCGGCGTCAGCCCGGCTTGTGCTGCGGCTGCTGCTCGATCAGCCGGGTGAAGGCGGCGTCCTGCGCCGGGGTGTCCGGCAGGCGGATGCCGAACTCGCCTGTCAGCACTTCGCGCAACTCGGCCGGCGTGGCCAGGGTGCGCGGCTCGCTTTCGCCGTTGAGGTGGTGGCGAGTGAACAGGTTGTTGCGCAGAGCAAGCCGCTGGCGCGGCAGCGCCCGGGCCGCCATCAGCCCGGTGACGAAGTGCGACTGCGGGTGGTTCGACAGGTACCAGTTCGCCAGTTCGAAATCCACCGGCAGCTGGCGCTGCAGGTCGAAGACGTACAGCGCCTTCCATTCGCCGCCCAGGCGTGCCTGCAGCACGTAGCCGTCGCCCTTGGCCTGGGTGAGGCGGAAGCTCTCATGCGGCGTGCTCTGCGGCGAAAAGGCTTCCAGCCGCAGGGCCGAGGTGAGCGTGAGCCCGCCGAAACCGACATCGGCGATGTAGATGCCGTCGGCCAGGTCCACGTGCAGCAGCATGTGGGTGCGCGGCGTGGTCACTTCCTCGGCCACGTTCCAGCGCACGCGTGCGGCCAGGCCCCCGACGTGGTAACCCATGGCATGCAGCACGTCGCGCAGCAGGGTGTTGTGTTCGAAGCAGTAGCCGCCGCGGCCCCCCTGCACCAGCTTGCGCTGCAGCGAGTCCAGGTCCAGCCGCACCGGCTGGCCCAGCAGCGGGTCGAGGTTCTCGAACGGGATCGTCTGCGTGTGCCGTTCGATGATGGCCTGCAGGTTCGCAAGGCTCGGCAGGCGGCTGCCGGTGTAGCCGATGCGGGCGAAGTAGGCGTCGAGATCGATGTGCGTCGTCATGGGCTGACCTTAGTGCGCGGCATGTAGCCGCATCAACGGTGAGGGATCTGCCAAGGATGACGGCAAGCGACGCGCCAGGCTCAGTGCTTGTCGCTGCGGGCCAGGGTCAGGAGGTGCTCGACCTCGTCGCGGTGCTGCACGGTATTGCGCAGGTGCCAGCGGCCGATGAGCCACATGGTGCCGGCGACCACCAGGCCGAACAGCGTGATCGCACCGAAGGCCGACAGGCCCATGCGGGTCATGCCGGTGTAGAACGCCCCGAGCCCGAGGATGCAGGCCTGCTCGTTGAAGTTCTGCACCGCAATGGAGCGCCCGGCGCCCATCAGGTTGTGGCCCCGGTGCTGCAGCAGCGCATTCATCGGCACCACGAGGAAGCCGCCCAGCGCGCCCAGCACGATGAGGAAGGGCGCGGCGACCCAGACGTTGCCGATGAAGTTCATCGCGATCACCAGCACGCCCATCGCCACGCCCAGCGGGATCACGCTGGTGGCCTGGTCGAGCCGCATGCGAACCGAGGCGATCACCGCGCCCACGGCCGTACCGATGGCGACGACGCCCACGAGCGACGAGGCCTGGGTGGTGGTGTACCCGAGCGCCGCCGCGGCCCAGGCCAGCACGATGTAGCGCAGGTTGCCCGAGACGCCCCAGAACAGCGTGGTCGTGGCCAGCGAGATCTGGCCCAGCTTGTCGCTCCACAGCCGCGCGTTGCAGGTGGAGAAGTCGCGCACCATCGCGACAACGCTGCGCGGCATCGGCTGCAGCGGCGCATCGGTGCGGGGGATGTACAGATTGAACAGCGCCGCCAGCACGTACAGGATGATGAGCGAGGCGATCGCCGCCTCGGGGCCGGTGTCGATGCCGGTGTCCAGCAGCGGCATCTCGATGCCCAGCAGCAGCGGGGCGATGCGCGGGCCGACCAGCTGGCCGCCCAGCAGCACGCCCAGGATGATGGAGCCGATGGTCAGGCCCTCGATCCAGCCATTGGCCTTGACCAGCTGCGAAGGCGGCAGCAGCTCGGTCAGGATGCCGTACTTGGCCGGCGAGTAGGCCGCAGCGCCCAGGCCGACGATCGCATAGGCGGCCAGCGGGTGGGTGCCGAACAGCATCAGCAGGCAGCCGGCCACCTTGATGGTGTTCGAGACGAACATCACCTTGCCCTTCGGCACCGCGTCGGCGAAGGCGCCCACGAACGGCGCCAGCACCACGTAGAAGAGCGCAAACATCGGCACCAGCGCGGCACGCTGCCACTCGGCCGCGCCGCCGGTCCTCAGCAACTCCACCGCCGCCACAAACAGGGCGTTGTCCGCCAGCGAGCTGAAGAACTGCGCTGACATGATGGTGTAGAAGCCTTTTTTCATCCGCTCACTGTTCAGCGCGCCGGCGAACAAGACTTGGCCGGCACAGGTATGTCTCCCCTGGGGCCCGGTTGCCCGGGCACTTGCGGCGGGCTTTATAGCATGCGGTCTTGACCGGCCTTCACGCGACAAACTCTCTGGGCATCGGCTGGCAGAATGGTTCGATCCTCCTTACAAGTCCGAAAGCCGCCGCGTGCCGCGCCCCATCGAAGCCCTCATCCACGCCGATGCGCTGACCCACAACATCGCCCGCGCGCGCAGCGCCGCGCCCGATGCGCGGGTGTGGGCGGTGGTCAAGGCCAATGCCTACGGACACGGCATCGAACGTGCCTACGAGGCGCTGCGCGGCGCCGACGGTTTTGCCCTGCTCGACCTGGATGAGGCCGAACGGGTGCGAGCGCTCGGCTGGCGCGGCCCCATCCTGTTGCTCGAGGGCGCCTTCGAAGCGCGCGACCTGGAGCTGTGCTCGCGGCTGAACCTGTGGCACGTGGTGCACGACGAAGCGCAGATCGACTGGCTCGCGATGCACAAGACCCACCAGCCGCACCGCGTGTTCCTCAAGCTCAACAGCGGCATGAACCGGCTGGGCTTCACCGTGTCGGCCTTCCGCGCGGCGTGGGCGCGCCTGAATGCGCTGCCGCAGGTCGACGAGATCTCGCTGATGACGCATTTCTCGGACGCCGACGGCGAGCGCGGCATCGCGCACCAGGCGGCGCTGTTCGCCCAGGCGGCGCAAGACCTCCCCGGCGAGCGCTCGCTGTGCAACAGCGCCGCGACCCTGCGTTTCGCGCACCTGCCCGAGGTGCGCAGCGACTGGGTGCGCCCGGGCATCATGACCTACGGCTCGGCGCCCGACTTCCCGGCGCACGACATCGCGCACTGGGGCCTCCTGCCCACCATGACGCTGCGCTCGAAGCTCATCGGCACGCAGGTGCTGGCGGCCGGCGACAGCGTCGGCTACGGCAGCACGTTCTCGGCCGAGCAGCCGATGCGCATCGGCATCGTGGCATGCGGCTATGCCGACGGCTACCCGCGCCATTGCGGCACCGGCACGCCGGTGCTGGTGAACGGCGTGCGCACCCGCATGGTGGGCCGCGTGTCGATGGACATGCTCACCGTCGACCTCACGCCGGTGCCCGACGCCGACCTCGGCAGCGAAGTCACGCTGTGGGGCAATGGCCCGGCCGGCAGCATGCTGCCGATCGACGAGGTCGCACAGGCCGCGGGCACGGTGGGCTACGAGCTGATGTGCGCGCTGGCGCGGCGGGTGCCGGTCACGGTGACGGCCTGAGCGAACGTCAGACCGGCGCGGCTTCTTCCGGCCGCTCTTCGCGGCGCGGACTGCCTGGCCGCTCGGCCAGCTTCTTGACGATCTGCCCCAGCCGCTTGATGGCTGCGTCCATCTTGGCCGACCAGGGGTCGCCGTACTGCAGCCGGATGAAGTGGTCGAAGCGCCGCGTCGTCGAAAACGCCGCGCCGGGTGCCACGCCGATGTGTTCGAGCCGGGCCAGCGCAAACACCTCGCGCGAGTCCACGTGCCTGGGCAGCTCGATCCACATCAGCAGGCCGCCTTGGGGCATCGAGAGCCGGCAGCCCATCGGGAAGTAGCGCGCCACCGCGTCGGCCATGTGATGCGCCTGCGACCTGAGTGCCGCGCGCAGCTTGCGCATGTGGTGGTCGTAGCCGCCATCGCGAATGAACTGCGCCAGCACTTCCTGCTGCAGCATCGGGCAGGCCACCGAGGTGCGCATCTTCAGGGCCTGCGTCTTCATGAAATGCCGCCCTGCAGCGACCCAGCCGATGCGGTAGCCCGGCGCCACCGTCTTGGTGAAGGCCGAGCACAGGATCACGTCGCCCGTCTGGTCGAAGCTCTTGAGCACCGGCGGGCGCTGGTCGCCGAAATGCATCTCGCCGTAGATGTCGCTTTCGATCACGGTGATGCCGCGCTCGGCCATCATCGCCACCAGCCGGCGCTTGTTCTCCACCGGCATCAGGCTGCCCATCGGGTTGGGGAAGTTGGGCAGCAGGATGCAGGCCTTCACCGCACCGGGCTTCTGCGTCGCGAAGTCGAGCGCCTCGATCGACAGGCCGGTGCGCGGGTGGCTCGGGATCTCGAGCACCTTGAGCCCCAGGCTTTCATTGACCTGCAGCAGGTGGAAGTAGGTGGGCGACTCCATCAGGATGGTGTCGCCGCTCTGCGCGACCGAGCGCAGCGCGAGGTACACCGCCTCGAGGCCGCCGTTGGTGATGACGATCTCGTCGGGGCGCAGCTGCACGCCCGAACTCACGGCGCGGCGTGCGATCTCCTGCCGCAGCGCGGCGCTGCCGGTCATGTGGTAGCCCGACGCGTATTCGGGATGGCGGCGGTTCACCGTGGCCATGAGGTGCTGCAGCTTGGCCTCGGGCAGCAGCGAACGCGCCGGCGCCGCATGAAAGCGCGGCAGCGCGAGCGGGTCGTCCACGATGTAGAGGAACTCGTGCAGCACCTGGTCCATGTTCACGAACGAGGCGCCTTCGATGCGCAGGTCGAGCTGGGGCTCGGGCAGCACCGGAGCCGGGCCGCCGGCGACGAAGTAGCCGGACTTGGGGCGCGCCTGCACGAGGCCGCGGTTCTCGAGCCAGCGGAAGGCTTGCAGCGCGGTGCTCATGCTCACCTTGTGCTGCTGGCTGAGCTGGCGCACCGAAGGCAGCCGGTCGCCGGCCCGCAGCGCGCCGGTGGCGACGGCGCGCTCGATCTGTGCCGCGATGGCCTGGTACAGCGGAGTTTGCGCCGGCGCGTCCATGATGAAGCCATTGTGACGAGCTTCGCCCCGCCTGTACCAGCACAGATGTGTGCCTGAGTTGGCAGTACAGACGCACGGCCGCGCCATCTGTTCCGGTTGTGTTTGGGCTGTGCTGGGTCTGTCGCGCAAGGGCGCGGCTGCCGACACTGGGTGGCCCAATCACCAGGAGTCGGTCATGGCCTTGATCTTCAGAAACCCCGTGGTCCTGCAGCTGCGCGACGGCGAGCTCGTGCCGCTCGACGATGCCTGGGTGAGCGTGGTGCATGGCTGCATCTGGATCACCCAGGCCGACGACTCGCGCGACCACTTCCTGCACGGCGGCCAGGCCTTGCGAGTGGCGCCGGGCGCCCGCGCGCTGATGAGCGCCGAAGGCTGGGCCCAGGTGCAGCTGATCCCGGCGCCCACCCGGGCGCAGCTGCTGTGGCGCGCGGCCTCACAATGGCTGGCCCGCCTCGCCGGGCGCCGCCGCCGGCTCGGAACGGCGTTTGCAGGGTGAGGTGACGAACACGTGCTGTGTTTCGCCTTCGCCCTCATGCACCTCAAGATCGCCGAACACGAAGTGGAATGGACCGCCGTCCGCTCGCAAGGCGCGGGCGGCCAGAACGTCAACAAGGTGTCGAGCGCGGTGCAGCTGCGCTTCGACATCCGCGGCTCGTCGCTGCCCGAGCCGGTGAAGGCGCGCCTGCTGGCGCTGCCCGACCAGCGCATCAGCAGCGACGGGGTGGTGGTCATCAAGGCGCAGACGCAGCGCAGCCAGCCTCAGAACCGCGCCGACGCGATGGCGCGGCTGCAGGCGCTGGTCGACAGCGCGGCCCACGTGCCGCGCAAGCGGGTGGCGACGAAGCCGACACGGGCCTCGCAGCGGCGAAGGGTCGAGGAAAAGACGCGTCGCGGCGCGATCAAGGCCGGGCGGCAGGCCCGGCCGGGGGATTTCTGAGAGGCGGGCAGCCGCGGCCCGCTCAGGCCGCGCGCTTGAAGGTCGCCAGCAGCGCGCCGGCCGCCACGAACAGGCCGCCGAAGGTGCGGTTCAGCAGCTTCATCTGGCTCGGCGAACGCAGCAGCCGCAGCACCCGCGCGGCCAGCACGGTGTAGCCGGCCATCACCACCAGGTCGGTGAACGCCAGCGTGGCGCCGATGGTGGCGTACTGCGCGGCCAGCGGGGCCGACAGATCCAGGAACTGAGGCACCACGGCCAGCAGGAACACGGTGCCCTTGGGATTGAGCGCGTTGACGATCCAGCCGCGCAGCACCAGCGCGCGGCGCGACACCAGCTGCGGGGCACCTTCAGTGTCGTCGGCCACCATCGGCTGCGCCGGCGCGCGCCATTGCTTGATGCCGAGGTACACGAGGTAGGCCACGCCCAGCCACTTGACGATGGCAAAGGCGATGCTCGAAGTGGCGATCAGGGCGCCCAGGCCCAGGCCGACCACCACCACCTGCGTGAGGATGCCCAGCACCAGCCCGAAGGTCATGAAATAGCCGCGGGCGAAGCCGTGGTTGAGCCCGGCGCTCATCGCGGCCACGGCGCCGGCGCCGGGTGACAGGCTGATGGCCCAGGAGGCAGCAAAGAAGGCGAGCCAGACGGAGAAGTCCATGGTGGGGTGGGGCAGGCGGGGGGAGCGCGCGTTGTAGCACGCCCGCCTTTTCCGACGCCAGGCCGCTACATTGCCCGCCATGCCGAACCACCGTCTCCTCACGCCCAGCCTGCAGTTGAAACGCCTGCGCTCCCACATGGAAGCCACGCGTCGCGACCTCAGGCAGCGCTACTGGCTGCGCGTGCACGTCTTCACGATCGCCGCGCTGAGTCTCCTGGCGCTCTGGCTGTTCTCCCACAGCCTGATGCTGCTGGGCGTGGACTCGCTGGCGGTGCGCTATGGCATCTCGCTGCCGCTGGCCTACGGCTGGTACCTGCTGCTGCTGCGGTTGTGGGCCGAGATGCTGGTTCGCCGCGACGCGCCGTGGGACGGGCTGGACGTGCCGGTGCCCGACGGCGCAGGGGCGCCGGCCGGCGGCCCGTCGTTCGGCTCGGGCGGCGGCGGCGACTTCGGCGGTGGCGGAGCCGACGCCTCGTTCGACGCACCCGACGCGCTGCCCGAGGCGGCGGGTTCGCTGCTCGACGGCGCCGACGAAGGCGCGCTGGTGCTGGTGCCGCTGGCGGTGCTGGTGGGCGCGGTGCTGCTGCTGGCGGGCTTGCTCGGTGCCGGCGTCTTCATGGTGTTCGGCGTCGAGGTGCTGCTGGGGGTGGCGGTCGAGGTGGCGTTGGCCGCGGTGGCCGGGTCGTTTGCCTACCGCGGCTTAGCCGAGGGCTGGCTGTTCGCAGCGCTGCGTCACACCTGGCGAGGCGCCGCGGCGGCGCTGGTGCTGGCGGTGGCGCTCGGCGCCGCGATCGACCACTGGCTGCCGCAGGCCCGCTCGTTCCCGCATGCGGTGCGGCTGATCGCGGGCGGCTGAAACCGCCCGGTACAGTCGCCCGCATGGCCAAGGACAAAACCATCTACACCTGCTCAGAGTGCGGCGGCACCAGCCCCAAGTGGCTGGGCAAGTGCCCGAGCTGCGGCGCCTGGAACACCCTCGAGGAGACCGTGGCCGAGAGCGCCTCTGCGTCGAAGAACCGCTTCCAGTCGCTGGCGAAGTCTCAGCCGGTGGCCACGCTGTCGGAGATCGAGGCCGGCGACGTGGCCCGCACACCCACCGGCCTGGAAGAACTCGACCGCGTGCTGGGCGGCGGCATCGTGGCCGGCGGCGTGGTGCTGATCGGCGGCGACCCGGGCATCGGCAAGTCCACGCTGCTGCTGCAGGCGGTCGACGCGATGAGCCTGCAGATGAAGGTGCTCTACGTCACCGGCGAGGAAAGCGGCGCGCAGATCGCGCTGCGCTCGCGCCGGCTGGGCCTGGCCGGTGCGCAGGTGCGCGTGCTGGCCGAGATCAACCTGGAGAAGATCCTCGCCACCATCGAGTCGGAGAAGCCGGCCTTCTGCGTGATCGACTCCATCCAGACGCTGTATTCCGAGCAGCTCACCTCCGCACCCGGCTCGGTGGCCCAGGTGCGCGAATGCGCGGCCCAGCTCACCCGCACGGCCAAGGCCGGCGGCACGAGCATGGTGCTGGTGGGGCACGTCACGAAGGAAGGCTCGCTGGCCGGCCCGCGGGTGCTGGAGCACATCGTCGACACCGTGCTGTATTTCGAGGGCGACACCCATTCGGCGTTCCGGCTGGTGCGCGCCTTCAAGAACCGCTTCGGCGCGGTCAACGAGATCGGCGTGTTCGCCATGACCGAACGCGGCCTCAAGGGCGTGGCCAACCCGAGCGCGATCTTCCTGTCCACCCACAGCGAGCCGGTGCCGGGCTCCTGCGTGCTGGTCACGCTCGAGGGCACGCGGCCGATGCTGGTGGAGATCCAGGCCCTGGTCGATTCGGGCGGCCCGAGCCCGCGTCGGCTTTCGGTCGGCCTGGAGCGCGACCGCCTCGCGATGCTGCTGGCGGTGCTGCACCGTCACGCCGGCATCGACAGCTTCGACCAGGACGTGTTCGTCAATGCCGTGGGCGGCGTGCGCATCAGCGAGCCGGCGGCCGACCTCGCGGTGATGCTGGCGATCCAGAGCAGCCTGCGCGGCAAGGCGCTGCCGCGCGGCTTCCTGGCGTTCGGCGAAGTGGGCCTGGCCGGCGAGGTGCGCCCTGCGCCGCGCGGCCAGGAACGCCTGAAGGAAGCTGCCAAGCTGGGCTTCAGCGTGGCGGTGGTGCCCAAGGCCAATG
The DNA here is from genome assembly GCF_006386545.1 of Methylibium rhizosphaerae. Lineage (GTDB taxonomy): Bacteria > Pseudomonadota > Gammaproteobacteria > Burkholderiales > Burkholderiaceae_C > Pseudorivibacter > Pseudorivibacter rhizosphaerae. Next base: position 18,475 of record NZ_SWAR01000005.1, on the reverse strand, counting down.
CGCCCAAGAAGGCGCCCGAGGGCCTGACGGTGCATGCGGTGGAACGTGTCGAGGAAGCGATCAGCCTCGCACGTTCACTGGACTGACGACCGGATCGTCCCGGTCGGCGTGAAGGAAGTCACGCGAGGGCGCGCTCTATGGGGCCTCCTCGCAACATGCATCTCAGACAGCTGCGAATGGCACGAACATCTCGGCCCTGCGATCAACTGGCATAGCCGCAACCCATCGAAGGAAGGCGATGATGAACACCATGAGAAAGAACCCCCTGCATGCCTGCGCCGCACTGCTGCTGGCGTCGCTTGCCGGCGCAGCCGGTGCCCAGGAGGCGGCCGCCTCGGCCCCCGCGGCCGGCGAACCGGCCGTGATCCGCTTTCAGCGCAGCGCTGCTTACCTCGACGAGACCGCCGTCGCCGACAACATCCGCAAGGAATGCTCGTCGCTCGGCAGCCAACTGTCTGCGTCGACCGAGCGCTATGCGCAGGAATTCGGCCTGAAGGTCGAGCGCGTCGAGAGCGTGGAAGCCACGCAGGGCGGCACGGTCCTGCAACTGAAGATCGTCTCGGCCATCAGCAGCGGCAACGCCTTCATCGGCCATCGCAAGAGCGTCGCGGTCAAGGCCGAGTTGTTCCGTGATGGCCAGCTTGTCTCGCAGACCACCCGCAGCCGGGACTCGATGGGTGGATTCGCCGCAGGCTTCAAGGGCTCCTGCGACGTGCTGGAACGCACGGTCAATACCCTGGGCAGCGACATCGCCAAGTGGTTGCGAGCCCAGGGCTGATGCAGTGAGACGGCCGGCCTGCCGCTCAGGCCGGCAATTCCTTCGGCACGTATGTCGGCCTTCGCAAACGGTGCGCCTGCCTGTGGAAAGCGCCGGGCGCCGGAATGGCGTTTGCCCGAGTGAGAGACGTCTCCGGAGCCACCCGGGCCCGGGACGTATGAACCCTGCTGAAAGGAGCTCTCACTCATGAACAAATCATCCCTTGCCAAGCACGTCTCCATCGTGGCCCTGAGCCTCCTGACCGGTGCTGCGATCGCGCAGGCCGCCGGCGATACCGGGCGCGGCGCACGCGGCGGCGGCGACACCGGGCCGGATGCCGACGGCACGGCACAGGTCAAGCCCAAGACAGACCCGACGGTGCAAGGCAGCGGTACGACGACCACGCCCTCAGCCACCGAAGGGGTCGACGACACTCGCAGCAAGAACAAGGCGACGAAGGACAACAAGCGCAAGGGCACTCGAGGTAACGCCGCCTCGCGCGAATCGACCGACGGTGCGCCTCAGGGCACGATCCCGACCAACGAGAACAACACCACCGGCACGACTCGCTAGCAGCACTGCAGCCGCTAGCTAGCTCGCTAGCGCGGCAAGGGCCCGAAGGCCACCGGGCTCTGTGCCGCCAGCCAGGCCGTGACGGCCCAGGCCGCCACGTTTTGCGGCAGTGCTTTCGCGTCAACCTTGTCGAGCGTGTCGTTCTCGGTGTGGTGGACGTCGAAGTAGCCGGTGCCGTCCTGCGTGAGCTCGACCGCCGGCCAGCCGCGGCGCCGCATCAGCACGTTGGCATCGGGGCTCGGCGAAGCCTCGTTGCCGGCGTGGTCGATGGAAAGCGGCGCGAGCATCCGCGCGATCTCCGCCACCAACGGCAGTGCCTCGTCGCGCACCCGCGTGCGCAGCCGCCATGGCCGCCCGGCGCCGAAGTCGCTTTCGCCCACCAGCTGGTGTTTCGCGCCCTCATACCGCTCGGCATAGGCGTTGGCCCCGTCGAAGCCGTTCTCCTCGTTGGCGAACAGCACCAGCCGCACGGTGCGGCGCGGGCGCTGCCCGGCGTCCTGCAGCAGCCGGGCCGCCGCGCAGACGATGCCGACGCCCGCCCCGTCGTCCAGTGCGCCATGGCCCAGGTCCCATGAGTCCAGGTGTGCGCCCAGCAGCACGATCTCGTCGGCGAGGTCGGTGCCGGGCACTTCGGCCACCACGTTGGCCGAGGTGGCGCTCACCACCCGCGCGTCGAGCGCGAACTGCAGCTTGAGCGGCTGCCCGCGCGCCTGCAGCCGCGCGATGAGGTCGGCGTCGGGCACCGACACCGCGAACGCCGGCACCTTGGGCACCTGCAGGTCGTAGCGCATCGCGCCGGTGTGGGCGAAGCGGTCGCGGTCGGTGCCGATGGACCGTATGGCCACCGCCACCGCGCCGCGCCGGGCGGCTTCCACCGCGCCGGTGGCACGCGCGGCGACCGCCAGGCCGTAGCCGCGGCCGTCGCGGGTGCGCTCGGTCTTCTGGTCGATGAAGACGATGCGCCCGCGTGCGCGGTCGCTGGTGTCGGCCTTCAGCGCATCGAGGCTTTCGTAGTAGGCGACTTCAGCCTCCAGCCCGCCGGGCGGCGTGCCGATGCTGTTGCCCAGCGCCGCCGCCACCAGCGGGTGCGGGTAGGGCGCGACCAGCCGCGCCTGGGCCGCGCCGCGTTGCCACACCTGCATGTTCACCGGCTCGGCGCGCACCTGGGCCAGGCCCAGGCGCTTGAGGTTGGCCATCGCCCAATTCACCGCACGGGTGTCGGCCGCCGAACCGGCCGGCCGCGCCCCCACCTCGCTGACGAGGGACTCGACCAGGGCATAAGCCTGCGTATCAGCCAGGCCGCGGCTGCGCAGCAGCTCGGCGTGCGCCAGGTCGGCCGCCGAGAAGCCCGCGCGTGCGATCGGCTGTTGTGCACAGCCGGCGCCCGCCAGCGCTGCGCACCAGGCGGTGAACCGCCGGCGGGTGATGAAGGTGGAGGTCGATGAAGCGTTCCCTGAGGTGTTGTGCTCGGTCATGTGAGGGCCCATGTCGAAGGAGCGCCGATTCTGAGTCGCTGCCCGCGTGCCTGCACGCTGCGCCCGAGGCACTTTCACAACCCCTCACATCTGCAAACCCGCCACTACGGGCTCACCCCTATCCCCAAAAAACGAACGCTCGTACTAAATAGCGACCTCGCGTCAGCCGGCCGCATGGACACGCAACGTGTCCCGGGTCGGCCGCCGTCCCTCGAAGGCGTGCCGGCTGCGCGTGCTGCTTTCGCCTTGCGGTGCCAGAGACCCTGGGCCCGCCGCAGGTGCGCGGGAGCTGCTCCCTCATCGGTACACGGTCGCAAGAGCCGTCCTGCTGTCCCATCGGGTGAAGTTCGTGTTGCGCGCATGCGCAGGCGCAGCTTCGCCCGTCGTTCGCTGGTCCATGAACGAGGAGAAGACTCGATGAAGCCACTGAAGAAACACCTTGCCGCCACGCTGCTCGCCTCGGCGGCGGTTGCCTGCCTGGGGCTGGCCGCGCCGGCGGCCCGCGCAGCCGACACCTATGCCCAGACCCGCCACCCGATCGTGCTCGTGCACGGCCTGCTCGGCTTCGATGCGATCGGGCCGGTCAACTACTGGTACGGCATCCCGTCATCGCTGCGCAGCAGCGGTGCCACCGTCTACCTGCCGCAGCAGTCGGCGGCCAACGCGAGCGAGGTGCGCGGCGAGCAGCTGCTCGCGCAACTGCGCCAGCTGAAGGCGGCCTACGGGCACACGAAGTTCAACCTCGTGGGCCACAGCCACGGCGGCCAGACGGTGCGGTACGTGGCCTCGGTGGCGCCCGAGCTGGTGGCATCGGTCACCACGGTCGGCACACCTCACCAGGGCAGCAAGGTGGCCGATGCGATCGAAGCCGGCACCAGCGCCACCGGCACCACCGCCGCGGTGGCCGCGTTGGCGAATGCGCTGGCGACCTTCATCGACTGGCTGTCGGGCGGCGGCAGCCCGCAGGACTCGCTGGCCGCATTGAAGTCGCTCAACACCCAGGGTGCAGCAGCCTTCAATGCCAGCCACCCGGCCGGCGCACCCACCAGCAACTGCGGCCAGGGCCCGGCGGTCGCCAACGGCGTGCGCTACTACTCGGTGAGCGGCACTTCGGTGCTCACCAACGTGCTCGACCTGGCCGACCCGCTGCTCGGCGCGTCGTCGATCTTCTTCGGCTTCGAGGCCAACGACGGACTGGTGTCGCGCTGCTCGTCGCACTGGGGCACGGTGCTGCGCGACAACTACCCCTGGAACCACCTCGACGAGGTGAACCAGAGCTTCGGCCTGCGCGGCCTGTTCACGCCGGACCCGGTGGCGTTCTACCGCTCGCAGGCCAGTCGCCTGAAGTCGCTCGGACTCTGACCCTTTTCATCCGGCTCTCGGGGTGCCCTGACCGGCACCCCGGGCCGCCGCATTCACCATTCACCTCTCAGGGAAGATCACCATGAAACGTTTCGCCTGCGCACTGCTGCTCTGCTGTGCCGCGCTGCTCGCCGTGCCGGCCGCACATGCCGCCGACACCTATGCCCAGACCCGCCACCCCATCGTGCTGGTGCACGGGCTGTTCGGCTTCGACGCCATCGGGCCGGTCGACTACTTCTACGGCATGCCGGCCGCGCTGCGCGCCGGCGGCGCCACGGTGTACGTGCCGCAGCAGTCGGCCACCAACACCAGCGAGCTGCGCGGCGAGCAACTGCTCGCGCAGCTGCGCCAGCTCCAGGCCGCTTACGGGCACACGAAGTTCCACCTCATCGCCCACAGCCACGGCGGCCACACCTCCCGCTACGTGGCCGGCGTGGCGCCCGAGCTGGTGGCCTCCATCACCACCCTCCACACGCCGCACATGGGCAGCAGGACGGCCGACGGCATCGAGGCCGGCACCTCCGCCACCGGCACGACCGCGGCGGTGGCGGCCATCGTCGATGCGTTCTCGACCTTCATCGACTGGATGTCCAGCGGCGGCAACCCGCAGGACTCGCTCGGCGCGCTGGCCTCGCTCAACACCCGCGGCGCCCTCGCGTTCAACGCCCGCTTCCCGGCCGGCGCGCCCACCAGCGCCTGCGGCCAGGGGCCGGCGGTGGCCGGCAACGGCGTGCGCTACTACTCGGTGGGCGGCATCTCGGTGCTCACCAACGTGGCGGACCTCATCGACCCGGTGCTCGCCGCCGGCTCGGTGTTCTACGGCTTCGAGGCCAACGATGGCGTGGTGGGCCGCTGCTCGTCGCGCTGGGGCACGGTGCTGCGCGACAACTACCCGTGGAACCATTTCGACGCGGTGAACCAGACGTTCGGCCTGCGCGGGCTGTTCACGCCCGACCCGGTGGCCGTGGTGCGGTCGCAGGCCAACCGGCTCAAGCTGCTGGGGCTTTGAACGGTGCGCCCCATCACCGCCACCGCGGTGGCCGGGGCGGCCGGCGCCGCCCTGCTGCTCGGCCTGTGGGCCTGGCAGCGCAACGGCACGCACGAGCCGGTGCGCCTTCTGACCGGCAGCTCGGCTCCGGCGGTGTCGACCGGCGCCAAGCCGGCCGGCTCCGTGCCTGCCCGGCCTGCCACCGCGGCGGCCTCCTCGCCGGAGGCCTTCATGCAGTGGCTGGGCGAACACAGCTCGCTGCGCGGTGCGGCGCTCGACGGCGCATGGGGCGAGCTCGACGCCGGCGGCAGGCTCAAGCCTGCCATCGCCCTGCGGCGCCGTTTCGACCAGCTGCTCACGCTGCAGGGTGAAACCACGCTGGAGCAGATCACCGCCTTTGCCGAACACGACGCGCGCGCCGCGCTCGGCGCCGACGGCGCGCGGCAGGTGATGGAGGTGTGGCGTCGCTACCTGGAGCTGCTGCGCTACACGTTCCGCAGCCGGGTCGACCTGCGCGATCGCCACAGCTGGGCCGCCGCGCTGGCCGAGCGCCAGCCGGTGCGCCGCAACCTGCTGGGCGCCGAATGGGCCGCGGCCTTCTATGCCGAGGAAGAGGCGCAGCTGCTGGCCACGCTGCAGGAGCCGGTGCAGCCGGCTGACGCACCCCCCGCCGCCAATGCCGCCGGCATCGACGTGGCCGCCTTGCCGCCCGAGGCCCGCCAGCGGCTGGCCGTAGAGCAGGCGGCCTGGGCCGACTGGGAAAGGCGTCTTGCGTCGGCGCGGCAGGAATGGGCGCGCCTGCAGCAGGCGGCGGAGCTTTCGGCACCCCAGCGGGCCGCGGCCATGGAGCAATGGATGCGGGCGCGATTCGACGCCGGCGAGCAGCGCCGGGTGAGGGCCTTGCTGCAACTGCCCCGCCTGCCTCATGAGCTGACTACGATAGGGGCCCCACGCACAGACCGAGCTTCCATCCCATGAGCTTTGCGGACCTGCCCGAGCCGCCCTACTACGCGGTCATCTTCAGCAGCCAGCGCACCGAAGGCGACAACGGCTATGGCGACATGGCCGACCGCATGGTCGCGCTGGCGAGCGAGCAGCCGGGCTTCCTCGGCATCGAAAGCACCCGCGGCGCCGACGGCTTCGGCATCACCGTGTCGTACTTCCGCACGCTCGAGGACATCGCGGCCTGGAAGGCGAATGCCGAACACCGCGAGGCGCAGCGGCTGGGGCACCAGCGCTGGTACGGGCATTTCGAGCTGCGCATCGCGAAGGTCGAGCGCGCCTACGGCAAGGGGCGGCCGAGAGGCTGACCGCGGCGGGGAAACGTCATGCGCATCGCTGCCATCTCCGACATCCACGGCAACCTGCCGGCCCTCGAAGCGGTGTTCGACGACATCGCCCGGGCCGGCGGCGCCGACGTGACGGTGAACCTGGGCGACATCCTGAGCGGCCCGCTGTGGCCGGTGGAAACGGCCGAGCGGCTGATGGCCCTGGCGCTGCCCACGATCCGCGGCAACCACGAGCGCCAGGTCCTGACCTTCGCGCGCGAGCGCATGGGCCTGACCGACGGCTATACCGCCGACCACCTCGGCGAAGCGCACCGTGCATGGCTGCGCGGCCTGCCCGAAACGCTGTGGCTCGCGCCCGAGGTGTTCTGCTGCCACGGCACGCCCGACAACGACCTCGTCTACTGGCTCGAGACCGTGACGCCCGACCACGGCCCGCACGGCAGCCGCGGCCTGCGCATGGCGAGCGCAGAGGAGGCGCGGCAACGCCTGGGCGGCTTCGACACGAGCCAGGTCACGCTGATGCTGTGCGGCCACACCCACATGCCGCGCGTGCTGCAGCTGCCCGACGGCGGGCAGCTGGTGGTGAATCCGGGCAGCGTCGGCCTGCAGGGGTTCGACGACGACCACCCGCACCCGCATGTGCTCGAAGTGGGCGCGCCGCATGCGCGATGGGCCCTGGTCGAGCGCACCGAAGCCGGCTGGAACGTGCAGCAGCGCGCGGTGGCCTACGACTGGGAGAGCGCGGCACGGCGGGCCGAAGCGAATGGCCGGCCCGATTGGGCCGATGCGCTGCGCACGGGGTGCGTCGGGCGCTTCGAAACCGAACTGGGAGAGGCTGGAGAGGCTTGATGCGAGGAATGACGTTGCAGGGCCCGGCCCTGCGCGGCGGGCTGACGGCGCTGGCCGCCGCGGTGCTGTTCGGCATCAGCACGCCGCTGCTGCAGCGCTTCGGCGCCGGGCTGGGCCCGTTTGCCACCGCCTCGCTGCTCTACCTGGGCGCGGCGCTGGCCGGCCTGCTGCTGCGCCAGCCGGTCGAGCGCGAAGCCCGCCTGCGCCGCACCGAGCTGCCGCGGCTGCTGCTGATGGCCCTGTTCGGCGCGGTGATCGGCCCGGTGGCGCTGGCCTGGGGCCTGCAGCACACCGGCGCCACCAGCGGCTCGCTGATGCTGACGCTCGAAGCGGTGTTCACCGCGCTGCTGGCCCGCTGGCTGTACGGCGAGACGATGGACCGCCGCGTGTGGGCCGCGATGGCGCTGCTCACCGCCGGTGGCGCGGTGCTGGTGGCCGAGGGCGGGCACGGCGGCCGGGCGCAGCTGTGGGGCCTGCTGGCGGTGGGCGTGGCCACGCTGGCCTGGGGCGTGGACAACACGCTGTCGCGGGCGCTCGCCGAACGCGACCCGGCGCAGGTGGTGCTGGGCAAGGCGCTGCTGGGCGGTACGGCCACCGCGCTGATCGCCTGGGGCGCCGGCGAGTCGGTGCCCGGCTTGTGGGCGGCGCTCGGGCTGCTGGCGGTGGGCGCCACCGGCTACGGCCTCAGCCTGCGCTTCTACCTGCTGGCCCAGCGTGCGTTCGGCGCCGCGCGCACCGGCTCGGTGTTCGCGTTCGCGCCCTTCATCGGCGCCGTGGCGGCCCTTGCCCTGGGCGATCGCAGCGCAGGCGTCGGCCTTGCATTGGCGAGTGTGCTGATGCTGGCCGGCGTGGCGCTGCACCTGGCCGAGTCGCATGCGCATGAACATGAACACGAGCCGCTCGAGCACGAGCATGCGCATGTGCATGACGACGGGCACCACGACCACTTGCACGACCCGATGCCGGCGGGGCCGCACAGCCACCGGCACGTCCACGCGCCGGTGCGTCACAGCCATGCCCATGTGCCGGATGCGCACCATGGGCATGTGCATTGAGCGCACCGCGCGGGCCGTCAGGCGGCCATGCGCGGCGGCCAGTGGTGCGTCTCGCCCTGGCAGCTCCTGCACCACGCATACAGCGCGTCGTACATCACCAGGCCGTGCCGCAGCATCTCGTGGTCGTCGCCCGCGAAGTTGTGCGACAGGCCCAGCGAGATCGCATACAGCCCGGCCGACTGCGGCGTGAGGTCCAGCCGTGAGGTGTCGGCTCCACGCACGATGGCGGCGAGCTGTTGCAGCGCCGGGTCGCCGTGCAACTGGTAATGCCCGATGAACGCATCGAAGCTGCACAGCTCGCCGACGTGGCTGAAGTGCACGCCGGGAACGTCGTAGGGCGTGGCGCCGGTCTCCTCGGCCAGGCGCAGCACGTCCGGCGCCGGCACGTAGAGGAACTCGGCCTGCGCATCGATGAAGCGCAGGATCAGCCAGGGGCAGGCGATGCGGTCGATCTTGGGCCGCTCGCGGGTGATCCATTTCGCCATGGCTTCACTCCTTGTGCTGCAAGGGGCGGCCGGCGGCCTGCCAGCCGTCGATGCCGCCGACGAGAAAACGCGCGTCGAGCCCGGCCGCACGCAGCCGCAGCGCCGTGGCGCGGCCGACCTCGTGGCCGTACACGCAGTACACGACGACCTCGCGCCCGGCGTCCAGGGTGCCGGCCCATTGCTCCACCTCGGCCGGGTCGCGCCACTGCGCACCGGGGATCAGCGTGGTGGCCTGCTGGTAGACGCCCGCGCGCCGCACGTCGAGCAGTTGTGCACCCGCCAGCGCATCGGCGGCCGCGCCGAAGGGCTCGGCTGCGGCGCACACCGCCTGCTGGTATCGCTCGTACACCCGCGACCAGGCGATGTTGGCCATGAAGGCGTCCACATAGGCCGCGGCCTGCGCGCCGTAGTCGAGGTGGTAGGCGTGTTCGTACATGTCGAGCGCCAGCACCGGCTGGCCGCCCGCCGCGCCATGCGTGTGGTCGGCCGCCCACTGGTTGACGAGCCGGCCCTCGCGCGCCGAGTGGACGAGCAGCACCCAGCCGGAGCCGCCGCCCAGCGCGCGGCCCATGGCCACGAACTCCTCGCGCCAGCGCTCCATGCTGCCGAAGCTGGCGGCCAGCGCCAGGGCCATCGGCGGCGGCATGGCGTGGGTCTCGGGGCCGCCCAGGCTGTCGAAGTACAGCTCGTGCAGCCACATCGAGTTGGCGGCGATCAGCTCCTCGCGCTTGAGCCCGTTGAGGGCGAAGCCGGGTGCGGTGGCGAACGCCAGCTGCCGCAATTCGGCGCGAATGGCATTGAGCCGCTTCACCGCGCCGCCGTAGTTGTTCTGGTGGTGGCTCGCCAGCAGCCGGCCCGACAGGCCGGGCAGCGCATCGGGGCCGAAGGGCAGGGGCCGGGTCATTGCATCCATGGTGTGAGGCTTCCGAGGCGCGGCTGCAGGAAGGTCCAGGCCACGCCGGCGGCCGCGCAGGCGCCCAGCAGCGGCATCACGCCGACCTTGAAGCGGAACAGCGCGACCGCTGCCGCCGCGGCGATGACGGCCGACATGACGTCGAAGCGGCCGGCAAAGCCCTGCGGCCACAGCACGTGGTACGCGAAGAACAGCGCGAGGTTGACGATCACGCCCACCACCGCGGCGGTGATGGCGGTGAGCGGCGCGGTGAACCTGAGGTTGCCGTGGGTCGACTCGACCAGCGGCCCGCCGGCCAGGATGAACACGAACGACGGCAGGAAGGTGAAGAAGGTGACCACCGACGCGGCGACCGCGCCGCCGGCGAACAGCCACTCGGGGCCGAACACCTGCTTCAACCAGCCGCCCACGAAGCCGACGAAGGCGACCACCATGATCAGCGGGCCGGGCGTGGTTTCACCGAGCGCGAGGCCGTCGATCATCTGCGCGCCCGACAGCCACTGGTGGTGCTCCACCGCGCCCTGGTACACGTAAGGCAGGACCGCATACGCGCCGCCGAAGGTGAGCAGCGCCGCCTTGGTGAAGAACCAGCCCATCTGCGCAAGCGTGCCCTGCCAGCCGTAGGCGCCGACCAGCGCGCCCATCACCACGGTCCACAGGCCCACGCCCCAGGCCAGCACCTTGGCGAGGCGGCGCTTCGAGAAGCGAGCGTGCGCGGGGGTGGGGGTGTGGTCGTCGATCAGCGCGGCACCGTAGCGCTTGTCGGCGCCGCCGCCATGCCCGCCGCCCACGGCGAACACCTGGGGCGCGTGCCGGCCGCCGAAGTGGCCGACCAGTCCGGCCGCCAGCACGATGGCCGGGAAGGGCGTGCCGAAGGCGAAGATCGCCACGAAGGCCGCCGCGGCAATGGCCCACAGCCATGCGTTCTTGAGCGCACGCGTGCCGATGCGGTGGGCCGCATGCAGCACCAGCGCCGTCACCGCCGGCTTGATGCCGTAGAAGATGCCGGCCACTACCGGCACGTTGCCGAAGGCGATGTAGATCCATGACAGCGCGATGAGGATCAGCAGCGACGGCAGCACGAACAGCGAGCCGGCGACGATGCCGCCCCAGGTGCGGTGCATCAGCCAGCCGATGTAGGTGGCCAGCTGCTGCGCTTCCGGCCCGGGCAGCACCATGCAGTAGTTCAGCGCATGCAGGAAGCGCTTCTCGGAGATCCAGCGCATCCGCTCGACCAGGTCGGTATGCATGATGGCGATCTGCCCGGCCGGCCCGCCGAAGCTGATGAAGCCCAGCCGGAGCCAGTAGGCGAAGGCCTGGCGCCGGGTCACGGGTGCAGGCGCAGTGCTTGTCCCGTCGAGGGGATCCAGGCTGGGAGCGGCGGTCGTGGTCATAGGGAGTGTCAGTTGTCAGGTTTGTTCGCCGAGGCGTACAGCCCGTCGAACACGTGCATCGCAGCCGTGCACAGGGTGTCGTCGTCGGCATGCAGCTCGCGCAGGCCGCCCAGGATGGTTTCCAGGCCGGCGGCCTCGGGCACCGGGATGCCGCCCACGTCGAGGTAGTGCACCGCTGCGCCAATGTGCTGCAGGCGCAGGTCGTCCTGCAGGCCGAAGCTGGCCACCATCACTTCGAAGCTCACCCGGGGCCCCTGGTGCGTGAAGCGCGCGCCGTCGTAGTCGAAGCCGATCACGTTTCGCGGTGGCTTCTTCACGTCGGTGAGCCACACGAAACGCGCGTTGGCGTCGATGAAGCGCCGGATGAACCACACGCAGGCCAGCCGGTCGACCCAGGGCCGGGCCCGGGTCGCCCATTGCTTGCCCTGGAAGTGGCGTGCCTCGAGCCGTGGCAGCGCCGCGCTGCTGCGGTGGCTGGGCTCGTCGGCCGAGAACCGCTGGTCCACCGCGGCGCGCAACGCGGCGAGGTCGGCCTCGGCCTGCAGCGCGGCGGCCCCGGGGTAGTAGTCGATGCGGCGCAGCGCGGCCAGCGCATCGGCGGCTTCGCGCAGGCGGCGGCGTGCTTCGGTTTCCTGCAGCTGCGGCAACTGGGCCAGCACGGCGCGCTGGGCCTCGGCCCAACCGGCATAGGCCTCGCTGCGGTCGAACAGGGCCAGCAGCTCGTCGCGCTGCGCAGGGCTGCGCGGGCTCAGCTCCAGCACCGAGGCGCTGCCGCCGTGGTCGCGCACCTGCTCGGCCAGCGCCTCCAGCGCGCCGGCATGGTCGAGCGGCAGCAGCCAGGCGCCGTCGCGCAGGGCACCGCAGCCGAGCGCCTTGACGGCGCGCCACAGCCGCAGCCGCACCGCATTGGGCTGGGTGGGCAGGGTGGCGATCAGCAGCGCCCACATGGCATTGAAGCATTTATTTCCACGAGAGAAATATATGCTACTGACCGCTGAATGCAAAGTGCGTCTGCGGTTACCACGCAGCCGACCGCCTCGCTGCGCCATTAGCATCGCGCCCATGAATCCTCAGATCGGTTGGGCCCTGGCCGCGCTGGCCCTGGCGGCGGGCTACTTCTCGTATGGCTGGCGCGGGGTGGTGCTCGGGCTCACCGTCATCGTGTTCTGGCTGCTGCTGCAGTTCAGCCGCGCGCTGCGCGCCATGCGCGACGCCGGCAGCGCGCCCAAGGGGCAGGTGCCCAGCGCGGTGATGCTCAATGCACAGCTGAAGGCCGGCATGACGCTGATCGACGTGCTGAAGCGCACCCGCAGCCTGGGGCTGCCGCAGGCGCCGGTCGCGCCCGCCGACGAGGCCTTCCTGTGGGCCGATGCCGGCGGCGTGTCGGTGCTGGTGAACCTGCGCGGCGGCAAGGTCACCGACTGGCAACTGATGCGCCCGGCCGACGCGGCCGGCTGAGCACGGCCGGACACGCCGGCGCCGCCTCGGCTGCCCACAATGGGCGGCCATGAACGACACACAGCAGCGGCCGGTCCGCTACCTCGAACTGCTGGCCCGGGCGGTGGCTCATGTCGACGCGAACCTCGATGGTGACCTCGGCGTCGAGGCGCTGGCCGAACGGGCGGCCATGTCGCGCCACCATTTCCACCGCATCTTCCGGGCCTACTTCGGCACCACGGTGCAGGGCTACGTGACCTGGCGACGGCTGCAGCGCGCCTGCGAGCTGCTGGCCGCAGGCGACAAGCCGGTGCTCGAGGTGGCGCTGGAGGTCGGCTACGAATCGGCGCAGGCGCTGGCCAAGGCCATGCGCCGCGAACTCGACACCACCCCCACCGCGGTGCGGGCCGGCGACGTGCCGGCCTGGCAGCGCCTGTTCGACCGGCGCCCGTCGGCGCCCTGGTCACCACCCCACGAAGGAGAACGTTTCATGCTCAAGCCCCAACTGGTCGACGCCCCCGCATTTCCCGTGCTCACTACCACCGGCCGCGGCATGCGGGCCGGCGACATGAGCCCGGCTGCCCAGCAGGCCTTCGGCGAACTGTGGGCCCGGCTCGGCGAGGCCGGCCTCGGCAGCCGGGCCTGGAGCTGCCTTGCGCTGTTCCCGGACCAGCCCGCCGGCGACGATGACCAGCAGTGCCGCCTGCTCGGCGGTGCCGTGTTCGACTACTCGCTCGCCGAACGCCGCGGCACACCGGCGCGGCCCGACATCGAACTCGCCGGCACGCTGGCCTGGCAGGAAGTGCCGGCCGGCCGCTATGCGGTGTTCACCCACGTCGGCCCCTACAGCGGGCTGCACGACACCTGGGATGCGATCTACCGCGACTGGCTGCCGGCCACCGGCCATGCGCTGCGCGACGTGGCGCCGTTCGAGCTGTACGTGAACGACCCGAGCAAGACGCCGCCCGAGCAGCTGCACACCGACATCTACATCCCGCTGGCCTGAGGGCGGGTCAGGGCCGCACGAGGCGCAGGTTGAACACGCCGGTGCCCAGGCGGCCGTAGAGGCGGAACCACAGTGCGAGCCACTGCTCGGTGCCGCGCGCGCTGTCCAGGCCGCCCAGGTCGATGGGCGCCTGCCAGCCGAAGCTCCTGAGCAGGTCGATCACCCGGGCCTTGGCGCCTTCGTCGTCGCCGCTCACGAACACCTCGTGCGGCCCGGGCACCAGGCCCGGGTCCACCATCACCGGCGCATGCATGGTGTTGAGCGTCTTCACCACGCGGGTGGTCGGCAGCGCCTTCTGGATCTCCTCGGCCAGCGAGGTCGTGTTGCTGACGAACAGCCGCGGCGGCATCCCGTGCGAGAAATCCAGCGGGTTGGCGATGTCGATCAGCAGCTTGCCGGCCAGCCGGGCGTTCAGGTCGCCCAGCACCGACAGGCTGGCCGCGCCCTGCAGCGCGTTGATCACGATGTCGCCGAAGGCGGCGGCCTGCGCATAGCTGCCCGTCGAAGCGAGGGGCCCGGCCTGCTGCGCCCAGGCGGCGGCCTTGGCCGCGCTCTCGTCGCGGGAACCCATCATCACCGGATAGCCCAGCGACACCAGCTTGCCGGCCAGTGCGTGGCCCACCATGCCGGCGCCGAGCACCGAGAACTTTGCGGTCGGGTTGGTTGCGGTCATTGCCTTCTCCTTCATCTGCCGGCTTGCGGCGGTTGCGATGGAGTGGACTTTCGGCCGGCCGGCGTTATTCGTCCAATCGAATGAAGGGATTCACAATATCTGCATGGCAGATATCCGTTCACTCGACATCGCGCTGCTGCGGGGCTTCGACGCCCTCATGCGCGAGCGCAGCGTGTCGCGCGCGGCCAAGCAGCTGTTCCTGAGCCAGCCGGCCACCAGCGCACTGCTGGCGCGGCTGCGCGAGGTGTTCGCAGACCCCCTGTTCGTGCGCACCGCCGCCGGCGTGGCGCCCACCGCACGCGCCGAGGCGCTGGCCGAGCCGGTGCGGCGCGTGCTGGCCGACCTGCAGGCGCTGCTCGAGCCGCCCGGCGGCTTCGACGCGGCCCGGTCGAAGCGGGTGTTCCACATCGCGTCCACCGACTACATGGCCGCCACGCTGCTGGGCCCACTGGCCGCGCGGCTGGGCGAGCAGGCGGGCGGCGTGCAGCTGGCGCAGGTCACGCCCGACGTGACCAGCCTGGTGGCGCGCATGACGGCCGGCGACGTGGACGCGGCGCTCATGGTGCGCGGGCTCACGCCCCGCGGCCTGCGGGCGGCGCCGCTGTTCGACGAGGACTTCGTGTTCGCCTTCGCCCACGGCCACCCGCTGGCGGCGCGGCGGCGCCTGTCGGCGGCCGACATGGCGGCCGCGCCGCAGCTGTTCATCGCGCCGCGGGAGGTGGGCTCGGCGGCTTCTCGCGAGGCGGCCTTCAGCGGCCGTGCCGACCAGGCCCTGCAGGCGCTGGGGCTGCGGCGCTTCGTGCAGCTGTCGGTGCCCAACTTTTCGGCGGCGGTGGACGTCATCGAACGCAGCCAGCTCGCCGCGGTGCTGCCGCGCCGGGTGGCGGCGGCGGCCGCGGCGCGCATTGCCAGCCGGGAGCTGCCGTTCGAGATGAGCGGCTTCACGATGGAATGGGTGCTGCACCCGCGCGCCGAGCACGACCCGGGGCTGGCCTGGCTGCGCGAAGAAGTGCTCACCGCGTGGCGGGGGCTCACGGCGCCGGCTCGTAAAATCCCGGCTTCCCCCAAGCATTCCCGAGGAGCCTTTCATGGGCATGGACGACCGCGACGGCAAGATCTGGATGGACGGTGAGCTCGTCGACTGGCGCGACGCCAAGATCCACGTGCTGACCCACACGCTGCACTACGGCTGCGGCGCTTTCGAGGGGGTGCGTGCCTACAACACCGCCAACGGCACCGCCATCTTCCGGCTGCGCGAGCACACCGAGCGCCTGTTCAACAGCGCCAAGATCCTGCGCATGAAGATCCCCTTCACGCTGGAGCAGGTGATGGAGGCGCAGTGCGAGGTGGTGCGCGCCAACAAGCTCGAGAGCTGCTATCTGCGTCCGCTGACCTGGATCGGCTCCGAGAAGCTGGGCGTCTCGCCCAAGGGCAACAAGATCCACCTGATGATCGCGGCCTGGGCCTGGGGCGCCTACCTGGGCGAGGAAGGCCTCAAGCGCGGCATCCGGGTCAAGACCTCCAGCTACACCCGCCACCACGTCAACATCACGATGACGCAGGCCAAGGCGGTGAGCAACTACACCAACTCCATCCTGGCCAACATGGAGGCCACCGACGAAGGCTACGACGAGGCGATGCTGCTCGACTCGGCCGGCTTCGTGAGCGAAGGCGCGGGCGAGAACCTGTTCGTCATCAAGAACGGCGTGGTCTACACGCCGGACCTGTCGGCCGGTGCGCTCAACGGCATCACCCGCAACACCGTGTTCGCGATCTGCAACGACCTGGGGTTGAAGCTGGTCGAGAAGCGCATCACCCGCGACGAGGTCTACATCTGCGACGAGGCCTTCTTCACCGGCACGGCTGCCGAAGTCACGCCCATCCGCGAGCTCGACCGCATCGAGATCGGCCAGGGTTCGCGCGGCCCGATCACCGAAAAGATCCAGAGCGCCTTCTTCGACATCGTGAACGGCCGCAACCCGAAATACGCCGAGTGGCTGACGAAGGTTTGAAAGCAGACGACATGAACGACAGCAGCAGCAAGCAACCCAAGGCGGTGGTCGAAGTGACGGCGGCCGAACTGCAGGGACCGGGCGTGGTGTTCTGCCCCAACCCGAAGATGCCGTTGTGGAGCAACCACCCGCGCGTCTTCATCGACGTGGCGACCACCGGCGAAGGCTGGTGCCCGTACTGCGGCACGGTCTACAAGCTGAAGGCTGGCGAGAAGGTTTCCGCGCACTGATGACCCACCCCCGTAGCGCCTGCGGCGCTCCCCCTCAAGGGGGCCACGCTGGCGGACCGGCCAAGCCGGATCCGCGGCGTCCGCTTGGTGGCAGGGGTGGTGTTTGAGCAAGAGGCACATGAACGGAAGCACATGGCTCGCTCGTTGGTAGTCGCCCCGCAATGGATCGGCGACGCCGTGATGGCGGAGCCGCTGCTGGCCGAGCTGGCGGAACGCGGCGAGACGCTCACGGTGGCGGCGCTGCCGTGGGTGGCGCCGGTGCTGCGAGCCATGCCGCAGGTGGCCGACATCATCGAGCTGCCGTTTGCCCATGGCCGCCTCGACTGGGCGGCGCGCAAGCAGCTGGCCGCCACGCTGCGCGGACGTTTCGAGCGCGCCTACGTGCTGCCCAACTCCATCAAGTCGGCGCTGGTGCCTTGGCTGGCGCGCATCCCGGTGCGGGTGGGCTACCAGGGTGAAGGCCGCTGGCTGCTGCTGAACCGCCGCCTGCCCAACCCGCGCGACGAACGCCCGCCGATGGTGGCCTTCTACGGTGCGCTGGCCGGCGACGGCGGCGTGGCGCCCGATGCGAGGCCGCGGCTGTCGTTGCCTTCGGCCACGGTGCTCGAGGCGCTGGCCCGGGCGCAGGTGCGCCGGGGCGCCTACTGGGTGTTTGCGCCGGGCGCCGAATACGGCCCCGCCAAGCGCTGGCCCACCGAGCACTTCGCCGCACTGGCACGCCAGCTCTATTCGCAGAGCCTGCAGCCGGTGCTGTTGCTGGGCTCCGGCAAGGACGGCCCGGTGTGCGACGAGATTTCGCTGCTGGCGCCCGGCGCCTGCCGGGTGATGGCAGGCAAGACCACGCTGGACGAAGCCATGGCCTTGATTGCCGCGGCGCGCGGCATGGTCAGCAACGACTCGGGGTTGATGCACGTGGCGGCCGGCTTCGACATCCCGCAGGCCGCCGTGTTCGGCTCCACCAGCCCCGACCACACCCCGCCGCACAGCCCGAAGTCGCGGGTGGTGTGGCTCAAGGGCGAGCTGGGGCTGGACTGCATGCCCTGCTTCGCACGCGAATGCCGCTACGGCCACTACCGCTGCCTCACCGAAGTGAGTCCGGAGCGGGTGGGGGCCGCGCTGCGCGAGGTGCTCGAAGGCCAGCCGGCGCCGGCCCGGTAGCAAACCGCAGGAGCCTCAGCGGCCGTAGAACACGTAGTCGGCCTGGTAGGCCACCTGCTGTCGCGCGCCCTGGTTCGCCATGCCGCATGCCGCAGCCGGTGCCACGCCGCCCTGGGTCTTCAGCCGCTGGATGTAGCTCACGCCCTGCATCGCGCCCATGCCGCTGGCGGGTTCGGCCTTCACCAGCTGCAGCGGGATGCTGCCCGGCTGGTTCGGCGCCACCGCGACCTGCTTGCCGGTGACCCGGGAGCCGTCGTTCGCCTCCCAGGTCGGGCCGCCGTAGTACCTGCCGACCACCTGGCCGTCTGCGCCCTTGAGCGCCGCCACCGGGGCCACGAAGGCCCATTCGTACTGGCCGGCCATGTCCTTCTTCTCGCGGCATTCGTAGGTGATCTCACCCACGCCCACGGTCCACATCTTCTGCATCTCGCCGGCCGGCACGCGCACGGCTTCTGGCAAGGCCGCGTTGTCGACCATCGCGCTCTTCGGCGCCATCGACGTCGCGCAGGCGGTCAGCGCCAGCATCGCGCCGGCCGACAGCAGGGAAACGAAAGGAATCGCAAGGGTGGTGGGCATCTCGGTCTCCTGAGGTCCGTTGAGGGGGCGCCGCCATGGATGCGGCGGCGTGAGGGGCCCATACGGACGGATCCGCAAACCGGATGCAGAAGACGTCTTGCCAGTTCTCGCCGGCGCTTGCTAGTGTCCTGTCGCAGAAATACGTTTCGCGATCCGCTCGATCTTTTGCAGGATTGAGTCGGCGGTGGCAACCCACTGGAAAGGCGTGGCGTCGGCGTTGTAGCGTTGCACGAACAGCTCGAT
>NZ_SWAR01000040.1 GCF_006386545.1 Methylibium rhizosphaerae | reverse complement strand
GGCGCTGGGCGACAGGCAGTCGATCTCGAAGCCGCCCAGGGTGTTGATGCCTTCGGTGCCGGACAGCCGCTCGACCACCAGCGTGGTGCTGGGCAGGGCCGTCTCGATGGCCAGCAGCCGGTTGTTCTGGCTGAGCAGGCCGGCGGCCAGCGCGGTCAGGTCGGCGCGGCCGGCTGCGAGCACTCCGTCAACGATGGCGGACATGTCCACTCCTCCCTGGAGCGAAGTCTTCGTTGCGCGCGATTGTGGAGGACCGTGGCAAGGGGTCACGCCCCTAGTTCGGGTGGCAGTTGCATCAAGGCGTTACCACGCCACGCCTTGCGCAGACGTGGCCCCAACCGGCGCCAACGGCTCAAGCACCCCGGAGATCTGCCAGGAAAGGCGCAAGTGCCACCGGCAGCTCCGCTCCCGAACGAGCCGCATGACCCAGCGTGTCGGCCTTCGCGAGGTCCAGCGCCAACCGCGCAAGCTTTGGGCAGCGCTCGAGGCCCTGCTTGATGCTGCGCGCGTTCGCGCCCAAACGGACTGCCGGGTTGTGCAGGAACAGCAGCGTGCTGACCGCGGCCCACAGTGGCTGTCCGTAGGCTTCATAGGGGACCGCTCCCCTGCTCCCGGCGATTTCCTCGGCGGACGAATCGTCGGACAGGTCGTCTGCCAGGTAGACGACACGACCGATGCCGACGAACTGCACCGCGGCCGCGCACATGGCGCAAGGGTGCTGGGTCGACCAGAGCGTCAGCACCTTGTGGTCGACATCGGTGGCGACCTGGGCGAGCGCATTGAGCTCCGCATGGGCGATGCGCGTGTCCTGCAGCGCCCTGCTCGTCCGCGTATCGAGCGGCCCCGCCGCCTCGTAGGCGTGGTTGCGACCGCGCCCCATAAGCTGGCCCTGTGCATCGACGATGGCCGAGCCGCATGCCAGGCCGCCGCCCCGCAAGCCTGCCCACTGCTCTTCGAACGAGACCCGTGCTCCAGCCGGCAACGCGGCCCATGCCTGCTGCAGTCCTTCAAGGTCGAGAGGCGTCGGGACATTCATGGAGTTCTCCCAGAGGCTGGACCGTCCGCCTCGTGTGCCTTTGACAAGCCCGGCCAGTCGCCGCAGGTCCTGCGCGATTCGCTGCGGGGTGCGACGGTGGCGTCGCTCACCTCGTACCACGCCATCACATGGTCCGCCGGCACCACAAACGCCGAACGCCGGCGCGGCTCGCCTGGCCCCCATGCAGGCTCACGGCAATCGATGCGCCAGTACGCCCCCAGGCGCGTCTCGACTGTCACGTCAGGCAGCAAGCATGATTCGACGCTGGCGGAGTCGTTGCCCTGGAGCCGAGCCCATTGCACGCCGATCTGCGTGAGATGCTCGCAGCCTTCCTTGTCCAGGACGATATGGGCGCGCTCGATACGGACGGAGGCCAGTGCCAGCACGCGGTCGTGCAATCGCCCGACCGAGCCCAGCATCACGGCACCATAGAGCAGCGCGCCGGCAAAGACCAGCAGCTGGATGCCCGCCAGCACGAACGTGGAGCCCCTGCCCGTGAGGGTGAGCGTCAGCGCAAAACCGTTCAACAGCAGCGTGAACAGAAAGCCGGCCGCCAGCAGCGCCACGCCGACAGACCACCCGGCATGGGCATAGTCAGACAAAGTGATGAGCCCGAGGAGCACCACCAACGGCATCGACGTGATCGTCGAGTAGAGCGCCGCCACCAGCAGGCGTGCCGGCCAGGTTCGCAGCCCTCTCGGCTTCAGCGGTCCAGCGTCGGCGGCCCGCCCGGGCACCTGCCACGCATACCAGCCGACACCCGCCAGCAACAAGCCCCACCCTGCAGCCCTCAGCCACACCGGCCAGCTCGACTCGTCGCCGAGCCAGTCGCGCGCAACAGGGGCGAAGAGCATCCACAGCCAGCTGCCGCCGATGGTGCAGAACAGGAACAGCCACAGTCGCACTCGGCGGAGGGCCACAGGGCTGCCGCCCGCAAGCGCCCCATTGCGCACGAAGCACTGCAGCCAGCCGCTTTGCTTCTCGTCTCGCAAGCCGATCCAGATCCATGCCGGCAAGCTCCAGCACACCACCAGCGCCACGAAGGCGCCCAGCGAGATCAGCGCGACGACCACGCCCAATGCCAGCGCGCTGCCCAGGCTGTCGAGCGGCACGTAGCCGATCCGCAGGAAGTAGAGCAAGGCGATCAGCGCACCGATCACCCCACTGGCCTTGGCGAGCAGCTTCAGCCACTCGACCCATGGCTTGGCTTCCTCCAGCGTGGGCAGCAGTGCCGGCGGCCGGGCCGCTTCGCCACTGTGCCGCGGCGGCGGTGTGAAGTTCGAAGCCGATGTCACTTGGCGCACCGATCGCTCAGCGACCACTGGCTACCTACCCGCTCGAACCCCTGCTCCTTCAGCCAGCGCCCGGCTTCGGCGTCAAGGCCGCCAGCGCAGGCTCCGGCGCTCACGCACCATCCCATGACGAACGGTGCTTCGGCGCTGCCCACGCCGGCCAGGCATTTGCGCTGTGCCAGGGGTTGCAAGGTGGTGGGGAATTCTTCGAGCCGCAGCGGCGGATGCGCCGGCTCGAAGTACACGCGTGAAGGCGGCGCGTCCGCTCCGCGCGGCGAAATGGTCTCTTGCACAAGTCCGTCCCTGGAGCCAGTCAAGCGCCGGCTTCGGCAGGACTTTAGAAGAAACGGGTGGCGTGCTGCAACGAGCGTGGCACACGACACAGGTCAGCCGGCGCTTCATCGGCATCCGTCGGTCGTGGCGCCGAAGTTCAGCACCATCACCCGGCCTGCCACCGCCATACGGCGTGCAGCACGTGCTCGATCCTCACCACTGTTGCTCCTTGTCGCTTGATCTTCAGTACGAGGTCGACGAGCTGGTCCACCTGGAACGCCTTCCCGCCCGTGGTGAGCCCGACGCGACGAGCTTGCGCACCTTCTCGACGAGGTGCTGGTCGGTTGTGCGAAGGGTCACGTCCAGGCGCCACGCCCCGGTGGAGGCAGGGAAAACACTGAAGCTGACGCACGCCTGGGGTTCGTCCTCCATCATGACTCGCACACCGCGCGGTCCGAGGATGAGTCGTCCGACAGTGGGTCGGCTCCATCGCGTACTTCAAGCATTCAGCGTTGCCTCGGAAGGTTCAGCAACATGACATCTCGTGAGCGTTCACCCCGGATCTCCGTCTCCCGCCGGTTCCTCAGCCTGGGTCTGGGGAGCCTGCTGCTCGCCAGCGGCGCGCCCGTCCTGGCCGCGGCCGGCGACGGCACCCTGAGCGATCCCAACCTTCGATTCGTCGGCCGCTGGGACAAGAGCAACAGCAGCGTCTATACGAGCAACTGGGGCGGCGCCTACCTCAGCACGAAGTTCACAGGACCCAGTATCGAGGTCCATCTCGAAGCCCCGAGATCCTTCGAGTACATCATCGACGGCGTGCGGAACTCGTACTGGAACTGGAACAACAGCACCACAGTCACCCTGTCCGCGCAGGGCAGCGGGCCGCACACGCTGCAGATCGCGACCACCTGGGAAAGCAACAAGTTGCCGATCAAGAAGCTGCAACTCCCGGTGGGCGAGAAGACCCTGCCGCCCGATCCCCGCCCGCTGGTGGAGTTCATTGGTGACTCCATCACCGCCGGGCACTCGACTTCCACGGGCGCCTTGACCGACTACGCCTGGCTGGTCGCCGAGATGATGGGCGCGGACCACACCCAGATTGCCGTCTCGGGCATCGCCCTGGTCAACGGCTACTTCTACAAGGATGTCGGCCCTTGGCCGGGCATGGACAACCTGTACTTCAAGTCGCGGTCCGCCTTGGATTGCCAGGACACGGCCTGCGCGAACAACCCGCTGTGGAACTTTTCCACTTACACGCCGCGGCTCATCGTCATCAACCTCGGGACGAACGACGCTTTCCTCGGCGTGCCGGCGAGCGAGTTCCAGAAGCGATACACCGACTTCCTCGTCGCCGTGCGGGCCAAGCACCCCAACGCAGAGATTGCGGCGATCGGCACGTTCGGCGGCCACTACCTGGGTGAGACGGAGGCCGCGGTGAAAGCCCGGGTCAGTGCTGGCGACACCAAGGTGCACTTCATCGGCACGAAGGACTGGGTGCTCGGGTCCGACACCGCCGACGGTGTTCATCCGCACGACAAAGGCCAGGTCAAGATCGCCGGGCTCCTGTTGCCGGAACTGCAGAAGTACCTGGGCAGCACCACCACGGTCAACGACACCCAGTTCGGCTACGACAACACGGCGAACTGGCCTTATGGCTGGCAAGCCGGTGCGAATCAGTCGGACAACCACTGGTCCAATGTCCCGAACGCCTACTACCAGCTGCAGTTCACGGGAACCCAGGTCAACGTCTACGGAGGTCGCGCACCCATGCACGGCGTCGCCGCGATTTCCGTGGACGGCGGCGCGGAAACCAGCGTCGACACCTACGCGGCCACACGCGCAGACAACGTGCTGCTGTGGAGCAGCCCGACACTGGCAGCGGGCCTCCACACGCTGAAGGTGCGTGTGACCGGCACGCGGAACCCGAGCTCGGGGAACACGTACATCACGGCGGACAGGGTCGACATCGTCGGCGGGGACCTGAACCTGTCGAGCAACGCCGGCTTCGAGAACGGGCTCACCGGCTGGAACGCATGGCCCGCTGGCGCATGGCAGTACGCCGACAAGACGAGCCCGCGCTCCGGGTCGTCGCACCTCACCCACCGCAGCACGACGCCCTACGCGGGCACGACCTTCCAGCAGTTGACAGGCCTGAGCAACGGGCTGTACACGTTCAAGGCCTGGGTCAGAGGCACCGGCGGCCAGACGATGTACGTGAAGGACTTCGGCGGTGCCCAGAAGGACGTGAAGCTTCTGCCTTCGGATGTCTACACGCAGGTGGTCATCAGCGACGTCAACGTCACCAACGGCCGCGCGGAGATCGGGTTCTGGTCCGATGGGCCTGGCAGCGCCGTCTGGCTCAACGTCGATGACGTGGTGTTCCAGAAGCAGTAGACGCCGTGTCGACCGAGCCGCTGGACGACCCTGCGGTCCGCGGCCCGGCCACTTCGGCGGGGGCTGCGGACTGCGCCGCCAAGGCCTCGATGCGTGACAGTTCGCGCCGGGCCTCGGCGTAGCCGGGCTCGAGTTCCAGCACGACGCGCAGCATCAGCAGCGCACGCCTCCACGAGTGCTCGGCCGAGGCCTGCATCGCGCGGGCCAGCAGTTGCATGGCCCAGGGGTCGTGCAGCGTGAAGGCGTCGGTCCCCTCGACCGCGCCGGGCAGCAGCTCGCGCAGCAGATGGCGGGCCAACGCCCGTCCCAGACGCACGAGGTCGCCTGCGTAGACGGTGCCGGCCGGATCGCCAGCAACGCCGAGCAGTCGATAGTCGAGACGGTAGCCTTGCGCTTCACGGGAGATGCCGGTATGCACGACATGGCGCGCGCCGGCGCGATGCCGCAAGGCCTCAGCCCGCTCCTGCACGGGCGCCGCAGGGTCGAGCCCCTGCATCGCGGCCGCGACGTCGTGCACCGTGAGGGGCGCCAGCCGTGGGTCGGTGGCCAGTGCGTTGCCAACGAGCGCCATCAGCCCGATGGTCGCCCAGTCAAGCGACAGGTCCCCCGTGAGGTTCTCGAAGGGCAGCAGGGCTACGCTGAGGGGAGCGGCCGCGGGCGTGGGCTCCGGCGCGGCGGACACGGTCTCATGCACCTCGGCCGCAAACCGGTACCCGATCCTGTGGACCGTGCGGATGAGCCGATTGCGCTCGGTGCAGCCGATCGCCTTGCGCACCGTCATCGCCGCGCGGGCCAGAGCGCCCACGGACACGATGCGGCCGAGCCACACCACGTCGAGCAGTTCGTCCTTGGAGACATCGCGATCGCGGTGACGCAGCAGGTAGGCCAGCAGGTCGAAGGCGAGCGGCTCCAGCGCCTGCTCGTGCCCCTCGACGAGCAGCTGGCGCGTTCCCATGCGCAACTCGCAGCGGCCGAAGTGGTACACGAGGTCGTCCATGCTGGTCCTCCGGTAGGTTGAGCCAGCGAGGCCAACGTCGGGTCGGCAGACCTGGCATGCCGGCCCCGCACGTCACGCACGAGTCGGGTGACCGCGTGGCGGGATTCTGCGAGACGAAGCCGTCGTCACACTGACGCCGGCCGGTCTCGCGCGTCAGGGTTTACCGGGTGCCGCGCCGCATGGCGGGCGTGGAAAAGAGAAAGGGACGACGGCCTGGCGCCTCGCGGCGGGCCATCGTCCCTGTGGCGCGCGGCGCCGTCGGCGCCGGCCGCGTCCGGCACGCGCTTGCGCAGCGTGCCGGCATCCGGTCGCCTACCTCAGCTTCCCGTGCTGGGAGCCGGGGACCTTGATCTTGTTGTAGTACTCCTTCGCGAACCACAGCAGATAACCGCCGTCGGTCTCGGTCGACGTCGTCTCGTTGTGGCCGGCGCCGAACTGGAGCGCGACGATGTGCGCCGCGGTGACCTTGTCCATCTTGGTGAAGAAGTGATAGACCTTGTCGTCCTTGAACTGGCCGGCTCCGCGGATCTTCCTTTCCACGTCGATGTACGGGCCGTACTTGTTGGGCATGTTGACGTTGCCCAGCGGGATCTGCCAGAGGATCAGCGGCTTGCCGATCGCCTCGGTCAGCGTCTTGAACTTGCCCATCACCTTGTCGAAGTACTCGTCGCTCCAGTAATACCAGGTCTTCGAGCCGTTCTCCGGCAAGGAGGCCCACCCGGCATCCCGATCGGTCACGTCACCGACGATGAAGTGGCCCGTGTCGGCCCCCAGCGACTTGTAGTAGCGAATGCACGCCTGCACGCCCTTCTGCGGCTCTTCCGGCTCTTTCATGATGTCCCAGCACGAGATGTGCAGGCCGACGGTCGAGTTGGGCGCGAACTTCTTCGCCATCTCGATCATGCAGCGTGCGAGACCGCCGGCGTTGTCGCCGAAGCCCTTGCCCTTGCACTCGTCGCCGGCAGCTTGGCTCAAAGCGGCCGGGATCTTGGTCGCATCGTTGGGGAAATTGCCGTCCGTGTCCCGGATGAAGCCCCAGAAGTCCGGCTCGAGTTGGATGATGTTCTTCTCGTTGCCGATGGTCTTCAGCAGGAATCGGAAGTCATCCAGGTAGCCCTTGAGCAGCCACTGATTGTTGATGGCGCCACGGTAGTCCGCCTCGTAATAGTTCTTGACGCCCCACTGCTGATTCAGCCGGCCTTGCGCCTTCCCGAGGTCCTCCCCCGCGTAATAGCTCCACTGCTGGATCAGCCGATGGGGCGAGCCGTCGGGGAGCTGGAAGGTTTCGGCGTTCTCCTGGTTGCGGAAGATGATCTTGCCGCCCGCCGTGAGGTTGTACTGGCCGCCACTGTCCATGCCCTCGCAGCCCCACCAGCCGAAGCACTCCTTCTTGCACTTGGTGTAGCACGCGGGATCCTGCGCGGTGGTGTGGCTGTGGATGTACGAGTACCGCAGATCCCACGGCGCCTTGCTCATCGTGTCCGTGAGGTTCTTGCTATCGACTCCCCAGAGGCTTTTCCGGGCATCGATCAGGCCACCGACCAGCACGCGGTCGAAGCCCATGAAGCTGCCGAAGGTGCCGCTGGCGCTGCACTTGCCGTCCACCGGGTTGAAGTACCAGCGCTGCAGCGCCGATCCCTGCTGGTCGGAGTTCTGGCGCAAGGCCGAGCCGGCCGCCGGGTTGGGCATCGTCCGGAGCTTGTTGGAAGACTTCGACGCGATGGTGTAGGCGTCGCCGCTGCGCGCCACGGTCCACTGCTGGTTTGCGTGGCCGCTGTAGGTGTACTGCTTGACGGGCGCGTTCTCGCTCGAGTCCCAGTTGAGCAGGTCCAGCGCCTGCAGGGTGTGCCCGGCGCGGATGGTGAAGACCCCCGGGCCGGTCTGCGTGAACAACCATTGCTGGTTCGACTGCGTGCCGCCGGCCCACTGGATGACGTCTGCGCCGCTCTTGGTGGACCCGTAGGCCACGTCGAGCTGCAGGCCGCTGGCCTTGTTGACGATGTAGTAGCTGCGGCCGCTGGCGGGTGCGTCGGTGCAGTTGGCCGCGTTCGCGGACCAGGCGGCCGACAGGCCGGCGGCGAGCATGATCAGGCGTGCCGCGGACGCGGTACGCCTGGGCATGCCGAAGAGGCGTTGGGTTCGATTCATGGTGGGCGCGGTCCTCCGGAGTGGCTTGGATGAATGGTTGGCTGCGGTTTGTGTTTTCCGACTCGCATGCACGAGTGCGCGAAAAGTACCGGTGTCGGCTTGTCGAGACATGATGGACAGCGAACCTCTGACGATCGACAACCAATCGTCAGGGTTTGGTCGCGGCGGCGGCAGGCCGGTGTTGCGCGAGCTGTCGTTCGAGTTCAAGCGCCGACGGTGCGCCGGTCTCTCGCGTGCCGTCGGCGAACACCAGCGTGGGCGTCCCCCGGATCTGGTGCCGGCCGCCGAACGCGAGGTTGCGTTCCAGCGCGCCGTTGTCGCAGCCGGCCTGCGCTGTCGGCAGCTTTCCCTCGCTCATCCACTCGCGCCACGCCACGTCCTTGTCCTTGGCGCACCAGATGGACTTCGCCTTGCTCAGCGACTGCGGGCCGAGCAGCGGTATCAGGAAGGTGTAGACGGTGATGTCGTCCCTTTGCTGCAGCACGCTCTCCAGCTGCTTGCAGTAGGGGCAGTCGGGATCGGCGAATACCGCGAGCTTGCGTGTGCCGCGGCCGTGCGTGGAGACGATGGCGTCGTGCAGCGGCAGCTTGGAGAAGTCGATCGTGGGGACCTTGCCGATCCGAGCCTGCGTCAGGTTGGTCTTGTGACGTGTGTCCAGCATCTCGCCGCGGACGATGTAATCGCCGCGCCGGTCCGTATAGAAGACGACCGTCCCGGAGCGCACCTCGTACAGGCCCGGGATCGGCGTGCGCGTCACCTCGTCAATGGGCGGGGACTGCGGGAACCGCGCGGCCAGCGCCTTGCGGATCGCGGCCTCCTGGGCGACGGCGCCCTGGGCGGCTGCCGTCAACGCGATGCCGAGCAGGACGATCCGGCAGGTGGCCGGCCACAGAGCGCCGGGCCGGCGCACGGTCTTGTGTGCTTTCAATGAATCTCTCCCGTGGAATGGATCGGCAGGCCGGATACGCAGACCGGGCCCGTGGGTGAACGAAGGGTCAGGCGGCCGGCTCGTCAGGTGCAAGGAGTTCGCGACGTTGCGCGATGGCCGAGCTGGGGTCCGCGGTCGGAGCAGTTCTTGGTCGAGCAGTTCGACGCGCCGATCTGCAGGGTCGATGTTCATCGCGGATGCGCCCGAGACGCACGGTAACGGCGCGACCCCGGCGAATCATGATGAAGCATGAACCCACCCCGGAATTGGCAATGGCCGCACGACGGGCGGAGGGCTTCGCGGCCATGGTCATCGATTCCTCATGTCTGGCACGCCGCCCGTGCATAGACTCGAGCACTCGCCGTATCGACAACGACGCATCAATGCCATCGATCCCGTCCGCCCTGGCGCGTGTCGGCGGCCTGCGCAGCTGGCTCGCGCATTCGTGGGCCGCGCTGCGCCGCCGCGTACGCCATCGGGTGAAGCCCACGCGCGCCACGCGACCCGGCCGCCCGGAACCCACGACGCGACAGTTCACGCAAATGCACGCGGCGCTGCGTCAAGTGCTCGATCACCATCCGAGTGTGCGAGGTGTGCTTCCGGCTCTCGCGGCCGTTGAACGTGTGCTGCACGCGGGGCCGCGCGCACTGGAGTGCCTTCCGGTGCGCTGCCTGTGCGATGCTTCGGCGCGGCTCGACCGGCTGGCCGGTGACTGGAGCTCGGACGGGTTGCGGCAACTGCGCGAACACCTTCGAGGACTGTGCGAATCCGGTGCCGCGAAGGCGCGCGTCGAGCCGGCCGGACCCCAGACGCCAGCCCGGCTTCATTGACCTGAAGCCCATTCCAGACGTGCCGCAAGCCGGGTCAGGCGCAAACCGCCGGCACCCTGTCGAAGCACTTCGCCGTGACCTCGGTCATCGGGCAGAGACCGCGCGCACCGCCCCGCCCTTCAGGGCTCAGCACGAGCGGCTGGGCAGGAACGGGGTCGGCGGAAGCGGCTGCAGGCCCTCGCGCGCCTGCCGGTCGTACTCGGCCGCCAGATCCTCGAAGTACGGGTTCCAGCCCGGCTCCTTGCGCGCGGCGATGTAGCGCCGGTGCAGCGCGGCGGCGCTGCGCACGTCGCCCGCCGCATGCCGCACCCGCGCCCGGGTCGCGATGACCACGGGCAACGCCGCAAGTTCGGCATCGATCCGTGCGAGCGCACGCGCGGCCTCGTCGCTGCGGCCGGCCTCGGCGTTCAGCCAGGCGATGTCGACGCAGGCCCAGGTGTGCCACATCGCGGAGGGGCCCAGCGCCACAGCCTTGCCGAGCCAAGCCAGGGCGGCGTCGCGCTCGCCGCGCCGGTGCGCGAGCGCGGCGCACATCAGCAAGGGGTGAACCTTGTATTCGGTCGTCGCATAGGCCGACGGGTCATCGTTGTCGATGAGCGCCTGCGCTTCATCGTCTCGACCGCAGAACATGAGCGCCTCGGCATGCCAGGGCAGCACGTAGGCGCGAAGCGCGGCGAAGGGCATGCGATCGAGTGCGCGGCCCGTGAAGGCAGCCGCCTGCGTCCAATCGCCCCGGCTTCCATGCCAGAAGCCGCGTGCCAGCAGCACGAAATGCTCTTGATACGGTGCACCGGGCAACGCATCCAGGTCGGCCAGCGTGCGCTGCGCGATGGCCGGCCAGCCGGCCAGTCGACAGGCGAATGCAGAACACTCTGCCAGCGACTCTGCGATCAACCGGGAGCCGATGGCTGCCGCCGCAGCGAATCCTTCGGCCGCATACGAAACCGCCTCCGCCAGACGACCCAGGCGACTGAGCGACTTGCTGGCGTTGTTGCATGCCCCGGCAAGCGTCAGTTGCCGCCCGATCTGTCGCGCGCCGCGCGCGGCCTTCATCGCCAGTTCCGCGCCTTCTTCAGGCGTCACCAGTCCGGCTTCGTACAGCATCAGCCACAGCAGCTTGGCGCGGTCGCCCGTATCCAGACAGAACTGGCGACTGCGGGCCAGGTGCTCACGTGCCTCCTCGTAGCGCGAGCGGGCGTGCGACACGATGGCTCGCAGTTGGTAGACGTTCGCCCAGAACATGGCGCCCTCGCGCCCGTCGGACAAGGCCATGACTTGATCCAGATGAGGCGCGGCCTCCTCTGGAAGGTGGTGCGTGGTCTGGCCGTGAGCCATGGCGTAGTGGACCCGCACCAGCGTCACCCGATCGTCGGCGGACTCCGCGCGGCGGATCAGATCGGCCGCCAGCGTGTGCGCCTGCGCACGGGTCTCTGTGCGCGCCGCCAGGCGCTGAAGCAACCTCAGCGCAGTGGCGGTATGGTCCGGCTCCACGTGGTGGGCGAGCTGGAACAAGTGCAGCGCCAGCTCGAATCGCTCGTCGGCCGCCGCCTGGCGCCCGCGGAAATACGCCTCCGCGGCCAGGGGGTCTTTCGGCAACTGCGCCGCGGCGGCTTCGTCGTCGATGGCGCAGCCCAGGAGCGCGCCCACGGCCTTGGCCGTCGCCAAGGCCAGATCGGCCGGCCGCGATTCGGCGACGGATCCGGTGGCGACCTTGCCTCCGGCGAACAGGCGGAAGTCCACCTGCAAGCCCGCTGGAGACCGCGCGACGCGCGCATGCACAACCGCCGCGGCGCCGGTGACCTGCTGCAGGCGGGCAACCCGCTGCGCCAAGGTATCCGCAGGCACCTCTGCGACGGCTCCCAGGACGGAAGGCATCGTGACGAGCGAGATGCGACGATCGCTCTCGAGCATCTCGCCGACGAGCGACGGCAGTCCGGATCGAACCCACGCGGAGTCCGCGTCGTTCGTCGCGTCATCGAAGGGCAGGAGCGCCACCGAGACACTTCGGCCATCTTCGCCTGGCGCCAGGGCATCCGTGCTCACGTTCGCGACGAAGCGAAAGCCCACCCGTTGGACGGCTGTCACCGCGCAGCACGAGCCCTCGGATTCGATCGCCTGCCGGACCTTCGTGATCGCGCGGGCCAGCGCGGCAGAGCTCACCTCGCGGCCGCCGAACACCTCCTCGAGCAGCTCGTCCTTGGAGACCACGCGGTGGCGGTGGCGGATGAGGTGCAGCAGCAGGCGGCGCGGCTGCGGTTGCATGGTCACGGGCTTTCCGTCGAACCGCAACTCTCCGGACTCCAGGTCGGCGGTGAACCGGCCGAAGCGGACGCGCTGGGTCGCTTCGTCGTTCGATGAAAGGGGCCGTGGCAAGTCCATGGTCCGCATTCTTGCCGATGCGCGCGAACGTTCGAGGTCTGCTCGACCCAACCGCCAGCGGCCCCGCGCTTTCCGACACCGGGTCCGCCTGCGCGGCCACTCCACGGCCATTCGAAGTCAGCACGCGCGGCTGGGCAGCAGCGCGGCCGTCGGCAGCGGCTCGATCCCGGCGCGGCACTGGCGCTCGTATTCGGCACCTAGCGTGTCGAAGCACGCGTTCCAGCCCGGCTCCTTGCGCGCGGCAAGGTACTGGCGATGCAGCGCCAGCGCGCCACGCACGTCGCCCGCGGCGTGCAGCACCCGTGCTCGCGTCGCGACGACGACCGGCAGTTTCGCGAGCGTCGGGTCGACCTGCGCGAGCAGTTGCGCCGCCGTGTCGCCCTGGCCGGCCTGCGCATGCAGCCATGCCGCATCGACGCACGCCCAGGTCCGCCACATCGGTGCCGGCCCCTGCGCCAGCGCTTCGCCCAGGAGTTCGAGCGCGCGGTGCGGTGCGCCGTGGAGGTGGGCCAGGGCAGCACGCAGCAGGAGCAGCAAGGTGGCGAAGTTGTGATTCGGTCGCAGCGACGGGTCCGTGCGTTCGAGGGCGGCCTGCGCCTCGTCGGGGCGGCCGGTGAGCATGAGCGCCTCGATGTGCCACGGCAGGATGTGCGCGCGCAGGTAGGCCGTGCCGGCACGTTCGAAGGCATGGCCGAGGTGGCCGGCGGCCTGTGTCCATTCGCCCCGGCCGCTGTGGCACAGGCCACGGGCCAGCGACACAACCGCCCCATGACAAGGCAGCCCCGGCAGCGCATCGAGCTCCGCCAGTGCGCGCGCCGCCGCCGTGGGCCAGCCCGCCAACCGGCACGCCAGGGCAGACCCCTCCACCAGCTCCTCGGCGATGCCTCGTTCGCCCACGGACACCGCGGCCGCAAAACCCTCGGCCGCATGGGCCATGGCCTGCTCGAGTCGGCCGGCATCGATCAAGGCCCTGCACGCGCTGTTGCATGCCGTGGCCAAGGTGAAGGGCAGGCCCAGCTCCCGCGCGCCGCGCGCGGCTTCCCAGGCGAGATCCACTGCCTGCTGCCCACCAATCAGCCCCGACTCCAGCATCAAGGCACGCAGCGCCGCGGCGCGGTCGCCTGCGTCGCGAAAGAGGCGCCGGCTGCGTTCGGCATGCTCGCGCGCCTCCGCAAGCCGCGCCCGGTTGCGCGCCGCGTGGGCCTGCAGCAGATGGACCTCGGCCCAGAAGCGTGCTCCCCCGCTGCCATCGGCGAGTTCGATCACTCGGCGCAGTTCGCGGTCGAAGCCATCGGCCTCGTTGCGGCGCAGCCGCCAGAACGCGAGGACGCGGTGCACGCGCAGCTTCGTGGCCCGGTCACCGGTCGCATCGGCGGCAACGAGCAGCCAGCCGACCATCGAGCACAGTTCAGTCGTCGAGTGGGCGAATCGCGCCAGTCCGCGCAACAACCCGAGCGCGATGCCGGTGTGATCGGGCTCGAGCTCGTGCGCGAGGCGGTAGAGGGTGACGGCGGCAGCGGTGCGCTCGGCAGCTTCGGCCTGGCGCGCGCGGAAGTACGCTTCCGCGGCCAGGGGGTCGCGCGGCATGGCCGCCGCCGTCGTCTCGTCGAACGCGCGGTTCAGCACGTCCACGTCGAGCGTGGGAGCATCCACCTTGGCTACGAAGCGGTAGCCCACGCGCGGGACGTTCGAGACGGCAGCGCCGGCGCCGTGGTCCTGCAGCGGCTGGCGCACCTTCGTGATGGCGCGCGCCAGCGCTCCGTTGGTGGCGCAGGAGCGGCCGAAGACCTCCTCGATCAGCTCCTGCTTGGACACCACCCGGTGGCGGTGACGGATCAAGTGCAGCAGCAGCTTGCGCGGCTGCGGCTCGAGGTCGATCGGGCGCCCGTCAACCGTCAGCCTGCCCGAGCCCAGGTCGGCCATGAACCTGCCAAAACGGATGTGCGGCGCCATTCGTCGCGTCCGGTCAACGCGGCAGGCTACTGCCTGTCGGATCCGACCGCGGCACTTGCCTGGCCCCTGCCGGGGCGGCCCAGCAGGCTCGGGCCGCCCAGCAGTGCGGCGGTCAGCGACCGGCGAGCGATACGCGATGAATAAGCCTGGTGGTTCACGGCGGAAACCCTTCCGAGGCGGGCGCCTCGTTGCACAGACACATGACGCGGGGCCGGCCGGGCATCGGCCAGCCCCGGTTCAGACGGCTCGGCCCGTCAGGTCGGCAAGACCTGCTGGCTCTGCCCGTTCACGACCACGGTGACGGCTGCATTGCGGTTCGGCGCCCGGTCCGCCACGATGGAGTAGCCCGTGACCACGCCGTTGCTCCAGCTGCATGAGACGCGGTAGCCGCCACGCGCGCGCAGGCCGTTGAACGAGCCCTTGGGCTTCCAGTGGTCCGGCAGGGCCGGCAGCAGGACGATCCTCCCTTCGTGGCTTTGCAGCAGCATCTCGGCCACCGCGCCGGTGATGCCGAAGTTGCCGTCCATCTGGAATGGCGGGTGGTCGCAGAACAGGTTGTCCAGCGTGTTGAAGCTCAGCAGGCCGCGCACCATCTCACCGGCGCGCATGCCGTCGCCGAGCCGCGCGAACAGCGCAGCGCGCCACGGCCAGGTCCATGAGCGACGGCTGTCCCAGCCGAACTGGTCCGGCGTGAAGGTTCCGCCCTTGTCGCTGCAGCGGGCCTTCAGCGAGACCATTGCGGCGGTGGCCAGCTGCGGCGTCTTGCTCGGCGTGATCTGCCGTCCGGGGTAGACCGCGAACAGGTGCGAGGTGTGGCGGTGCGTGTCGTTCGGGTCGTCGCGGTCGACCTGCCACTCCTGCAGCTGCCCCCACGAGCCGATCTTGTTCGGGGCGAGCTTCGCCTGCAGCATGCGCACGTCGGTGCCGTCGGCGGAGCGGGGGCTGACCCCGAGTGCCGCGGAGGCGTCGATGTAGTTCTGGAACAGGTCCCAGATGATCTGCTGGTCGTACATCACTCCGTCTTCACGGGGCACGTGGTTCTGCTCGGGCGAGAACCCCAGCGGCGCGACGAGCAGGCCGTCGCTGCGCAGCTTCAGCTGCGACTTCCAGAACTCGACGATCTCCTTGATGAGCGGGTATGCGGTGGTCTGCAGGTAGGCCCTGTCCTGTGTGAACGCGTAGTGCTCCCACACGTGCTGGCAGTACCAGGCGCTGGCCACCGTGTTCCACTCCCAGGCGCTGCTGCCGAAGGGGCTCTGCATCGTGCGGGCCGTCCAGCCCGGCGTCTGCGCGCCGAACTCGCGTTGCGTCGCCACGCGCATCGGCGCGGCCTGGGCCTGGACGAAGCCGATCAGCGCGAGGTGGCAGTCCCCGAGGTCGGCCGACTCGGCGCCCCAGTAGTTCATCTGCACGTTGATGTTGTTGTGGAAGTCGCTCGACCAGGCCGGCCAGTTGCTGTCGTTCCACAGGCCCTGCAGGTTGGCCGGCAGGCCGTCCGGACGCGAGCAGCTGATGAGCAGGTAGCGACCGTAGTCGTACATGGTCTGCTCCAGGCCCGTGTCGGTTCGGTTGGACGCGTAGGCCTTGCGGCGCAGGTCGGTCGGCAGCTGTGCGACGCTGGCCGCCGGGTCCGCGCCCCAGCTAACGTCCACCCGCGCCATGCGCGGCGGGAAGTCGGCCAGGTGCCGGCTGCGCAAGGCGTCCCAGCCCAGCGTGGCCGCGGCATTGACGCGGTTGCGGGCGACCTGGACGAGCTGGCCCGGGTTCAGGCCGTTGGTCCAGTTGGCTGCGTAGTCGGCCTTGTAGTCGGTGGCCGCATCCAGCAGCAGCGTCAGCGTCGTGCAGTTGGAAAAGCGCAGGCGGCCGCCTTCGACGGCGAGTGCTCCATCGGCCAGCACACGCAGCGACGCCGCATAGTTCTCGCCGGCCGACAGCGTCCCCTGGAACTCGAGGCGACCGGCCTCCGGCGCGACCGTCGTCGCGCCCTGCGCGCTGCTCAGCGTGATGCTGCCATTCAGGCGGGTGCTGCCGACGGCGGTGTAGCGCAGTGCCAGCACGTCGTCCGCACGCGTTGCGAACGCCTCGCGCGTGAAGCTCTCGGTGCCGCGGCGGAAGGCCACCGAGTGCAGGCCGCGGTGCAGGTCGAGCCGGCGCTCGTAGTTGGCGATCGCGGGCCGGCCGGCAGTCGTGAAGCCGTTCGCGCCGCGCAGCGTCACGTCGGCGATCTGGAAGTGCGACGCGCTCGGGTCGTGCTGGAAGCGGAAGCGGAAGTAGCGGTAGGCGGTCGTGTTCGCGAAGGAGAAGTCCAGCTTCTGGTTGCGCGCCGTGAACGCGGGGCCCGGCTGGCGCACGTCGAGGTTCGTCCAGTTCAGGCCGTCGGTAGAGCCCTGCAGCGTCCAGCCCTTCGGGTCGCGCTGCGGCACGTCGTTCGCGCTGGTCAGCGAATAGGCGTTGACCACCACGCCGCTGCGGCTGTCGTACTGCCACAGCACCTCGGCTTCGCCGGTGGCGACGCACCACTTGGTGTCGGGGTTGCCGTCGACGGAGGACGAGATCTCCTCGTTCGGCGACCAGTTGCCTTCGCCGCCGTGGCCGCTCGGCGAACTCAGCAGGGGCGCGGCGACATCGTTCGTCGCGGCCCCGTCCAGGCGCACCTCGGCGATCTGGAAATACCACTGCGAGGTGTCGTGCCGGAAGTCGAAGCGGTAGTGGCGCCAGGCGCGGCTGTTGCTGAACGAGAAGGTCTTCGTCAGGCCGCGCTGCTCGAACGGTGCGCTGAGCGTCACGGTGTGCAGCGCGGTCCACGTCACGCCGTCGTCGGAGCCCGACAGCGTCCAGCCCAGCGGGTCGCGCGCGGGCACGTCGTTGGCGCTCGTCAGTGCATAGGAGGACACCGCCGTCGGCTGCAGCAGCTGGATCTGCCACGGCACGACGGGCGCGTTCGTCTGCACGCACCATTTGGTCGACGCGTTCCCGTCGATGGTGTTGGCGATACCCTCGCCAGGCTGACCCGTCGGCCCGGTGGGGCTGGTGCCGAAGTCGACCTGGAACTCGCCGAAGTTCTGGTAGGCACCCCAGCCGTCCCAGCCGTCGTAGTTCTTCAGGCTGGACCACAGCGTGTTCTCGTTGAACTGCACCCGGTCGACGCTGGTGCCGCCGAAGATCATCGCGCCCAGGCGACCGTTGCCGATCGGCAGCGCCTGCGTCCACTGTTCGGCCGGCCGCGCCAGCCACAGGCTGCGTGCCACGGCCGCGGTCTGCGTCAGCGCCTGCCGCTCGATCGCGACCTTTGCCGGCGCGGCGGTCGCGGCGTCGCCCTCGCCGCCTCCGCCGCACGCGTGGAGCAGCGGCAGGCCGGCCATTGCGCCGACCGAGGCGAGCAGCGTGCGGCGGGTCAGACCCGTGGCGGGATCGGACTGGGACGGGTCATCGTTCTGGGTGCGGTTCATCATGTCTCCTGGACTGGGCGCTGGCGCGCCTCGTGAACATCGGTAGGAAGGAGGCATCGGACACTTGGCCGGCACCTCGAGCTCAGGCGTGACGTGTGGGATAGATCACCACCACATCTCGACCTGCACACCGACACTGGTGCCGCTGGTCTTGCCGGCCGGCAGGCCGTTCGCAGCGTTTGCGCCGGCGGCGTCGTTCCACTTCGCCGTTGTCGCGTACAGGCGCAGTTCCGGGCGGTTCCAGAAACCCGGGCCGGTGGCGATCGTCGGGGCGATCGTCAGCTTGGTCAGCTTCTGCGTCGCCTGGGCCTCCGGCTTGAGCTGCGAGTAACCCGCCTCGGCGACGAACTTGAAGTTCTTCGTCAGCGCGTACGAAACCCGACCGCCGACGGTGCCCAAGGTGCTGTCGCCCGCATTGGCCTTGTTCTGTGCGAACGAGGCCATCGCCTGCCCGCCGAACGCGCCGACCTGCCAGCTGAACGCATCTGTGAGGCGCCAACCCTTCACGTCGGAACCGGCAGTTGCGTTGCCGAAGTTCGTGTTCAGGTTGGCCGAGCCCTGCGCGTACTGCAGCCAGGCGGTGTTGCCGCCGCCCAGGCCTTCGACGCTCTGCTGGTGCTGCACGGTCGCCGCCATGCCGCTCTTGCCGCCATCGAAGTTCGCGCTGGTGAAGGCCGTGACGAAGCGCAGCTTGCCGCCGGCGTTGGCGGCGATGTCGTCCAGCTCGACGTTCACGCGGTTCATCGGCGTCGTGCCGTTGCCGTCGTCGCGGAAGTAGGCGACGCCGAGTTTGCCCACGCCGAGGTCGATGCCGTAGGCGCCGCCGCCGACGCCGTCTTCCACCGTGTACTTGGTGTCGTTGATGTGGATGTCCGAGCGGCCGTAGTAGCGCTTGCCGGCCCAGAACTTGACGCCCGGTGCGAAGTCGAAGCCCCTGCCCTCGACGAACATCTGGCCCAGGCCCCAGGTCGCGCTGCCGTTGTCGGTGCCGGGGTTCCACAGCGTAGGCATCACGTGCACGCTGTACTCGACGCCCTCGGCCTTGAACGCGGTGGCCAGGTCGATTTCGCCGTAGATGTCGCACTCGTTGCCCAGGCGGTACTTCAGCCCGGCGCCGGCCAGGCCATAGCAGGCGCGGGAGGTGTTCTTGCTCGCGGTACCCGTGCCGGCGCGGAAGTAGCCGCTCGTCGAGAAGGCACCGGTGTCTGCGGCCGTCGCGGCGGCCGCCATCGTCGTGCCGACGGTCAGTGCCATCGCGCTGCGGATCATCTTCTTCATGCTTCGTGCTCCAGTGGTGGTTGTGTTGCTGCTGGCTTGGGGGCCAGATCGCAGGCGCGAGCCGACCCGGACCACTCGCCAACGGTGGCCGCTTGGGATCAAGAAGTGGATGTCGGGTCAGCGCGGCCTGGTGCGCCGCACGACCTCGTTCAGGTGGATGGGGATCTCAGCGGTACGGCCCTCCATACAGCTGGACCTTGTCCGCATTGACCCGGCTGACGAAGCCGGGCCCCGGGTTCAGATGCCGGCCTTCACGAGGCTCGGTGATCGAGACGACGCCTTCGTCCTTCTGCCGCGCCTGCGCCCAAGCCGCGGTGATGGTGCAAAGGCCGGGCGTGGCCCAGACCGCGATGCGTTGCAGTGCATTCATGTCCCCTCCGTCCTTCTTTCATCGCCGAGTTCGGACCCGGTCTGATGTCGTGTTCACCCTGTCGTCACGTCGCTGGCAATGCCCGGTCGAGGTGTACGTAGCCGCCGTCTGGATGCAGCCATTGCCCGGTCGTGTGCCCCGAGCGATCGGACAGCAGGAAGCAGACGAGGTCCGCCACCTCCACGTCCCGCGTCATGCGTTGACCGAGCGGAATGCGGGCGGCGATGCGCGCCAGCGCAGCATCCGGGTCGGACTGACTGCCGAGCCACTTGCGGTACAGCGGCGTCATGACCTCCGCCGGAAGCACCGCGTTGACCCGCACGCAGAAAGGCGCGAGCGAAGCGGCCCATTCGCGCGTGAGCCCCAGCTGCGCGGCCTTTGCCGCGACGTAGCCGCTGGTATCGCCCTGGCCTGTCAGCGCCGTCTTCGAAGAGATGTTCACGATCGCGCCTCGGCGCTGCTTCAGCGACGCCACGCACAGATGAGCCATCACGTAGCAGTGAACGAGGTTGGCCTCGAGCGAACGCACGAAGGCCGTTCGACCGGCGCCCAGCCCGACGCCGTCGTTGACGCCTGCGTTGTTCACCAGGCCGTCGACGCCGCCGAACTGGCGCAGCGTGTGCTCGACCGCCGCCGCGCACGCGGCTTCGTCGCTGAGCTCGATCTGGTGGAACACGCGCCGTGGACACAGAGCCGACAGATCGTGGTCGAAGATCGGGTCCAGCGGGCTGCGATCCAGAATGACCGGGATCGCGCCCTCCCGCGCGAGCTGCAGGGTGATCGCGCCGCCGATGCCGGCTCCCCCCCCGGTGACGATCACGACCTTGTCGTGCAGGTGCAGGTCCATCGTGTCAGCCCTCGTGCAGGTGGCGCTGAAGCGACTCGCGCTTCATCTCGATGGAGTAACCCGGCCGGCTCGGCGGCATGTAAGCCGCACCGCGCACGACGCAGGGATCGATGAAGTGATCGTGCAGGTGGTCGACATACTCGATCACGCGGCCTTCCTTCGTGCCCGCGATGCACACGTAGTCGATCATCGACAGGTGCTGCACGTACTCGCACAACCCGACGCCGCCGGCGTGCGGGCAGACCTTCAGACCGTACGTCGCGGCCATCAGCATCACCGCGAGCACCTCGTTGACGCCACCCAGCCGGCAGGCGTCGATCTGCACGACGTCGACCGCCCCGCTCATGATGAACTGCTTGAACATGACGCGGTTCTGGCACATCTCCCCCGTGGCCACCTGCATCGCGCCGTGCATCGCGGCGCGGATCCGACCATGGCCTTCGATGTCGTCGGGGCTGGTGGGCTCCTCGATGAACCACGGCTTGGCGAATGAAAGGTCCTGGAGCCAGTCGATCGCCTGTTCCACCTCCCATACCTGGTTGGCATCGATCATCAGGTGGCGGTCCGGGCCCAGGACCTCGCGTGCGATGCGCAGGCGGCGGATGTCGTCGGCGCGGTCGCGGCCGACCTTCAGCTTGATGTGCGAGAAGCCCGCGTCCACGGCCTCCTGCGCGAGCCGGCGCAACTTGTCGTCGTCGTAGCCCAGCCAGCCCGCCGACGTCGTGTAGCAGGGATAGCCGTTGGCCAGCAGGTCCGCGATGCGCTCGTCCTTCCCGCGGGCGCGTTCGCGCAGGAACGCGAGCGCCTCGTCGGGCTTGATGCAGTCGGTGATGTAGCGGAAGTCGATGCAGCGCACCAGCTCCTCGGGCGACATGTCGGCGACCAGCCGCCAGACCGGCTTGCCCTCGGCCTTCGCCCACAGGTCCCAGACCGCGTTGACGACCGCGCCAGTCGCGAGGTGGATCGCGCCCTTGTCCGGGCCGATCCATCGCAGCTGGCTGTCGGCGGTGACGTGGCGCCAGAAGCGTCCCATGTCGGCGGCGATCCAGTCGAGGTCGAGGCCGACGACGAGGTGGCGCATCGCCTCGATCGCCTTGCAGCAGATGTCGTTGCCGCGGCCGATCGTGAAAGTCAGGCCGTGGCCCTCGAGGCCGGGCTGGTCGGTTTCGAGGATCACGTAGGCGGCCGAATAGTCCGGGTCCGCGTTCATCGCGTCGGAGCCGTCGAGGTGCTGCGAGGTGGGAAAGCGCACGTCGAGCACGCGCAGCGATCGGATCTTGGTCATGGTTCTGTAGTGGATGGGCGCAAGTCGGTTGGTTTCGCGTTCAGCCCTGCACGACGCGCTGGCACTGGATGCCCAGGCCGTCGATTCCCAGGCGGATGCGGTTGCCGGGCGCGAGGTACACCGGGGGCTTCTGCCCCAGACCGACGCCGGGCGGCGTGCCGGTGGAGATCACGTCGCCCGGCTGGAGCGTCATGAACCGGCTGAGGTAGCTCACGAGGTGGGCGACGCCGAACACCATGGTCTTCGTGTTGCCGTCCTGGTAGCGTCGGCCATCGACCTCGAGCCACAGGCGCAGGTTCTGCGGGTCGGGCACCTCGTCCGCGGTGACGAGCCACGGTCCGAGCGGGCCGAAGGTGTCGCAGCCCTTGCCCTTGTCCCACTGGCCGCCGCGCTCGAGCTGGAACTCGCGTTCGGAGACATCGTTGACGACGCAGTAGCCGGCAACGTACGACAGGGCGTCGGCCTCATCGATGTAGCGCCCGTAACGGCCGATCACCACGCCGAGTTCGACCTCCCAGTCCGTCTTGGTCGCACCGCGAGGGATCTCGATGTCGTCGTCCGGACCGACGATCGCGCTGGTCCATTTGCCGAAGACGACAGGTTCGGCAGGGATCGGCATGCCGGACTCGGCAGCGTGATCGGCGTAGTTCAGCCCGATGCAGATGAACTTGCCGACCTGTCCGACGCAGGGGCCCAGCCGCAGGTCGGCCTGTGGTTGGCCGGATACGAGCGGCAAGGTGTGCGGGTCGAGCGCGCGCAGCAGCGCGAGGGTCTCGGGCAGAAGCGCGGGGCCGGCGATGTCGGCCACATGGGCGCAGAGGTCGCGCACGCGTCCCTCGGCGTCGAGCAGGCCCGGCCGTTCGGCACCGGACGGGCCGTATCGGAGCAGTTTCAACTCAGGTCCTCAAGCAGGGGAAATTGGGGGGCCGCGCTCCCTGCGCGGCCCGTGCCGTCAGGCAACGATCAGTCGTACAGCACCGCAGCGACCTTCGGGTCTGCGATGTTGGTCTTGTCGTACCAGTAGAAGCCGGTGTCGATGACCTTCGGCAGCTTCTCGCCCTTGAGCGCCTTGACGGCCGCTTCGACGGTCTTGTAGCCGATGCCCACCGGGTTCTGCGTGATCGCGCCGGCCATCTCGCCCGAGGCGATCGCGGCCTTCTGCTGCTTGCCCGAGTCGAAGCCGACGATGACGATCTTGCGCTTCATCTCGCGCGCCGCGTTCACCACACCGATGGCCGAACCTTCGTTGGTGCCGAAGATGCCCTTGAGCTTCGGGTTGGCCTGCAGGATGGACTTGGTCACTTCGGTGGACTTCAGGTGGTCGCCGCCGCCGTACTGCACGGTCACGATCTTCACCTTCGGGTGCTTGGCCTTCATCTGCTCGAGGAAGCCGTCGCGGCGGTCGGTGCCGGTGCTGCTCGTCTGGTCGTGTGCGACCACGGCGACGTCGCCCTCGTCGCCGATCAGCTCGGCGAGCTTGTCGGCTGCGAGCGCGGCGGCGGCCTTGTTGTCGGTCGTCGCGGTGGTCGCCGGGATGTCGCTCTTGACGCCCGAGTCGAATGCGATGACCGGGATGCCGGCGGCCAGGGCCTTCTTCAGCAGCGGGATCGCCGCCTGGCTGTCGAGCGCGGCGAAACCGATCGCCTTGGGCTTCTTCGCGAGAGCGGCCGACAGCATGTCGATCTGCTTGTCGACCATCGCCTCGGTCTCGGGACCTTCGAAGGAGACGGTCACGTTGTTGTCCTTGGCCGCCTGCTCGGCGCCGGCCTTCACGGCTTGCCAGAACTGGTGCTGGAAGCCCTTCGAGACCAAGGGAATGTAGGCCTGCTGCGCGGCGACCGGCAGCGCGAACAATGCCGCGGTGGCCAGGGTCAGGGCGTGTCTGCGTTTCACGGAGTCTCCTCTCGTTGTGGTGGAAGGGGAAGGGGAAGGGAAAGCGGGGCGCGAAGGACTCAGCTGCGGGCCTTGCGCAGGATGTCGGCGTAGACCGCGAGGATGATGATCACCCCCGTCAGCACGGTCTGCCATTCCTGCGCGACCGACAGGATGCGCAGGCCGTTCGTCAGCACGCTCATGATCAGAGCGCCGATGATGGTGCCGAGGATCGTCCCGGTGCCGCCCGACAGCGAGGTGCCGCCGATCACGACCGCGGCGATCGCGTCGAGCTCGTAGCCCTGCCCGAGCGCTGGCTGTGCCGAATTCAGCCGCGAGGCGATCAGCAGCCCCGCGATGCCGCAGATCGCGCCGCTGACCGTGTAGACGACGACCTTCCAGAAGGTCACGTTGACGCCGGACAGCCGCACCGCCTCTTCGTTGCTGCCGATCGCGAAGGTGTAGCGACCGAGCACCGTGCGATTGAGCACCACGCTGGCCAGCGCGGCGACCAGGAACAGGATCAGCACCGCGTTCGGGATCGGCACGGCCGGCACGACGGCGCCGATCAGCGAGTCCTGCGAGATCGCGGTGAAGCCTTCGGTGTCGTTGAAGTAGATCGGCTTTGTGCCCGAGATCACGAGCGCAAGGCCCTTGAGCGCCATCATCATGCCGAGCGTCGTGATGAACGGCGGGATCTTCAGCTTCGCGATCAGCACGCCCGAGCTCAGGCCGGACAGCGCGCCGAACACGATCGCCGCGGCGATGCCGA
This sequence comes from Methylibium rhizosphaerae, assembly GCF_006386545.1. GTDB lineage: Bacteria > Pseudomonadota > Gammaproteobacteria > Burkholderiales > Burkholderiaceae_C > Pseudorivibacter > Pseudorivibacter rhizosphaerae. The sequence goes on along the minus strand of NZ_SWAR01000040.1, from coordinate 26,068 downwards.
CCGGCAGCGGAAGCCCCCAGTAGGTCAGGAACACGCCGGCCATCACCGAGCAGAAGGTCATCATCGTGCCGACCGACAGGTCGATGCCGCCGGAGATGATCACGAAGGTGCAGGCGATCGCGAGCACGCCGTTGACTGCGGTGGCCTGCAGGATCGCCACGAGGTTCTCGGTCTGCAGGAAGTTCGGCGACGCGAAGCCGAAGAAGACCATCAGCACGACGAGGCTCGCGAAGGCGAGCAGCTTCTGGCGCGTCTGCGGGTTCAGGGCCATCGCCTTCAGGCGCGACGTGCCTTCGCGTGCCGGCAGGGTGGTCGATAGAGTCATGGGCGGTCCTCGAATGGGAATGCGGTGCGCTGCGTCAGGCGGCAGCGGGCAGCTCGGCGCGGGCCGTGGCGAGTTGCATGATGTTTTCCTGCGTGGCGGCGCTGCCGTGCAGCTCGCCGGTGATCCGCCCCTCGCACATCACGATCACGCGGTGGCTCAGCAGCAGCACCTCGGGCAGCTCCGAGGAGATCATCACGATCGCCTTGCCCTGCGCGGCGAGCGACTTGATCAGCTTGTAGATCTCGGCCTTGGCGCCGACGTCGATGCCGCGTGTCGGCTCGTCGAAGAACAGGATGTCGCAGTCGCGCAGCAGCCACTTCGCGATCACGACCTTCTGCTGGTTGCCGCCCGAGAGGAAGCGCGCCAGCTGTTCCAGGTTCGGCGTCTTGATCGCGAGGCGCTGCACCAGGTCCTGAGAGACGCGGCGGCCGTGTGCATCGTCGACGAAGCCCAGTCGGTTGCGGAAGCGCGCAAGACTGGCCAGCAGGATGTTGTCCTGCACGGCGAGCCCCGTGGCCAGCCCGAAGTGCTTGCGGTCTTCCGAGAGGTAGCCGATGCCCGCCGCGACGGCCTGCTGCGGCGAGCGGATCGCGGTCTCGCGGCCGCGCACGCGGATGGTTCCGGCGTCGATCGGGTCGGCGCCGAAGACGGCGCGCGCGACCTCTGTGCGGCCTGCGCCCATCAGGCCCGCGAAGCCGAGGATCTCGCCGCGGCGCAGCTGGAACGAGACGTCGTGCAGCACGCCGCGGCGCGCCAGACCCTGCACCTCGAGCATCGGCTCGCCGCTGGGCTCAGGGACAGGTTCGCGCGTCATCTGCCCGAGCTCGCGGCCGACCATCATCGCGATCAGCTGGTCGATCGACGCCTCGGCCATCGCGACGGTGGCGACGTGGCGCCCGTCGCGCATCACCGTGACCCGGTCCGCGATGCGTGCGAGTTCGTCCATCTTGTGCGAGATGTAGACAATGCCGACGCCTTGTGCGCGCAGGTCGTGCACGACGCGGAACAGGTCCTCGGCCTCCTCACGGTTCAGCGCGGCGGTCGGCTCGTCCATGATCAGCACGCGGGCCTGGTGCGACAGCGCCTTCGCGATCTCGATCATCTGCTGGCGTGCGACCGTCAGCGTGCCGACGATCGTGCGCGGGTCCAGGTTCAGCTTGATGCGATCGAACAGCGCGGCCGCCTGCACGTTCAGCGTGTCTTCGTCGAGCAGCCAGCCCCGCCGGGGCTCGCGACCGATGAAGATGTTCTGCGCCGCCGTCAGGTGGTTCATCAGGTTCAGTTCCTGATGCACGATGCTGATGCCCGCCGCCTGTGCCTGGCGCGGGGTGCCGAAGTCGACCGCCGCGCCGTCGAGCAGGATCGCGCCGGCGTCACGCCGATAGATGCCGGTCAGGATCTTCATCAGCGTCGACTTGCCGGCGCCGTTCTCGCCCATCAGGACGTGAACCTCGCCGGGACGCAGGTCGAAGGAGACGTCCTCCAGCGCGCGCACGCCGCTGAAGGACTTGCTCACGCCCTGCGCGGAGATCACGCGACGATCGTCAGCGCCTGGAGGTTTCATGCAGGGCACTCCAGCGGCAGGCGACAGAAGTTGTCCCGGAGGGACGCATGGTCGTCGATGCGCATGGCCATGGTTCAGATCGTCACGCCGCCGTCGACCAGCACTGCCTGACCCGTGACGAAGCGCGACTCGTCGCCGAGCAGGTAGACGACCTGCGGGGTGATGTCGTCGACACTGGCCAGGCGGCCCATCGGCTGCCGGGCGATGAAGTCGCGCTCGGCCTGTGCCGGGTCCACCGAGTTGGCGATGCGTTGCCGCAGCGACGGCGTGTCGACAGTGCCCGGGCACAGCGCGTTGCAGCGCAGGCCCTGCTTGACGAAGTCGGCTGCGATCGCCTTGGTCATGCCGATGACCGCGGCCTTGCTCGCACCGTAGGCGAAGCGCCGCGGGAAGCCCTTCACCGACGAGGCCATCGAGGCCATGTTGAGGATGGAGACGCTGACACCTGCCTCCTCGGCGCGGCGCAGCATGCCGGGCAGGAACGCGCGGACCGTGCGGTACATCGCGGTGACATTCAGCCCGAAGCTGAACTGCCAGGCGTTCTCTTCGCAATCGAGCACCGAGCCTTCGTGCACGAAGCCGGCGCAGTTGAAGAGGCCATCCAGCGCTGGCAGCTGCGCAGCCAGGGCGACGATGGCGTCGGCATCCATGACGTCGAGGCGATGAACTTCGATCGCCGGGTATTCCTCCCTCAGGGCTGCCAGAGCAGGGACGTCGATGTCTGTCGCCACGACGCTGGCGCCTTCGCGGGCGCACGCCAGGGCACTTGCCCGACCGATGCCGTGGCCCGCTGCGGTAATCAGCAGACGCTTGCCCTCCAGGCGGCCAGCCCGACCACCGGCCTGGTTGACACCAGCATGTTCATCTATGAATGTTATGTCCATATATGAATTGTCCGTAACCATCAGGTAACCGCCCATCCGGGCTAACCCGGGGCGTCCGTTCCCGATGGGTGAGCCTTTCCCGCGCCCGATGCGATATGGTCTGGGCCCCCTGCCCCCTCGTCAGATTCGCCTTGAACACCCAAGACATCGAGCGCTATCGCGCACCTGCCCTCGACAAGGGGCTGGACATCCTTGAACTGCTTGCCGAGCAGCCACTCGGACTCACCCGCGCGGAGATCGTCCGCGCCATGGGGCGCAGCCAAAGCGAGATCTACCGCATGCTTGAGCGGCTGGTGGCACGCGACTACGTGACCCGCTCGCCCGAAGGCGACCGCTATGCACTGAGCCTGAAACTGTTCGTCCTCGGGTCGCGCCATCCGCCGGTGGAGCGCCTGGTGGCGCGCGCGCTGCCCCTCATGGATGGCTTTTGCAAGGCGGCCGAGCAGTCTTGCCATCTGTGCATTCACGACCGCGGCAACCTCACGGTGGTCGCACAGGTGAACAGTCCGAGCACCTGGGGTATGTCGCTGCGCCTTGGCGCGCGCGTGAGCCTGCTCGACACCGGGTCGGGGCACGTGCTCCTGGCGTTCCAGACCGAGCTGCGTCGCGCGGAGATGGTGCGCGAACACGAGCCGATCGAGGGTGAGTCGCATATCGACCCGATCGAACTCGCGTCGCTGCTCGACAAGGTCCGCGCTTCCGGCGGTTGGCAAGGCAAGAGCCGGCAGGCCGAGGGCGTGATCGACCTGTCGCTGCCGATCCTCGGGCCGCACGATGAGGCGGTCGCCGTCATGACCTGCCCCTACGTGCGCCGCATCGACAGGCACATCGGACCGGACGTCGCGAGCACACGGGAGATGTTGCGCGAGGTGACCACGACACTGTCGTTCCGCTAGCCCTGCTCACATCCGGAGGGCTTCCGCCGAACTCACACTGTTTTCCATGGCGCCTTGCCTTCTTCATTTCCCATGACCCGCAGCAGGCATGAACCGTTGAACGCGACGTGTCATTGATTGATGTTCATGACGCGAAGCAAAGCGGCGCTGCAATGGCGACATGGTCGATATCCAGGCCATTGCGAGTCATGATGAAACGTTGACCCGGAGCGGGGCGGAAGGTGCGCGTTTTCCCGCGCCGGGTCCTGACTCGTGCTTGCGCGCCAAGCTGACCGCGCCTCGGCGCGTTGGACGGGCGGTGAAGCGGTGACCACGGCGCTGAACTTCGCAGCTACGAAGCCACGGTTCACGATCCATCATTTCTGCCCGCTCAGACCGAAGTACCGTTGGCTTCCGATGCTTCTGTACTGATCGCATGAGTTCGACCGTTGATCCGCCCGGGTTCCAGATCGCTGCGACCCAAGACCTTCGAGGGAGCGTCGTACCGGCGAACCGCGTTCGCCGCTCGGTCGTCTTCGGGCTGGCCACACTGCCGATGCTTCCAGTCGTTTCCGGATGCGGCGGCAGGCTGGCGGACGGGTCTTCAATTCATTCGGAGAACCCCGGCACGGAGTCCGCAAAGGGCGCATCCGAAACAGGACAGCTCCGCCATGCCGGCGCACTCATCAGCAACGCCGACATCGCGCGCATTCGCGGCCACATCGCGGCCGGCGAGCGACCCTGGTTGGACTGGTGGAACCGGCTGGGCAGCGAACGGGCCATCGACCTGAGCCTCGGGCCGAACCCGCAGGCAGGTGTCTATCGAGCGACCAATGCAGGAACGATGTACTGGGACATCCAGCGGGCGTGGTGCCTGGCGCTGCGCTGGAAGCTGTCAGGCGACACGCGCTACGCCGACAAGGCGGTGGAGACGCTCGATGCCTGGTCGGCCACGCTGACGGAGGTGTGGACCAGGCCTGCGGGGTCCGGTGCGCCGGAGGACTGGACCGGCTGGCTGCTCGCAGGCATGCAGGGCCATCAGTGGGCGCAGGTCGGCGAACTGATGCGGGACTACGAAGGTTGGGCGCCGCAGCGCCTCGCGCGCTTTCAGGACATGCTCGTGAGGGTCTTCGCCCCCCATTCGGTCATCTGGCTCAACGACGTCACCGAGAAATGGCTGCACCTGGAGGCACATGCCAACTGGGACCTCGCGGCCCTGTGCGGAATCATGGCGATTGGCATCTTCTGCGATCGGCACGATCTGTACATGCTCGCGTACAACTACTACACGGCCAATGGCCGAGGCGAGTACCGCCGGATGTTCGGCAACGGCGCGTCGCCGCACAACGTGTACTTCATGCACCCCGGCCACCTGGGGCAGTGGCAGGAAAGCGGACGCGACCAAGGCCATGCGACGCTGGGCATGTCGCTCTGCGGCGCGCTGCTCGAGATGGCGTGGAACCAGGGCGACGACCTGTATGGGCTGCACAACAACCGCTTCCTCGCCGGCGCGGAATACGTCGCCCGCTCCAATCTGAAGGACGCGCAGGGTAATGCCTACGCGATGCCGTTCGCAGTGCAGCGCGAGCCGAACGGCGGCGCATTCTGGACACGTGTGAACCAGTCGTTCCTGAACTACCGCGGCTGCTGGGAACCGATCTACAACCACTACGTCAACCGGATGGGCCTGGCGGCCCCCAACGTCGCTCGCATGCTGGCGCTGTGCGAGCAGAACCACTGGTCGGGCAACGGCGATGACATGGTGTACCCCACGCTGACGCACCGTCGCGCGGCTTACGCCGGGCCGATGAAGGCGCCGTCAGGGTTGAGCGTGATCGGGGTCGATGGCCGAGCGGTGCTGTCCTGGTGGGGCAGTGCGGGGGCCACGAGCTACAAGGTGCAGCGCGGCCAGGCGGCGCCCGGTCCGTTCATGGAGATCGGCGAGGTGCCAGCAGGCGAGGCGACCACGTTCACCGACGCACCGCGCGGTGGCACGTGGTTCTACCGTGTCGTAGCCGTCGCGGCCGACCGCCCGGGCGCTGCACCGGCGTCGGTGGCGGCGCGCATCGCGCTGCCCGGCGAACTGCGTTATGCCCTCGCGCTGAACGACGGCACCGGCACGGCAGCGAGCGGCTGGTGGGTGGACGACGCGGGACGCCGCGTTCGGCTGGATGCGCCGCTCATGGGCGGCGCCACATGGGCCGAGGGGCGGGTGGGCGGCAGCAAGTCGGTCGCCTTCGACGGCCGGATGTCGCACCTCCAGCTTCCGGCCGGGCTGTTCCAGGACCTGAGCGACTTCACGATTGCCGTGTGGGTCCACGCAAACGTGCTGCGCTACGACACCTGCCTACTGTTTGTCGGGCAGGACGGCATCGCCCACATGCGCCTCGTGCCCAAGGGCGGCAACTTCAGGTACTCCATCTGCGCGTCGGGCTATGCGGACGAGCGCACGGATGCATTGACTGCAAAGGAAATCGCGAGTCTTGCAGCCTGAATCCGGTCCGAAGCGTTCCGGATTCGGCATGACGACTCTTCATTTTCCGCACACGGGCCGGCGCATTCTGCGCGGCCTCATCGAATCAGAAACAGCAGCGAGGATCCTGCATGCAGCAGCTTCTGAATGATTGCGCCTTGGCCCCGGAATCAGGCCGGGACGGCGACGGCACGCGCTTGCAGCGAGCGTTGTTCCGGTCCGTCTCGACCGTGCTGCTCGCCTGTCTGGCCGCATGCGGGGATGGCGGTGGCGGTCAACCCACGGGTTCCACCCCCACGCCCGGCGGTCCTCCGGGGTCCTCGCTCACCTTCATGGGCAGCGACACGGTGATGATCGGCGGCGGCATGTCCGACGAGACCGCCGCCAGCGCGCCCTTCGACGTGCGCTATGCCTACGTCCACAGCAAGCCCGCCCCCTCGCCGGACTACTACGAGGCGGCGCTGTGCAAGGACGCGTGGACCAGCTGGTGGGGCTGCTGGCCCGGCAGCACCACCGCACCGGGCACCTACGTGACGTGGTGGAACGACCACGTCGCCCAGGCGACGTGGCAGGGCGCCCCGCGCCCACAGATCTTCTTCTGGACCTGGTACTCGTTGCGCGACCTCGGGGACCTCGCCGGTTCTGGCGACGGTCCGGGCGAGGTCGTGGCGATCACCCGGCTGGATCTGCTCACCCGCTACATGGACGACTACCGCTTCTTCCTCCGCAAGATCGGGAACTCGCGCGTCATGGTCGATCTCGAGCCCGACTTCTGGGGCTATGTGCGCTCGCTCGGCGATCCGCACCAGGTGCCGGCACAGGTCGCCGCCGCCAATCCAGCCGATTGCGGGAAGCACGAAGACAGCGCCGCCGGCCTGGCCCGCTGCCTGATCTCGATGGCCCGCAAGTACGCGCCGAACACCACCGTCGGGATGCACCTGTCCTGCTGGGACTGGCAGAGCAACGCGCGCAAATGTGGTGAGGACTATCTGGATCTCGGTGCGAAGGATGCCGACTTCCTCGTCGCCGACGTTTCCGACCGCGATGCCGGCTGGTACGCCTTGCCGGCCAACGGCGGCTACGACAACTACTGGAACGACGAGAAGGCCGCGCAGGCGCTCGGGTTCTACAAGGCGATGGCAGAGACTGTCGGCAAGCCTGTCGTGCTGTGGCAGATCCCGCTGGGCAACATGGCACTGGACAACACCCTCAACCACTACCGGGATGACAAGGTGGACTGGTTCTTCGGGCACATGGACCAGGTCGCCGACGCCCACATCGCCGCGTTGCTCTTCGGGGCGGGGCATCACGAGCAGACCGCGGCGGAGACCGACGGCGGCAACTTCGTCCGCAAGACCATCCAGTACCGCCTCTCGGGCGGCGTGAAACTCAAATGATCCATCCACAATTCGTAAAGATGACGACGTTCAGTGGGCAGGTGACCCATCCCACGGGGGGCCTCGGGCCATGGCGGCGATCGATGGCTGTCGCGGCCGTCATCGCTTGCCTGGCCGCCTGTGGAGATGAGTCCGGCAGTGCGACCGGTGCGGGCTCCGGCCCTGGCGGTGACGCCGGCGGGGCTCCGCGCACCGGCTGGACGACGGTCAAGATGGGCGGCGGCGGCTACATCCCCGGCATCCTGTACCACCCGACCGTGGCCAACCTGCGCTACGCCCGCACGGACATGGACGGCGTGTACCGCTGGGACGAGGCCCTTTCGCGTTGGACGGCGCTCACCGATGCGTTCGCGCCCGAGGACGGCGGCCACCAGGGTGCCGAGAGCATGGCCGTGGATCCGAACGACCCGGGCAAGGTCTACATGACCACCAGCATGGCGGTGCAATGGGGTAACGGTCGCTTCTACTACTCGTCCGACCGCGGCGACAGCTGGAACCACGTGACGCTGCCCTTTCCGGTCGGCTCGAACAACGGGGGCCGCGGCATCGGCGAGCGGCTCATGGTGGACCCGAATCTTCCGTCGACGATGTTCTATGGCTCCCGCACGGCCGGGCTGTGGAAGAGCACGGACAGCGGGCTGCACTGGAGCCAGGTCACCTCGCTGTCGTCGCGTGTGATGACGAAAGACGAGATGGGCAACGCGAACGGCGGCAGCCCCATCGGGGTCGAGTTCGTGGTCTTCGACACCACGGTGCCGACGAGCGGATTCAAACCCACCGGCACCGCCACGCCCACGCTCTACGTCGGCGTCGCGCCCGACTACCAGGGCCTCGCCGGGTTGTCGTCCTACCTGTACAAGTCGACCGACGGCGGAGCCAGCTGGACCGGCATTCCGCTCCCCGGCGAGGTCGCGGGCGAAGTCACCGGCTCGCCTGCCGTGTCGATCCTTCCGAACCTGCACATCCCGCGCATGGCCCGGGCGGCCGATGGCGTGTTCTACGTGCCGTTCTCCTATGGCCCCGGCCCTGGTGCCGGGGCGCCGTCGTTCCTGTACAAGCTCGACCGTGCCGGCAACTGGACCCAGCTGACCCGCTCCACCAACGGACAACCCGGGGTCGGCAGCTACTACGGCGGCATCGGCGGTGTCTCCGTCCACGGCAGCGGCGCCAGCACGAAGATCGTCTTCGGCGTGACCGGCACGTGGGGCGACAGGGAGTACGTGCAGATTGCCATGGCCTCTTCGGACGCGGGCGCCACCTGGCACGAGATCGGCAGGTCCGGTGACGCCAATGGCAGCCGGAACTACCACGACGTCGGCGGCTACTGGGGCTGGCCCGATGCGGTGCAGATCGACCCCTTCAATCCCAACCACGTGTCGTATGGTCTCGGCGGCGGCATCATGTCGACGCAGGATGCCTTCTCGACCGCGGACTGGAAGCCCCACTGGCGCTTCGATGTCGACGGCATCGAGGAAATGGTCAACCTGGCGATGACCGTGCCGCCGCCCAGCGCCTCCTACGCGCTGCTCAGCGGGCATGGCGATACCGGCCTGTACGTCCACACCTCCCTGACCGCTTCTCCCACGCGCTCTCCGGACCTGGGCGGCGGCAATGGCACCGGCATCGACATGGCATGGAACCGCCCCGAGTACATCGTCGCCGTGGGCACGTTCTTCCCCAAGGGGTCCGCGGTCTCGACCGGCGTGTACTCCAACGACTCGGGTGTCACCTGGACGAACTTCGCAAGTTCACCTCCCACCGCGACGACCACCGGCGACCACTCCAAGGTGGCCGTCACGGCAGATGGCTCGAACATCATCTGGTCGGTCGCGGGCGAGATCCCTTACTACTCCACCGACAACGGCAGCACCTGGCACGCCACGAACCTCCCCAAGCCGGCCGCTGCCTACAACGCGGGCTACCACATCGCGGCAGACCGCAAGAACCCGTTGAAGGTGTACGCCTACGACCACGGCGGCGACTTCTGGAACCCTTCCGATGCGGGCCGCTTCTACACGTCGCGCGACGGCGGGCGCACCTTCACCGCGAGTGCCCAGACCTGGCTGCCGTTCAGCTTCAACAACACCGACATGGCGGTCAACCCGTTCGCCGAAGGCGACATCTGGCTGGCCGACGCCAACAACCTGTGGCACTCGGTCGACTCCGGTGTCACGTGGACGAAACTGCCGGGAACGCAGGTGGGCATGGGCAACACCACCCAGCATGGCGCCATGAAGGTGGCCCTGGGCGTGCCTGCTGCGCGGTCGTCCTACTCGGCGGCCGTCTATTTCGTGGGCCGGCTGCTCGTCGATGGCGTCTACGTCTACGGCGTATTCCGGTCCGACGATGCCGGCTCGAACTGGACCCGAATCGACGATGACGCGCACCGCTTCGGCGGCGTCGGTGCGATCGTCGCTGACACGCGCGCCTACGGCAGGGTGTTTCTCGCGGGTCGAGGCATGAACTACAACCACTGAGCCAACGCCGAGTTTTGACCATGGCCGCTGCCAAGCCAGCGCGTGAATGAGCGCGCTGGCGAGCTCGGTACCCCATCCACCGGTGGCCTTCATCACCACTCGCTCGAGCAGCCCGCCGATCGCTTCCTCGGTGTGATCGAATGTGAAGCACCGCGCCATCCAACCAGGCCACATCAAGCCCAGCCCTGGCAACGTCAATGCCGAAGAAGGACCTGGGTTGCTGCTCAACCGCAGGTGCCTCCAGCGTCTGTTCGACTTGGGATTCTTCGGCGGAATCGAGAGCTTCAACATGCAAAGGCTGCACAAATGACTTCCATCGCGGTTCTCGGTTCAACTGGCAATCTTGGTCGCCACGTTGCTGGACAGGCCCTCGCTGCAGGATGGAACGTGTCTGTCGCCGTTCGAAGCCGAGCCCGGCTGCTCCCCGAGATTGCTGAGCGTGCCAACGTGCTTGACATCGATCTCGCATCCGCCACGTCGGCGCAGATCGCGTCATTCGCCGCTTCGCATGATGCGTTCGTGTCCTGCGCTGGCGTAGTGACTGAAGGAGAGGTCTTCGTCACCTTAGTGGAACGCATTGTCACGGCACTCGATTCAATCGAGCACAACAAGCGCCCAGTGTGCTGGTTTCTCGCTGGCGCGGCGCTACTTCCGCTCGATGGAACCGGGAGACTTGGCGTGGACCTTCCAAAGGTCCGGAGCACCTACTGGCCGCATCGAAAGAACTACGAACGTCTTCAACGGTCCAAACTCGACTGGCGCCTCCTGTGTCCTGGACCAATGGTCGAGCAGGCGCCAGTTGGACTGGAGCGCCTTCGAGTCAGCATTGATTCCTTGCCTGCGCCACTCCCGTCCATCACCAAGGCTTTGCCGGCACCACTGGTTCTCCCGATGTTTGCGATGAAAATTCCAGAAATGATCATCCCGTTCGCGGATGCCGCATCTGTCATGCTTGCAAACGTGTCGCCGGGAGACTCCATGTCAAGGCATCGGGTCGGTGTCGCCTTGCCCCTAGGCATGAAGGGCAAGAAGTCTGAATGGGCAGCACAGCCGCGAAGTGCTGCGTAGCCACTCGGTCGAGGCGAGTCCCAACGGCATTGGGCAAGGCCCGCCTCACCTAGAACGTAGGCCGCAAACGTCGGCTTTGCCGCTGCCTGATGCGGTAGGCCTCCTGTCCGCTATGGGGACCCATAGCGCCCGGACGCCTCGGTCGCCCCCAGCGCCCACCGAAGATCGTTGACAGCACCGCCACGCCGGGCGCTGTCAGCGCCACCTTGGTGCCCCGGTTCGAAAACCCGGCCAGGAAGCTCACATGGCCGCCGATGGCCTGGCCACGGTGCGGGCTCAGCGTCCACTCGAAAAACGTGCCGGCCGGCCAGCTGTTTTCAAGGCCGATCGCCGACACCGCGACCGCCTCCGGATACCGTGCCTGGTAGTCCACCTGCCCGCGGCCATCGTTGCCGGTGGCAGCCACGCAGACGCTGCCGCGCTCCCACGCAAACCGCACCGCGTCGTGCACCGCGGCGTCCGCCATGCTGTCGCCGATGCTCAGGTTGATCAGGTCGCAGCCGTCCAGCGCGGCCTGCTTGATCGCCGCCTGGATCGCGAACGTCGACGCATAAGGATCTCCGGCCTCGAAGATCCGGTAGGCCCGCAGCTTGACCGCACTCGCCTCGCCCCGCCGCCAGCCGGCCGCCGAAGCGGCAATCACCCCGGCCACATGCGACCCATGGCCGTCCTCGTCCCGAAACCGCTGCACCGCCTCGGTGGTGGTGTTGCGGCCGCCCTCCACTTTCAGCGCCGGATGCGGGCCGACACCGGTGTCGACCACCCCGACCCGCACACCGCGGCCATCGCCGGCGCCGGGCTTGCCGTAGACCAACCCCGCACGTCCGGAGCCGACAAATCGATGCGCGGCACCCCCACCTGCATCCCGCCCGGCGCCAGCGGCACCCGCGTCAAGGCCACTGGCCAGCCGCTGTGCCGCGGGTCGACATACACCGCATCCAGCACCCGAACCTTGTCGCTCAGCTGGAAGGCGGCCCGGCCGTAGCGGTCCGTCACGACCTCCACGCCGACGCCCTTCGCCTCGTCGGTCATCACCGTCACCCGGGCATCGGCCAGCCGCTTCGGCTTGTCGCCCTCGAGCACCACGGTCACCGTCCAGTCCATGGCATGACCCGCCCTCACCCGTGGCCGTGATAGCCCGGTGGGATGGTGCTGGAACCACGGCCGTGCTGGCCGCTTCAGCCGGGACCACTGCTCCTCGAGTACCGTGGCATCCGAGGCCGTGGCAGCCCGCAGCTACGCCACCGACAGGTGTTCCCGCTCCACCAGCACCGCCCCGTCCGGCGACGACGCGTTGACCACCTGCAAGGCTGGCAGCGCGTGCGCCTCGGCACGCCGGTCCGCCAGGGTTTTCAGGAGCCGCAGCGGCTGCGCCCGCACCGCCAACTCGGCGGCACCGTGGCGCCGCGGAATCACAACAAAGCGCCTCGGTCGTTGTACTGGATGCATCGGTGAAACCTTCCCTTGTGATGGTTGTGTTGCCGCCAGCCGCAGGCCGCTTACCTTGACAGCCACTTCAGGACCATGGAGCATTTTGTTACCAGGAAGAGGGGGATCCACCGTGAACCAAACGCTTCTGCGCCCGCCAAGGCGGCTGCGCATGACCTCGTTGCGTGCGCAGCTCAGCACGTCATCGCTTGCGGCGTTCCTCGCCGGCCCTGCGATGGCCCAGACCGCGCCGGCTCCGGCGGCCTTGCCTGTATCCGACTCGGCGGACGCTGCACGGTCGGAGGCCCGGCAGGCTGATCCGTTGAACCTCGAGCGCGTCGTCGTGACCGCTACATCAGTGGCGAAGTCCAAGCTCAAGAATTCGCTGTCGGTGACCACGATCGGGGACGACCTCGTCACAGCGTTGAACCCGCAGACGCAGTCTGAAGTGTTGCGCCTCATCCCGGGCATGGTCGACCACGGCGGCAACGGCCCGGGCGGCAACGGCAACATCACCGTGCGCGGATTGCCCATCACCACCGGCGGCGCGCCCTTCGTGCAGATCCAGGAAGACGGGCTGCCGACCGTACTGTTCGGCGACATGAACTTCGGCAACAACGACTACTGGATTCGCTTCAACCGCTCGAACACGATCGAAGCCGTGCGCGGAGGCTCGGCCTCCGTGCTGGCCTCCGGCGCCCCCGGCGCGGTGATCAACTACGTGTCCGACACCGGCGAGGTGCCCGGTGGCGTCATCGGCCTGGAAGGGGGAGTGAACTACAACTCGACGAAGGCCTACTTCGCGGCAGGCCGTGCACTCGCCCGGGACCTGCGCTTCCACATCGACGGCTACGCCATCAAGGGCCGCGGCCTGCGCGACCCCGGGTTCGATGCGCAGAAGGGCTACCAGCTCAAGGCCAACATGACCAAAGGCCTCGGCGAGCTGGGCTTCGTGCGCTTGTACCTGAAGCGGCTCGACGACGCCGAGCCGGTGTACACCGGCTACCCGTCTCTCGTGCACGCAGGCCCGAGCGGCTTCAGCGGCCTGTCGCCGTTCCCAGGCTTCGATGCCCGCACCGGCACCACGGTAGGCATCTACAACGAGCGGATCAACGTGCTCGACAGCACGACCGGCGAGCTGTCGAAGAAGAAGTCCGATGGCCTGCGCCCCGTCGCGAGTGCCTACGGTGCGCAATTGCACCTCACCCCGGGCGGGGGTCTCACGATCGACGACAAGTTCCGCTACACGCAGATGAGCGGCAGCTTCTCGAACAACTTCATGCGCCTGACCAGAGCCTCGAACATCGTCGGCTCCACGGTCAACGGCCAGACCGTTGGCAGCATCGTCTACGCCAACGGCCCGCTGGCAGGCCAGCCGTTCAACGGCACGTATGTCAACACCGGCCCGCAGGTCTACACCCGCATACGCGACATGGGCAGCGTGGCCAACGACCTGAGCGTGAGCAAGGCCTTCGACCTCGCAGGAGGCAGCGTGCAGCTCACCGGCGGCCTGTTCTACATGGACCAGCGCATCGCGCAGGACTGGCACCCGAACGCGCACTACCAAACGCTGGAAGGCGTGAACCCGGCGGGCCTGGACCTGGTCAGCACCACGGGCCAGCTCCTCACCCTCGACGGCGTCTCGAGCTACAACACGGCTTTCGGCCTGGGCGCCAACCGCTCGTACGACATCAGCGCCAAAAACAGTGCGCCCTACCTGAACGCCAACTGGGAAAGCGGCCAGGTCCAGCTCGACGTGGGTGTGCGCCACGACAGGTTGCGCGTGAAGGGCTGGGCCGAGTCGGCCAGCGCCGCCACCACCACCACCGGCCTGATCGGCGGCGCGCTCGTGTCCAGGTCTCTGCTGGACCCGTCCACGCACGAAGCGCTGAACTACACCGCCCGCTACAGCTCGTATTCGGCAGGCGCCCTGTACGCGCTGAACACGGACACGAGCGTGTTCGCGCGTGTCAGCCACGGCGGCCGCTTCAACGTCGACCGCAACATCCTGTCGGGCTACACCAATCCCGATGGCTCCCTCAACGAATCGGGCAGACAGAAGGTCGTCAGCCGAGTGAAGCAGCAGGAACTCGGCATCAAGAACCGCGGGCAGTTCGGCAGCCTGCGCTACGGCACCAACGCGACGCTGTTCCACAGCACCTACGATTCGTCGAACTTCGACCTGACGAGGGGACCCACGGGCACCTATTTCCAGAGCGGCTACAAAGCAACCGGCCTTGAGCTGGAAAGCTCTTTCAGGTCCGGCGGGTTTGCGATGCTGGCCAACATCACCTGGATCGACGCAAAGGTCACTGCCAACGCCCAGGGCCCCGACCCGCAGAACCTGGTTTCGTCCGGCGTCGGCAATCGGCCAGCGAGGATGCCGCGCTTGCTGTACGTGCTCGCGCCCAGCTACCGGGTCGGCGGCTTCACCGGGGGCGTGATGCTCGTCGGCCGCGGGCGCAACAGCGTCGACACCGTCTCCCAGTACGAGGCACCGTCGGAGGTGCAGGTTCACCTGAACGCACACTGGGAGTTCCTGCCCGGCGCCACGCTGAGCCTGAACGTGCACAACCTGTTCGACAAGCTGCTGGCTGACGGCCACATGAGCCCGGGCAGCCTGGCCAGCCTGCAGGCCAACGGCACGATCGATGGCCTGCCGATCGGCACAGGTGCCGCCGTCAACGGTAGGGCAGTCGTGCTTGGCATCAACTACGCGTTCTGAACACCCCGGGCCGTGAAGACCAAGACCGCGATCCGGCCCGCTTCGCTCAAGGCAGAACGAAACACTGCACCAGAGGTTCCCGTGAGATGGTTTCCCTCCGTGCCAACGACATTCGATCCTGCCCGATGCAGAGCCTGGCCGTGCGCTTGACTGGAGCTGCCGTGGCCGCCGGAGCCTTCCTCGTGGGGCTGGCGAACGCCGCCCCGCCGGCTGGGAAGCCCCCCCCGGCCGCCGCCATGAGCATCATCACCGTGTGGGCGCCTGCCCGCCCGAACATCGGGGAGTACCCGGAGATCACGGAAGCGGCCAAGGCCTTCAACCTCCAGCAGCGTGCCGTCAAGGTGGACGTCCACTTCTCCAGTGTCTGGCGGTATGACGAAATGGTGCGCAATGCGGCGATGGGCAACCGGTTGCCGTGCGTGATCTCGCTCGATGGCCCTCTCCTGTCCAGCTATGTGTGGTCCGGCTATCTGCAAGCGCTCGACCCGTTCGTGCCCAAGGCGCTGCTGAATGACCTGCTGCCTTCGATCATCAAGCAGGGCACCTACAACGGCCGTCTGTATTCGCTCGCGCAAACCGACTCAGGATTGGGGCTGTGGGGCAATCGCCGCCTTCTTCGCGCAGCCGGTGTGCGCGTGGCCACGCTGGAAGCGCCATGGAGCCTTGCGGAATTCGAGCAGGCTTTGCAGAGACTCACCGCACTGGAGGATGTGGACTACGCGATCAACTTTTCCATCTACTACGTCCGTAGCGAGTTTTCGGCCTATGCGTTTTCGCCGATCTTGCAGGGCTTCGGTGGTGACCTGATCGATCGATCGGACTTCCAGTCGGCCAAGGGGGTTCTCGACGGACCGGCGTCGGTTGAGGCCATGAAGCGCTTTCAACAGTGGTTTCGCAAAGGCTGGAGCAAACCTGTCGTCGATCGAGCCGACGACTTCGAACGGGGGCGGGTCGCACTGTCCTGGACCGGGCACTGGAGGTACAAGCCCTATCGCAAGGCGCTGGGCGACGACCTGGTGCTGATGCCGCTGCCTGACTTCGGGCATGGCATCAAGACAGGCATGGGGAACTGGAGCTGGGCCATCAGCAGCACGTGCAAGGAGCCGGCTGCGGCTTGGGCCTTCATTGCCCACCTCATGTCACGCGAGGAAATCCGGCGCATGGCGGATGCCAGCGCCTCCGTGCCCGCGCGCCGCTCCGTGCCGGCCCGCACGCTGCTGTACGGGCCGAATGGGCCGTTGCGCATGTTCGCGCTGCAACATGCCGCCGGCCTGGGCGTGCCGCGCCCTGCGACGCCCGCCTACGTCACCATCAGTCCAGTCTTTGCCAAGGCGGTCAGCGCCATCGTCAATGGCGGCGACGTGCAG
Organism: Methylibium rhizosphaerae; assembly: GCF_006386545.1. Classification (GTDB taxonomy): domain Bacteria; phylum Pseudomonadota; class Gammaproteobacteria; order Burkholderiales; family Burkholderiaceae_C; genus Pseudorivibacter; species Pseudorivibacter rhizosphaerae. The sequence goes on along the minus strand of NZ_SWAR01000040.1, from coordinate 9,485 downwards.
GTCGAGCTCAGCAAGGCGGCCGAGATCATCGATGCGGACATTGCAAGGAATCTCGGTTACCGTCCATGACGTCCGGCATCCAGCGCAAGATCCTGCTCGTGCTGATTGGCGTGCTGGCGCTGACCACCGCACTGTACGCGCTGCTCGCATCGTATTCCACCAATCGGCAGAACGAGGAATCCGCTTTCGCAGCGCTCGATCGCGACCTGAACTCCTGGCAGGATGAACTACAAGACCTGACGCTGCGCCTGCGAGAGGTGGCCCTGGGTGCTGCTGGCGACCCGACGCTGTCGAACCAGCTGGCTGATCTGGTTGCGCGCGAGATCTCGGCCGACCGCATCAGCGCCACCGCCGACCGCGTGGAGATCGACCGGACAATCGCCTTCAGCAAGGCAGTCTCGATCAACAGACTGAATCGCGAACTGCGCTCGGGCGGCTTTTCGAGCATCAGTGTCTATGCCGGCGGCAGCTTGCGCTACTACGTATCCAGCGCCGAGGCGGGAATGACGGTGCGAAGGCGAAGCGGCAGCGAGGTATGGGTCAAGGCTGCGGTCGACGCCAAGGGAAATCTGCCGCTGCAAAGCTGGCCCGCCTGGCCTGAGGGGAGCCCCCGAGTCCTGGGCGATGGCCCCAAGGCCGACCTGCGACAGCCCCGTGTGTCGTTTGCGTTCCCGACGCCGGAGAGCACCGCGATCGAGATCAGCGTACCGCTGCAGGCGCAGGCGACGGACTTTCTCAGTCAGGCCAGTGGCTTGCCGAGGGCGCGCGGCTATTCAGACGTCGAGATAGCCGGCGCCGACCGCGAGGTGAACGCCATGGCGGGCCCGCCGCCGGACGTATTTGCCGTGCTGGTCTTCCGCAAGCTCATCGACGGTGCCTACTTGCAAGGCATCGCCAGGAAGACCGGAAACCTGCCGGTCCTGGTCTCCGCCGATGGCGAGCACCTGCAGCAACACATGCTCCCCGAGCTCGGCGCAGCGCGGTTGAAGGCTCTGCAGACGGCCCGGCTCAAAGGCAGCACGACAAGTCTGCGCGACACCATTTCGACTGCGCAGGGATCCTTCTACGTCATCCTGCACCCCTGGACGTTCGAGGAGCAAATGCCCTTCACCCTCGGCATGGCCCTGTCTCGCTCGGGAGCGCTGCAGAACATCCGTGAAACGGTCGCGGTGATCCTGATGGCGTCGCTGCCGATCCTGCTGCTGGGCGCGACGCTGGGGGTCTTCTGGGTGCGGCGATTCCTCGCCCCCATTCTGGCGCTGACCTCCGCGGTAAAGGGGATCGCAGCGAGGAGCCGGTCCGCGGGTGGCGGCAGCGGCGATTCGCCGAGCGCGGGGGGCGAACTGCGCCCCGTCGTGGTCGAGGCGCCGGACGAAGTCGGCGAACTGGCGAGAGCCTTCAACGTGATGGTGGCCGAGCTGGGGCAGGCCTTCCAGACGCTGGAGCATCGCGTCGCGGAGCGCACCACGGACCTGGCGCTGGCACGTGACGCTGCCGACGCCGCCAACCGCGCCAAGAGCGACTTCCTGGCCAACATGAGCCATGAGATCCGCACGCCGATGAACGCCATCCTCGGCATGTCGTACCTGGCGCTGCAGAGCGAGCTCGATGCGCGGCAGCGCAACTACGTCGAGAAAGTGCACGCAGCAGCCGATTCGCTGCTGCACATCATCAACGACATCCTCGACTTCTCCAAGATCGAGGCCGGCAAGCTGGAGATCGAGACCATCGCGTTCCAGCTGGGCGACGTGCTTGACCAGCTGGCCAACGTGGTGGGCATGCGTGCCGAGCAGAAGGGGCTGGAGCTGCTGTTCATGCTGCCACCCGACCTGCCCACCGCGCTGCTGGGCGATCCCACGCGGCTGGGCCAGATCCTCCTGAACCTGGGCAACAACGCGGTGAAGTTCACCGACCGCGGCGAGGTCACGGTGGCGGTATCCCTCGTTTCGCGCGAGGCAGGGCGCGCGACGCTTCGCTTCGAAGTGCGCGACAGCGGCATCGGCATGGCGCCCGAAGTTCGCGAGCGCCTGTTCCAGCCTTTCGCGCAGGCCGACGCGTCCATGAGCCGGCGCTATGGAGGCACCGGCCTGGGCCTGGCGATCTGCCGGCATTTGGCCGACTGCATGGGCGGCTCCATCGGCGTCGAGAGCGAACCCGGCCGCGGCAGCACCTTCCATTTCACACTGCCCTTCGGTTTGCAGCCTGGCAGCCAGCCGTTGCCGCAGGCCGGCGAGCTGCAGGGCGTGCGTGTGCTCGTTGTCGACGACCATCCCATGGCGCGTGAGCTGCTGCAAGCCTTGCTGGAATCCCTGGGCTTGCAGGCGCAGGCGGCAGCCGACGGCGAGGCCGCGCTGGCCGCCGTGGCTCGCGCCGATGCCGAGGATCGCCCGTTCGAACTCCTGCTGCTCGACTGGCGCATGCCCGGCATCGATGGCATCGAATGCGTGGCCCGGCTCGTGCAGCGCGGCGGCAGGCATCCGCCGCCGTTGGTGCTGATGGTCACTGCCTTCAACCGCGACCAGGCCGAAGACCAACTGCGGGCGCGCCACCTCCAGGTGGCGGCCCTGCTGCCCAAGCCCGTCACGCCCTCGACACTGCTCGACAGCTGCCTGGTCGCACTTGGACGACCGGTGGCGCACCTCCGGCGCCGCGAACAGCGGCAGGAGCAGCTGCAGGCGCACCAGGCCAGCCTGTCGGGTGCGCGCATCCTGCTCGTGGAGGACAACCCCATCAACCAGGAACTGGCCTGCGACCTTCTGCAGCGGGCACGCATCGACGTGGTGGTGGCCTGCGATGGCCGGGAGGCGCTGTCCAAGCTCGAAGGTGAGCGCTTCGATGCCGTGCTCATGGACTGCCAGATGCCGGTGATGGACGGCTACGAGGCGACACGCGCGCTGCGCCTGCGCCCCGAACTGAAGGATCTGCCGGTGATCGCGATGACGGCCAATGCCATGGCGGGTGACCGCGAGAGGGTGCTCGCCGCGGGCATGAACGACCACATCGCCAAGCCGGTCAACGTGGTCGAGCTGTTCGCAACCCTGGGGCGTTGGGTGCGGGCCCCTGGCGGGCCATCGCTCAACGCGCTTGCTGGGATGGACACACGCGCCGGCCTGGCGTCGGTGAGGGGCAACGTGGCGCTGTACCGGAGGTTGCTGAGCATGTTCTGCGAGCGCGAGGCCGATTTCGAGGTGCGCTTGCGCAGCGCGCGGGCGAATGGCGACACGGAGGCAGCCATTCGCTGCGCGCACGATCTCAAGGGCGTGGCCGGCACGCTGGGCATGTTCGACCTGCAGCAGGCAGCCGAGGCGCTGGAGACCGCGTTGGTCGCAGCAGAGGGGGACGGCGCGATAGAGCCCCTTTTTCAGGCGGTAATCCATCAGCTCGAACCGTTGATGCGCACGCTGCCAGAGTGGACGGGTACCTGAGTCGTGTGGTGGCTCGAGATGGCTGCCAGTCGTTGGGAACAGTGCTGATCTCTTCGTACCTTCCGAAGAATTGATCATGAGTTCTCCCGCCACGATCTGCGAAGGCCGAGCTTGGATTCACGGTCTCTGTCACATCCCGGTCATTGAGGTGCCTGCGAGGACCTCTGCGTCGGTGGCCGGTTTCAAGGGCGGGCGTCGCCGATGGCCGGCACTGCGGCGCCTCTGACGGCATGGCCGGTGAAGTGAGCCAGTTCCGCGGCCCAATCCTTTCGGGCGTATCGATGTGCGACGTCTTGCGCACCTTGCAGCAGCGAGCGCGAAAGCAACAGCCGTACAGCATCATCGAGCCGGTCGCCGCCTCGCACCACCACACCGGCTCCGGCCTGCGCCACACGCCGAGACACCAGCCATTTCTCGACATCGCTGGGCAGCATCAGCTGCGGCTTTCCGGCCAGCAGGGCCTGGCACACGAACGTGGTGGATCCGTAGTTGACGACCGCATCTGCCGAGCGCAGCACTTCGCCCATGGGTGCCGGGCGTTCCACCACATGCACGGCGGGGCCGAGATCGGGCCGCATGGTGGCTTGCGCCCCCGGACAGACACACAGGACGTTCGCGCCGGCCTGGGCGAGCGCGCGCAACGTGTCCCACACCGGCGCAGCCGGCCTCAGGTACGCAAACACCCGCGGCGCTTGCGACCCTGCAGCGTCGGGCCACGGGGCCATTTCGGTATCGCCCGGCGCCCCCAGCGGCCCGACGTAGCGGGATTCACCGGCGCGTGCGTCGCCATAGGGGTCGGTTTCCGGAACACAGTCCAGCCATCGTGTCGGGTGCGCCAGGAAGCTCCGCAGCGACGCGTCGCGCCCGACCGCGCGCGCCACCGACCGGATGACCTCGTCCAGCGCGGCCACTTTGCGAGCATTGGTGCGCTCCATGTAGGGACCGCGCACCCCCCAGCCAAAGGGCGGGCAGCCGGGCGGAGGCGCGTCAAATCCATTGGTGACCTGCGCAGCACGCAGCCCCGCGAGGTGAGCGGCCAACTGGGCCGCCGGCGCGTAGTCGAGCACCACGGCGGCGGGCCGCACCTGCGCAAACAGTTGCAGCCACGCCTGCACAGCCTTCAGCAACGCTGCGGCATCGGCGAATCCCAAGCCCAGCAGGACGTCGGCATACGACACCGGCGCGCGAGCCGCAACCACCCGTGCAAGCGTCGGAGCAGCCCAACGCATGCGCCCCGTCCGCACGAAGGCCTCGTCATCGAGCCGGGCAAGGGGCAAGGCCCAGACAGGCTCAGCACCCGCCTGGGCCGTCGCATGTGCCAGTGCCAGCATGCGGGAGACGTGACCGAAATTGTGGCCATGCTCCCAGGCGAACAGCACCTTGGGCGAAGACTGCCCGCTCAATGCCAGTTCGCCGCGATCACCGGCTGCAACGTGGCCTGATACGACGCGGCCAACGTGGTTTCGCCTTCGGCCGGCGCGGCAAAGCCAGCCATGGCATCCACCAGCGCCTGCACCTGCGTGTTCAGCAGCGTGCTGCCGTCGGACAACTCGATCGTCTCCACCTGCCGGCCCACATCCGCATACCAGCCGTCGATCGTGAAGCGGTCGGCACTGCCGATGACCGAGAGCTCCAGGTCGTCACCCAGCTGGCGGAACCACAGCTGATCGGCCGTCACACCGCCCATGACCTCCAGCCGGTCATGGCCGCCCGCATCGCTGAGTGTGTCGGCACCTTCGCCGCGACCCCATCGGTACAGGTCGTCCGAGGCGGTGGCGCGGTCGACCAACTGGTCGGCTCCGGCGCCGCCCAGGTAGACGTCGTCGCCCGCGCCGCCAACCAACGTGTCGTTGCCGCTACCGCCATCCAGCATGTCATCGCCGGATGTTCCCGCACCGGCAAAGGCCAGCGCCGGCACGGTGAAGCGCAAGGCACCGTTCCACAGCAGGCCGTTCTGTCCGGCAATGGTGTTCACGCCATCGAATGCCTGTGCACCGGCACCCCTGTCGATCACCACCCCGGCGTCGGTCGTGCGCATCGCGTGCTCGCCCACCGTCACCAGCGACACCCACAGGTTGCGGTCCTGGCCGTTGGCGTAGTAGTCGTTGGTGAACACGACGTCCAGCCGCGCGTCGCGGCCCAATTCGGCGGCCACGTCGAATCGGTAGTCGGTGTACATCGTGCTGTCGACTTGCGTCTCACCGACCAGCTCGCCATCGAGCCACAGCTGCATGCGCGCGCCCACGCCGTTGACCAGCTGGGCGCGGGCACGCACCACCACCGGGGTGGTGGCGGCATCGCCGCGCAGCTTGTCATCGCCGGCGCCGCCATAGAGCGCGTCGTCGCCGGCACCTCCAAGCAAGGCATCGGCCCCGGCGCGCCCCTCCAGCCGGTCATTGCCTGCGGCGCCGTTCAGCAAGTCCGAGGCTGTGCCGCCCTGCAACAAGTCCCCCCTGCCCGTGCCGGACAGGTCCAGCGGAGCCGCTGGCTCCTCGTTCACCGGCAACGCTGCCAGCAGCTGCTGCACGCTCAGCAAGGTGCCGTCGGCGAACCGGAAGCGCTCCACACCTTCCATGGACACCTCGCGCGAGAGGATCTCGGCGCGCGTCGCGCCCGGAAACCCTCGCTCCAGGGCTTCGTCGCTCAGCAGCGGCGCCGTGCCTCCCTGCGCAGTACGCGGGCTGTAGTCGATCTGGAGGAAGGGGCGACCTTGAAGCAGCAGCTCGAGGGTCTGCAAGCCCGTCGAAGGATCAACTGATCCCCAGCGGTAGCTCAGGTCCTGCAGTGCCACACCGGCGTCGAACTCAACCACGTCCAGGTTCGCGTCGTTCAGCCTTCCGCCATATGACAGAAAGCTGTAGTCAGCCGCCGGATCGAACGACGCCAGGTCGGCGATGCGATCCACATCGCGCCCGGTGGCTTCGATGTAGTAGGTGTCGGCCCCGGCCTGCCCGTCGAGCCAGTCGCTGCCCGAGCCGCCGCGGATGAAGTCATGACCTTCTGTGCCCGACGCTGCGTCGTCCCCATCACCCAGGTCGATCCAGGCGCCCAGACCTCTTTGGTAGTGCTGCGTGTTGAAGCTGGAGTAATCGGCCCATGGCATGACACTCCAGTCGCTGTCACGGGTTGCCCACGACGTGCCCCATGCGTCGTAGAGGCTGTTGAGTGCAACGCGATCGTTGCCGGCACCCGTTTCAATCGAGCCGCGGAACCGCGCGGGCCTCGACCTGTCCGTGCCGGCCGGCAGGACCACGTCATCGCCATCCGTGCCGCTGATGAGTGCCTGGGTGGCGGTGTCTGCGGGAGACGCCACCGTGTAGGTCTCGGTCACGGTCTCGTAGCCCACGATCCGCCGTTGCGAGGTGAGCCCGGAACCCGAAGGGGTGTCGGGCGGGATGATGACGCCGAGGAGGTTGCCCCGCCCGTCGGTGGATCCCGATGCGTCCGGCATCCTTGGACCACGCACCTGGATCGCATCGCTGGGATAGGGGCCATAGTTTGCAAGCTCGGACAGCGGCACGAAGCGTCCGCTCAGCGCCGGGGAGTTCGTGACGCTCGTCGTCTCATAGACCGGCTCTGTCCGTGTTTGCGTCACGGTTCTGACCGTCTCGCCGTCGGTCAGGTACGCCTCGTGCGCCAGGACCCGCCCCTCCAGCATTTGCAGGTGCTCTTGCCGAACGTGCACCGGCACCGTGAAGGGTTCGGGGAATGCCGAGTCGCGACGCTGGCCCTGGGTGCGCAGCTGCCACAGCTGCTCATCGACGAAGCGCTGCCTGCGGGCAGACAGGTCGACGCCCGCCTGCACCGCATGCTCCGCGACATAGTCGCCCAGCACGTGCGTGTTGCCCGAGCCAATGCGGATTCGCCAGCTCGCGGCGACGGCAGGATCGTTGCCGTAGCCGCTGATCCGCACGAGCGAGCTGGGTCCGCTGCTCAGCAGGAGGTCGTTGCCGTCCAGCGCCATGCTCACTTCACCATCGAACTCGAGCAGCCCTCGCTCTCCCGCCGTCACCTCGATGAGGTCATGACCGCTGTCACCGCCGAACCGATAGGTGTTGAAGCCCGCCCCCCCTGCGAGACGGTCGTCGCCGGCACCACCCTCGAGCACGTCGTCGCCGCCATGCCCCTGGATGTGGTCGTTGGCTTGCGTGCCGGCCAACAGGTCATCCGTTTGCGAGCCGTGGATGATGCCGTCGTCGTCAGGCGCCCGCACCAGCAGCGGCGCGACGATCTCGCTCATGGAGAGCACCGTGCCGTCGGCAAACTGGAGCTCGCGAATGGTCCCCTCGGCGCCGGGGTCCAGAACCAGCCGATCACCATTTCCGTAGCTGATGGCCAGATGCACCCCGCGCAGCGAAGTGCCTTCGCGCAGATTGCTGAGCTGCAGGTCTGCCGCGGTGATGCCCTCGCCAAAGCGGATCACGTCGAGCGCGTCACCATCACCGGGCTGTGCCGTGATCCAGTCCTCGCCGCTTCCGCGGGACAGCAGGTAGACATCGGCAGCGCCGTCGTCGCCGGCGGCCGTGTTGGCATTGAGCGTGTCCCGGCCCGCCCCACCTGCCAGCAGGTCGCTGCCCGTCCCGCCGACCAACATGTCGGCGCCAGCCCCGCCTTCGACCCGGTCGTCACCCGCTGCGCCGTCCAGGAAGTCGGCACCGGAGCCGCCTGCGAGGTGATCCCGCCCGGCCGAGCCGAGCAGCGTCTGAGCCGTGGCGAGGCTGTCCGACCACCTCAGCCCTTCGCCAGCCCGCCACAGGGCCGAGCGCACTTCGCCCCCTGAACTGCCGGCATCGACAATCGACTGCAGCGAGCGCGCCTCGCCATCACCCGTCTGCAGCGTCATCGACGACAGGTTCGAGGCCGCTCCCAGAGCCACCGCGGCTGTGTTGCCCACGGCCACGTACACCGTGCCGTCCTGCACGAACACCTGCGTATCGGCCGCTTCGGTGCCGCTGCCGGCGATGCGAATCGTGCTGGTGCCGCTCGCGTCGTTGACCACTGGCACGATCTGGGTCATCACACCGTTGACGACGGACGGCGCCTGCTGCGTGATCAGGTAGACGTCATCGCCCTCGCCGCCGTCGAGGTAGTCGTCCCCGTCGCTCACCAGCGTGTCGTTGCCGGCTCCGCCGAGCAGGGCATCCAGGCCGGTGCCGCCGTCCAGCCGGTCGTCGCCCGAGCCGCCCAGCAACGCATCATTGCCCGAGCCGCCCAGCAGCGTGTCGTTGCCGCCGCCACCCGCCAGCTGGTCGTTGCCATCACCGCCGTCGAGGTGGTCGTCGCGGTCGTTGTCGCTTTCGGCATGGCTGTTGAGGCCATCGCCCAGCAGCACGTCGTTGCCCGCCCCGCCCAGCAGCGTGTCGGCCCCGCCGTTGCCGGCCAGGTTGTCGTCGCCGTCGCCGCCATCGAGGTAGTCCGCCGCATGCGCGGACGCCTCCAGGGACTCGTCGTCACCGAGCATGGTGTCGTTGCCGGCGCCGCCGTACAGGACGTCGGCCGCGCCGCCGCCCGTCAGGCGGTCGTCGCCTTCTTCGCCGTCCAGATAGTCGATGCCGTGAGCCGACGCAGCGACGCTCTGCGCGTCATCGTCACCCCACAGGTTGTCATTGCCGGTGCCGCCGAACAAAGTGTCCCGGCCCCCGCCGCCGACGAGCTGGTCGTTGCCCGCCTCGCCGTCGAGGTGGTCGCTGCCGTGCGCGGAAACAGCCACACGGTCTTGCGTGTCGTCGCCCCACAGCTGGTCATTGCCCGCACCGCCGAACAGCGTGTCGTCACTGCCCTGGCCCGCCAGCTGGTCGTTGCCGTCTTCGCCGTCGAGATAGTCGCGCCCGTGAACCAGCACGTCCACCTTGTCGCCCGCGTCGTCGCCGAAGAGCAGGTCGTCGCCGACGCCGCCGAAGAGCTCGTCGTCGCGGCCGCTGCCCCATATCTGGTCGGCCCCGGCACCACCATCCAGGTAGTCGTTGCCGTGCGTGCTCAGGGGTGCGCGAACCGGATCACGGTCGTCGCCGACCATGTAGTCGGCGTCGTCGCCTCCGTAGATTTCGTCACTGCCGCCCT
>NZ_SWAR01000039.1 GCF_006386545.1 Methylibium rhizosphaerae | reverse complement strand
CAGGGGCGCACTCGTTGTTGCGAAGCCTTGATGTGGGGCCTGCCACATCGGCGGCTTCGCGCCTAGATTGCGCCCCTGGCAGGCACTCACGGGGGTGCCATTTCACTGACGCAGTGGACTAGAACAGGAAGTAGCGCTGCGCCATCGGCAGCACCGTGGCCGGCTCGCAGGTGAGCAGCTGGCCGTCGGCGCGCACCTGGTAGGTCTGCGGGTCCACCTGCATCGCGGGCAGCCAGGCGTTGTGCACCATGTCGGTCTTGCGCACACTGCGGCAGCCCTTCACCACGGCCAGCTGCTTGTGCAGCCCGTAGGCCTCGGCCGCGCCGCTCGATAGGGCCACGTGGCTCACGAAGGTGAGCGAGGTGCGCGCCAGCGCGCCGCCGTAGCTGCCGAACATCGGCCGGTAATGCACCGGCTGCGGCGTCGGGATCGACGCATTCGGGTCGCCCATCGCGGCTGCGGCGATGAAGCCGCCCTTCAGGATGAGCGACGGCTTCACGCCGAAGAATGCCGGCTTCCACAACACCAGGTCGGCCCACTTGCCCACCTCGATGCTGCCCACCTCGTGAGAGAGGCCGTGCGAGATGGCCGGGTTGATCGTGTACTTGGCGACATAGCGCTTCACCCGCGCGTTGTCGTGGCGTTCGCTGTCGCCGGGCAGCTTGCCGCGCTGCTGCTTCATCTTGTGCGCCGTCTGCCAGCAGCGCAGGATCACCTCGCCCACCCGGCCCATGGCCTGCGAGTCGGAGCTGAACATGCTGATGGCGCCCAGGTCGTGCAGGATGTCCTCGGCTGCGATCGTCTCGCGGCGGATGCGGCTTTCGGCGAAGGCCAGGTCCTCGGCGATCGACGCATCGAGGTGGTGGCACACCATCAGCATGTCGAGGTGTTCGTCGAGCGTGTTGACGGTGTAGGGCCGGGTCGGGTTGGTCGAGCTCGGCAGCACGTTGGCTTCGCCCACCACCTTCAGGATGTCCGGCGCATGGCCGCCGCCCGCCCCTTCGGTGTGGAAGGTGTGGATGGTGCGGCCCTTGAAGGCGGCGATGGAGTCCTCGACGAAGCCGCTCTCGTTGAGCGTGTCGGTGTGGATGGCGACCTGGATGTCGGTCTCCTCGGCCACGCCCAGGCAGGTGTCGATGGCCGCCGGCGTGGTGCCCCAGTCCTCGTGCAGCTTGAGGCCGATGGCGCCGGCGTCGACCTGCTGGCGCAGCGCCTGCGGCCGGCTCGCGTTGCCCTTGCCGAAGAATCCCAGGTTCATCGGGAAGGCGTCGGCCGCGGCCAGCATGCGGGCGATGTTCTCGGGCCCTGGCGTGCAGGTGGTGGCGAAGGTGCCGGTGGCCGGGCCGGTGCCGCCGCCGATCATGGTCGTCACGCCCGACATCAGCGCCTCTTCGATCTGCTGCGGGCAGATCCAGTGGATGTGGGTGTCGATGCCGCCGGCGGTGACGATCATCCCCTCGCCGGCAATGATCTCGGTGCCCGGGCCGATCACGATGTCCACCCCCGGCTGCACGTCGGGGTTGCCGGCCTTGCCGATGGCGGCGATGCGCGAGCCGCGCAGGCCGATGTCGGCCTTCACGATGCCCCAGTGGTCGAGGATCAGCGCGTTGGTGATCACGCAATCGACCGCTTCGCCGGCGCCCGGGCCGTTGACGCGCTGGCTCTGGCCCATGCCGTCGCGGATGGTCTTGCCGCCGCCGAACTTCACTTCCTCGCCGTAGCCGCCGGCGCGCAGGGTGTGGTCGGCCTCGACCTCGATCACGAGGTCGGTGTCGGCCAGCCGCAGGCGGTCGCCGGTGGTGGGGCCGTACATCTCGGCATAGGCGCGTCGCTGGATCTTCGCCATCACAACGCTCCCTGTACCAGGCCGCGGAAACCCCACACCTCGCGCTCGCCGGCGTAGTCGACCAGGTCCACCGTGCGCTGCTGCCCGGGCTCGAAGCGCACCGCGGTGCCCGACGCGATGTGCAGCCGCATGCCGCGGGCGGCGGCGCGGTCGAACCTCAGCGCGCCGTTGGTCTCGGCGAAGTGGTAGTGCGAGCCGACCTGGATCGGCCGGTCGCCGGTGTTCTCGACCACCAGCGTGAGCGTGCGCCGGCCGGGGTTGAGGTCGTGCTCGCCGGGGTCGGTGAAAAGTTCGCCGGGGATCATGGTGCTCACTTCCTGCCGATCCACCAGGCCGCAGCGGCGACCAGGAGTGCCAGCGCGACGAAGCCGAACACGTCGGTCGCATGCCAGTGCGCCGCACCGGGTTGGTGATGTCCTTCATGGGCCTGGGCGGCCACGCTCGTGGCGAGCAGGGCGGCGCCTCGGAGGAGGGCGGCAGCTTGTTTCATGGGGTTCGCTCCGTTGAGGGTTCGTTGTCGTGCACCACGGCGGGTGGTGTGCCGGCAGCCTATGCAATCGGCTGGTGCACGGTCACCAACTTGGTGCCATCGGGGAAGGTGGCCTCGACCTGGATCTCCGGGATCATCTCGGCCACGCCTTCCATCACGTCGGCGCGGCTGAGCACGGTCTTGCCTTCGCTCATGAGGGCGGCCACCGACTTGCCGTCGCGGGCGCCTTCCATGATGGCCGCGGTGATCAGGGCCACCGCCTCCGGATAGTTGAGCTTGAGCCCGCGGGCCTTGCGGCGCTCGGCCAGCAGGGCCGCGGTGAAGATGAGGAGCTTGTCTTTTTCGCGAGGCGTGAGTTCCATGGCGCGTGGCTGTGCAAGTTCGCGGCCATCTTAGGCAAAGGCGGCAAAACGGCAATGCGCCCGAAGGCGTAGGCACAGGCTTTGCGATTCATGCCGGCCCCGTATCAACCCCAGGTCTTCGACCGCTCGGCATGGAATCCGCCTCGTTCACCGCCGAGTCCGCCCCCTCGCCCCCCGCGCCGGTCTCCGGCGAGGCGGTGCAGCGCGTCATCAAGATCCGCCGCGACTACAACAGCTGGGTCGCGCGCGAGACCATGGAGGACTACGCGCTGCGCTTCACGCCGCGCGCCTTCCGCAAGTGGTCGGAGCTGCGGGTGGCCAACACCGCCTTCGGCGCGGCCTCGTTCCTCGTGCTCGAGGCGGTGGGTGCGACGCTGCTGGTGCAGTACGGGTTCATCAACGCCTTCTGGGCCATCGTCGCCACCGGCCTCATCATCTTCCTGGCCGGGCTGCCCATCAGCCACTACGCGGCGCGCCACGGGGTCGACATGGACCTGCTCACCCGCGGCGCCGGCTTCGGCTACATCGGCTCGACCATCACCTCGCTCATCTACGCGAGCTTCACCTTCATCTTCTTCGCGCTCGAGGCGGCCATCATGGCCTACGCCCTCGAGCTGGCCTTCGACATCCCGCCGGCGCTGGGCTACCTGATCTGCGCGCTGGTGGTCATTCCACTGGTCACCCATGGCGTCACCGTGATCAGCCGGCTGCAGGTGTGGACCCAGCCGCTGTGGCTGGTGCTGCTGGTGCTGCCCTTCGTCTACGTGCTCAAGGAAGACCCCCAGGTGCTGGCCGGTCTGGTGGGCTACGGCGGCGACAACCAGCAGGGCGGCCGGTTCGACCTGCATCTCTTCGGCGCCGCCATGACGGTGGGCATCGCCCTCATCACGCAGATGGGCGAGCAGGTGGACTACCTGCGCTTCATGCCCGAGCGCACCGGGCGCAACCGCATGCGCTGGCTGGCCGGCATGCTGATCGGCGGGCCGGGCTGGGTGGTGCTGGGGGTGGCGAAGATGCTGGGCGGCGCGCTGCTCGCCTACCTGGCCATCAGCCACTCGGTGCCGCCTTCGCGTGCGGTGGACCCGAACCAGATGTACCTCGCCGCCTACGAGTACGTGTTCCCCACCGTCGGCTGGGCGGTGGCGGCCACCACGGTGTTCGTCGTGATCTCGCAGCTCAAGATCAACGTCACCAACGCCTACGCGGGTTCGCTCGCCTGGAGCAACTTCTTCTCGCGCCTCACGCACAGCCACCCCGGGCGGGTGGTGTGGGTCGTGTTCAACACGCTCATCGCGCTGATGCTGATGGAGCTCGAGGTCTTCCAGGCGCTGGGGGGCGTGCTGGGGCTGTATTCCAACATCGCCATCTCCTGGATGATGGCGGTGGTGGCCGACCTGGTGGTCAACAAGCCGCTGGGGCTGTCACCGAAAGGCATCGAGTTCAAGCGTGCGCACCTGTACGACGTGAACCCGGTCGGCGTGGGCGCCATGGGCATGGCCTCGGTGCTGTCGGTGGCGGCCCACCTGGGCGTGTTCGGCCCCGGCCCGCAGGCGTTCTCGGCGGCCATCGCGATGGTCACCGCGTTCGTGACCGCGCCGCTGATCGCGTGGTGGACGAAGGGCCGCTACTACATCGCGCGGCGGCCCGAAACCCCGGGCGGCGGCGCGCAGGACGGCCCCTACCTGCGCCTGCGCCAGTGCGTGATCTGCGATCGCGAATACGAAACCGACGACATGGCGCACTGCCCGGCCTACCAGGGGCCGATCTGCTCGCTGTGCTGCTCGCTCGACGCACGCTGCGACGACCTCTGCAAGCCCGATGCACGCCTGTCGGTGCAATGGAACGGCGCCCTGCGCGCGGTGCTGCCGCGTGCCATTTGGCCCTACCTCGACACCGGCCTCGGCCACTACCTGCTTGTGATGGCGGTGGTGGTGCCGCTGCTGGGCCTGCTGCTGGGGCTCATGTACTACCAGGAGCTGCGCGTGCTGGGCGAGCAGGCGGCTGCGCATGCGCCGGGACTCAAGCTCACCTTCGTGAAGGTGTATGCCGCGCTGCTGCTGGTGGCCGGCATCGTGGCCTGGTGGCTGGTGCTCACCCACAAGAGCCGGCAGGTCGCGCAGGAAGAATCGAACCGGCAGACCCACCTGCTGATGCGCGAGATCGAGTCGCACAAGCGCACCGACCTGCAGCTGCAGCATGCCAAGCGGGACGCGGAGCGCGCGCAGCATGCAGCCGAGCTCGCCAACCAGGCCAAGAGCCGCTACATCACCAACATCAGCCACGAGCTGCGCACGCCGCTCAACAGCATCCTCGGCTATGCCCAGCTGCTCGAGGAAGACGAGGCCATGCCGCCCAGGCGCCGGCAGGCGGTCGGCGTGATCCGCCGCGGAGGCGACCACCTGCTGTCGCTCATCGAGGGAACGCTCGACATCGCCCGCATCGAAGGCGGCAAGCTGACGCTCGACGTGAAGCCGATGCGCTTTCGCGAATGCGTGGAGGAGATCGCGCGGATGTTCGAGCTGCAGGCCTCGGCCAAGGCCATCGACTTCCGCCACGACCTGGGCGAGCTGCCGGCGGTGGTGCGGGCCGACGAGAAGCGCCTGCGGCAGATCCTCATCAACGTGCTCGGCAATGCGGTCAAGTTCACCGGGGCCGGCCACGTGGCCTTCCGAGTGCACTACTCGGGCGAGATGGCCCGTTTCGAGATCGAGGATTCCGGCCCCGGCATGAGCCCGCAGGAGATGGAGCACATCTTCGAACCCTTCGTGCGCGGCTCGGCCCACACCGGCGGCTCGCTTGCCGGCGGCTCGGGCCTGGGGCTCACCATCAGCAAGATGCTGACCGACCTCATGGGCGGCGAGATGACCGTGAGCAGCACGCCCGGCGTGGGCACGCTGTTCCGCATCAAGCTCTTCCTGCCGCAGGTGCGCGCGGCGGTGGCCGAACGCGAGCTGCCGCGTACCGGCCGCACCGGCTATGCCGGCGCGCGCAGGCGCGTGCTGGTGGTCGACAACGAGGAGGTCGACCGCGAGCTGCTGGCCAGCGTGCTGCAGCCGCTGGGCTTCGAGCTGCAGCAGGCCGCCAACGGCGAGGAATGCCTGGCGCTGCTGGAGGCGGGCCTCGCGCCCGATGTCATCCTGATGGACCTCGCGATGCCGGGGCTCGACGGCTGGGGCACCCTGCGGCAGATCCGCCTGCGCGGCCTCTCCAGTGCGCCGGTGGCCATCGTGTCGGCCAACGCCTTCGACAAGGGGCTCGAAAACGACGTGGGCATCCGGGCCGAGGACTTCATCGTGAAGCCGGTGCGCGTGAGCGAACTGCTCGACTGGCTGGGCGCCCGCCTGTCGCTGCAGTGGCAGCACACCGCGCCCCCGCCCCCGGCCGCGCCGGCGGTGGCGAAGCCGGCGGCGCAGGCGTATCCGCCGGCACAGCACCTGCGTGCGCTCGAAGAGCTCGTCAATCTCGGCTACTTCCGCGGCATCGTCAGCAAGCTCGACGAGATCGAAGCGGCCCATCCCGACAGTACTGACTTCGTGACCCGGCTGCGCCTGCTCGCCCGCGGGTTCCAGCTCGAAGCCATGAGTGCCCTCATCCAACAGGCCCTGCCCGATGTCGAACCGACTGCCTGACCGCTCGAGCGCCGACGTGGTGCTCATCGTCGACGACGTGCCGGACAACCTGTCGGTGCTGCACGACGCGCTCGACGAGTCCGGCTACACCGTGCTGGTGGCCACCAGCGGCGAAACCGCGCTGCAGCGTGCCGGGCAGGCGCTGCCCGACGTGGTGCTGCTCGACGCGGTGATGCCCGGCATGAGCGGCTTCGAGGTGGCGCGCCGGCTCAAGGGCGAGGCGGCCACCGCCCACATCCCGATCATCTTCATGACCGGCCTCACCGACACCGAACACGTGGTGGCCGCCTTCGAGGCCGGCGGCGCCGACTACGTGACCAAGCCGATCCGGCCCAAGGAGGTGCTCGCGCGCATCGCGGCCCATGTGCAGAGCGCCCGCCACACACGTCAGGCGCGCAATGCGCTCGACGCTTTCGGGCATGCCGCCGTGACGGTGCGCGCTTCCGACGGCCGCCTGGTCTGGCAGACGCCGCTGGCGCGCAGCCTGCTCACCCGCTATTTCGCGAGCGCCGAGCCGCAACTGCCGGAAGCGGCGACCGACTGGGTGCAGGCGCAGTCGCAGGCCCAGCTCGCCGGGCTGGCCACGTCCAGCTTCACCGTGGCCCACGGCGCCAACCGCCTCGTGCTGGCCCTGCATGAGCAGACCGGCGACGGCGAATGGCTGGTGGTGATGCGCGAGGCCTCGGACGCAGCGGTCGTCGAGGCCATGACCCACACCTTCCGGCTCACGCTGCGCGAGGCCGAGGTGCTCTACTGGGTGGTCAAGGGCAAGACCAACCGAGACATCGCCGACATCCTCGGCATGAGCGCGGCCACGGTGAAGAAGCACCTGGAGCATGTGTTCGACAAGCTCGGCGTGGAAACGCGCACCGCGGCGGCGGGGCTGGCGATCGGCAGGGTGCGGCAGCTGGCGGCGAACGGGTGAGAGTTGCCTTCAGTGGGGGGGCACGCGAGGCTCCAAATAGTGTCAACAGGCCCTAGTCCGCGGGCGGTGCCGTGGCTGCCTCCGGGTAGAGGTTGGGAAACAGGACGTTCAGCGCATCCATCGGAAAGCCGATTTCAAGTTCGCCCTTGGGGGTGCGGCTGAGCAGCAGGCCGTCCTTCAGCAGTCGCGACAGCAGCTTGCGCGCCGTGCGCTCACCCAGGCCGGTCATCTGAGCGAACTCGCCCCGTGACAAGGGACCGGCCGCGAGCAGGTGCAGCAGCGGCAGCACCGCCTCCTGGCGGTAGTCGGCATGTGCTGCACTGCGGCTGCGCAACAGCACGAGCCCGGCGATGCGCTCCTTGAGTTGCGCGATGTCGAGCATGCGACTCATGTAGCTCACCTGGTCAGCGCAAAGCTCGATGAAGAACAGGCACCACTGCCTGAGCATCTTCTCGCTGAGGTTGCCGCGTCCGTCGAGGTCGCCCTGGCGCGCCATGTCGGCATTGGCGAGGAGCTCGTAGTAGCGCTCTCGCTGACGCGCCAGGCCACGGCTGACCGACCAGAGCCCACCGCTCAGCGGCAGCAGCGCGCAGTGGGTCTGCAGGCGGCACGCTCGACCGTTGCCGTCCGAGAACGGGTGGGTCCAAGCCATGCGGTGGTGTGCCGCCGCCACGGCGTAGAGCGAAGCATCCAGCCCCCATTGCCGGCCATAGACGGCGTCGGCGCGATCAAGGAACCGGGGCAACGAAGCCCACGTCGGCGGTTGATGGCGACCGATGGAAACGTCCTCGATCCGCAGTGCTCCTGGCTCGACCAACCGGCCGTCAGGTGTGCGACGGTCGTCCTCGCTCAGTCGCCCGTACAAGCTCGCGTGCGCCTGACGCAGGAAGGCGCTGGTAAGTGCCGAAGACCCGGCGGCGATCTGCTGCTCCAGCTCCCGCTCTGCCTCTATGTGTGCGACGGCGATGCGTTGGCGGTGTGCGACGTCCGGCTTGGCGGAGAAGTCGCGCTTCAACGCCCGGTCAATGTTGACCGGGTGAGTGCCCTGCCCCTCGATGAGGTTGGAGTAGTACGAGTTCATCGTGCGCACGAGCTCGTGCAGCCGGGTTCGGCTCGTCGCGTGTACGGCCCCCTGCAACTGGAACGCCTTCTCGATCACCCCCCGTGTTTCGACCGCCAGCTGTTCAAGGCCCTGCTGAGGCAGCAGCGGCTCGAACTGATGGGCTTGGTCAAACACGCTCAGGGTGATGGGTTTTACGGACATGAGTTGCCGATCAGTAGATTGCCTTTGTGTTGTAAAAATTTCTTATTTGACAGTAGCTTATGTGAAAGATGCTGGGTCGGCAAGACAGCTTTCTGCCGGTGAAGTTGCCGATGTTTTTGCCGGTGGTGCGTTGCCTAGCCCACCTTCGGCCTGCGCAACATCACCAGCTCGAACAGCGCCTGCGCCGCCATCGAAAGCGACCGGTCCCGCCGGCGGATCAAGAACAGCTCGCGCTTGAGCCCGGGGGCGAACAGCGGGCGTGTCACCAGCGCCGGGTGCTCGAAGTGGAACAGCGTCAGCGCCGGCACGACGGTGATGCCCAGGCCCGCGCGCACCATGCCGGCCACCGTGCTGAGCTGCTCCAGTTCCAGCACCGAATGGATCTGCGCCGGCCGGATGGCGGTGTCGATGTGCTGGCGCACGCTGCTGTTGCGGGCCAGGTGCACGAAGGGCTGGCCCGGCAGGTCGGCCAGGGTGATGCGGCGCCTGTTCGCAAACGGGTGGTCGCCGCGGCAGACCACATGGAAGCGGTCTGAACAGAAAGGCTGCGCCAGCAGCTCCGGCGCACTGGCGCGCACGGCCGCCAGCGCGAAGTCGGCACGGCCCGCCCGCACCCGCTCGACGCACTCGTCGGACAACGCATCGGCCACGTCGAGCTCGATGTGCGGATGGTCCGCATGGAACTGCGCCAGCACCTCGGGCAGCCAGCCCGCGGCCAGCGCCGGCAGCGCGGCCAGCGACACCCGGCCGCGGCGCCGCGCCACGTGCTCGCCCAGGTCGGCCACCGTGACCTCCACGTCACGCAGCAGCCGCTGCGCACCGTCGAGGAAGAGGCTGCCTTCGGCGGTGAGCTCCACCGTGCGGGTGGTGCGGTCGAACAGCCGCGCGCCCAGCGCCGACTCCAGCGAGCGGATCAACGCGCTGAAGGCCGGCTGCGACAGGTGGCAGCGCGCCGCGGCCCGAGTGAAGTTGCGCGCTTCGGCCAGCGCCACGAAGGCGCGCAGCTGGCGCGTGGAAAGGTTCGGGTCACTCATCTGCGAAGCCGATCAATTCATCCAAACAAACGAATTCTCCTTTCAACGCGGCCCTCCTAGAGTGAGGTCCATCCCGCGCTTCCGCGGTGGAACGGACCCATGACAACGCCCTTGCTCGTCGGCAATGCGGCCGGCTTTTCCGGCGACCGCACCGACGCCGCCCGCCCCGTGGTGGACACGCTCATCGCCCGCGGCGGCCCGGCGGTGCTGATCTTCGAGACGCTGGCCGAGCGCACGCTGGCGCTGGCGCAGCTGGCCCGCCAGGCCGACCCCGAGGCCGGCTACGAGCCCCTGCTGGTCGACATGCTCCAGCCGGTGCTGGCCGACTGCCTGGCCCATCGCATCCGCATCGTCGGCAACTTTGGCGCAGCCAACCCGCAGGCCGCGGCGCGCCGGCTGCTGCGGCTGGCAAGCGAGCTGCGGCTGCGACGCCCCAGGGTGGCCGTGGTGAGCGGCGACGACCTTGCAGGGCCGGAACACGAAGCCCTGCTGCGCGAGGCCCTGCGCCCGGCCTCGGCCGGCCTGCAGATCGCCAGCGCCAATGCCTACCTGGGCGCGCAGGCCATTGCCGCCGCGCTGCGCGAGGGCGCCGACATCGTGGTCACCGGCCGGGTGGCCGACCCCTCCCTCACCGTGGGCCCTGCGCTCGCCCACTTCGGCTGGGCCGAAGACGACTGGGATCGGCTGGCCGGCGCCACCATGGCCGGCCACCTGCTCGAATGCGGCGCGCAGGTGTGCGGCGGCTACTACGCCGACCCCGGCTTCAAGGACGTGCCGGACCTGGCCCATGTGGGCTATCCGATCGCCGAGCTGTTCGACGACGGCAGCTGCCTCGTCGGCAAAGCGGCGGGTACCGGAGGCTGCGTCGACGAGCACACGGTCAAGGAGCAGCTGCTGTACGAGCTGCACGACCCGCGTGCCTACCTCACGCCCGACGTGGTGGCCGACATCGGCGAGGCGCGTGTCGAAGCGGCCGGCCCGGACCTCGTGCGCCTGTGTGGCGTGCGCGGCCATGCCCGGCCGGCCACGCTGAAGGTCAACGTGTTCCATCCGCACGGCTGGCTGGCCGAAGGCGAGATCTCGTATGCCGGCCGCGGCGCAGAGGCGCGGGCCCGGCTGGCCGCAGACGTGCTGCGCTCGCGGCTTGCCGGCTGCGGGCCGCTGCGGGTGGACTTCATCGGCGTCTCCAGCGTGTTCGCCGACGACGCCGGCCGCTGGCTCGCGGCGCAGCCCGAAGGCGACGCACGCGACGTGCGCCTGCGCATGGCGATGAACCACGACGACCGGCGCACCGCCGAGCGCCTGCTGCGCGAGGTGACGGCGCTCTACACCTGCGGCCCCGCCGGCGGCGGCGGCGTGCGCACCGCGCTGCGCCAGCGGCTGGGCACGGTGTCGTGCCTGGTGCCGCGCGAGCGCGTGCCGCAGACCTGGGAGTTCATCGGATGAATGCGAACGACACGCTGGCCGTGCCGCTGCACTGCCTCGCCCACGGCCGCACCGGCGACAAGGGCGATCGCTCCAACATCAGCGTCATCGCCTGGCATCCGGCGCTGTACCCGCTGCTGGTGGAGCAGGTCACCGAGCAAGCCGTGGCCCGCCAGTTCGCCCACCGCCGCCCGCAACGCGTGATGCGGCACCTCCTGCCTCACCTGCAGGCGATGAACTTCGTGCTCGACGGCGTGCTCGACGGCGGCGTGAACGATGCGCTCAACCTCGACAGCCACGGCAAGGCGCTGTCGTTCCTGCTGCTCGACCTGCCGGTGGCCGTGCCGCAGGCGCTGCAGCCGCTGCTCAGGAACCCCTCGCCGCTTTCCCCGCCCCCCTGATCCTGATCCCCCGCTCGACATTACAACGGAGACAAACGCATGACCTCTCTCACCCGCCGCCCGCTGCTCGCGCTGGCCGCTGCCATGGCCTTCGGCCAGCCCTTCGCCGCGCAGGCCGCCTACCCCGAGAAGCCGATCACCTTCGTCGTGCCCTTCGCGGCCGCCAGCGCCACCGACCAGCTCGCACGGGCACTGGGCCAATCCGTCGCCGCGCAGACGAAGCAGTCCGTGGTGGTGGACAACAAGGCCGGCGCCAGCGGCATGCTGGCCGCGCAGCAGGCCGCCCGCGCACCGGCCGACGGCTACACGGTGCTCATCACCACCAACACCACGCAGGCGGCCAACCAGCACCTCTACAAGAAGCTGGCCTACGACCCTGTGAAGGACTTCGCGCCGGTCACCGGCCTGGGCAAGGGCGGGCAGGTGATGGTGGTACGCGCCGATGCGCCCTTCAAGAGCGTGGCCGACGTGGTGGCCCGCGCGAAGCAGCAGCCTGGCAAGCTCAGCTTCGGCAGCGGCAGTTCGTCGAGCCGGGTGGCCGGCGAGATGTTCCAGCAGCTGTCGGGCACCGAGATCCTGCACGTGCCCTACAAGAGCAACCCGCAGGCCCTCACCGACCTCATGGGCGGCCAGTTCGACTTCATGATCACCGACACGGCGACCGGCCTGCCGCAGGTGAAGGCCGGCAAGCTGAAGGCGCTGGGTTTTTCGACGCAGAAGCGCAGCCCGCTGCTGCCCGACGTGCCCACCATCGCCGAAGCCGGCGTGCCCGGCTACGACATGGGCTACTGGTTCGCCGCCTACGTGCCGGCCGGCACGCCGCAGCCGGTGGTGGCGCGGCTGAACGAACTGCTCACCCAGGCCGCCAGGAGCGCCGAGGCCCGGGCCTTCTTCGAGGGCAGCGGCGTCGAGGCGTGGACCACCACGCCCGACGAGCTGGCGAAGTTCCAGGCGGCCGAAACCCAGAAGTGGGGCAAGGTCATCAAGGCCGCGGGCATCGAGCCCGAGTAAGCCGGCGCCTGACCCCATTCCTTGAAAAGCCGGCGGCACAGCCGGCGGGGCGCAGCCGTGCCCGAACCGTCCTTCGAGAACACAGGAGACAACCATGAAGACACTGCATCGCAGCTCGGCCGGCGCCGCAGCGCTGGCCCTCATGCTGGCCGCCTGTGGCGGCGACGACGACGCCCCCGCCACGCCAGCAGCGACCCCGCGCGTCACGCTGGCGATCACCGCGACCGAGGACTTTGCCGGCAGCTACGGCACCGTGGGCGCCTATGAGCGCGTCACCGGCACGCTGAGCGGCGAGGTGGATCCTCACGAACCGAAGAATGCGGTGATCCAGGACCTCGAGCTCGCGCCGGTCAACAGCCGCGGCATGGTGGAGTTCAAGGCCGACTTCGTGATGCTCAAGCCCAAGGACATGAGCCGCGCCAGCGGCGTGCTGCGCTACGACGCCCCCAACCGCGGCAACATCCTCACCATGCCCAACCCCACCGCCGTGCCGGGCGATGCGGTGTACCTCGAGCGCGGCTATGTGCTGCTGTATTCCGCCTGGCAGGGCGACGTGCCCAAGAGCAACCCGAACCGCCTCACCGTCACCGTGCCGGTGGCAAAGAACCCGGACGGCTCGTCGATCACAGGCCCCTACAAGACCGAGCTCGTGCCGGCCGCGGCCACGCCGGTGATGAGCCTGCCCGGCGGGGTGTTCAACGGCAGCATGATTCCCTACGAGCCGGCCAGCCTCGACAACACCTTGCCCGGCTATTCGCTCACCCGCCGCCGCAACGAGACCGACCCGCGCATCGTCATACCGGCGGGCGACTGGAAGTTCGCCGCCTGCGATGCCGCGGCCAACCCCTTCCCGGGCACGGCCGATGCAACCAAGGTCTGCCTGAAGGGCGGCTTCGACCCGCAGTACCTCTATGAGCTGGTGTACGTGGCCAGGGACCCCAAGGTCATGGGGGTGGGCCTCGCGGCGCTGCGCGACACGGTGAGCTTCTTCCGCGGCAAGGCGGCCGACAGCGACGGCAACCCCAACCCGCTGGCCGGTCGCATCACCCATGCCATCGGGCAGGGCACCTCGCAGTCGGGCAACGCGATGAAGACCTTCCTGCACCTGGGCTTCAACCAGGCGCTCGACGGCAGCAAGGTGTTCGATGGCGTCTATGCGCATGTGGCCGCACGCCAGACGCATATCAACACCCGCTTCGCCGTGCCGGGCGGCGGTGGCGGCCTGCGCACCGACCACACCGCGTTCGGCCAGACCGCACCGCGGGCGCTCGCGGCGGACTATGTGGACGAGCTCACCGGCCGGCAGGGCGGCGTGATGAAGCGCTGCGCCGCCAGCAACACCTGCCCGAAGTTCTTCCTCGGCCTGTCGGGCACCGAGTTCTGGCAGCTGCAGGGCTCGCCGGTGCTGACCGATGCCTTCGGCCAGCGCGACCTCGTGCAGCCCGACAACGCGCGCATCTACTACTACGCCAGCACGCAGCACGGCGGGCCGGGCGGCACCGCGAGCATCAACTACACGCCCGGCCGCAACCTGTACCCGGCCGGCACGGTGGTGCACTTCAACGACACCTTCCGTGCGCTGTTCATGGCGCTGGAAGACTGGGTGGTGCGCGACGTCGCGCCACCCGCCAGCCAGGTGCCCAGGCTCGCCGACGGCACGCTGGTGCGGCCGGACCAGCTGGTGTTCCCGGTCATGCAGGGCCTGGAGTGGCCGGTGAACGGCACGCCCACCGCGGTGCCGGCGTTCAACTACCTGGCGCGCTACAACGGCTTCCCGCTGCTCGACTTCGGACCGGAGTACCGCCCGCAGGACGAGTCGGGCATCGCGACGCTGCTGCCGCCGGCCTACCTCAACAAGGACTACGCCATCCTCGTGCCGCAGGTGGATGCGACCACCGGCCTCACCGTGGCCGGCATCCGCAGCGTGGAGGCGAGGGTCCCGCTGGGCACCAGCATCGAGTTCAACTACCCGGCTGCAGCCGGCGTGGTGGACCTGTCCAACCTCACCGGCGCCTTCATTCCCTTCCACAAGACCGAGGCGCAGCGCCTCGCAGCGGGCGACACCCGGCCTTCGCTCGAAGCGCTGTACGGCGACCAGGCCGGCTATGTGGCGGCCGTGACCGCCGCGGCAGACGAACTGGTGGCGCAGCGGCTGCTGCTGAGGCGGGATGCGGACGCCATCGTGGCGCGGGCGGCGGGGCAGGTGGTGTTGCCGTAGGAGGCGGTTGAAACACCGGACCGCTCAAATGACAAAGGCCCTCTCGAGGGCCTTTGTCTCTCTGTCAGGGAAAGCAGGCGGCTCAGTGGTGAACGTGGTAGACCTTGCGCCCGTTCAGCGGCTGCGTCTCGCGGGAGTTGCCTTCCTCGAAGAGCCGCTTGAAGGTGTTGATCTGCTGCCGGGTCAATTCCACCGGCTTTGTCAGCACCACCCACTGCACGTTCTCGGGGAAGACGTCGGCGCTGAGCTGGTCTTCGATCGAGCCGCCTTGCGCGCTGCAGTTGGTGAAGGTCGAAGGAGCGGTCAGCGAGCCGGAGTAGCGCCAGGAGGCGTCCAGCTTCGGCAGCACCTTGTTCAGGTCGAAGTTGGTGATGCTCACCGCCGACTTCGTGGAATCCTCCGGCAAGTCCTTGCGGTCGAAGATCTTGCTCAGCTCGTTGTGAGCGTCGGAGTCCGGCTTGATCATCGCGCCGATCACGAGCAGGGCCTCGGGGTCGCAGGGCAGCGCACCGGTGCGCAGATGCACGAAGTGCACTTCCATCGGCGCCCCCTTGTCGTTCACCTTGTGCTCCGAAGGCGTGTGGAAGTGGAACTGCAGCAGGTCGTACTGCTGATGTCCGACCATCACGTATGAAGAGCCCGACGGCGTGGCACGCAGCGTGGCCCATTCCTTGTGCACCAGGGGCACGCGGTTCGGGTTGTACGTGTTCACCACGTTCAGCGTGGCGCTGGACTGGTAGACCGCCGTGATCTGCGGTGCGTGGTGGACATCGACGACGTCCTTCTTGTCGATGTTGATCGGGCTCTGGCGAACGCCTTCCGCGTATGCGCCAGCTGTCAGTGCCATCGCGACGGCCAGGACCGTCGAGCGGAATTTGATGTTCATGTCTGTGCGTAGATGAGTTGAAAGAACCGTCGCTCAGCAGGACTCTTGCGGATCCGGTCAGTGCAAGGCCGACTCCCTTCGCATGCCATTTTTGGCGAGGCTCAATTGGCGGTCATGACGCTTGTCTGACCAGTCGATTACCCTGGCATGGCCGGCAGCAGATGCTTCGCGGTGAGATGCATCGCTACGTGGTCGAGCCGGCCAGGGGGGCGGGCTGAGCCGCCGCGGCCTGGGCCCGCCTGCCGCGCAGCCCCAGCCGCGCCGCCAGCCGCCCGATCCAGGCCTGCAGGTCGTCCACGTAGGTGAACACCGCAGGCACCACCAGCAGGCTCAGCAGCGTGGAGGTGATGAGGCCGCCGATCACCGCAATCGCCATCGGCGAGCGGAACGCCGGATCGGCGCCCATGCCCAAGGCCAGCGGCAGCATGCCCGCACCCATGGCGATGGTGGTCATGATGATCGGGCGACTGCGCTTGTGGCAGGCATCCACCAGTGCATCGAAGCGGCCCATGCCCTGCTGGCGCGCGACGATGGCGTATTCCACCAGCAGGATGGAGTTCTTCGTCACCACGCCCATCAGCATGATGAGGCCGATCATCGAGGGCATCGACATCGCGTTGTTCGTGACCAGCAGCGCCACGAAGGCACCGCCGATGGACAGCGGCAGCGCGGCCAGGATGGTGGCCGGCTGCATGAAGTCCTTGAACAGCAGCACCAGCACGCCGTAGATGCAGAACACGCCGATCGCCATGGCGATGGAGAAGCTTTCGAACAGCGCGTTCATCTCCTGCGTGTCGCCCAGTTCGGCCAGCTTCACGCCCGGCGGCAGGTTGCGCAGCGAGGGCAGCTGCAGCGCCTCCTCGTACGCCTCGCCCAGGCTGCGGTTGCCCAGTTCCACGTCGAGGGTGACGTTGCGGCTGCGGTCCAGGCGGTTGATCTGGGCCGGGCCGCTTTCCATGGTCACGCGGGTCACCGTGCCCAGCATCACCGGCTGGCCGTTCTTGCCCGGCACGGTCAGCCGCTCGATGGCGGCGAGGTCGCCGCGGGTCGCGTCGGGCAGCTTCACCCGCACCGGGATCTGCCGCTCGCTCAGGTTGAGCTTGGGCAGGCCCTGGTCATAGTCGCCGGCGGTGGCAACACGCACCGTCTCGCCGATCTTCGAGGTCGTCACGCCCAGGTCGGCGGCCCGCGCGGTGTCGGGCCGCACGATGATCTCCGGCCGCACCAGCGCGGCGCTGGAGCTCACCGCGCCCACGCCCTTGAGCGTGCGCAGGTCGCGAACCGCGGCCTGGGCGGCCGCGTCGAGCGCCCTGGCGTCTTCGCTGCGCAGCACGATCTGCATCTTCACGCCGTTGTCCATGGCACCGATCTGGAAGCGCGCGCCTGGCAGCTCCGACAGCTCATGGCGGATCAGGGCTTCGATGTCCTTGATCGACTCCCTGCGCTGGTCGCGGTGGGCGAGCGTCAGCGTGAGCACCGCGCGGCGCGGCTCGGCAGCGGCGCCCTGGGTGAAGGCATTGCCGGTGGAGCCGCCGCCGATCGAGCTGAACACCGACTTCACCTGCGGCGAGGTCAGCGCGGCGAGCCGGGCCTTTTCCGCCACGCTCCAGGTCTCGGCCAGGGTGCTGCCCGGTGGCAGCTCGATGTTGATCTGCGTCTGGGCGCGGTCGCTGGCCGGCACGAAGCCGGTGGGCAGCAGCCCGATCAGCGACACCGAGCCGGCAAAGAAGGCGGCAGCGCCGATGGCGGTGGCGCGGCGGTGATGCAGGCACCACCGCATGGTGCGCATGTACAGCGCCATCAGCCAGCCGTCCTCGCCCTGTTCGTGCTTCACCGGCTTGAGCAGGTAGGCGGCCATCATCGGCGTGAGGAAGCGCGCCACCACCAGCGATGCGAGGATGGCCACCACCGCCGTCCAGCCGAACTGCTTGAAGAACTTGCCCGGGATGCCGCCCATGAAGGCGGTGGGCAGGAACACCGCCACCAGCGCAAAGGTGGTGGCGATCACCGCCAGGCCGATCTCGTCGGCCGCCTCCGTGGCCGCCTGCTTCGGCGTCTTGCCCATCTGGAGGTGGCGCGAGATGTTCTCGATCTCGACGATGGCGTCGTCCACCAGGATGCCGACCACGAGTGCGAGCGACAGCAGCGTCACCGTGTTGAGGGTGAAGCCGAAGTACTGCATGCCCAGGAAGGCCGGGATCACCGACAGCGGCAGTGCGGCCGTGGCCACCAGGGTGGCGCGCCAGTCGCGCAGGAACCACCACACCACCAGCACCGCCAGGATGGCGCCCTCGTAGAGCAGGTGCATCGAGCCGTCGAAGTTCTCCTGCACCGGCGTGGCGTTGTCGATCACCTCGTCGATCTGCACGTTGCGGTGTTCGGCAGCGAGCTCGGCGATCGCCTTGCGCGCGCCCTTCATCACGTCGATCTCGCTGGCGCCCTTGGAACGGAAGATCTCGATGCCCACCACCTTGTGGCCGTCCTGCAGCGCGACGCTGCGGCGCTCGGCGATGGTGTCGCTCACCCGGGCCACCTGGTCGAGCCGCACGCTGCGGCCGTCGGACAGCGGCACTTCCATGGCGGCCAGTTCGGCGGCCGAGCCGGCGGTGGCGATGGTGCGCACCGTCTGCTCGGCGCCGCTCACGTCGCCGCGGCCGCCGGGCGCTTCCTGCTGTACCTGCCTGAGGCGCTGCGACACGTCGAGCGCGCTCACCTTGAGTGCGGCCATGCGTGCGGCGTCGAGCTCCACCAGCACCTCGCGGTCCACGCCGCCCACGCGCTTGACCGAGCCGATGCCGGGCACGCTGAGCAGCTTCTTGGTCAGCGTGTTGTCGACGAACCAGGAAACCTCCTGCTCGTCGAGCTGTTGCGAAGAGGCGGTGTAGGTCATCACCACGCGGCCGGCCACGCTGGCCTTGCTGACGGTGGGCTCGCGCAGGTCGGCCGGCAGGTCGGAGCGGATGTTGGTGACCGCATCGCGCACCTCGTCCAGCGCCTCGGCCGGGTCCTTCTCGATCTCGAATTCGACCGCGAGGCTCACCGTGCCGTCGCGCACCGTGGTGTGCATGTGCTTCACGCCGGCCACGGTGGCGATGGAGTCCTCCATCTTGCGCGCCACCTCGGTTTCGAGCTGCGCGGGAGCGGCGCCCTCGAGCGTGGCCGAGACGTTGACGATGGGCAGCTCGATGTCCGGGAAGTCCTGCACGGCGCTGGACTTGAACGACATCACGCCGGCCAGCGTGAGCAGCGCGAACAGCATGATCACCACCACCGGGTTGCGGATGGCCATTGCCGAGACGTTCATGTGTGTCCCCTGGGGTTGGGTGGAACGATGTCGTGTGTTCAAAGCGCAGTGCGCGGCCGGGCCGGCAACGGTGCGGCGCCGGCCGCCGCAGGGGCCTGCGTCACCTTCACCAGGTCGCCGTCGCTCAGGAAGCCGGCGCCCGCGGCCACCAGCATCGCGTCGGGCTGCAGGCCTTCGACCACCTCGACGCGCTGGCCGCTGCGGCGCCCGGTGGTCACGCGGGTCTGCACCACGCGGTGGTCCGGGCTCACGCGAAAGAGGTAGCTGAAGCCGTCGCGCACCACCAGCGCCTGCTGCGGCACGGTGAGGGCCGGCGTCTGGCCGAGCAGGAATTCGCCCTGCGCGAACATGCCGGCCTTCAGCGGCGTCTTCGCGGGCAGGTCCACGTACACCAGGCCGGAGCGCGTGTGCGCATCGACGGTGGGCGCCACCATGCGCACGGTGCCCTCCACCTGGCTGCCGTCGGCCGCGGCGATGCGCGCGGGGGTGCCGGGCGACAGCCGCGTCAGCTCCGCCGACGTGACCTCGGCGCGCCATTCGAGCCGGCCGCCGCGGATGAGCCGGAAGAGTTCCTGGCCGGTGCCGGTGACCGCCCCCACGGTGGCGTTGCGGGCCGAGATCACGCCGTCGTCCGGCGCCAGCACCTGCGTCCTGGCCAGGCGCAGCGCCTGCGCACGGGCCGCAGCGCGCTGCGCTTCGACGCGGGCCTGGGCCGTCTGCTCGGCGGTGAGGTACTGGTGGATCTGCTGCGCGCTGAGGGCGCCGCTTTCCTGCATCGACCGGGCGCGTTCGGCATTGGCCTGTGCGTCGGCCGCGGCGGCTTCCGCCTCGGCCACCGCCGCCCGGATCTGCGCCAGCTCGGCCGCCGTGGTGTCGGCGTCATAGGTGGCGAGCACCTGGCCGCGGCGCACCACGTCGCCCACGTTCACATGCACCGCCACCAGGCGCAGGCCCGGCACTTCGGCGCCGATGCTGGCTTCCTGCCAGGCGGCCACGCTGCCGTGGGCGCTGAACTGCTGCGCCAGCTGCAGCCGCTGCGGGGTTTCAAGGGTCACGGTCAGTGCCGGCCTGGCAGGCTCGGGTGCCTCTTCCTTCCTGGAGGCCCGGGCGTTGATGAGCAGGCCGGCGGCGGCCAGCAGCGCCACCGACACGGTGGCGGCGACGAGGATGCGTTTCGGGTATTTCATGGTGTCGTTCCGGTGGGGGTGTTGGGGTCAGCGCGGGGTGCCCTGCGCCAGCGGCTCGGGCCGGTCGGCCCAGCTGCCGCCGAGTGCGCGGTACAGGGAGATCCAGGCGACCACGCGCTCGCGCTGCAGCTCGGTCAATGCGTTCTGCGCCTGCAGGTCGCTGCGTCGCGCGTCTTCCAGCTCGAACAGGCTGGCCAGCCCGCCGCGCTGGCGCGTCTGCGCCGCCACGAACGAGGTGCGGAAGCCCTCGGCCGCGATGCGAGCGTCTTCCGCACGTTCGGCCGTGCCCTGCAGCGTGACCAGCGCCTGCTCCACTTCACGCACGGCCATGCGCAGCCGTGCGCGGTACACGGCGCCGGCTTCGTCGTAGCGGGCGCGCGCGGCCAGCAGGTTGGCGCGGCGGGTGCCGCCGTCGAAGAGCGGCAGCGAGACCGTCAGCGGCCCCAGGCTCCACAAGGTGCCGTCGCTGGTGCCGAAGCCGGTCTCGATGCGGCTGGCGCCGATGCTGCCGCCCAGGCTCACCCGCGGGTAGCGGGCCGCTTCGGTCTGCGAGAGGTCGGCGCTGGCGGCCACCACGTCGCGGGCGGCGGCCAGCAGGTCGGGCCGCTGGGCCAGCGCCTGTGCCGGCACGCTGTGCACCGCAATGGCGGCCGGCTGCGGCACGCGGGCGGTGGCGCCGGCCAGCTGCGTGCGCAATGCCGGCTCGTCCAGGCCGGTGAGCGCCACCAGCGACTTGACGTTGAGTTCGCACTGCGTGCGCTGCTGCGTCACGTTGTTGCGGCCCTGGGCCGCCGTGGCGCGCGAGAGCGCCGCGTTCGCTGCCGGCTGAAAGCCGCCGCGTGCACTCTGTTCGGTCAGGCGGGCCGTCTCTGCGCGCGAGGTGGCGTCGGCTTCGGCCTGCTGCAGCTGTGCTTCGCAGGCGCGGTGGTTCACATAGCTGGTGGCCACCTCGGCAGCCACCGACACGCGGGCGTCATGCCACTGCGCGTGAGCGGCCTCGAGCCGTGCCTGCGCGGCCGAGGCACCGGCCCGGTTGCCGCCGAAGAGGTCGATCTCCCATGCCGCCTGCAGCCCGGCCGACTGCGTGTTGGCCAGCGGCGCGCCGAGCTCCTGGCGGCCGCGGGCGAAGCTGCTGCTGGCGTTCAGCGTGGGGCCGAGCGCGGCGCCTGCGGCGGTGCGCGAAGCCCGCGCCTGCTCGATGCGCGAGGCGGCCTGGGCGACGCTCGGGCTGGCTGCCTGCGAGGCGGTGATGAGCCGCCCGAGCAGCGGGTCGTCGAACTGCTGCCACCAGGCGTCGAGTTCGCCGAGCTGGCCGCCATGCGGCAGCGGCGCATGCCATTGCGGCGGCAGCGAGGCCGCCGGAGCCGGGGCCTCGCTGTTGGAGCCGGCGAACAGGGCGCAGCCCTGGAGGCAGGCCGAAGCGGCCAGGCCTGCGACGTGGCGGCGGTTGAGCTTGAAGGGCATGGGGCCTCCTCGTGGTGGGACGGGAGGCAGTGTGGGCAGCGCTCATATCAGCCTGGCTTCAGCCGCGGCACGCGCGCATTTCATCGGTAGCCGGCGCCTTCCTGGCTGCAATACAGCCGGCGCGCGGTCGATCGCGGCTCAGGCGTTGCGGCGATACAGCGCCAGCGAGCCCGCCAGCGCCAGCAATACGCCGCCGCACAGGCGGTCGAGCCAGAGCACGCCGTTGGCACGCAGCGCGCGGATCGCCTGGGCACCTGCGGCAGCGTAGGCCAGCATCACGAGGAAGTCGATGCTGCCGAACACGACGGCCAGCGCGAGGTACTGCGGGACCTGCGGTTCGGAGGTGGCGATGAACTGCGGCAGGAAGGCCGAGAAGAACAGGTAGCCCTTCGGGTTGGTGACGGCGACCAGGAAGCTGCGCAGGAAGATGGACTTGCGCGAGGCTGTCCGGCCTGTGGCTGCGGCGTCGTCGGCAGGCAGCGTCAATGCGCCCCTGGAGCGCAGCATGCGCACACCCAGCCAGGCCAGATAGGCCACGCCCACCCACTTGACGGCCGAGAACCAGAACTCCGAAGCCGCCAGCAGGGCACCCAGGCCGAGGGCCACCGCCGAGATGAGCACGAAGTCCGACAGCACCGCACCCACCATGCCGGGCAGCGATGCCCTCACGCCGTAGCGCGAACCGTTGCTCAGGGCCAGCAGCACGGTGGGCCCGGGCGTGGCGATCCCGATGAAGGCGACGACGGCAAAGACGAGAAGGGTCTGCGACATGGCGGCGGGGTCCTCAGGCGGCGATGGACTTCTGCATGAACACGCTGAACGGGTCGTCTGGGTAGTCGCCGAACGGCGGCCTGCGGCGGAAGCCCCGGCTCTCGTAGAAGGCCAGGGCCGCGGGCTGCTTCGGCCCGGTTTCGAGCATCAGCAGCCGGCAGCCGCCTTCCAGGGCGTGAGCCTCCAGGAGCGCGAGCAACTGCCCGGCAACGCCTTGGCCGCGGCTTTCCGGGTGCACGTACATGCGCTTGACCTCGCCGTATTCCGGGCCCAGCACGACCGCCCCGCAGCCGACCGCGCGGCCCGAGGGCAGGCGTGCCACGGCAAACAGGACGTTGGGTTGCTTGAGCGAGGCGAGGTCCAGGGCATACCGGCTTTCGGGCGGGTACAGGGTGTCCTGGTAGGCGTCCAGCTCGGCAATGAGCTGCAGCACCTCCGGCTGGTCGGGCGATTCGAGGGTCGTGCGCATGGCGGCGGCGACGCTACCACGGCTCGGCGGCCGGCGTGCCCTGGTGATAGCGCAGCTGCCAGCGGCCGTCGACCCGCATCCACACCGAAGCGCGCAGGGTGTGATTCGACAGGCTGCCATCCGGCTGGCGATGCGCCGAGCGGTAGGTGAGCAGTGCCACCTCCGGAGCCAGCTGGCTGACGGAAAAGTCGCTCGGGACGACCGAGGGCGGGGCGAGCTGCTCCGACAAGAACTTGAGGACGATGCCGAAGTCGTAGTGGCGGCCCGACCGACCGACCTCGCGAAACTCGGCATGAAGAAGCTGCTCCAGCCGCACGGCATCGCAGCGGACGCCGGGGTGGTGCAGCTCCACTTCAAGGGCTTGAAGTTCCGAAAGCAGTGTCATGGGCCTCGGACTGTACGGCCTCGATCGCGCCCCGGGGCATCAACAAGCAACCTCGGCTCAGCCCGCCTCGGCCGCCAGCCCGCTCACGGTGAACACCCAGGTCTGGTCGATCGTGCCGTCGGGGCCGCGATCCAGTGTCACCGTCACGCTCGGCAGGGTCACGTTCACGCCGACGCGGTTGTGCGGCAGCGTCATCGTCCATTGCCCGTCGGTCAGCGCGCCGCCGGCGTCGTAGACGAGGGGCCGCTGCGTCTCGACGGTGATGCTCCAGTCGAGGTTCGGCAGGTCGGCGCTCATGGTGTAGCGGCCGCTGGCGGTGCTGCCGGTGAGCGTGCCGCCGCTGGTGGCGACCACGCGGGTCAGGTCCACGTCGCTCAAGGTGTAGCGGCTGGTGCGGAGCTCGCGCTGGCTGGTGAGCTGCACCTGCGCCGACTGCCAGCGTTGTGTCGTGGTGGTCGCGGCGCCGTTGGTGGCCACCGTTTCGGTGAAGGTGGAGCTGCCTTCGTGCGTGAGCGTGCGGTGCGGCAGGGCCACGGTGAGGCCCTGCGTGGCGGTGGCCACCTGGGTGGTGCCGCCGCCGGCGGCCAGCACCGTCAGCGTCGCCTGGCCGTTCACGCTGGCCGCGCCGGCACTGCCGCGGCATTGGGTGAAGCTCACGCTGTAGACCTCGCCGGTGTCGAGCACGCCGTTGCCCAGCGTGCCGGCGTTGCCGCTGGCGGTGAAGACGGCGGTGCCGCCGCCGGCGCAGTTCACCGTCACGCTGGCCTGGCCGGTGGCCACCACCGCCTTGGCGGCCTGCAGCACGACGGCTGATGCATCGGTGCCTTCGGTCGCGATGACGGCGCTGTTGGCGCTCATCGATTCGGCGCTGGCCTGGCTCACGGTGGTGTCGGGCGGGGCCGGGGTGTCGCCGCCCCCGCCGCCGCAGGCGGCAAGCAGGGCGGCCGCGGCGGCCATCGACAAGGTGGTGGGCAGGCAGGCGGGACGGGTCTTCATGCAAGGCTCCTCGGTTGGATGTGGTGCTCATTCAACGCGCCGGCCGCGGTGCGGCCACAGACATTGCATGACGAATTGCGACAGTCCTGCAATGTGGCGGAACCGGATGTTTCCGGCGCCTACACTGCGGCGCCATGCAGTCCAGCTCGACTTCGCGGCCGCTGATCCTCATCGTCGATGACGACGCCGAGCTGTCGGCCATGGTGGCCGCGCTGCTCGGACGGGAAGGCTGGGAGGTGCAGGCTGCGCTGACCGGCGGCGACGGCGAACGCCTGCTGGCCGAACGCCGGCCCGACGCGGTGCTGCTCGACGTGATGCTGCCCGACACGAGCGGCTACGAGCTGTGCCGCCGATGGCGCGCCGCGCAACCGCACCTGGGCCTGCTGATGTTCACCGCCAGGGGCGACCCGATGGACCGCGTGCTGGGCCTGGAGATCGGCGCCGACGACTACCTGGCCAAGCCGTTCGAGCCGCGCGAGCTGGTGGCGCGCGTGCGCGCGCTGCTGCGCCGCCAGGCGCCCGGCCGGGGCGACGCGGTGCTGCTGCGCTTCGAGGGCCTGTCGGTCGACCTGCTGCGGCGCGAGGTGCTGGCCGGCGACCGCGCCGTGGCCCTCACCAGCGTCGAATACAAGCTGCTGGCCGCGCTGGCGCGCACGCCGGGCCGCGCGATCTCGCGCGAAGCGCTGAGCGACGCGGTGCAGGCCGGCAGCTACAAGCCGCAGGACCGCACCGTCGACGTGCAGGTGGCCAGGCTGCGCCGCAAGCTGCGCGAGGCCAGTCCGGGCAAGGAATGGATCGACACGGTGCGCGGCGAAGGCTACGTGTTCGTGCCCCGGTAGTCCGTGCATGTTCAAGCTCAAGCGCTTCGACAGCCTCTTCGCCCGTTTGCTGCTCCTGCAGGCCGTCCTGGCCAGCGCCGTGCTGCTTGTGTTCGGCGCGCTGCTCTACGTCGAGCGCAACGTCACCATCGCGCGGCTGGTGGGGCAGCGCCTGGCGCCGGTGCTGCGGCAGGCCGCGGGCTGGCCTGCGGTGCCCGACAGCACCGCGCCGCCCATGGTGCTGCGCGGCGCCGGCCGGCCGCAGGACGAGCGGGTGGCCGGCCAGAACGCCCCGCGCCTGCGGGCGCTGGCCGACGAGCTGCGCCGCCGCGGGGTGCCGCTGCAAGACTCGGTGCTGGCGCGTGGCGACGGCGGGCCGGTGCTGTGGCTGCAGGTCGGCACACCGGGCGGTGAGGCGGTGTGGCTGGGCGTGGCCGACCCGGCGCTGGCCGCGCGCCTGCCGGGGCGCTTCCTGCTGGCGGTGCTGCTGGCCACGCTGCTGGTGGCCGGCGTGAGCTGGGCCTTCACCCGCCGCCTGACGCGGCCGCTCGAGCAATTGCGCACGCGCATGCTGTCGCTGCGCCCGGGCGAAGCGCTGCCCGCGGCGGGCCAGCCGAAGCACCGCAGCGCCTCGCCCGAGATCGCCGCCATGGAAGCCGCGTACGACGAGCTGCTGCAGCGCTTCGAGCGTCACGAACGCGAGCGCTCGCTGCTGCTGGCGGGCGTGTCGCACGACCTGCGCAGCCCGCTCGCGCGCATCCGCACCGCGGCCGAGCTGCTGCCCGAATCGCCTGATGCCGCGCCGTGGCGCGATGCCATCGTGCGCAACACGCAGGCGGCCGACCGGCTGATCGGCAGCTTCCTCGACCACGTTCGGGCCGGCGAGCTGGCGCTCGACCAGGCCGCGGACCTGGCGGCCGTGGCGCGCGCCGCCGCCGCCGCCACCGGCCGGCCCGCGGAAGAGCTGGTCGTGCACGCCGAGGCGCCGGTGCTGCTGGCGCAAACCCATCCGTTGCTGCTCGAGCGGCTGATCGACAACCTGCTCGACAACGCCTTCAAGCACGGCCGCGCGCCGGTGGAGCTGTTCGTGGCCGACCGCGGCGACGGCTTCGCGCTC
Source organism: Methylibium rhizosphaerae (assembly GCF_006386545.1). Taxonomy (GTDB): domain Bacteria; phylum Pseudomonadota; class Gammaproteobacteria; order Burkholderiales; family Burkholderiaceae_C; genus Pseudorivibacter; species Pseudorivibacter rhizosphaerae. The sequence continues at coordinate 24,199 of NZ_SWAR01000039.1, read as the reverse complement.
GTCGAAGTGAGCGATGCGGGCGAAGGCCTGCCCGATGCGCGCCGCGAAGCGCTGCTGCAGGCCTTCGCCCGCGGCGATTCGGCCCGCGGCACACCGGGCACCGGCCTGGGGCTGGCCATCGTTGCGCGTACGGTGGCGCGCATGGGCGGCACCCTCGCTTTCGAGCGGCGCGAAGGCCGGCACGTGGTGAGCGTGCTCTTGCGGCGAACGGGCTGAGCCGGAACCGACACCGCTTTTCCGGCGATCGGCCGGCGCCGTTCGTGGCGAAGATCGCCCCATGTCCCTCCAGGCCATCGCCATCGTCATCCACTTGCACCCGGGCGCCCCGCCCAAGCCTCCCGAAGGCAGGCCGTGCAACGGCTGCGGCGTCTGTTGCGCGAGCGAACCATGCCCGGCGGGCCGGCTGGTGAGCCGGCGGCGCAGCGGCCCCTGCAAGGCGCTGGTCTGGCAGGCGCCCGCCGGCCGCTACCGCTGCGGGCTCGTCGAGCAGCCGCGGCGCCATCTGCCGGCCGCTCTGGGCTGGGCCGCTCCTTGGGCCGCTCGCCTGGCCCGGCGCTGGATTGCGGCAGGCCGGGGCTGCGATTCGAGCGTGAGCGTCGAGCGCGGCTGATCGGCGCGGCCGGCAGCCGTGGCCGGGCCCTAGCTTCGGACCATCTCGATGAGCCGGCCGAGCACCTTGCCCGAGTGGAGGCCGTCGTGCTGGAACTCGTTCGTGATCCAGGGGCGCAGTCCCCGGATGTGGCGGGCCGTCTGTTCCGAGAACGCCCGCGGGACGTACATGTCATCGACATAGATGGCCGCGGCGCACGGCACCTCGTTGAGGGCCAGCACCCGGGGGTCGTACAGCGGGCCCCAGTGCCGGTGTGCCAGCAGTCCTGCGGCGTCGCGAAACGGTGCCAGGCCTGCGAACTCTTCGAACATCCACGGAAAGACATGCTCGCCGGTGAGCGCTGTGGGATCGTCGGCCAGCTCGGCGGGCATGACACGCTGCGCCGACCAGGCGCTGACCTGGCCGTTGGCATAGCAGGACTCGTGGATCACCGCGTACAGAGGGTTGCGCACGAAGGGTGACGCTCTCTCCACGTCGTGCAGGAAGGCCGGGCTTGCGCAGGGGAGTTCCAGCAAGTGGTGCAGCTTCTCCGAGCCCGTGCCCGTGCCCAGCATCAGGCCGAGCTGGCGCAGGCGGTGCGGCGTCAGGCGGTCGCCGCCGGGCAGCCGCACGTCCTCGGCCGCCAGGCGGGCCATCAGGCTGCGCAGGCGATCGCGGTCCTGCGGATAACGCTCATGGTGCTGGCCGGTTCTTTCCAGCGTCGTGCGGTAGGTCTCCCGGTACACCTCGTCGATGCCGCGGTCCAGCGGCGGCAGGCCGCCCGTGATGAAGGCTTCGCGCAACGAGCCCGGAAAGGTGGACAGGTAGGTCACCGCGCAGAAGCCGCCGAAGCTCTGGCCGAGCACGGACCAGCGGTCGACACCCAGGGCCTCGCGAAAGCACTCTGCGTCGCGCACGATCGCGTCGGCGCGGTACAGGGCCAGGCGGTCGGCCAGCACCTGCGGTGCTGCGGCCCCGGCGTCGGCCGGGCCGACCGGCGTCGAGCGCCCCATGCCGCGCTGGTCGAGCAACAGCACGCGGTAGTCGGCCAGCGCCCGCTGCAGCCAGGCCGGCGAGTCGGGCGATGCCGGTCGCGGGCCCTCGAAGCCCGGCCCGCCCTGCAGGAAGACCAGCCAGGGCTGGTTGGCGTCGGCCTTCTCGGCCAGGACGACCGCACGCCCGAAGACTTCGATGCGCTCGCCGTCGGGCTGCGCATGGTCGAGCGGCACCTCCAGGGTGTGCTCGGTCACCCGCAGGCCGGGCTGGCGGTAGGTGGTGGATTGCATGGGGGCTCCAGGGTTGTCGGCAGGGAAGATGCTATCGACCTGCGGCACACTCGACGCGATGCCTGCCACCCGATCCACGCTCCGATCCGACGCTGAGCCGAGGTTGTTCAAGAGCGCCACGGCCTTCGAGTCCTGGCTCAGGAAGAACCACGCCGTTTCCGACGGCCTCTGGCTGAAGATCGCCAAGCGGGGGGCCGACCAGCCCAGCGTCACCTACCCCGAGGCGGTGGAGATCGCGCTCTGCTGGGGCTGGATCGACGGCCAGAAGAAGGGCCTTGACGATCAGCATTTCCTCCAGCGCTTCACGCCGCGGCGTGCTCGCAGCGTCTGGTCGAAAACCAACGTCGACAAGGTCGCGGCGCTCATCGAGGCGGGCCGCATGCAGGCGCCGGGGCACGCGCAGATCGAGGCCGCCAAGGCCGACGGCCGCTGGGCCCGGGCCTACGACGGACCGCGCACGTCCGAGGTGCCCCGGGACCTGCTGGCCGCGCTGGAGGCGCAGCCCAGGGCCAAGGCCTTCTTTGCGACGATCAACGCGACCAACCGCTACGCGGTGCTGTGGCGCATCCAGACGGCGGTGAAAGCCGAGACGCGCGCCAGGCGCATCGCCCAGCTGGTGGAGATGCTCGCGCGCGGCGAGACCGTCCACATCTTCAAGCCCAAGCCCACGACCAAGGCGTGATCGCGAGGCCATGCCTTGCCGGGTCTTGCGCCTCATGGCGCCCTATCAGCCACGGCCTGTATTCGGGTGGTACAAGCTTTGGCCTATACGGGAACATCTGCCAAAGCTTGTATGTTGACGATATTGGTCATGGCTTGTATCCTGCGGGCGTGCTCCTGCACAGGAGAACTCCCCGTGATCTACCCGCTCAAGATCTCCAGCCAGCTCACGCCCTACCTCAAGGCCCTGCGCATGAACCGCGGCATGACCCAGGCCCAGCTCGGGCAACTCCTGGGCGTCACACAGGCGCGCGTCGCAGAAATCGAGGCCAATCCCGGCACCGTCAGCCTGCAGCAGATCCTGCGCATCCTCCATGCGCTCGACGCCTCCCTGGCCATCCATGACGACATCTCGGCGGCCGGCGCTTCGCAGCCTCGTGCCGCGGAGCCCGCCGCGCCGGCACGCAAGAAAGCCAAGCCGGCAGAACCCGCCAAGGGGTCGGGCGCCGGCACGGCAGGCCCTCGCACCCCTCCCCGCAAGGGGACCTGGTGAGCTCGAGGCTCGCCGCATGGATGAACGGCCACCTCGTCGGCACCTGGACCGACGACCGCGGCCATCACCGCTTCGAGTACGACCCATCGTGGCTCGAGTCGCCCAAGCGACGATCGCTTTCGCTGTCGCTGCCCATCACCGCCAACATGGATGTGCGCGGGCAGGCGGTGAAGAACTACTTCGACAACCTGCTGCCCGACAACGACAGGATCCGCGAACGTATCGGCAGGCGCTTCAAGCTCAAGCAGCACGATGCCTTCTCGCTGCTCGAGGCCATCGGCCGCGATTGCGTCGGGGCGGTGCAACTGCTGCCCGTCGGCACGGAGCCCGCGGGCTGGAACCGGTTGCACAGCGATGCACTGTCCGAAGCCGACGTGGCCGAACTGCTGCGCGCGGTGCCCTCCGAGGCTGTGCTGGGCAATGCCGCCGACCGTGAGCTGTTTCGCATCTCGATCGCCGGAGCACAGGAGAAGACCGCACTGCTGCAAGTCGACGGCGCCTGGCGGCGCCCGCACGGTGCCACGCCCACCACCCACATCCTGAAGCTGCCCTTGGGCCTGGTCGGCGGCTCCAGACGGGTCGACCTCGGCGATTCAGTCGAGAACGAGTGGCTCTGCGCGCAGATCCTGGCCGGGCTGGGCCTGCCCGTTGCAGAAACCCGGATGGGTCGGTTCGAGGATCAGAAGGTCCTCATCGTCACGCGCTTCGACCGTGAGTGGCAGGACGGCGGCCGCTGGATCGCACGCATCCCTCAAGAGGACTTCTGCCAGGCCCTGGGCAAGGCGCCGGGCCAGAAGTACGAGAAGGACGGCGGGCCGGGCATGGCTGCCTGCCTGAGCCTGCTCCAGGGCAGCAACGAGCGCAACGATGGCCAGTACTTCGCGCTCGTGCAGCTGGCGTTCTGGCTGCTGGCCGCCACCGACGGGCACGCCAAGAACTACTCGATCTTCCTGCTGCCCGGCGACGAATACCTGGCCACGCCCCTGTACGACGTGCTGTCCATCTTCCCGTACGTCGGCGAGGCGCCGAACAGGATCCGCTGGCGCAAGGCGGAGCTCGCCATGGCCCTGCGCTCGAAGAACCCGCACTACGACCTGCATGGCATCCGGACCCGACATTGGCAGGACTTGGCGCACAAGGCGGGCGGCCCGACGACGTGGGCGTCCATGCAGGGTCTGGTCGAGCGGGTTCCGGCAGCGCTGAAGGCAGTCGAGGCCCGGCTGCCCGCCAGCTTCCCGGCACCTACCTGGGAGGCGATCCGCTCCGGAATGCTCGCGCAGGCCAGTCGATTCGAGGCCGGCCAGGCCGACTGATCCTCATCGGTTGCGCCTCAGGACTTCGCTCACCCGCGCCAGCACGTCCTGCGGCACGAAGGGCTTGTCGATCACCATGATCTGCGTGGCCGCCACGAAGTCGCGCGCGCCGGTGCCGAGCGTGTCGCCGGTGATCACGATGACACGCGACGCGAGTTGCGGGTGCCGCTTCTCGATCTCGTGGTACAGCGCCGGGCCGTCGATGCCGGGCATCTTCAGGTCGGTGAGCACCAGATCGAAGGAGCCGTCCGCCAGGGTGCGCAGCGCGGCCTCGCCGCTGTGGGCCAGTGTCACCGCGTGGCCGGCCGGCGTGAGGATCTCCTGCAGGATCTCGGCGATCTCGACCTCGTCGTCCACCACCAGGATGCGGGCGCTGCCTGGAGATGCGGCGCCGGCGCCGGCCTGCGCGCGGGCCGGCGGGGCCGGCTCGCGCAGCGCCGGCAGCCTGAGCTCGAAACGCGCGCCGCTGCCGGGCTGCTGCGGCAGCAGGCGCAAGGAGCCTCCGTGGGCCTGCATCAGCCCGAGGCTCACCGACAGCCCCACCCCCGTGCCTTCGCCGACCGCCTTGGTGGTGAAGAAGGGCTCGAAGATGCGCGGCGCCATCTCGACCGGCACGCCGGGGCCGCTGTCGGCCACCTCCACCAGCACCGTCGCGCCGTCGTCCGCCAGGCGAGTGCAGACCTCCAGCCGCCTCGCGCCGGCGTGGCTGGCCATCGCCTGCTGCGCGTTGGCGAACAGGTTGAGGAACACCTGGCCGAGCTGGCTGGCGTCGGCCATGACCAGCGGCAGGTCCTGCGCGAGCCGGGTGTCCACCTCGACGCCGCTGCTCCGCAGCGTGTAGCCCAGCACGTCGAGCGCGTCGAGGATCACCTCGTTCACCGAGGTGGGCGTGCGCGGCGTTTCCTGCCGTCGGGCCATCGCGAGGAAGGTCCTCACGATGCGCGAGCAGCGCTCGGCGGCCGCGCTGATCTTGGCCGCCACCTCCCGGTCGGCGGCGCTGGCGGCGCGTTCCTGCAGCTGGATCGCGCGGCCCACCACCACCGACAGCGGGTTGTTCAGCTCATGGGCCACGCCGGCCAGCAGGCCGCCCAGCGCCGAGAGCTTCTCGCTCTGGTGCAGCGACTCGCGCTGCCGCGCCAGCTGCTGCTCGGCATGCAGCAAGGAGGTGAGGGCGGCCTCGATCTCCTGCTTGTCGCGCCGCAGTGCCGCATCGCGCTCGGCCACCTTGCCGGCCATGTCGTTGAAGGCCAGCGCCAGGCGGCCGAGTTCGTCGTCGCGCCCGGTGGGCAGGCGCACCGAGGTGTCGCCGGCGGCCACCTGCTCGGCTGCGCGGGTGAGGTCGCCGAGCGGCGCCGCCACATGGCGCCGCAGGATCACCGCCAGCAGGGCCAGCAGCACCAGCAGGATGCCCACCCGCGCGAGCGAGGCCCACAGCGCCACGCTCCAGGCGTCGGCTCGCACGGCCGCGCCCGGCTGGGTGGCGGCCACGAACCAGCCGGGGCCGTCGATGCGGGCCACCGCGTAGTAGAGGTCGCTGGCGGCGGCATGGCCGGGCTGCGGCGCATCGACCACGGCCATGCCCGACTTCACCAGCGCCGCCTGCAGGTCGCCGCCCTGCTGGAGCAGCGTGGCCCGCGCGACGCTCGCCGCCGTGAGGTCGGCGTCGCCCGTGTCGGCGATGAGCCGGCCGTCGGCATGGAACACCAGGTAGCGCTGGGCGGGCGAGGTGCGGGCGAAGGTGCGCGCGAGGAAGTCCTTCAGCAGCAGGCTGCTGCCCACGCTGGCGATGTGGCGGTCGCCCACGTGCATCGGCGTGAGCACGGTGAACATCGGCCCGAGCGTGGGATCCACGTCGTCGACGTAGGGCATGGTGTAGCGCGAGCGGTCGCCGGGCCTGGCGCTCTGGTAGGCGAGCCGGCCCCATTCGTAGTCGAGCTGGTTGTAGTTCTCCGGGATGTCGAACACCCAGTTCGGGAAGAGGTAAGGGTCGTAGCCCACGTTGCCCTGCTCGGGCACCGGCGTGAAGAACAGGTTGTCGTGGCGGATCGCCGCGCCCGGGCCGTAGTGCCGGGACAGGTCGAAGAACAGCACCATGCGCTGCTTCACGCTGTCGGACAGCGGCGTGCTGCGCGGCACCCAGCCGGTGGGGTGGATGCGGCCGTCGGAGATCTCCTTGCGGTTGCGCCAGTGCCCGTCCGGGTAGAGCGAGAGCAGCGTTTCGAAGCGGCGCGCGGTGGCACTGTCCTGGTAGGCCGGCCACTTGTCGGCGAACGCCAGGCGCACGGTTTCGTGGGTTTCGACGGTGTAGCCCAGCACCCGCTCGGCGACGCGCGCGCGTTCGCCGGCGGCCGCCGAGAGCCGCAGCAGCGTTTCGTCCTCGTACTGGCGGTACAGCAGGTAGCTGCTCAGGGCCGCGCCGGTCAGGAGCAGCACGCTGCCGGCAATGGCCAGGCGCACCAGCGTCTTGCCGGTGAGCGTGCGCAGGAAATCCGGCCGGGTCATCGGGAACGCCCCTCACTCTTCTCTGTGCTCTGTGCTTGCCCCGCTGCCTGCTCTGGACAGGCCAGCGAACGATAAGCACCGCGGCGGCCTGCGACAAGGGCGGCCGCACTACATCTGCAACGCCCGCCATACAAGCCGGAAACGCAAGCGACACCAACGGCGCCGATGCTGGCAGCCATCGAAGACCCGCCAGGTGAGCGCCGCCATGAACCGTCACGTTGCCGTTGCCGTTGCTGTTGCTGTTCCCGTCACCTATGGCCGGATGCTGGTGCTCTCGCAGAAGCGCCACGAAGCCCGGCGGGCGCTGGCGGCGCCTACGCCAAGTGGCGTATTGGCCGTCGAAGGGGCCTTGCCTAACCTGCGTGTGTCCCGTCGGACCCAGATCAAGGAGCACCTTCCGTGAAACACACAGCCACCCGTCGTACCTTCACCCATGCGCTCGGCGCCGTCGCGCTGGGCGTCACCGCCCTCGGCTTCTCGCTGCAGGCGCAGGCCGCCGACACCATCAAGGTGGGCGTGCTGCACTCGCTGTCGGGCACCATGGCCATCTCCGAGACCGTGTTGAAGGACACGGTGCTGATGGCCATCGACGAGATCAACGCCAAGGGCGGCGTGCTGGGCAAGAAGCTCGAACCGGTGGTGGTGGACCCGGCCTCCAACTGGCCGCTGTTCGCCGAAAAGGCCAAGCAGCTGATCAGCCAGGACAAGGTGGCAGTGACCTTCGGCTGCTGGACCAGCGTGAGCCGCAAGTCGGTGCTGCCGGTATATGAGGAGCTCAACGGCCTGCTGTTCTACCCGGTGCAGTACGAAGGCGAGGAGCTGAGCAAGAACGTCTTCTACACCGGTGCCGCGCCCAACCAGCAGGCCATCCCCGCGGTGGAATACCTGATGAGCAAGGACGGCGGCGGCGCCAAGCGCTTCGTGCTGCTGGGCACCGACTACGTGTACCCGCGCACCACCAACAAGATCCTGCGCGCCTTCCTGAAGAGCAAGGGTGTGGCCGACGCCGACATCATGGAGGACTACACCCCCTTCGGCCACAGCGACTACCAGACCATCATCGCCAAGATCAAGAAGTTCTCGGCCGAAGGCAAGAAGACGGCAGTGATCTCCACCATCAACGGCGACTCCAACGTGCCGTTCTACAAGGAACTGGGCAACCAGGGCCTGAAGGCGACCGACGTGCCGGTGGTGGCCTTCTCGGTGGGTGAAGAGGAACTGCGCGGCGTGGACACCAAGCCGCTGGTGGGCCACCTGGCCGCCTGGAACTACTTCATGAGCCTGAAGAACCCGGAGAACTCGGCCTTCACCAAGAAGTGGGCCGAATACGCCAAGGCCAAGAAGCTGCCGGGTGCCGACAAGCCGCTGACCAACGACCCGATGGAGGCCACCTACATCGGCGTGTACATGTGGAAGCAGGCGGTCGAGAAGGCCAAGAGCACCGACACCGACAAGGTGATCGCGGCGATGGCCGGCCAGACCTTCAAGGCGCCCTCGGGCTTCGTCGCCAAGATGGACGAGAAGAACCACCACCTGCACAAGCCGGTGTTCATCGGCGAGGTGAAGGCCGACGGCCAGTTCAACGTCGTCTGGAAGACCAAGGGCCCGGTGCGCGCCAACCCGTGGAGCCCCTACATCCCGGGCAACGACAAGAAGAAGGACGAGCCGGAGAAGAAGTAGCCCACCCCCGTAGCGGCTTCGCCGCTCCCCCTCAAGGGGGCAACGCCAGCGGACCGGCGGAGCCGGATCCGCGGCGTTCGCTCTGATCCGGGGCAAGTGCCTGGCACTTGCCCCGTCCGCTGGCGCGAATTCCGGTGTGTGGATGGATATGTCGTGGGTGTTGTTTAGGCGCGGTCTGTTTGCTTTGTTGGCGTGGTGGTCCTGTGCCGCGCACGCGCTGACCCCCGAACAGGCCTTTGCCATTGCGGGGGGCGACAGCGACGAACGTATCGAGGCGCTGGGCAAGGCGGTGGCCGCGGCCGACGAACGCCTGCCGGTGCTGGTGCAGGCGTTGCTCGACGACGAGGTGAAGGTCGCGGGCCAGCGTGCCTACATCTTGAAGGGCGAGGAGGTCACCGATGCCGCGAGCGGCGCCGCGGTGGCGAAGCTGCCCGACGATGCCGAAGACGTGGTCAACAACAACCGCATGCGCCGAGAGCTCGAGGCGGCGCTGGCGGGCCTGAAGCTGCTGTCGCCGGACGTGCAGGCGCGCCGTGGCGCGGTGCGCGACCTGCGCGAGGCGATCGACGAATCGAAGCTGCCCTTGCTCGACAAGGCGCTGGCTGCCGAGACGGATGCCGGCCTGAGGGCCGAGCTGGAGGCCTTGCGCGCCATTGCGCTGGTGACGGCCGGGGACGCGGCCAAGCGCATCGACGCCGCAAGAGCGCTGGGTGCCAGCACGCAGGCCAGTACCCGTGTGCTGCTGATGGAGCGGCTGCAGCCGGGCGGTGAAGACGACCCGGCGGTGCGCGCCGAGCTGCAGCGTGCGCTCGATGCGGTGAATTCCCGGCTGGCCTGGGGCGAGCGGGCCGGCGTGGTGTTCTCCGGCGTGAGCCTCGGCTCGATATTGCTGCTGGTGGCGCTGGGGCTGGCCATCACCTATGGCCTCATGGGCGTCATCAACATGGCCCATGGCGAGCTGATGATGATCGGCGCCTACGCGACCTATGTGGTGCAGAACCTGTTCCGCGCCTACCTGCCCGGCGCGTTCGACTGGTACATCGTGGCGGCGATTCCTGCTTCGTTCCTGGCGGCCGGGCTGGTGGGGGCCGGCCTCGAGCGCAGCGTGATCCGCTGGCTGTACGGGCGCCCGCTGGAAACGCTGCTCGCCACCTGGGGCATCAGCCTCGTGCTGCAGCAGGCGGTGCGCTCGCTGTTCGGCGCGCAGAACGTGCAGGTGGAGAACCCGTCGTGGCTGTCCGGCGGCGTCGACGTGTTGAGCAACCTGACGCTGCCCTACAACCGCATCGCGATCATCGTGTTCGCGGTGCTCGTGCTGGCCGGCATGGCCTTGCTGATCGCCCGCACCCGGCTGGGCCTGTTCGTGCGCAGCGTGACGCAGAACCGGCCGATGGCGTCGTGCATGGGGGTGAACACCGCCAGGGTCGACACCCTGGCATTCGCACTGGGCGCCGGCATCGCCGGCCTGGCCGGCTGTGCGCTGTCGCAGGTGGGCAATGTGGGGTCCGACCTCGGCCAGGGCTACATCGTGGACTCGTTCATGGTGGTGGTGCTGGGCGGGGTGGGGCAGCTGGCCGGCACGGTGTATGCGGCGCTGGGGCTGGGTGTGGTGAACAAGCTGCTGGAAGGCTGGCAGGGAGCGGTGCTGGCGAAGATCATGGTGCTGCTGTTCATCGTGGCCTTCATCCAGAAGCGGCCGCAGGGGTTGTTTGCGGTGAAGGGACGGAGTGCCGAGGCATGAGGTGGGTGCCCCTTGTGCGCGTTGTTGTCGCCCCGGTGGGGCGATGCGGCCTTCGGCCTTGGTCGGGAGTCCGTCCCGACAGCCGGGTAACTTTCTTTTGCGTGCCCAAAAGAAAGTCACCAAAGAAAAGGGCACCCTGCCGTGCACGGTCGGCCCTGAACGGGCCGACTTCCCTGCGCAGCTGGTGTCATGAGGGCAGGCAAAGAACTCGCCCCGTTGGGGCTCAGACAGCTTTGCCTGACCGCTTCGCGGCGACCCTCATGCCACGACGCTGCGCAGGCGGCACAGAAGGGGACCCAAAAAACGGATGGACGAGCCGGCCTAGGGCCGGCTGCCAGTGTGAGGGCGTAGCGAACAGCCTCCATCGGATCACCTCGAAGAGCCAAACGAGCGCGCGGCTGCGCGCTGGGCTTCGCTCCCTCAGGCCTAACGAAGAGTTCCCGAACAGGAAAGCCTGCGCAAGACGGCCGGCCCTGAGCCGGCTTGTCGAACTGGCCTTTGGGTCCCCTTCTGTGCCGCCTGCGAGGCGAAGTGGCATGAGGGTCGCCCGCGAAGCGGGTCGGGCAAAGCTGTTTGAGCCCGCAGGGCGAGTTCTTTGCCCGCCCTCATGTCACCAGCCTCGCAGGGAAGTCCGCCCGTTCAGGGCGGACCGAGCACAGCAGGGTGCCCTTTCTTTTGGTTCCTTTTCTTTGGGCACGCAAAGAAAAGGGACCCGGCTGTCGGGACGGACCCCCGACCAAGGCCGGCAGGCCGCATCGTCCCGCAGGGGCGAAAACAAGGCGACCCTATGAGCGCAGTCCTCCCTTCCCCCACGCTGCCACCCACGGCACCACCGCTCAAGAGCCTCCTCGGCCCCAAAGGCTGGAGCGCCGTCATGGCGGCCGTCATCGCGATCACCATTGCCGCGCCGGTGCTGAACCTGCTGGTGCCCCAGCAGAGCGCCTTCCACCTCAGCGACTACGCCGTGTCCCTCATCGGCAAGATCATGTGCTACGCCATCTGCGCGCTGGCCATGGACCTGATCTGGGGCTACACCGGCATCCTGTCGCTCGGCCACGGCCTGTTCTTCGCGCTGGGCGGCTATGCCATGGGCATGTACCTCATGCGCCAGATCGGCCGCGACGGCAACTACCAGTCGGACCTGCCGGACTTCATGGTCTTCCTCGACTGGAAGGCGCTGCCCTGGCACTGGACCTTCAGCGACTCCTTCATCGCGCAGCTGTTCTTCGTGGTCGCCGTGCCGGGGCTGCTGGCCTTCGTGTTCGGCTACTTCGCCTTCCGCTCGCGCATCAAGGGCGTGTACTTCTCGATCATCACCCAGGCGCTCACCTACGCCGCGATGCTGCTGTTCTTCCGCAACGAAACCGGCTTCGGCGGCAACAACGGCTTCACCGACTTCAAGCGCCTCCTTGGCATCACCATCACGCTGCCCACCACCCGCATGGCGCTGTTCGTCATCACCGGGCTCACGCTGGTGGGCTTCTACCTGCTGGCGCGCTGGCTGGTGAACACCCGGTTCGGACGGGTGCTGCAGGCGGTGCGCGATGCCGAGAACCGGGTGCTGTTCTGCGGCTACGACACCCTCTGGTACAAGCTCGCGATCTGGACGCTCTCGGCCGTGATGTGCGGCATTGCAGGCGCCCTGTACGTGCCGCAGGTGGGCATCATCAACCCGGGCGAGATGTCGCCGGCCGCCGGCATCGAGATCGCCATCTGGACGGCCGTGGGCGGCCGCGCCACCCTCATCGGGCCCATCGTCGGCGCGTTTTTCGTCAATGGCGCCAAGAGCTGGTTCACCCAGGCCTTCCCGGAGTTCTGGCTGTACTTCCTGGGCGCGCTCTTCATCGCCGTGACGCTGTTCCTGCCCGACGGCATCGTGGGCGGCGTGAAGCGGCTGCTGGGCAAGGCCGGCAAGGAGGAGCGCGCATGACGCCCGAACTGCTGGAAGCCGGCGCGCGGGTGCGCCAGGCCTATGTCGAGCGCGAGCAGGAGCGTTTCTCCGGCGGTCGCACGGCCAGCTATGGCCGGGTGGTGCAGCCGGGCGAACTCGACCTCACCCACGGGGCCATCCTCTACCTCGACGACATCACGGTCAGCTTCGACGGCTTCAAGGCGCTCGATGCGCTGTCGCTGAGCATCGACGCGGGCGAGCTGCGCTGCATCATCGGCCCCAACGGCGCGGGCAAGACCACGATGATGGACGTGATCACCGGCAAGACCCGGCCCGATGCCGGGCGCGCCCACTTCGGCTCCACCATCGACCTGCTGCGCCTGCGCGAAAGCGAAGTCGCGCGCGCCGGCATCGGCCGCAAGTTCCAGAAGCCCAGCGTGTTCGAGCACCTCACCGTGTTCGAGAACCTCGAGCTGGCGCTCAAGGCCGACCGCCGCGTTCGAGCCTCGGTGTTCTCGCGGCTGTCGGGCGCGCAGCTCGACCGCATTGGCGAGGTGCTCACGCTCATCCACCTGAAGGACCAGGCCGAGCGCACCGCCGGATTGCTGTCGCACGGGCAGAAGCAGTGGCTCGAGATCGGCATGCTGCTGATGCAGGACCCCCGGCTGCTGCTGCTCGATGAACCCGTGGCCGGCATGACCGATGAGGAAACCGAGCGAACCGCCGAGCTGTTCCTCTCGCTCGAAGGCGAACATTCGCTGGTGGTGGTGGAACACGACATGAAGTTCATCCACGAACTCACGCGTGACAACCCCAAGAAGAAGGTGACGGTGCTGCACGAGGGCAGCGTGCTGGCCGAAGGTTCGCTGGCGGAGGTGCAGGCGAACGACAAGGTCGTCGAGGTCTATCTCGGAAGGTGACGCGAATGCTCAAGCTCGAAGGCGTCAACCAGTACTACGGCGGCAGCCACATCCTGCGCAACCTCGGCTTCGAGGCGAGGCTTGGCGAGGTGACGGTGGTGCTGGGCCGCAACGGCGTGGGCAAGACCACGCTGCTCAAGAGCCTCATGGGGCTCGTGCCCATCAAGACCGGCTCCATCCAGCTCGACGGCCGCGAGATCCACAAGCTCACGCCCTACGAACGGGTGCGCCTGGGCGTGGGCTACGTGCCGCAGGGCCGCGAGATCTTCGGCCGGCTCACCGTCGAGGAGAACCTGCGCATGGGGCTGGCCAGCAAGCCGGGCGGCACGCCGGTCCCGGCCGAGCTGTACGAGCTCTTTCCTGTGCTCAAGCAGATGACCGGCCGGCGCGGCGGCGACCTTTCCGGCGGGCAGCAGCAGCAGCTGGCCATCGCCCGCGCGCTGGCCGCCGGCCCCAGGCTGCTCATCCTCGACGAGCCCACCGAAGGCATCCAGCCGTCGATCATCAAGGACATCGGCCGCGTGATCCGGCGCCTGGCCGAGCGCAAGACCATGGCCATCGTGCTGGTGGAGCAGTTCTACGACTTCGCCGCCGAGCTGGCCGACCAGTACCTCGTGATGGAGCGCGGCGAGATCGTGATGCGCGGCCGCGGCGCCGACATGGAAGCCGACGGCGTGCGCCAGCGCATGTCGATCTGAGGTTCCGAAGTCAGCAGCCGCACCAGTCGGGCGCCGGCAGCCCCGGCTGCACGGGCGGGTATTCCGGCAGCGGGTTGTAGACGGCCGGCACCGTCTGCAGGTCTTCGAACGAAGGCCTCGACGGCTGCGGCTCGATGGGCAGGTCGGCGTCGGCCGGCGGCCCGCTGTCGGGTTCTTCATGCGGCTGGTGCGCGCGCAGCAGCTGCAGGATGGCCGAACGAAAGGTGATGGCGGGAGCGAGGGTGGACATAGGCGGCACTCCATGGGATTCGGGTGACCGGCGGATCGACATTCCGGCCTCAGCCCTACATACGGAATCCCTCGGCCAAACCCGACATGCCGCCCGAGAAAAAGTTGATGTGCCGCATGATCGGCCGCCCGAGGGCGCCTTGATGCCGCCATGGGGCGCGGTTAGAGTCGCGGCTTCCCGGCACACGCCCGAGACGGCGGCGGCTTCATGAACGACATGGCGGACATCACGAGCTTGCTGCGCGCCGCCGCGACGGGCGACCGGCAGGCCGCCGACCTTGTCGTCCACCTGCTGTATGCCGACCTGCGCCAGGTGGCGCGCGCGCGCCTGCGCGCCAGCGGCGAGCTCACGCTGCTGGACACCACCGCGCTCGTGCATGAGTCCTACCTGCGGCTGCAGCGCGTCGGCGGCGTGGAATTCGCCGACCGCAAGCATTTCCTCGCCTATGCCGCCAAGGTGATGCGCAACGTGGTCGTCGATGCGGTGCGCGAGCGCGCGGCCGAGCGGCGCGGCGGCGAGACGCCCCACGTCACCTTGAACACCGAAGTCGGCACCGCGGTGCCCGGCCATGCCGACGACGACGTGCTGCGGGTGCACGAGGCCCTGGAGGAGCTGGCCGCCCTCGACGAGCGCCTCGCCCAGGTGGTCGAGATGCGCTACTTCGCCGGCCTGTCGGAGGCCGAGATCGCCGGCTGCCTGGGCGTCACTGAACGCACCGTGCAGCGCGACTGGCGCAAGGCTCGCGCGCTGCTGTCCACAGCACTTCTGAAATGACGGGCAACGGCATAGGCCTGGACCGCAACCGCTGGCTGCGCCTGAGTCCCTTGCTCGACGAGCTGCTCGACCTGGAGCCGGCCGCCCGCACGCAGCGGTTGTCGTCCCTGAGGCTCCAGGAGCCGGAACTCGTCGATGAACTGGCGGCGCTGCTCGACCGTGCCGAGGCGGTGGAGCGCGAGGGCTTCCTGCAGGAGCCTCCGCGCCTGTCGTCGGCCGCGGCCAGCCTGGCCGGCGAAAAGGTCGGCGCCTACACCGTCGAGCGCAAGCTCGGGCAGGGCGGCATGGGCAGCGTGTGGCTGGCGCGGCGCCACGACGGCCGCTTCGAAGGCCACGTGGCCATCAAGTTCCTGGCGGCGGCGGGCGCCCTGGCCGGCAGTGCCGAGCGCTTCGCGCGCGAAGGCAGCATCCTCGCGCGGCTGTCGCACCCCAACATCGCCCGGCTCATCGATGCCGGCGTGACCGGCCCCGAAGGCTCGCAGCGCTACCTGGTGCTCGAGTACATCGACGGCGAACCGATCGACCGCCATTGCGCGCTGCGCGGGCTCGACGTGACCGCCCGCGTGCGGCTCTTCCTCGACGTGCTGGCGGCGGTGGCGCACGCGCACAACCGGCTGATCCTGCACCGCGACCTCAAGCCCGGCAACATCCTCGTCACCCGTGCCGGCGAGGTGAAGCTGCTCGACTTCGGCATCGCCAAGCTGCTGGACGACACCACCGCGAGCGGCGCCGAAACCGAGCTCACGCAGCAGGCCGGCCGGCCGTTCACGCCGGCCTATGCGGCGCCCGAGCAGGTCGAAGGCGGCGAGGTCACCACCGCCACCGACGTGTATTCGCTCGGCGTGCTGCTGTACCTGCTGCTGGCCGGAACCCACCCCACCGCGCCGGAGACCGGCACGCCGCTGGCGCAGATGCGCGCGCTGGTGCACACCGAGCCCAGGCGCCTGTCCGAGGCCGCCGCCCGCACCCACGCAGGCGAACCCGACGCCGCGCGGGCCGCCCGGCTGCTGCGCGGCGACCTCGACAACATCGTCGCCAAGGCACTGAAGAAGGCGCCTGCCGAGCGCTATGCCAACGCCGAGCGCATGGCCGACGACCTGCGGCGCTACCTCAACAACGAACCGGTCAGCGCGCGTGCCGATGCGCCGGCCTATGTGCTGGCGAAGTTCGTGCGGCGCCACCGCGCGGGCGTGGCGGCCGGTGCGCTGGTGGTGGCGGCGCTCGCCAGTGGCCTGGGCGTGGCCCTGTGGCAGGCGCACGAGGCGAAGCAGCAGCGCATCCAGGCCGAAGGCTTGATCGAGTTCATGCTGGGCGACCTGCGCAGGAAGCTGGAGCCGGTGGGGCGCCTGGACGTGCTCGATGCGGTGGGCGAGAAGGCGCTGGCCTACTACGCGGCACAGGACGCCAGCCGGCTCGATGCCGACTCGCTGGGCCGTCGCGCGAGCGCCCTGCATCTCATCGGAAAGATCGCCGAGCTGCGCGGCAACCTGGGGGAAGCCTCTTCGGTGTTCAGCCGTGCGGCAGACAGCACGGGCGAGCTGATGCAGCGCTTTCCGAACGACGGGCAGCGCGTCTACGACCATGCGCAAAGCGTCTACTGGTCCGGCTACATCGCCCGGCGGCGCGGGGAGACGGCCGAGGCCGAGGCATCGTTCCGGCAATACCTGGAACTCACGCAGAAGCTCACCGTCCTCGACCCCGACCATCTCGACTGGCGTACCGAACGGGCCCACGCCGGCATCAACCTCGGGGTCGTCTACCTCGAGAGCGAGCGCCTCGCGCAGGCGCTGCAGTGGTTCGACGATGCGCGCCAGCGCTGGCTCGGGCTCGTCGGCGCGCGGCCCGAGCTCAACGTCGAGCTGGCGAACACCTTCGGATGGATCGCGAAGACGCGGGAGCTGCTGGGCGAATTCGATGCGGCCATCGCGGCCCAGCGGGCCAAGATCGAGGCGTTGGGCAGGATGCCCGGCGCCCAGAGCAACCGGCGGGTGCAGCACCTGCTGGCGAACGCGGCCTATGAAGTCGGCCGGCTGCAGCTGTGCCTCGGGCAGCAGGCGCAGGCGGTGCGGGCCGGGCGAGGCGCGCTCGGCCAGCTCGAGTCGCTTCATGCGCTCGATCCGTCGAACATGGAATGGCTGGCGCACCTGGCATTTGCCCGAGTGAGCCTGGCCGAAGCCCAGCTGGCCGCCGGCGATCGCGCTTCTGCGCGTGAAGGCCTGGAACGCGCGGGCGCTGAAACAGCGCAGCTCATGTCCACCAATGCGATGCAGCGCAAATGGCGCATCACGCTGCGCGGCGGCTTGCTGGCCATGCAGGCGAAACAGGCGCTGGCCGAGGCGCGGTCGTTTCCCCGGCAGGAGCTCGAGGACTACCTGGCCGCGGTCGAGCGCGCCGAGACCGCCGGCAGCCGGCTCGAGCCGGACCAGGTCCGCATCGTCGCGAGCGTCGAGCTGATGCTGGGCGACCTGCAGGCGCACGGATCCGGGCAGCCCGCGACGCGGCGGCCATGGGAAGCCGCGGCCCGGCGCCTGCAGTCCCTTGCCGACCGCGGCGAGGTGGGTGCCATGACGCTGCTGGCCCATGCCCACCTGCGACTGGGTGCGCTGCCGCAGGCGCGCACGCTGGCCGAACGGATCGAGTCCACCACCTATCGGCACCCCGCATACGCCGATCTTCGTCAACGGCTGAAGCACGCAGCGGGGGCAGCGGCAGTCCAACAATGAGCAAGAAGGAAGCGACATGGAACCCGACGTCACGGTCACCGTCACGGAAGTCAACGGCAAGCGCAAGATCCACTGTCACCCTCACCATGTGAAGGTCACCGAGCAGGACACGACTCTCACCTTCGCCCTGGCGACCGACGGCTATGTGTTTCCGCCGAACTGTGCGGTGGTGGTACACCATCCCGGCAGTCAGTTCCCCAACCCCCCGGTCACCGAGCCGGACGGCAAGACCGTGAACCTGTACGACGTGTGCACCGAGATCGGCGACTTCAACTACACCGTGTTCGTCGTCAACGAAAGCGGCACCGAGCGCCTGTCGGAAGACCCGTCGATCCAGAACGAACCCTGAGACTCGTCCCGAGCAAGGCTCCTGACAACTCGTTGTCAGGAGCCGGCGCGTATGGTCCCCGGTCAATCACCAGCCACCGGAGACGACCATGACCATCCTCCAGGGCAGCTGCCACTGCGGCGCCACGAAGTTCGAGGTGCAAGAGGCGCCTGAGAGCGTCACTTGCTGCACCTGCTCCTACTGCTCCAAGCGCGGCAGCCTGTGGGCCTACTACACGCCCGATCAGTTCCGCCTCACCACGCCGGTGGAGGACGTGGCCACCTACCAGTGGAACTCGCGGCTCATCAAGCATCACTTCTGCGCCACCTGCGGCTGCAGCACTTACTGCGAGTCGCCGGACTTCCGCTCCGGCGCGCCCGACTTCGAGCACCCGCGGCTGAGTGTCAACGCCCGCCTGTTCGACGACTTCGACCTCGACGCCGTGCCGCTCGAGACGATCGACGGCAAGAACCTCTGGTAGCCGTGTGCAGGCATCCAGCCTCGGCCGTGCTCCGGGCTGGAATCGTTACCACATCGGCGTAAGACTTTGCTAACGCCCCCCTGTTGCCGTCTCGTGAGCCGTCCTAGATTTCGGCGGTGCCCGGCGTTGCCGGGCGCACCGTGCTGCCCGAGGCGGGCTTGACCCTCGCGATACGCATCAACAACGCGGGCACCGTTCTCGGCACGCAATACCGTACGTCCGAGTCGTCACGCACCTTCACTTACGCCAACGGTGGCCTGACGCTTCTGTCCGCGCCAGATGAGATCCGTGGGAATGCCGTCGATCTCAACGAACGCGGCGACGTGCTGCTGACTTCCACCAACCGGACCGGCTACAGCAGCTGGCTGTTCGACAGCAGCGGGCGGGGATCCCAGCTCACCGCGCCAGGGTGGAGTGTCGTCATCGGGCAGCAGCTCAACGACTCGGGCCAGGTGCTGGCGAGGGCCACACGCTTCGATCAGTGGGGCACCACAGCGGATATCGTCATGCACAACGGCACGATGAGCGAACTGGGCAACGCCTCCGTGGTCGCGCAGGGGTTCGTGCTCAACAACCGTGGTCAGGTCGGCGGCATGTACTGGCCTGAAAGCGCTCCCAACAACAACAGGGCGGCCATCTTCGAGCCCGACGGATCCATCACGACCATGCCCACTCAGTCGTACATCCAGGGGACCACCCTTCTCAATGATCGGGGCCAGGCGGTGGTCCACACGCGCACCATGTACTACGGGTCCACGTCTACCGTTCCCACCGCGCATTTCTATGACGGGGGCGTGTTGACGGAACTCGATGCGGGCATGGGCCCCGGCACCATGGCTGTGGATCTCAATGAGCTGGGGCAGGTGCTCTTCTGGCGCAATCGCTCGAACGACCTGCTGCTTTGGGACCATGGCGTCGTGACCAGCCTGACCGGGTTGCTGCGCGCGCACATGCCCGTCGGTACGACGTTCGGACTGTCGAGTGAATCGGCGGGGATCAACGACGCCGGGCAGATCCTGGTCAATGTCCAGGTCGGCAATACGTGGAGCCCGTATGTCATCACGCCGGTGCCCGAGCCGGAGGTGATGGCACTGATGCTGGCCGGCCTGGGGATGCTGGCCGTGCGGCGCCGGCGCGACGTCTAGGCGTTGCAAGGAACTTGCCGTTCCCCTTGACCTGGAGTGCACTCCAGGTGGCCCAATGGGCCCCGGCAAGGAGAACGGCATGAGCGAACTGCTGATGATCGGCGGCCTGGCGCAGCGCACCGGCCGCAGCATCGACACCATCCGCTGGTACGAGGCCCAGGGCCTCGTGCCCGGCGTCGCGCGCGACCCCGGCGGGCGCCGCCGCTACACCGAGCAGCATGTCGGCTGGCTGCTGCTGATGGACCGGCTGCGCAGGACCGGCATGTCGATCGCCGAGATGCGCCGCTACACCGCGCTCGTCAAGCAGGGCAGGAGCACGCTGCAGGAGCGTCAGGACATGCTGCGCGAGCACCGAGAGCGTGTCGAACGCACCATCGCCGAATGGACCGAGGCGCTGGCCCTGCTCGACGGAAAGATCGACTTCTACGGGCAGTGGCTGCACACCGGGAGGCGACCCGCGCTCGACATGCTCGGCTCCTTTGCGAACCCCGTCCCAACCCCACGCCAGAGGAGCCGCAAATGAAAGACGAGACCCAACGCAACAAGCTGCTGATGCAGGCCATCTTTGCCGAGATGGCCAAGGGCAACGGCCGTCCGTTCATCGATGCCATGGCCGACGACTTCGTGTGGGTCATGCCGGGTGGCGGCACCTGGTCGGGGGCATGGCGCGGCAAGGAGGTCGTGCGCAAGCAACTCCTGCAGCCGCTCTTCGCGCGCTTCGCCGACACCTACACCAACGAGGCGCAGCGTTTCATCGCCGACGGCGATCACGTGGTGGTGCAGTGCCGCGGCCATGTCACCACAACCGACGGCCAGCCCTACAACAACCACTACTGCTTCGTGTGCCGGCTGGCGGGCGGGCAGCTGCGCGAGCTCACCGAGTACATGGACACCGAACTCGCCGCCAAGGCGCTCGGCGCGCCTACGTTCGCCGCGGCTTCCGCTGCAGTTACGCAGCCAACGTAAGACTTTGCAAGCACTCCATTTACGCGGACTCCGGCGAGTTCTAGATTCCATCGCACCCGCCGCGCGGTATGTCCCGCCCCCGATGTCATCGAGTCGGCCCGCGCGGACCGTGTTGCGAAGGGAGTGATGATGAAGCGCATGCAGCAATGGCTTCTGGCGATGGCCTGCGTGGCCGGCTCATTTCAGCCGTCACAGGCGCAGGAGCCTGACTGGACGGCGGTGCGGCTGCCGTGGAAGGCCGAGAACCATTGGGATGCGGTCGTCCTTGGCGGAGTCGCAAGGGTGACGGACATCAACAACGCCGGTCAGGTCGTGGGCTGGTCCTCCTCGGGCGTGGACCCTCAGTCCTTCCTCTACGACCCTCAATATGGCCGCTTGCGCAGCATCGGCCTGGGAGGCACGCAGAGCCAGGCCACCGCCATCAACAACGCCGGCCAGGTGGTGGGGTGGGGCAACTTGCAGGGCGGCGCCACACGGCATGCCTTCATCTATGACCCGCTCGTCGGTACTGCGCGGCAGATACCCGACCCGTATGGCGTTGAAACGCAAGCTGTGGGCATCAACGAGCGCGGCCACGTCATATCGCGCGCGCCGATCCTTCCCCATCTCGGCTACACCTCCTACGGTACGGTGTACGACGGCAGCACCGTTGCAGCGCTGCGCGGAGCGCCGCTGGCCATCAACAACTCCGGCCTCGTGTTCGGTCAGTACATCTCGGGCACGAGCCGCCCGCCGTCGCTGTGGCTCCATCCTTCCGACGAGGAGGTTCTGTCTGTCGGCATCGGCGGCGGCTGGGGGACCTTTGGGGTCGACCTGAACGACTCAGGGCAGGTTGTGGGATTCAGGGGGGCAGGCCACGCTTTCATCCATGCCGGCAGCCAGACGGTGGATCTCGGCACCCTCGGCGGCTCCTACAGTACGCCCAAGGATCTCAACAATGCGGGACAGGTGGTGGGCGAAGCCAGCCTCGGCGACGACAACAGCAACCACGCTTTCCTGTGGGACGACGGCGTGATGACCGACCTGGGCACGCTCGGCGGCCGCAACAGCGTGGCCACCGCCGTCAACGAACTGGGCCAGGTCGTCGGCTTCTCGGAAGTGGCACCCGGCAGCAGCGAGCGTCATGCCTTCTTCTAAAAGCGACGGCCAGATGATCGACCTGACCGAATGGCTGGAGCTGTCGTTCAACGAGGCGGCCGGCCTCAACTCCGCCTCCATCGTGCTCAACGACCTGGGTCAGATCGCGCTGGACACCATCATGGACGACGGCACCCGCGGCATCTTCCTGCTCACGCCGATCCCGGAGCCGTCGCTGTATGCGCTGATGCTGGCAGGCTTGGGCGCGCTGGCCATGGTGAGGCAGCGCCGCAGGTTCTAACCCCTTCGCAGCACCACATGCATCGCGTTCGGCGTGGCAACGTGCTCGCGGCACGAGAGGCCGAGCGCGGTGAGGTCGATGCCGCCGAGCAGGTGCTCGCCCCGGCCCAGCACCGTGGGTGACACGGCCAGGTGCATCTCGTCCACCAGGCCGGCCTGCAGGTACTGCCGCACCGTGGCCACGCCGCCGCCCACGCGCACGTCGCGTCCGCGCGCTGCCTCGCGGGCCAGCCGCAGGGCCTCGTGAATGCCGCCGGTCACGAAGTGGAAGGTCGTGCCGCCCCGCATGACGATGGGCTCACGGGCATGGTGCGCGTGATGTGTCAGCACGTACACCGGCACATGGAAGGGCGGCTCGTCGCCCCACCAGCCTTTCCAGCCGTCATCCGGCCAGGGGCCGCGCGAGTGCGCGAACATGTTGCGGCCCATGATCCAGGCGCCGATGTTGTCGAAGCTGCGTCGCGCGAAGGTGTCGTCCACGTCGGCGCTGCCGGCTTCCTGGCTGCCAAGCACCTCCTGCTTGAAGGTGCGTGTGGGAAACATCCATTCGTGCAGCGCCATGCCGCCCACGCCGAGCGGGTCCTGCTGGCTCTGGTCGGGCCCGGCGCCGAAGCCGTCGATGGACACCGCAAACGCCAGGACCTTGAGTTTGGACATGCTGCTCTCCGTTGAGTGGTGATGCCAGGACGACGGACGACGGGCCCCCCGATCGACATGGCCGCCGCAGAAATCTGTGACAGCATCGCGGCTCCGTGGTTGCCTCGCAAGGGAGTCCCATGCGCCACCTGCTTGCCGCCCTGGCCCTGCTCGGTACGTTGTCGGCCGCGGCCCAGGCCTCCCCTCCGGTACCGCTGCGCGAGCTGGCCGAGGGCGTGCAGCCGGCCGGGCTGCGCGCCAGTCTCGACAAGCTGGTGGGCTTCGGCACCCGCCACACCCTGTCGGACACGGTGTCCGACACGCGCGGCATCGGTGCGGCACGCCGCTGGGTGCAGGCCCGCTTTGCCGCCATCGCAGACGATCACCGACCAGCGCATCCCAAGGCCCACCGAGGTGGTGAACTTGGTGGCGGTGCAGCGCGGCACGAGCGACTCGCAGCGTGTGATCGTCATCACGGGGCACCTGGACTCGCGTGCCGGCGACGTGATGAACGCGACCATCGATGCGCCCGGCGCCAATGACGACGCCTCCGGCGTCGCGGCGGTCATCGAGGCCGCCCGCGTCCTGTCGCGCCACAGGTTCCGCGCCACGCTGGTGTATGCCGCGCTGTCGGGCGAAGAGCAGGGGCTCTACGGCGGCAGGATCCTGGCGGCCTACGCCCGTGCGCAAGGCTGGCAGGTCCAGGCCAACCTCAACAACGACATCGTCGGCAACAGCCGCGGCGGCAACGGCGTGCACGACAACGCCACGGTGCGCGTGTTTTCAGAAGGCACCAGGACGACCGAAACGCAACAGCAGGCCAACCGGCGCCGCTACAACGGCGGCGAGGTGGATTCGCCCTCGCGCAACATCGCCCGCCTGATGGCCGCGCTGGCCGAGCGGCACCTCGACAACCTGCGGGTGAAGATGGTCTACCGCACCGACCGCTACGGCCGCGGCGGCGACCAGGTGGCGTTTCTCGAAGCAGGCTTCCCGGCGGTGCGCATCACCGAGGCCAACGAGGACTACACCCGGCAGCACCAGGACGTGCGGGTGGAAAACGGCATCCGCTACGGCGACACGATCGACGGCGTGGACTTCGACTACCTCGCCCAGGTCACGCGGCTCAACGTCGTCGCGATGGCGGCGATGGCCCGTGCGCCGGCGCCGCCGTCGGGAGTGACGATCGAAGGCGCGGTGAGCCCGCACACCACCTTGCGCTGGAAGGCGGTGCCCGGCGCGGCGGCCTACCGCGTGTGGTGGCGCGACACCACGGCGGCGCAATGGACGCATTCGCGCGACGTGCCTGCCACCCCGGGGGAGGCGCAGGCGGCCATGCTGCGCAACATCACCATCGACGACTGGTTCTTCGGGGTTTCGGCGGTGTCGGCCGACGGGCATGAGTCGCCGGTCGTGTTTCCGGGCGACGCGGGTGCGTTCTAGCAGGGGGCGTGGTTTCGTGCTTGTCGGTCGGGTGTCTTGTCGAGGAGGCAGCCCGCCGGGATGTGCGCCCGGCAGCGCAGTACCTTTCTTTTGCTTGCCCAAAAGAAAGGCACCAAAGAAAAGGGCACCCCGACTGTGCTCGGTCGGCCCTGAACGGGCCGACTACCCTGCGCAGCTTGCGTCCCGAGGGCGAGCAAAGAACTCGCCCTCAGCCTGCGGCTTCGGAGCTCAGACAGCTTTGCT
>NZ_SWAR01000038.1 GCF_006386545.1 Methylibium rhizosphaerae | reverse complement strand
GCCCGCATCCCCCCGGGGGATCGGCCGGCGTACCCGCCGGACGAGGGGCAGACATCTTTGCGGGCCGAGCGCCGGGCCGCTCCCAAGCCGGCCCGCATCCCCCCGGGGGATCGGCCGGCGTACTCGCCGGCCGAGGGGCAGACATGAGCGGTGAACGCAAGCCGGTGGACGTGGCCGTGGGCGTGCTGGTGCGACGCGATGCCCTGGGCCGCGAAGGCGACTTCCTGCTGACCTCGCGGCCCGAGGGGAAGGTGTATGCGGGCTACTGGGAGTTTCCGGGCGGCAAGCTCGAAGCCGGCGAAACCGTCGAGCAGGCTTTGCGCCGCGAGCTGCACGAGGAGCTGGGTATCACCATCGGCGCAGCCCACCACTGGCACGTGGAAATGATGGACTACCCGCACGCGCTGGTGCGCCTGCACTTCTGCAAGGTCTACGAATGGAGCGGCGAGTTCGAGATGCGCGAGGGCCAGCAGATGGCCTGGGCGGGCTTGCCGGTGCAGGTGCAGCCCGTGCTGCCCGGCACGGTGCCGGTGCTGAGGTGGTTTGCGCAGGAGCGCGGGTTCGACGGAGCCACGCACGTGGCGTGAGCGGGCCGGGCGGTCAGCCGGTCAGGTCCTTCCATTCCACCGGCACGTCGCTGAGTTCGGCCACTTCGCAGCCGTGGCTGAGTTCCCACGACGAGTCGTACATGCTGCCCTGGCGCGATGCGGCGCTTTCCGTACCTGAGGTGCCGGCGCCAGCGGATGTGCGGGAGCCGGGCCACCGGCTCGAAGACCAGCCGGACTGGCGATGGCTGCTGCTTCTGCTGCTGGGCTTGTTCCCGCTGCTGCTGAACACGGCGCGCTCCTTCTTCGGACGGTCCCACGCAACTGCTCGCGGGGTGTCCAAAGTGTGGACCGGTGCGCTGCGGACGGCCACCCCCCTGCGACGGGGTGACCCCTGAAACAAGGGGGCGACTTTTTCAGTGCTCGCGCGGTGCAGCGGGCAGGTCGGCCAGCGGGTCGTCCCCCGACGGCCTGTCGGCCACCCGGTAGCCTTCGCTGGCCCATGCGCCGAGGTCGATGTTCTTGCAGCGCTCGCTGCAGAAGGGGCGCCACTTGTTCTGCGGCGCGAACACGCTCGGCCCGCCGCAGGTGGGGCAAGGGACGGTACGGGGCGCGGGCTGGTTCACGGCGGGCCTCAGCTGCACAGCGTCAGCTCGAAGCTGGCGTCTTCGGTGGCGGGCTTCAGGCGGCCTTCGGCGTCCTGGCGCATCAGGCGGATGGACACCATCAGCCGGTGCCCCGAGATTTCAGGGATGAGGCCGAGCCCCTGGTCGATCTTGACCCGCATCAGGTGGTAGCTGCGGCCGGCGGGCAGGCTCTGCTGGTACTGGCCGCCGTGCGCCACCACCATGTGGGGCGCGCCGGCGTCGCGCAGCAGCGCGAGCAGCACCTTCAGCGCCTCGGCCAGCGGCATCAGGGTCACGGTCCAGTGCTGCAGGTCGCTGCGGCGCCGCTGCGGGCTGTCCTTCTGCCAGGCGTAGTAGGCCGGCAGGTCGAACTCGCAGGTGCCACCGGGAATGCTGATGCGGCTGCGGATACCCATCAGCCACTCGCTCGTGGTGAGGGCCTGGCCGGCCTTGCCGGACACCTGGTTCAGCCGCTGGAAGGCATGGTCGATGCGGCCGATCACCTCGTCGAGCGCGGCCTCCGAAATCGACGGGTTGCCGCGGTAGCCGTTGAACTGCGTGCGCAGCCGCTCGAGGTCCTTCAGCAGGTCGCTCTTCAGGTCGGCCCGGGCGGCCACATCCATGATCTCGAAGATGGTGGCGAGAGCGTAGTGGTGGTCGACCGAGGCCTCGCGCGGGATCAGCTGGCCGAGCCGGTCGAACAGGTGCTCAAGCCGGAGCATCGTGCGGATGCTCTCGTTGAAGGGGTACTCGTACAGGATCAAGGGGCGGCGCTCGCGAGGGAGAGAGTGCCCGCGATGATGGCACGGGCGAGGCGCGCCGATTGTTTCACAGCCTCCAACGCTGCCACAACGTGTACAGGGCCTGGCGCAGCTCGTCGAGACTCATGCCGCCGTCGTTGTGGATGACGGCGTCGGCCGCGGCCCGGCGGGCTTCGCGCGAGGCCTGTTGCGCGATCACGCGCTCGACGGCAACACGCTCCCAGCCCGAGCGGCGCATCACGCGCTCGATCTGCGTCTCGACGGTGCAGTCGACCACCAGCACGCGTTCGACCCGCGCCCGCCAGCGGCCCGACTCGACCAGCAGCGGCACGTCGAACACCACGCTCTGGTCCGGCCGGGCTGCGGCGGCCTGCCTCTCGGCCTCTGCGCCGATCAGCGGGTGCAGAACCGCCTCGAGCGCCGTGCGGGTACCAGGGTCGGCAAAGGCCAGCGTGCGCATGCGGTCGCGATCGAGGGCGCCGGTTGCGTCGATGGCCTCGTCGCCGAAACGTTCGCGCAGTGCCGGGATCGCCAGGCCGCCCGGCGCGCTGATCTGGCGCGCGATGGCGTCGGTATCGACGATGCAGGCGCCGAATTCGCCCAGCATGCCGGCCACCGCGCTCTTGCCGCTGCCGATGCCGCCGGTGAGTCCGATGCGACGCATGCTCGTTCGCCGGCGTGCGTGTGTGCTAGTTCCAGCCGATCCAGCCCAGCACACGCTGCTGGCCGGCCAGCATGACGACGACACCCGAGCCGGCGAGGAAGGGGCCGAAAGGCACGTAGCGGCCTTCGCGCAGGTTGGCGCTGAGCTTCATCGCGATGCCGACGATGGCGCCGATGATCGAAGCGCCCAGCAGGATGGGCAGCAGCATCTGCCAGCCCAGCCACGCGCCCATTGCCGCGAGCAGCTTGAAGTCACCGCGCCCCATGCCTTCCTTGCCGGTGGTCAGCTTGAAAAGCCAGTACACCGACCAGAGCGAGAGGTACCCGGCCACTGCCCCCCACAACGCCGTGGGCAGCGGCAGCGTCCAGCCCAGCGTCGCGGCGATGAGGCCGGCCCACAGCAACGGCAGCGTCAGGCTGTCGGGTAGCAGCGTGGTGTCCCAGTCGATGGCGGCCAGGGCGACCAGCGTGGCCGCAAAGCCGCACCACAGCAGCGTCGTCGGCGCGGCGCCGAAACGCCAGCCGACCGCGGCCAGCAGCACGCCGGTAAAGAGCTCCACCAGCGGATAGCGCGCGGAGATGGGGGCCTTGCACGCCGAGCAGCGGGCACGCAGGGCCAACCAGCTCACCAGAGGGATGTTCTCGAACCAGCGGATCTGGTGCCCGCAGTGCGGGCAGCGCGAGCGGGGGCGCGACAGGCTGAGCGGTGCACCCTCGTCCTTGTTCTCGATGCCCAGCAGTTCGGCGCTTTCAGCCCGCCACTGCTGCTCAAGCATCAGCGGCAGCCGATGCACCACCACGTTGAGGAAGCTGCCGATGCACAGTCCGAGCAGTCCGAGTCCCCAGGGCGAAAGCAGCGCCTGCTGCAGTTCGGTGCCGAATTCCACCGGGGCGTCAGACCACTTGGCCGAGCTTGAAGATGGGCAGGTACATCGACACCACGATGCCGCCGATCAGGCCGCCGAGGATCACGATGATGATCGGCTCCATCAGGGTCGACAGGCCCTTGACCGCCTCATCCACTTCTTCTTCGTAGAAGTCGGCAGCCTTGCCGAGCATGTGGTCGATGGAGCCCGATTCCTCGCCGATGGCGCACATCTGCAGGACCATGTTGGGGAACACGCCGGTGGAGTTCATCGACGAAGTGAGGCTGGCGCCGGTGGACACGTCCTTCTGGATCTTTTCGGTCGCCTCGACGAACACCGCGTTGCCGGAGGCGCCACCCACGGAGTCGAGCGCCTCGACCAGCGGCACGCCGGCGGCGAACATGGTGGACAGCGTGCGCGTCCAGCGGGCGACGGTGGCCTTGTGCACGATCTCGCCGAAGATGGGCATCTTCAGCAGCATGCGGTCCATGGCCTTCTGCATCTTCTCCGAACGCTTCCAGGACTCGAAGAAGAAATACACGCCGCCTCCGATGAAGCCGAAGATGGCCCACCAGTACTTGACGAATACGTCGGAGATGGCCATGACCAGCAGGGTGGGGGCGGGCAGATCGGCGCCGAAGGAGTCGAACACCTGCTTGAAGGCGGGAATCACGAAGATCATGATCACCGACACCACGATGAAGGCCACCACCAGCACGGCCACGGGATAGATCAGCGCCGACTTGATCTTCTGCTTGATGGCGAGCGTCTTTTCCTGGTACGTGGCAAGGCGGTCGAGCAGGGTTTCCAGGATACCGGCGGCTTCGCCGGCTTCGACCAGGTTGCAGTACAGCGCGTCGAAGAACAGCGGGTACTTGCGGAAGGCGGCTGAAAGGCTGGTGCCGGTTTCGACGTCCGCGCGGATGTCGTTCAGCAGCCGCGCCATCCGAGGGTTGGGGTTGCCGCGGCCGACGATGTCGAAGGCCTGGAGCAGCGGTACACCGGCGCGCAGCATGGTGGACAGCTGCCGCGTGAAGATGGCGATGTCCTTCAGCTTGATGGACTTGCCACCGCTCATGCGGCGCTTCTTCACCTTGTTGACCATGATGCCCTGGCGGCGCAGGCTCGCGCTCACCATGGCCTCGCCGCCGGCACGCATTTCGCCGCGGACGATCTTGCCGTTGCGGTCCTTGCCCTCCCACTCGAAGACGAAGTCCTTGATGTTCCCCTTCGCCGCCATCGCTGCCGTAGCCATAGTGCCCCCGACGTTCCTAGTTCGTTATCTCTTGCTGAGCTTCACTCGTTGGTCACCGAAATGACCTCTTCCAGCGTCGTCACCCCGAGCCTGACCTTCACCAGCCCGGACTGCCGCAGATCTCGCACGCCGTCGCGCTGTGCCTGCGCGGCGATGTCCATCGCCGTGCCTTCGCTCAGGATGATGCGCTGGATCTCTTCGCTGATCGGCATCACCTGGTAGATGCCGACCCGCCCCTTGTAGCCGTTGTTGCACGACGAGCAGCCGACCGCGCGGTAGGGCTTCCAGTTGCCATCGAGGTCCGGCTCCTTGAATCCGGCCTTCAGCATCGACTCGCGCGGGTAGTCGGCCGGCACCTTGCAGCCCTCGCACAGCCTGCGCGCCAGGCGCTGGGCCGTGATCAGGATCACGCTCGAGGCGATGTTGAAAGGCGCCACGCCCATGTTGAGCAGACGGGTCAGCGTGGTCGGTGCGTCGTTGGTGTGCAGCGTGCTCATCACCATGTGGCCGGTCTGGGCGGCCTTGATGGCGATGTCGGCAGTTTCGAGGTCGCGGATTTCGCCCACCATGATCACGTCGGGATCCTGGCGCAGGAAGGCCTTGAGCGCGACGGCGAAGTTGAGGCCGGCCTTGTCGTTGACGTTGACCTGGTTGATGCCCGGCAGGTTGATTTCGGCCGGATCCTCGACGGTGGAGATGTTGACGCCCGGCTGGTTCAGGATGTTGAGGCAGGTGTACAGCGACACCGTCTTGCCCGAACCCGTGGGGCCGGTGACCAGCACCATGCCGTACGGGCGCACGATGGCGTTCATCAGCCGGTCTTTTTCTTCCTTCTCGTAGCCCAGCGCCTCGATGCCCAGCTTGGCGCTGGAGGAATCGAGGATACGGATCACGATCTTCTCGCCGAACAGCGTGGGCAGCGTGCTGACCCGGAAGTCGATCGACTTGCTGCCGAACTTCAGCTTCATGCGGCCGTCCTGCGGCACGCGCTTTTCGGCGATGTCCAGCCGCGAGATGACCTTGATGCGCGAGGCGAGCTTTTCCTTGATGGCGATGGGCGGCTGCGTGATCTCGCGCAGCTCGCCGTCGACGCGGAAACGCACGCGGTAGCTGTATTCGAACGGTTCGAAGTGCAGGTCGGACGCGCGCATGTTGATCGCGTCGATCAGCATCTTCTGCAGGAAGCGCACGACCGGAGCGTCTTCGACGTCGGTGGTGACCTCTTGCGTTTCCTGCTGCTTCTCGGTGACGTCGTCTGTGACGTCGAACTCGAAGTCGCCGCCGGACATCGCCTCCAGCGCTTCGCTGGCGGTGGCTGTGGCACCTTCCAGCAGCTTGGCGAGCTTGTCCTGCTCGACGATCACCCACTCGGGCGTGAGCTGGGTGGCGAACTTGATGCGCTCGACGGCTTCCTGGTCGGTAGGGTCTGCGCCGCCGATGAACAGCCGGCTGCCGCGCTTGCCCAGCACCACCACCTGGTACTGCGCCGACAGCTTGTTGTCGATGACGTTCTTGGGCAGCCGCTGGGCATCGACCGCGTTGAGGTCGAGCAGGGGCACCGCCAGCGCGCTCGAAAGCGTGTGAGCCAAGTCGGCGGCGCTGATCGTGCCGGCAGCCACCGCCGCAGAAACGAAGCTGCGGCGCTGCTCCTTCGAGGTCTTGACCAGCTCCTCGGCAGCCTTGGCGTTGATCTTGCCGGCATGGACCAGCACCCGCGCCACACCCGAAAGGGAGCTTTGAGGGGCTTCTACAAGGGTATCCACTGCCACGGCGTCACTTCACAATGCGAAAAAAACTGGGGGATCATCGTTGATTGATAGTGCACTGTAAACGGTGCAACACCCTGGAAAAGTACCAAAGCGCAACTATGCAGCGCCTAGGAGACAGCGCAGCCGACATTGTTCCTGCTGTGCCACCCCAGGCGTGCAGGACTACTCAGAATCCGGCTGGCACAGGCCATCGACCGCCAGTTCGACGGCTGCCGAGGTCTGCTCCACGACCTGATGTTTCCATTCCGGACTGTCCACGTAGAAGGCATCCTTCAGCCGCTGCTTGATCTGCCAGGCCTGCTCGGCCGGCGCCTGCGGATGGTTTTCGAGCCAGTGCTCGGCTCTCAACGCCTCGATCACCTCCATGACGGGCACGGTGCCGAATTCCAGCGCAATGCCGGTGTACTCAGCCTGCGGGATCTCGTCGTAGGCTGCCGTCCACATCAGGCCGGTCAGCAGGGCGGAGCTGGAGCTGCCGTCGTAGATGGACGTGACTTCCGGCCCCCACCAGGCGCGAGCCCGGCGCAGGGCAGCGGCGTCGTCGCGGCAGGCGAAGATGCGCTCGCCATGGCCTTGCGGCCCCAGGCCGGTGTGCAGGTCGATCCAGCCCAGCCTGCGCGCGCCTGCGCCGTGCTCGCGCAGCACGTGGCGCAGCGTCACGTTGCTCCAGGTGGGATTCACACCGCCGTAGAAGAGGCCTTCGGGGTGGCTGTATTGCCCGCCCGATACGGCCGCCTGCAGTGCCGCGATGCCGTGCCGGGCGAGGTAGCCGTCGAGCTGCTGGCGCACTTCTGCGCCGGGCGGCCAGTGGGCGGGCAGCAGCAGGTGGGCGATCTCGTCGTAGCTCGGGTTGGCCGGCAGCGGCTTCGAGAAGTCCTGGAAATTGCGGTTGAGGTCGACGTTTTCCTGCGTCACCCGCCGCAGCCAAGAGAAGCCATACGGATTGAGCGCATGGAGATAGAGCACCGCCACGCCGGCGGCGCGGGCCGCCGCCCGCCATTCGCGGTCGCGCAGCAGGGCGACCTGGGCGCCGGACCCGCAATAGCCTTCCACGCCGTGGCAGCCGCTGGAAAGGACGAGCAGCCGCTCGGCCTGCCGCGGCCCGTCGCGCACCACGTCCATCGCCAGCTCTTCGCCGTCTCGTCCGCGCAGGGGGTGCAGGTGCGCCTCGACGTCGAGGCCGGCCGCCTCGGCCGCGGCGCGGAACTTGGCCCGGGCCTCGGCGTAGCTTGACGAAAAGGCTTCGGCCGGCGTGCTCATGAATCAGCCCCGCGGCGATGCCAGCCACTTCTCGGCCAGCCGCACCCAGAGCGTGGCGCCGAGAGGGATCAGGTCGTCGTTGAAGTCGTAGCTGGGGTTGTGCAGCATGCACGGCCCCAGGCCGTGGCCGCCGGCGCGGTGCGAGCCGTCGCCGTTGCCGATGAGGAAATAGGCGCCGGGCTTGTGCTGCAGGAAGTAGCTGAAGTCCTCGGCGCCCATGGTCGGCTCGAACTCCAGCACGTTGTCCTGGCCCACCACGTCGGCCATCACCTCGCGGGCAAACTGCGTTTCGGCCGGGTGGTTGATGGTGGGCGGGTAGTTGCGCGCGAACTCGAACTCGCAGCCCACCTCGAACGCGGCACAGGTGGCCTCGGCCACCGTCTTCATGCGTCGCTCGATCAGGTCGAGCACTTCGGTCGTGAAGGTGCGCACCGTGCCTTCGATCACGCAGGTCTCGGGCACGACGTTGGTGGCTTCGCCGGTGTGGATCATCGTGACGGAGATCACGCCGGTGTCGATGGGCCGCTTGTTGCGGGTGATGATGGTCTGGAAGGCCTGCACCATCTGGCAGGCCACCGGCACCGGGTCCAGGCCCAGGTGCGGCATGGCCCCGTGGGCGCCCTTGCCGCGGATGGTGATCTTGAACTCGTTGCTCGAGGCGAAACACGGCCCGCTCTTGATGGCGAACTGGCCGACCTTCATGCCGGGCCAGTTGTGGGCGCCGAACATGGCCTCCATCGGGAACTTCTCGAACAGTCCGTCCCTGATCATCTCGCGCGCACCGCCGCCGCCTTCTTCGGCCGGCTGGAACACGAGGTACACGGTGCCGTCGAAGTTGCGGTGCTTGGACAGGTGCTTGGCAGCGGCCAGCAGCATCGCCGTGTGGCCGTCATGGCCGCAGGCGTGCATCTTCCCGGCGTGGCGGCTGGCATGCTCGAAATGGTTGTGCTCTGTCATGGGCAATGCGTCGATGTCCGCGCGCAACCCGACGGCACGCCCGGACGTGCCGTTGCTCACGATGCCCACCACGCCGGTCTTGCCCAGGCCCCGGTGGATGGGAATGCCCCATTCGGTGAGCTGCCTGGCGATCACGTCGGACGTGCGCACTTCCTCGAAGCACAGCTCCGGGTGGGCGTGGATGTCGCGACGCAGGGTCGTGATCGAGGCCGCGTCGGCGAGGATGGATTCGATCAGCTTCATGAAGACTCCGGCTGCAGGGCCGGGGGCATCTTAGCGCCGGACTTTTCCATCCTCCGTCAGCATGGACAGGTCGACGAAGCTCGAGCCCACGTGGCGTTTCGGGCCGAAGTCAACCCGGAAGCCGCCGAAGCTGGCGTTCTGGATCGACTCCAGCGCCGACACCAGCGATTCGCGCGACGGGTTGCGGCCGGCCCGCTTCAGGCCCTCGGTGAACACCTTGGCGCAGAGGTAGCCCTCCATGCTCGAGTAGTTGGGCTGCGCCTCGGGTCCGGCCTTCTGCACGGCGTCGAGGTATTCGCGCGAGATCTGGGTCGTGGTCGAGAAGGGAAAGGGCATCACCTGGCTCACCATGACGCCGCGGCCTTCGCGGCCCAGCTCGTCGGCCAGCGCCTGGGTGCCCACGAACGACACGTTGTAGAAGGTGCCGCCGTAGCCGGCCTTGCGCGCCGCGCGGACGAAGGCGGCACAGGCCTTGTAGGCGCCGATCTGCACCACGCCGTCGGGCTTCGAGGGGGCGATGTCCGCGACGGCCTTGGCCACCTCGACCGTGTTGCGCTCGACCGTGCCCAGCGCGACCGGCTCGAGGCCCAGCGGCCTGAGCGCCCGGCGCACGCCTTCCAGACCGGCCTTGCCGTAGGCGTCGTTCTGATAGAACACGGCGATCTTCCGAAGCCCCAGCGAGGTGAGCTGCTTCACGATCAGGGCTGTCTCGTCGTAGTAGCTCGCGCGCACATGGAAGACCCATTTGCTGAACGGATCGCGCAGCGACTCGGCGCCGGTGAACGGGCCGAAGAACGGAATCTTCGCTTCGTTGACGAGCGGCAGTGCGGCCATGCAGGTGGGCGTGCCGACGTAGCCCAGCAGCCCGAAGACGTCGTCCTTGATGAGCCTTTCGGTGTTCGCCTTGCATCGGTCGGGCTCATAGCCGTCGTCCAGCACGCGCAGTTCGACGGTCTGGCCGTTGACGCCGCCACTGGCGTTGAGCTGGTCGAAGAAGATCTTCGCGCCCTTGTTCATCTGGATGCCGAGCTGGGCGGCGGGCCCGCTCATCGCGGCCGACTGGCCCAGCACGATGCGGCCGGATTGCGCCCAGGCGGGCAGGGAAAGGGCGGCACTGGCGGCGGCCACACGCTTGATCGCGTCTCGACGGTTCATCACGGCAACTCCAAGGTCTCGCGCGGCGGCCGGTGACCACGTCCGGGCTCTCATCACGCGCGCTTTTCTGACAGCGCTAGCCCCCTGCCTCGCAGGATATGCGCCATGGCGTTGCGCCGGACGTGACATCGTTCCGGCCGCCGGCAGGCCTGGGAGCCCGGGCGCCCGATTCCTTCGCCGTGCTGTGCAATAGTTCGCGCATGAAGACGCTGGTCCGTGCCGCCTGCCCCCACGACTGCCCCGACACCTGTGCGATACGCGTAACGGTCGAAGACGGCCGGGCGGTTCGCGTGCAGGGGGACCCCGACCACCCGCCCACGCATGGGGCGCTGTGCACCAAGGTTTCGCGCTACCCCGAGCGCACCTACCATGCCGAGCGCGTGCTGTTTCCGCTGCGCAGGGTCGGCCCCAAGGGCAGCGGGCAGTTCGAGCGGGTGGGCTGGGACGAGGCGCTGTCCGACATTGCCGGCCGCCTCGCGACCATCGCGGCCCGCGATTCGCAGGCCATCCTGCCGTACAGCTATGCCGGCACCATGGGCCTGGTGCAGGGCGAGAGCATGGCGGCGCGCTTCTTCCACAAGCTGGGCGCTTCGCTGCTGGACCGCACCATCTGCGCCAACGCCGGCGGCGAGGCGCTGGCCGCCACCTACGGCGGCAAGGTCGGCATGCACCTCGAGAACTTCGCGCACAGCCGGCTGATCGTGATCTGGGGCAGCAACAGCATCGCGTCGAACCTGCACTTCTGGACCTTCGCCCAGGCGGCCAAGCGCGCCGGCGCCAGATTGGTGTGCATCGACCCGCGCCGCACCGAGACGGCCGACAAGTGCCACCAGCACATCGCGCTGCTGCCCGGCACCGACGGCGCCCTGGCGCTGGGCGTCATGCGCGAGCTGGTGGTGAACGACTGGCTCGACCACGACTACATCGCCCGCCGCACCGAAGGCTGGGAGGCACTGCGCGACAAGGCCATGGCCTGGACGCCCGAGCGCACCGCCGGGGTCTGCGGCATCACCGCGGACGAAGTGCGCGGCCTCGCGCGCGACTGGGGCACCACGAAGCCGGCGGCGATCCGCCTCAACTACGGCATGCAGCGGGTGCGCGGCGGCGGCAATGCGGTGCGGCTGATCGCGGCCCTGCCATGCCTCACCGGCGCCTGGGGCCATGCGGCCGGCGGCCTGCTGCTGTCGAGCTCGGGCTGGTTCCCGGTCAACAAGGCGGGGCTGCAGCGTCCCGACCTGCTGGCCGGCCGCAAGCCGCGCACCATCAACATGAGCACCATCGGCGACGACCTGCTGCGCGACGGCTCCGCGGCCTTCGGCCCCAAGGTCGAGGCGGTGGTGGTCTACAACAGCAACCCGGTGGCGGTGGCGCCCGAGTCGCCCAAGGTCGTGCGCGGCTTCGCCCGCGAAGACCTGTTCACCGTGGTGCTGGAGCATTTCCTCACCGACACGGCCGACCATGCCGACTACGTGCTGCCGGCCACCACTCAGCTCGAGCACTTCGACGTGCACCTGAGCTACGGCCACACCTATGCGCTGGTCAACGAGCGGGCCATCGAGCCGCTGGGCGAAGCGCTGTCGAACACCGAGATCTTCCGCCGGCTGGCCGCCCGCATGGGCTACACCGACGCCTGCTTTGCCGATACCGATGAGCAGATCGCGGCAGTGGCCTTCGGCGATCACATCGGCCTGGAGCAGCTGCGCCGCGACGGCTGGGTCAAGCTGCCGTTGCCGGATGCGCCGTTTGCCGAAGGCCGCTTCCTCACGCCCAGCGGCAAGTGCCAGCTCGACGCGCCGGGCCTGGGCGTGCCGGACTACGTGCCGAACTACGAATCGGCCGCCTCGGCGCCCGAGCTCGCGGCGCGCTACCCGCTGGCGATGATTTCCCCGCCGGCGCGCCACTTCCTCAATTCCACCTTCGTCAACGTCACCAGCCTGCGCAGCGTCGAGGGGCAGCCGCTGGTCGAGATCCATCCGAGCGACGCGGCCACGCGCGGCATCGCCGACGGCGCGATGGTGCGTGTCTTCAACGACCGCGGCGAATACCGCTGCGCCGCCTCGGTGAGCGAACGGGCCCGCCCTGGCGTGGTCAACGGCCTGGGCATCTGGTGGCGCAAGCTCGGACCCGACGGCACCAACGTCAACGAGTTGACCCACCAGAGGCTCACCGACATCGGCCGCGCGCCCAGCTTCTACGACTGCCTGGTCGAAGTGGCGGCCGCCTGATCGATGAGCCCAAGACGCTGGCGCTGGTACTGGATGGCGACACTCGGTGTTCTCGGCACGCTGGCCCTGGCCGGCGCCACGCTGTGCCTGACCAGCGGCTGCAGCAGCATCGGCTACCTGGCGCAATCGGCCCAGGGTCATTTCAGCCTGCTGGCGAGCGCGCGCCCGGTCGAAGAGGTGCTGGGCGAGACGGACACCCCGCCCGAACTGCGCGAGCGACTGGCGCTGTCGCAGCGCATGCGCGACTACGCGGTACGGGAGCTGAAGCTGCCCGACAACGGCAGCTACCGCAAGTACGCCGACCTCGGGCGCAATGCGGTGGTGTGGAACGTGGTGGCTGCGCCCGAGCTCGGCCTGAAGCTCAAGACCTGGTGCTTCCCGGTGGTGGGCTGCGTGGGCTACCGCGGCTATTTCGACCGCGCCGCAGCCGACGCACTGGCCACCGACCTGCGCAGCCAGGGGTACGAGGTCATGGTGTACGGGGTGCCGGCGTATTCGACGCTCGGCTGGTTCGACGATCCGCTGCTGAACACCTTCATCCGTTACCCTGAGGGCGAGCTGGCGCGCATGCTGTTCCATGAACTGGCGCACCAGGTAGCCTATGCCAGCGGCGACACCGAGTTCAACGAGAGCTTCGCGACCGCGGTCGAGCGCCTGGGCGGCAGCCGCTGGCTGAACGAACGTGCCGGTGCGGCGGCCCGCGAGGAATACGAGCGCTTCGACAAGCGGCGCCAGGCCTTTCGCGAACTGACCATGCGTTATCGCCACCGCTTCGAGGCGATGTACGCGTCGGACCGGCCCGACGAGGAAAAGCGCCTGGCCAAGGCGGCCCTGATGCAGGAAATGCGCGGCGAGTACGAGGCGCTGAAGGCCGGGCCGTTCGGCGGCTATGCCGGCTTCGACGCCTGGTTCGCCCGGGCCAACAACGCGTCGCTCGGCGTCCTGGCGGCCTACAACGCGCTCGTGCCGGCCTTCGAAGCGCTGTTCGAGGCCGAGGGGCGCGACTTCGAGCGCTTCTATGCGGCGGTCAAGCGTTTGGCCGCATTGCCGAAGGACGAGCGCCGCGCCACACTGCAGCGCTACCTGCACTGACCCAGACGACCACGAGATCCGCCATGCCAGACATCGCCATCCGCCGCGAGCACCAACTGGGCCTGAAGAAGGCCCGCGAGATCGCCTGGCAGTGGGCCGAACAGGTCGAGGCCGAGTTCAACATGGAATGCACGGTCGAAGAGGGCGACGACGAAGACCTGGTGCATTTCGAGCGTTCCGGCGTCAACGGCACACTGCGGGTGACGGCCGACGCCTTCGATCTCAAGGCCAGGCTCGGCTTCCTGCTCGGTGCGTTCCAGAAGACGATCGAAGGCGAGATCCTCAAGAACCTCGACCAGCTGCTGGGCAGCGCCCGAGGCGCGGCCACGGCGGCGAAGAAGGCGGCGCCGCGCAGGAAGGGCTGAGCTCAGTCGCCGAGTTCGAAAGAGGGCAGCCAGAGCAGCCATTGCTGCAGGGCCGCCTCACCCGACAGCTTGCGCAGCTCGTCCAGCCGCACGGCCTGCGTCTCGGGCAGTGCATAGCCCATGCGCCACAGGTCGAACCGCCGCGCCTCGATCCGCGCCTCGAAGAGCACCGCGAACCTCTCGTGCCGGGGGTCGGCCGCGAGCCGTGACAAGAGGGCTTCGAGGGCCGGGTCCGGGCCTTCCAGGTAGTGGCAGAACGACGCGCCGTCGAAGACCAGCGTCCCCGTGATGGCAGCTGTCTGATTGAAGCGCCGCGATGTGGCGGCGATGCGGGCTATCTCCCGCGCCGGCGTGCCGTCGGCGATGGAGCTGATGCAAAGAAGTTGTTTCACCGGCGGCCGCCCCGTCCTTCCCGCTGTTCCTGTTGTTGTCGAGTCGTGCCAGCATATGCGCCGGGGCTGGCGGTACTTGTGTCTTACGACGTAGCGCCGCGCCCCTTGCCGGAGAAGCCATGTTCGTGCCCTGTGCCGATTGCCCGATGCGGCAACTGCCGAGCTTCCGCAGCAACGAGCCGCAGGAGATCGAGTTCATCCAGAGCTTCAAGCAGGCCCACCGCGCATTGCCATCGGGCAGCACGCTGGTGCACGAAGGCCATGCGGTGGGCGAGCTGTTCACGCTGTTCTCGGGCTGGGCCTTCCGCTACTGCACCTTGAGCGACGGCCGCCGCCAGATCCTCAACTTCCTGCTGCCCGGCGACTTCTTCGGACTGCAGGAGCGGCTCAACGAGCAGTCGCCGCACGGGGTGGAGGCGCTCACCGACGTGGAGTTGTGCGTCTTCCCGGCCGCCGGCCTGTGGGACCTCTTCAAGAACCACCCGGGGCTGGGCTACGACGTCACCTGGCTGGCGGCGCACGAGGAGCGCATCGTCGACATGAACCTCGTGTCGGTGGGTCGGCGCAGCGCGGCGGAGCGGGTGGCGATGCTGCTCATCCACCTGCACAAGCGGGCGACCCTGCTGGGGCTGGTGGACGAGTCGGGCGGCGTGCCGTTCCCGATGAACCAGAGCCACCTGGCCGATGCACTCGGCCTGTCGCTGGTGCATACCAACAAGACGATGAGCCGGCTGCGGCAGCTCGAACTGTATGCGTTGCGCGGGGGCCGGCTGTACCTGCCGCAGCCGCATGCGCTGCAGCAGCTCGCCGACTACTACGAAAGCCCGCTGCCGCCGCGCCCGCTGGTGTGAGTGACGGGGAGGGACCTACTTCAGGGACTCGATGAGGTCGATGTATTCCTGCATCGCCTCTTCGCCGGACTTGCCCTTCAGGGCGTCCCAGGCGTCGAACTTGGCGCGACCCACCATGTCGGTGAAGCCGGGGCGCTTGCCTTCCACGTCGCCGGCCGTGGCCTGCTTGTACAGCGCATAGATCTTGAGCAGCGTCATGTTGTCGGGCTTCTCGGGCAGCTGCTTGGACTCGGCGACGGCTTGCTCGAACGTGGCTTTCAGGTCGGCCATGGTGTTTGTCTCCTCTGAAGAGAAAATCGGATTGACGGCGGGCATCTTAGCCAGCATCGTCTAGAACGAACAACCAAGAAATCCGTCGAGGAGACCCATGGCCACGAAAGCCGTCGAGCGCATGTCGCGCGTGGATACCGCCTGGCTGCGCATGGACACCGAGGCCAACCTGATGATGATCGTCGGGGTGTGGCTGCTCGAGCCGGCCGTGCCCTACGAGCTGTTGTGCCAGCGGGTGGAGGAGCGGCTGCTGAAGTACCGCCGCTTTCGCCAGAAGGTGGTCGAGGACGCCATGGGGGCGAGCTGGGTCGCCGATGCCGCATTCGACCTGCAGCGCCATGTGGTGCGCGAGAAGCTCGCGCCGAAGCGCGGCCAGCCGCTGCAGCGCGCGCTCGAGCAGCGGGTGGCCGACCTGGCCGCCATGCCGCTCGACCCGAACCGGCCGTTGTGGCAGCTGCATCTGGTGGAGCACTACCACGACGAACACGGCCACCAGGGCAGCGCGCTCATCGCGCGCATCCACCATTGCATTGCCGACGGCATCGCGCTGATCTCGGTGATGCTGTCCATCACCGACGGCGGCAAGGCGCCGCCCGAGCGCCAGCAGAAGCCGGAGGGTGAAAACGACTGGCTGGCCGATGCGGTGCTCAAGCCCATCACCGACATCACCATCAAGGCCATCGGCATGTATGGCGACGGTGTGGCCAAGTCGATGGAGATGCTTTCGAACCCGGGCAACCCGCTGGTGGGCTCGCTCGACGCGGCGCGCGCGGGCTACCAGGTGGTGAGCGACGTGGCGGCGCTCGCGCTGATGCCGGACGACTCGCCCACGCCGCTGAAGGGCAAGCCCGGCCGTGCCAAGCGGGTCGCCTGGTGCGAACCGATCCCGCTCGACGACGTGAAGGCGATCGGTCGGGCGCTCGGCTGTTCGATCAACGACGTGCTGCTGGCCTGCGCGGCCGGCGCGATCGGCGGCTACCTCGAGGCCAAGGGCGACGTCACTGCAGGCAAGGAGATCCGCGCGATGGTGCCGGTGAACCTGCGCCCGCTCGAGAAGGCCCATCAGCTGGGCAACCGCTTCGGGCTGGTGCCGCTGGTGCTGCCCATCGGCATCGGCAACCCGATCGAGCGGGTGTACGCGGTGCGTGCCCGCATGAACGAGCTGAAGGGCAGCTACCAGCCGCTGCTGGCCTTTGCCGTGCTGGCGATGGCGGGCCTGCTCATCAAGCCGGTGCAGCACGCGCTGCTGAACCTGTTTGCCAGGAAGGCCACCGCGGTGATGACCAACGTGCCGGGGCCGAGGGAGCCGCTCAAGTTCTGCGGCGCCACGCTCAAGCAGGTGATGTTCTGGGTGCCGCAGTCGGGCGACATCGGCATGGGAGTGAGCATCCTGTCGTACGGCGGCGGGGTGCAGTTCGGCCTCATC
The DNA here is from genome assembly GCF_006386545.1 of Methylibium rhizosphaerae. GTDB lineage: Bacteria > Pseudomonadota > Gammaproteobacteria > Burkholderiales > Burkholderiaceae_C > Pseudorivibacter > Pseudorivibacter rhizosphaerae. Next base: position 36,273 of record NZ_SWAR01000038.1, on the reverse strand, counting down.
ACCGACAGCAAGCTCTGCCCCGACCCCGAGAACATCATCGCCCGCTTCGCCCCGGAGTTCGAGAAGCTGCTGATGGTGACGCTGATGCTCCCCTGGGGGGACGAGGCGCACTGAGCCACCGGCCGGGGTGCTGTCTTCCCGGCTTCTAGTCTTCCAGCTCGGCCTTCGCCATCTCCACGTCGAGCCGCTCCATCGCGTCGGCCGGCTCGCAGGCGGCCGCCTCGGCATAGAGCTTCTCGGCTTCCTTCATCTTCTTGTCGCCTTCGAGCATCACCAGGCCGTTGGCATATTCCACCCGCGCGATGGCGGAGCTGGGGTTGAGCTTCAGCGCCTGCTGGAACATCTTCAGCCCGGTGGCGGCGTCTGCGCCCTGGGTCTTGCCCAGCAGCTTGCCCACCTTGTCGATCACCTCGGCATGGAAGGTGCCCAGCGCGATGTGCGCGTCGGCATGCTTGGGGGCCAGCTTGATGGCGGTTTCGAGCGCGGCCTTCACCTTGCCGCCCAGGCCCTGGGCCAGCGCCTTGGCCACGCTGATGCCCTGGCTGTAGCGGCCCAGCGCATAGGCCTGCCAGTAGTAGGCGTTGGCGTTTTTCGGCTCCTCGGCCTGCTGAGCCTCGGCCCGCTCGGCCACCTCCATGAAGAGCTCCAGCTTCTTCTTTTCGCTCTTCTCGAGGTAGTTGGCATAGATGGCCTGGGCCTTGTTGGCCACCGTGAGGCCGGCGCCGCCCGCCTTCAGGCCGGCCTCCGCCGCCTTCTGGAAGTCCCCCGCATGAAAGAGCGCCCAGGCCTCGATGACGGCGGCGTCCTTCGGAAAGGGTTCGGCGTCGCCGGCGTGCAGCCGCGCCCAGTGCTTCTTGAGGGCGGCTGCATCGTGACGGTAGACGTCGCTGTCGTACGGAAAGGCGGTCCACTTGGCCATGGGGTGTCTCCTCGGTCGTGTTCGGTTTCAGTTCTTGGCGTAGCTGCCCACCAGCGACAGCATGTGGGCACGCTGCGAGGCTTCGAGATAGGGCAGCAGCAGGCTCAGCACGTGGTAGGCACCGCGCATGAGGGCGGCATTGGCGCTTTCGGGCTCCAGCGCCTTGCGCGGATCGCGCACGTATTCGTAGCTCAGCCAGTAGGTCAGCACCACCACCATGGAGGTCGCCACCGGCTCTGACTCCCGGGCGTCGATGCGGATGCTCTGGTGGCGGCTCAGGCCGTCGAGCACAGCGCGCACCGCCTGCTGCTTGTTCTTCAGCACGAACTGGAAATGCGTTTCGAGGCGCCGGTTCTTCGACAGCAGGTCGTTCAGGTCGCGGTACAGGAAGCGGTACTGCCAGATCAGCTCGAAGAACATGTGGAAGAACAGCCACGCATCCTCCACGTTCTTCACGTTGTCGGCCGCATTGAGCAGTTCGTTGAGGGCGCGCTCGTAGCGGTCGAACAGGCTGTTGATCAGCTCGTCCTTCGCGGGGTAGTGGTAGTACAGGTTGCCGGGGCTGATGTTCAGCTCGGCGGAGATCAGCGTCGTCGAGACGTTGGGTTCGCCGAAGCGGTTGAACAGCTCCAGCGTGACTTCAAGGATGCGCTCGGCAGTGCGGCGCGGTTCCTTCTTGTTGGTCCTCGAACTCATGGGCGACCCTGTCTTTCGGGGCTGCCAATCTAGCATCGACGCACGCCCCGTCCAACGGGGAGCAGGAGAGTGCTTCCCCTACGGCAGCGGAGCGGAAGGGTGCTGCCTACAATCCGACACCCCATGCCCGCCGTTTCCTTCCAGCACGTTTCCAAGACCTACAGCTCCCCCCGCGGCGACGTGCGCGCGCTGCAGGGCGTGAGCTTCGACATCGAAGCCGGCGAGTTTTTCGGCCTGCTGGGGCCCAACGGCGCCGGCAAGACCACGCTCATCAGCATCCTCGCCGGCCTGAGCCGCGCCACGGCCGGCTCGGTGACGGTGCACGGCCACGATGTGGTGACCGACTACGCCGCCGCCCGCAAGTCGCTGGGCATCGTGCCGCAGGAGCTGGTGTTCGACCCGTTCTTCAGCGTGCGCGAGACCTTGCGCATCCAGAGCGGCTACTTCGGCGTGAAGAACAACGACGCCTGGATCGACGAGCTGCTCGAAAACCTCGGTCTCGCCGACAAGGCCAATGCCAACATGCGCCAGCTGTCGGGCGGCATGAAGCGCCGCGTGCTGGTGGCCCAGGCGCTGGTGCACCGCCCGCCGGTCATCGTGCTCGACGAGCCGACCGCCGGGGTGGACGTCGAGCTTCGCCAGACGCTGTGGCAGTTCGTCGCCCGGCTCAACCGGCAGGGCCACACCGTGCTGCTGACCACCCACTACCTCGAGGAAGCCGAGGCGTTGTGCGGCCGCATCGCCATGCTCAAGCAGGGCAGCGTGGTCGCGCTCGACCGCACCTCCAACCTGCTCGCGGGCACGGCGAGCACCATGCTGCGCTTCAAGACCGACGACCCCCTGCCGGCCGCGGTGGCCGCGCAGGCGCGCGTCACCGGCCGCATCGTGCAGGTCACGGCCCACGACGCGGCCGAGGTCGAGACGCTGCTCGGCCTGCTGCGCGGTGCCGGCGTGCGGGTCGAAGACCTCGAGATCGGCCGCGCCGACCTGGAAGACGTGTTCCTCGAAATCATGCAATCGCACAGCTCGCCGATGCCGCTGGACACCGTGGTGGCTGCCGCCCGCAGGGTCGCAGCATGAACCTCGCCGGCGCCTCCACACTGTTCCGCAAGGAGATCCTGCGCTTCTGGAAGGTGGCCTTCCAGACGGTGGCCGCCCCGGTGCTCACCGCGGTGCTGTACCTGCTGATCTTCGGCCACGTGCTCGAGGACCACGTCAAGGTCTACGACCAGGTGGGCTACACCAGCTTCCTGATCCCCGGCCTGGTGATGATGAGCGTGCTGCAGAACTCGTTCGCCAACAGCTCGTCGTCTCTCATCCAGAGCAAGATCACCGGCAACCTCGTGTTCCTGCTGGTCACGCCGCTCAGCCACTGGGCCTGGTTCGTGGCCTATGTGGGCGCCTCGGTCGTGCGCGGCGTGGTGGTGGGGCTGGGCGTGTTCCTGGTGACGGTGTGGTTCGCGCCGCTGCACCTGGCCGAGCCCTGGTGGGTCGTGGTGTTCGCGGTGCTGGGCGCGGGCATGCTCGGCTCGCTCGGGCTGGTGGCGGGGCTGTGGGCCGAGAAGTTCGACCAGATGGCCGCCTTCCAGAACTTCCTCATCATGCCGATGACCTTCCTGGCCGGCGTCTTCTACTCGGTGCATTCGCTGCCCGGGTTCTGGCAGGGGGTGAGCCACCTGAACCCGTTCTTCTACATGATCGACGGCTTCCGCCGCGGCTTCTTCGGCCAGAGCGACGTGTCGCCGTGGCTGAGTCTGGGCATCGTGAGCGCGAGCTTCCTGGCCGTGGCCGGCGTCGCGCTGGCCCTGCTGAAAAGCGGCTACAAGCTGCGGCACTAGAATCTCGCCCATCATGTCGGACCCCACCCCCCAGGAAGTCGAGCGCTACATCGCGCAAGGCCTCGCCTGCGAACACCTGCAGGTCGAGGGGGATGGCCGCCACTTCTTCGCCACCATCGTCTCGCGCGACTTCGAGGGCAAGACCCGCGTCGCGCGCCACCAGCGCGTCTACCAGGCGCTGGGCGATAGAATGCGTGAGCAAATCCACGCCCTGTCGATGAAGACGCTGACACCGGCGGAGTGGGCCCAGACCACCTCCACCCAAGGCCACCACCACTGACACTCAAGCCGCTGCATCTTCTGCGCGGCTTGTGGGCCATCTCGCGCAAGCGGGGTGTCGGTCCGGGCAAGCGCATGGATGCTGAGGCTCCTCGATGAAGCCCACACCATGGACAAACTCCTCATCCGCGGCGGCCGCTCCCTCCAGGGCGAAGTCACCATCTCCGGCGCCAAGAACGCCGCCCTGCCGGAACTCTGCGCAGCGCTGCTGACCGCCGAGCCGGTGGTGCTCTCCAACGTGCCGCGCCTGCAGGACGTGGCCACCACCCTCAAGGTGCTGCGCAGCCTGGGCGCCCAGGCCGAGCGGTCCGAGTCGCAGCCCGACACGGTGACCATCGACGCGGGCAACATCACCTCCCGGGAGGCCACCTACGACCTGGTCAAGACCATGCGGGCCTCCATCCTGGTGCTGGGGCCGCTGCTGGCACGTTTCGGCGAGGCCAAGGTGTCGCTGCCCGGCGGCTGCGCCATCGGCTCGCGGCCGGTGGACCAGCACATCAAGGGCCTGCAGGCCATGGGTGCCGACATCAGCGTCGAGCACGGCTACATCCTGGCGCGCGCGCAGCGCCTGAAGGGCGCGCGCATCACGACCGACATGGTCACCGTGACCGGCACCGAGAACCTGATGATGGCCGCCGCGCTGGCCGAAGGCGAAACGGTGCTCGAGAACGCCGCGCAGGAGCCCGAGATCCCCGACCTGGCCGAACTGCTCATCAAGATGGGCGCGCGCATCGAGGGGCACGGCACCAGCAAGGTCCGCATCCAGGGCGTCGAGCGGCTGCATGCGCCGGCGGTGCCGCACGAGATCATTCCCGACCGCATCGAGACCGGCACCTTCCTCTGCGCGGTGGCTGCGGCCGGCGGCGACGTGACCCTGCGCCGCGCCGATGCCCGGCACCTCGACGCGGTGATCGACAAGCTGCGCGAGGCCGGCGCCTCCATCGAGTCCGGCGACGACTGGATCCGGGTGCGGTCCCAGGGACGGCCCAAGGCGGTGGGCTTCCGCACCAGCGAATACCCGGCGTTCCCGACCGACATGCAGGCGCAGTTCATGGCGCTCGACTGCGTGGCCGAGGGGAGCGCGCGCATCACCGAGACCATCTTCGAGAACCGCTTCATGCACGTGAACGAACTCGTGCGCCTGGGCGCGAAGATCGAGGTCGACGGCCACACCGCCGTGGTCACCGGCGTGCCGCGCCTGTCGGGCGCCACCGTGATGGCCACCGACCTGCGCGCCTCGGCGAGCCTGGTGATCGCCGGCCTGGTGGCCGACGGCGAGACGCTGGTCGACCGCATCTACCACCTCGACCGCGGCTACGACCAGATGGAAGCCAAGCTGCGCGGCATCGGCGCCGACATCGAAAGGGTGAAGTGATGCTGACGCTGGCGCTGTCGAAGGGCCGCATCTTCGAGGAAACCCTGCCGCTGCTGAAGGCCGCGGGCATCGAGGTGACCGAAGACCCGGAAACCTCCCGCAAGCTGATCCTGCCCACCTCCCGGCCCGACGTGCGGGTGGTGCTGGTGCGCGCCACCGACGTGCCGACCTATGTGCAGTACGGCGGCGCCGACCTGGGCGTTGCCGGCAAGGACGTGCTGCTCGAACACGGCGGCGAGGGCCTGTACCAGCCGCTCGACCTGCAGATCGCCAAGTGCCGCATGAGCGTGGCGGTGCGGGCCGACTTCGACTACGCCGCGGCGGTGAAGCAGGGCTCGCGCATCCGCGTGGCCACCAAGTACGTGAGCGTGGCGCGCGACCACTTCGCCGACAAGGGCGTGCACGTCGACCTGATCAAGCTCTACGGCTCGATGGAACTGGCGCCGCTCACCGGCCTGGCCGACGCCATCGTCGACCTCGTGTCCACCGGCAGCACGCTCAAGGCCAACCACCTCGTCGAGGTCGAGAAGATCATGGACATCTCCTCGCGCCTCGTCGTCAACCAGGCCGCGCTCAAGTTGAAGCGCGACGCCATCCGGCCGCTCATCGACGCTTTCTCAACCGCCATCCGATAGGAAACACCATGTCCTCCCCGGTCAACATCCGCCAACTGCAAACCAGCGCGCCCGGCTTCGATGCCGAATTCCAGCGCGTGCTGCACTGGTCGGCGGAAGAAGACCATGCGATCGAGGAAAGGGTGAAGGCCATCCTGGCCGACGTGAAGGCGCGCGGCGACGCCGCGGTGCTGGAGTACACCGCGCGCTTCGATGCGCTGGAGGCCGCCTCGGTGGCGGCCCTGGAGCTGTCGCGCGACGAGCTCAAGGCCGCCTTCGAGGCCATCACGCCGGCGCAGCGCAGCGCGCTCGAAGCGGCCGCCGCGCGGGTGCGGGCCTATCACGAGCGCCAGCTCGAAGCCTGCGGCCGCAGCTGGAGCTACCGCGACGCAGACGGCACGCTGCTGGGCCAGAAGGTCACGCCGCTCGACCGCGTGGGCGTGTACGTGCCCGGCGGCAAGGCGGCGTATCCGTCCAGCGTGCTCATGAACGTGGTGCCGGCCCAGGTGGCCGGTGTCGGCGAGATCGTCATGGTGGTGCCCACGCCGCGCGGCGAGAAGAACCCGCTGGTGCTGGCCGCGGCCTATGTGGCCGGCGTGCACCGTGCCTACACCCTCGGCGGCGCGCAGGCAGTGGCCGCGCTCGCGTACGGCACAGCCACCGTGCCGCGGGTCGACAAGATCACCGGCCCGGGCAATGCCTACGTGGCCTCGGCCAAGAAGCACGTGTTCGGACAGGTAGGCATCGACATGATCGCCGGGCCCAGCGAGATCCTGGTGCTGGCCGACGGCTCCACGCCGGCCGACTGGGTGGCGATGGACCTCTTCAGCCAGGCCGAACACGACGAGCTGGCGCAGAGCATCCTGCTGTGCCCCGATGCCGGCTACATCGCCGAAGTGAAGGCCGCGATCGAGCGCCTGCTGCCGGGCATGCCGCGGCAAGGCATCATCCGCGCCTCGCTCGAAGGCCGCGGCGCGCTGATCCGCACCCGCAGCATGGAAGAGGCCTGCGAGATCAGCAACCGCATCGCGCCCGAGCACCTCGAGGTGAGCTCGCGCGACCCGCACCGCTGGGAGCCGTTGCTGCGGCATGCCGGCGCCATCTTCCTGGGCGCCTACACCAGCGAAAGCCTGGGCGACTATTGCGCAGGCCCCAACCACGTGCTGCCCACCTCGGGCACGGCACGCTTCTCGTCGCCGCTGGGCGTGTACGACTTCCAGAAGCGCTCCAGCCTCATCGAGGTGAGCGAAGCGGGGGCCCAGGTGCTGGGCACCATCGCGGCCGAGCTGGCCTATGGCGAAGGCCTGCAGGCGCATGCGCAGGCGGCCGAGTTCCGCCTGTCTGCGAACAACACGAAGGGCGGTGCACGATGAGCTCGCTGAAGGACCGTTTGCAGAAGGTGATCCGCCAGGACGTGCAGTCGATGCACGGCTATGCCATCCAGCAGAGCGCCGGCATGGTGAAGCTCGATGCGATGGAAAACCCGTTCCGCCTGCCCGCCGTGCTGCAGCGCGAGCTCGGCGAGCGCCTCGGCGGCGTGGCCATCAACCGCTACCCGACGCATTGCGTGAACGACGTGATCGAGGCGCTGTCGCGCCATGTGGGGCTGCCGGCCGGCTGCAAGCTGATGCTAGGCAACGGCTCCGACGAGCTCATCAGCCTGCTGGCGCTGGCCTGCGACGTGCCGGGCGCCAGCATCCTCGCGCCGATGCCAGGCTTCGTGATGTACGAGATGTCGGCCAGGCTGCAGGGCTTGCGCTTCGTCGGCGTGCCGCTCACGGCGCGGTTCGAGCTCGACGAGGCGGCCATGCTGGCTGCCATCGAGCAGCACCGCCCGGCCATCACCTACATCGCTTATCCCAACAACCCGACCGCGAACCTGTTCGACGACGCGGTGATCGACCGCATCGTCGACGCGGTGGGCCGGCAGGACGGGCTGGTGGTGTTCGACGAGGCCTACCAGCCGTTCGCGTCGCGCACCCGGCTCGACCGCATCGGCGAACACGAGCACGTGCTGGTGATGCGCACGCTCAGCAAGTTCGGGCTGGCCGGCGTGCGGCTGGGCTACATGATCGGCGCCGCGGCGCTCATCGACGAGATCAACAAGGTGCGCCCGCCCTACAACATCAGCGCGCTCAATGCCGAGGCGGCCCTGTTCGCGCTGGAGCACGCCGACGAGTACGCGCGCCAGGCGCAGGTGCTGCGCAGCGAGCGCGACAGGCTGCAGGCCGCCCTGGCGGCCATGCCCGGTGTATCGCCCTTCCCGAGCGAGGCCAACATGATCCTGGTGCGGGTGCCCGACGCGAAGCGTGCCTTCGCCGGCATGAAGGAGCGCGGGGTGCTGGTCAAGAACATCGAGAACATGCACCCGCTGCTGGCAGGCTGCCTGCGCCTGACGGTGGGCACGCCCGAAGAGAACACCCTGATGATCGATGCCTTGAAAGCGAGCCTGTGATGAGCGCCCCCCGTATTGCCGAAGTCAAACGCAACACCAAGGAGACGCAGATCCGCGTGCGGGTCAACCTCGACGGCACCGGCGAGGCCAGGCTCTCCACCGGCATCGGCTTCTTCGACCACATGCTCGACCAGATCGCCCGCCACGGCCTGATCGACCTCGAGATCGAGGCGCAGGGCGACCTGCACATCGACGGCCACCACACGGTCGAGGACGTCGGCATCACGCTGGGCATGGCCGTTGCTGAGGCGGTGGGCGACAAGAAGGGGCTTACCCGCTACGGGCATTCGTACGTGCCGCTCGACGAAGCGCTGTCGCGGGTAGTGATCGACTTCTCCGGCCGCCCCGGCATCGAGATGGACGTGGCCTTCAAGTCCGGCATGATCGGCGCCTTCGACACGCAGCTGGCCTTCGAGTTCTTCCAGGGGTTTGCCAACCATGCGCTGGTCACGCTGCACATCGACAACCTGAAGGGCCACAACGCCCACCACCAGTGCGAGACCATCTTCAAGGCCTTCGGCCGCGCTCTGCGCATGGCGATGACGCTCGACCCGCGTTCGGCGGGCGTCATCCCGTCGACCAAGGGGAGCCTCTAGATGACGCGCACGGTGGCAGTCGTCGACTACGGCATGGGCAACCTGCGCTCGGTGTCGCAGGCCGTGCTGCATGCGGCCAACGGCACCGGCCTGCAGGTGGTGGTGACCGCCGACCCCGAGGCCGTGCGCGCCGCAGAACGGGTGGTGCTGCCGGGGCAGGGCGCAATGCGCGACTGCATGCGCGAGCTGCACGAGGCCCATGGCGGCGACCTGTTGCACAGCGTGCTGGAAGCGGCCGCGGCCAAGCCGCTGATGGGCGTGTGCGTGGGCATGCAGATGCTGCTCGACCACAGCGAGGAGCAGGACACGCCGGGCCTGGGCCTCATCCCCGGTGTCGTGAAGCGCTTCCGCCTCGATGGGCAGCTGCAGCCCGACGGCAGCCGCTACAAGGTGCCCCAGATGGGCTGGAACCGCGTGTCGCAGCCGCGCGCCCACCCGGTGTGGGCCGGCGTGCCCGACAACAGCTGGTTCTATTTCGTGCACAGCTACTACGCAAATCCGTCGGATGCGGCCCACAGCGCGGGTGAAACCGAGTACGGCAGCCGCTTTACCTGTGCCGTGGCCCGCGATAATATTTTTGCCACCCAGTTCCACCCCGAGAAAAGTGCTGCGCACGGCCTGGCCCTGTACCGCAACTTCCTGACCTGGAAGCCCTGAGCCCCTTTCTCGGACTCCTCCTCCTTTCGCCACTGCGCTTCAACAGCCATGCTGCTGATCCCCGCGATTGACCTGAAAGACGGTCAGTGCGTTCGCCTGAAACAGGGCGACATGAATGACTCCACCACTTTCAGCGAGGACCCGGCCGCCATGGCGCGGCGCTGGCTGGAGGCCGGCGCAAGACGCCTGCACCTGGTGGACCTGAACGGCGCATTCGCCGGCAAGCCGGTCAACGAGGCGGCCATCAAGGCCATCATTGCCGAGGTGGGCGACGAGATCCCGGTGCAGCTGGGCGGCGGCATCCGGGACCTCGACACCATCGAGCGCTACCTCGACGACGGCCTGTCCTACGTGATCATCGGCACGGCCGCGGTCAAGAACCCGGGCTTCCTGCGCGATGCCTGCACCGCCTTCGGCGGCCACATCATCGTGGGCCTCGACGCCAAGGACGGCAAGGTCGCCACCGACGGCTGGAGCAAGCTCACCGGCCACGAGGTGATCGACCTCGCCAAGAAGTTCGAGGACTACGGCATCGAAGGCGTGATCTACACCGACATCGGCCGCGACGGCATGCTGACCGGCATCAACGTCGAGGCCACGGTGAAGCTCGCGCAGGCGCTGTCGATCCCGGTCATCGCCTCGGGGGGGCTGGCCGGCATCACCGACATCGAAAAGCTCTGCGCGGTGGAAGACGATGGCGTCGAAGGCGTGATCTGCGGCCGCTCCATCTACACCGGCGCGCTCGATTTCGTGGCGGCGCAGAAGCGGGCCGACGAGCTCAACGGCGGCGACGCCTGATGCTGGCCAAGCGCATCATTCCCTGCCTCGACGTGACCGGCGGCCGCGTCGTCAAGGGCGTCAACTTCGTCGAGCTGCGCGATGCGGGCGACCCGGTGGAGATCGCCGCGCGCTACAACGAGCAGGGCGCCGACGAGCTGACCTTCCTCGACATCACCGCCACCAGCGACGACCGCGACCTGATCCTGCCGATCATCGAGGCGGTGGCTTCCGAAGTGTTCATTCCGCTCACCGTGGGCGGCGGCGTGCGCACCGTGGCCGACGTGCGCCGGCTGCTCAATGCCGGTGCCGACAAGGTGAGCTTCAACTCGGCCGCCGTGGCCAACCCGCAGGTGATCCGCGACGCGTCCGACAAGTACGGCTCGCAATGCATCGTGGTGGCCATCGACGCGAAGGCGCGGCCCGATGGCACCGGCTGGGACGTCTACACCCACGGCGGGCGCAAGAACACCGGGCTCGATGCCGTGGCCTGGGCGAAGCAGATGACCGAATACGGCGCCGGCGAGATCCTGCTCACCAGCATGGACCGCGACGGCACACGGATCGGCTTCAACCTCGAGCTCACCCGCGCGGTGAGCGATGCGGTGGATGTGCCGGTCATCGCGTCCGGCGGCGTCGGCAACCTCGAGCACCTCGCCGACGGCATCCAGATCGGGCATGCCGATGCGGTGCTCGCGGCCAGCATCTTCCACTACGGCGAATACACGGTCGCGCAAGCCAAGGCCCTGATGGCGTCGCGCGGCATCCCGGTGCGGCAGTAAGCGCGTGCCTGCGGCAGGACCTGCAGTGCCCGCGCCGCCGCTTTTCACCCAACGCGCCCTGAACCGCGCCACGCTGGCGCGGCAGATGCTCCTGCAGCGGGCCAGCCTGCCGCTGGTCGCGGCGGTCGAGCATCACATCGGCCTGCAGGGCCAGGTGGCCAATGCGCCGTACCTCGCCCTGTGGGCACGGGTCGAAGGCTTCCGATTCGACGAGCTCACCCGGCTGATCGAAACCCGCAAGCTGGTGCGCGCCGCCACGCTGCGCGGCACCTTGCACCTCATGAGCGCCCGCGACCTGCTGGCCTGGCGCAGCAGCTTCACCGGGATGATGCGGCGCGCACTCCAGGCCAGCCACGGCAAGGGCCTGTCGGGCCTCGATCTCGACGAAGTGTGCGACGCCACGCTGCAGGTGCTGGCCGACGGGCCGCTCACCTATGCAGACATCGGCCAGCGCCTGCGCGAGCGCTGGCCGCAGCATGAGGCCGGCCACCTGTCGCAGGTGGCGCGCTGCCTCGATGCGCTGGTGCAGGTGCCGCCGGCCGGCACCTGGGGGTGGACGCGGCCGGCGCCCATGACGCCGGCGACGCGGTGGCTCGGCAAGCCGCTCAAGCCGCCGGCGCGGCCCGACAAGCTGCTGCTGCGCTATCTCGCCGCCTTCGGCCCGGCGAGCCTGCAGGACATGACCACCTGGAGCGGGCTCGGCGGCCTGCGCGAAGCGATCGAGCGGCTGCGCCCCAAGCTGCTGGTGTGGCAGGACGACCGCGGCCGTGAGCTGTTCGACCTGCCAGAGGCGCCCCGGCCGGATCCCGACACGCTGGTGCCGGTGCGCCTGCTTGCTCCTTTCGACAACCTCGTGCTCTCCCACGAAGACCGCCGCCGCGTGGTGGCCGACGCGCATCGCCCGCTCATCGCCACCGTGAACGGCCTGTTCGCGCCCACCTTCCTGGTAGACGGCATGGTGAGCGGCGTGTGGAAGCTGGAGCCGGCCGGCGTGGTCTTCGAGCCCTTCATGCGGCTGGGCAAGGCCGTGCGAGACGAACTCGAGGCCGAGGCGGCCGGGCTCCTGGCGGCGCTGCCCGGAGCCGATGGCCGGCGGCAGGTGCGTTTTGCCGCGCCGAAGAGCTCCTGAGCTGAGCGGTGCCTGGCTCGGGCCGGGGTCAGGCCGGGTTGTCGATGTCGATGAACTCGTGCTCGAGCTCGAAGCGCTCGGCCAGGTGCGCCGCCACCGCCTGAGCGCCGTAGCGTTCGGTGGCATGGTGGCCGCAGGCATAGAAGGCCACGCCGGTCTCGCGTGCGTAGTGCGCCTGCGGTTCCGAGATCTCGCCGGTGAGGAAGGCGTCCGCCCCCGCGGCAATGGCGGCTTCGAAGTAGCCTTGCGCGCCGCCGGTGCACCAGGCCACCCGCTTGATCTGCCGGCCGTCGCCTTCGGCGAGCGTGGGCGCCCGGCCCAGGCGGAACTGCAGCATCGCCGCGAGTGCGGCCGGCGTCATCGGCTGAGGTGAGCTGCCGATGAAACCGAGGTCCTGGTCGCCGAAGCGGCCTTCTATGTTGAACTTGAGGCGCGAGCCCAGCTGCGCGTTGTTGCCCAGCGCCGGGTGGGCGTCGAGCGGCAGGTGGTAGGCGAACAGGTTCACCTCGGCGGCCAGCAGCGCCGACAGGCGCTTCTTCATCCAGCCGGTGACCCGGCCGTCCTGGCCGCGCCAGAACAGGCCGTGGTGCACGACGATGGCGTCGGCACCGGCCGCGACGGCGGCCTCGATGAGCGCCAGGCTGGCCGTCACGCCGCTCACGATCTTGCGGATTTCGGGTTTGCCCTCGACCTGCAGACCGTTCGGCCCATAATCCTTGAAGCGCTCCACCTCGAGCAGGGTCTTCAGGTAAGCATCGAGCGCGTCGCGGGTCGTCACGGCCTGTCCTTGGTTTCCATCTGCAATCGTTATGCGCAGAACCTGGCTCATTTTCTCGCAAGCGGTCACGGTCGCCCTGGCCGTGCTTTTCGTGGTGGCAACACTCAAGCCCGAGTGGCTGGCCAGCAGGCCGGCGCTGCTGGGCTCGGCGCCGGCGCCGGCCATTTCCATCCAGGAGGTGGTGAGCAACCCGAGCGCCAAGCCCGCCGGCACCGGCTATGCCGAGGCGGCCCGCCGTGCGGCGCCGGCGGTCGTGAGCGTCATGACCAGCAAGGCACCCTCGCGCCACCCGCATGCCACCGATCCGTGGTTCCGCTTCTTCTTCGGCGACCAGGACGGCCCGCCGCAGGCGCAGACCGGCATGGGCTCCGGCGTCATCGTCTCGACCGACGGCTACCTGCTCACCAACAACCACGTGGTCGAGGGTGTCGACGACATCGAGGTCCTGCTGTCCGACGGCCGGCGTGCCAAGGCCAAGGTGGTGGGCAACGACCCCGAGACCGACCTCGCGGTGCTCAAGGTCGACCTCGACAAGCTGCCGGCCATCACCTTCGGCAATGCCGACGCGCTGCAGGTCGGCGACGTGGTGCTGGCCATCGGCAACCCGTTCGGCGTGGGCCAGACGGTGACCTCGGGCATCGTGAGCGCGCTGGGCCGCAACCAGCTCGGCATCAACACCTTCGAGAACTTCATCCAGACCGACGCCGCCATCAACCCGGGCAACTCCGGCGGCGCGCTGGTCGATGCCAACGGCAACCTGATGGGCATCAACACCGCGATCTATTCGCGCAGCGGCGGCAGCCTGGGCATCGGCTTTGCGATCCCCGTGTCCACCGGCCGCATGGTGATGGAAAGCCTCATCCGTGACGGCGAGGTCACCCGCGGCTGGATCGGCGTGGAGCCGCGCGACCTGACGCCCGAGATGGCCGACACCTTCAACCTGCCCATCAAGCAGGGCGTGCTGATCACCGGCGTGCTGCAGGGCGGGCCGGCCAGCGAAGGCGGCATCCGACCGGGCGACGTGGTCACGCGGGTAGCCCAGACGCCGGTGACCAACACCTCGCAGCTCCTCAATGCGGTGGCCGCGCTCAAGCCACACAGCGAGGCGAGCATCGGGGTGCAGCGCGGCAGCGAGGCGCTCGAAGTGAGCGTGAAGGTGGCGCAGCGGCCGAAGCAGGACCAGCGGCAGCGGGAGCGCTGAGCCCGGCGTTCAGCCGGCCGGCTGCAGGCGCTCGCGGGCGACCTTGTGCAGCAGCCACAGCTGCGACACTGCGGCGGCGAACAGCGCCGTCACCAGCCCGATCCAGAAGCCGTAGACCCCCAGCGGTGCCAGCTCCATGGCGGCCCAGCCGCGGTGGCCCAGCCAGGCGCCCAGCGGGATGCCGATGGCCCAGAAGGCCACGATCATCAGCCACATCGGCAGCATCGTGACCTTGTAGCCGCGCAGGGCGCCGATGGCGATCACCTGGGTGGCGTCGGCCAGCTGCCAGGCGGCGGCAAACAGCAGCAGCGTGGCTGCCACCGCCTGCACCGAGGCGTCGGGTGAATACAACCCGACGATCTCCGAGCGCAGCGCCAGCAGCAGCGGCACCAGCGCCAGCGCGATCAGCAGGCCGAGCACCAGACCACAGGCCGAGATGAAACGTGCGCCGCGCGGGTCCTGCGCGCCGAGCGACTGGCCCACGCGGATGGACAGCGCGGTCGACAGCCCCATCGGCAGCATGAACACCACCGATGCGAAGTTGAGGCCGACCTGGTGCGCGGCGATCGGCACGGCGCCCAGGCTGCCGATCATCAGCGCGACGCCGGCAAAGGCCGACACCTCGGCCAGGTGGGCCGCGCCGATCGGCAGCCCGAGCCTGAGCAGTCGCTTGAAGGTGGCCCATTCGGGTCGCGACCAGCCGCGGTACAGCAGCACCTTCTCGTAGTGATGCGAGCGAGCCGTGTACAGGCCCATCAGCAGCAGCGACAGCCACATGCCGATGCCGGACGCCCAGCCGCAGCCGGCGCCGCCCAGCGCCGGCAGGCCCCAGTGTCCGTAGATCAGCAGCCAGTTGAGCAGCGCGTTGGCCAGCAGGCCGATGACCGCCAGGCCGATGAGCGGGCGGGTGTGGTTGATGCTCGCCGAGTAGAACGACAGCGCGCGGAACATCAGCGCAGCCGGCAGGCCGAGCACGATGCCCTGCAGGAACAGCACCGTCTTGCCGGCCAGTTCGGCCTCCACGCCCGACAGCTGCAGCAGGTCGTCAGCCAGCGGCAGCAGCGCCACCGGCACGAGTCCCAGCAGTGCGGCCAGCCAGACGGCCTGCTGGGTGTCGTGCACGATCGCCGCATGGTCGCCGGCGCCGAAGTGGTGGGCCACGATGGGCGAAAGCGCCTGCACCACGCCCATCAGCGAGATGAACACCGGCACCCACACCGCCACGCCCAGCCCGACCACCGCCTGCTCCACCGCGCCGGCGCGGCCGGCCATCACCGTGTCGAGCAGGCCCATGAGCACGAAGCCGAGTTGCGACAGCACGATGGGGCCGGCCAGCACCAGCAGCCGGCGCGACTCGCCCAGGAAACGCGAGGTTCTTGTGGTGGTCATGCAGAAACGTCACGCGGCGCCGAAGCGCCGCGTTCTTGTCGGGTGGGGGCCGCCAGTGTCGGCGAAATCAGGAGACCTTGTCCTGCGCGGCGGACTCCCCGTCCTGGGGGGCCTGGGTGTGCTTGATGAAGAGCCGGGCCGCGATGATGCCCAGCTCGTAGAGGATGCACATCGGGACGGCCAGCGCCAGCTGCGAGATGACGTCCGGCGGCGTGACGACGGCCGCGATGATGAACGCCAGCACGATGAAGTAGCCGCGGAACTGCTTGAACTTGTCGATGCTGACCAGCCCCATGCGGGCCAGCACGATCACCACGATCGGCACCTCGAAAGCCGCGCCGAACACCAGGAACAGCGTGAGCACGAAGCCGAGGTACTGCTCGATGTCAGGCGCCGCGGTGATGCTCTTGGGCGCGAAGCTCTGGATGAACTGCGACATCGCCGGGATGACGATGAAGTAGCAGAAGGCCACGCCCGTGAAGAACAGCACGGTGCTCGAGACCACCAGCGGCAGCACCAGCTTCTTCTCGTGGCTGTAGAGCCCCGGCGCCACGAAGGCCCAGGTCTGGTACAGCACCACCGGCAGCGCCACCAGGAAGGCGGCGAGCAGCGTGATCTTGAGCGGCACCAGCAGCGGCGAGATCACGTTGGTGGCGATCAGCGTGGCGCCCTTGGGCAGGTGGGCCACGAGCGGGTGGGCGAGGATGTCGTACAGCGCGCCCGGCCCCGGGTAGAAGCACAGCACGCCGAACACCACCAGCACCGCGATCAGCGCGCGCACCAGACGGTCGCGCAGCTCGATCAGGTGGCTGACGAAGGGCTGCTCGGTGCCCTCCAGTTCGTCTTTTTCAGGGGATTTGTCGCTCACGAAAGGTCTTCAAAGCGCGCGCGGCGGGCGAAAGCGTGCAACACGGGCGGCACCGGACTGGGCCCGGGCGCGCACGCCGTGGCGCTGCTTGTACCACTGCGGCACGGCGCTGCGCTTGAGCCGCCAGTTCTTCTTGGGATGCCGGTACACCGGGGCCGGCTCATGCAGCGGCGAGGGCAGGGCGCCTTCGCTGCCGGTGGCCTCGGTCCAGGCTTTCTCGAAGTCGCCGCTCGTTTCGCGGATCTCCTTGGAGATCGTCTGCTCCACGTTGTGGGCCGCGTCCTCGAACTGGGACTTCATTTTCTTGAGCTCTTCGAGCTCGATCGAACGGTTGACCTCGGCCTTCACGTCGGCCACGTAACGCTGGGCCTTGCCCAGCAGGTGGCCGACGGTACGGGCCACGCGCGGCAGCTTCTCGGGGCCGATGACGATCAACGCCACCGCCCCGATGAGCGCGAGCTTGTCGAAGCCGAAATCGATCATGCGCCGGGCCGTGACTTCAAGACTTGGTCTTGGCGTCCACGTCGACCGTGTTCGGGTCGTTGGCCTTCGACGAGGTGACCTGCTGCGACGGCGGCACCGGTTCGTTCGGCGTGCCGGCCGAACCGTCCTTCATGCCGTCCTTGAAGCCCTTGACGGCGCCACCGAGGTCGCTGCCGATGTTCTTGAGCTTCTTGGTGCCGAACACGAGCACGACGATCAACAGCACGATCAACCAGTGCCAGATGCTGAATGAACCCATGGAGTACTCCTAACGACGGTTCGTTGAATTTTAGGTCGGCCTGGAAGGGGTCGAGTTCAACCCATGCGGCTCCAGGGCCGCGGCCCGCCCATCACGTGGACGTGCAGGTGGTACACCTCTTGCCCCCCGTCGGGCCCGGTGTTGATGACGACCCGGAAGCCGTTGGACGCGCCCTGGTCGTGCGCCAGCTGCGGTGCCAGCGCCAGCATGCGGCCCAGCAGCGCGGTGTCTTCCGGCTCCGCGGTCTCGAGGCTGGCGATGTGCTTCTTCGGCACGATCAGCAGGTGCACCGGTGCGGCGGGATGGATGTCCTTGAAGACGACCAGCTCGTCGTCCTCGTGGACCTTGGCGCTGGGGATCTGCCCGGCCGCGATCTTGCAGAACAGGCAGGTGGGGTCGAACTTGGCGCTCATTTGATGTCCATCGGCTTGTTGTCGTTCCAGTTCAGGAAGCCCTTGACGATGCGGTAGATCACCCAGATGGCGTCGGCCAGCAGCACGAAGAAGCCGACGCCCACGATCATGGTCACGAAACCGATCACCGCCCACAGCAGGCTCCACCAGAAGGTGCGGATCTGCCAGGTGAAGTGGCTTTCGTAGATCGTGCCGCGCGTGTCGTCGCGCTTGATGTAGTTGATGAGGATCGCCGCGATGCCGGTCACGCCGATGAAGGCGGACAAGGCATACAGCACGTAGACGATCATCGTCAGCTGCTTGAGGCTCGCCAGCTTTTCAGGGCTGACATCGCCTGCAGCGGCAGGAGCGGAGACGGGATTCGTGAAATCGGTCATGGCTGTCCTTCCTCTCTGGCTTGCGCCTTCCTCAAAGCGAATTCCTCCAGGCCCGACAGGCCCTCGCGCCGCTCCAGCTCGGCCAGCACGTCGGCCGGCTTGAGCCCGAACTGGGCCAGCGCGATCATCGAGTGGAACCACAGGTCGGCCACCTCGTAGACGATCTTGCGGGCATCGCCGTCCTTGGCGGCCATCACGGTCTCGGTGGCTTCTTCGCCCACCTTCTTCAGGATGGCGTCGGTGCCCTTGCTGAACAGGCGCGCGACATAGCTCTTGTCCGGATCGCCGCCCTTGCGCGATTCGATGATCTCGGCCAGGCGGGCCAGCGTGTCGTTGCTGCTGGAAGGGCTCATTTGTAGATGCGCTCCGGGTCTTTCAACACCGGCTCGACGGTGTGCCAGGCGCCGTCCCTGTAGAGCTGGAAGAAGCAAGAATGCCTCCCGGTGTGGCAGGCGATGCCGGGGGCGTGGCCCAGCTGGGTGACCTTCAGCAGTACCACGTCGTTGTCGCAGTCGATGCGGATCTCGTGCACCTGCTGGATGTGCCCGGATTCCTCGCCCTTGTGCCACAGCCGCTGGCGCGAGCGGCTCCAGTACACGGCCTGGCCGAGTTCGGCCGTGCGTGCCAATGCCTCGCGGTTCATCCACGCGAACATCAACACGTCGTTGCTGCCCTGTTCCTGGGCAATCACGGGGACCAGGCCGTTGCTGTCCCAGGCGATGGCGTCGAGCCAGTTCATATGCGGGCCGAGTGTAGCAACCGCCCGTGACCGGACGTTTCAGCGCGCCTGGCGCTGCCGCCCCGGGGCGGCATGGTCACGTGCGACGGACGCGGCCCGCTCGCGGGCGATCCATTCACCTACCTGGCGTTGCAGCACCGGCAGCGGCACGGCGCCCTGGTCGAGCACCGCCATGTGGAAGCGTCGGATGTCGAAGGCCTCGCCCAGGGCCTGCCGGGCCTGGTCGCGCAGCGCCACCAGCTTGAGCTGGCCGATCTTGTAGCCGAGCGCCTGCGCGGGCATCACGTAATAGCGGTCGATCTCGGGCTCGACGTCCTCCCGCGAGATGCCGGTGCGTTCGACCATCCAGTCGATGGCCTGGGCGCGGCTCCAGCCCAGCGCATGGATGCCGGTGTCCACCACCAGGCGCGCGGCGCGCCAGATCTCCATGCGCAGCTGGCCGTACTTGCTGTACGGGTCGGTGTAAAGCCCGAGCGCCTCGCCGAGCGACTCGGCATACAGGGCCCAGCCTTCGCCATAGGCCACGTACCAGTCGTTGCGGCGGAAGTGGGGCAGGCGCGTCTGCTCCTGGGCGCGGGCCGACTGCAGGTGATGTCCGGGCACGGCCTCGTGCAGGAACAGTGCTTCCATTTCCCAGATCGGCCGGTTGGCCAGCGCCAGCACGTTGGCGTTGAACCAGCCGGCGCGCGAGCCGTCGGCGGCACCGCCCGAGTAGTACTCGGCCTGGCCCTCGCCCTGGTAGGCCGGCATGGGCCGGATGCCGTACGGCTGGCGTGGCAGCTCGGCAAACAGCTTGGGCAGCTCCGGGTCGACACGCTTTGCGATGTCGCGGTAGCCGGCCAGCAGCGCCGCGGCGTCCTTGTGGAAGAAGCGCGGGTCGGTGTTGAGGAACTGCACGAACTGCTCGAAGCTGCCGGCAAAGCCGGTGCGGTGCATCAGCGCTTCCATTTCGCCGCGCAGGCGGGCCACTTCCTTCAGGCCGAGGTCGTGTATGGCCTGCGCAGACAGCTCGGTGGTGGTCTGCTGGCGCACCAAGTACGCATACAGCTCGCGGCCGCCCGGGTAGGCGCTCAGGGCGCCGTTGGCGGGCGCCTTGGGCAGGTAGTCGTCGACGACGAACTGCCGCAGGCGGCGCAGCGCCGGCAGGGTGTGCTCGCGCAGCACCTGTTCCGCGGCGGCCGCGAGTTCGGCGCGGCGGGCGGCGGGCAGGTCGGCCGGCAGCCGGGTGAAGGGCTCGAACAGCGGGCTCTTGCGCGGGTCGTCCGCCAGCTGGCCTTCGATCTGCGGCACCACCCGTTCCATCGAGGCGCGGAAGGTGACCCAGCCGGAATCGAGCCCCCGGCGCAGCAGCACCAGGGTCTGGTCCACCCGCGACGGATACAGCCGCAGGCGGGCCAGCAGGTTGCGCACGTCGCGCTCGGTGCGCAGCGGCATGTCCTGCACGGTCTGCGGAAGGTCGATGTGCAGCCCTTCCATCGCGGTGAGGGCCATCCAGCGCAGCTGCGGGAAGCGCTGGCCTTCGACGGCGCTTTCGGCGCGGTGGCGGAAGACGTCGTAGGACACGCGGTCCTCGGCCGGCAGCGACTCGCGCGGGATGGCCTTGAGCCGGGCCAGCACCTCGCGCGCGTGACGGTCCTGAGCATCCAGCGCGGCAGGCGACTCGTCGGTCAGGCGGTCGTCGTAGCGATGGTCGCCCACCCGGGTGGCCAGTTCGGGAAAGGTGCGCAGGGTCCACTGCCAGTCCGCGTCGAACAGGGCGTGGAGCCGCGCGGCGGCGGACTTCGGCGCCTGGGTGTTGCGGGCCGGTTCGGCGCCGGCGGCCGGCACGGAGGCGGCGGCCAGCAGGGCGGCCAGGGTCAGGCTGGCGGTCAGCGCCTTGTGGGCGCCATGGCGAAGTTTCATGGTCGGGGTCGGAACACGAAAGGCAGCGAGTGTGGCAGCGCAGGGCGCGACTGCCAAGGTGGCGCCGGGCCTACCCGAACATCGTGTCCTGCTGTTCGAGGACCTCGTCGACCACGGTGAGCAGCTCGTTCACGCTGACCGGCTTGGTGAGGTAGCGCCGGGCGCCGGCCTTCAGCGCCTCTTCGATCTGCCCGGCCAGAGCGTCGGCCGACACCACCACCACCGGCACGCTGGCGGTCTGCGGATCGGACTGCAGGTGGCGCAGGAGCTCCAGGCCGTCGATGTCGGGCAGGTGCATGTCCAGCAGCACCAGGTCGGGCCGGCGCTGCTTCACACGTGCCAGGCCGTCCAGCCCGGTCGGCGAGATCTCCAGCTCGACCTGCGGGCGCTGCTGCAGGATGCCGCGCATCACCTCGGCATTGGTCTCGTTGTCCTCGATGTAGCAGACGCGGCGGCGGTGGTAGCCGGGGTCGCCGGTACTGGCGATCTCGTCGAGCCCCGAGGGCAGGGTGTCGGGGTCGAGCGCACGCGGCAGCGTCAGCACGAAGGTCGAGCCTTCGCCCTCCACGCTGCGCGCCCGCAGGGTGCCGCCCATCAGCTCGGCCAGGCGCTTGGAGATGACCAGCCCGATGCCGGTGCCTTCCTGGCCGGAGCGCTCGCGGCCCAGCCGGTTGAAGGGCTGGAACAAATCGGCCAGCTGAGCCTCGCTCATGCCCAGGCCGGTGTCGCTGACCTCGACTTCGACACTGCCGTCGGACACGGCACGGCAGGCCAGCCGCAGGCCACCGCCTTCGCGGTTGTACTTGACCGCGTTCGACAGCAGGTTGGTGAGAATCTGCTTGACCCGCGTGGCGTCGCCGTTGACCGCCAGCAGTGCACCGGGCGGCGACGCCGGCGCCACTTCGATGCGCAGCCCTCGCTTGGCCGCCTCGGCCTCCACCAGCGCGACCGAAGCGCGCACGATCTCGGCCACGTCGAGCGGCTCGATCAGCAGCTTCACCGTGCCGGCCTCGATGCGCGACAGGTCCAGCACGTCGTTGATCATTTCGAGCAGGTGCCAGCCGGCGCGCTGGATCTGGCTCACCCACTGCTGCTGCCGCTGCGACAGCGGCGTGCGTTCGTCCATGTTCATGAGCTGGGCGAAGCCCAGCATCGCATTCAGCGGCGTGCGCAGCTCATGGCTCATGCGCGACAGGAAGTCGCTCTTGGCGCGGTTGGATGCCTCGGCCGCCTCGCGGGCCTGCTCGGCTTCGCGCAGCCGCAGGTGCTCGGTGATGTCTTCCACCACGCCGACGGTGCGATGCGGCGTGCCCTCGGCATCGCGCAGCAGCGCCACCGACACGTTGACCCACACCGTGCGGCCGTCCTTCGTGACATAGCGCTTGTGGCGCTTGTACATCGGGATCTCGCCACGCACGAGGCGCCCGAAGAACTCGGTGTCGGCGACGTGATCGTCCGGGTGGGTGAACTGCGGCACCGCCATCTGCACCAGCTCTTCATGGCTGTAGCCGGTGAGCCGGCAGTAGGCGGCGTTGGGCTGGCGCACCCGGCCCTGCAGGTCGGTGTAGACCACGCCGATGGGCACCGAGTTGAAGATGCTGCGGAAGCGCTGCTCGCTTTCGCGCAAAGCCGCCTCGGTGACCTGGCGTTCGCGCATCTCCGACTCGAGCCGGGCGGTGCGGTCGCGCACCGCACCTTCGACGCGTCGCGTATGCCCGGTCATCGTGAGCAGCAGCGCGCCGAGCATGGAGGTCGCGAACAGCCCGACGATGGAGAACAGCCATGCGTTCCAGACGCCCGGGTCGGTCGCGGCGCCCGGGTCGGCGGTCACCCGCAGCGTCCACTGCCGCTCGGCGAACGGCAGGCGCGCCTCCTTGCGCAGCGCTTCGGAGCCCGGCGTCGCGCGCTCGCAGTCGGGCGGGCCGGCCAGGCGCCGGCGCGGCGCGGCGGGGTCGTCGTCGAGCAGGCAGACGTTGAGATAAGCCGGGGCGCCCTGCATCAGCGAGCGCAGGGCATCGTCCATGCGCAGCGTCACGAACACCAGCCCGATGGCCGCCGCCTCGCGCTGCTGGGGCGTGGTGGGCGAGCCTCTGTAGATCGCGCGGTACACCACCACGCCCGCCTGGTCGGTGCTGGCGTCCTGGGTGAGGCGGAACGCCGCAGTGGCGACCGACCTGTCGAGACGGCGGGTGGCCTCGATGGCCACCCGGGCGGCCGGGATGCTGAGCACGTTGACGCCGAGCGCGTCGATGTTGCCCCGCGCCGGTTCGATGTAGCGCATCGCGAACACTTCGCTGCCGGTGGGTGGCGTGCTGTTCGGTCGGTCGAATACCCGGTAGCTGGCCCTGCCCTCGGCGCGCACCCGCGCCTCGAACGCGGGCAGGTCCTCGCGCAGCACATGCTGGTGGAAGCCGATGGCCTGCATGCTGGGCAGCTTGGCCAGCCAAGGCTGCGCGAAACGTGCGAACTCCTCGCGCGTCACGTCTTCGGAAGCGAAGTACAGCCCGTGCGCGGCGTCCAGGGCGTCGAGGTGTGACTGCATGCGCAGCGTCACCGTGTTGGTGATGTTGCCGGCGTCGCGCTGGAAGTTCGCCTCCAGGCGCTGCGAATCCCAGCGGCTCACCTGCAGGATGGCCATGGCCAGCAGGGCCGTCACCGCCGCCAGCGGCAGGCCCACCGTCGTGCGCCGCGGCGCCCAGTCCTCGCGCGGGCGGCCGATGAGCGTGAGCAGGATCGGCGCGCCGATCAGCACGCCCAGCGTGTCGCCGCCCCACCAGGTGCCCCAGGTGAGCGCGAGATGCTCGACGCCCAGCGTGCCGGACCACCACAGCGCGGTGACGGCGATGCTCGAGCTCACCAGGCAGGCGAGCGGGCCGACCAGCAGCAGGAAGCGGGCGATGTCGGCCGGCGCTTCGAGCCGCAGCGGCCATGCGACATGGCGCCGCGCCAACGCCGCGCCGACCCAGGCCTGCAGCGCGGCGCCCGCCGCAATGACCGTCGGCAGCAGCCAGACGCTGCTGCCGGCTGCACTGCGGTCGTAGCTCAGCCAGAAGTTGATCGCGAAGGCGCCCAGCCCCACGCCCACCGCCATGCGATTGCCCCAGGCCAGCAGGAACGCCAGGCCGATGCCGGCCGACGGATACAGCGGCGATGCATAGCTCGGGGGTATTGCCAGGGCCAGCGCGGCGAAGCCGGTCGCGGCATAGGCAACGAAGGTGATCAGCAACTGCGCAAGGAGGGTGGGCGTCGTGCTGCGGGTCATGGGGTGGTCCGCCGGCGCACGGGGCGTCCCCGGCGGCAACGTGTGCGCGAGTATGAACCAGCCCCGGCGGCCGCGGCCAGGGGCCTGCACCGATCCGCGGCCGGGGTGCAGTCAGCGCAGCGCAAGGAGCGCGTCGATCAGCAGGGCCTGCCGCAGCGCGTCGTCGAGCCCCCAGCGCAGCGGGTGCTCGCCGCGCATGGCGCCCTCGAAGTGCCGCACCATCAGGGCATAGGGGTCGCAGGGCTCGAAACGCTCGACGTGCTCGCCGCCGGCATTGCGCCAGTGCAGCCGTGTCTCGACGTCGCGGCAGACGAAGGGCTGGTCGAGCCGGGCCACGCCCTCGCTGCCCAGCACCTCGAAGCTGGTTTCGAAGGCCAGGCTGAAGCCGCAGTCCAGGTGGGCCAGCGCCTCGGCCGGGCCGTCGCCGGCGAAACGCAGCACCGCATGGCCGGCATGGTCCACGCCGCGGTCGGTGCACTGCGCGGTGAAGGCCAGCGCCTCGGGTTCGCGGCCCATGACCAGCCGCATCAGGTTCAGCGGGTAGCAACCCACGTCGTACAGCGCGCCACCGCCGATGGCTGGGTCGAAGCGGCAGTCGGCGGGGTCGGCGAGCGGCGCGCCGAAGCTGCCGCGCAGCAGCCGCGGGGTGCCCACTGCGCCGCCGGCCACCAGGGCGCGCAGCCGCTCGGCCTGCGGATGGAAGCGGTACATGAAGGCTTCGCAGACCAGTCTGCCCGCGGCGCGCTCGGCCGCCTGCATCTGCCGCACCTCGCCCGCGTCGAGACCGAGCGGCTTCTCGCACAGCACGTGCTTGCCGGCGGCCAGCGCCGCCAGCGTCCATGGCAGGTGGCCGCCGTTGTGCAAGCCGATGTAGACCGCGTCGATGTCGGGCCGCGCCACCACGGCCTCGTAGGTCTGCGCCTCGGCGATGTCCAGGCGCTGCGCGAAAGCCGTGCCGCGCTGCGGGTCGCGGCAGCCCACCGCGACGATATGGCTGCCGTTGCGGCGAAACGCCGGCACCAGGGCACGCTCGGCAATGCGCGCGGCGCCGATCAGGCCCCAGCGCACGGGGCGGTTCTTGGTCATGGCGATGCCTCCTCCTCGGGTGAGGCGGCATCGTAGCCAGCCGGCGTTACCTCAGGGTACGTTGTGCCCGGTCGAGGCCGTCCAGATCTCGTACCAGGTCTGCGCGTCGAGCTGCACGTCCTGCGCGGCCCAGGCTTCGCGCAGGGCGTCGATGCGGCGCGAGCCCACCACCGGCACCGGCCGGCTGGGCAGGCGGAACAGCCATGCATAGGCTACGGTGGCCGGCAGCACGCCCAGGCGTTCGGCGATGCCGGTGAGCGCGTTGCGCACGCGGCGCGATCGCTCGTCGTCGCCGGTGAACAGGCGCCCGCCCGCCACCGGCGACCAGATCATGGGCCGGCGGCCCAGCTGCTGGGCTTGGTCGAGCGTGCCGTCGTGCAGCGCGTCCAGCGCCAGCGGCGACAGCTCGATCTGGTTGGTGGCCAGCGCCACCCGCGAGTCGAGCAGCGCGAACTGCGGCGGCGTGAAGTTGGAAACGCCGAAATGCCGTACCTTGCCGGCGCTGCGCAGCCGCTCGAAGGCCTCGGCCACTTCGTCGGCATCCAGCAGCGCGTCCGGCCTGTGGACCAGCAGCAGGTCGAGATGGTCGGTGCGCAGCTCGCGCAGCGAGTTCTCGGCGGAGGCCACGATGTGCGCCGCCGAAGTGTCGTAGTGCTGCAGCCGGGTGCCGGGCCGCTGCGGCGACACCAGCTGGATGCCGCACTTGCTGATCAGCTGCAGCCTGTTGCGCAGGCCGGGCGCCAGCGCGAGCGCTTCGCCGAACAGCCCCTCGGCGGTGTAGCTGCCGTAGACCGCCGCATGGTCGAAGCTGGTGATGCCGAGTTCGACGCACTGCTCGATCCAGCGCAGCCGCTCCTCGCGGCTCCAGCCCCAGCTGTCGAGCCGCCAGGCGCCGGCCACGACGGGCGACAGCGCCGGGCCGCCGGTGCACAGGGGGGTGGGATGAACGTTCACGTCAGAAAAGCACCGTAGGAAGACTGATCAGTTGAGCGATGCGCTCAGCCAGTGCCTTGAAGTCGGAATATGCGTTGCTTACCGCGTTGGCGTGCGAGCCAATTGCGCCGTCGGCAGACCGCAGCGAGAAGATCGGCTTGCGTGCTTCTTGAGCGAGGGGCATGAGGCTGTTGTAGTTCTTGAGCATCGCTAGGCAGTGCTCATCTGTTTCGATGGCAGGCACTCCTTCTGCCTTCTGCCCAAGCACACTTCGCCTGAACTCGCCAGGAATCTGATCGAGCCAGCGTGTATAGGCCTTCACAGGGCGAGTCAGCCGCACACCGTGACGCATGGCGATGTAGCCAATCGGGTGCATGTCCCCGGCCGGCAAGGCGAATTCCGGCGCCGGCCAACCCGCGCGCCGCCTATCCCAGCCAGCGCGCCAATCGCGCAACGTTGGACCAAGGTTCCGCAGCCCCTGCAGCGAGAACAGGTCGGCGCCTAGCGGCACCACAACGTGGTTGCTGCCGAGCAGGGCGGCTCGGTTGATCGCGCCCAGGTTAGGGCCGACGTCAAAGACAATAAGGTCCGCATCGAACCGGTTGGCAGCTTCTTGCGCTGACCGCCAGAAGGCAGTCAGGATCCGGAACGGGCGTGCCTTGTTCTTGTCGCCCAGCGCGTCGGTCCAAGTGCCCGAGAGTTCGTCCTCGAACCCTGACAAGCCAAGGTCGCCTGGAATGAGTGCAAGCGAGTGGTGGATCCTTTGCAGGTTGACTGGCGCGAAGTCGCCGACATCCAGCAGTGGCTTGACGCTCCTGAAGATGGTGGATTCCCCGGCCTTGTCGTCCCAAAGGCCCGCCAATGCGTCCTCGTCGAGAAAGGCTGCGGTCAGGTTGGCTTGGGGGTCAAGGTCGACAGCCAGGATCTTCCATCCGAGCTCAGCAAACATCCATGAGAGGTGGTAGACGAGCGAGGTCTTGCCCACACCGCCCTTGTTGTTGAAGAAGGTGAGGACAGGTACCGTCATGTTGCCTTTCGTACGGTCACGAGCACGTGGGTGTCGCGAGGATCGAACTCGGGCGGCGGATTACCGTTGTCTGCTAGAAGCCGCCTGGCGGTGGCGATGCCCACACCAAAGCGCTGCACATAGCCGAGCACTTTCATTGCCTCAGCCAGATGCGGGTTTCGATAGTCGGTCAGTCCGGGCTGCCCGAAGTTCGCCTGGGTCACGATCCCATAGGGGCCGCCAGGATTGATGATTTCGATCCGATCTGAAAACCACGTGAATCGGACCGGCGCGTGTGTGGCTTCATAGCTGCGATGCATGATCGCATTGCGGATCAACTGCTGAAGTGCCACCAAAGGGTAGTGGGCGCGTCGCTTTTCTACGTCCGCTGCACGGATATCGATTGCCGTCGTTATGTGAGCCTTGATCTTGTCGTCAATACGGCTGAGCACTTCACCGAGCCGGCCGTCTACGGCCGCTTCGTCAACGATAGGAGCGTCGAGCTCTGGCCCATCCAAACGAAGAAACTGGATGTAGGCGCAAGGGACGAGATCACGCGGACGAGTACCGACTACTAGATTGCCAAGCACGGTTGGCACCGGGTTCTCGACCGACTCGATCATGCGGCAGGCACTCAGGCGTTCTTCGTAGCTGCGGTGGTTCGCCTCGAGAACGTCCGGGGCGAAGGCGCCTGCGAGGTACTCAGACTCAAAAGTGGCTCGACTGAGGTCGGCCAGCGTTGCGAACGCGATCGGCTGAAGGTCGAAGGGCAGGTTGCGGTGCCGCCGGCGCTCATTCAGGATGCGTTCGTCCTGAGCGTTGGCGATGTCGCGGCGTGGACCCGTACGGATGTAGGTGCGACCTTTGTAGCGCACCGGCGGAGCATCGGCCGGCAGCACGGTGATGACGGCCACCTCCCGTCCTCTGACCTGTCTCTTCTCCACCGACATGCTCGGCATCGGTTGTATGGCCCCGTCGGTCCGGATGTCGGCTAGCGACCGCAACAACTCATCGGTGATTTGCACGCCTGAAGGTGAGCCATCATCCTTCAGTCCGATGAACACGATGCCTGACCGATGATGCCCCGGCAGGTCGTTTGCAAGGGCACAGACCGCCTGCCGTACCTTCTCAGGGGAGTCTCCTCGGAACGACTCCTTTCGTTCGGCCCGATCGGACTCCAGGTCGTTCGCCAGCGCCTCCAATTCGTCATCCGACAACCGCATCGAGCCTTGCTCCCGTGCTGAACAGTTCACCGAACTGATTCGATCGTCAGCTTACACGTTGAAGAGGAAGTTCATGACGTCGCCATCCTTCACGACGTATTCCTTGCCTTCGGCGCGCATCTTCCCGGCGTCCTTCGCGCCCTGCTCGCCCTTGTAGGCGATGAAGTCGTCGTAGGCGATGGTCTGTGCGCGGATGAAGCCGCGCTCGAAATCGGTGTGGATGACGCCCGCCGCCTGCGGCGCGGTGTCGCCGATGTGGATGGTCCAGGCGCGCACCTCCTTCACGCCCGCGGTGAAGTAGGTCTGCAGCCCCAGCAGCTTGAAGGCGGCGCGGATCAGGCGGTTCAGGCCCGGCTCGGTCTGGCCCATCTCTGCCAGGAACAGCTCCTTGTCCTCGTCGCTCATGTCGGCCAGGTCAGCCTCGGTCTTGGCGCAGATGGCCACCACCGGTGCGTTCTGCTTCGCGGCGTATTCCTTCAGGCGCTCGAGGTAGGGGTTGTTCTCGAAGCCGTGCTCGTCGACGTTGCCGACGAACATCGCCGGCTTGGCGGTGATGAGGCACAGCGGCTTCAGCACCGCCTGCTCCTCCTTGCTGAAGTCGATGCTGCGCACCGGCCTCGCCTCGTTGAGCGCGGCCTGGCACTTGTCGAGCACCGCCACCAGCCGCTGCGCTTCCTTGTCGTTGCCGGCCTTGGCCACCTTGGTGTAGCGCACCAGGCTCTTTTCCACCGTGGCGAGGTCGGCCAGGCAGAGCTCGGTCTGGATCACCTCGATGTCGGCGATCGGATCCACCTTGCCCGCCACGTGGATGACGTTCTCGTCGTCGAAGCAGCGCACCACGTTCACGATCGCGTCCGTCTCGCGGATGTGCGCCAGGAACTGGTTGCCCAGCCCTTCGCCCTTGGAGGCGCCGGCCACCAGGCCGGCGATGTCCACGAACTCGACGATGGCCGGCACGATGCGCTCGGGCTTCACGATCTCCGACAGCCTGGCCAGGCGCGGATCCGGCAGTTCGACGATGCCCACGTTGGGCTCGATGGTGCAGAACGGGTAGTTCTCGGCGGCGATGCCGGCCTTGGTGAGGGCGTTGAACAGGGTGGACTTGCCGACGTTCGGCAGGCCCACGATGCCGCATTTGAGGCTCATGGCGGGCTTTCGGAAAGGTCTGGAGGGGAAAGGCGGGGATTTTAGGCGCCGGGGTCGGGGCCGCAGTACCCTCGGGCGCCACAGCCCCACGAAAGAGACTGCGATGCCCCTGCAACTGCTGCGCCCCCACACCAAGGACCTCGGCGGCGGCTTCCTCGTCCGCCGCACGCTGCCCGCGATGGCGCGCCAGGCGGTCGGGCCGTTCATCTTCTTCGACCACTTCGGTCCCATCACCGCCGGGCCGGCCGACGACCACGACGTGCGGCCGCACCCGCACATCGGCCTGGCCACCGTGACCTACCTGTTCGAAGGCGCACAGGTGCACCGCGACTCCACCGGCGTGGTGCAGCGCATCGAGCCCGGCGCGATCAACTGGATGACCTCCGGCCGCGGCATCGTGCATTCGGAGCGCACCCCGGACGACCAACGCGGGCGCACCCGCTCCATCCACGGCCTGCAGCTGTGGGCCGCGCTGCCCGCAGAACACGAGGAGGCCGAACCGGGCTTCGCGCACACCGCGGCCGAGGACATTCCGCAGCTCGAGCGCGACGGCGCCGCGGTGCGGGTGCTGATCGGTGAAGCCTTCGGCCTGCGTTCGCCGGTGGCCACGCTGTCGCCCACGCTCTACCTCGACATCCGCCTGGCGCCCGGCGCCTCGCTGGTGCTGCCCGCCGCCGCCCAGGAGCGGGCGATCTACGGCGTGGACCGGGCAGTGGTCCTGCAAGGCGAGACGGTGGAGCCCACCACCATGGCGGTGCTGGAGCCCGGCAGCGAGCCGCTGCTCGCGGCACCCCAGGGCGCGCGTGTGGTCCTCATCGGCGGCTCGCCGGTGGGCCACCGGTTCATGTACTGGAACTTCGTGTCCAGCCGCAAGGAGAGGCTGGCGCAGGCGGCGGCCGACTGGGACGCCGACCGCATGGGCCGGGTGCCGGGCGAGACCGAACGCATCCCGCTGCCGCCCACCCGGCCGAAGGCCTGACGCATTCCGCTCGCATACCAGATTCGCGCCGCCCGTCGGGGAGTATCCTCATATTGGTATGTCATTGGTATTGAAGTGGCTATAGTCCAGCCACTCGCCATGCTGTCCCGGCGAGAAGCCCGACAGAACCCTGCCGGTTCCAAACGCTTTTCCGAGGTCAGACATGTCCCTTCAACTCACCGCGCGTGGCCTGCGGCTGCGCGTGCTCGGTGGCCTCTGGGCCGCGGTGGCGGCCACCTCCCTCTACGCCGCCACCTACCCCGCCTGGAAGCCCGATACCTTCTATGCCGCCGGCACCCTGGTGACCTACAACGGCCGCAACTATCAGGCGCGGGTCGACCAGGTCGACCATGCCGCCACCGGCTGGAACCCCACGGTGGCGAGCCTGTGGCTCGACCTGGGCCCGGCCAGCGGCCCGACGCCGGCGCCCACCCCCACGCCCGCTCCCATCCCAGGCCCCACGCCAACCCCGACCCCGACCCCGAGCCCGACCCCGAGCCCGACCCCGACCCCGACCCCGACCCCGAGCCCGAGCCCGAGCCCGAGCCCGAGCCCCACGCCTGCGCCGACCCCCGCCCCCGGCTGCAGCCCGGCCTGGAGCGCCACCGCCGCCTACGGTGGCGGCGCGCTCGCCAGCGTGTCCGGCGTGAACTACAAGGCCAACTGGTGGACGCAGGGCCAGAACCCGGCCACCCACAACGGCCCCGCCGGCAGCGGCCAGCCCTGGACCAGGGTCAACGACTGCGGCGCACCCACGCCCACCCCGTCGCCCACGCCGACGCCTTCTCCGACGCCCACGCCGTCTCCCACACCCACCCCGGCGCCGGGCTCGCGCATGTACGTCGGGTATGCCGGCACCTGGAACACCAGCATCCACGACCTCACCCCGGCCAACATCCCGAACTACTTCACCCATGTGAACCTGGCCTTCGCCAAGCCCAACACCACCTACACGAAGGGCAGCTACGCCTTCGACCAGCTGGTGGCCGGCTTCGAGTTCGCCGAGGGCGCGGCCACGCCCAATGGCCAGCGGGTGTTCACGCCCCAGCAGGCGCAGGACCTGCGCAACAACGTGGCGGCGCTGAAGGCGCGCGGCACGCAGGTGTGGGTGTCGATCGGCGGCTGGGCCTACAGCCAGGGCAGCGAATGGGCCGGCTTCAATGCGCCGCGGGTGGTGGACCTCGCCCTCGACCTGGGGGCCTCGGGCATCGACGTCGACTGGGAAGCCCATGGCTCGACCTGCAACAAGGCCGAGGCCGCCGCCTTCAGCTGCAACACCGACCCGCAGATCGTCGGGATCATCGGCAGCCTGCACAACGAGATCCGCGCACGCGGCGCCAGCCTCGGCATCTCGGTGGCCGGCTGGTCCACCGGCGCCTACTACGTGAAGGGCACGCCGTTCGAGGAAGGCAAGGTGCAGTGGGGGTCGCCGTTCGGCGGCGTCATGTACACCGCGGTCAAGACGCAGGCGAGCAAGCTCAGCCATGTGAACCTGATGTCGTATGACGGCGGCGAGTACTACGACCCGCGCGAAGGCTACGAGTCCTACCGGGCCATCTTCCCCGGCCCGATCAACGTGGGCCTGGAGATCGCCCCCGAAGGCTCGGGCGGCGCGGTGCTGAAGATCCCGGCCAACGGCGCGGTCTACGACGCCGACATGCTCACCGGCCAGAACAACATCGCGACGCCCTACTACAACGTCGAGACGCTGGTGAACTACGTGCGCAACAAGGGCCGGTCGAACGACGGTTTCATGATCTGGCAGATCTGGAAGCAGCGGGTGCACCAGCCGGCTCCGGCGGGTGCCGCCACCGAGAACAGCGCCGGCCAGTACGTGTGCCGCAACCTGCCGCTGAAGGGCGACTGCGGCCAGGCCATCCCGGCCCTGCCGAAGGTCCAGTGAGCTTGCGCTGATGCAAGGCCGAAGCCCGGGCGAGCCCGGGCCTTTTCATTGGCGCAGCATCAGCCTTCGTCAGCCGGTGCTGGCAGCGCGGCGCGCCCGCCACTCGGCCAGCGCCGCCAGCCGCACCGGCGCATTCACCGCGCCGTACTGGTCGTACCCGCCGCGCCGCTCGATGAATTCGAAGAAGAAGCGGTCCTCGAACGGCGTGGTGTACAGGTGCAGGAATTCGCCGCCGCTGGCGTTGCGGTCGTAGAACAGGTTCAGGCCGTGCAGCTGGTCGAGCAGTCCGGCGTCGAGGTCGTACCTGGCGGCGAGGTCGTCGTAGTAGTTGGCCGGCACCGGCAGCAGCGGTGCACCGCGCGAGCGCAGCGCCCGCGCGGTGGCGACGAGGTCGTCCACCTCGATCGAGATGTGGTGCACGCCGGCGCCCGAGAAGCTGTGCAGCGAACGCGCCACCGCGGTGTTGTCGCGGTCCGAGACGTTGAGCGAGTAGCGCACCGCGCGGTCGGGCGACTCCACCGCACGGCTGCGGATCACGCCGTAGGGGTCGTGCATCAGCACGCTGGGCGCCGGCTGCAGGCCGAGCACCGCGCGATAGAACAGCACCCAGCCGTCGACGTGGCCCACCGGCACCACCTGCGAGATGTGGTCGATGTGCGCGGCCTGGCCGAGCGGCGCGCTGCCGCTGGGCTCGCGCAGCAGCGTGAAGTCGGCCTCGAAGCCATGACGGCCGCCGTGGTGCAGGTCGAAGAAGTAGACGAGGCTGCCGTCGGGGGCGCGCACCGCCGGGATGCTGAGCTCGTTGGGCCCCAGCTTGCCGGCCACGCGGCTCGCGCCCAGCGCCTCGGCACGCGACAGCGCGGCCAGCGCGTCGTCGGTGGACAGCGCGATGGCGCAGGCCGAGGGGCCGTGCTGCTCGAAGTAGTTGCGGGCGAAGGAGTCGTCCTCGCGGTTGAGCACGACCCGGACCTCGCCCTGGCCGAACAGGTCGACCTCCTTCGAACGGTGGTGGCCGATGCGCTCGAAGCCGAGCGTCTCGAGGAAGCTGCGCAGCCGCTCGCCGGTGGTGCCGTCCACGGCGAACTCGACGAAGGACCAGCCGGTGAGCTGCGGCGGCGGGGGCGGGTCGAACAGCGCGACGCGCCGGCTGCCGTTGGCCACGTGGCTGGGCCGCGCACGCACCTGCTCCTCCAGCCACAGCAGCGAGCGCATCGCATCGCCCGCGGTGGGCCGCGCCGGCGCGGCGCGGAACTCGTCGTTGAAGATCTCCAGCGACAGCGGGCCGGTGTAGCCGGCATCGAGCACCGCCCGGGTGAAGCCGGCCACGTCGAATTCGCCCTGGCCGGGGAAACAGCGGTAGTGCCGGCTGTGCGACAGCACGTCGGTGCGGACCCAGGGCGCATCGGCCAGCTGCACGAAGAAGATGCGCTCGCCGGGGATCTGCGCAATGGGCGCCGGGTCGTCGCGCAGCGCCAGCGCGTGGAAGCTGTCGAGGATGAGGCCCAGGTGCGGGTGGTCGGCGCGCTGCACGATGTTCCAGGCCTGGGCGTAGTGCGAGGTGCGCGTGCCCCAGGCCAGCGCCTCGAAGCCGATGCGCAGGCCGCGCCGCGCGGCGCGCTCGGCGAGCTGGCGCAGCTGGTCTGCGGTGCGGTCGAGGTCCGCGTCCACCTCGGGCTGCACGTTCGAGCACACCAGCAGCAGCGGCGCGCCCAGCTCCTGCATCAGGTCGAACTTGCGCTCGGCGCGGTCGAGGTTGCGGCGCAACTGGGTGTCGCTCACGCCTTCGAAGTCGCGAAAGGGCTGGAACAGGTCGATCGAAAGGCCCAGGTCGGCGGCGATGGAGCGCACGTCGCGCGGCGTGCCGCTGAACTGCAGCAGGTCGTTCTCGAAGATCTCCACGCCGTCGAAGCGTGCGGCGGCAATGGCCTCGAGCTTTTCGCGCAGCATGCCGCTGAGAGAAACGGTGGCGATGGAGCGGCGCATGGGTCGTCCTGTCAGACGTGGTGGGGGGCCGCCTCGCGCTCGCGCAGCAGGCGCCGGAAATGGATCTCCATGCGGGCTGCGTCGGGCTCCAGGCCGGTGAACAGGCGGAAGGCGCCGACCGCCTGGAACACCGCCATGCCGCCGCCGTCGACCGTGGCGCAGCCGCGCGCGCGGGCCGCCTTCAGCAGTGCGGTCTCGATGGGGAAGTAGACGATCTCGGCCACCCACAGGCCCGGGTGCAGCAGCTCGGCGGCCAGCGGCAGGCCGGGCAGCTTGTCCATGCCGGTGGGGGTGGCATGGATCAGGCCCGTGGCGCCTTCCAGCGCTGCGGCGACATCGTCTCGGGCCTCGACGTGGCTGCCCTCGTACAGCGCGTTGAGGCTGTCGGCCAGCGCACGCGCCCGCTCCGGCTCGCGGTCGACCACCATGAGCCGCTGCGTGCCCAGCCGCACCGCGGCATGCGCCACCGCGGCGCCGGCGCCGCCGGCACCCAGCAGCACCACGCGGGACAGGTCCGCCTGCGGCAGAGCGCGCCGGAACGCCTCGCCCCAGCCCGACCAGTCGGTGTTGTGCCCCACCAGCCGGCCGTCCCTGCACACCACGGTGTTCACCGCGCCCATGGCCCGGGCATCGTCCGACAGCTCGTCGAGCAGCGGGATGACCGCCTGCTTGCACGGATAGGTGATGTTGAGCCCGGCAAAGCCCATGGTGCGGGCCGCGCGGACGAGCCCGGGCAGGTCGCCTGCCGTGGCGCCGGTGCGGTCGAGGTCGATGAGCTGGTAGTGCAGCCGCAGGCCCTGCTGGCGCGCTTCTTCCTCGTGCATCAGCGGCGTCAGCGAACGCTGGATACCGGCGCCGATGAGGCCGACGAGGATCTTGCGTTCGGCGAGGGGCTGGCGCACCGCTGCAGCCAGGGACGAGGGGGCGTTCATGCTGGCGTGTGTCCGTTCATATGTGCCGGCGGCTCACTTGCCGCCGCGCACCTTGGCGATCTCGGCAAACACCTCCTTCACCGTGGCGTCGCCGATCTGGGCGCTGTACTTGTGGACCACCGGCTTGACCGCGTTGCGCATGCGCTGCAGTTCCTCGGGCGAGAACTCGGTGACCTGCATGCCGGCCTTCTTGAGATCGGCCAGGGCGTCGTCGGCCTGGCCGCGCGACAGCTGGCGCTGGAACTTGGTGGCTTCGGCAGCGGCCTCGGTGAGGATCTTCCGCTCGTCGGCGCTCATCGAGTCCCACAGCTTCTTGCTCACCAGCAGCGCCTGCGGGTTGTAGACGTGGCGGGTCACCGCCAGGTGCTTCTGCACTTCATAGAACTTCGAGGTGCGGATCAGGGTGAACGGGTTCTCCTGCCCGTCCACCGCCTTCTGCTCGAGCGCCGGGTAGAGCTCGGGGAAGGGCATGGGCGTTGCGGTTGCGCCCAGCGCATTGAACATGTCGACGTAGATCGGCGACTGGATCACGCGGATCTTGAGGCCGGCGATGTCCTCGACCTTGGTGATGGGCCGCTTGCTGTTGGTGAGGTTGCGAAAACCGAGGTCCCAGTAGCCCAGGCCGACCAGGTTCTTCTCGGCAAGCTTGGCCAGCAGGCTGGTGCCGACCGGGCCGTCGGTCACCGCATCGACCTCCTGCGCATTGGCGAACAGGAAGGGCAGGTCGAACACCGCGAATTCCTTGACGTGCGAGGTCAGGATGCCGGCGTTGAGCACCGTCATCTCGATGGTGCCGCCTTGCAGGGCCGAGATGGTCTGCACGTCGCCGCCCAGCGTGCCGCCCGGGAAGAGCTTGACGCTGATCTTGTTGCCGGACTTCTGCGCCACGAGGTCGGCGAATTTCTGGGCGCCTTCGGCCTGCGGATGGCCCTTCTGGTTCTGGAAGGCGAACTTGATGCTGCGTTCCTTGATGTCGGCGGCGAGCGCGGCGCCCAGGGGCATCAGCGCGGCCAGGCCCAGAGCGAGTGCGCGGGTCCAGGTCTTCATGGTTTGTCTCCTCGGTTGGAATGGAAAGCGGGAAAGCGCCGGGTCATTGCGACAGCCAGCGCAGCGGCACGAGCACGAGCGAAGGGAAGAACACGAGCAGGAACATGACGGCGAACTGAGCGGCCATGAAGGGCAGGACGCCGCGGGTGACGGCGTCCATCTTCATGCGGCCCACGCCGGCCACCACGTTGAGCACGGTGCCCACCGGCGGCGTGATGAGGCCGATGGCGTTGTTCATGATGAACAG
>NZ_SWAR01000037.1 GCF_006386545.1 Methylibium rhizosphaerae | reverse complement strand
CTTGCCTTGGAGGACTGCCTGAGTCGACTTCATTTCCGAACCTCCTTTGCACAGAGAACAGGAAATTCCCGTTGTAGACCAACGCGGCTGACGCGGGTGGTCCTCCATAGGATCTCGGGGGAGTGGCCGATGTACTCATCGGCCGAGGGGCAGACATCACTGCACTATCTTGCCGCCCTCGCCAATCATCGCGAAATCGACGTAGCGCGAGCCGGTGCGGCCGGGCTGGCTGAAGTCGAGCGTGTAGCCGCCGAGGTCCAGGCCGCCCTTCTCGAGCGCTGCGGTGATGGCAGGCGCCGTCATGGCGGTGGCGCGCTCCATCGCCTTCACCAGCGCCTTGGCGGCGATGTAGCCCTCGATCGAGCGGGCCGACAGGTCCGGGTCCTTGGAGGCCTGGCGCAGCTGCAGGTACTCGCGCACCACCGCACGGTTGGTCTCGCCGGACAGCGGCAGCACCACCGAGAAGGCATAGCCGCGGGCCCGCTCGCGCCCCAGGGTCTTGAGCAGCGCATCGGTGTCGATGATCGACATGCCGTACATCGTGGCCGGGCCGTTGGCCTCGCCGTACTGCTTGACGAACTGCACCGCCGCCGCGGTGGTCGCGCCCAGGAAGATCACCTGCGGGCCGGCCTTGAGCATCTCGGCAACGGCCTTCTCTACCGCGACCGTGTTGCGCGCATAGCTGGAGCGCGCCACCAGCGTCACGCCGTAGCGCTTGGCTGCAGCTTCGGCACCGGCCACCACGTCCTTGCCGAGGCCATCGTCCTGGTAGACCACGCCCACGCGCTGGATGCCCAGGCCGGAAAGCTGGTCGAACAGGCGGCCGATCTCGTCGTGGTAGCTGGCCTTCACCACATGCATGCCGTCGGCCTGCGCCACCGAGGCGGCGCCCGAGACGGCCCCCACCATCGACACCTTCTGCTTGACCAGCACGCCGTCACGGGCCAGCGCCTCGAGGTTGGCGGTCCCCACGCTGCCGATCAGCGCCACCGGCTGCGCCTGGGCGATCAGCTCATTGGTGAGGCGCACGGTTTCCTCGGGCTTCTGCGCGTCGTCGCGGGTGACCAGCTGGATGCGCTGGCCGCGCACGCCGCCCTTGGCATTCACTGCGTCGAAGTAGAGCCGCGCGCCTGCGTTCATGGCCCGGCCGGTCACCGCCTGCGGGCCGCTGAAGGGCGCCACCTGGCCGATCACCACGTCGGCCTGCGCGGCGCCGGTGCCCATCCACAACGCTGCGGCGCCCAGCATGGCCCGCCACGCAGTGCTCACGACCGATCGCTTCTGTTGACTGCTTCTCATGTGTTCGTACTTCCCGACAACGTCGCTGGTTGGTTGGCTGCGATGTTCGAGGCAGCGCTATCTCTGCGGCTCGAAAAAAGAGGCGGCTGGTGGCCGCCCCTGGCGCGCGATTCTAAGAAGCAGCCTAGGGTTAACCCTCGCGAAATGGCACCGTGGCGGCGACCTCCGTGAAAAACTGCACGCCCTCGTTTGCGGGGCCTGCCCCCGACGGGCATGCAGACTGCCCATACAATGCGCGCCGTAGTTCACCCAAGGCCGTCGTCCTGAGGTCTGTCGCTCGTTGTGTGCCGCCCCGTGCCGCGCACGTTCCGCCCGAATCCCCGAGTCACGTTTCTTGAGTCGTACTGCCCTCGCGTGCAGCGCTGTGCCGCGCGCGGGTTTTTCAGTTCAACCACAGCAGTCAGACAGATAGATAGGAAACGTGACATGAGCGTGCAAACCGGCACCGTCAAATGGTTCAACGATGCCAAGGGCTATGGCTTCATCGCGCGCGACGGCGGCGGCGAAGACCTGTTCGCCCACTTCCGCGACATCCAGGGCAACGGCTTCAAGACCCTGGTCGAGAACCAGCGTGTCGAGTTCGAAGTGAAGCAAGGCCAGAAGGGCCCGCAAGCCGCGAACATCCGCCCGCTGTAAGGCGAGCCTCGCGTGCAGGAAGACCGCAGCAGCCGCTGCGGTTTTTTTTCGCCTGTGCGGCGCACGGCAGCCTCGCGCGGCGCGACCGGCTTTGTGGCAGAGTCGCCCGCAGTCCTGGTCCACAAGAGGAACCTCCATGAGCGAAGCCGCTGCCAACGAAGAAGTCATCGTCAAGTCCGACAGCATCACCGACAAGCTGACCTTCAAGTCGCGTTTCGTGCTGCTGTTCGGCGAGATCAACGACAAGCTCGCCCGCGCCACCTGCGAACGGCTGATCGCGCTGGCGCAGGAATCCGACGCGCCCATCCACATGCTGGTCTCGTCGCCCGGCGGGCATGTCGAGTCCGGTGATGCCATCCACGACATGATCCGTTTCATCGGAGCGCCGGTCACCACCATCGGCAGCGGCTGGGTGGCCAGCGCCGGCACGCATGTGTACCTGGCGGCACCGAAGGAACGCCGCGTGTGCCTGCCCAACACCCGCTTCATGATCCACCAGCCGGCAGGCGCGGCCGGCGGCCAGCAGACCGACATCGCCATCCATGCACGCGAGATCATCAAGACCCGCGAGCGCATCGCCCGCGTCACGGCCCGCGAGACGGGGCAGCCCTACGACAAGGTGCTGGCCGACATGGAACGCGACTTCTGGCTGAGCGCCGAGGAAGCCATCGCCTACGGCCTCGTGTCGCGCGTCGTCGAGCGCCAGTTCGACCTCATGGGCTGAGGCTGTTCGCCGGCAAGGCATGGAGCTTGCCGCCCCTTGCTGCAGGGGCCGCGGCGCGACGCGGCGGCCCGCAACTGCGAAAGGAGAGCACCATGCCTCAGTCCGCCTGGAGCGCCAAACGCGAGCGGCAGTACCAGCACATCAAGCAAGGCCTCAAGTCGCGCGGCAAGAGCGAAGACCTCGCAGAAGAGATCGCCGCGCGCACCGTCAACAAGGAGCGCGCCCAGCACGGCGAGTCCAAGACGGCCAGCCGCTCGTCGGTCAAGGACGCCTCCCCCGGCCACCGCGGCGGCAAGCGTTCGCACAGCGGCGAAGGCGGCCGCACCTTCGAGCAGCTCTACAACGAGGCACGCCAGCGCGGCATCAAAGGGCGCTCCGGCATGAACAAGCAGCAGCTGCTCAAAGCTCTTTCCCACTGAGCAGCCAGATATCTTTCACCGCGGAGGCCTCCGCGGTGGATGCATGGGTCACACCCTCGCGGGCACGAGCGCCTTGGTGAACAGCGTGGCGCCGGTCAGGTCCTTGAGGGCCACTGTCATGACGCGGCTGCGGGCGTCGATGTCCACCTGGCCGAAGAACTGGAAGCCCGCCGAGGGCGGTGCATTCGCCTCGGGCGGCGCCTTCTGGTAGACCACCTGCAGGCCGAAGGTCGCGTCCACCGCGTTGGGCCCGAAGCTGCCCGCATTGAGCGGGCCCGAGACGAACTCCCAGAACGGGTCGAAGTCGCCGTAGACCGCCCGGTTCGGGTCGTAGTAGTGCGCCGCCGTGTAGTGCACGTCGGCGGTGAGCCACACCACGTTGTCGATGCGCGCGCGCTTGATCGCGGTGAGCAGGCGCGCGATTTCC
Source organism: Methylibium rhizosphaerae (assembly GCF_006386545.1). GTDB lineage: Bacteria > Pseudomonadota > Gammaproteobacteria > Burkholderiales > Burkholderiaceae_C > Pseudorivibacter > Pseudorivibacter rhizosphaerae. Next base: position 51,898 of record NZ_SWAR01000037.1, on the reverse strand, counting down.
AGCTCGCGGCCGGACGCAGGGCCGTCGACGCCGTTGGCCACCGCCTCCCAGCGGGCGCGGCCCTGGGCGTCCTTGCCATCAGGCACGTGCAGACCGATCGGCATGTCGGAGGCGATCACCTTCCAGGTGGCCTTCGAACGCTTCAGTCCCTCGAGCAGCCAGGCCATCTGCTCGCGGCCCAGGAAGGCGGTTTCCGGGCCTTCGGCCGCCTGGGTGTTGTGGGTGTTGGGGCCGCGGTAGCTGCGCATGTCGATCACGAAGACGTCCAGCAGCGGGCCGTACGGCACGTGGCGATATACCCGCTCGCTCTCGACGTCGGCGGCGTGGCGCAGCGGCGCGTATTCGAGGAAGGCGCGCGTCGCCCGGCCGGCAAGCAGCGGGATGTTCTTTTCGGTGTAGCGCGCGTCGGCCGAGAGATCCTTCGCATCCGACCAGTTGTTGGTGACCTCGTGGTCGTCCCACTGCCAGATCTGCGGCACCTCGCGGGCGAAGCGCTGCACGTTCGCATCCATCAGGTTGTAGCGATAACGGCCGCGGAATTCGTTGAGCGTCTCGGCGACCTTGCTCACCTCTTCGGTGACCACGTTGCCCCAGACGCTGCCGTCCTTCAGCTGCACCGCCGACTGGATCGGGCCGTCGGCATAGATGGTGTCGCCGCAATGCAGGAAGAAGTCCGGCTGCTCACGCCGCATCTGCTCGTAGATCTTCATGCCGCCCCAGGCGGGGTTGATGCCCCAGCCCTGGCCGGCCGTGTCGCCGCTCCAGACGAAACGCACGTCGCGCGACACGCCGTGACGATGCCCATGGCCATGCCCGCCCGGCGCCAGGCGCAGGCGGCCGGCCACCGGCTCGGACAGCACACGTTCGTTGCCCAGGTCCTGCAGCACCACGCGGTAGTGGATCTGCTGGCCCTGCGGCAGGCCGGTGAGGTCGATGCGGCCGGTGTAGTCGCTCTCGGGCAGCAGGTAGGGCCCGCGCACCCGCTGGGCATCGGCAAAGTTCTCGCGCGCGGACCATTCGACCCACAGCCGCGAAGGCCGGTCGCCGCGGGCCCACACGATGGCGCTGTCGGCGGTGACGTCGCCGGTCTGTACACCATGGGGCAGCTGCGGGCGCGCACCGTCGCGCGTGATCACACCAGGCGCCTGCTGCGCGCGCAGGATGCGGGGCAGGCCCAGGCCGGCAGCGCCGATCCAAAGGCCCTGGCTGAGGAGAAGGTCGCGGCGTTTCATCGTGGGATCCCTTGTTCTTGCAATGACGCGCGAGCATCACAGCCGGCCTTGACAACCATGTGTCAGCGCAGCTCGACCGTTTGCACACAAGTCCATACAGACCGAGCGCGACTCGACGGCATGATGCGTGCCCTGGAGGACCGCGGCCATGAACAAACAAGAGAAGCAGCGTCGCAAGCCGGTGCTCGTTGCACTGCTGACCACCGCCGCGCTGAGCGCCTGCGGCGGCGACGACGACCCGCCCCCTGCGCCCAATGCGCCCCCGGTGGCAACCATCACCGCCCCGGCGGCCGGCAGCAGCTTCCGCGCCGGCGACACCCTCACCTTCACCGCGAACGGCACCGACGCCGAGGACGGCACGCTCGGCAGCTCACAGCTCACCTGGTGGGTCGACCTGCACCACGACACCCATACCCACCCGGCGGTGCAACCCACGCAGGGCGGCGGCGGCAGCTTCACCGTGCCGACGCAGGGCGAGACTTCCGACAACATCTGGTACCGATTCCACCTGCGCGCCACCGACAGCGCCAACCAGAGCGTCGAAGTCACCCGCGACGTGATGCCGCAGAAGGCCCAGGTCACGCTGGCCACCGTCCCCGCGGGGTTGCAGCTCACACTCGACGGCCAGCCGGTGGCCGCCGCGCCTCACGTCTTCACCGGCGTGGTGGGCATCGAGCGCACGCTCGGCGCGGCCAACCAGACCTTCAACGGCCGCCGGTACCTGTTCGCGGGCTGGAGCGACGGCGGCAACGCCAGCCACACCATCTCCACGCCGGCGGCCAACACCACCTACACCGCCAGCTTCACCGACGACGGTCCGGTGGCGAACCAGCCGCCCACCGTGTCGCTCTCGACTGCGGCCACCGGCACGGTCGGCGTGGCGCAGACACTCGCCGCCACCGCGAGCGACGGCGACGGCAACGTCACCCGGGTGGAGTTCTTCGAGAACGGCACACGCCTGGGCGAAGACACGTCCAGTCCCTACACCTTCAGCTGGACGCCCGCCGCCAGCGGCAGCCGCAGCCTCACCGCCCGCGCCACCGACAACGACGGCGGCATCACGACCAGCAGCGCCGTGACCGTCGATGTCGCGCCGGCAGGCGGACCCGACACGCAGGCCCCCACCGCCACCCTCACCGCGCCGGCCCACCTGCAGACCGGGGTGACCGGCACGCTCGCCATCACGGCCGACGCCAGCGACAACGTCGGCGTCGCGGGAGTCGAGTTTCAGGTCGACGGCGTGGCCATCGGCAGCGAAGACACCACCGCGCCGTATGCCGCCAGCATCGACGCCGGCCTCTACACCGCGGGCCAGCACGTCGTGCGGGCCCGCGCGCGAGATGCGGCCGGCAACCGCTCGGCCTGGGCCAGCGCGACCATCCGGGTGGGTGGCAGCCGCGGCGTGCAGGACGGCTTCACCCGCAACGAGGGCTGGATCACCGGGCTGTCGAGCGCCACCGCCTTCGCGCAGGCGCCCGATGGCCGCCTCTTCGTGGCACAGCAGGGCGGCGCGCTGCGGGTGGTGAAGAACGGCGTGCTGCAGGCCACGCCGTTCCACACCTTCGCGGTCGATTCGGCCGGCGAGCGAGGCCTCCTGGGCGTGGCCTTCCACCCCGACTTCGCCAGCAATGGCTGGGTCTATGTCTACTACACCACCGCCTCGGGCGGCACCCACAACCGGGTGAGCCGCCTGGTGGCCAGCGGCGCCAACCCCGACGTCTCCGACGGCAGCGACACCCAGTTGGTGAACCTGCCCGGCCTGTCGTCGGCCACCAACCACAACGGCGGCGCCCTGCACTTCGGCCTCGACGGCAGGCTCTACGTGGCGGTGGGCGACAACGCCAGCGGCGCCCGGGCCCAGGACCTCGCCGACCCCTTCGGCAAGATGCTGCGCTTCAACGACGACGGCAGCATCCCCACCGACAACCCGTTCTACGGCCAGCAGACCGGCCTGGCCCGGGCGGTGTGGGCCTACGGCCTGCGCAACCCGTTCACCTTCGCCGTGCAGCCGGGTACCGGCAGGATCCACATCAACGACGTGGGCCAGAACACCTGGGAAGAGGTCAACGTGGGCGCACCCGGCGCCAACTACGGCTGGCCGGGCTCCGAGGGGCCCGACAACGTGAGCGGCGGCCTCACCGGGCCCTTGTTCACCTACCGGCACAGCAACACATCCCCAGCAGGCAGCGGCCCGGGCGGCTTCTTCGTCGGCTTCGCGATCGCAGGCGGCGCCTTCTACCCCGCCAGCGGCCCGTTCCCCGCGGCCTACCGCGGCAACTACTTCTTTGCCGACTATGTGAGCCGCTTCGTCGGTCGGCTGGATGCCGCCAACAACCATGCGGCATACGCCTTCGCCACGCTGTCCGACGCGCCGGTGGACATGCTGGTCGGCGCCGACGGCGCGCTGTACGTGCTGACCCGCGGATCCATCACCCGCATTTCGTCACCCTGAAGAAACCGCGAGCCGCATGGCGGCCCGCACAATGCCGCCATGCCTGACTCCGCCGTCCACCCGCCCGCCGGCCGCGCCGCCGAACTGATTGCAACGCTGCAGCTGCAGCCGCATCCGGAAGGCGGCTGGTTCCGCGAGTTCTTCCGTTCGCCGCATGCGGTGGACCCTCGAGACGCACGGCCCGAGCGCAGCGCGCTCACCAGCATCGACTTCCTGCTGGTGCAGGGCCAGTTCAGCGCCTGGCACCGCGTGGACTCCGACGAGGCCTGGCACCTGCTCGAAGGCGGGCCGCTGCGGCTGTGGCTCGTGACACCGGCGCTCGACGAGGTGCACTGCGTCGAGCTCGGGCGCGCCGCCGAAGGCCGGCTGCCCCGCCACGTGGTGCCTTCGGGCTGGTGGCAGGCGGCCGAACCGCTCGGCGACTTTGCCTATGTGGGCGCCACCGTCGGCCCCGGCTTCGACTTCGCCGACTTCGCCTTCGGCCGCGACGGCACCGCATTGCGGACGGCACTGCAACAGCTGCGGCCCGATCTCCAGCACCTCCTCTGAACCACCGGCATGACATCACCCTTGCGCGTCGGCATCGTCGGCTACGGCTATGCCACACAGGTCTTCCATGCCCCGCTCATCAACGGCGTGCCGGGCCTCCAGTTGGCGGCCATCAGCAGCCGCGACCCGGCCCGGGTGGCTGCCGACTGGCCGCAGGTCGAGCCGCTGTCCACGCCCGAGGCCCTGTTCGCGCGCAGCGACATCGACCTCGTCGTCGTGCCCACGCCGAACGACACCCACCATCCGATCGCCCGTGCCGCGCTGCTGGCCGGCAAGCATGTGGTGGTCGACAAGCCCTTCACCCTCGACCTTGCCCAGGCGCGCGACCTGATCGCGCTGGCGGCACGGCAGCAGCGTGTGCTGTCGGTGTTCCACAACCGCCGCTGGGACAGCGACTTCCTGGCGCTGCGCGAGGTGCTCGCAGGCGGCGCGCTGGGCCGCGTGGTCGAGGTGCAGGCGAGCTTCGACCGCTACCGCCCGGTGGTGAAGGACCGCTGGCGCGAAGCCGGGGGCCCTGGAAGCGGCTTGTGGTTCGACCTCGGCCCGCACCTCGTCGACCAGGCAGTGCAGCTGTTCGGCTGGCCCGATGGCATCCATCTGGACCTGGCCCGGCTGCGCGACGGCGCCTCGGCGGACGACTGCTTCGCCGCCACCTTGCGCTACGGTCATGCGCTGCGGGTGCGCCTGCATGCCTCGACCCTCACCGCACAGCCCGCGCCGCGCTGGGCCGTCCACGGCACCCGCGGCAGCTTCGTGAAGCACGGGCTCGACACGCAGGAAGACGCCATGAAGGCCGGAGCACGGCCACAGCTGGCAGCGCTGGGCGAATGGGGCACCGACCCCCGGCCCGCCGTCCTGACGCTGCATGACGACCCGGCAGGCCCGGCCCGCACGGTGCCGGCGCCCCACCCCCAGGGCAACTACCTGGCCTTCTATGCCACGGTGCGAGACGCCGTGCAGGGCTCGGGCCCCAACCCGGTGACGGGGCTGGAGGCGGCCCGGGTAATGGCCCTGATCGAAGCCGGCATCGCCAGCGCTGCGGAGCGCCGCGAGGTGTCACCGCAGCAACCGTAGTGCCCAAACTGCCGTCTGGACACGACTTGTTGCCTTGACGGCAAGGGCCGCTTACCCTTCGCGCTTCTCAAAAGAAAACAAACTGCCTGGAGGGCAGCAACATGCTGGTGAAGTTCATCAAGTGGTTGTTGATCGTGGTGATCGTGCTGGGCGCAGTGCTGGTGGGCGGCGGCTATTTCCTGTCGCCCAAGTTCAAGGTCAGCCGCAGCACGGTGATCAACGCGCCGGCCGAGCGCGTGTACGGCTTCGTGGCCAGCCCGCGCGCATGGAAGCAGTGGTCTGCGTGGAACCAGCGCGACCCGAAGATGCGCATCGAATACTCGGGGGCCGAACAAGGCACCGGCGCCAAGTGGGCCTGGAAGAGCGAAAGCGAGGGCGACGGCGAAATGACGCTCACCCAGGCCGAGCCTTCGAAGCTGGTCGCCTTCGACCTCTACTTCCCGGACTTCGGCACCACCTCCCGGGGCGTGCTGACCTTCGAAGCCCAGGGGCCCAGCACCACCCGGGTGACCTGGACCATGGACGGCGACATGGGCAGCAACCCGCTGTTCCGCTGGTTTGCGCTCAGCGCCGACAGCATGGTCGGCAAGGACTTCGAGGCCGGGCTGGCCGGTCTCAAGACGCTGTCGGAAAAGCCCTGACGGTTGCGGCGCGACGCGCCGGCATCTCGCCGGACGGGGCACGCTCGCCCCTCGGCAACGCCGTGCCGTCTTCGCGGAAGACGTGCACCGCCTCGGGCGGGAAACGCAGGCTGATCGCGTCGCCCTCGTCATAGCCTTCGTCGGGCACCTTGGCGATGAGCGGCGGCGCCTCGTCGACACCGCGGCGGGCATACACGTAGCCGTGTTCGCCCAGGTGCTCGACGTGGCTCACCACCAGCGGCCACACATCACCGCCGGCTGACCCGTTGCGGCGCGCCACCTCGATGTGCTCGGGGCGGATGCCGAGGGTGACGCGCTGGCCGGGCTTCAGCTCGCTGCCGTCCACCGCCGCCACCTGCTGCTGCGTGCCGCAGCGCAGCACCACCTGCCGTGCGTCGGCGGCCTCCACGACGCCGTCGATGAAGTTCATCGACGGCGAGCCGATGAAGCCGGCCACGAAGCGGTTGGCCGGCCGGTGGTAGAGCGTGAGCGGCGAACCCACCTGCGCGATGCTGGGTTCGCCGCGCGCGCCGGCCCCCGGCCGCAGCAGCACGATCTTGTCGGCCAGCGTCATGGCCTCGACCTGGTCGTGGGTCACGTAGATCATGCTGGCCGAGCCGATCTGGCGGTGCAGCCGCGCGATCTCGACCCGGGTGTTCACCCGCAGCGCCGCGTCCAGGTTCGACAGCGGCTCGTCGAAAAGAAAGACCTTGGGCTTGCGCACGATGGCGCGGCCGATGGCCACCCGCTGGCGCTGCCCGCCCGACAGCTGCTTGGGCTTGCGGTCGAGCAGTTCGTCGAGCTTCAGGATGCGCGAGGCCTCCTTCACACGCTGCTCGATCTCGGGCGCCGGCATCTTCTGCTGCTTGAGGCCGAACGCCATGTTCTCGTAGACGTTCATGTGCGGATACAGCGCATAGCTCTGGAACACCATGGCGACGTCGCGCTTCGACGGCGGCAGCGCATTGACCACGCGGCCGTCGATCTCGATCTCGCCGTCGGTGGCGTCCTCCAGCCCGGCGATGAGCCGCAGCAGGGTCGACTTGCCGCAGCCCGAAGGGCCGATGAACACGACGAACTCGCCCGGCTCGATGTTCAGGTCGATGTCGTGAAGGATGGAGATCTCGCCAAAGCGCTTGGCGACGTTGCGCAGTTCGATGCGGGACATGATGAGGAAGTCCTTTCCAGCTGGCTCGCGGGAACGAAGTGACCGAAAAAGGCCTGATGCGGCGGCAGCACGATCACCTGGCTTTCATGGCTGCCGATGAAGCCGTGCCCGTTGACCGGCGCCACCTCGCCGGAGGCCAGCAGCTCGTAGCGCGCCGGCAGCGGCGAGAGGTTGAAGGCGCACACGAGGTGCTTGCGCTCGCCGCACGCGCCGGGCTCTTCGCTGTGGCGCACGAAGGCCACCACCTGCTCATGCGCCGGCAGCAGCGACATGCCGCCGGTGCGCAGCAGCGGCTGCTCGCGCCGCCAGCGCAGGAAGCGGCGGTACGTCGACAGCAGCGACTGGTCGTCGCCGTCCTGCCGGCTCACCGCGCGGTGCACGTGCTCCTCGGCCACGGGCAGCCACGGCGTGCCGGTGGTGAAGCCGCCGTGCGGCGCATCGGCCGCCCAGGGCATCGGCGTGCGGCAGCCGTCGCGGCCGGGGAAGTCGGGCCACATCTCCTTGCCGTAAGGGTCCTGGATGGCCGAGTACGGCAGGTGCACCTGGCCCAGGCCCAGTTCCTCGCCCTGGTAGAGACAGGGCGAGCCGCGCAGGGAGCACAGCAGCGCCAGCAGCACCGGCGCCAGCCGGTCGGGCTCGCCCAGGCTCTGCCAGCGGGTCACCACCCGCTCGACGTCGTGGTTGTTGAGGCTCCAGCAGGCCCAGGCACCCGGCGTGTTGGCCACGAACTCCTCGAGCGCGCCGTGGATGTAGGCCGGCGTGCAGGGATGGCCCAGCAGGTTGAAGGTGTAGGCCATGTGCAGCCGGTGGCCGCTGGTGTATTCGCCCAGGCGCTCGTATTGCCGGTCGTCGCCGATCTCGCCGATGGTGGTGGTGCCGGGGTAGCGGTCCATCAGCGCACGGAAGCGCTCCAGGAAGGCCAGGTTCTCGGGCTGGCTCTTGTCGTAGAGGTGGCGCTGCTTCGCATAGGGGTTGCTGTGCGGCACCGCCGCGGCCCATTCGCCGGGCGGCTGCGGCGGGTTGTCGCGCAGCAGGCGGTCATGGAAGTAGAAATTCACCACGTCCATGCGAAAGCCGTCGACACCGCGCGCCAGCCAGAACTCGGCCACGTCGAGCGCGGCCTGCTGCACCTCGGCGCAGTGGAAGTTGAGGTCCGGCTGCGAGGTGAGGAAGTTGTGCATGTAGTACTGCTTGCGCCGGGTGTCCCAGTGCCAGGCGCTGCCGCCGAAGAGCGACAGCCAGTTGTTGGGCGGCGAGCCGTCTTCCTTCGCGTCGGCCCAGATGTACCAGTCGCTCTTCGGGTTGTCGCGGCTGGCACGGCTTTCCCTGAACCACGGGTGGTCGGCCGAGGTGTGGCTGAGCACGAGGTCGATCAGCACCTTGAGGCCGAGCTCGTGCGCCGCGGCCACCAGCGCGTCGAAGTCGGCCAGCGTGCCGAAGATCGGGTCGACGTCGCAGTAGTCGCTGATGTCGTAGCCGAAGTCGCGCATCGGCGACTTGAAGAACGGCGATATCCACAGGCCCTCGACACCGAGGGAGGCGATGTAGGGCAGGCGCTGCGTGATGCCCGGCAGGTCGCCGATGCCGTCGCCGTTGCTGTCCTGGAAGCTGCGCGGGTAGATCTGGTAGAGGGCTCCGCCCCTCCACCAGTCGTGGTGCTGGCTGTGATTCATGGTGTGGTGGTTGCGGGTCGGCCGTCCCCCTCACCCCGACCCTCTCCCCCGCAAGCGGTGGAGAGGGAGCGGCCCCCTCTCCCGCCGGCGGGAGAGGGTTGGGGTGAGGGTGGCTGCACGTGGCCCTCGGTTGAACGCATCGCTAGCCTTTCACAGCCCCCGCTGTGAGGCCCGCGACGATGAGCCGCTGGAAATACATGACGAGCGCGATGAGCGGCAAGGTGACCATGACGGAGGCGGCCATGATCGGCCCCCAGGGCAGCTCGTAGCCGCCCGCGCCGCTGATGAAGGCGATGGCCACCGGCACGGTGCGCTGTTCGGTCGAGATGGTGAAGGTGAGCGCGAACAGGAACTCGTTCCACGCCGCGATGAAGGCCAGCAGCCCGGTGGCGATGATGGCCGGCCACAGCACCGGCAGGAAGATCTTGAAGATGGTGCCCAGCGGCCCGACGCCGTCCATGATGGCGGCCTCCTCCAGCTCCTTGGGCAGCTGCTTCATGAAGGTGACCAGCACCCACACGGTGAAGGGCAGCGTGAGCATCAGGTCGGCGAACAGCAGCGAGCCGAGGTGGTCGTACAGGCCGAAGAAACGCACCAGCTCGAACATGCCCGACAGCACCGCCACCTGCGGGAACATCGAGACCGACAGTATGGTCATCATGAGCAGGCCGCGGCCGCGGAACTCCACCCGCCCCAGCGCCCAGGCGGCGGTCAGGCTCACCGCCATCGACAGCAGCACCACGCCCGAGGCCACCAGCACCGAATTGAGCAGGTTGTGCGCGAACGGCTGGTCGCGGAACACCGACGCATAGTTGAACAGCGTGGGTGCTGCAGGAATGAGGTCGGGCGAGAACATCTGCGCGCCGCGCTTGAACGAGGTGGACACCGCGTAGAGGAAGGGGAACACCGAGTACGCGATGAACAGCAGCGCCAGCACCCAGTAGCCGGCACGCGCCCATGCCGGGGGCTGCGTTGCGCTGCCATGCGGCCTGGTTTTCGCGGTGGTGGTCGTGATGGTGGTGGTGGTCATGCCGAGGCCCTTTCGACACGGGTGCGCATCGCCACCGCATACACCACGGTGATGAGCGCGATGGTGAAGAACAGCAGCATCGCCGCTGCCGAGCCCACGCCCACCTGCTGGAAGTCGATGAGCTGCTCGCGCACGTAGACCGACATGCTCTTGGTGTCGCGGCTGTTGGAGGTCATGACGTAGATCACGTCGAACACCCGCAGCGCATCGAGCATGCGGAAGATCATGGCCACCGCCACGCCGGGCAGGATGAGCGGCAGCGTGATGTGGCGGAACACCGCCCAGGGCTTCACGCCGTCGACCCGCGCGGCCTCGTAGCAGTCCAGCGGCACCATCTGCAGCGCCGCCAGGATGAGCAGCGCCATGAAGGGCGTGGTCTTCCACACGTCGACCATCACGATGGCCAGCAGCGACAGGTCGGGGTCGGCCGTCCAGGCGATCGGGGCGCCGATGAGGCCGAGCGCCATGAGGTAGTGGTTCACCACGCCGAACTGGTCGTGCAGCATCCAGCTCCACATCTTGGCCGACACCACCGTGGGAATCGCCCAGGGCAGCAGCATCGCGGCGCGCAGCACCGTGCGCAGCCGCGACGGGTGGTTGATGAGCAGCGCGACGCCCAGGCCCAGTGCGGTTTCGAACGTCACCGACAGCACCGCGAACACCAGCGTGTTCCACACCGAGCGCCACCACTGCGCATCGGCCAGCACGCCGTATTCGCCGACGTAGTTCTCCAGGCCGACGAACTGCCACTGCTCGAGCTGCGAGAGCTGCGCGTCGGTCAGGCTGAACCACAGCGTGCGGGCCAACGGCCAGCCGGCGATGACCAGCAGCAGCACCAGCATGGGCGCCAGCAGCAGCCAGGCCCAGCGGGTGCGGTAGCGCTCGATGCTGCCGGTGGACGGCACGTCCGCGGCGGTTTGCTTTGGCGTCGCACCGGCCTCGATACCCGTTCGGGCTGAGGTATCGAAGCCCTGCGACGAACGGTGGCCGCCCTTCGATACCTCAGGGCGAACGGGCATCGTGGTACGCATTGCGCTGCCTCAGTGCCTGGCTACCATTTGCCGCCGCGGCTGGTGCGGCCGAGGTTGGTCTCGAGCTGCTGCAGCGCCACGTCGGGCTTGGCCTTTCCCGACAGCACCTCGTGCACGCTGTTCCAGAAGGCGTTGCTCACCTGGTTGTAGCGTGCGCCCGTCACCGTGGCGGGGCGCGCCGCCGCGTTTGCGAACGTGCTGTAGAGCTCGCCCATGAACGGGTTGGCCGCCAGGATCTCCTTGTCCTTGTAGAGCTCGCCGATGGTGGGGTTGAACGACCCCTTCAGCGCGCGCTGCTTCTGCACCTCGGCGCTGGTCATGTACATCACGAGGTCCGCCGCGAGCGCGGCGTTCTTGGTGTACTTCGAGACCGCCAGCTGCTGGCCGCCGAGCGCCGCCGCGCTGCGGCCGTCGGCGCCGCCCTTGGGCAGCACCGCCACGCCGACCTTGCCCTTGATGGCACTGTCGGGCGCCTGCGAAAGCGCCCAGGCGTACGGCCAGTTGCGCATGTACACCGCATTGCCGGCCTGGAACACGCCGCGCGATTCTTCTTCGCTGTAGTTGAGCACCGCCGACGGCGAGATGCTGCCCACCCATGAAGCCGCTGTCTGCAGGGCCTTCACCGCCTTCGGGTTGTTGACGCTCACCTTGCCGTTGGGCTCGACGATGGTGCCGCCGCCGTGGCTCACCAGCCATTCGACCGCGTTGCAGGTGAGGCCCTCGTAGGCGCGTCCCTGCCACACATAGCCCCACATCTTGTCGTTGCCCGACTTGCGCTCGGCATCCTGGATGAGCTTGGCCGACTGCGCCAGCTCGTCCCAGGTGGAAGGCAGCTTCTGCTTGTGCTTGTCGAGCAGGTCCTTGCGGTAGTACAGCAGGCCCGCGTCGGTGAACCAGGGCATGGCCACCAGCTTGCCGCCCACCGTGTTGTTGGCCACGATGCTCTCGAAGTGCTGCTTCTGCACACCCTTGGCATGGGGCGTCAGGTCCAGCAGGTGGCTGGCCAGCAGGCCGGGCCACACCACGTCGACCTGGTAGACGTCGATCTTGTCGGACTGCGAGCTCAGGATCTGCTGGTACAGGGCCAGGCGTTCGTTGGCATCGGTGGGCGTGGCCACCACCTGCACCTCGTTGCCCGTCTTCTTGCCCCAGGCTTCGGCCGCGCTCTTGCACAGCTCCAGCTCCTGGCCGACGGCGCCGCACGAAATCTTGATCTGGGCTGCCTGGGCGGCGGCCATGCCGCCCACGAGCAAGGCGGCCGCGAGGGCCGTGAATCCGAGTCGCTTCATCGCTTGTGTCTCCTGTGTCTTGTCGTGCGGCGGCAGCCAAGGCCGCCGCGCTGAACCTCGGCGCTCTTCGCGCCGGGACCGCATCAGACACGCACCGCATGAACCGCAGATTTCGTTTGTTTCAGCGGCACGGTCGCCGAAACGGGGGCATTTCGCGTGCCCGCCTCAGCCGGCGGGCACCGCCAGCGCCTCGATCTGGGTTGCCAGCGCCGCCAGGTCGAAGGGCTTGTTCAACAAGCCCACCGTGACGCCGGCGGCCAGCCGGTGCAGCACGGGCTCGAACGACATGCCCGACATCAGGCACAGCTGCAGCCGCGGGTGGCGCTGGTGCAGGGCATTGGCGAGCTGCACGCCGTCCATCGCCCCGCCCAGGCACACGTCGGTGAGCACCAGGTCGCAGGCCGGCATCTGCTCCACCGCCTGCAGTGCCGCGGCACCGCCGGCGGCCTCGGTCACGCCGACGCCGGCGGCTCGCAACATGTCCGTCAAGGTGGAACGGAATGCCTCGTCGTCGTCGACCACCAGCATCTGCAGGCCGGCCATCGCACCGCTCGCCGCCGCGGGTGCCGCCCCCGGCGCAGGCAGCGCGCCTGCGGCCGCCACCGGGAAGCGCAGGCGCAACCGCGTGCCGCGGCCGAGCGTGCTGCTCACGCTGATGTCGCCTCCCGACTGCCGCACGAAGCCGTACACGATGCTCAGCCCCAGCCCGCTCCCCTCTCCCGGCGCCTTGGTGGTGAAGAAGGGTTCGAACACCTTGTCGAGCAGGTGCTCGGCGATGCCCGTACCGGTGTCGGCCACCTCGATCTCCACCGCGGCTTCCACACGACATGTCGTGATGGCGAGCTCGCCGCCTTCGGGCATGGCCGCCGCGCTGTTGAGCACGAGGTTGAGCAAGGCGTTCTCCAGGTGCCCTCGATCGACGTGCACGCAGGCGCCGCCGGCCTGCAGCCGCAGCGCCACCTGCACCTGCGGCCCGGCGCTGTATTCGATGAGGTCGCGCATCTCCTCGACCATCGCATCCACCGGCACCGACTCGGCGGCCAGCGGCTGGCGCCGCGCGAAGGCGAGCAGCCGCCGGGTGAGCGCCGCCGCGCTGCCGGCCGCGCGCCGGGCGCGCTGCAGCTGTGTGGCCGCGGCCGGCGGCAAGGTGCCTTCCGCCTCCAGCAACCCCAGGTTGCCGATGATGGTGCCCAGGTAGTTGTTGAAGTCGTGCGCCACGCCGCCGGTGAGCTGGCCCAGCACCTCGAGGCGCTGCGTGTGCTGTTCCTGGCGCTCGATGGCGCGGCGTGCGGTCAGGTCGGTGGCGAGGGTGACGGTGCCGCCGTCGGGCATGGCGCGGCTGCGCAGGTCGTATACATGGCCGTCGGGCAGGTGCAGCTCGATGTGGTCGAAGCGGGTCAGGTCGAGCTCGCCGCCGGCCGGCAGCGGCTCGGGCTGTGTCTGGCCCGGCGCCGTCCAGGTGGTGCCGGCGGGCAGCGACTGCATCAGCGCCCGCGGACTCATGCCGGTTTCCGGCACCGCCCCATGGCGGCCGAACAGGTCGGCCAGACGCTGATTCCACAGCAGCAGCGCCCCCTGAGGGTCGAACACCGCCAGCGCATCGGTCATGTTGTGGTGCACCGCCTCGAGCAGCGCACTCTGGGTGCGCAGGTCCGCCACCAGCGCCTGCTTGGCCAGCAGCGCATCGCGGAACACATCGAAGCTGCGGGCCAGCGCGCCCAGTTCGTCGCGCCGCAGGGTGGCCGGCGTGGGTGCGGTCGTGGTGGACGCGGTGTCGCCGGCCACCAGCCGCGACATGACCTGGGTGATGCTTTCGATCTGGCCGACGAAGCGGCGCACGTAGCGGGTGGCCAGTGCCGCGATCAGGATGCAGCCCAGCGCCAGCAGGAGCATCGCCGTCTCGCCCGAGCGGATGGCCTGCTGCACCTGCGAGCGGCGCTCGGCCGCCTGCTCGCGCAACGAGGTGACGTACTGCCCCACGTCGTCGCTCAGCTGGTCGGCGTTGCTGCGGGTGAGCACCACCAGATAGGCGGTGCGCCGCTCCAGCTCGAGCTGCTGGCGGCGCAGCGACAGCACGTTGTGCGGGCCGAACGCCACGTCGCGCAGCGCCTGCTCGATCGAGGGCGACAGCGCAGGCGGCCCGCCGCGCCGGTGCGCCGCGATCCACAAGGCCTCGACATCCGCTTCGAGCCGCCCCAGCTTGGCGGCGTTGTCGGCACCCACACCCACCACGAGTTCGGTCCACAGCGCCGCCAGCGCCGGCTGCCCCTTGCCGGCGGCCGCCGCGATCGCCGGCATCACGTCGCCGATGCGGTCGAGCGTGGCGATCTGCTGCTGCATCGCCGCCTCGGCGTCCTGGCGCGCGCGCGTGAGCTTCACCAGCTGGTCGAGGTCGCGCTGCACGTCACCCAGCAGGCGGCGCAGCCGCGGGCCGAGTTCTGTTTCACTGCCGAGCGTATCGACGCGCCGCCCGATCTCCTGGAGCAGCGTGCGCAGCGCCTGCGCGTTGCTGTCGAGCATGGCCGCCGACTGCGACTCCACCACGTTGGGTGCGATGGCGGCCAGCTTGGCGGTGCGCTCGGCGAGCTCGAGCGCCTGGGTGACGTTGGGCAGCACCTCGCCCTGGAAGCCGGTGAGCGCCAGCTGCGCGCTGCGCATGCCGTACCAGCCGAGTGCGGCCAGCACGATGGCCGCAGCCAGGAGCACCACGAGCGCCGCCAGCAGGCGCGTGCGGACGCGGTCGATGAGGCGGGGGGTCATGCTGGCTTCGGCAGCGGCGCATCGGACGCCGACGGTCGGGCGCTACACCTGCACCACGTCCGCACTGAACACATACCCCAGCCCCCGCTCGGTGCAGATGAACTGCGGGTGTTTCGGATTGGGTTCGATCTTGCGGCGCAGCCGCAGGATCAACACGTCGATGGTGCGGTCGAACACCTCGGTGTCGGCGCTGCGGGTCTGTTCCAGCAGCTCGTCGCGCGTCCACACACGGTGCGGATGGCGCACGAAGGCCTCGAGCAGGCGGAACTCGCCTTGCGTCAGCGCACACACCGCGCCGTCGCGCGACGACAGCTCGCGCTCGCCGAGGTCGAGCACCCAGGGGCCGAACGCCAGGCACTGGCCCTTGCGCCGCGCACGCGCGGCCGGGGCATGGGCCAGCGCACCGTCGGTGTGTTCGTAGCGGCGCAGCACCGCCCTCACCCGGGCCACCAGCTCGCGCATGCTGAAGGGCTTGATGAGGAAGTCGTCGGCCGCCAGCTCCAGCAGCAGCACCCGGTCGGTCTCGTCGCTGCTGCCGCTGATCATCACGATCGGCACGCTGGACACCTCGCGCAGCTGCCGCGCGACCATCAGGCCGTCTTCGTTGCGCAGGCGCAGGTCCATCAATACCAGCGCGTAGTCGTGCCCGGCCATCGCCTCGCGCATCTGCGCGGCGCTCTCCACGCCGTCGACAGCGAAGCCGCTCTTGCGCAGCGCATCGTCGAGCATGGCCCGCATGTCGGCGTCGTCGTCCACCACCAGCAGCCGCGCGGGCACGGCTTCGCCAGGGTCGGCGGTCATGACTGCCCCCCGTGCGCCGGGTACACCTCCGTGGCGCCGCCTTGTCTGCGGGCGGCGCTCAATGTCGTAGAGCCACATGTTTTGTCATCGAGACATGGTGCGGTGCTCTCGCGGCACCCTCAATCGGTGACTCACCTGATCCCGTACGTCTCGTCGTCTCCTGCGGCCGCGAGGTTCGACGCATCGGCGCTCTCGCCGATTTCATTCGTCAACGCCGCCGTTCACACATGAAACACGCCGCAGCGAATGACGCGATGTGACCAACACATCAAATCCGCGCGCAGCACGGGCTTCCTAGAGTCGCGCCGCCCGAGGCATCGAAGCCCCGGGGCACTCGACGACACATCCAACGCATTCACGCACGACACGAGGAGACCCCATGCGAACCCTGAACCCCTCCCGGACACCCCTCGCCACCGCCGTTGCGGCGCTGGCCGCCGCTCTGCCACCCGCCGTGCAGGCCGACCCGGTGTCGGTCGACTTCCACGGCTACTTTCGCTCGGGCATCGGCGCAAGCACCCAGGGCGGCGACCAGGTGTGCTTCCAGCTGCCCGGGGCGCCCAGGAAGTACCGGCTGGGCAACGAGTGCGAAACCTACGGCGAGCTGTCGTTCGGCAGCCAGGTCTACAAGGCGCCCGGCGGCACCACGTTCCGCTTCTCGACGATGGCTGCCTTCGTGCTGCCCAACAACCTCGACTGGGAGCAGTTCACGCCGTCATGGCGCGAGGTGTTCGTCGAGGCCGACAAGATCGGCGCCGGCGCGTTCGCGAACGCCAGCCTGTGGGCCGGCAAGCGCTACTACGACCGGCACGACGTGCACATCAACGACTTCTACTTCTGGAGCAACAGCGGCCCAGGCGCCGGCATCGAGAACATCGACGTGGGTGTCGGCAGGCTGAGCTATGCGCTGCGCCGCAACGGCGAGGCCGGCACCACACCGCCGGCCACCGCCGCCGAACGACAGCTGATCGGCCACGACCTGCGCTGGAAGGACATTCCCACCAACCCGAACGGCAGCCTGACCATCGGCCTCGACTGGCGCAAGGCCAACAGCCGCGACGGTGTGGAAAACACCGGCGGCAGCGGCCTCACGCTGATGCACACGCAAAAGGAGATCTTCGGCGGCGGCTACAACAAGCTGGCGCTGCAGTACGGCAAGGGCGCCATCGCCAACCTCGACCACAGCTTCCCCAGCTTCGGCGCGGCCAAGGGCGACAAGACCTGGCGCATCGTCGAGTCGGTGGTGTGGCAGCCCGGCGGCCTGATCGACAACCTCTCCGGCATGGCCACCGTGGTGTACGAGCAGCGAGACATCGCCGGCACCCATGCCAACGGCGACAGCCTGTCGGGCAAGTGGGTGTCGTTCGGCGTGCGCCCGGTCTACCACTTCAGCGACCAGGTCAGCGCGGCGGTCGAGGCCGGCTACGACCAGTTCAAGCCCGACACCGGCGCGCGCCGCCGCCTCGCCAAGCTGACGCTGGCGGCCCAGTACGGTGCCGGCCGCAACTTATGGTCACGCCCGGTGATCCGCGCCTTCGCCACCTATGCCAGGTGGAACTCGGGTGCGCAGGCGGCGGCAGCGCCCGGCGACGCGCTGTCGACGACCGGCGTGTTCGGCACGAACGCCACCGGCACCACCTACGGCGTGCAAGCAGAGGTGTGGTGGTGAGTGGGGGCACCCCGTCCGGCGAGTACGCCGGCCACCCCTCCGTGAGGGGGCGGGCCTTGCTTGGGAGCGGCCCGGCGCGGCGGCCCGGGTGGGCACCCCGTCCGGCGGGTACGCCGGCAGCGACACCGGCCTTTCTTACGAGGTCGAGGGGGCCTGCTGGGCCATGAAGCCCTGCACGGCCGTCACTTCGGTGCCGACCTCGGCCACCGCCTTGCGCAGGTCCAGCTCGGAAATGCCGAGCGTCTGGGTCCAGTAGGACACGTTGGCATCGGCGGTGAGGTCGATGCTGCCTTGCGCCGCGGCCGGCGCCTGTTCTTCGAGTCGGGACGACATGGGAACCTCCGGATGGAACTGCAGGTTCCCGGCAACCGGTGTGCCCGGCGCCGCGGCGCTCAGGGCTGGGTGCGCAGCGTCTGGCGCCCCCACCAGGCTTCCCCGGCCGCCAGCTGCACCGGCTCGCCGATGGCGGCAGCTTCCACGCACAGGAAGCGGCGGAAGTCCGAAGGCGGCAGGTCGGCCATCGCCAGGGCCTTTTCGGTCCAGGGGTTCCACACCACGGTGTCCGGGAAGTTCTGCTGGTCGATCGCCAGCGTGCGCCCGGGTTCGCGCAGCAGCAGCGTGCGGTCGTGTTCGGGGTGGCCCCAGTAGATGCGGTCCACCTCGTCTTCCACCGTCACCGCGCCCAGGCCCTGCATGGCCTCCCGGCCGGTGAGGCTGTCGAGGTAGGTCTGCCCGCGCAGCCCTTCGAGGCTGGCTTCCTCGACTTCGTGGACGCGCAGGTAGGTGTGCAAGGCCGCCGTGAACGACAACGGCGCATCGCCGGTGTTCTCGACCTCCAGCTCGACGTCCAGGCGTTCGTTGCTCACGTTGACCGTGAGTTCGGCCGCGAACCGGTGCGGCCACTGGGCGAGCGTGATGTCGCTGGATTCGAGCCGCAGCACTGCGAGCGCCCCCTCGCGACTGACATCGGCGCGCTCCAGCGTCCACGGCAGCACCCGAGCAAAGCCGTGCCGCTGCAGCGGCCCGCGCTTTTCGAACTGCGGGAACACGACCGGCACCCCGCCGCGCACCGCCTGCCCGTCGGCATACACGGCACTGTCCGAGAGGTACAAGCGCTCGCGGCCGTCACGCGCGCGCCAGCTCACCAGCTGCGCCCCTTGCAGGAGGAGCACGGCCTGAGCACCGTCGGGTGCCTGCAGGGCCACGGCGGAGCGTCCGTTGAACCGGGTCAGCACCGAAGAGATCTCGTCCACCGCTGGCGCCCGTTCACTTGCCGCGCTTGATGGCGAAATAGTCGCCCTCGTCATACGGGCGGTCAGCGCAATTCGTCACGAAGGCGGCCCGCTCGCCTTGCATCGCCTCGACCTTGGCGTTGAAGGCTGGAAGTCTTTCGTTGTAGGCATCGATGCGCCGTTCCTGTTCGGCCCCCTTGGCGTTGAAGGCATCCACTGCCTCCTTGCTGGTACGGTCCAGCGTCTCGAGCGCCAGCTTGAGCTCTTCGGCGTGCTTCGCAATCTCGCTCTTGTCGGTATCGATCGCACGTTGCAGGGTGACGGCCTCCTCGCTCATCGCCTTGACACGCACTTCCTGCGCCAGGCATTCGCGCAGTTCGTTGCGGGTGAGCAGCTTTCCGCCGCCCTTGCCCTGGCCCCCCAGGGAAAGGACGTGGCCCTTCTTCGCTTGGGCAGGGTCCGCCGCCTGGGCTGCGACGCAAAAAACGGCAAGCGCGGCGACCACCAGCGGCAGCCCCGCGCATCGGGACAGAACGGACATGTCGAACGGACCTCTCGATGTTGGGTGGGAACGGAAGACGGACGAGCCGCCTCACACCCCCGAGGGCGCCGATCATGCCACCGAAGAGCCGTCGGGGCCGCGAGGGTTGTGATCCGACTCGACCGCCCCCGCCCCCCTTGGCTGCTTCCTCGCTACTGCTTGTGCTGGGCCTTGGCCTGCTCGATGCAGCTGTCCTTGGCATTGCCGGACAGGGCGTCACAGCGTTCGCGGGCAGCCTTGTAGGCCGCTGCATGCTTCTCGTCGGAGGCTTCCTTGCCGGCCTTGGCGGTTTCGCGCTGGGCCTTGGCATCGGCCTTCACCTTTTCATAGGCAGCCTTCGCGTCCTTGGTGCAGACGTCGCGGTCATTGCCGGACTTGTCTTCACAACGCTCCTTGGCGAGGTCGTATTCAGCCTGCGCCACCTCGACCGTCGCATCCTGGCGGGCCTTGGCGGTGCCCTTGTAGCTGGCCTCGGCTTCCTGCTCGGCCTTCACGCGGGCGAGCTTGGCTTCCTTCTCGCAGACGTCCTTGGCATTGCCGGACAGGCTGCCGCACTGCTTCTTGGCCGAGTCATAGGTGGCCTTCGCCGAGTTGCGGGCCTGGTCATAGGCTCCCTTGTCGTTCTGGGCATACACCCCCGAGCACAGCGCGAGCGCGGTACAGGCGGTTGCAGCGGCCTGGGCAAGGTTCGATAGCTTCATGGATGGCCTCCTTCTGGAAGTTGAAGAGTCGATCGCCGGCGCCGCAAGAAGCTGCGGCGCATCGTTGGCGTCCAACACCCCAAAGCCTAGGTAGCCCGGCGCCCCGGCACGGCAGGAACACCGGCAGCACGGCCTTAGGAGCCTGCCGATCACACCGCCGGAACAGTCCTACAGACCCGCTCCGGACCGGCACACCGGCAAGAAAAGCACGATCGTTCGATAATCCGCCCCACCCCCTGCACTGGAAGTCCTCATGAGCGCACCGCTTTCTCCCCTGACCGCCCTCCTCTCCCGTCGCAGCCGGGAAGGCGATGTCGTCAGCATGGCCATCACCGACGACTGGCTGCAGGGCCGCACCACCTTCGGCGGCCTGGTGGCCACGCTGGGGGTGCAGGCCATGCATGACGTGGCGGGCCGTGCGGCGCCGCTGCGGGCGCTGCAGACGAACTTCATCGGCCCCGTGGGCGCCGGCCCGGTGCAGGTGGCGGTCACCACGCTGCGGGCCGGCAAGAACATGCGGCAGGTGCAGGCCACCGTGTCGCAAGGCGGCGAGCCGGCGGCCCTGCTGGTGGGCGTGTTCGGCGCAGCGCGCGAGACCGCGCTGCCGGTCCTGCACCCGCAGCAGCCGGCGGCGGCCACCGCGGCCTCCGAGGCGCGGGTGCTGCCTTTCATCGCCGGCGTGACGCCCAACTTCACCCAGCACCTGCAGATGGGCTGGGCCGAAGGACCGGTCCCCTTCTCCGGGCAGCCGGGCTGGAACACCCGCATCCACCTGCGCCTGAAGGACGAGGCGCTCGACCCCGAGCTGCTGACGGTGCTGTTGTCGGATGCGCCGCCCACACCGGCACTCGGGCAGCTGAAGGAACGCAAGCCGGCGAGTTCGGTGTCGTGGTCGCTCGAATTGCGCAGCCCGCCGCAGCCGATACCGGCCGACGGCTGGTGGCGCATCGACATGGACACCAAGGCCGCGGGCGAGGGCTACGTGAACCAGGCCGCCACCCTCTGGACCCCAGACGGCCAGTTGGCATCCCTCGGCTACCAACTGGTCGCCGTCTACGGGTGACGGGTAGTGACCGGTCACCCGTAGACGGCGCGGATGCGGTAGCTGGCAGGCGGCCGCAGGTCCGATTCGACCAGCGCATAACCCGCCACCGGCCAGACGATGGAAGGCGGACGGCGCGGCGGCATCGCCTGCGCCGCGCCGCGCGCCAGGGTCACGTGCGGCGCGAAGCGGCCCGACGCCGGCACCAGCCCCAGGCGGGCCAGCGCAAGGGCCAGCCGGTGGTGCAGCGCGAGCAGCGGGGCCGGCGGCTCCACCGGCCCGACGCGGGCGATGCCGTTGCGCCACACGCCGGCATCGTCGAGCCGCAGCGTGAAGGGCTCGAACGGCACCGCGAGCCCCTGCACCAGCGCAGGCACCAGCTCACGCGGCCAGTCGCCCAGGAAGTGCAGCGTCATGTGCAGGCGCTCGCGGCGGGTGGGTACCGCGCTGCGGCCCCACTGCCACAGCGCCTGGTGGTCGTGCAGCGCCTGCCGGGTCTCATCGTCCGGCCACAGCCCGACGAACAACCTCGCGGTCGGCGAAAGGGCGTCGTCGTCGGGGCGGTTCATGCGCGGTGCGGGGCGGTGCGTCGGCGTCAGGCGGTCCGCACCTTGATCATGTGCGCGCCGGCGGCGACTTCGCGGAAGCCGGCGGCTTCATAAAGGCCGAGCGCCGGCGTGCGGTCCTGCCGGGCCGTGAGGCTCACCCGCGGCCGGCCGCGCTCCACCATCGCCCAGTGCACGGCCGCATCGAGCAGCGCGCGACCCAGCCCGCGGCCGCGTGCCTGGGCGCTGACCCCTATGAAGTCGATGTAGCCCTCGTCCTCCAGCGGCTTGTCCTGCACGTACACATAGCCCGCCACCGTGCCGCCCACCTCGGCCGCGAACAGGCGGTGTTCGTCGTCGAGGCTCTCGAGCATGGAGGTGCGTGTGAGGTAGGTGTCGGGGAACAGCTGCTCATGCAGGCGTGCGGCCAGCTCGGCAGCGGCGGGACTCGCCTGCGCGGCCACCGCCTCGGGCCAGGGGGGCGGCGCCTGCGGCCGCTCCAGGCAGAAGACATGGTGCTGCATGTGGTCGCGATAGCCGGCAGCGCGGTAGCTCGCCCGCAGCGCGGTTTCGCTCACCTGCGGGAAGGCGTCGAAGCGGCGCACCGCACGGGGCAGCGCTGCTTCCAGCGCGTGGATCAGCGCCACCTGCAGGGCGGCGTCGTCGGCATCGCGGGTGAGCGGCCCGCGCAGCCAGGCCCGGCCCAGCGCCGGGTCGAGCTCGCAGCCGGCCATGCCCGACCATTCGCCGCCCGTGCCCGCGCGCGCCGCCACGAAGCAGGCCTCGCCGTCGGGGATGGCCAGCATCTCGCTCGCCTGGGCGTCGGCCGTGTCGCCATGTTCGGCATGCAGGCACCTCGCGCGGCCGTCGCTGCGGCGGTTGTGCCGGTGGATGAAGGCGGCCAGTTCAGGCCAGTGGGCTCGCGCCACGATGTCGATCTTCTGCATGGGGGCATTCTGCCGCCGGCAAGGCCCGGGCATAGAATCCGCGCCCCGCCCACACTACCCCGCCCGCCGCGTTGCACCGCGTGCGGGCTTTTGTCGTTTTCTGCGAGCCACCATGAGTTACTGCGCCATCGATTTCGGTACGTCGAACTCTGCCGTCGCGGTGCCCGCGGCCGGCGCCACACGGCTCATCGAGCTGGAACCGGGACAGCCGACCATGCCGACGGCCGTGTTCTATTTCGCCGAGCATGAAGCCCTGCCGCCGGGCGCCGAGCCGCCGCGGGCCTTCGGCCGGGCGGCGGTGGCCGCGTATGTGGACGGCTACGACGGCCGGCTCATGCGTTCGATGAAGAGCATCCTCGGCTCCACGCTGGTGGAGCAGACGACCGACGTGGGCGGCGGCCATGCGGTGAAGTACCTCGACGTGATCACCGGCTACCTGCGCCACCTGAAGTCGCTGGCCGAGGCGTCCCTGGGCGAACCGATCGCCCGCGCGGTGCTCGGGCGACCGGTGTTCTTCGTCGACGACGACGCACAGCGCGACGCGCAGGCGCAGGCCTCGCTGGCCAGCGCGGCGCGGGCCGTCGGCTTCGAGGAACTCGCCTTCCAGTACGAGCCGATCGCGGCCGCCTTCGACTACGAGCGCCAGGCCCGGCGCGAGGAGCTGGTGCTGGTGGCCGACATCGGCGGCGGAACGTCCGACTTCTCGCTGGTGCGGGTGGGGCCCGACCGCCTGTCGCGCCTCGAACGCAAGGACGACATCCTGGCCAACCACGGCGTGCACATCGCCGGCACCGACTTCGACCGGCGGGTGGAACTCGCCAGCCTGCTGCGCGAGCTGGGCTACAAGTCGCACGGCCCGAGCCACCACGGCCAGGCGCCGCGCGAAGTGCCCAACGGCGTGTACTTCGACCTCGCCACCTGGCACCTCATCAACACCGTGTACCACCCGCAGCGGGTGGCCGAACTCAAGCGCATGCTGGCCTTCTACGGCAACCCGGCGCACCACCGGCGGCTCATGACGGTGGTGACCGAGCGCCTGGGCCACGACCTCGCAGCCCGCGCCGAGGCGGCCAAGATCGCCGTCGCCGCGGGCGCCGACACCACCATCGACCTCGGCCACGTGGAGCCGGGCCTGGCAGTGCCGCTGGACGAGCACACGGCCGTGCAGGCCATCGAGGCCGACATCGAGAAGATCGTCGCCGCGGCGCTGGACACGGCACGCCAGGCCGGCGTGGCGCCCGAGCGGGTGGATGCGCTGTACTTCACCGGCGGCTCGACCGGCCTGCGCCTGCTGACCGAGCGGCTGGCACGTGCCTTCGGCCAGGCGCGCGCCGTGCGCGGCGACCGGTTCGCCAGCGTGGCCACCGGGCTGGGGCTCCATGCCTCACGGCTGTTCGCCTAGACACGGATCAGGCCGCCCGCTAGCCTTGCGCCACCTCAACCACGGAGCAACGCCATGCCGGTCCTGGAAAAATTCGGTCCCCTGCTCGGTCGCATCCTGATCGCCCTGCTGTTCATCCCGGCAGGTGTCAGCAAGATCAGCGGCTTCTCGGGCACCGTGGGCTACATCGCCTCGAAAGGCCTGCCGCTACCGCAGGTGGCGGCCGCCGGGACCATCGTCGTGGAGGTTGTGGTGGCGCTGGCGCTGCTGATCGGCTTCAAGGCGCGCTGGGCTGCGTTGATCCTGGCGGTGTTCACGCTGCTGGCGGCTTTCCTGTTCCACAACTTCTGGGCCATGCCGGCCGACCAGCAGATGATGCAGAGCATCAACTTCTTCAAGAACCTCGCCATCGTGGGCGGGCTGCTGTTCGTGGCGGCGTTCGGCGCGGGGCCGCTGTCGCTGGACAACAAGGGCTAGGAGTCTGCGCGGCATAAGCCGCGTAGCCTCCCTAGCCTGCGGCTGAACGCACGGCTCCCCCGAGCCCTCTCCGCGAGGGAGCTCCAGCTTGTTCGACCGCACCCTCCAGCCTCCCTCCGCGAGGGAGGCAGCAGTCAGTCTGACGATGGCTGCACCCGGCTCAGCTTGCGCTCAACCATTGGGCGGCTCGGCAATCCACTTGCGCTTGCGGTAGGCCGGTTCTGCCGCGCAGACTCCTGGCCAGGCCTGCCCGTCGCGCCTGCCCTCGCTCAGGCGCCGAACAGCTCGCCCCGGGCCGCCTCGGTGATGGCCGCCACGCAGGGGTGCGTGATGCGCCGCTCCACCGAAATGGCATAGAACTCCTCGACGAGCTCGGCGGTGCGGCCCAGCACCCGCACGCCGTACTGGGCGCAGGTTTCTTCTTCCAGCACCGTGGGCGCCATGAACACGCCCCGGCCTTCGCGGCCGAAGGCCTTCATCAGTGCCGCATCGTCGAATTCGCCCACGGCTCTCGGGCGCAGGCCGTGGCGGGTCAGCCAGAGCTCGAGACGCTGGCGCATCGCCGACGCCGCGCCCTGCACCAGCATGGGCGCGCCGTCCAGGCATTTCGGGAAGGCGCGGGCCAGCGTGGCCTTGAGCGCCGGCGCGGCGAAGAAGCTCATCGCCGTGGTGCCCAGCGCATGGTTGAAGGCCTTCACGCTCATCTGCCGGCCCATGGCCTCGTCGGCGATCACCAGGTCGAGGCGGTGCACCGACACCTGCGCCAGCAGCTCCTGGAACTTGCCTTCGTGGCAGACGAGGCGCACCGGGCCGGGCACGTCGAGTGCTGGCTCCAGCAGCCGGTAGGCAATGGCCTTGGGCACCGCATCGGCAATGCCGACCCGGAACTCGAGCGTGGCCGGGCCCGGCCGGCGCTTGCCGATGGCCGCCTCGAGCTCGGCGCTGAGCGCGAAGATCTGGTCGGCATAGCCCAGCGCGACGTGGCCGTCCTCGGTGAGCTCGAGCCGGCGGCCGCTCTTGCGGAACAGGCTGCAGCCGAGGCTGCCTTCGAGCAGCTTGATCTGGGCCGACAGCGTCTGCGGCGTGGTGTGCAGCTGCTCGCCGGCCCGCACGATGCCCCCCGCCTTGGCGGTGGCCCAGAAGTAGTAGAGATGCTTGAAGTTCATTGTCAGTTTTACGCGAAACGACCCTTCAGATAAATCGACTTTACGCGAAGTGTTCGCGTGCATAGATTTGCGCTCTTCCCATCAAGCCCCCGGCAGCACGCCATGGAATTCCTGCTCGACCCCAACATCTGGATCGCCTTCGCGATGCTCACCGCCCTGGAGATCGTCCTGGGCGTGGACAACATCATCTTCATCTCCATCCTGGTGGGCCGGCTGCCGGCGCACCAGCGCGACATGGCGCGCCGACTCGGCCTGGGCTTCGCCATGCTCACGCGCCTGCTGCTGCTGTTCTCGCTGAGCTGGGT
This sequence comes from Methylibium rhizosphaerae, assembly GCF_006386545.1. GTDB lineage: Bacteria > Pseudomonadota > Gammaproteobacteria > Burkholderiales > Burkholderiaceae_C > Pseudorivibacter > Pseudorivibacter rhizosphaerae. Next base: position 26,192 of record NZ_SWAR01000037.1, on the reverse strand, counting down.
GATGGGCCTCACGGCCGACCTGTTCAGCATGGCCGGCCAGGGCATCAGCGGCCGCGACGTGGTGCTGCTGCTGGGCGGCCTGTTCCTGCTGTACAAGGCGTCGCACGAGATCTTCGTCGAGGTCGAGGCTCGCGAGCAGGACGCCCCGCCCAGCACCGACCCGGCCGTCATGAAGGCGGCAGGCCGCAAGCTGCTGTGGAGCATCGTGGGCCAGATCGCCATCATCGACATCGTGTTCTCGCTCGACTCCGTCATCACCGCCGTCGGCATGGTCGACCAGCTCGGCGTGATGATCGCCGCGGTCATCGCCTCCGTCCTCGTGATGCTGGTGGCGGCCAAGCCGATCGGCGACTTCGTCGACCGCCACCCGTCGGTGAAGGTGCTGGCGCTCGCCTTCCTCGTGATGGTGGGCATGGCGCTCACCGCCGAGGCCTTCGAAATGCATGTGCCCAAGGGCTACATCTACGCGGCCATGGCCTTCTCGCTGGCGGTCGAGGCGCTCAACATCCGGGCGCGCTCGAAGCGCCAGCTCAAGCCGGCCGCCTGACAGGCACCCGCCGCCGCGGGTTCAGTACCCGCGGCGAGCGCGCGACTCCGCCAGCGCGCTGTCGATCGCGGACACCAGCTCCGACACGTCGACCGGCTTGGTGAGGTAGCGGAAGAAGCCGGCCGCCAGGCCCTGCTTCACCGCGTCCGGCATCGCGTTGGCGGTCAGCGCAATGATCGGGATCTGCGCGGTGGCCGGGTCGTTGCGCAACACCGCCTGGGCCTCGCGCCCGCTCATCGAGGGCATGTTGTTGTCCATCAGGATGATGTCGGGCCGGTGGGCACGCGCCATTTCCACGCCGATGCGCCCGTCGGGCGCGGACAGCAGCCTCAGGTCCGGGCGCCCGGCGAGCACCTGTTCCACCAGCTGCAGGCTGGCCGGGTTGTCTTCCACGCACAGCACGGTCGCCACGTCATCGTCATGCGGCCGCGGCTGGGGCTGGGGCTGCGCCGCCGCCTCGGGCAGCGGCTGCGGCTGGGGCAGCGACTGCTCGGTAGCGCTCAGGTTCAGCTCGATCGAGAACACGCTGCCCATGCCGGGCGTGCTGCTCACCGTGATGGTGCCGCCCATCAGCTCGACCAGGCGCTTGGTGACCACGAGACCGATGCCCGTGCCTTCTTCGGCCCCGAGCTCGCGGCCCAGCCGGTTGAAGGGTTCGAACAGCGACTGCAGCTGCTCGGCGCTCATGCCCATGCCGGTGTCCTGCACCGACAGGCGCAGCCGGTCGGCGCCGAGCCGCTGCCAGTCGACCACCACCACGCCCTTCTCGCGGTTGTACTTGATGGCGTTCGACAGCAGGTTCAGCAGCACCTGCTTGAGCCGCGTGCGGTCGGCGACCACCCGCATGCCCGCGTCCTCGCTCGGGAACAGCAGGCGGATGCCGCGCCGCTCGGCCAGCGGCTCGGTCATCGTGCGGCAGTCCAGCAGCACCTCCGACAGCCGCACCGGCTCGACCGACAGCGACAGCTTGCCCGACTCGATCTGCGCCAGGTTGAGGATCTCGGTGATGAGCGTGAGCAGGTGGTTGCCGGCACGCACCACATGCTGGGCGAAGCCGCGCCGCTGCTCCGGCGTGGCCGGCGTCGACTCGGCCGCGAGCAGCTGGCCGAAGCCCAGGATGGCGTTGAGCGGCGTGCGCAGTTCATGGCTCATGTTCGACAGGAACTCGGACTTCGCGCGGTTGGCCTTGTTGGCCGCCTCCGACGCCAGCGCCAGCTCATGGTTGGACGTCTCCAGCTGCAGCGTGCGCACCCGCACGCGCTCCTCGAGCTCCGCGTTGAGCCGCATCACCTCGTTCTGGGCGGTGCGGCGCTCCTCGACCTCGCGTGCCTTTTCGCTGTTCGACGCTTCCAGCGCCCGGGTGCGCTGCTCGATCTCGGCCAGCATGGCGTTGAACGCCTCGGCCAGGGCGCCCACCTCGTCGTTGCCGGCACCGTCTACGCGGCGCGAATAGTCGCGCTGGCGCACCACCTCGCGCGCCACCTCGCCCATCGACAGGATGGGCCGGGTGACGATGCGGCGCAGCCAGAACGACACCAGCAGCGCCGCGAGCATGGCCACCACCGTGACCGCCAGCGCAATGCCGGCGTAGTCGAGCAGGCGGTCGTACAGCTCATAGTCGGCGCGCAGGTACACCGAGCCGAGGATCTGGCCGTTCTCGACGATGCGCTTGAACACCCCCACGTCGCTGCCCTGCACGCGGGTGCCGTCGGCCTCGGGCAGCGCGGGCAGGGCCTGCACGTCGGCCGCTTCGCCATAGGTGGCGAACCGCCGCCCGTCGGCTTCGTAGATGGCCGCTGCCCGCACCTTCGGCTGCAGGCGCAGCAGCGCGAGGTTCTCGTTGGCCACCTTGGCATCGTCGAAGGCCAGCGCCGGCGCGGTGGTGCGTGCCAGCAGCTCCGCCTGCGCATTCACGTCGGCGATCCAGCTGCGGTGGTAGGCGCGCAGGTCCAGCGCCACCATGGCGCCCAGCGCCACCACCACCGCCACCAGCGTGGTGAGCAGCATGACGACGAGCAGCTTGCGCGGGAGCGATCCCTTGAACATGGCGGTCAACCAGGTTTCTGGACCACGCGCCGCGCCACCGCAAGCAGCCGCGCGCTGATCTTGAGGTTGCTCGACTCGGCGGTCGGCAAGGAGATGTCGAAACGCACCTTGTCGTTGACGATCACGAAGTTGATCACCGCGCCGGCCGGCTCCTGCTCGGACTCGGTGACGGTGAGCGTGGGCTGGCCCTTCGTGCCGTTCAGCACCTCGGCCAGCCGGCTCGCATGAGACCGCGCCACGTAGACGATGTGGATGCCGTTCAAGGACGCGCCCGGTGCCAGCCGTCGCACCACGAAGGCCCGGCCCTCGGCTGCCTGCTGGCCGGTGGCGGTACGCACCAGCTCCGCATACACCGCGTCGCTGCCGGCCACGGCGATGGTGACGGGGCTGTCGGGCTTCTCGAATGCCTGCGGCGGCCATTCCACATAGCTGGCGAACTTGCACACGAAGGCCGCCTTCACCTGGTATTCCATCTGGGGCGAGTCGGCCTGGCTCCAGCCGGCCTCGGGCAGGAGGCACGCCAGCAGCAGGGCCAGCGCCGCAAGCCGCGCGGCACGACGACGTGCCAGTAGGAGGTCGATGCTGGGGCGGGCTGGGCACATGGTCGTCGCGCAAATCAGAAGCGGGTCAGCAGCCCGAGGTGGATCGAGCGCCTGAGCTCGCTGCGGGTGGCAACGCCGGTGAATTCGCCATGCCCGCCGTCAAGGTTGCGGCCCTGGAGCCACAGCTCCACGCCGGCCCTCGGACGCCAGCCGACCCGCAGGTCCCAGGACGTGTAGGCGGGAACCTGCGGGTTCGACAGCGCAGAGACATGCCGCACCGTGGCATCGAGCTCCAGGTCGTGGGCCAGGTCCCAGGACGAGCGCAGCAGCCAGTGCCGCTTCGGGTTGGCGCCTTCGGCGGCCCGCTGGCCGGCCGCGTCGTTGCTGCCGGGCTTGAGCGCGAGGTCCTGCCACAGGCGGGTGAAGCCGGCATTCAGGCGCCAGCGCGGCATGGTTTGCCAGCTGCCCCACAGCTCGACGCCACGGACGTCGCCCTGCATGCCGTTGGCGTAGTAGACGAAGGTGCGGCTGGGCGCGATCTCCTGCGTGCGCAGGTGGTCGTAGCGCGCGTGGAACAGCGTGGCCGACAGCATGGTGTCGGCGCTGGGCTGGCCGCGATAACCCAGCTCGGCCACGTCGGCGGTTTCCGCGCGCACGCCCTCGCCGCCGGCCAGCAGGTAGGGCGGCTGCCCGGGCACGTAGGTGTCGTGGTCGAGCCGCGACGGCGCGCGCACCGTGCGCGACAACGCGCCCCACAGGAGCTGGTCGTCGCGCCACTTCCAGGCCAGTCGCAGGTTGGGCAGGAATTCGGCGCCGCTGTAGTCGTTGTGCTCGGCGCGCGCGCCGACCGCCAGGCGCAGCCGGTCGGTGAGGGTGAGCTCGTCCTGCGCAAACAGGCTGACCCAGTCGTGCCGCACCTTCGGCGGCAGGAACGCCACGTAGGCGCTGTTGGTGACGTCGTCGCGCGCATGGCGGTACTGCGCCCCCCAGACCAGCTCGTGGCCGTCCAGCGGGTGCAAGGTGTGCTGCACCTGCAGGTCCACGATGTCGAGCTGCTCCGAGAAGGTGGGCGGCGTGACGCGGTTGGTGCGGTCGTAGTAGGCCTGCGCCAGCAGGCTGGCACCGGCGTCGAGGGCGCGCTGCCAGCGCGCCACGAGGCTCGCGCCGGAGGTGGAGATGTCGCCAAGCGGCAGGTTCACGCCGGAGATGCTGATGGTGCCGGGCAAGGGCTGCCCGCGCCGGCCGTCGTAGGCGTCGCCGGACACGGTGAAGCGGTCGCGGCCGGCCTGCCATTCGGTGCGAAAGCCGGCCTGCGTGTGCCGGCGCTCGTCGTCCACCAGCGCGCCGGCAGCGGTTTCGTGGCGGCGCTCGCGCGTGTGCTTTGCGTAGGCGCGCCAGCCGCCGCCGTTGGCCAGCCGCCCGCCGTAGCGCACCGAGGCGCCGGCCTCACGGCTGCCCGCGCCGCCGGAGGCCAGCCAGCCCTGCGTCTGCGCGGCCGGCCGCAGGATCACGTTGATGACACCGTTGACCGCATTGGTGCCCCACAGCGTGCCGCCCGGCCCGCTGATGACCTCGATGCGGTCCACGTCCTCGAGCATCACGTCCTGCACGTCCCAGAACACGCCCGAGAAGAGAGGCGTGTAGACCGATCGCCCGCCGATCAGCACCAGCAGCTTGTTGGCGGCGTTGCCGTTGAACCCCCGCGGGCTGATGGCGTAGCCGCCGTTGTAGACCTGCGCCACGTGAAGGTTCGGTGCCAGCCGCAAGGCCTCGGGCAGGCTGGTCGCGCCCGAGCGTCGGATGTCTTCGCCGGTGATGACGAACACCGATGCCGGCACGTCCGACAGGCGTTCGGCACGTTTGGATGCCGACGTGATGCTGATGTTGCCGAGCTCTTCCAGGCTCAGCTCCAGCAGCCCGGGCTGCCGGGCCTGCGCCGGCTCGCCTGCGGAGGCGAGCGTCGCGGCAAGGGCTGCGCAACATCGCAAACGGTGGCTCGCACCCACGAAGCCTCCCTGAAGGCTGACTCGCCGGAAACGCAGCCGGCCTGCTGCTGCCCCACCCCCTCCGAATTGAACTGTGTACCGGGGGGAAAAGTCCAGTCCGGACTTGTTCGAAGCATGTATCCGCTCAGGACTGCAGCGTCACCTGCAGCGAGATGCTCGCGTTGAGCACCCGCGAGACCGGGCAGTTCTTCTTCGCGTCGGCCGCGATCTCCTCGAACTCGGCCCGCTCGATGCCCGGCACCTTGGCATCGAGGTGCAGCTCGACCGTGGTGATGGTCCATTTGCCCTCCACCTGCTCGAGCGTGAGGTCGGCCTTGGTGGCCAGGCGCTCGGGCGTGAAGCCCTTCTGGCCGAGGCTGGCCGACAACGCCATGCTGAAGCAGCCGGCATGCGCCGCCGCGATCAGTTCCTCGGGGTTGGTGCCCTTGCCGTTCTCGAAGCGGGTGCCGAACGAATACTGGGCCGCCTCGAGCACGCCGCTGGCGGTGGAGACGGTGCCCTTCCCGGTCTTCAGGTCACCCTGCCAGACGGCCGATGCGCTGCGCTTCATGGCTGTGCTCCTTCATGTTGGACGGGCCAGGGACCTTAGCTCAGCCTGCCCGCAGGCGAATGACACGGCCGGCAGGCCACACACCGCACAAGGGTCTTCGCGGCACGCCGGCTTCGCGTCGCAGCCACGGCCGCCTCCATAGAATCGCTCCCCACATGAGTACCGAGATTCCGGCCCCCGGCCCCGAGGCCATGGAGCGCCCTGCCTCCTGCACCGACCTGTTCCTCACCTTCACCACGCTGGCCCTGCAGGGCTTCGGCGGCGTGCTGCCGGTGGTGCAGCGCGAGCTGTGCGAGCGCAGGCGCTGGCTAACCAAGGAGCAGTTCCTCGAAACGCTGGCGTTGGGCCAGGTGCTGCCGGGACCCAACGTCTGCAATGTGTCCTTGATGGTGGGTGACCGCTTCTTCGGCACGCGCGGCGCGTTTGCGGCCCTGGCCGGCATGATGAGCGTGCCGCTGGTGCTGGTGCTGGCCCTCACCGCGTTGTATGCGCAGTTCGCCGCCAACGAGGTGGTGGCCGGTGCGCTGCGCGGCATGGGCGCGGTCGCGGCCGGGCTCATCGTCGGCACCGCATTCAAGCTCGCGGCAACGCTCAGGCGCAATGCGATGGGTCTTGCGGCCTGCCTGCTGCTCGGCGCGGCCACCTTCGGTATGGTGGCGCTGCTGCACTGGCCGCTGGTGTGGGTGCTGCTGGCACTGGGGCCGCTCGCCTGCGGCTATGCGGCCTGGCGGCTGCACCGTGAGGAGAGGAAGCCGGCATGAACCTGGAACTCTGGCTGCTGGTGGCCGGGCAGTTCCTGCTGCTGTCGGTGCTGTCCATCGGCGGCGCCATCACGGTGGCGCCCGAGATGCACCGCCTGCTGGTCAACCAGCACCATTTGCTCAGCGAGGCGCAGTTCACCTCGTCGATCGCCATCGCGCAGGCCTCACCCGGCCCCAATGTGCTGTTCGTCGCAGTGCTGGGCTACCAGGTGAGCGGGCTGCTCGGCGCGGCCACGCTGATGGTGGCCATCATGCTGCCGTCCACCACGCTCGCGTTCGCCGCCGCCCGCTGGCGCCATGCGCGCCGCGACTGGCTGCCGGTGCGGGCCTTCACCGCCGGCATGGCGCCGGTCACGGTGGCGCTGCTCGCGTCCACCGGCTGGCTGCTGGCGGGGCCGGCGAGCCACTGGCGCAGCGGCCTCCTCAGCGGGGCCGCCGCGCTGCTGGTGTGGCGCACCAAGGTGCACCTGCTGTGGCTCATCGCCGCGGGCGCCGTGCTGGGCGCCCTCGGCTGGGTGTGAAGCTCACTGCGGGGCGGCGGGGTTGGCCTGCGGCGTCATCGGCACAGGCGCGGCCGGTTGTTGCGGGGCCGAAACGTCCGGCGACGGCATGGCCTGCGGCGCGGGCTCGACCGTGACCAGCTCGCGGTAGATGCCGCCCGCCTCGACGCTGCCGCTGGTCGTGCCCTCGCCGCGAATGCGGGCCTGGCACTCGTCGCGGTCATCCACCGGCAAGGCATTGCAGCGCTGCAGGGCGTTCTGCTCGTAACGGGCCGCCTGGCCGTTGTCCAGCCGCCCCTTCAGGGCTTCGCCGCGGGCCGCGGCGGCCTCCTGCAGGCAGGTGCGCCGGTCCTGGTGCGACTGGCCGGAGGCGCAGCGGGCGCGCTCCTGCTCATAGCGTGCCTGCACATCCGACTTGGCCGCCGGCGCGGCCGCCGCGACAGACGCTCCCAGCAAGCTGCCCAGGGCACAAGCCAGCACCGTTCGACCCACACGTGTTGATCGTGCTGCGTTCATGGTCACTCCTTCTTGCAGTTGCGATTCGTAAAGACTCTAGAACCGCGACGAGAAGTGGCCTGTCAGACAGCGCAGGCGCCGGGCGACGGCCTGTGCCCACCCGGCTGTAGGACTGTTCCCGCAAGCGACGTGAAGGTCAGTGAGGCTTGCGCGGGCGGCGGAAGGACTTGGGCTTGAAGACGTTGCCGTCCCAGTGGCCGTCACCACGCCCGCGCGAGGCGGCCCGCTTGATGGCCTCGTCGGCCATGCGCTCGGCGCGCTTGCGCGACGAACGCCAATGCCACATGGCATGGACCACGTGCCGGACCCGTGCGCCGGCGCGCCGGGCAGCTGCGTCGAGCCGCTGCTGGCGGCTCCTTCCGAGCATCAGGCGCACGAGCAGCACCACGCACACGGCAAGGACAACGGCGGCAAGCAACTTCTCGATCATGGCGCGGGGTGGGCGGAGTGGTGTCGCTGCGTGACAGCGAGACACCGGCAATGGTAGCCAATGCACCGCCCGCTGCGAGCCCCCCCGAACCGGTCATTCGGCACGGAAGGCCGGTTCGACCCCCGCATACACTGCGCCCCATGCCCACGCAACCCGGCATCCGACGACGTGTCCTCGCCACCTCGCTGCTCACCCTGGCCCTGCTTCAGGGCTGCGTCTATGCGCCGCGGACCGTGCAGGTCTACGACGACGGCTGCCGCATCGAAACCCGCCGGATGGAGCTGGAGCTCTACCAGGTGGGCTATTTCGCCGGCTGCAGCAACGAGGGCTGCCTGACGCTGCTGGTGGCCGCCGGCATGGTGACGGCCGCCTCTGCGGTGGTCTCGGGCAGCATCGTGATTGCCGGCAACATCGTCTACTGGTTCGAGAAACAAGGCCGATGCCAATGAAACGCCCTGCCGGACAGCCGGCGCAGCGACCCGAGCGATGGTCGGCCGACGCCGGCGATGCCGACGTCGCGACGCTCGACATTCCTGCCGACCTGCAACGCGACCGCGATTTCGAGATCGACTGTCGCTTCATCGTGCGCGCCCAGGCCGGCGCGCAAGCCCCCGGCCATGCGATGACCGTCCTGGTGGACGGTGCCCACCAGTGGTCTCGCAGCATCGACACCGCCAACCCCGGTGCCTCCGACTCGCTCGACTACCACTTCCGGCGCCATGTGCCGGTGGGCCAGCCGTTGCGCATCACGGCCACCACCACGGTGCGCGGCTCGGCCCGCGTGCGGCTGCTGATCGAGGCCGAAGAGAACTGAGGCCGCGTCAGCGGGCCCGCTGCGGCTCGCGCGCCAGCCGCAGCCTCGGCGAAGGCGCGGCAACGCTGGCATCGAACGGGTGGGTGAAGCGGCCCACCGTCTTCAGCACCTTGCGCACGTAGTTGCGCGTCTCGAGGTAGGGCGGAATGCCGCGGTAGCGCTCCACTGCGCCTTCGCCGGCGTTGTAGGCTGCGGCCACCAGGCTCAGGTCGCCTTCGAAGTAGGCGAGCAGCCAGCGCAGGTACGCCATCCCGCCGCGGATGTTCTGCGCCGGGTCGTACGGGTTCTTCACGTTGAAGCGCTCGGCCGTCGCCGGGATGAGCTGCATCAACCCTTTCGCGTTCCTCGGCGACAGCGCCACGATGTCGTAGTTGGACTCGGCTTCGATGATGGCCAGCGCGAGCTGCGGCTGCACCTGGTATTCGGGCGCCAGCTTCTGCACCAGGTCGACGATGGGCTTGGGCGCCGCAGGGGGGATTTCGGCCGCGGCCGCCACGTGCAGGGACTTCTGCGGGGCGGCAGCCGCCACCGGCGGCACCGGGTCGCGCATGCACTCGGGCACCTCGGCGCTCGGGCCGCCGACCGTGCGCAGCATGTTCGCCGCCTGCTCGTGGCCCTGTTCGGCGGCCGCGCCGAAGAAGAAGGCAGCCGTGGTGTCGCTGCGCGGCACGCCGCGTCCGTTGGTGTACATCCAGCCCAGGTTGAACTGCGACTTCGCATCGCCCAGGCGGGCCGCCCTGCAGTAAAGGCGCGCGGCCTGCAGGCCGTCCTGCGGCACGCCGTTGCCGAGCTCGTAGCCTTCGGCCTCGATGCGCAGGCTTTCGATCAGCGCGTTCTCTTCTGCGTCGATCTCGACGGTGGCGCGCGCAGGCGCTGCCGCCAGCAGCCAGGCGGCCGCCAGCAACAACGACGAAGGCAGGAACGATCGGGCCGGCGTCAGCAAGTCGTCAATCCGTTCAATCCGTTCTCAACCGGCAAGCAGCTTCCCGGGCTTGTTGAGCATGAGCTTCTGCAGCCACAAAGCGGACTGCGACATCCCTTGCGAGCGGCGCTCGGGTTCATGGCGCAGGCCGATGGCCACGCGCCCTGTCCACCACACCAGCCTGCCGGAACCCGGCAGCATGACCAGCCCGACGATGCCGGGCGCGATGTCCATCGGCGGCGCAGATTCATGGCGGTGGATCGAATCCCTGTGACCGTTGCTTTGGAGTACCGACATCTTGTGCCTCCAGAGTGACGCGATGGCCCGCAGGTTCGCGGCAAACCGGGGCAGTGTCACTGCCTCATTTGGGGGATGGCCCGGCCTCGTTCCGGGGGGAAAGGCCTGCGTCTTGAGCACGTCTTGATGCTTTCTTGACGCCCCGCCGGCCAGTCTGTACGGCTATTTGAGGCGCCGTTCCCTACGCTTGTCTTCGCTTCAAAGGCAAGGATGCAAAGGCAACCATGAACTTCGTCATCGTTGGCGCCGCGGTGTCGGCCGCGCTGCTGATCTATCTCGTGGTGGCGCTCCTGAAGGCCGAGGAGTTCTGACATGAACGCCTCCGCCTGGACGCAACTGACCACCTTCTTGCTGGTACTGCTCATGCTGGCCTGGCCCCTGGGCCGATGGCTCGCGGCAGTGGCCGAAGGCCGCCTGCCGCGCTGGCTGTCGCCGCTGGCGAAGCTCGAACACGGCGCCTACCGGGCCGCCGGCACCGATGCGGCGGCCGGCCAGACCTGGAAGCAGTACGCGCTCGCGGTGCTGCTGTTCAGCCTCGTCGGCGCGCTGTTCACCTGGGGCCTCCAACGGTTGCAGCAACTGCTCCCCCTCAACCCGCAGGCCATGGCGGCGGTGAGCCCGGACTCATCGTTCAACACGGCGCTCAGCTTCGCCACCAACACCAACTGGCAGGGCTATGCCGGTGAGGCGACGATGAGCTACTTCACCCAGGTGCTGGCGCTGGCGGTGCAGAACTTCCTGTCGGCCGCCACCGGCATCGCGGTGATGCTCGCGCTGGTGCGCGGTTTCGCCGCGCGGTCGGCGTCGACCATCGGCAACTTCTGGGTCGACATCACCCGCATCACCCTCTACGTGCTGCTGCCGCTCTCGCTGGTGCTGGCCCTGTTCTTCGCCAGCCAGGGGGTGATCCAGAACTTCAGCGCCTACCCCGAGGCCACCACGCTCGAAGGCGGCCGGCAGACGCTCGCCATGGGGCCGGTGGCGTCGCAGGAGGCCATCAAGATGCTGGGCACCAACGGCGGCGGCTTCTTCAATGCCAACTCGGCCCACCCGTTCGAGAACCCGACGCCGCTCACCAACTTCGTGCAGATGCTGTCGATCCTGCTGATCCCGACGGCGCTGTGCTTCAGCTTCGGCCGTCTGGTGGGCGACGTCCGGCAGGGCTGGGCACTGCTCGCCGCCATGGCCGCGATCTTCGTCGTCTCGGTGGTGCTCATCACCGTGCAGGAACAGCAGGGCAACCCGCTGCTGGCCGGCCTGGGCGCCGACCAGGCCCTCACCGCCATGCAACCGGGCGGCAACATGGAAGGCAAGGAAGCGCGCCTGGGCATCAACGCGTCGAGCTTGTTCACCGTCATCACCACCGCCGCTTCCTGCGGCGCGGTGGTCGCCATGCACGACTCGCTCACGCCGCTGGGCGGGCTGGTGCCGATGGTGCTGATGCAACTGGGCGAAGTGGTGTTCGGCGGCGTCGGCTCGGGCCTGTACGGCATGCTGGTCTTTGCGATGCTGGCCGTGTTCATTGCCGGACTGATGATCGGCCGGACGCCCGAATACCTGGGCAAGAAGATCGAGTCGCACGAGATGAAGATGACCTCGATCGCCATCCTGGTGACGCCGGTGCTGGTGCTCGCGGGCACGGCCATCGCGGTGGTGGCCGCGGCCGGCAAGGCGGGCGTGGCCAACCCCGGCGCGCATGGCTTCTCGGAGATCCTCTATGCCTTCAGTTCGGCCGCCAACAACAACGGCAGCGCCTTCGCCGGGCTGTCGGCCAACACGCCCTTCTACAACCTGCTCATCGGCCTGGTCATGGGTCTCGGCCGCTTCGGCGTGATCGTGCCGGTGCTGGCCATTGCCGGCTCGCTGGCCGCCAAGAAGCGCATCCCGGTGACCAGCGGCACCTTGCCCACTCATGGACCGCTGTTCGTCACGCTGCTCATCGGCACGGTGCTGCTGGTGGGCCTGCTGAACTACGTACCGGCGCTGGCGCTCGGTCCCATCGTCGAGCACCTGATGCTCTGGAACGGCCGCTGAAAAGGAAGCCGGGCATGCGTATCCCCACGTCGTTCTCGCTGTTCGACCCGGCGTTGCTGCGCCCGGCCATCCGTCATTCCTTCGCCAAGCTGGACCCGCGCTTGCAGTGGCGCAACCCGGTGATGTTCGTCGTGTACGTCGGCAGCCTGCTCACCACCGCGCTGTGGCTGCAGGCACTGGGCGGCGAGGGCGAAGCGCCGTCCGGCTTCATCCTCGCCATCGCGCTCGGGCTGTGGTTCACCGTGCTGTTCGCCAACTTCGCCGAGGCGCTGGCCGAAGGTCGCAGCAAGGCGCAGGCGGCTGCCCTGCGCGGCATGAAGCACCGCGTCGTGGCCAAGAAGCTCAATGAACCGCACCATGGCTCGCCGTGGCATCCGATGCCGGCAGACGAACTGCGCCGCGGCGCCATCGTGCTGGTCGAGGCCGGCGACTTCATTCCCCTGGACGGCACCGTGATCGAAGGCGTGGCCTCGGTGGACGAGAGCGCCATCACCGGCGAGTCGGCACCCGTGATCCGCGAGTCGGGCGGCGACTTCTCGTCGGTGACCGGCGGCACCCGGGTGCTCTCGGACTGGCTGGTGGTGAAGATCACCGTCAACCCCGGCGAGGCCTTCCTCGACCGCATGATCGCGATGGTGGAAGGCGCCAGGCGCCAGAAGACACCCAACGAGGTCGCGCTCACCATCCTGCTGGTGGCGCTGACCCTCGTGTTCCTGGTCGTCACGGTGACGCTGCTGCCGTTTTCGCTCTTCAGCGTCGAGGCGACGGAGGCCGGCAGCCCGGTGACCATCACCGTGCTGATCGCCCTGCTGGTGTGCCTCATTCCCACCACCATCGGCGCGCTGCTGTCGGCCATCGGTGTGGCCGGCATGAGCCGCATGATGCAGGCCAACGTGATCGCCACCTCGGGACGCGCGGTCGAGGCCGCCGGCGACGTGGACGTGCTGCTGCTCGACAAGACCGGCACCATCACCCTGGGCAACCGCCATGCATCGAGCTTCCTGCCGGCCCCACGAGTGAAGGAGGCCGAGCTGGCCGACGCGGCGCAACTCGCGTCGCTTGCGGACGAAACCCCCGAAGGCCGCAGCATCGTCGTGCTGGCCAAGCAGAGGTTCAACCTGCGCGAGCGCGACCTCCATTCGCAGGGGCCGGTCCAGTTCGTGCACTTCTCGGCCCAGAGCCGCATGAGCGGCGTGGACCTGCCGCAGCCGGCGACGGCCCCGGTGCGTCAGCTGCGCAAGGGGGCAGCCGAGGCGATCCGCCGGCACGTCGAAGCGCAGGGCGGCGCCTTTGCGGCGCAGGTGAGCGCGCTGGTCGACGAGGTGTCGCGCCGCGGCAGCACGCCGCTGGTGGTGGCCGACGGCGCGCGGGTCCTCGGAGTCGTCGAGCTCAAGGACATCGTCAAGGGCGGCATCCGTGAGCGTTTTGCCGAGCTGCGCCGCATGGGCATCAGGACGGTGATGGTCACCGGCGACAACCGGCTCACCGCCGCCGCCATCGCGGCCGAGGCCGGCGTGGACGACTTCCTTGCCGAAGCCACGCCGGAGGACAAGCTCAGGCTGATCCGCGAACACCAGGCCGATGGCCGGCTGGTGGCGATGACCGGCGATGGAACCAACGATGCGCCGGCGCTCGCGCAGGCCGACGTGGCGGTGGCCATGAACTCGGGCACGCAGGCGGCCAAGGAGGCCGGCAACATGGTCGACCTGGACTCCAACCCGACCAAGCTGCTCGAGGTGGTGGAAACCGGCAAGCAGCTGCTGATGACGCGCGGCGCGCTGACCACCTTCTCGATCGCCAACGACGTGGCGAAGTACTTCGCCATCGTCCCCGCGGCGTTCGCCACCACCTATCCGCAGCTTGCCGCGCTGGACGTGATGCACCTTGCCAGCCCGTCGTCGGCCATCCTGTCGGCGGTGATCTTCAACGCGCTGATCATCATCTTCCTGATCCCGCTGGCGCTCAAAGGCGTGAAATACCGCGCCATCGGCGCGGCCGCGCTGCTGAGGCGCAACGTGCTGGTGTACGGCCTGGGCGGCCTGGTCCTGCCCTTCATCGGCATCAAGCTGATCGACCTGCTGCTGTCGGCCAGTGGCCTGGCCTGAGGAGTGCTCTCATGACATCGTTCCTTCGCCCCGCCCTCGTCTGCTTCGCCGTGCTGACGGCTCTCACCGGCGTGGCCTACCCGCTGGTGGTGACCGCCCTCTCGCAGGCCGCCTTTCCGCATGAAGCGGCCGGCAGCCTCGTCACCGTGAACGGCAAGGTCGTCGGCTCCGAACTGATCGGCCAGCACTTCACCGACCCGAAGAACTTCTGGGGCCGTCCGTCGGCCACTGCACCCGCTCCCTACAACGCGGCCCAGTCCGGCGGCTCCAACCTGGGCCCGCTCAACCCGGCGCTGGCCGACGCGGTGAAGGCCCGCATCGAAGCGCTGCGCATGGCCGACCCGGGCAACACCGCACCCGTGCCGGTGGACCTGGTCACCGCCTCGGCCAGCGGACTCGACCCGCACATCAGCGTGGCCGCGGCCCTCTACCAGGTGCAGCGCGTGGCCAGGACACGCGGGCTGCGGCCCGAGGCCGTGCAAGCGCTCGTGGCACAGCAGGCCGAGGGGCCGCTGCTGGGCTTCCTGGGGGAGCCGCGCGTCAACGTGCTGCGGCTCAACCTGGCGCTGGCCGGCCTGCACACGAGATAGAACGGCCGGGACGGCGTGGCAAGATGCCCGCGACCCCCACCCTTCCTTTGCAAGCCGATGCTCATCAACTGCGTTGCCTACCAGGACGGCGCCCGCCTTGCCGATCTGCAGACGAGCGAGATCAGCGACTACCTCGACAAGCCGGAATGTTTCGTCTGGGTCGCGCTGCGTGACGCCACCGATGCCGAACTCGACGAGATGCGGCTCGAGTTCAACCTGCACGAGCTGGCTGTCGAAGATGCCAGGCATGGCCACCAGCGCCCGAAGATCGAGGAATACGGCAACTCGCTGTTCGTCGTGCTGCACCTCATCGAGCTGGTGGGCGATGAGTTGAACGTCGGCGAGGTCGCCATCTTCGTCGGGCCGAACTATGTGCTGTCGGTGCGCAACCGCAGCAAGCAGAACTTCCTCGGAGTGCGCGAGCGCTGCGAGCGAGAACCGCACCTGCTCAGGCAGGGTCCGGGCTTCGTGCTCTATGCGCTGATGGACGCAGTGGTGGACCGCTACTTCCCCATCATGGACCTGATCGAGAACGAGCTCGAGGCCATCGAGGACCGCATCTTCGACAAGGGCGCAGGCCGCGCGAACATCGAGCAGCTGTACAGGCTCAAGCGCAAGGTCGCGCCGCTGAAGCACGCGGTCGGCTCGCTGCTGCAGTTCGCCGGCAAGCTGCATGGCGGTCGGGTGCCGGCGGTGTGCATCCCGACCGAGGCGTATTTCCGCGACGTGGGCGACCACCTGGCGCGCATCCAGGCCTCGGTGGACAACATCCGCGAAACCATCTCGACCGCCATCGCGGTCAATCTGTCGGTCACGACCATCGAGGAAAGCGAAGTCACCAAGCGGCTGGCCGCCTGGGCCGGCATCTTCGCGGTGGCCACCGCCTTCGCGGGCATCTGGGGCATGAACTTCGAGTTCATGCCCGAGCTGAAACTGAAGTGGGGCTACCCTGCCGCGCTCGGGCTCATCGTCAGCACCTGCGCCGTGGTGTGGTGGCGGTTCCGGCGCGCGAAGTGGCTGTAGCCGGGCCGCCATGACCGACCACGGCCGCCCAGACCCCGACGCCCTGCTGGCCCGCATCCGGCAGGACGAAGCGCGTGGCAGGCGCGGCAGGCTGCGCATCTACTTCGGCTCGTCGGCCGGTGTCGGCAAGACCTGGGCGATGCTGCAGGCGGCACATGCCGCCAAGGCGCAAGGCCGCGACGTACTGGCCGGCGTGGTGGAAACCCACGGCCGGATCGAAACCGCCTCGCTGCTCGAGGGGCTGCCGCTGCTGCCTGCGGCCCGCATCGAGTACCGCGGGCGCCCGCTGCAAGAGTTCGACCTCGACGGTGCACTCGAACGCCGGCCGGAGCTCATCCTTGTCGACGAACTGGCCCACTCCAACGTGGCCGGCTCCCGCCACCCCAAGCGCTGGCAGGACGTGGACGAACTGCTCGGCACCGGCATCGACGTGTACACCACGCTGAACGTGCAGCACCTCGAAAGCCTGAACGACGTGGTGGGCGGCATCACCGGCGTGCTCGTGCACGAGACGCTGCCCGACACATTCTTCGATGCGGCCGACGAGGTGGTGCTGGTCGACACGCCGGCCGACGAGCTGATCGCACGGCTGGCCGCCGGCAAGGTGTACCTGCCGGCGCAGGCCGAACGGGCGGCACGCCACTTCTTCCGCAAGGGCAACCTCATGGCCCTGCGCGAGCTGGCGCTGCGCCGCACGGCCGACCGTGTCGAGGACGACGTCCAGGCCTGGCGCAGCGACCGCGCCATCACCCAGGTATGGAAGACCGAAGCCGCGCTGCTTTGCTGCATCGGCCCGCGCGAGGGTGCGGAGCATGTGGTACGCAGCGCCGCGCGCCTCGCGCAGCAGCTCAACGTGGCCTGGCACGCGGTGTACGTGGAGACGCCGGCACTGCAGCGCCTGCCCGATGCCGACCGCCAGCGCATCCTGCGCATGGTGAAGCTGGCGCAGGAGCTGGGCGCCACCGCGGCCGTGCTGTCCGGCCAGGAGGTGGCCGCCGTGCTGGTGGAACATGCGCGCCACCACAACCTGTCGAAGCTGGTGCTCGGACGCAACCCGCGGCCCAGTTGGTGGCGCAGGCGCACCGGCCGGCTGCTGGGCCGCACGCTGGCCGCTCTGGCACCGGACGTCGACCTCATCGAGGTGGGGGAACGCCAGCCGCCCTCGCGCCCCGCCCCGCAGGCCGGCACCGACCCGGCAGGCGACGCGGCCCGGCCGCTGCTGCGCTATGCATGGGCCGCTGCGGCCTGCGGGCTCACCACGCTGCTGGCGCTGCCGCTGCACGGCTTCTTCGACCTGGCCAACATCGTGATGGTGTTCCTGCTGGCGGTGGTCACGGTGGCCGTGACGCTCGGCCGCGGGCCGGCCGTGCTGGCGGCCTTCACGAGCGTGGCAGCCTTCGACTTCTTCTTCGTCGCGCCACGGCTGTCGTTCGCGGTGTCCGACGTGCAGTACCTGCTGACCTTCTTCGTGATGCTGGTCGTCGCCCTGGTCACCGGGCAGCTCACCGCGGGGCTGCGCTACCAGGTGATGGTGGCGCGCCACCGGGAGGCGCGCTCGCGGGCTCTGTTCGAAGCGGCGCGCGACCTGTCGAACGCCCTGCTCGCCGAGCAGGTGATCGACCTGGCCGAACAGGGCATCGCGCGCGAGTTCCGGGCCCAGGCGCTGCTGTACGTGCTCGATGGAAACGACCGCCTGCGCCCGCCCCGGCAGCCGGCCGACGGCCTGGATGCCGGCACCGCGCAATGGGCGCTCGACCGCCAGCAGCCCGCCGGCTGGGGCACCCATACGCTGCCCGGCAGCCCATGGCTCTACCTCCCTCTGAAGGCGCCGATGCGTGCGCGCGGCGTGCTGGCCGTGCGCCCCAGCGAGCCGCGGCTGCTGATGGTGCCCGAGCAGCGGCAGCAGCTCGACACCTTCGCGGCGCTGGTGGCCATGGCGCTCGAACGGGTGCACTACGTCGAAGTGGCGCAGCAAGCCACGGTGCATATCGAATCGGAGCGACTGCGCAACTCGCTGCTGTCGGCGCTGTCGCACGACCTGCGCACGCCGCTGGCCGCGCTGGTCGGGCTGGCCGACTCGATGGGCGTGGCGCAGCCGCCGCTGGCCGAAGCGCAACGCGCCGCCGCCGGCGCCATCCGCGACGAGGCGCTGCGCATGAGCCGCATGGTGGACAACCTGCTCGACATGGCGCGCATCCAGAGCGGCGAGATCAAGCTGCGGCTGGGCTGGCAGTCGGTGCAGGAGCTGGCCGGCACCGCCATCGCCGCCACCCGGGCTGCGCTGGGTGCGCGGCCGGTGTCGGTGCAGCTCGCGGACGGCCTGCCGCTGGTGGAGTGCGATGCGGTGCTCATCGAGCGCGTGCTCGGCAACCTGCTCGAGAACGCCGCCAAGTACACGCCGGCGGGCAGCCCGGTGACGGTGTTCGCCAAACGGTTCGGCGGCGAACTGCACGTCGGCGTACGAGACGAAGGACCGGGCATCCCGAAGGGGCAGGAGGACGCCATCTTCGAGAAGTTCACTCGCGGCAGCGCGGAATCCGCCACGCCCGGCGTGGGCCTGGGGCTGGCCATCTGCCGCGCAATCATGCAAGCCCATCGCGGGCGCATCTGGGCCGAGGCGAACACCCCGCACGGCGCGGTCTTCACCTTCACGCTGCCGCTGGGCTCGCCTCCGCCCATGGACCTGGCCGAAGATGCAGCCGCCGATGCCGCCTCAACCACCGGAGCGACCACCTGATGTCCGACCCCACTCCCGTGGCCGTGGTGCTGGAAGACGAACGCCAGATCCGGCACTTCGTGCGCATTTCGCTCGAAGCCGAAGGCTGGCAGGTGTTCGAGGCCGCCACCGTCAAGCAGGGCCTCATCGAGGCAGGGACCCGCCGGCCCGAGCTGGTGATCGTGGACCTCGGCCTGCCCGACGGCGACGGCGTCGATTTCATCCGGGAGCTGCGCGCCTGGTCGAACGTGCCGGTGATCGTGCTGTCGGCCCGCTCCGAAGAGACCGAGAAGGTCAAGGCGCTGGACGCCGGCGCCGACGACTACCTCACCAAGCCGTTCGGCGTGGCCGAGCTGCTGGCCCGGGTGCGGGCCAACCAGCGGCGCCACCGTGCCGCGCGGCTCGACGCGGCCGCATGCTTCCGCTTCGGCGAAGTGGAGGTCGATTTCGCTTCGCGGCTGGTCCGCAAGGGTGGCGTCGAGGTGCATCTCACGCCCATCGAGTACCGGCTGCTCGGCGTGCTGGTCGCCAACGCCGGGCGGGTGCTCACCCACCGCCACCTGCTGCGCGAGGTGTGGGGCCCCGGCCATGCCGACAGCACGCACTACCTGCGCGTGTACATGGGCAACCTGCGCCAGAAGCTCGAAGCCGACCCGGCGCAGCCGCGCCACCTGCTCACCGAAACGGCCGTGGGCTACCGGCTGGTCGTCGACGCGGCCTGAGGCCGCGCTCGCCCTGGCGTCAGGCCTTGACCCCGAGCGCCACGCGCAGCTTGCGGGCCTCCTCCGGGCCCTGCTCTTCCTGCACCATCGCAACGAAACGTGCGGCCAGTGCCTTGATCTCTTCCGGCCCGCTGCACTTTTCCACCTCGAGCACCAGCTTGTAGCCCTTGACCAGGCCGAAACGCTCGCGCGCCTGGTTGGTGAGCAGCCCGTAGAGGTCGTCGTAGCTCAGCTTCGACAGCGCGGCATTCAGCGCGGCGGCCGCTTCGGCGGCGACCTCGGCGCTGGTCGGCGCGCGCTGTACTTTCGACACCAGCTGCATGTCGGCCAGCAGCTCCAGGTCGGCGGGCGTCGCGCCCTGCACGAGCTTCACCCACTCATCGCCAGTGCGGGTACCGTCAATGATGAGCAGCAGGTTGCGGGCCGTGCGTGGCAGCTTGCGGCTGCTGCTCTTGATCTCATCGCGACCGGCATCGGTCTTGATGTACTTGAACGTCATGTACGAGCTCCTGGGAAACGTGACGGCCCCGCTGGCGATTCTCCCCCTTCGCCCGGGTCCAGCGAATCTACCAGCAGCCGGTACCCAACGCCCGTTTCCGTCAGAAGGTATTGAGGCTGCGCGGGCACTTCTTCCAGTTTTTGGCGCAGTTGGCGCACATAGATGCGCAGGTAGTGCCCTTGCTCGGCGTGTCCGGGGCCCCAGACCTCCCGCAGCAGCTGCGACGACGTGACGACGCGGCCTGCATGCTTGGCCAGCACTTCGAGCAGCCGCCATTGCGTGGCGGTGAGGCGCACCATCTCGCCGCCGCGCTCAACATGCCTCGATTCGAGATCGAGCCGCACGCTACCGAAGCGCAGCCTGGTGTCGCCGGCCAGCGAGGTCTGCGCCGCATGGCGCAACGCCACGCGCAGCCGGGCATGCAGTTCCGCCACACCGAAGGGCTTGGTGAGGTAGTCGTCCGCACCGGCGTCCAGCGCCTCGACCTTCTGCCGTTCCTGCGACCGGGCCGACAGCACGATGATGGGCCGATGCGTCCACTGCCGCAACTCGCGGATCAGCATCAGGCCGTCGCCGTCGGGCAAGCCGAGGTCGACGAGGAACAGGTCGATGCGCCGGTTGCCCGCCAGCGTGCGCCATTGGCTGGCGTCGCGGGCCTGTGAAACGCTGTAACCCTCGGCCTCAAGGGTCGTCGCCAGCAGCCGGCGTATCGATTCCTCGTCTTCCACGACGAGCACGTGGATCCCGGTCTCGCGCATCAGGCTGCCTCGTCCATCGTGGGTGTCTCGGCAGCCGGCTGCGGCAGCGTGAGCGTGAAACGCGCGCCGCCGGCGTTGGCGGCCGCAATGGTGCCACCGTGCAGACGCGCGACTGCAGCGCAGATCGCCAGCCCGAGCCCAGTGCCGGTGCCTGCCGGCTCGTGGCGGCCCCGGAAGAACTTCTTGAACACCGCCTGCTCCTGCCCGGCGGCGATGCCGGGACCGTCGTCGGCGACCACGAGGCTGCAACGCCCTCGCTCGACCTCCACCCTTACATCGATCGCGCTGCCCGCAGGTGCGTGGCACAGCGCGTTGTCGAGCAGGTTCACCAGGGCTTGCTCGAGCAGGCGCGGATCGCACCAGACGATCGCATCGCGCGGCACCTCTGTCCGTACCCGGCGGCTTTGCAGGCGGGGAGACAGAGCGCCGCAGGCGCCTTCCACCAGTTCGTCGGCCGGGCACCACTCGCAACACGGTTGCACAGCGCCTTCTTCCATCCGCGTGAGGTCAAGCAGGTTGCTCATCAGGGCGTGCATGCGCTGCGCCTGCTCGAGCACGCCGCGCAGCAGCAGACTGCGATGCGCGGCGTCGAGCGACCGCTCCTGCTGCAACAGGCTGCTGACCGAGCCGATGATGGTGGTCAGCGGCGTGCGGAAATCGTGCGACATGCCGGACAGCAAGGTGTTGCGCAACCGCTCGGTTTCGGCCTCCACACTGGCCGCGGCATTGCGACGCTCCAGCACGGCGCGCTCGAGCGCGAGCGCAGCCTGGCTGGCGAAGGCGTTGAGCAGGTGGCGTTCCTCGGGCCCGTTGGCGCCTGCCGGCAACGGGTGCAGGGCGAGCACACCCAGGGCGGTCTCGGCACCCAGCAGCGGCACGTAGAGGGCCCGTGCTAGGGGAGCGGTCTCACAGCCCGCGCCCGTGCTGACGCCCTCGTCGAAGGCCTGCTGCGCCGCTGCGAGCTCATCGCATTGACCCTCTGCCGGTGCATGCCGCGGCTCCACCTGGGCGTGAGAGTCGCCTGCGTCACGCAGCGTGCCGCTCGCATCGGGCAGCAGCAGCTGCGATCCAACGCCGAAGGTCTCGCGTACCGACGACTCCAGCGCGGCGCCGACGGCCTCTTCAGAACGCGCGGTTACCAGCCGGCGCGCGAGGTCGTTCAGCGCTTGCGCGCGACGCGCGCGCGCATCAGCCACCAGGGAGTGCAGGCGTGCCTGCGCGACCAGGCGGCTCACCAGCAGCCCCACAACCAGCATCACCGCGAACGTGAAGTAGTACTGCGGGTCCATCGGCGTGAGCGACCAGCGTGGCGGCACGAATACCCAGTCGAACATCAGGATGCTGCACAGCACCGCGAGCACCGAAGCGGCCTGTCCGAAGCGCAGCGCCACGTACACCACGCCAGCGAGATACACGAGCAGCAGGTTCGCCCGCTCGAAGTAGGGCTCCATCAGGGCGGATATCCCGGTGCAGGCAAGCACGACGGCCAGTGCCAGCTGCCAGCCCTGCGGCAAGAACCGGCCGCTCAGCATCGCGGCCGCCTGGGCCCGCGGTGGCGCCAGGTTTTCGTCAGCCGGGTAGTTGATGACGTTGATCGTGACCCCCGGCAGTCGCTGGCTCAAAGCGTCGGCCAGGCCGCCCAGCCAGCTCGGACCACTGCCATCGAACCATCCGTCGGAGGGCTGCGCGCCGATCAGCACCATGGCCGCCTGCTCCTGCCGCGCCCGGTCCACCACCGCCGAGAGGACACTCATGGCGCTGATGCTGTCGGTGGAGGCGCCCAGGCTTTCGGCCAGCTGCAGCGCACGAACCGCGTGGCGGCGCGGCTCGGGGTCCCGGCGCAGCGTGGCCGGGGTTTCCACGCTGATCACCGTCCAGGGCTGGTCGCCTGGGTTGGCCAGCTGGTGGGCGTGCCGCACCAGCAGTTCGGCCTGCGGGTTGTTGCCGACCCATACCAGCAGGCGCCCGCATGCGCGCGCCTGCGCCGCTACCTTGGAAGCCTCTGCGGCGTTGCGGGGAATGGCAGGCATGGCGGACGGATCTGTGCGGTGGAGGCCCCTGCATTCTCACGCCGCCGGCCACTGGCTGAACAAGGCGCACACGCTGGCTGCGTCGCGGCAGGCAGCGAGTTCATCGCGCAGCGCCTGTGTCCCCAGCACCTGGGCGAGGCCGGTCAGCATCTCGAAGTGCGCCGCCGTGGCGGGGCGCGGCACCAGGAAGGCCAGGATGTCGCTGACGGGCTTGCCATCGGGTGCGTCGAAGGCGATGGGACGGCTCGGTCGCAGGTAGACCGCCAACGGAACCTTCAGTCCTGGTATGTCCGCATGGGGAAGCGCAGCGCCATGACCGATGGCGGTGGACTCGCGCGCCTCGCGCCGACCCAGCCTCTCGACCACCACCTTGACGTTCGGGCCCTTGCGCTGCCCGGCCAACCGGGCCAGTTCGAGCAATGCGTCCTGCCTCGAGGTCAGCGGCACGTTCAGCGCCACGCGCTCGGGCAGCAGGAGCCCCTGCGGGAAGATCACTCGCCGCGGCCGCTCGGCGAGCCAGACCGGCCGGTGGATCGCGGACATCATGAGGTGAAAGCCGCCTTTCGAAGTGCCTGGCGGCATTAGAGCGAGCGCCCCGTAAAAAAGCCGTATCGATTCGGTGCCGGACGGTCGTGTTTCCACCGAGCCCTTGTTTTACGGCCCGTTTACTCCTGCACGGCTACCGTCGCCTGAGTTGCAGGACCAACCAGGAGATACGCGTATGGCATCCACCGTGGCAGCGTCAGCAGCAACGGCCCCCCGGCCCATGACCCCGGAAGAGAGGACGGTGATCTTCGCGTCCTCGCTGGGCACCATCTTCGAGTGGTACGACTTCTATCTCTTCGGCGTGATGGCGGCCATCATCGCGGCCAACTTCTTCACCGCGCTCGACCCGGCCACCCGCGACATCTTCACGCTGCTCGCCTTTGCCGCCGGTTTTGCGGTGCGCCCCTTCGGCGCCCTGGTGTTCGGCCGGCTCGGCGACCTGGTGGGGCGCAAGTACACCTTCCTGGTCACCATCCTGATCATGGGCCTGTCAACCTTCGCGGTGGCCTTCCTGCCCAACTACGCGAGCTGGGGGCTGGCGGCCCCGTGCATCCTGATCGGCCTCAGGCTGCTGCAGGGCCTGGCGCTGGGCGGCGAGTACGGCGGGGCGGCCACCTACGTGGCCGAACATGCGCCACACGGCAAGCGCGGCGCCTACACCTCCTGGATCCAGACGACCGCCACCGTGGGTCTGATGCTGGCGCTCATGGTGATCTTGGGTACGCGCCTGTACCTGGGCGAGAAGGAGTTCACCGAATGGGGCTGGCGCATTCCGTATGGCGCCTCGGGCGTGCTGCTCGTCATCTCGGTGTGGATACGCCTGAAGCTCAACGAATCGCCGGCCTTCCGCAAGATGAAGTCGGAAGGCAAGACCTCGAAGGCGCCGCTCACCGAATCGTTCGGCCAGTGGCGCAACCTGAAGATCGTGATCCTGGCGCTCATCGGCCTCACGGCGGGCCAGGCGGTCGTCTGGTACACGGGCCAGTTCTACGCGCTGTTCTTCCTGCAGTCGTTCCTCAAGGTGGACGGCCCGACGGCGAACATCCTGGTCGCCCTGTCGCTCATCATCGGCACGCCGTTCTTCCTGCTGTTCGGGTCGTTGTCCGACCGCATCGGCCGCAAGCCGATCATCATGACCGGCTGCCTGCTCGCCGCATTGACCTACTTCCCCCTGTTCAACGCGCTCACCACCTACGCGAACCCGAAATTGCAGGCAGCCATTCAGAAGGCACCCGTCACGGTGGTGTCCGACCCGAAGGACTGCAACCTCATCCTCAACCTCACCGGCACGGCCAAATTCACCACCGCCTGCGACCTTTCCCGCACCTTCCTCGCCAACGCCGGCGTCAACTACGACAAGATGGACGGGCCCTCCGGCACGGTGGCCACCGTGAAGGTCGGCGACAAGGCTGTGGCGGGCTACGACGGCAAGGCCGCCAACGCCAAGGACGAGAAGGTGCGCTTCGAGAAGGAGGTGCGGGATGCCCTCAACGCAGCCGGCTACCCGGCCAAGGCCGATCCCATCCCCACAGGCTCGGGCAACTGGTGGATGATCGTCGGCATCCTGACGATCATGGTCATCTACGTCACCATGGTGTACGGCCCAATCGCCGCCATGCTGGTTGAGCTGTTCCCCACGCGTATCCGCTACACGTCGATGAGCCTGCCGTATCACATCGGCAACGGATGGTTCGGCGGCTTCCTGCCGGCGATCTCGTTCTCCATCGTCGCGGCGCAGGGCAACATCTACAGCGGCCTCTGGTACCCGATCGTCATCGCGGTGATGACCTTCGTCGTCGGCGCGCTGTTCGTGCGCGAGACAAAGGACATCGACATCTACGCACAGGACTGAGTGGCCGGGCCGGACATGGGCCCGCGCTGGCCCCGCTGCGGGAGTGACCGCTCCGGGGCCTTGTCCTTGTGCCCGGGGATGCACGGCGCATACTGCGCCGATCGACCGGCCGCCCACCGCGGCCGCCACGCAAGGAGTTGCCATGTCTGACGATCGCAAGCACCTCGCACCGTTGGACCCGGGCCGCGTGCACCTGACCGACCCCGAAGACCTGTATTACTGGTGCCGCGAGCTGCATTGCACCGAGGCCCAGCTCACGCAGGCCGTGGCCAGCGTCGGCCCGCACGTCACCGCCGTGCGAGAACAATTGCACCGGCTTCGGCAAGGACAGCCGGGACTGCGCTAACCGCGCTTGCTTTGCCGCCCATCTCGTCCAAACTTGTTTCTGCGTCCGCAAACGGGCACACCGCTTGCTGCGACGCAACGAACAGGGAGAGAAACACATGAAAAGCGCCATCACCGCAGGCGGCGGTACGCCCGCCGTGCGTCCGGAGGACGTGCTCGTGACCGAGGCCTTGTCAAGCCGCCCGGCACGTGCCCCAGACTTCGAGAGCGAGAACAGGGCCCTGTGCCTGCTGTCACGCGATCTCGCCAGCAACCCGGAAAATTTGCTGCAGAAACTGGCCGATGCCGCCTTGAATCTGTGCCGCGCAGGTTCGGCGGGAGTGAGCCTTGGCGACAACGAAACGGGCCAGCTGCGCTGGCATGCGGTGGCCGGCCGGCTGGCAGGCCATACCGGCTGCGGTATGCCGCCGGCCTCCAGCCCCTGCGGCACCACCATCGAGCGCAACATGCCGCTGCTGTTTGCCTACCCGGGCCGCTGCTACCCGTTCGTGGCGCCGATGCAGCCCACGGTCGTGGAGGCGCTGCTGCTGCCGTTCCACACCGGCGAGCGCCCGATCGGCACGCTGTGGGTGGTGGCGCACACCCCGGAGCGCCAGTTCGATGCCGAAGACCTGCGGCTGCTGACCGCACTGTCGCGGTTCGCGTCGGTCGCGATGGAATTCGCCAGCCCGCAGCAAACCGGTGCGGCCGGCTCCATGGAGCTCGAACACCTGGTGCAGCGCCGCACCAGGGAGCTGCACCATGCGAACGAAAGCCTGCGGGCCCGGGTGCTGCAGCTGGAACTGGCCAATGCGGAGCTGCGCGCATCGCAGGCGCAACTGCAGGCCGAGATGGCCATCGTGCGCAGCGGCCACCGGCGCAGCAGCCTGGGCCGCGGCCAGTCGTGGGCAGACAGCGGCTTCCGCGCCTGAGGGGTTCCTAGTCCACTGCGTCAGTGAAATGGCACCCCCGTGAGTGCCTGCCAGGGGCGCAATCTAGGCGCGAAGCCGCCGATGTGGCAGGCCCCACATCAAGGCTTCGCAACAACGAGTGCGCCCCTGG
>NZ_SWAR01000036.1 GCF_006386545.1 Methylibium rhizosphaerae | reverse complement strand
CACGGCGGCGCTGTCGGCGAACAGCACCACGCCCACGCCGTCGGGGGTGTCTTCGAAGCGCAGGCCCAGGCCTTCTTCGGCGAGCAGGCGGCGCACGAAGGCCCAGTCGGTCTCGCGGCCCTGGGTGCACAGGCTGCGCGCGCGGGTGTCGGCGAGGAAGCCGGCGACGTCGTCGGACCAGCGCCACAGGGCGTGGGGGGCATACAGGCCGAACACGGCTTCGATGATCTGCACCACGGTCTTGTCCTGCCAGGTGCGCTGGCGCTGGGCCTGCTCGAGCAGCCAGGTCCAGGGGGCCAGGCGCAGGCGGTAGCGGGCGAAGCCGCCGTCGCTGGCGAGCAGGGCGGCTTCGCGGATCAGGCCGCTACGGCGCACGAGCGAGCCGTCGGCCAGCACGGTGAGCAGGCTGGCGCGCTGGCCCAGCAGCGGCTCGAGCGCGAGGTCGGCGCGCGGGCTCAACGCATGCACCTGCCATTCGAAGGGGGCGTTCAGCGCTTCGTGGCCGCGCCAGCTCTCCACCAGCAGCTCGCCCACCCCGCCTTCGCCTTCGAGGCGGTACAGGCGGGTCTGGCTGGTGAACAGGCCCATCAGGCTCTCGGCCCATTCGCCCGCCTTGCCGGCGGCCGCGGAGGCCAGCTCATTCACGTTCATGTTGTTGTCACTCCCTCATCCAACTCGCAGCTTCGTCAACTCGCCGCGTCGACAGCCCGACAGCCGGCCCGCCGTTCAGAGCGTCGAACGCGGCAGCGACGAGCACTCCGGGTCTGCGCCCCAGCGGCCCGAACACACCTTGGCGCGGCATGCGCTCGCATCGGCGCCGCTTTGCGCCTTGCAGCGCTTGAGCTGCTCTCGGGTGCTGGAGCGGACGCCGCGGGGCGCGCTCGTGGTGGCGGCGCTCGCGCTGCCGCCACGCTGGCCGCTGTTGATGTGCGCCACCATGGCCTCGAGCAGTGCAACGTCGGCGTCCGGTGTGCGGGCGCCGGGCGCTGCTGCCACCGCCTGCCGCTCCTTGCCGTCCTTGGCGGCGGCAGGCTTGCGCGCAGGCTCGCGTCTTGATGGCGGGGGCGCTGCTGCAGCGACCTTGCGCGGTGCCGGCTCGGCCGCCGAAGCCGGCGCCGACGCTTCGCTCGGCGCGCTCAGTGCCGCCAGCGGCGAGCCGGTGGAAGCCGGCACCGCCGATGCGGCGGCTGGCTGTGGTGCGGGTGAAGGCGCGTCGATCAGCACCGCTCCGGCGACCGGCTCGGACGCTGCGTCGGCCGCAGCGACCACCGGCACCTCAGCAGGTGCAGGCGCCTGGGCCAGTGGCGCTTGCGGTTCGGGCGAGGTGTTGTTCCACCAGGCGAAGCTCGCGCCCACGGCCACCACGAGCAGCAAGGCCAGCATCCATTGGCGGCCGTTGCTGCGTGGCTTGCGAGCAGGCGCAGAGAGGTCTGCGTCGGAGGCGAGCGCCCATAGAATCCGCGTGTCTTGCGCGTCGTTGCGCTCCGTGCCGCCGCTGTTGTCGTTGGGGCGGCCGGGCCCCAGCAAGCTGGGCATGCCTTCCGGCGCTGGCCGGCTCGATGATGGTTCGATGCTCAAGCGCCACCCTCCCTGGATTGGCTCTGCTTCTTCAGTTGTTTGCGCGCCGCGCGGCGCGCCCATTGAGGTGAGCGCCGGATTCTAGGGACGCCCCATGATTGCCTCGCCCGATACGAAACCACTCGTTACACCGTGTTCGTCCTGATCGTTGTCGCGTACCTTCTGCTGGCGAGCGCGCTGGTCGGACTGTGGCTGTTTCCCGAGCCGCGTCAACACCTGATCGGGTGGGCGAGGCGTCTCACGAGGCAGCTGCACAACGCCATGCAACGCCTGCTCAACGGCGGCCGCGGCGGTGTGCAGCAGGCCCAGCAGCGCACGGCTGCCGCGGCCGGCTGGCTGCAGCAGCGCGCGACGCTGATCGCCGCCACCGCGGGCCTGGTGCTGCTGCCGGCGCTGCTGATCCTGCTGTGGCGCGGCGTGCACACCTTCGACCCGCTGGAGCCCGATGCGCTCGACCCGCAGTCGCAGGTGGCCCAGCTTCTGCGCGGCGAGCAGCTGGTGCCGCCGCCGCCGCTGCCGCCCGAGGTGTTCACCCGGGCCGAGATCGAGGAATCGCGGCCGCAGCTCAGCACCGCCGACCGCCGCTGGGACCTGCTCGACCACGACTTCCAGCAGCGCCTGCTCATGGTCTTCAAGCTGATGCGTGAAGAGCACGGCTACGAGATGGTGCTGCTCGAAGGCTATCGCTCGCCCGAGCGCCAGGCCATGCTGCAGGGGCTCGGTCCGCACGTCACCAACGCCGCGGCCTTCCAGAGCTTCCATCAGTACGGGCTCGCGGCCGACTGCGCCTTCCTGCGCAACGGCCGTGTCGTCATCAGCGAGAAGGACCCGTGGGCGCAGCGCGGCTACGAGCTCTACGGGCAGGCGGCCGAACGCCTCGGACTGCGATGGGGCGGCCGCTGGCAGATGCTCGACCTCGGGCATGTGGAGCTGCCGCGCGCGGGGACGCTCGGCAAGAAGCCTTGAGTTCGGTTGTCGAGCCTGCTGATACCAACTGTCACATCTGGCGTTGTTGTTTGTCCCCTCAAACGGGGGTCCCTGGCATGCATCGCACGTGTCCGTGGATAGACTGCGCAGCGGCCGCCGGCGCCTCTGTCATGCGCAGCAGCGCGGTCCACAACACAGGCAAAACAGCTACAGGGAGCGGGCAGTATGGGACGACCCTTCATCACCTTGGGTGACAAGACCGACCACGGCGGAACCGTGATCGAGGCATCGGCCGTCTCCGACACCGGCGGCAAGCGTCTCGCCCGCGTGGGCGACAAGGTCTCCTGCCCGAAAAAGGGCCATGGCGGCACCACCGTCATCGCCACCGGCGACCCCACGATGATCATCGACGGCAAGCCGGCCGCGCGGCATGGCGACAAGACCGCCTGCGGCGCAACGCTGATCGCCTCGCAGGCGGTGAGCACCGACATCTGAGCCGGCTCTCGCGATGGGAGCGGTGCTGCGCCGGGCAGCAGTGGCGCTGTTGCTGCTGGCCTTCATCTTTGCGCTGGTCTGGGGCGTCACGCTGTGGCGCTGGGACAGCACGCGCAGGCTGATCGAGACACGCGATGTCGTGCTGTACCTGTTCTTCCTGCCGGTGTGCGCCTGGCTGGTGCTGCTGCTGGCGCGATGGGCCTGGAACAGCTCCGCCGCCAAGGCGGCTTCAGCCGCGGCGGCAGGTGCAGCGGCGGCGACGCCTGCTGCTGCAGCCCCGCCTTCCGCGGCAGAACAGGAACGCGCCTGGTCGTTTGCGCTGTTGTGGCACGGCCTGCACACGAGCGCGGCAGCCGACGCCGAAGGTACCGCGGCGGCCCTCGCCGGCGGCCAGCAGCGACCGCAGCTCGATGCCGCGCTGCGCGACCCCGACGGCCTGCCGGTGCTGAGCGGGCGCGCCGAAGGCGTGGACGGCGCGGTCGATGCGGTGAAGGCCGAATGGGCGCAGCTCGTGCTGCCGGCCCAGCTGACCGCCGCGCAGGCTGCGCGCACGCAGGCCGCTTCGCAGGATGCGCAGACGCCCTGGCTGCGTGCCGCCGCGCTGCTGCAGCTGCAGTGGCTCGCCGCCCTGTCACAGATCGACGAAGTGCTGCCGCCGCCGCGCAGCGATGCGGCTGTTCCGACGCGCATCCCGCGCCTGGCGGTGCGCTGCGGCGTGCCGGCCCATTGGCCGCAGGGCCAGCGTTCGCTGGTGGAGCAGTGGCTGCTGCAGTCGTTGAAGCAGCGCCGCGCCGAGCTGGCGGGCGTGGCGGCGGTGACGGTGCAGCCGCTCGAATCCGGCGAGGAGCTGCTGTCGGCAGGTGAACAGCAACTCGTGATGTGGCGCCGCGAGCAGATCGACGGCCTGCTGCTGCTGCTGTGCGCCGACAGCACGCTCGACGAGCAGCAGCTCGAGCGCTGGGCTGCGGCGCAGCAGCTGTTGTCCGGCCCGCGCACCGAAGGCCGCGTGCCGGGCGAAGCTGCCGCCGCGGTGATGCTGGCCACAGGGTCATGGCCCGCAGAGGCCGCCGACAAGCCGCCCGACAAGCCGCATCTGCAGCGCATGGCGCTGATGCGCCGCGACAAGCCGGCCGATGCGGCCGGCCGCATCTCGAGCGACGTCGCCGAACGGGCGCTGTCCGACTGCCTGAAGGCCGCCCAGCTGCCCAATGACAAGCTGGCCGCGCTGGTGAGCGACGCCGACCTGCGCCCGCGCACCATGCGCGAACTCACTGGCGCGCTGCTGCCCGCGGCCGAGCACCTGCAGCTCGGTGAAGACGTGCTCGCCCTCGGCACTGCCTGCGGCGAACTCGGCATCGCGCGGCCGTTGTGCCTGTTGAGCCTGGCCGCGGCGCAGGCGGTGCAGCTCAAGCAGCCGGTGGCCGCACTGGCGGTGGCGTCGGCGCACGAGCGCCTTGCGCTCCTCGTGCAGCCGGACGGCAAGCCCGTCGAAGCCGCTTCGTCATCTTCCTCTTCTGCTTCGAAGGCGAGCTGAGCCTGCGCTGGCGAAACCCGAACATCGACACGACCCACCCGTAGTCATGCAACGCATCTGGACCTTTCTTTTCGATCCGCGCACGCTCGTCGTGATCGGCCTGGTGGCGCTGGCCACCTTCTTGCTGCTGGGTGCCGACGTGCTCAAGCTGGGCATCGTGTGGGCGCTGGTGGCGTTCGGCGTGCTGCTGCTCGGCTGGGGCCTCTGGCGTGCATTCCAGTGGTGGCGGGCACGGCGCGCGGCACAGCAGTTCGAGCAGGGCATCGAAGGCGAGGCCGAGCGTGCGGCGAAAAAGGCCTCGGGCACCGCCAAGCGCGCCGAGGTGGCGGCGCTGCGCGAGCGCATGCAGGAGGCCGTGAAGACGCTCAAGAACTCGAAGATCGGTGTGATGTCGGGCTCGCAGGCGCTCTACGAGCTGCCCTGGTACATGGTGATCGGCAACCCGGCCGCGGGCAAGAGTTCGGCCATCACGATGTCCGGCCTCAAGTTCCCGTTCTCCGACAACAGCGGCGCGGTGATCCACGGCATCGGCGGCACCCGCAACTGCGACTGGTTCTTCACCACCGAAGGCATCCTGCTCGACACCGCCGGGCGCTATTCGGTGCACGAAGAAGACCGCGAGGAATGGCTGGGCTTCCTGTCGCTGCTGCGCAAGTACCGGCCCAAGGCGCCGATCAACGGCATCATCCTCGCGGTGAGCGTGGCCGAACTGGCAGGCAAGAAGCCGGACTTCACCATCCAGCTCGGCAAGCAGCTGCGCCAGCGGGTGCAGGAGCTGACCGAGAACCTGGCGGTGTTCGCGCCCATCTACGTGGTGTTCACCAAGGCCGACCTGATCGCCGGCTTTGCCGAGTTCTTCGAGGACGGTGACCGCGATGAACGCGAGCGCGTGTGGGGCGCGACCCTGCCGTACGACGCCCCCAGCAAGCCGGGCGGCGAACACAAGAGCGATGCGATCACGCTGTTCGACAAGCACTTCGACGAGCTGTTCCAGGGCCTGAAGGCGGCTTCGGTGGCGCGCATGTCGCTGCAGCGCGGCGAGGCCATGTCGCCCGGCGTGCTGAGCTTCCCGCTCGAGTTCGCGACGCTCAAGCCGTCGCTGCGCACCTTCATCAGCACGCTGTTCGAAGACAACCCGTACCAGTTCCGCCCGATCTTCCGCGGCTTCTACTTCACCAGCGCAGTGCAGGAGGGCACGTCGACCAGCCGCGCCAGCGAACGGGTGGCGCAGCGCTTCGGCCTGCAGGTGCGGCCGCACACCACCACCGCCCAGGTGTTCTCGCGCGACGGCTTCTTCCTGAAGCAGCTGTTCTCGAAGGTCATCTTCGCCGACCGCAACCTCGTCAAGCAGTACGCGAGCCCGGTGAAGGCGCGCTGGCGCCGCGCCACCTTCGCGGCCAGCGTGGTGGTGCTGGCCACCGTGCTGGGCCTGTGGAGCTGGTCGTACGTGGGCAACCGCCAGCTGGTGGCCAATGTGCAGGCCGACCTCGACAAGGCGGTCAAGCTGCAGGCCAGCCGCACCGACCTGCAGTCGCGCCTGGAGGCGCTGGAGCTGCTGCAGGACCGGCTGGTGCAGTTGCAGGCCTTCCGCGACAGCCGGCCGTGGTCGGTGTCGCTCGGGCTCTACCAGGGCGACGCGATCGAGGAACTGGTCCGGCGCGAATACTTCACCGGCATCCGCGAGCTGATGCTGGTGCCCGTGGCCGGCGCGATCGAGTCCTACCTTGCCGAGGTGAATGCCAATGCGGCCGAGCTGAAGCCGGCGACCGCCGGCAGCGAGGCGGCGGCGCCCACGCCGGTGTCCACACGCAACAGCAATGCGGCCCCCGGCAGCCCCTACACCAGCGCGTCGGCCACCAACGTGAACGACGCCTACAACGCCCTCAAGACCTACGTGATGCTGGCCGACCGCAGCCGCATCGAGCCGGGCCACCTGAGCGACCAGGTCACGCGCTTCTGGCGGGTGTGGCTGGAAGCCAACCGCGGCGTGATGCCGCGCGAGCGCATGATCCGCAGCGCCGAGCGGGTGCTGTCGTTCGCGCTGTCGCAGATGGCCGACCCGACCTTCCCGCAGATCCAGAACAACCTGGGCGTGCTCGACCAGACGCGCGAGAACCTGCGCCGCGTGGTGCGCGGCATGCCGGCGCGCGAGCGCGTGTACAGCGAGATCCGGGCGCGCGCCTCCACGCGCTTCGCGCCGATGACGGTGGCCCGCATCGTCGACGAGGCCGACAAGGACATCGTGGCCGGCAGCTATGCGATCTCGGGCGCCTTCACCCGCGACGCATGGGAAAAGTACGTCGAGGACGCCATCAAGGACGCCGCCTACAAGGAACTTCAGTCCGAGGACTGGGTGCTCAAGACCTCGGCACGCGACGACCTGTCGCTCGAGGGCAGCCCCGAGCAGATCCAGAAGGCGCTGATCCAGATGTACAAGACCGAGTACGTGCGCGAATGGCAGAAGTTCGTGCAGGGCGTCAGCGTCGCCGAGTTCGCAAGCTTCGAGCAGGCGGTGGTGCGCATGAACCGGCTCGGCGACCCGGCGGCCTCGCCGGTGGGGAAGCTGATGCAGACGCTCTACGACGAGACCTCCTGGGACAACCCCTCGCTGCTCAACGACCGCCTGGCCAAGACGCAGCAGGGCTTCATCGCCTGGATCAAGCGGGTGGTGCTCGGCCAGTCGCCTTCGCAGGTGCAGGTCAACGTCAACGTGCAGGCAGGGCAGGCGGCCATTCCGATGGGGCCGATCGGCAAGGAGTTCGCCGGCCTGTCGCGGCTGATGATGTCGCGCGACAACTCGCCCACCTTGATGAAGACCTACCTCGAGACGCTGGCCAAGGTGCGTTCGCGCTTCAACCAGATCAAGACCCAGGGCGATCCGGGGCCTGCGGCGCGGCAGCTCATGCAGCAGACGCTCGAGGGCTCGGGCTCCGAACTGTCCGACGCGTTGCGCCTGGTGGACGAGCAGATGCTCAACGGCATGACCGACACCGCCCGCAGCGCGCTGCGGCCGCTGCTGGTGCGTCCGTTGCTGCAGGCCTTCGACGTGGTGGTCAAGCCCACCGAGGCGGAGCTCAACCGCAGCTGGACGGCCCAGGTGTATGAGCCGTTCCAGCGCACGCTGGCCGACAAGTACCCGTTCCTGCAGAACGCGCGTGTCGAGGCTTCGCCGGCCGACATTGCCAAGATCTTCGGCACCGACGGCGCCATTGCGAAGTTCGCCGACAAGTCGCTCGGTGCACTGGTCACCCGCCGCGGCGACGTGCTCACGCAGCGCACCTGGGGCGACCTGGGCATCCGCCTCACGCCCGCCTTCAATGCCGGCTTCCCGGCCTGGGTGGCGCCGCTGGGCGGAGCGAGCGGCGGCGGCAACGGCGCCGCCGGTGGTGGTGCATCCGGCGAGGCGCAGACGATGTTCCAGATCCTGCCGCAGCCGGCCTCCGGCCTCACCGAATACACGATCGAGATCGACGGCCAGACGCTGCGCTACCGCAACACCGCGGCCAGCTGGACCAATTTCGTGTGGCCGTCGCAGCAGGGCGCGCCGGGCGTGCGCATCAGCGGTGTCACCTTCGACGGCCGGTCGGTCGAGTTCATCAACCACCCCGGCCGCTTCGGCCTCGAGAAGATGATCGAGTCGGCGCAGCGCCGCAAACTCGACGGCGGCGGCTTCGAACTGAAGTGGCCTTCCGGCGACCTGGCGGTGCCGGTGCACCTGCGCATCGTGAGCGCGCCGGGGGCCGGCGCCAGCAGCGGCGCGCCCGCGGCCGCGGCTGGCGGCAACGGACTCAAGGGCGTGACGCTGCCGGCCACCATCGCCGGCGTGGTGGAAGCCGGACCGCCTGTGGCGCAGGCCTCTGCGCAGGGGGCACGTCAATGAGGGCTGTGCCGCTCATCTATTTCGGGAAGCTGCCCTCGCGCGGCGACTTCGTTCGCAGCACCACCGGCGCCGGGCTGATCCAGATGCTCGACCGCTGGCTGTCGCAGGCGATGGAGCTGCTGGTGGCCGACCTGCGCTGGAAGCTCGTCTACGACGAGTCCTCGCCGATGCACTTTGCGGTGCTGGGCTCGCGCAGCCCGCTTGGCCTCGCCGGCTACCTGATGGCCAGCCAGGACAGCTCGGGCCGCCGGTTCCCGTTCGTCACCGGCGGGTCCTTCGAAACCCCGCAGCCGCTCGAGTTCATTGCGCGCAGTCCTCTCGCGCTGAGCCGCCTGTGGGCGCGGCTCGAACGCACCGCGCAGCAGGCGCGCACCGCCGGCGACTTCGCCGACGTGCAGGGCCACCTGCAGCAGGGCACGCTCGAGCTCGAAAGCTCGCCGGCTGCCTACGAGGCGCAGTTCCGCGACTTCACCGAGATGCAGACGGTGGCGTCGCTCGGGTCGCTGTTGTCGCAGTCGGGCTTCGACATCTCGGTGCGGCAGAGCCTGTTGGCCTTGGGCATGCTGCTGCGGCCCCTGCTGGTGCCTGGCAGCGGCCGGCTTGAAAAAGGCCTGGCCCTGCCGCTGGCGGCCGACCCGCTGTACCGCCCGCTCGTCGCGGCGTTCTGGCTCGATCTCATCGTGCCCTTCGTCGCGCGCTCCGACGTGGAGCTCGCGATCTTCATGACCGCCGGCACGGTGCAGCGGCCGGTGCTGCTGCTGGGCTTTGCCGGGGCGTCGCCGCACACGCTGCTGTCGGCGCTCGACCCGCAGGTGCGCGAGCGCGAGCATGTGTGGCTGCCTGCGGCCGAATGGGTCGAGGGGTATGTCGATGCCGACTACGGCGTGCGCAAGCTGTCGACCTACCTGCGCGAGCCGCAGATGTCGATCGCGCAGGCCCTTGCCACCTTCCGTGAAGTGTTTCTAGGAGAGTGAAGAGATGAGCTTCACCCAGCTTCGGGCTGCCGCTGCGCTGCTGGCGACCGCCTGCATCGCGATGCCGGCCGCCGGCGCCCCTGCCGCCGCACCGTCGGCACCGAACCAGATCGTCGTGACCGGCAGCGTGCCCGACGAGGCCACCCGTGCCTCCATCGTGGGCCGCCTGCGCGACCTGTACGGTGCCCAGCGGGTGGTCGACCAGCTCAGCGTCGAGCCGGTGGTGGCCCCGCCCAACTGGGGCACGCTGGTGCCCAAGCTCCTGACGCCGTCGCTCGGCCAGGTGAGCCGCGGCCAGCTCAGCGTGCGCGGCCAGGACGTCGAGCTGCGCGGCGAGGTCGCCCAGGAAGCGCAGCGACAGCAGATCGCGGCCGATGCCGCTGCCGCGCTGAACCCGACCTATACCGTGACCAACCTGCTGCGCGTGTCGGCGGCCGAGCAGAACCTGCTCGACGCCGCACTGGCCAACCGCATCGTCGAATTCGAGCCGGGCAGCTCGGTGCTGCGCCCGCAGGGCGTGGCCATCCTCGACGAGATGGCGGCGGTGCTGACCAAGGTGCAGGGCAAGAAGGTCGAGATCATCGGCCACACCGATGCCCAAGGCTCGCGTGCCGCCAACCTGGCCCTGTCGCAGGCGCGGGCCGACACGGTGCGCAACTACCTCGTCACACGCAAGGGCGTGAACCCAGGCGTGCTGTCATCGTCGGGCGCGGGGCCCGACCGGCCGGTCGCTGCCAACGACACGCCGGAAGGGCGCGCGCGCAACCGGCGCATCGAGTTCCGCGTGGGGCAGTAGTGGCCGGGCAACCAGGCGCGATGGCGCGGCCTACTGAATGCTGATCTTCGGGTGGTGCAAGTGCGCAGCGTACGGGCTGGTCACCTTGATCACCACATCGGGCCGCAGCGGCGCCGGCCAGATCAGGAGCTCGTAGACATGCGTCGGCTCGGTGTCAGGTCGGTCGTCACGGAAGTCGAGGGCCGAATAGCGCAGGCGGTAAGTGCCCCTCGGGATATGGATCGCAGGTCCCTGGGGGGCGCCGTCGTGGACCAGGAACATGTCCTGGTCAATCTCCGCTTCCATCGGTGACTCCACCACCTCCGTCCAGCGGTCATCAAGGGGCGGACGTCGGGCAGCCATGGCAACAGTCAGGTGGACCTTGCCAGTGTGCCGGCCGAACCGGAGAGCGATCACCCGAGGTATGGCCGAACCGCACAGGCCGTTGTCCTGGCCGGAAAATGCCAGCTCTTCCAGGTCGGCGCCCGGCACGCAGATCTCAATGCCGTGGAACCACGAAAGGACCTGCTGCGAAAGGAGGATCTTCATCCGTCGCTACGACTGAGGATCACCGAGGCCCAGCAGCTCTTCCAGCTGCGCCAGCGAGGTCTGGTCCTTGACCACCTGCCGCAGCCACTCGTGCAGCGGCAGCTCGCCCCAACGCGCCGCCTTGTCGGCCAGGTAGGCCACCGGGCTGTGCGGCTCGGTGCGGCGGAAGAAGTCCGAGACCTGGCGCAACTGCGCCAACGCCTGATCCCGCGTGGTCGGCACGCCGGCAGCGGCCGGCGCGGCCTGGCTTGCGGGGGTGGCGGCAGGGTCGCCTTCGCCGGCCGCGGCAGTCGGCGTGGCCGCAGCCGAGCCTTCCACCGCGCCGGTTTCGCGCGCCAGGCGTTCGAGGTCGTGCAGCGCGCCGGCCAGGGCCTCGCGTGCCGACACGAAGCTCGGCCCGTCGGCGCCGAGGTGGCCGTCGACCGACGCCTGCAGGCTGCCGAGCGCCGCCACCGCGTCGTGCAGTGCGGCGAGCTGCTCGCGCAGCCAGGGGCGCGGCGTTTCCTTCTGGATGCGTGCCACGTCGGCCAGCGCCAGCTTGCCGCGCGACAGCGACTCGGCCGCATCCGGCTGCCTTTCGATGGCCAGCTGCAGCGAGCGGGCTTCGGCCATGTCGGTGAGGCTCGCGGTGCGCTGCGCATTGCGCAGCACCGGCAGCTGGCGCGCCAGCGTGGTCACGCGGTTGAGCAGCCAGGCGAGCGTGCCGATGCGTTGCTCCAGGTCACCATCGTCGGCTTGCGGGTGCAGCGGCTCCCAGTGCCGCTCGCACAGGCCGGCGCAGAGCGCCAGGCCGCGGGCGAGGCCGGCATAGCCGCGGGTGAGCGCGTCGGCTTCGGTCAGCCAGTTGACCACCCGCAGGTCCTTGGTGCGCTCGCGCAGCAGCTGTTCGCACAGCCGGGCCACGGCGGGCCAGTCGGCCTGCTTCAGGCTGGTGACCCACTCGCCCTGGTCGAGCGTCGGGTCGTCCTGCCGGCGCAATTCGGCGATCTGGTCGAACTCGGTTGAAAACGACAGGTCCTCGCCGCACGCGGCATCGCCCGGCAAGGCATCGAGCAGCGTCGTATCGCTCATTGGGACACCCACGTTGGCACAGGAGATCTCATGGCAGGGTGATGGTCACGTTGGCCACCTTGGGCGGCATCTTGATCACGTCCTGGTAGGCCGCGAGGTCTTGCTGCGTGCCGCGCGACAGGTGCCAGTTCAGGCCGATGAAGGCCCCCACCGCGAGCAGCCCGAACACCGAGGCGATGGCCCACAGCGGCACCTCGTGGCGCAGCGTGTGGGCAATGCGGTCGGGCGCGGCCCAGCGGGGCGACAGCTCGGCGTGGCGGCCGCGCCATTGCGCGATCTCGTCACCCAGCCGGGCGGTGAGGTAGTTGAGCTTCTCGATGCCTTCGATCAGGTACTTGCCCTTGAAGCCGAGCAGCAGGCACATGTGGAAGACCTCCAGCACCTGCAGGCGGGCCGCGCCCTGGCGGCGCAGGTCTTCCAGGCGGGCAAAGAAGTTCTCGCCGGCGAGCTGCTCGCCGAAGAACTGCAGCTGCAGCGGCTGGCGCTCCCACGCGTCGCGCACGCTGAACTGGGACTGCAGCACGACTTCGTCGACCAGCGCGCAGAAGGCGTACTTCGACAGGTACACGTCTTCGCTGGCCGCGCCGAGCTTGCTGCTGCCGCGCTCGAACTCGACGAGGAACTCCCGCACCTTCTCGCGAAAGCCCTCGGCTTCTGCCGGCGCCTGCTGGTTGCGCAGCAGGAACAGCATGTAGAAGCCGTCGTACATGAGGTCGAGCAGGCAGCTCGCCTCGAGGGCGGCATGTGCCCGCTGCGGCGCCGGCATCGCCGGCACGGTGTTGCCGAACAGCGAAGGCGGCTGGGTGGGGAGGCCGGCGTTGGGATTGACGTTCATGGCAACGCGCAAGAGGTCAGGGGTTGACGGCCAGCAGCTCGAGCTTCAGGTCGCCGATGCTGCCGGGCGTGTAGAGCGTGATCGCCTGGGCCGCGAGCATGCGCTCGTAGAGCTGGCCCCGCGGCTCGATGAGGAAGTAGTAGGTGCCCGGCCGCACCGGAATGGCAGGCGGCACCTGCGGCTGGTGCACGAGGCGCACGCCCGGCATCGCCGAGAGCACCAGCTTGTCGACGTCGTCTGGGGCGCCGAGCTTGAAGCGCAGCGGCACCATGTCGACCAGCTCGGCCGGCGGCACGCTGCCGCTCACGCCCACGTACAGCGAGGTGTTGCCGTCGATCTGCTGGCTGTCCAGGCGCCCCTGGTGGTAGGCCGGCTTGATCTCGTTGAGCGCGATCGCGAAGTAGCGGGTGGAGATCACCGTCTCGAGCAGGTCGCGCACGATGTCGTCGAGCTTGGTGAAGGCGGCCGTGGGCGCTGCATGGTCGTAGGCCGGCAGGTCGGCGAGCCGGTAGCTCTTCGAGAAGGTGAGCAGCGCGCCGGCCAGCGACAGCAGCGACTGGTACAGCCGCTCGGGGTGCAGCCCGGGGTGGCGGAAGTAGTGCGACAGCTCGGCGAAGGCGCCGCTGGCCGTGTGCAGCAGCCAGAACGACGCCACGTCGCCGGAGCGGAATTCGATGATGTTCTTGCTGGGCTCGCGGTGAAAGCCGTACAACGCCTCCACCTTGGCCTCCAGGGCGTCGAGCAGCCGCCGAAGCCGCAGCGACAGGGCCGGCGATGCCTGGATCGACAGGCAGGGCGGCACGAACCGGCCGTCGAGCTCGAAGCCGCCGGTGGAGGTGCGGCGCAACCGCAGCACCGGCACGCTCACCAGGTGGTCGCGCGGCTGGTGGTCGGCCAGCAGCCGCACCGACTTGCGCAGCACGGTCACTTCGGAGTCGACGGCGCCGGTGAAGAGGTCGGGAGCGTTCTGCTGGTGCTGCACGTAGCGCACCGCGGTGTCGGCCTCCTCGAGCGAGGCGGCGAAGTTGCTGCCCGACGTGCGCAGCGGCGCAAGCGCCAGGTGCAGCACGACTTCCGAGCTCACGTCCGGCAGCGACGACAGCGCCAGGGGAGGCGGCAGTTCGTCCTCGCCGGGGGCCTGCAGGATCTCGCCGTCAGGGAACACCACGTGCGCCTCGAGCAGCCGCACCATGCCGGACTGCAGAGCGTCGGTGTCCAGCTTGAGCGACTGCACGCCCCAGGCATACGGGTGCAGCGCCCGTGCGGTGCGCGCGAGGCGCCACTCGTGGTAGGCGTCCTGCCGCTGGAAGTGCTGCGGGCGCAGGAACAGGCCCTCGCCCCAAAGAAGTTTCTGTGTCGGGATCACGACTGCATCCTGGAAACTGACGGACCTACGCGCACACGCCCGGGCCGAGCCGGGCCAGCGCGGGATCGAGGTAGAGCGGCTCGCCCGCCAGCACGCTCAGCGAGCAGGCATGTGCGCCCATCGCAAGGCCGCTGAACTCGAGCTTGCTGGCGGCAAACACATAGCGCCAGCGCTGCGGCGCGGGCGAATGGAACAGCGCGACGACGCCGACATAGCCGACGTCGCGCGACATCTTCTCGCGCAGGTTGATCTGCTGGCCGGGCACGAGCTGGATGTCGCGCACCTCGACGATGTCGTCGCCCAGCAGCTCCTTTTCTTTGGCGCTGTTGCCGAAGGCGGCATAGGGCGCCTTCCAGAAGGCATCGGGCGACTTGAGCTTGTACAGGCGCGCCACCAGCGACAGCGAACGGCCCTGGCCGTCGATGTTGAGCGCCGGGCTCGCATGCAGCTTGAACGACACGAAGCGCGGTACCTGCGACAGCTCGAGCTTCGAGGGGTCGAGCTTGGAGACGTCGGCGTCGGCGAGCGGATTCTTCGGGGGCTCGGGGGCCTTGAGCCCGGTGGCTTCGAGCGCCTTGCTGACCATTTCGGACGGCGTCGGCAAGCTGGCGCAGGCGGCCAGCACGAAGCAGATCGGCAACACGGCAATGCTGCGCACAACACTGCGGCCCCATGCGCGAAACGACAGCGCACAACCGCTCGCTAGCATCTCCCTCGGCACCGGAGATCCCCCTGTTGAGTTTGTTTGCAAGGCTCGAAAAAGCTCCGCGAGTGTAGGGGCCTCGGTGTGGGCGAGTGCCCCCCGATCGAGGGTGCCTACCACACGAAAGGTAAGCAGTTGAAACGATCCCCTAACGTGGGGGGGACAGTCGCTAGGCTGCTCGGGTTTAATCCAACCCCGCTGGCGCTCCGAGGCTTGGCGCCGGTGATGAACAAAGTAGTAGCAGGGAGGTTCCCAACATGACGCAGCGCGTACGTTTCGCGCAACTGGGTGTGCTGTCTTGCGTGATGGCGTTGTTGGTGGGGTGCAGCTCCGCGCCCAAGGCACCGACCCCCGAACCCGAACTCGGTGCAATGCTCGAGGAGTCTCGGGCAGCGCAACAGGCCGGCGACACCGCCAAGGCCTTGTCTGTTCTCCACGCCGCCACCCGCGCACACCCCTCGGCCACTGCGCCGTGGTCCCGCATGGCGCAGATCCACTTCGACGGCGGCAACTACGGCGCTGCCATCGTCGCCGCACAGGAAGTCCTGCAACGCGACACCAAGGACGCCACCGCCAACAGCCTCATCGCCGTGAGCGGCCTGCGTGCTTCGGCCATGGCCCTGCAGCAGCTGCGCCAGGGCGACGCGGTGAGCGGCACCACGCGCACCGAGGCCGAAGGCCTGGCCCGCAAGATCCGCGAG
Organism: Methylibium rhizosphaerae; assembly: GCF_006386545.1. Lineage (GTDB taxonomy): Bacteria > Pseudomonadota > Gammaproteobacteria > Burkholderiales > Burkholderiaceae_C > Pseudorivibacter > Pseudorivibacter rhizosphaerae. The sequence continues at coordinate 41,148 of NZ_SWAR01000036.1, read as the reverse complement.
TCGCTCGGTGAAACCGTGCTCGTGCCGGCGCCGGCCGTGATCGAGGCGACCGCGCCCGGTCCCAAGCCCGCGGCGTCCCGCCGCTCGGCCGCCACGCCGCCCAAGCGCGCAGCCGATGCACCCGCCACCCCCGCCGCCGCCGCTGCGCCGGCGGCTCCCGCTCCCGCCAAGAAGGAAGCGAGCGCGGCGCCGCGCAACCCGTTCGGCGCCCTGCAGTAACCCAACAGCTCCGCCAAAGGACTCACCATGGCCAAGAAAGACAGTGTGCAAAAGCGTCTCGAGAAGGTGCGCCCGCCGCGCGTGCAGCTCACCTACGACGTCGAGATCGGCGACGCGATCGAACAGAAGGAGCTGCCCTTCGTGATGGGGGTGGTCGGCGACTTCACCGGCCAGCAGGACCCGAACAATCCGCTGCCCAAGCTCAAGGAGCGCAAGTTCGTCAACGTCGACCTCGACAACTTCGACGAGGTGATGGAAGGCATGGCGCCCAAGGCCTCGTACCGCGTGAAGAACAAGCTCAGCCCCGAGGGCGGCGAGTTCGCGGTGAACCTCGAGTTCAAGGAAATCGACGACTTCCGCCCCGAGGCGGTGGTGCAGCAGGTCGAGCCGCTGCGCAAGCTGTTGGAAGCGCGCACCAAGCTTTCCGACCTGCGCAACAAGCTGGCCGGCAACGAAAAGCTCGAGGACATCCTGGCCGATGTGCTGACCAACACCGAGAAGCTCCAGAAGCTGGGTGCCGAAGCCAAGCCCGAGGAGAACTGACATGAGCGCCCAACCGCAAGCCCTGGCTGAAGCCGCCTCCACCGCCACTGCCACCACGACCAGCCTGCTCGACGACATCGTCGCGCAGAGCAAGGTCGCCAAGACGCAGACCGAACACAGCCGCGCGAAGGACATCATCGCCGAGCTCGTGCGCGAGGTGATGCAGGGCACCGTGGTGGTGTCCGACAACCTCTCGGCCACGCTCGATGCCCGAGTGGCCGAGCTTGATCGCCTCATCTCCGAGCAGCTCAGCGAGGTGATGCATGCGGCCGAGTTCCAGAAGCTCGAAGGCACCTGGCGCGGCCTGCACTACCTGTGCAAGCACACCAGCACCGGCGAGCAGATGAAGATCAAGGTGCTCAACACCACCAAGAAGGAGCTGATCCGCGACTTCAAGACCGCGATCGACTTCGACCAGAGCGCCCTGTTCAAGAAGGTCTACGAGGAGGAGTTCGGCACCTTCGGCGGCTCGCCCTTCGGCGCGCTCATCGGCGACTTCGACATCACCCGCCAGCCCGAGGACATGTACTTCGTCGAGCAGATGGCGCATGTGGCCGCGGCCTCGCACGCGCCCTTCATCTCGGCGGCATCGCCCGAGCTGCTGGGTCTCGAGTCGTTCACCGAACTCGGCAAGCCGCGCGACCTGTCCAAGGTGTTCGATACCGTCGAATACGCCAAGTGGAAGTCCTTCCGCGAGTCCGAGGACTCCCGCTACGTGGCGCTCACCCTGCCGCGCTTCCTGGGCCGCCTGCCCTACAACCCCAAGGACGGGACCACGACCGAAGGCTTCAACTTCGTCGAGGAAGTGGACGGCAGCGACCATTCGAAGTACCTGTGGGTCAACACCGCCTATGCCTTCGGCGCTCGGCTGACCTCGGCGTTCGAGAGCTACGGCTGGTGCGCGGCGATCCGCGGCGTCGAAGGCGGTGGCCTGGTCGAGGACCTGCCCACCCACACCTTCAAGACCGACGATGGCGAGGTGGCGCTCAAGTGCCCGACCGAGATCTCCATCACCGACCGCCGCGAGAAGGAGCTCTCCGACCTGGGCTTCATCCCGCTGGTGCATTGCAAGAACACCGACTACGCAGCCTTCTTCGGCGCCCAGTCGACGCAGAAGCCCAAGAAGTACGACCTCGATTCCGCCAACGCCAACGCGGCGCTGGCGGCCCAGCTGCAGTACATGTTCTCGGTGTGCCGCATCGCGCACTACCTCAAGGCCATGATGCGCGACAAGATCGGCAGCTTCGCCTCGGCCGACAACGTCGAGGTGTTCCTGAACAACTGGATCCACCAGTACGTGACGACCGACGACGCCGCCACGCAGGACGTCAAGGCCCAGTACCCGTTGCGCGAAGCGCGGGTCGAGGTGTCGGAAGTGCCGGGCCGCCCGGGCCACTACCGCGCCGTGTCGTTCATTCGTCCGCACTTCCAGCTGGACGAATTGACCGTGTCCCTGCGGCTGGTTGCGGAGCTCCCGCAGTCGGCCAAGGGATGATCCTGTAGAGAAGTACCCTGCTCAGAGAGGAAAAACCAATGAAAGACATCTACGTTGACTTCAAGTCCGGCGACATCAAGGGTGACAGCCGCGACACCTCGCACGCCGACACCGTTGAGGTGACCTCGTTCTCGCACCAGATTCGTCAGCCGAAGTCGGCAACGTCGTCCACCTCCGGCGGCCACACCGCGGAGCGCGTGGAGCACGGCGAACTGATCTTCACCAAGGACATCGACAGCGCCACCCCGTCGCTGCTGGTGGCCTGCTCGTCGGGCACCGTGGTGAAGGACGTCGAGATCCACTTCTACCGCGCCTATGGCGGCAACACCGCCGCCGGCAGCCAGACGCGCAAGAAGTACCTGCAGATCAAGCTGAAGAACGCCATCGTGTCGTCGGTCTCCAACGTCGTCAGCGGCGAAGGCGTGCCGAGCGAAACCTTCAGCCTCAAGTACTCCGCCATCGAGTGGACGTACGACGAGATCAAGATCGACGGCAGCAACGGCAAGAAGCTCACCAAGCAGTGGAGCCTCGAGAAGAACGCTCCGGTGTTCTCCTGATCGTCCCGCGCTAGCTCAGGAAGGGCGGGCCTGGCTCGCCCTTCTTTTTGGCGCATTGCAGTCCGCGCACAAGCACCAGCGTCAGAGATGCACCGCTTCATTCCCTCGCTGCTCGACCGCCTGATCGACCATCCGCCGCGCGCCGGCGGCTCGGCCGTGAAGCCCACCTTGTCGATCGACGAGCTGAAGGCCAGCGTCGCCCGCGACGTGGAAAGCCTGCTCAACAGCCGGCGGGGCACGCTCGCACGAGACCTCAAGGGCTTCCCGCTGTCGCAGCGTTCGCTGCTGGCCTTCGGCCTCGACGACTTCGTGTCGATGTCGATGGTGAGCTCGGTCGACCGCGACGCCATCTGCCGCTCGCTCGAAGGTGCCATCGCGCGCCATGAGCCGCGCCTGGCGCAGGTGCGGGTGAGCATCGAGAACGACCCGGGCGCCACCGACCGGCTGCGCTTTGCGATCCATGCGCTTCTGCAGGCGCACCCGTTGCAGGAGCCGGTGAGTTTTGACGCCGTGCTGCACACGATGACGCAGCAATACGACGTGCGCAGCGGTCGCCCGCAGGCGGAGGGTGCACGCCGTGGATGAACTGCTGCCGCACTATGAGCGCGAGCTTGCCTTCCTGCGTGCCCACGCCGGCAGCTTCGCGCGCCAGTACCCCAAGATCGCCGGCCGACTGATGCTGTCCGGCGACGTCGGCGAGGACCCGCACGTCGAACGGATGATCGAGGCGTTTGCGCTGCTCACCTCGCGCATCCACAAGCGGCTCGACGACGACTTTCCGCTGTTCACCGAGACGTTTCTCGACGTCCTGTATCCGCACTACCTGCGGCCGTTTCCATCGTGCTCGATCGCGCGCTTCGACCTCGGCAGCGGCGCCTCGCAGATGAGCAAGGCGGCAGTCGTGCCGCGCGGCACCATGCTCGTGTCCAAGGCCATCAAGGGCGTGACGTGCAAGTTCCGCACCGCCTACGACGTGCCGCTGTTGCCGCTGCGGCTCGCGTCGGCCGCTTTCCGCGGCTCGGTGTCGGCACCCGACGGCACGCCGCTGCCCAAGGGCTCCACCTCGGTGCTGTCGCTGCAACTCGAGCTCACTTCGGCACAGGTCAGCTGGGCTGCCATCGGCGCCGCATCGCTGCGCTTCTACATCGACGGCGAAGGCTCGCAGGTCAGCACCCTTCGCGAGGCGCTGACCTCGCGCGTGACGGGCGTGCTGGTGCAGTCGGCCGCGACCGGCCCGTGGCGCAGCGGCGGCCCTGCGCTGCCGGTCAGCGTCGGCTTTGCCGAAGACGAGGCGCTCATCGATTTCAGCGCCCGTTCGCATCCGGCCTACCGCTTGCTCACCGAGTACTTCGCCTTCGCCGAGAAGTTCAACTTCATCGACATCCCGCTGCCGCAGGCGGTGCTGCAGGCCGGCGCCGCGCCGGTGACGCTGCACCTGGTGATGGGCGGCATCCGCGCCGACTCCGACGAAGCGCGCCTGCTCGAAACCGTGGGACGCGACAACCTGCTGCTGGGTTGCACGCCGGTGGTCAACCTGTTCCGCCAGAACGCCGACCCGATCCGGGTGACGCACCAGAGCGCGAGCTACCCACTGCTGCCCGACGCGCGCCGTGCCTTCGCCTACGAGGTCTATTCGATCGACAAGGTGTTCCGGGTGCGCCAGAGCGCGCAGGGCGAAAGCATCGACGAGTTCCGCCCGTTCTATTCGCTGCGCCACGACGACCTGTCGGGCGAAGAGGGCGAGGAGTCCGCGCGCTACTGGTATGCGCACCGCGACGAAACCGTGGCCGAGCACAGCCCGGGGTTCGAATACGAACTCGCCATCGTCGATGCCGACTTCAACCCGGCCTCGCCCCAGACCGACACGCTGTCGATCGAGGTCACCGCCACCAACCGCGACCTGCCGGCCATGCTGAGCTTCGGCAACGCAGGCGGCGACCTGTTCCTCGAAGGCGGCAGCGTCGCGCGCGAGATCATGCTGCTGCGCCGGCCCACCCAGCCGCATCGCTTCGAGCGCGGCCGAGGTGCGTTGTGGCGCCTCATCTCGCACCTGTCGCTCAACCACCTGTCGCTGTCGGCCGGCGGCGTCGACGCCGTCCGCGAGATGCTGCGGCTGTACGACCTGCCGCGCAGCGCAGTCACGCGCCGGCAGATCGAGGCCCTGGTCGCCATCGACTTCAAGCCGGCCACCGCATGGCTGCCGGGCCAGCCCTTCCCGACCTTCGTGCGCGGCACCGAGGTGCGCCTTACGCTCGACGAGCAGGGGTTTGTCGGCACCGGCCTGCGCCTGTTCGTGCAGGTGCTCGACCACTTCTTCGGCTTGTACGTGCACGCCAACAGCTTCACGCAGCTCGCCGTGGTGTCGGCTCGCACGCAGGAAGAGATCATCCGATGCCCACGCCGCAGCGGCGACAGCCCCTTGCTGTGATCGAGCGGCTGTTCGAGCAGCCGCACCGCTTCCAGTTTTTCCAGGCCGTGCAGGTGCTGGAGCAGTGGTTCGCCCACGAGGAAGGGCTCAACCGCTCTGCGGTGCTGTCGCTCAAGCTGCAGTTCCGCAATTCGCTGTCGCTCGCCTTTCCGGCAAGCGAAATCGCCGAGCTCGACACCGTGCCGCCCGAGCGGCCCGAGGTCGACCTCGAACTGCCGGCCGAGGCGGCGCAGCCATCGGCACCATCGGCCGGCCCGCGCTCCAGGGACATCGGCCAGGTGCGCATCACGCCGGCCTTCATGGGCCTGCTGGGCGCGGGCGGGGCGCTGCCCAACTTCTACACCGAGCTGTTCGCTCAGCGCGAGGTGCTGCACCGCGACCGCGCGGCACGCGCCTTCCTCGACATCTTCCAGCACCGGGCGCTGGTGCTGTTCTACGAGGCATGGCGCAAGCACCGCCTGGCGGTGCAGTACCAGGCCGACCGCCACAACCGCTTCACGCCGCTGGTGCTGTCGCTGGCCGGGCTGGGCCAGCGCTCGCTGCGCCAGCGCCTGGCGGCCGACGGCGGCGTGCAGGACGAATCGCTCGCCTTCTTTGCCGGCACGCTGCAGCGCCGGCCGGTGTCGCCGGTGCAGCTGCAGCGCATGGTGGCCGAATACTTCCGCGTCCCGGTGCGGGTGGAGCAGTTCGTGGGGCGCTGGTTCGACCTGCCCGCCGAAGGCGCTTCGCTGCTGGGGCAGCAGAACGGCGTGCTGGGCCAAAGCGCGGTGATGGGCCAGCGCATCTGGCAGCGCGACCTGCGGCTGCGCCTGTCCATCGGGCCGCTCAAGCGCGCCGACTACGAACGCTTCCTGCCCGGCGGCCGGGCGGCGCGCTCGCTTTCGCAGCTGCTCCAGCTCGTGAGCGGCACGACGCTCGAATACGAAGTGCGCCTGGTGCTGCGCGCGGCCGACGTGCAGGGCGTGTCGCTCGACGGCGGCGCGGCGCTCGGCCTCAACACCTTCCTGCACGGCGGCGCCAGCAATGACGACCGCAACGACGCTTCCTACGAAATCCTCGCGGCCGCGTAGCGGCTGCGGGCCAGAACATCGCTGTCATCACCTTCTTCGCAGTCCATGTCCACCAACCTGAAAACGCTGATCTCCAAGCTCAACGACACCACCCGCCGCGCAGCCGAGCGCGCTGCCAGCCTGTGCATGGCCCGCGGCCATTACGAGGTGGACCTGGAGCACCTGTTCCTCGCGCTGCTGGAGCAGCCGGCCAGCGATTTCAGCCTGCTGTGCCGCCACAGCGGCATCTCGCACACCGAGCTGCAGCGCGACCTCGAACAGGAGATCGGCCGCTTCAAGGCAGGCAACACCCGCACGCCGGTGTTCAGCGCCCACCTGCCGGTGCTGCTGGAGCACGGCTGGCTCATCGCCTCGCTCGAGTCGCACAACGTGCGCATCCGCAGCGCCCACCTGCTGCTGGCGCTGCTGACCGAACCCTCGCTCAGCCAGCTGGCCTATCGCGGCTCCAAGCTCTTCGCGCGCTTCAAGCTCGACGACCTGAAGCACCAGCTCGACAAGCTGACCCGCGGCTCCGAGGAAGCTCAGCAGGTGCTGCGCGAGGCCGACGCGCCGGCACCCACCGGCGACGACGAGGCCGACGGCACGCAGGCGGCCGCCCCCGGCAAGACGCCCGCGCTCGACCAGTACACCACCAACCTCACGCAGCGCGCGAAGGACGGCAAGGTCGACCCGGTGATCGGCCGCGATGCCGAGATCCGCCAGGTGATCGACATCCTGATGCGCCGGCGCCAGAACAACCCCATCCTCACCGGCGAGGCCGGCGTGGGCAAGACGGCCGTGGTCGAAGGGCTCGCATTGCGCATCGCGCAGGGCGACGTGCCGCCGCCGCTGCAGGGCGTGGCGCTGCACGTGCTCGACATGGGCCTGCTGCAGGCGGGTGCCAGCGTGAAGGGCGAATTCGAGAACCGCCTGAAGAACGTGATCGACGAGGTGAAGAAGAGCCCGCACCCGATCATCCTGTTCATCGACGAGGCGCACACCATGATCGGCGCGGGCGGGCAGGCCGGCCAGAACGATGCGGCCAACCTGCTCAAGCCGGCGCTCGCCCGCGGCGAACTGCGCACCGTGGCCGCCACCACCTGGGGCGAATACAAGAAGTACTTCGAGAAGGACGCCGCGCTGGCGCGGCGCTTCCAGGTGGTGAAGGTCGAGGAGCCCAGCGAGGAGCTCGCCTGCGCCATGCTGCGCGGCATGCGCCCCCTGATGGAGAAGCACTTCAACGTGCGCATCTTCGACGAGGCCATCACCGAGGCGGTGCGCCTGTCGGCTCGCTACATCAGCGGCCGGCAGCTGCCCGACAAGGCCATCAGCGTGCTTGACACCGCCTGCGCCAAGGTGGCGCTGGGCCAGAGCGCGACGCCGGCCCCCATCGAGGAGGCGCGGCGCAAGCTGGAGCGCCTGGCGGCCGAGGAAGAGGCGCTCAAGCGCGAACGCGCGGCCGGAGCCGACCACGGCACGAGGCTGGCCGAGCTGGCCACGAGCCGCACCATCACCCAGGCCGAGCTGGCCGCATGCGAGGCGCGCTGGGAGCAGGAGAAGGCGCTGGTGCAGCAGATCAGCGAGCTGCGCAGCCGTGTCGAGGCGCAGCCGGCCGGCGAGGTGCCGGAGCTCGTCACCGAAGGCGCGGCCGAGCCGGCCAAGGGCCCCGCTGCCGCCAAGGGGCGCAAGAAGGACGCCGCGGCGCCCGCCATGAGCCCGCAGCGCGCGGCCCTGGCGGAAAAGCTCGCCGAGCTGGCCGCGCTGCAGGGCGAGGTACCGCTGGTGCCGATGCAGGTGGACGGCACCGTGGCCGCCGGCATCGTGGCCGCCTGGACCGGCATTCCGCTGGGCAAGATGGTCAAGGACGAGATCAAGGCGGTGCTGCAGCTCAAGCCCTCGCTCGAGGCGCGGGTGGTCGGCCAGCCGTTTGCCATCGAGGCGGTGGCGCAGCGGGTGCGCACCGCCCGCGCCAGCCTCGAAGACCCGAACAAGCCCAAGGGCGTGTTCCTGTTCGTGGGCCCGTCGGGCGTGGGCAAGACCGAGACCGCGCTGGCGCTGGCCGACGTGCTGTACGGCGGCGAGCGCAACCTCATCACCATCAACATGAGCGAGTACCAGGAGGCCCACACGGTGAGCGGCCTGAAGGGCTCGCCTCCGGGCTACGTGGGGTATGGCGAAGGCGGCGTGCTCACCGAAGCCGTGCGCCGCAAGCCCTACAGCGTGGTGCTGCTCGACGAGGTGGAAAAGGCCCACCCCGACGTGCTGGAGATGTTCTTCCAGGTCTTCGACAAGGGCGTGATGGACGACGCCGAAGGCCGCGAGATCGACTTCCGCAACACCGTCATCATCCTCACCAGCAACGTCGGCTCCGGCGCGCTGATGCAGGCCTGCCTCAACAAGCCGGCCGAGGAGCTGCCCGATGCGGACACGCTGGCCGAGATGCTGCGGCCGCAGCTGTACAAGGCCTTCAAGCCGGCCTTCATCGGCCGCATGAAGGTGGTGCCGTTCTACCCGCTCAACGACGACGTGCTCGAACGCATCATCCGCATGAAGCTCGACCGCATCGCCGCGCGGGTGCTGGCCAACCACGGCGCGCAGTTCCAGTACGACGACCTGCTCGTCGAAACCGTGCTGGCGCGCTGCACCGAGGTCGATACCGGCGCGCGCAACGTCGACCACATCCTGAACGGCACGCTGCTGCCCGAGGTGGCCGAGCATGTGCTCGCCCGCCTGGCCGAAGGCGCCGCGCTCCAGAAGGTGAAGGTGAGCGCGGGCAAGGACGGGCAGTTCCGCTACAAGGTGGCTTGACGGCCGGCCCGCCGCGCAGCCCAAGCCACCAGGGAGAACAAGCATGAGCGACCAGAACGATTCGAAAACCGCGCAGCAGCGACTCGCCGACGCCGTGCTGGAGAACAGCGCATCGGCCCACTGGCCGGCGGCCGCGGGGCAGCTCAAGGCGCTGGGCAGCGCGGCGGACTCCTGGTCCGCGCTGGCCATCCAGATGCTGCTGGCGCCCGCGCCGCAGGCGGCGGTGAGCGCCCAGCGGCTGCTGCAGCTGATGCAGTCGTCGCGCTGGAGCGTGGAGCCGGCCGAACCTGCGCCCGGCAGCGGCGAGCTGCTGCTGCCCGTGCTCGCGGCCGGCCAGCGCCACTGCCTCGTGTTGCGCCGCGACCCGCTGCAGCTGCAGCGCGTGCTCCTGCTGGCGGCGGCGTCTCCCTTGCTTGCAGGGATCCAGCATGAAGCTTGACGTCGCGCTCCTGGCCAGCCTGTTCGGCGGCCCCGTGCAGCACGAGCGGCTGCTGCGCCTGCATACGCCGCTGGGTCCCAACGTGCTGCTGGCCGAGACGCTCGACGGCGTTGAAGCGGTGGCGCCCGCCACCGGCCATGCCGGCTTCCGGCTGGAAATCACCGCGCTCTCCACCAGCACCCACCATGAGCTGAAGCAGCTCATCGGCCAACCGGTGCTGCTGGAGCTGCTGACCGGCGCAAGCAGAACCTCGCTACGCCCCTGGCACGGCCACGTCACCCAATTCAGCCTGCTGGGCAGCGACGGCGGCCTGGCGCGCTACCGGCTCGTGGTCGAGCCATGGCTCGCGCTGCTGGCCCACCGCACCGACAGCCGCAGCTTCCAGGGCCTGACGGTGCCCGAGGTGCTGGAGGCGGTGTTCGGCCGCTACCAGTCCCATGGCCGCCTGGCGGCGCAGTGGCGCTTCGAGCTGGCCGATGCGGCGGTGTACCCGCAGCGCAGCCTCGTCACGCAGTACCAGGAAAGCGACCTCGCGTTCGTGTCGCGCCTGCTGGCCGAAGAGGGCCTGTTCGCCTGGTTCGAGCACCAGGGCGACGCGGCCAGCGAGGGCCTGGGAGCGCACACCCTGGTGATCGCCGACCACAACGGTGCCGTGAAGCCGGCCCCGCAGGCCCGCGTGCGCTTTGCGCAAAGCGGCGCCAGCTTCAAGGAAGACACGCTCACCCGCTGGGGCGCCACCGCGCAGGTGACCACCGCGGCCATCGAACTGCAGAGCTGGGACTACCGGCGCAACGCCCTGCGCCCGGTGCGCGCCGAGGGCGCGTCTGCAGCCGGCCTGCCGCCGCTGGTGCGCCGCGACCTGCCCGGCGTGTACGTCTACGAAAGCCGTGAGCAGGGCGAACGCATCGCACTGCGCCAGCAGCAGACGCTCGACGCGGCAGCTCGCCTGTGCGAGGCCCGCGGCGGCTTCCGCATGGCCGCGCCCGCCACCACCTTCGAGTTGGCCGAGCATGCGAGCGCCGGCGGCCGCTACACGGTGATGGCGGTGCACCACCGGGCCCGCAACAACCTCGCGGCCGACGCGCAGGCCGGCATCGCCCGGCTGCTGGGCCTGGTGGCGCAGGCTGGAGAAGACGCGCCGCTGTACGAATGCGACCTGGTGGCATTGCCGGCCGAGCTGCCGGTGCGCGCCCTGGGGCTCGATGCGCAAGGCGCAGCCCACGTGCACGAGCTCACCACGCTGCTGCCGCGCCCGGCGGTGCATGGCACGCAGACGGCCATCGTGGTGAGCGACGGCGCTCCGATCCACACCGACCGCGACCACCGCATCAAGGTGCAGTTCCACTGGCAGCGCGGCGGCCAGGCCAGCCATCGCCTGGCCGACGAAGGCGGCGACGACAACGCCCCCGCCAGCGACCGCTCGGGCACCTGGGTGCGCGTGGCCACGCCGCTGGCCGGCGCCAACTGGGGCAGCGTGTTCACGCCGCGCGCCGGTCAGGAAGTGGTGGTCGAGTTCATCGACGGCGACATCGACCGCCCGGTGGTGGTGGGCAGCGTCTACAACGGCGTGGGGCAGGCCAATGCCCAGGGCAACCAGGTCACCGGCGGGCAGGCCGGCAGCACAGGCAACGCGCCGGCATGGTTCCCCGGCGACGCCAGGAGCGGCGCGCTGCAGGGCCACCAGCACAGCGCCGTGCAGGTGGGCTTCAAGACGCAGGAGCTCAGCGCCAGCGCCAGCGGCATGGGCGGCGCGAACCAGCTGGTCTTCGACGCAAGCCCGGGCGAGGCGCGGGTGCTGCTGGCCACCAGCACCGCGACCAGCCGGCTGCAGCTGGGCCACCTGCTGTACCAGCGTGACAACCAGCGGCTGCAGCACCAGGGCCATGGCGCGGAGCTGTTCACCAGCGCCTGTGGCGCATTGCGCGCCGGCAGCGGCTTGCTGATCAGCACCCACGGCCGTCAGGCCAGCACGGCCTCGGCCCACCAGCTCGACACCCGCGAAACCCAGGCCCAGCTCGACGCCAGCCGCGAGCTGCAATTGGCGCTGGCCAAGGCGGCGCAGCAGCACCAGGCCAAGATCGGCAGCGAGCCGGAGCCGGACAAGCTGCCGGTGGCAGAGGCGATGGCCGGCATGCAGGAGGTGCTGCAGGCGGTGGACACGCTCGCGCTGGCCACGGCTGGCGCAGCGCTCGCAACGTCGGCGGCCGAAGGCGCCGAAGCGCCGGAGGAAGCGCCGTCCTTCGACGAACAGATCCAGTTCCTCAATGCCAAGGGAACGCCGCTGGCCAACGTGGCCTACGAGCTGAAGCTCGCCGACGGCAGCGTGGAGACGGGGCAGACCGACGCCCAGGGCCTGACGCAGCGGGTCGTGACTGCCCAGGCCCAGCCCATCGTCGAAGCGAAGCTGAGCCCCAGGCCGCTGGAGTCCTGCTGCACCGCGCATGCGCAGCAGGCGGGCGCCACGGCCGCCGCCGCGCTGGTGGTGCCCATCAGCGGCGTGACCACCAACCCGCAGAACCTGGGGGCGTCGGTGGTGCAGGTGCAAACGCCCAAGGGCAAGTCCCGGCCCATGACACCCGGCGAGATCGCCATGGCGAAGGTGATCTTCAAGGACTCGATCGACTATTCGCAGGTGAAGGTCCACAACGGCGAATACCTGTGGTTCGGTCTGCAGCCGGACAACACGGCGATGACGCCGAACGGGGAGATGTACTTCAACCCGGACTACTTCAAGGAAGACTTCTCGGTGTCCGAGAACGACGGCGACAAACACTGGTTCATCCACGAGATGGTGCACGTGTGGCAGTACCAGCTCGACTACCCGGTGAAGCTTCGCGGAGCCATCCGGATTGGTCTTTCATACAAGTACACGCTCGAGGAAGGCAAGTCACTGAGCGACTACAACATGGAGGCGCAGGGCGAGATCGTCGCTGACTACTTTGCTGTGAAGGTCCTGGGCAACCCGGCGCCGATGTCGCAGCGGCGATATGCCGACTCGTTGAGCCTCTATGAGGACGGCGTCTTGAAGACGTTTCTGGCCAACCCGGCAGATCGGTCTTCGCTGCCGGGCGGCTAGTGATCGGGAGTTGACATGGGAAGGACCTCTTCAATCCTGCCGGTGCTGATGCTGGTGATTGCCAGCGGTTGTGCTGCCCGCTCCGGGATGGGTACTGCAGTGGTGAGCCAAGCGGGTGAGGTGCCGTGTTTCGGTGTTGAAAGCACGGTAGCAACGCGACACGGAAATCCGGAACTACAAGCCATTTCGGTGACGGATCAGAAAGGCAACGCTGTGTGGCGATTCATATTCGCCCCATCTGCACCAGGTATCCCGCTCGCCGTGGGGCAGTGCATCCAGTACGGCGCCAAGCTGCCGGAGATGCGTGTCTACGTCGAGCCTCGGCAACTGGAGGCGGGCGCGCTGTACACGGTCATGGTCAACGCTTCGGTGGACGATCCGAAAGAAGCCATTCACCTGTATAGCGCCCGGTTCTGTGTGGTTCGCCAGCCGGGGGCGGCAGTACAGGTGCATCAGATCGAGAGCAAAGAGGGCAAGCCGCAGGCGGCAGTGTGTGGTGTTCAGCAGCCTCCTGCCGCGAGTGGAGGGCAATGAGCCTGACTCACAGCCCAATAGCCGGTGCCGTCCTGTGTGGATGTGTGGTCGCGGCGCTGATGACCGCCTGCTCCCGCATGGGCCGCGTTGTCGTCGAGGACCACGATGGGCAGCCCTGCTTCGGCATTGAGAACACGGTGGCAACTCGCATGGGCGATCCAGAACTTTGGGGGCTTCACATCGAGACACAGGGCGATCGCGGATATGAAACCGTCTGGTCGTTCACCATGGCGAAGCCTGTTCCATTCCCGCCGGGCCGGTGTCTGCGCTATGGACAAGCGCCTGCGGAGGCAAGAATGGACAGTGCGCCGCCACCCCTCCAGGTGGGGCGGCTTTACTCCGTCGGGCTGGGCGCGCGCGTGAAAGATCCGAGCGACCAGACGTTGGCCTACACCGCCGAGTTCTGCGTGATTCGAAGTGCCGCAGGCGCGCCGCGCGTCCACGAAGTGCGCTGGGACGAGAAGGCCGGCATCTGGGACCGCGCCGCCTGCGCAACGCCCTCTGCAGGGAGCCACTCATGAGTGAATCGAAGAAGACCATCCCCGCCACCCCCAACGTCACCGGCGAATTCGGCATCGGCGGCGGTGGCGGCACCATCCCCGTCTTTGCGAAGCCCGACCTCGTGCTGGCAGGCGCGGGCGGCATCGGTGCCTACACGCCGGCCAGCGCCCTGGCCAGCGCCGGCCAGACGCTGAGCCTGGTGGCCGGGCAGGATGCCAACCTCAACACGCAGCGAAACCAGGCCGTGGCGGTGAAGGACGGCATTGCCCTGTTCACCTACGGCAAGGCGCAGGACAGCCAGCACACCGTGCAGGACGTGGGCATGAAGCTGCATGCCGCCAGCGGCAAGGTGAGCGCGCAGGCGCAAAGCGCGAAGGCGCAGCTCAACGCCGACAAGGCAGTGACGATCGCCAGCACGAGCGCCGGCATCACCATCAGCGCGCCCAACAGCATCCTGCTCACCGGCGGTGGCACCTACCTCAAGATCGAGGGCGGCAACATCGAGCTGGGCACCAGCGGAGCCGCGAGCTTCAAGGCGGCGATGAAGGAGCTGGCGGGCGGGGCGAGTGCTTCGGCACCCTCTTTGAGCTTTGCTGCGGCAGCTTCCTTTCCCAAGCACTACTTGCGTTTCGTGGCAAGAGATGCGGCCGGGGATCCCTTGGCCAACAAGCCGTATGTGCTGCTGATGCCGGACGGCACCACCCGAGCCGGGGTCACCGACGGTTCGGGAGCGACCGAGCAAGTGGTCACCGACGGACCCAAGAGCGTGAACGTGTACGTCGAGGACGCCGACCACGAAGGCTTCTACGTGACTCAGCAGTAGCCGCAACAACGCAACAAAGGCAGGGTGAGGGAGCTCTCTTCAGATGGCAACGGGCAAGTTCAGACTCTTCTACAAAGATGGACACGTGGAGCATCCGTGCGTCGGTGTGCATTACCAGGTGGTGTCTTCCACTCATGCAATTGCTGCCTCCGGCCTGACAGATGCACAAGGCGAAACAGCCTTGTTCAGATCGTTGGGAGACGGCGGCCGGTACCGACTGCTGGTGCGTCAAACAGCAGCAGGGGGATATGCCGAACCAGACGCGGTCGAAGAGCGGGAATACAAACCGGAACTCGAGCTCGGTGCGGCGCAAGACGGTAAGCACGCCCTCCAGCGGGTGCGGATCAAGCCCTACTTTCGCGTCCGCTTCCACACGCATCCTGACGGCAAGCCCGTCGTCGGAGCGAAGTTCACGGCGTACACCTTGGACGCTCATGGCAAGGAAGCGATTGCCCGCGACCTGGTGAAAGCCAGCAACGTTTCGGGGAAGACGGATGCCAAGGGGGAGACCGCAGTCATCTACTGCGCCAGCAACGTCGTATTCAAGTTCGAAGTGCCTGGTGCTGGCATCAAGGTGCCAACCAGGCGCTTGCAGCCGCTGATCAAAGGGCAAGACACGACCATCTACGACTTGCCGTTCAAAACCGTGAGGGCCACGACCGGACCCGCGCAGAACCACGAAGCTCTTCTGTCCGGCAAGACCAGTGCACCGGTTCTCATCTCCCCTTCGGACCAGGAACTCATCATGGTGCCGCAGGGTGACTTCGACGAGTTCGAGGAGATGAGCGGTCGACTGGAAAAGATCATGGAGGCCGCCCACCTTGCCAAGCTGGATCTCAGCCGTGCGCTTGAGTCTCAGAACGAGCAAGAAATCTCCGCCGCGGAAAAGGCACTCGGACTGGCCGAGGACAAAGTGAAGAGCGAGCTCAACAAGAACTTCTCCAAACTTGCGGACCTGAAGGAAGTGGTGACGCTGGAGACGTACAACAAGGGCAAGAACAGCGCCACAGGCGCCTCGCAGATGGGTTTGCGCAGGCGCTACCTCAAGACGGACAAATACCTTGAGCTGAAGAACAAGCGGCTCAACAAGGCCGAATACAAGCTCAACATCAAGTTCTCAGGCGCAGCAGGAACGAAGGCCAGTGCGGGGGTGAATCCGAAGGCGCTCGACGTCAACGCGCTGAAGGAGTCTTTTCAGAAGATATCCAAGAGCTTGAAGAGCAGCAAGGAGTGGAAGACTGATCCGCAGGTGCTGAACATGCTCGATCTGGCCGGGAACGAGTACGCGGACAACATCATCAAGAGCGAGACCTACGAGGTGGAGGCACAGGCGCAATGGCTGCGCCTGGTGGGTGGAGCAGGCGCAAGCGCCGAGGTCGACTGGACCAAGCGCAAGGCGCAGATCCAAGGCAATCTGCAGGGCAAGGCCGTGCTGTGCGAAGGCAAGATGACCGGGCGATGGGCGGTCCCATCGCTCAAGGGCTGGATGATGAGCTTTGGCGGCGAAGACCTTGGCGCTGTCAGATTCATCGTTGAATGCGAGCTGTACGGCTTCGCGGGGGCCAAGGTTGTTGCCTCCGGAGCGGTGGGGATCAGCCTTGAAGGCGGCAAGCAGGTGGCCAAGGCCATCAAGAGGGACCGCAGCGAAGTTCTCGCCAAGCTGATCGATCCCAAGACGAAGCTGCCTCGTTTCGAAGCGGACGGACCGTATGCGAAGGGTCCGGAGAACCTTAACGGCGTACAGGCGGACCTCGATGCGTTTGCTGGCGTTGAGGCCGGCCTCACGCCGGGCGGCAAGATCCAGTGGCTACCGCCGCAGGAGAAGGACTTCGTGAGCTTTGCCGAGGTGTCAGCGACCCTAGCAGTGAGTGCAGGTGCCGGCGCGGGGGCGCAACTGTCCATCTATCTGGCAGGAGGCAAGTTCCGCATCAAGGCTTCGGCGCGCTTGTGCTGGGGCGTGGGGGCGAAGGGCGCGCTGGAGTTCACGGTCAATGCAGACAAGGTGGCGGAGTTTGTGCGCTGGCTGTACTACCAACTCCTGCATGCGGGGTTCCGGACGCTGGTATATGTGGAGCACCAAGCTTTTCGGGCACTTTCGCAGTTGTTGTTGATGCTGGTTGCGGAAGGAACTCCATCGCACAAGTACATCGAGCAAGTAAGCCAAAACGTCAATGAAAGCTTCATCCAGTTTGAGCAGAGCCTTGAACTGGCTCAGAAGCGCAAGGCCATGGTGGACAACATCAATCGTGTGCCGCACTGGTTGGTGCATGCCACGCCGGAAACGCGCGGCATGCTGCTGTATCAAATCACCCGGCACGGTATGCCCAGCCACATGCGAGATGCACCGAGTCTGGGCGAAGGCTCGCTGTTCGACCCTCAGGTGCACTACCTGCCTACACACAAGCAGGCGGTTCTCAACATCATGGGAACGGTGCAGACGCGCAGCGAGTGGGACAACGTCATGCAGCACATGACGTCGAACGGGCAAAAGAGTCCGCGCAGTGCCGGCCAGAACGAGGGCGACGTGCTGCGCTTCCTGAACAATGGCGTCTCATTGGCTGAACTGCCATCGGTCTTCGAGGCGTTGAACGAGGCTGGCCCTGTCATGAAGCCGGTGGGCGACAAGAAGGACACCGGCAACGCCTACTTGGACAAGTACCTGAAGATGCGCGGCAAGTTGTTGGGCAAGTTCCCCAAGGGCTACCGCGTAGCACGCTTGGATTCGGCAGGGTTCGAGATGTATGCGGTGCTCGACGGTGCGCGGTCACTCCAGTTTGCGCAGATCCAGACGGCTGGTCTCGGGCAGGCGATGGCGGGGGATCCCGGTTCGTCCGTTGCTTGATTGATATGAATCTTGTACGCCAACGCAAGCTTGTTACGGCGCCGATGTCGGCGCGGCTCGATTGACCACGCAGCGGGCCGCTGTGCCGGTGGTCATATTGAGGTCAGGATCGATCTTGCGGGTGAAGATGTTCAACTTCGGTGGATCGGGATGACGGTGGTTTCGTGTGAAGGTCATACCGTCACCCCAAGACAGCGACGAGCCGTCCTGACTCTGAAAACTCCGAAGTACCTTCTCCTTGCCCTTTGCCGGCCCTGACGGGTTGTATTCGGGCGAAGACTTGTAGTAGTTCGGGTCGTACCAATCCAACACCCACTCGAAGCCGTCGGTCATCATGTCGTGTAGCCCGAGCGGCGTGGGAGGGAACTGGCCCAGCGGGAGGGACGGGGCAAGTGGGTGGAGCGAATGCTCGTCAGCGTACCTCTGCCGCTGCTCATATTCCCAAACGTTTCGGCCGGGCTCCGACTTGCCGTTGTCGGTGGCGAACACGAAGAACTGACCTCTATTGCGTGCCGCGTATTCCCACTGTGCTTCGCTAGGCAGATCCATCGGCAGGTTCAACTGCTTGCCAAGCCACTGGCAATAGTCGCGCGCCTCTTGCCATTTCAATCCCGCAGCACTTTCCGGATGACGAAGCTTCTTTCTGGTCAAGTCATCCATGCCGACCTTCGGCCTCCCAGTCGCTTCGCTGTACACGTCGTGGTCGGCATAGGTGGTCTTGTAGGCGCTCATCGAGAAGCTGTCGAGCGTGACCTTGTGCAGGAATTTGTTGTCGGTTGCGCTGCTGTAAGGAAGCTTGTCGGGACTGTGCAGCGGGCCGAAGTCGCCCATCATGAAGGAACCCCCTTCAATGAAACGCAGGTTCTTGAGCGTCTTGTCGAGTAGGGCCCGAACCTTGGCCTCAGTGCCGTTGGCACTGTTCGACGAGATCTTGGTGCTCTCGTCAGGTGTGTCGGCTTGGCAGGCCACCGCAATGAGGCAGGCAATGGTGCCTAGTGCGATGCCCGGCAATCGGCGCTTTCCACGCTCGCAGCTGCCTTTGTTGTCTCTGACGTACCGTGGCGTGGTGCAAGAATTCATGCCTTCTTCCCTGAGGTCTATGTCGCGAATCTTATGCGGGCTTTCGCTTGCCAATTCACCGGCCTTCGCGGTGAGCCTCTGGAAAGCAAGCACCTTGGCTTCGTCCAGCCGTTGTTCGCCCCGATGTTCAAGGACAACGGCGAGCGCCCGCGGCATTGGTGAACTGGCGGCTGGTGTGGTTGCGCTGCAAGGGCCGATCACGACGCGTGCCTCATTAACCATCCTGGGCCGCAAGAAGTGGCAGGAAGCCCTGGGTGGGTGTTCAAGTACTGAAGGGGCAAAGGATTGAACTTCCTCTCAGCGCTGAAGTGGCGTGTGGCAGCCATGGCGTGCCTGTCATCCAGCGCCATGGCCGCGGATCCAACGACGCTAAACGAGCCGTCGATCATGCGGGCGGTGGACGCTGTCGTCGCCGAGCACCGGCTGTACGCCACCTGCCTTTCTCTTACGCCGCAGATGCTTCCCCTGGTGCAGGAGAACTGGAAGCGTGAGGTGAGTGAGGCGGTCGATGCGCTGAAACCCTTGAAGCCAAGTCCGGGTTTCATGGCGAAGTTTGTTGCGGCGGTGGACTTCTCCAACCTGCTGGATCGCGGCATGAGTCTTTCGGCAGCGATCGACCTTTGCCAGCGAAACGAGAAGGTGGTCAACAAGTTCCACGAGTTCGGCTACACGCGGCTGGGCACTGCCATTCGCAAGGCCGCCAAGGGCAGCTGACCCGACCCCACTGGCACCGCAAGAACCGCAAGAACCGCATGGTCTACGTCTGGCGCCCCAAGCCCCGTGGCGGCACCCTGCGGGCCCGCTGGGACGACATCTACTGGCACATCCGGCACAACAAGAACAAGTTCGTCGAGTACGACTGGTTCGTCGCCGGCCATGCGGTGGACAAGGATCGCAGGACGGTCACGGAGACCTTCGCATTCGGCTACGTCGGCTCACCGGCGGAGGCCGTCTATCCGCAGTGGGAATACGTGCGCCGCTACATGGAAGAAGGGCCGGAGGCGGTGCCGGCGTCGCAGGTCCATCTGCCGATCGACGGGCGGCGTGAGGGTTTCTGGTGGGGGGCGCACATGCTGCTGAATGTGGCGCCGGGTCACTGGCTCGCGAGCCTGCTGCTGTGCCGTTGCTCACGCCGGCGGTGTGCATGAGGTGGCTGTGCATGCTGAGCAACCGCGTGCCGCGCTGGCCTGCGGTGGGGCGCGTGTTTCCCGGGACCGCAAGAGCGACCAGACAGCGGCTTGTTTTCACAAGACCCGTTGAGAAGCATTGGGGCGAAGTTTGTTGGTATTGCGCTCCATTGCGGATCCGATAGAACACATCGCTCCATTCCGCTAGGAGAAGAACGTGAACCTCACCTTTCAGCCGCGAGAGACGCCTGCCATGACGCAGCTCACAGCATGGCTACGACCGACGCTCACCGCCCGTCGAAAGACCCTCTTCACACTTGCCATGACGCTGGCCGCCAGTGCCGCCTTCGCCCAGGCCCCCAAGATGGACGAAGGCGCGTTGCTACGGGCCACGGAGGAAGTGGTCGCCGAGTACCGCGTCTATGCCACCTGCTTCGCCATCAACAGCGCCGCCTTGAAGCTTGCGCAAGACCAGTGGCGCCAGGAGGTGAAGGACGCGATCGACGTGCTCAAGCCGATGAAGCCCACTCCCGCCTTCATGACGAAATTCGCCGCAGCCACGCAGTTCAGCCGGCTTCTCGACCCAGACATGAAGTTTTCGGCGGTGATCGACCTGTGCCATCGCAACGAAGACAAGCTGCACAACTTCCTGGCTCTCAGCTACACGCGGCTGTCGGCCGCCATGGCGTCGACGCGCGACGGCGCGCGCCAGTAAGGGAATGCGGAGACCCGCCGCGCGGCGCCTCGTGCGCGCCGTGGCGCGCAACTTGCCGCCTCCCTGGACCGGAACACTCGCGCCGCATCTGTCGGATTGGCGTTCTTCCTTGCCGCCGCTTCGGGGGCTTGACGTCTTGGCCGCGGTTCTCGTGCCCACGGCCCTGACGGCCGCTTGCATGCTGCCGGTCGCCCTCCTGGCCGAGGCGCTGGTCATGCTGGCCTCATGGCTGCGGCACCTGGACTACACGCCGTTCTCGTATTGGGCGCACCCCGAGCTGTGGGTGCTGTTGCTGGGCGCGCCCGCTCTCGTCGGCGGGCTGGTCACCTGGTCGTTGTGCAGCCCGACGATCACGGCCTTTTCATTCGACAGATCGGGTCGCCTGCTGCGCTACACCGAGGCGCGCTCCTGGCGAGCCTCGCGTACAACGACGGTGCCGTTCGAATCCATTGCGTCGGTACGAGCCTGCCTGCCGAAGGCGGACAGCGAGACCGGCGGTTTCGAGGTTCGCATCGACCGTGGTGGCGGGCGCTTCGGGTCCATGCAGCTGGGAAGCCACATTCCGCTTGCCACGCTGAGGCAGCACCTCACCTGGCTCAGGGAAGACCTGAAGGAACACGTCGTGTCCACGCTTCAGTGGGACACCTGAGCTGCGGGTACGCTTCCGTACCTTTCGCAACGCCTCCAGCCACGCCACCATGCGCCTCCTCCTCGCCATCTTCCTGCCCTTCGTCGCGTTCTTCACCATCGGCCGGCCCATCGCCGGCATCGTGTGCCTGATCCTGCAGGTCACGCTCATCGGCTGGCTGCCGGCGGCCATCTGGGCCGTCTATGCGCTGGGCCAGTACAAGACCGACAAGAAGATCGAAGCGGCACTCGGCGGCCATCGCCGCTGACTGGAATGCGGCCCGGGCCGGGGCCGACGACAATCGGCCGCTATGCGCAAGATCTGGCTCGACACCGACCCCGGGTTCGACGACTGGTTCGCGATGCTGCTGCTCGCCTGCAATCGCGACGTCGAATGGCTGGGCACCAGCGTGGTGGCCGGCAACGCGCCGCTCGACATCACGCTGGCCAACGCCCTGGCCATCAAGCACCACTACGGGCTCACCACGCCGCTCTACGCCGGTTGCGCGCAGCCGCTGCTGGGCAAGCGCGAAACCGCGCAAGGGGTGCTGGGCGTGATGGGCATGCGCACCACCGGCGAGCCTCTGCCGGCGGTGGAGGCGGCCGCCCCGTCGCCCGAGCACGGTGTCGACATGCTGATCGACACCATCAGGCGCCACCCCGGTGAACTGTCGGTGCTGGCCATCGGGCCGCTCACCAACATCGCCACCGCCTTCATCCGCGACCCGTCACTGGCCACGCAGCTGCGCGAGCTGCTGCTGATGGGCGGCTCCACCGGCCGGGGCAACCACACGCCGGCGGCCGAGTTCAACATCTATGCCGACCCGGAGGCCGCGGCGGTGGTCTTCAACTCGGGCGTGCCGCTGCGCATGTTCGGGCTCAACGTGTGCGACCAGCTGCTGCTCACCCAGCGCGAGGTGGGACGCGTGCAGCAGATCGCCAACGCCGCCGGCACCCCGCAGGCCCGCTGGTTCGCCGGCTACCTCGACGCCTACCAGCGCATCCGCAACCGGGACGGCACCGTGCCGATGCCGCTGTTCGACCCGATCGTGCCGGCGTACCTGCGCTGGCCGCAGCTGTTCAAGTTCATGTCGGCCCGGGTCGACATCGAGCTGCGCGGCACCTTCACCCGCGGCATGACGGTGTGCAACCTGCGCCTGCCCGCCGGCACCGCCGGCAATGCAGAGGTCGCGCTGCAGGTTGACGGCGACAGCGCCATGACCCTGCTGCTCGACGAGGTGGCCCGCCTGCTGGTGTAACGCTGCCGCCCCGCGCGGACGGGTGCGCCGATTGCCGCGCCAGCCATGAGCCGCCCCGCCTGAAAGGAGAAGCACCATGGCCCATGAACAGCATCATCACTGCATTGCCGAGTGTTACGCCTGCGCCGACGCCTGCGATCACTGCGCGGTGTCCTGCCTCAACGAGCCCGACCCGAAGTCCATGGCGCGCTGCATCGCGCTCGACATGGACTGCGCCCAGGCCTGCCGTCTGGCGGCCTCGCTGATGGCCCGCGGCAGCCCCAACGACAGCGCGGCCTGCGCTTTCTGTGCGCTGCTTTGCGAGGCTTGCGCAGAGGAATGCTCGCGCCACCCGATGGACCATTGCGAAGCCTGCGCGCAGGCCTGCCGCCGGTGCGCGCAGGCCTGCCGCGACATGAGCCACCAGCCCATGCCGCGCAGCGCGTCAGCCGCCGGCACGCACGCCCATCACTGAGCCGCCAGGGCGGAGGCCGCGCGCAGCTGCTGCAGGCTGCCCGGCTCGCTCAGGAAACGCATGCGCTCCGCCGCAGACAGCTCGGCGGCCGGCGTCGCACGCAGCTGCTGGATGCGCAGCTGCCGGACATGCCCGCGCAGGCCTTGCGAGGTACGCCGCGCGCCCATGGCGGCGGCGGCCAGCGCACACAGGCCTGCGTCGCGCAGCAGCTCGGTCCATGAAGGGCATGCCTGCGTCTGCGGCAGGCGTGCATAGGCCCAGGCTTGGCGCAGCACCGAAGGCGACCACGACTCCTCGGGCACGAGCAGCCAGCCGCCGTTGCGCACCCGTTCGCCCAGGCTGGCGCGGCTGGTCAGCACGGTGAAGGGCACGGCCAGCAGCAGCGGCACGCCCACCGGCAGCAGCCACACCACCGCCGGCGGGTGCACCAGCAGCAGCGCAGCCGCGATGGCCAGCACCACGCCGCCCACCGGCGCGAAGCGCTGGGCGGCTTCGCGCCAGGGCACGTCGGTCGCTTCGCGCGGGGGCGACTTCCACTCGAGCTTCCAGCCGGTGAGCGCGCCCACCACGAAGAGGCTGTGCGCCACCATGCGCAGCGGTGCCTGCAGGACCGACAGCCCGGCTTCGAGCACCGCGCTCTGCAGCAGCTTCCAGGCGCCGCCGTAGTAGTGCTGTTCGCCGCGCATCAGCACCGCCAGCACGCCCAGCACCCGCGGCAGCGCCAGCATGGTGATGGTGCTGGCCCACAGGCCGAACACGCCGAGCGCGAGGCTGCCGTCGGGTGCGAAGAACACGTTGCCGCCCACCAGCCACAACGCGGCGCCCAGCGCCACGTACAGCAGCCACAGCGGCGCCGACAGGTAGGCCATGGCGCCGGTGGCCAGCATGCCGCGGTGCACCGCATGCAGGCCGGGCTCGGCAATGAGCCGGGCGTTCTGCAGGTTGCCCTGGCACCAGCGGCGGTCGCGCTGCAGCTCGGCCAGCATGTGCGGCGGCTGCTGCTCGTAGCTGCCCACGAGGTCGTGCACCAGCCACACGTGGTAGCCGGCGCGGCGCATCAGCGCGGCTTCCACGAAGTCGTGCGACAGGATCTCGCCGGCCAGCGCGCCGCGGCCGGGCAGCCGGGCCAGCGCGCAATGCTTCATGAAGGGCTCCACGCGGATGATCGCGTTGTGCCCCCAGTAGTGCGCTTCGCCGAGCTGCCAGTACTGCATGCCGGCGGTGAACAGCCGACCGGTCACCCGCGCGGCGAACTGCTGCGCGCGGGCATGCACGGTGGCATGGCCCACTGCCTGCGGCGCCGTCTGCAGGATGCCGGCGCTGGGGTGGGCCTCCATCAGGCGCACCAGAGTGAGCAGGCAGTCGCCGCTCATCACGCTGTCGGCGTCCATCACGACCATGTAGCGGTGGTTGCGGCCCCAGCGGCGGCAGAAGTCGGCCACGTTGCCGGCCTTGCGCTTGGTGCGGCGCTGCCGCCAGCGGTAGTGCACCCGCGCACCCGAGGCCTGCAGCTGGTCGCGCAGCCGGCCCCAGGCAGCCAGCTCGGCGGCCCGCACGGCCGGGTCGGCGCTGTCGGACAGCACGTAGAAGTCGAACAGGCGCAGGGCACCGGTGGTGGCCAGCGATTCGCAGGTGGCGCGCAGCCCGGCGAACACCGTGGCCACGTCTTCATTGCAGATCGGCATGATGACCGCGGTGCTGGCCTGCGGCCCGAGCGGCTGCTGGCCGGCCGACTGCCTGGAGAGCGCGAAGCGGTCGCCGCGCAGCGTGACCCAGAAGCCCATCACCGCCGTCACGCAGCCAGCCGACACCCAGGCGAACAGCAGCGCGAAAAGGCCGATCTGCACCCACTGCAGCAGCGGATGCTCGTACTGCGGCTGGGCATGCGCCAGCACGGCGGTGGAGCCGGCGGTGGTCAACGCCACCAGCGCGAGCAGCATGCGCCTGCGGCTGCGTGCCGCCAGCTCCCAGGGGGCGAGCTCCGCGGGACTCCCGGTGGTGGTGGAGCGGCCGGTGGCCGCGAGCCACAGGCTGCGCCAGAAACCCACCCAGGGCTGCGCCACCATCGAGCCGCGTGCAATGGGCGGCATGCTCGGCCCGTGCGCGGCCTTGTGCGCCGGCACGGGGGCCAGGGCCGGCGGGTTGGCACTCGTGGTCGCACGAGCGCTCATTGCGGAGGGATGACGTTGCTCCATGTTTCGCTCAGGATGTCGTTGCCGTGTTGAAGGAAACCGCGCAGCTCCACCGGCTGCGTGGCCTTGATCTGCTTGACGCGCAGCGTCATGCGCCACGCACCGGTGGCTTCGTTGCGGAAGGCGTTGCGCTCGACGATCTCGCCGTTGGCATCGGCCGAGACGACCGCCTTGACCGGCGCGTCGGCCGGCAGCTTGTCGATGGCGGGGCCGGCGAAGTCGACGACGTACTGGTGCTCGTTGGGGGCCAGCTCGTCGAAGCCGCGGCCCAGCCGCGACTGCACCACCCAGGCGCCGGGCGGCCGCTGCGGCTGGCTGCCCTGCCAGCGCATCTGGTAGGCCAGCTCGAGCGGCTGGCCGGGGGCCGGCGGCTTCTCGGGCACCCAGTAGGCAACGATGTTGTCGTTGGTCTCGTCGGGCGTTGAAAGCTGCACCAGCTCCACCCGGCCCGGGCCCCACTCGCCCACCGGGGAGATCCATGCGCTGGGCCGCAGTTCGTAGCGTGCTTCGGTGTCCTCGTAGTTGGCGAAGTTGCGGTCGCGCTGCAAGAGCCCGAAACCGCGCAGCGACTTCATCGCGAACGAAGTGGTCAGGGTGCGCTTGGGGTTCTGCAGCGGGCGCCAGATCCATTCGCCCTCGCCGGTGGCCACCATCAGGCCGTCGGAGTCGTGCACCTCGGGGCGGAAGTCGGTGCGGTGCGGCTGGTTCTCGCCGAACATGAACATGCTCGTGAGCGGCGCCACGCCCAGCGTGGCCACGCCGGCGCGCAGGAAGAGCTTCGAGCGCACCTCCGTCACCGTCTCGGTGCCGGGCTTCACCTCGAAGCGGTAGGCCCCGGTGGCCCGCGGCGACTCGAGCAGCGCATGGATCACCAGCGACTTGGCGTTGGCGCCGGGCCGCTCGATCCAGAACTCCGAGAAGCGCGGGAACTCCTCGCCCTTGCCGCCCACCGTGTCGATGGCCAGGCCGCGGGCCGACAGGCCGTAGCGCTGCTGGGCGCCGAGGGCGCGGAAGTAGCTGGCGCCGAGGAAGACGACGACCTCGTCCTTGTACTTGTCGTTGTTGAGCGGGTAGTGCACCCGGAAGCCCGCATAGCCCACGTCGCCCCAGGCCTGGGGCGCGAGCTTGTTCTTGCCGTAGTCGAAGTCGTTGCGGTCGAAGGTGAGGTGCTTCACGCCCTGCGGCGTGACTTCGTTGATGAGCACCGGCTCGGTCTGGAATTTCCCGAGGTGGAAGAACATCACCTCGAAGGGCAGCTTCTCGCGGCGCCACAGCGCGCGCTCGGGCTTGAAGCGGATGTCGCGGTACTGGTCGTAGGTGAGCGCCTTCAGCTCGGCGGGCAGGGTCGAGGCCTTCGGGCGATACGGTTCGCGGGCGAGCGCCTGTGCACGCTCGGCCACGTCTTCGAAGCCGAAGCTCGCAGCGTGTGCGGTGCCGCCGGCCACCAGCCCGGCGAGCAAGAAACCGACACACACCGCGCCCGGCCTGAGAGGGAGGCGAAAGGGGCGGGAGATTTGCATCCCGGACCTATCGCAACGCCTATGCCAAAGGGGGAAGTCCTTTTAAATCAATGACTTGTGAGCGTTCCGGCGGCAAATTGCGCGCAAATGCGGCATTGCAACAAAAAAAGCGTCGGGCCCTGGCGACTGCGGCGCCCGAGGGCGCCGCAAGTGCTTGATGCCATTGAAGAAAAGCCAGTCGCTATTCAGCGACCAGGGGTTCGGCCGGCGGGTCGCCGCGGAACTGCCCAGGGGTCAGGCCGTGCTTCTGGAGCAGGCGGTAGAACTCGGTGCGGTTACGTTCTGCCAGGCGCGCGGCATCGGCCACGTTGCCGTCGGTCATCTTCAGCAGGCCCACCAGGTACTCGCGTTCGAACCGGGTGCGGGCCTCGGCATAGCTCAGCACTTCCATCGTGGGCACGCGCAGGGCGCGCTGCACCAGGGCCAGCGGAATGAGCGGCGTGGTGGCCAGCGCGGTGACCTGCTCGACCACGTTGTGCAGCTGGCGCACGTTGCCCGGCCACGAGGCGGTGGCCAGCGCCTTCAGGGCGTCGGAGGCGAAACCGTTGACCCGCTTGCCGTATTTGTCGGCCAGCCTCGAGAGGAAATGATTGGCCAGCAGCGGGATGTCTTCGCGGCGCGCCGCCAGCGGCGGCACGGTGAGCGACACCACGTTGAGGCGGTAGTAGAGGTCTTCGCGGAACTGGCCTTCGCGCATCGCGCCGTCGAGATCGCGGTGCGTGGCCGACATGATGCGCACGTCCACGGGAATGGCTTCGGTGGCGCCCACCGGCCGCACCATGCGCTCTTGCAACACACGCAACAGCTTCACCTGCAGCGGCAAGGGCATGTCGCCGATTTCATCTAGAAACAAGGTGCCGCCATCCGCCGCCTGGAACAGCCCTCTGTGGTTGGCCACGGCGCCGGTAAAAGCGCCTTTCACGTGTCCAAAAAGTTCCGACTCGAGCAGGTTCTCGGGTATGGCGCCGCAGTTCACTGCGACGAAGGGCCGGCTCGAGCGTGAGCTCGCATCGTGGATGGCATGCGCGAGCAGCTCCTTGCCGGTGCCGCTCTCGCCGCGGATCAGCACGCTGGCGTCGGAGCCGGCCACCAGCTTGGCCTCGGCCAGCAGCTCGGCCATCACGTTCGAGCGGCTCACGATGGCTTCGCGCCACACGTCGCCTTCGCGCGGGCCGATGCCCGGCGGCGCCGCGAGCGACAGCGCCTGCGCAATGGTGTCGAGCAGCGCCTTGCCGTCGAAGGGCTTGGTGAGGTAGGTGTAGACGCCGCGCGAGGTGGCTTCCACCGCGTCGGGGATGGTGCCGTGCGCGGTGAGCATGATCACCGGCAGCGACGGGTGCTTGGCGCGGATCGCATCGAACAGCTGCATGCCGTCCTTGCCGGGCAGCTGCACGTCGCTCACCACCAGCTGCGGGCGTTCGACCGCGAGGCGGGCGAGGGCGTCCTCGGCGCTTTCGACGGCGGTCACGCGATAGCCGGCGGCGGAAAGGCGCATCGACAGCAGGCGCAGCAGGTCGGCGTCGTCGTCGACCAGCATCACATGATTCATGACTGCACCCCGCTCGCCGAGTACGGCGATCGACCCTCCGGGAGGGTCGGGCCTTGCTTGGGGCGGCCCGGCGCGGCGGCCCGGCATGACTGCACCCCGCTCGCCGAGTACGGCGATCGACCCTCCGGGAGGGTCGGGCCTTGCTTGGGGCGGCCCGGCGCGGCGGCCCGCGTGGATGGGTAAGGCAGGAGGCTCATTTCGTCGGTCACTACGGTGCGGGTCGGGCCGCCGGCGCGGGTGACGCCGGCGACGGGGGCGGCCCGGGTTGGGGCCGGCTGTTCAGGCTGCGCTCGATGTTCTTGAGCGCTTCCAGCTTCTCGTTCAACTGGTCGATCTTTCGCTGGTTGTCGCGCTGCGCGTCGCGCAGCTGCGCATTCAGCTTTTCGGTCTGCTCCTCGGCGCGCCGCTGCTCGACGTACCGGGCCTGCAGCAGCCGGGCAAAGGCATGCCAGGGCTGCGCCTGCGGCGAGCTGTTGCGCAGCACCTGGTCGAGCAAGCCCTGCGCGCGCAGCAGGTCGCCGGGGCTGCGGGTGTGGCCCAGCGCAAGCGCGAGGTCCATGGCGGCCTGGGGCGAAGCGGAGCCGTCTCCCAGGCGTGCCACTTCCTGGGCGAGATCGCCAGGGCTCAGCTGCAGCAGGCGCTCCTGGTAGCCCAGCAGGTGGCGCGCAGCCACGTCGACCGGCTCCAGCTGCGGCACGTACACCGTGACCGCGGGCGGCGGAGGCGGTGGCGGCGGCGGTGATGGGATCGCCGGAGCCGGTGCCGGCTGCGGCATGAGGGGCGTACACGCCAGACCGATGCCGGCCGCCAGCAGGCAGGCGGCCGCACAACGGCTGCGGCGCCTCCAGGCAGGTGAGGTATGGGCGTCAGTCAGCGGCATGTGGAAGTTCGATACGGAAATGGGCGCCCGGGCCGTCGGGCAGCAACTCGACCCGGCCGCCGTGCGCTTCGATGTATTCGCGCACGATCGACAGGCCGATGCCGGTGCCGCGCAGCGCCCCTTCGGGCTGGCGTTCGCCACGATAGAACGGCTCGAAGACTCGTGCGCGGTCGCCTTCGGCCACGCCCGGGCCCTGGTCGCTGATGTCGATGCAGGCCAGCCCCCGCTGCCGGCTGAGTGCGAACCGGATGCTACCGCCCGGCGGACTGAACCGAATGGCATTCGACAATAAGTTACCGAGTGCAGCGCTCATTTTCTCGGGGTCCACGTCGGCCGCAAGCGGGCCGCCTTCGATGAGCACCTGCAGCTGCCGCGCCTGCCATTGCAGCTGCTGTTCGGCGGCCAGGCTGCGCAGCAGGCCGCCCAGCTCGATCTTGCGCCGGCTCAGCTGGCGCGCCTCGAAGGCCGCCGCGTTGAAGCGCAGCAGGTTCTCGATCTGCGCCTGCAGCGACAGCGCGTTGTGATGGAGGATGCGCACGATCTCGCGCTGGTCGGCGCTCATCTCGCCGGCCACGCCGTCCTCGAGCAGCGCCACGCCTTCGCGCAAGGCCGCCAGCGGCGTCTTGAGTTCGTGCGACACGTGGCGCAGGAAACGCGCCTTGTCCTCGTCGAGCTCCTTCAGGCGCAGGCGCAGCCACTCGAGGCGCTGGCCCAGCGAGCGCAGGTCGGCCGGCCCGCGGATGCCCACCGGCTGGTCGAGCCGGTTCTCGCCCAGGCCCACGATGGCCTGCTCGAGCCGCTTGAGCGGCCGCGTGAGCCAGAGGCCGAAGCCCAGCGCCAGCACGATGGCCAGCACGATGGCGCCCAGCACCTGGCGGCCCAGCGCCTCGCGGCCGGCTTCGAGCTCGTCCTGCAGCAGCCGGTTGCGTTCCTCGTTGCCCTTGCGCACCTGCTGGGCGATGTCGGCATTGACGAGGTCGAGCTCGCGGAATTCGGCGGCCAGCGCCAGCTCGCGCTGCCGCACCGTCGGCTTAGGCCCTTCGAGCTGCTCGGTGATCAGCGCCAGCCGGCTGCGCCACTGGTCGGCCAGCGCACGCGGCAGCTGCTGCGCCAGCAGCTCTTCGAGCACGCGGGTCGCGTCGGCCGTGGCTTCCTCGAAGCGGCTCAGCAACGCCGGGTCGTCGAGCACCATGTACTGCCGCGCGGCGCGCTCCATCGCCACGCTGCGCTCGGCCAGCTGCTGCGTGGCCGCGGTGAGCTGCACCGCACGATCGGCGGCGGCGCGGCTCTGGCCGAGCAGCCGCTCGAGCGTGAACAGGCCGCCGAGCGACGCGGCAGCCAGCAGGCCGGCGATGAGCAGAAACGCCACCAGCAGCAACTGCCGGAACGAGGCGCGGGAGATGGTGAACATGCGGCGCGAACTGTAGCGGGTTGGTTGACCGCGGGCGCCGGCGCCTGCACACTTGCGGCCTTCTTCAATGTTCGATCCGGAAAGGAGACAGCCATGGAACGACTCGCGACTGATCTCTGCGCCTCCGGAACGGCACGCTCGGCCATCGCGCGCTGAGCCGCTTCCCGCGGACTGCCGAGTCCGCGCCTGCTGCCGAGAGTTCCGTTCCGTTCATCCCGCCGTTGCCGCGCAGTCTGGTGCGCGGCCCGCCCTGTCTTTTCCTTGCGGATGGAACCTCGCCATGCAGGACCTCGATTTCGAGCGCCTGCGCCGCATCGGCCTTTCCTCGGCCGTGGCGCAAGCCCTGTTCAACCTTGCCTCTGAAGAAGAAAACGAAAACGCCCGCGCGATGCGGGTGATCGAAGTGCACCGCGAAACGGTGCAGTTGCACGACGGCGAACGGCAGTTTGCCGCGCGGCTCCTACCCCGGCTGTACCGGGCTCTGGCCGACGAAGGCGATGCCATCGCCACCGGCGACTGGGTGCTCGCCGAACCCGACGCGCACGGCGGCCTGTGGGTGGCCGAACGCTTGCCGCCGCTCGCATCGCTCGCCCGGCGCGACGGCGACGGCCGGCGTCATGCGGTGGTGAGCAATGTCGACACCGCGCTGCTCGTGATGGGCCTGGACGGCGATTTCAACCCGCGGCGGCTCGAGCGCTTCCTGGCCATCGTGTCGGGCAGCGGCGTGTGGCCGGTGGTGGTGCTGAGCAAGGCCGACCTGTGCGCCGACGTGGACGCGTCGGTTGCGCTGCTGCGCGAGCGGCTGCCCGCCGACCTGCCGGTGCATGCGCTGGACACCCAGTCGGCGTCGGCCGCGCAGGCGCTCGAGCCCTATCTCGGGGCCGGGCAGACCGTCGTGCTGCTGGGCTCGAGCGGCGCCGGGAAGTCCACGCTCACCAACACCCTGCTTGGCGAGGCGACACAGGACACCGGCGCCGTGCGCGCCGGCGACCAGCGCGGCCGCCACACCACCACGGCGCGCTCGCTGCACCTGCTGCCCGGCGGGGCCTGCGTGATCGACACCCCCGGGGTGCGCACACTGCGGCCCGATGGCGACGAGCAGGTGCTCGACGCGGCGTTCGCCGACATCGCCTCGCTCGCCGCGCACTGCCGCTTCCGCGACTGCGGCCACCAGGGCGAGCCGGGCTGTGCGGTGCGCGCGGCGGTGCCGGCCGACCGGCTGCACAACTTCCACAAGCTGCAGCGCGAGTTGCGCCGCGACACGATGACGGCGCTGGACCGCAAGCAGGAGGTCAGCCTGTGGAAGGCGCGCGGCCGTGCGGCGCGCGTGCACATGAAGGCCAAGCGCGGGGAGTGAGCGCTATGCTCGTGGCCCACCATGGCCGACATGCCCCTCGAACATCCCACGCTCAGCCTGCGGCGCTATGGCGCATCGCCGGGCAGCCATGCGCACGGGCACTACCAGGTGCTGTGGGGCTGGGACGGCGCGCTCGAGCTCGACGTCGAAGGGCGCGGGGCACGCATGACGGCGGGGCTGGTGGCGGTCATTCCACCGGGCGCCCGGCACGACTTCTGGGCGGCCAGGCACGAGCGGGCCCCGGTGCGCTGCTTCGTGCTCGACATCGCCGAGTCGGCGCTCGAGCCGCTGGCCGGGCGGGTGTGGTCCACCGACCCGGGGCTCGCCCACCTGCTGCGCTACTTCGACAGCCGCGGCACCGAGCCGCTGCCTGCGGCCGCCATCGAACTGCTGAGCGCCTCGCTGTGGGCCGGGCGGGAGGCCGCCAGCGCGCTGCCGAGAGCCCGGCGCCCGATCGACTGGCCGCGGCTGCAGGCCTGGGTGGATGCGCATCTCGATGCGTCGCTCGACGTGGCCGCGCTTGCCGCGCAGGTGCACCTGAGCCCGTCGCAGTTCGCCGCGCGCTGCGTGGCCGAACGCGGGTTGCCGCCGCTGGCATGGCTGCGCGCGCGGCGGCTCGTGGCGGCCCGCCGCCTGCGTGAGCGGGGCGTGCCGGTCGCCGAGGTGGCGCAGCGCTGCGGCTACCGCTCGCCCTCGGCGCTGACGGCCGCCATGCGCCGTGCCGGCCTTCGCCCCTGAACCGTGATTGCGCGACGACCGGCCGGCGTTGCGCAACGAGGCGCCGGCGCGTCTGCCCTTAGGCTCTCGCGCCATCATGTCTCCCACTGCACTGCATCCCAACCTGCTGGCCCTCGGCGCGATTGCGCTGTGGGCTCTGCTGGCCTCGCTCGGCGTTGCGCTGTCGCATGTGCCGCCCTTCCTGCTCACCGGCCTGGCCTTGCTGGCGGGCAGCCTGCCGGCCTGGCCGCACTGGCGCGCCTGGCGGGTGAGCGGCAAGGCGCTCGCGCTGGGGGTGTATGGCCTGTTCGGTT
Source organism: Methylibium rhizosphaerae (assembly GCF_006386545.1). Taxonomy (GTDB): domain Bacteria; phylum Pseudomonadota; class Gammaproteobacteria; order Burkholderiales; family Burkholderiaceae_C; genus Pseudorivibacter; species Pseudorivibacter rhizosphaerae. The sequence goes on along the minus strand of NZ_SWAR01000036.1, from coordinate 8,632 downwards.
TTCACTTCCTGCTGTTCATCGCGCTGCGGATGGCGCCGCCGGTGGAGGCCAACCTCGTCAACTACCTGTGGCCGCTGTTCATCGTGGTGCTGGCGCCGCTGTTCCTGCCCAGCGTGAGGCTGCATGCGGTGCATGTGGGCGCGGCGGTGGCGGGTTTTGCCGGCGCGGCCCTGGCCATCGTGGGCGGCCGCGGGCTCACCGGCGGGTTTGCCTGGGGCTACCTGCCGGCGCTCGGATCGGCGTTCATCTGGGGCAGCTATTCGTTGATGTCGCGCCGGCTGGTCGAGCGCGGTGAAGCCTTCCCCACTGCGGCGATCGGGCTGTTCGGCATCGTGTCGGGCCTGCTGGCGCTGGGTTGCCACCTGCTGCTGGAGCCGGCAGCCGCCTTGGGCGGGCGTGACCTCGGCCTCATCGCGCTGATGGGGCTGGGCCCGCTGGGGGCGGCGTTTTTTCTGTGGGACGCGGCGCTCAAGCGCGGCGACCCGCGCACGATCGGCGTGCTGAGCTACCTGACGCCGCTGTTGTCGACCGCCTTGCTGATGGTGGTGACGCAGCGACCGTTCACGCTGCACATCGCGGCGGCCGCCCTCTTGATCGTCGGTGCGGCGCTGGTGGCGGTGAAGACCAGGGCATAGTGGGCGCCTGCACCAGTTGCCAGCGGCGCGGCCGCGGCGGCAACATGGCTGGTCTTTCTGCATGCGAAGGTGGCACCGATGAAGCGACGAGATTTTGCGGGTGGGGTGGGGGTGTTGGGTCTGGGCGGCTGGTCCTTTGCGGCTCATGCGCTGTCGCTGAGCGATGCCGATGCGGTGTCGGGCCTGCGAGCGGCCCTCGAGCGCGGCGCCGGCTCGGCGGTGAACCTGCTGGGCCGCACCGACGGCTTCCTGGGCAACCCGCAGGTGCGCATTCCCTTGCCCGAGTGGCTCGAGAAGTCGGCCGGGCTGCTGAGGGCGGCCGGCCAGGGACACCGGGTGGACGAGCTCGAAACCGCGATGAACCGGGCCGCCGAGGCGGCCGTGCCCGAGGCCAAGGCCTTGCTGGTCAATGCGGTGCGCAAGATGAGCGTGAGCGATGCAAAGGGCATCCTGACCGGCGGTGACACCTCGGTGACGCAGTTCTTTGCCGACAAGACCCGCGAGCCGCTGGGCGTGCGGTTCCTGCCCATCGTGACCCGGGCCACCGAGAAGGTGTCGCTGGCCAGCAAGTACAACCGCGTGGCCGGCAAGGCGGCCCTGTTCGGACTGGTGAAGGCCGAGCACGCCAACATCGAGCAGTACGTGACCGGCAAGGCGCTCGACGGCCTGTACCTGATGATCGGCGAGGAAGAAAGGAAGATCCGCCAGGACCCGGTGGGTACGGGCAGCGCGATCCTGCGGCGGGTGTTCGGCGCCCTGAAGTGACCGAACGACAGGCGCGCGGCGCGGCTCAGGCGCCCTTGGACAGCTCGAACACCAGCGCCGAGGGCAGCGAGCTCATGATGGCGTCGCGGCCCACGCGGGCGAAGCCGCTGCCGCTGAAGCCCGAGATCTCGAAGCTGGCGCCTTCTTCCACGATCTCGATGAAGACGAAGTCGGCGACCTCCGCCCGGATGTCCTCGGCCAGCTGATCGAAGCGTTCGCCGCGCAGCACCGCTTCCACGATGATGGCGTGCGGCAGGCCCTCGCGGCAGAAGTCCACCGCCTCCTCGACCGAGTTCACGAAGTCGAGCACGAGGCCCATGCTGCGGATCGCCTCGCGGATCTGGATGCGCACGTCGCGCCGGGAGGCCACCACCAGCACGTGGCTGCCGGCCATGGGGCGCGAGTTGAAGGTGCTCGAGAAGCCGCTGTCGAGTTCGACCGCGCTCACCCCCGGCAGCTCCTCGTTGACGATGGTGCGCGGGAACTCGAGCGTGAGCGCCACCTGCGCCGCTTCCATCTTGCGCGACAGCTCCAGACCCATGGTCCGCGCCGTCTGCTCCAGCAGGTGCCAGGTCAGGGAGTCGAGCCCGAGGATTTCGGCTTCGCGGGGCAGCCCGTCGGCCAGGTCGAACTGCTGATGCGCGAAGCGGCAGGTGATGCGGCCGTGCTGGGGCCAGGGCTTCATGTCGAGCCGGATCTCGATGTTCGACTGCGCGGATTCGAGCACCCAGTCGAGCAGCGTGTTGAGCAGGCTGAACAGCAGCGACGGGTCGACGATCACCTCGACCGGACGCATCACCTGCTTGACCTGGATGCCGCGGGCCTGGGTTTCACGGGCGCGATGCGTCAGCACGCCCTGCAGCGTCTGCGTGAGGTGCAGGCGTTCCTGTGCCTGCTGGATGCGGCCCGAGGCAAAGCGCGACAGCTGCTGGCTCACCATGCCGGCATGGCGGGCGTGCTCGATTTCGTTGCGCAGCGCGCGCAGTCCCTGCCGGTCGATGCGGCCGGTGGTGGTGAGCTCGGTCACGCGTTCGAGTGCGGCGGTCAGCGGTCCGGCGATCTCTCGTCCGATCTGCGTGATGAGCCCGCACCAGGGCGCCGGGTCGGACGCGGGGGCCGCGAGTGCGGCAGCGCCGTCGCCACTGCGCTTGGAGGAGGTGAGATCAGACATGTCCATGGGGCCTCCCGATGTGCAATCGGGTCATGACGCAGGGAGCAGCGAGCCGCGTCGTTGCTTGAAAGGAGTTACATGTCAGTGTTGGGGCAAGGTAGGGGGGTGTCCACCCCGCGAATGGGTGCTGAGCCCCGAACGGCGCGGCTTTCCCCACTGCTCGCGGGAAGGGTTGCCCCGGGGTCAGAGCGCGCCGTCGCTGCGCAGCTGCGCGATGCGGGTGGCGTCCCAGCCCAGCCAGTCGCGCAGCACCTCGTCGGTGTGCTGTCCCAGCAGCGGTGGGGCGCAGCGCGTGCGCGCTGGCGTGGCCGACAGCTTGAGCGGGCTGGCCACCAGCCGCAGCGTGTCGGTGAGCGGGTGAGCGATCGCTTCGACCATGTGCCGCGCATGCACCTGCGGATCGGCAAACACGTCGTCGAGCCCGTTGATGGGGCCGCACGGCACCTTGGCCGCTTCGAGCGACGACAGCCACTGCGAGCGCGTGCGCGTCTTCAGCAGGGCGGCCAGCACCGGCACCAGTACCGCGCGATGGCGCACGCGGTCGGCGTTCTTCGCGAAGCGCGGGTCCTCGGCCAGATCCGGGCGGCCGGCCACGGCGCAGAACTTGGCGAACTGGCTGTCGTTGCCCACCGCGAGGATCAGGTGCCCGTCGGCCACCTCGAACACCTGGTACGGCACGATGTTCTGGTGGGCGTTGCCGGCGCGGCCGGGCACCTGGCCGCTCACCAGGTAATTGGCGCCCAGGTTGGCCAGCATCGCGACCTGCGTGTCGAGCAGCGCCATGTCGATGTGCTGGCCGGCGCCCGTGCGCCAGCCGCGGGCGTCGCGATGGCGCAGCGCGGCCAGGATGGCCACCGTGGCGTACAACCCGGTGAAGAGGTCGGCCACCGCCACGCCCACTTTCTGCGGGCCGCCGCCGGGCTGGTCGTCGGCGATCTCGGCGCGCGACGGGCCGGTCACGCTCATCAGGCCGCCGATGCCCTGCACCGCGTAGTCGTAGCCGGCGCGGTGGGCGTAGGGGCCGGTCTGGCCATAGCCGGTGATCGAGCAGTAGACCAGCTGCGGATTGAGCGCGTGGAGGCTGGCGGGGTCGAGCCCGTAGCGGGCCATGTCGCCGACCTTGTAGTTCTCGACGAACACGTCGGCCTGCTTCGCCAGCTCGCGGATGAGCGCCTGTCCGGCGGGCTGGCTGATGTCGACGGTGATCGAGCGCTTGTTGCGGTTGGCGCCCAGGTAGTAGGCCGACTCGCCCGTCGGCTGCCCGTCGCGATCGTGCAGGAAGGGCGGGCCCCAGCCGCGGGTGTCGTCACCGCTGCCCGGGCGCTCGACCTTCACCACGTCGGCACCCAGGTCGCCCAGCACCTGGGTGCACCAGGGGCCGGCCAGCACGCGGGACAGGTCCAGGACCCGCACGCCTTCGAGGGCTTGCGGGGACATCGCGGGAGCAGCGGGTTCGTTCATCGGCGGTGATTGTGAGCCCGCCGGGATAATGCCCGCATGTTGTCCACGACCTGCTGCCGCACGCTGCTGCCCGGGCTGGCTGCCGCGCTGACCGCCTGCTCGCCGGCGCTGAACTGGCGCGAAGTGCGGCCTGAGGCCACCGCGCTGGTGGCGATGTTCCCGTGCAAACCCAGTCGCCAGAGCCGAGAACTGCCGCTGGCCGGGGCTCGGGTGCGCATGGAGCTCCTGGCTTGCGAAGCCGCAGGGGCCACCTGGGCGGTGAGCCATGCGCAGGTGGGCGACCCGACGCGGGTAGGCGCGTCACTCGCAGCGCTCAACGAGTCGCTCGCGGCCAATCTGGGCATGGGCATGGCGCCCGACGGCGTGGCGTGGTCGGTGCCCGGCATGACGCCCCAGCCGCAGGCACGGCGCCTCCAGCTGCGCGGGCAGCGCGCCGACGGCGGCACTGAGGTGCGAGTGGAAGCCGGCGTGTTCGCCCACGGGACCCAGGTCTTCCAGGTGGTGGTGATGCAGCCGGCCAAGGACACGGCGCCCGACGGCGAGGCGCTTCAGGCGTTTTTCGGGGGTCTCAAGGTGCGGGTGTGAGCGCAGCACCGGATTCGGGGCGGATCCGGCCTTCGCGTCGGCCTGATGGCCGGCCCGCGCGTTGGTGGCTGCATGCTGTCTCTTCTCTTACTTGTGGTTCTTGTGGTACAGACCACGCCCTGTGACCGCGGTGCCCGCTAATAATTGAAGTCCATGGCTGGCATCCTCATCATCGCCCACACGCCGCTCGCCTCGGCCCTGCAGGTCGCAGCGCGGCATGCCTTTCCGGAGGCTGCGGCGCAGGTGGAGGCGCTGGACGTGCTGCCCAACGTGCCGCTGAGCGAAACCGAGGCCCAGGCGCGGCTGCTGCTGCAGCGAGTGCTCGACCATTCGAGGGGTGCCAGCGGCGCGATGCGTCCCGAGGCCCTCATCCTGACCGACGTGTTCGGCGCCACGCCGTCGAACCTGGCCCAGCGCCTGGCCGACGGCTCCAGCGTGAAGGTCATCACGGGGGCCAATGTGCCGATGTTGTGGCGCACCCTCAACTACGCGCACGAGCCGCTGGACATGCTGGTGGCGCGCGCTCTGGCCGGCGGTTCGCAGGGCGTGATGCAGATCGCGACGTCCCGGCCGCAGAACCAGGCCTACAAACCCGGAAATGATCAAGACCACCATCACCATCAGCAATAAGCTGGGCCTGCATGCGCGCGCCTCGGCCAAGCTCACCAAGCTGGCCGGCGGCTACCCCTGTGAAGTGTTCATGAGCCGCAACGGCCGGCGGGTCAATGCCAAGAGCATCATGGGCGTGATGATGCTGGCCGCAGGCATCGGCACCGAGGTCGAGATCGAGACCGACGGTGACCGCGAGCAGGAGTGCATGGACGCCCTGCGCGCATTGATCGACGACAAGTTCGGCGAGGGCGAGTAGCCCTGCCTCGCCATGCAACCGGGCGTTCAGGCGCCCAGGAAGTGCTTGCGGTACTTCGACGGCAGGTCCTGGATGCGCATCAGCATCGGCAGGTCGGCCGTGTTGAAGTCGGGGTCCCAGGCCGGCGGTCCCAGCACCTTGGCGCCGCAGCGCAGGTAGCCGCGGATCAGCGCCGGGGGCTCCACCGCCAGGTCGCTCTGCAGTTCCTCGACCGGCAGCGGCAGGCGCGGGCGCACCTGGTGCTCGATCGGGGCGAGATGCGTCTGGCGCAGCTGTTCCCAGAGGCTGGCCGCCACATGGCCGCCATCGCGCATGCTCACGCTCGCGCAGCCGACCATGGTGTCGAGCTCGTTGCGCACCATGAACTCGGCCAGCGCACCCCAGAGCGCGAGGATGGCGCCGCCCGAGCGGTGTTCCGGGTGCACGCAGGAGCGGCCCAACTCCACCATCTTGGGCCGCAGCGAGCGCAGCCGGGTGAGGTCGAACTCGGTTTCGCTGTACAGGCCGCCCACTCGCCTGGCAGCCGCCGGGGTGAGCACCCGATAGGTGCCGATCACCATGCCCGGCTCGCCGGCCTGGCCGGCAGCGCGCACCAGCAGGTGCTCGCAGTAGGGGTCGAACACGTCGATGTCGTGCCCGGCGGGGGAACCGGCAGGAGGCGACAGGCGCGCGCCCATCTCCTCGGCGAACACCAGATACCTCAGGCGCTGCGCTTCACGAACTTCGCTTTCATCGCGAGCCCAAGTGACCTCCAGTCGAACGCGCTCACGCGCAGCGGGTTCTTGCGGCGAGCTTTCGTGAAGTGACCTCCGTGGCGCACGGAGCTCAAGGCCCGACAGGTCTTGCAGCGGCAGCGTCGGCAGGGGCAACTCCCTCATCGCGTACTCCTTTTCAAGGTGCCGCAATGCTCGGGAGCCGCCATGACGCAGCCATGAAATGCGCGTGACCGGGCCGTGACAGTCGCGCGGGCGTCACACAGGCCGTGACGCGACACGCGTGAGAACCCGGAGTGCGGAAGGAAAAGCCGCGCTGCTAGCATGCGCCGCATGAGCTTCCAGGTCTTCGGTCTGCCCGTCTCCCGCGGGGTCGCCATCGGCCGTGCCGTGCTGGTGGCCTCCAGCCGCGTCGACGTCGCGCACTACTTCATCGAACCCTCCCGCATCGAGGGCGAAATCGAGCGCCTGCGTGCCGCCCGGGATGCCGTCGTCAACGAGCTAGAAGTGCTCAAGCGGGACCTCCCCGCGGACGCCCCGAGCGAGCTGCCGGCTTTGCTTGACGTGCACCTGATGCTGCTGCACGACGAGGCACTCACCGGCGCCACGCGCCAGTGGGTGATCGAGCGGCACTACAACGCCGAGTGGGCGCTGTCTGCCCAGCTGGAAGTGCTGGCGCGCCAGTTCGACGAGATGGAGGACGAATACCTGCGCGAGCGCAAGGCCGACCTCGAACAGGTGGTCGAACGCCTGCTGCGTGCGCTCGACCGCAGCGGCGCACCGGCATTTGCGCCGGCGCCCGGGGTGAGCGAGCGCGATTTCGGCGGTGAGGATCCGCTGGTCCTGGTGGCCAACGACATCGCCCCGGCGGACATGCTGCAGTTCAAGAAGAGCGTGTTCACCGGCTTCATCACCGACGTGGGCGGGCGCACGTCGCACACGGCCATCGTCGCGCGCAGCCTCGATATCCCGGCGGTAGTCGGTGCGCGCGAGGCCAGCCGCATCATCCGGCAGGACGATTGGCTCATCATCGACGGCGATGCAGGCATCGTGATCGTGGATCCCTCGCCCATCGTGCTGGAGGAGTACCGCTTCCGGCAGCGTCAGAGCGAACTGGAGCGTGAACGACTGTCCCGCCTGCGCCACAAGGCGGCCGTCACGCTCGACGGGGAGCCGGTCGAACTGCTGGCGAACATCGAGATGCCGGGCGATGCCTCTGCGGCCCTCGCCGCGGGTGCGGTGGGCGTCGGGCTGTTCCGCAGCGAGTTCCTCTTCATGAACCGTGAGGGCGAACTGCCGGGCGAAGACGAGCAGTACGAGGCCTACCGCGCCGCGGTCGAGGCCATGCAGGGCTTGCCGGTCACGATCCGTACGGTGGATATCGGCTCCGACAAGCCGCTGGACCGCATGTCGGCCAACGAACTGCGGCATGAGCACGCGCTCAACCCGGCGCTCGGCTTGCGGGCGATCCGCTGGAGCTTGTCGGAGCCCAGCATGTTCAGGCAGCAGCTGCGGGCCATCTTGCGGGCCAGCGCCCACGGCAAGGTGCAATTGCTCGTTCCCATGCTTGCGCACGTGAGCGAGATCCGGCTCACCTTCGAAGCCATCGCCCGTGCCCAGCAGCAGCTGAGCGAGGCTGCGCGGCCGTATGGACAGGTGCGGGTGGGCGCCATGATCGAAGTGCCCGCGGCCGCGCTGATGCTGCCTACCTTTCTGAAGCACTTCGACTTCGTCTCGATCGGCACCAACGATCTCATTCAATACACACTGGCCATCGATCGAGCCGATGAGGCTGTCGCGCATCTGTACGACCCGTGGCATCCCGCGGTGCTGCAGCTGGTGGCGCAGACGATCCGCACTGCCCGGGCTGCCGGCAAGGGGGTCAGCGTTTGCGGCGAGATGGCCGGGGACCCGGCTTTCACCGAGCTCCTGCTAGGGATGGGGCTGCGCAGCTTCTCGATGCACCCATCCCAGATCAGCGCCATCAAGCAGCGCGTGCTGCGTGCCGATGCGCGGCGCCTGGCGCTTCATATCGACGAAGTGCTCTCGAGCGAGGACCCTGAAGCGGCATATCGGCAAATGCTCACGGCAGCGGCGGCCCGAGAGGCGCTGGAAACCACCTGAATTTCTCGCCTTGAAACATTTGCCGCAGAGATACTTGCGCGGACGGAAAAATCCGTGCTACAGTCGCTGTCTTCGCTGATCGCAACGCAGCGCCGTCGAAAGGCAGCAACGCAAAGCAAGCGGCGAAGAAAAAAGAAGTTGAGTGCTTGACAGGGTTAACGAAATCAAGTCATAATCTCGCTTCTCTGCTGATGACAACACAACGAAGTCAGCGACGCGCCGAAGGGTGCAGTTCTTTAAAAAGTTACAGCCGATAAGCGTGGGCGTTTGAAGGCGAATGCCAAGGATCTACGGATCCACAAACGCTCAC
>NZ_SWAR01000035.1 GCF_006386545.1 Methylibium rhizosphaerae | reverse complement strand
AACGAAGGCCTGCAGTTGCGCGTCAAGGACCTGGAGTTCGACCGGCAGGTGATCCTGGTGCGGGAGGGCAAGGGCGGCAAGGATCGGGTGGTGATGTTGCCTCGCTCCCTCGTGGCACCGCTGTACGAACAGCTCGCTTGCGCACGGACACTGTGGCAAGCCGACGTGGCGTCCGGCCGTGCCTCGGTGGAGTTACCCACGGCGCTGGAGCGCAAGTACCCGCGAGCGGCATGGTCGTGGGCCTGGTTCTGGGTGTTTCCGCAGGCCAAGCATTCAGTCGATCCCCGCAGTGGCGTGGTGCGCCGGCACCATGTGTACGGCCAGACCTTCCAGCGTGCGTTCAAGCGAGCGATCGAACGGGCCGGCGTGCAGCGCCTGGCCCCACCGCACACGTTGCGTCACTCGTTTGCCAGGCACTTGCTGCGGGCCGGCTATGACATCCGCACGGTGCAGGACCTGCTGGGGCACGCCGATGTAGCCACCACGATGATCTACACGCATGTGCTCAAGGTGGCCGGTGGTGCAGTATGCAGCCCACTGGATGCGCTGGGCCCCGCTTCATGACCGCTCTGCGGTGCCAGCTCAACAGACGTTCACGGACGTCAGCTTGTGGCCGAGCGGAGTCAGCGTCGCCCCTCGCCACGAGATGATTGCTCGCTGGGTCGTAGACGAAGGCCTCCGCTCCGGCTGACGGCGGTCGCAAGTCCGTCCGATCGGACCGGCAGCAAACAGTCTCCATTCCTCTCAGCACCCCGAGGAGACACCCCCAAACCTGGAGATCCGGCGGAGGCGGGGCGTCGCTTGAACTTGGGAACCCGGCCGGAGTCTTGAGCGCCGCCGCCGAGACCTCTCCTCGGCCCCCGCCTGCTCAGGCCTGCGTCGTACCCGCCTGTGACCCAGCAGCCGGCACGGCGATGCCCAGGGCCAACGCCGTACTCAGGAACCACAGGATCTCGAACGCCGAGAGCCGGCTCGCCGCGGCCGCTTCGGCAACGCTCATGGCGCGCTGCGTCCAGGCAGCCACCAGCCGCGACGTGCTCGGACGCGAGAGGGCTGCAGGCTCGGGCGGGCGTATGAGCTGGTAGCGGCCATTGATGGTGTGCGGCGAGACGCCCTGGTCGATGAGGGCGTGCGTCATGCCCCACAGCAACGTCGACAACCGCAAGGTGTGGATCGCACCTGGCCACGACACGGTGTCGGAGGCGCGTTGCGGGTCGGCCAGCAGCAGCGGCCGCCCCAGCAGCTCGGCCTGCTGCATCGAGCTCGTGATCTCACCTGTGCGGAAGTCGACGACCATGGCGTGCCCGTCACCCACGGGAAACAGGGTGCGTCGACGCTCGCCGGCGAGCAAGTCCCCGACCAGCAGGTCGCGCAACGCGTGCAGCGCCACGCGGGCATGCTCGCGCTGCACGGCGCCGCGCGCCAGGTCGTACAGCGCTGCTGCGGCCTCTAGCACGTCTGTCATCTCGCTGATCCGCAGTGGCGAGGCCACCGAAAGGCCACGCGGCGAGTGGGCCGGCGTCGCGCCGCGTGGCGTAAGCCGCACCAGCACCCGCGGAGGCGAGACGTACTGGGACCAGTCGTGCGGCACGAAGAGTGTGGTACAGGCGGCAGCGTCTTCCACCCAGCGCAGGCGTAGGCCAGCTTGGCCATCGAGCATGCGCGTCATCGAGACCAGCACGGCACGATCGCGCGCATCGAGGCCGAGTGCGGCGATGTCGAGCGCACGCCCCTGCGGCGATGTGCCAGCGGAGGACGAGCCGGTATCAGGGGGGCCGAGATGTTCGGATTGCTCTGGCATCGGGCGGGTCGAGTGCTCGCAGCATGCATCGAAGGCCAGTCTAGCGACTCGCCTGGTGATCTGCGCTCAAAGACCTTCAGAACGCCGGCGCCAGCCGCTGAGCGACCGCTTGACAACCCAGTGCGGGTCGTCGACGTCTTCGTTGACGAGTTGAAGCCGCTGCGGCTCGGCCTCGATGGCGCGGAGCCAGCGGCAACCGGCCGGCCGTCGTACCACCCGGCGGTGCTGCTGAAGATCTACATCTATGGCTACCTCAACCAGGTGCAGTCGAGCCGACGCCTGGAGCGCGAAGCGCAGCGCAACGTCGAGCTGATGTGGCTGACGGGCCGCCTGGCACCGGACTTCAAAACCATCGCTGACTTCCGCAAGGACCATGGCGATGCGATCCGCAAGATGCGTCGCGAGTTCGTCCTGCTGTGCCGGCGACTCAAACTGTTCGCCGACGGCGTCGTTGCCATCGACGGAAGCAAGTTCAAGGCGGTGAACAACCGCGACAAGAACTTCACCAGCCACAAGATCCAGGTGCGGATGCAGCAGCTGGAGCACAGCATCAACCGCTACCTCGCTAAGCTCGATCGCGCTGATCGCGATCCGGCCGTTGTCCTTCCTGAGCGGGCGGCGCGGCTGAAGGAGAAGATCGCCAAGATCAAGGAGCAGATGCGCGGGCTCGGCGAGATCGAACAGCAACTGCAGTCCACGCAGGAACGGCAGATCTCCATGACCGACCCGGACGCTCGTTCCATGGCAACCAGCCGTCTGGGATCAGCGGTCGTCGGGTACAACGTGCAAACCGCGGTCGACGCGAAGCACCACCTGATCGTCGCGCACGAGGTGACCAACTCCGCGACGGATCGCGGGCAGCTGGCTGCGATGGCGAAGGCAGCCAAGGCAGCAGCTGGACATCCGAGGCCGATTGTGTTGGCGGACCGCGGCTACTTCGAGGGATACCAGATCCTCGAGTGCGAACGCGCAGGCATTGCGGCGATGGTGCCGAAGCCGCTGACATCGGGCGGCAAGTTCGAGGGCCGCTTCGACAAGCGCGACTTCATCTACGACAGTCGACACGACGTGTACCGATGCCCTGCGGGCCAGCAAGCCATCTACCGGTCACAAGAGCTGATCGCAGAGATGAGGGCGTAGAGCCCGAGCGCTGGGGGCGCATGCGGCCGACTCAAGCTTCGTGCGCGCAAACCGCGATCACCGCCGCGACCCTCGCGTCCGCTCGCCGCGGCTGTTTGCACACGGCCTCAGTCTGGGCCCGACGCTACATCGGCAATCTCCAAGCAAAACCGGTCGTACGGCCCACGGAGAGGCCTTGCCTTGCAGGAGGAGATCAAGTCTTCCGCAAATGATCGAGCCGATCGGCCCAAGCCTGCATCGTCTTGCGCCGCTGCGGTAGATAGGTCGCGAAGTTGTAGGCCGCGCTGACCGCATCGCGCTCCTGGTGTGCCAGTTGCAGTTCGATATGGGCATGGTCGAAGCCCATTTCGTGCAGCATCGTAGAGGCCACTCCGCGGAACCCGTGGCCGGTCATGCGGCCCTTGAAGCCTATGCGCTCGAGCGCCTTGAAGGGTGTTGTTGCTCATCGGCTTCTCGTGATCCCGCTCCCCGGGGAACAGCAAGTCACTCATTCCCTTGAGCTCGCACAAGCACCGCAACACCTCCACCGCCTGTCTCGACAACGGCACGATGTGAGACGTGCGCATCTTCATGCGCTCAGCCGGGATGCGCGGTACAGCCCGAGCGAGTCGGCAAACCGCGCTCGCGCCCTCCCCTCGGGACAGGTTGCACTTCGGCAGGCTGCATCGGCGTCGCTCCAAAGCGGCCACCAGAAAATGTGCCCCCAGCGCTCCAGATTTGTGCCCCCAAATGTGCCCCCGGAAATGCCTGGCTGTCAAAGCACCGTCTGGGACGTCCGGAAACGGAAAAAGCCCCGCCAACACTGGGTTTGCGGGGCTTTTGTCGGTCCTTGCGAGATCGCCTAGGACATATCACTGGCGGAGACGGAGGGATTCGAACCCTCGATGCACGTTTTAGCGCGCATACTCCCTTAGCAGGGGAGCACCTTCGGCCTCTCGGTCACGTCTCCGGAAATCGGAAGCCGCGATTATGCCGCAGGTTCGTCCAGATCGAACGCCTTGTGCAGGGCACGCACGGCCAATTCCATGTATTTCTCGTCGATCACCACGCTGGTCTTGATTTCGCTCGTGGAGATCATCTGGATGTTGATGGCCTCCTCGCTGAGGGCGCGGAACATCTTGCTGGCCACGCCCACGTGGCTGCGCATGCCGATGCCCACGATACTGACCTTGCAGATCTTCGCGTCACCCACCACCTCGGCGGCGCCCAGCTTGGGGCCGACCTGGTTCTTCAGCAGCTCGATCGTGCGTGCGTAGTCGTTGCGGTGCACGGTGAACGAGAAGTCGGTCTTCCCGTCGTGCGAGACGTTCTGGATGATCACGTCAACGTCGATGTTGGCCTCGGCCACCGGACCGAGGATCTGGAAAGCGATGCCCGGCTTGTCGGGCACGCCCAGCAGGGTGACCTTCGCTTCGTCTCGGTTGAAGGCAATGCCCGATACAACGGCTTGTTCCATCTTTTCGTCTTCCTCAAAGGTGATCAGCGTGCCCGACTTGGCTTCTTCGTCGAGTGGGATGTCCCAGGGCGTGAAGCTCGACAGCACGCGCAGCGGCACACGGTACTTGCCGGCGAATTCGACCGAGCGGATCTGCAGCACCTTGCTGCCCAGGCTCGCCATCTCGAGCATTTCCTCGAAGCTGATGGCATGCAGCCGGCGCGCTTCGGGCACCACGCGCGGGTCGGTCGTGTAGACGCCGTCCACGTCGGTGTAGATGAGGCACTCGTGGGCCTTGAGGGCTGCTGCCACCGCCACCGCGGACGTGTCCGAGCCGCCGCGGCCGAGGGTGGTCACATGACCTTCTTCGTCGATGCCCTGGAAGCCGGTGATGACCACCACCTTGCCGGCTTCGAGGTCTGCGCGCACGCGCGCGTCGTCGATGCTCTGGATACGCGCCTTCGTGTACGACGAGTCGGTCTTCACGGGCACCTGCCACCCTGCATAGCTCACCGCCTGGAGGCCTTCGGCCTGCAGGGCGAGCGACAGCAGCCCGGACGACACCTGCTCGCCGGTGGCGGCGATCATGTCGAGCTCGCGCGCGAGTTCGGGCGTCTGCGAAGCGGGTGAGACTTCTTTGGCGAGCCCGAGCAGGCGGTTGGTTTCGCCGCTCATGGCCGAGGGCACGACCACCATCTGGTGGCCAGCCCGGTGCCACTTGGCCACACGCTTGGCGACATTCTTGATGCGCTCGGTCGAGCCCATCGACGTGCCGCCGTATTTGTGAACGATCAGTGCCATGGAAATGGAATGCGCGGGGTTGGAGGGTGAGTCGTGCCAGTTCGCGCCGCGAAACGCGAAGAGCCTGCGATTTTAGCGGCAGCGCTTAAGACTTCCTGGCTGGCCGTGCAGGCTCAGAAGCGGCAGCGGCCTGCGGCACCCATTCGAGGCTGACCTGAGCCTCGCCCTTGGCGGCCCGTACGCGCTCGTCCACGCCCAGGCCGGGCGCAAAGACGAGTTGCTCGCCGTCGTAGAGCAGCGGCCCCTCGCGCGCCCACGCCGGCACCCCAGCGGCCTGGTATTGCTTCTTGAGGGCGCGGGCGGGCCGCCCTGCCCCGGCCTGGAATTGCTCGCCGCCCACACGTGGCGCGAGCCGGAGCTGGCCCAGCCGACCGAGCGCCACGCCGTCTTCGGTCACCCGGCGCACCACCAGTTGCCCGCCCCAACCCGGCAAGGCGTAGCGCCCGGCACGCGTGATGCGCACCACGGCCTCGCGCGGCGGTGCCGAGGCGGCCTGCCCCTGGTCACAGAGCGGCTCGAACGTGAGCCACCCCCGGTACCGGCGCAGCACACCGGTCTTCAAGGTCCATGTGGCGGGCGACTGCCCCGGCAGTTCGTCGCACAGGCGGGTCAGCTCGGCGGCCGTGGGCGCCTCACCGCCCTTGCCGCGCAGCCACGCTCGAAGCGCGTTGCGTGCCCGGTGGGGTTCAAGCGCCCTCCAGGACGCCACCTGCAGGCGCGCGCCTGCCTGCAGCGCAGCGAGGTCGAGCGCGGCCAGATCGGCCAGGCATGCAGCCGCTTCCTGGGACCATGCGGCAGCGTCAGCCAGCGTGGCCTCTGCCTGCGGAAACGCATCCAGCAAGGCCGGCCAGACCTGCAGCCGCAGCCGGTTGCGGGCAAAGCGCGGATCGTCGTTGCTGTCGTCGTCCACGTGGGGGAGACGGTGGCGGCGCACGTAGGCCTCGACGGCCTCCCGTGGCTGGCAGAGCCAGGGGCGCGCCCAGGTCAGACCGTCACGCTCCGCCACGGCGGGCATGCCGGACAAGCCGGCCACCCCGGCGCCGCGCAGCGCTTGCAGCAGAAGGGTCTCGGCCTGATCGCGGCGGTGATGCGCCAGCAGCACGATGCCGGCCCCGGCCTGTTGCGCCAGGCGGCGCAGGGCCGCATAGCGCGCCGTGCGAGCCAATGCCTCGATGCTCTGGCCGCGCCCGGGCTTCAGGTGCAGGTGTTCATGCAACAGGTTGACCGGCAGCCCCTCGCGAGCCCAGCGGTCGCACTGGTCCTGGCAATGCGCCAGCCAGTCGTCCGCGAGCGGGCTGAGCCCGTGATGCACATGCAGTGCGGCCACCTGCACGCCGCTGTGCCGGGCGGCCTGCAGCGTGGCATGCAGCAAGGCAGTGGAATCGCGGCCCCCGCTGTAGGCGACCGCCACCACCGCCGGCGGGTTCATCAGCGATCTTTGGTGTCGGTGAAGCGGCCGTAGCTCTGCAGGCGCTCATAGCGGTGCTGCAGCAGCTCCTTCGGCTTGAGGTCGATGACCTGGCGCAGCGCGTCGTTGAGCGCGCGCTTCAGGTAGGCGCACATCTGCTTGGTGTCGCGATGTGCCCCGCCCACGGGCTCGTTGACGATCTTGTCGACGAGCCCCAGCGCCTTGAGCCGGTGCGCGGTGATGCCCAGTGCCTCGGCGGCTTCGGACGCACGCTCTGAGGTCTTCCAGAGGATGGACGCACAACCCTCGGGCGAGATCACCGAATACACAGAGAACTGCAGCATCAGCACCTGGTCGGCCACGCTGATGGCCAGCGCGCCGCCGGAGCCGCCCTCGCCGATGATGGTGGCGATGATCGGCACCTCGAGCTGCGCCATCTCGAAGATGTTGCGGCCGATCGCTTCGGACTGGCCGCGTTCCTCGGCGCCGATGCCGGGATAGGCACCGGGCGTGTCGACGAAGGTGAACACCGGCACGCCGAACTTCTCGGCCAACTTCATCAGGCGCAGGGCCTTGCGATAGCCCTCGGGGCGCGACATGCCGAAGTTGCGCGCGGCACGCTCTTTCGTGTCGCGGCCCTTCTGGTGGCCGAGCACCATGCAGGCCTGGCCGTTGAAGCGGGCGAGGCCGCCGACGATGGAAAGGTCGTCGGCAAACGCGCGGTCGCCGTGCAGTTCCTGGAAGTCGGTGAAGATCTCGTTCACATAGTCCAGCGTGTACGGCCGTTGCGGGTGACGCGCGATCTGCGTCACCTGCCAGGGCGACAGGCTGGAGTAGATGTCCTTGGTGAGCTGCTGGCTCTTCTTGCTCAGGCGGTCAATCTCTTCCGAGATGTCGACAGCCGACTCGTTCTGCACATAACGCAGTTCGTCGATCTTGGTCTCGAGCTCGGCAATGGGCTGCTCGAATTCGAGGAAGTGTCTCTTGCTCATCCCAACTTTTCCTTTTCGAAGGTTCGTCGGCCGCGTCCAGACGCGGTTTTAGTAGTCAACGGGCAGCGGGTCAAGGCTGCGCCACAGGTACCAGGTGGCCACCGAGCGGAACGGCGCCCAGGCGTCACCCACTTCGCGAGCCTCCACGCGGGAGACGGGCTCGCCGCTGAAATAGCTCTGGCTGATGCCCTTGAGCAGCCCCAGGTCGTCCAGCGGCAGCACGTTGGGGCGCATCAGGTGAAAGATCAGGAACATCTCGGCCGTCCAGCGGCCGATTCCGCGGATGGCCACCAGTTCCTCGATGATCGCCTCGTCGTCCATGCCGGCCCAGGCTTTCACGTGCACCGTGCCCGAGTCGAAATGCGCCGCGAGGTCGTGCAGGTATTCGATCTTGCGAGCCGAAAGCCCTGCGGCCCGCATCTCGGCCGCGTCGAGTTCGAGCACTGCACTGGGCGGTATGCGGTGCGTGGGGCCGGGCAGCAGCGAGGCAAACCGGTCCCACACCGACTGCGCGGCCTTCACCGAGATCTGCTGCCCCACGATGGAACGCGCCAGCGTGGTGAACGCATCGCCGCGGCTTTGCAGGCGGGCCTCGCCGAACTGCGGGATCAGCTTGCGCATGACTCGGTCGCGCTTGGCGAGGTACTTGCAGGCGTCGTCCCAATAGTCGGGCGTGACGAGGCTGGGCATGGAAGTGCGCGCCACGGTGTCTCAGGCCTTCGGTGCGGCAGCAACCGTGACCCAGGTGGTACCGGCCGGGGTGTCCTTGAGTTCGATGCCCTGCTCTGCGAGCTCCTTGCGGATGCGATCGGCCTCGGCGAAATTGCGGGCCTGCTTCGCCGCCGCACGCGAAGCGATGAGTGCCTGGATCGCTGCTTCATCGAGCGCAGCACCGCCTTGCAGGTAGGCACGCGGCGCCTGCTGAAGCAGGCCGAGCGTGGCGCCGAGCGCCTTCAGCTGCGCCGCCTGTTGTGCAGACCGCGTGCGGTTGACCTCGGCCGCCAGCTCGAAGAGCACCGACACGGCAATCGGCGTGTTGAAGTCGTCGTCCATCGCCGCCTTGAAGCGGGCAGCGTGCGGCTCGTTCCAGTCGACCGCCACGGGGTCGGCTTCGATGCCGTCGAGCGCGGTGTAGAGGCGCCGCAGCGCCTGTCTGGCGTCGTCGAGCCCGGCATCGCTGTAGTTGAACGGGCTGCGGTAGTGCACCCGCAACATGAAGAAGCGCACCGTCTCGCCGTCGTAGCTCTTGAGGACGTCGCGGATGGTGAAGAAGTTGCCGAGCGACTTCGACATCTTCTCGTTGTCGACGTTCAGGAAGCCGTTGTGCATCCAGACCTTGACGAACGGCCGTCCGGTCGCGCCCTCGCTCTGGGCGATCTCGTTCTCGTGGTGCGGAAACTGCAGGTCCATGCCACCGCCGTGAATGTCGAAGGTTTCGCCCAGGAGGGCACAGCTCATGGCGGAGCATTCGATGTGCCACCCGGGCCGGCCTGCGCCGAAGGGTGCTTCGTACTTGGCGTCCTTCGGCTCCTCGGGCTTTGCGGCCTTCCACAGCACGAAGTCCAGCGGATCGTCCTTGCCTTCGGCCACAGCCACCCGCTCACCGGCACGCAGCTGGTCGAGCGACTTGCCGGAAAGCTTGCCGTAACCCGGGAACTTGCGGACCGCGAAGTTCACGTCGCCGTTCGACGCCCGATAGGCGAGACCCTTGTCCTCGAGCTGGCCGATCAGGTCGACCATGTGGGACACGTATTCCGTGGCGCGCGGCTCGTGCGTGGGGCGCTCGATGCCCAGGGCGCCGATGTCGCGGTGCATCGCCTGCGTCATCTCTTCGGTGAGCTCACGGATGGAGATGCCCCGCTCCAGCGCACGCTTGATGATCTTGTCGTCGATGTCCGTGATGTTGCGCACATAGGTCACGCGATAGCCGCTCACCTTCAGCCAGCGCTGCACCACGTCGAAGGCCATCATCATGCGGGCATGCCCCACATGACAGAGGTCGTAGATGGTCATGCCGCACACGTACATGCGCACGTGGCCGGGTTCGATCGGCGCAAAGGCTTCTGTCTGACGCGTGAGCGTGTTGTGGATGCGCAAGGTCATGGGAGGCTGGGAAAGCGAGCATCTGCTTGCAGCGGCGTGACCGCACTGGGCACGCCCCAGGGCTGTGTCGCCTGGGCCCTCAGATACAATTTCGGCAGTATATCTGCGCCCCTTGTTGCGCAGCGTGAAGCAAGTCCCGCCCATGCCGCAACGCCCCCCCGCCTCTCGCGGTTCCCGCTGGTACAGACCACTCGCGACGATGACGGCAGCGCTGGCATTCTCGGCGGCGGCTCCTGCGAACGAGCTCTCCGAGATCCAGAAGCTGCTCAAGAGCGGCCAGACTGCCGAGGCGCTGCAGCGCGCCGACAAGGCCCTGGCCGCCGAACCGAAGGACGCGCAGCTGCGTTTCGTCAAGGGTGTCGCCCTGGTCGAACTGGGCCGGCAGAACGAAGCGATCAACATGTTCGTGAAGCTCGCCGACGACTACCCTGAGTTGCCCGAGCCCTACAACAACCTGGCGGTGCTGTACGCCGGCCAGAACCAGTACGACAAGGCGCGCACTGCCCTCGAGATGGCCATCCGCATCAGCCCGAGCTATGCGACTGCCTACGAAAACCTGGGCGACGTCTACGCAAAGCTGGCAAGCCAGGCCTATGCGAAGGCCCTGCAGATCGACGGCGGCAATGCGGCGGTGCCGCCCAAGCTGGCGCTCATCCGCGAGCTGTTCACGCACCGCAGCCGCATCGGCGGCACGGCGCAGGGCGCCGCGGCGCCTTGAACGGTTCGAGCCGCAAGACGCTCGAGCTGGCACGCCAGGTCGCGCAAGCGCAGGCACGCCTGCCGTTCACCGGCCCTGTCAAGCAGCAGTGCTGGGGCAAGGAAGGTGGACAATGGAAGATCTTTTTCGAAGGAGTGATCGGATGAAACGTTTCGCGTCCTGTCTGCCCGTGGTGGCCGCCACCCTGTTCGCCGTGGCCACGTCGACGGCAGCGCTCGCGCAGAAGGTCAAGCTGGCCACGAGTGCCGGCGACATCGTGCTCGAACTCGATCGGAAGAAGGCTCCCAAGACGGTCGACAACTTCGTGCAGTACGTGAAGGCCGGACACTACGACGGGACGATCTTTCATCGCGTGATCGACAACTTCATGATCCAGGGCGGCGGCATGACCGCCGACATGAACGAAAAGCCGACGCGTCCGCCGATTCCGCTCGAAAGCCGCAACGGCCTGAAGAACGAGCGCGGCACGGTGGCGATGGCTCGCACCATGGACCCGAACTCGGCCACCGCACAGTTCTTCATCAACGTGAAGGACAACGCCTTCCTCGACCAGGCCAACTCCCGCGACGGCAACGGCTACGCGGTGTTCGGCAAGGTCGTGTCGGGCATGGAAGTCGTCGACAAGATCAAGTCGGTCC
The DNA here is from genome assembly GCF_006386545.1 of Methylibium rhizosphaerae. Classification (GTDB taxonomy): domain Bacteria; phylum Pseudomonadota; class Gammaproteobacteria; order Burkholderiales; family Burkholderiaceae_C; genus Pseudorivibacter; species Pseudorivibacter rhizosphaerae. The sequence continues at coordinate 50,038 of NZ_SWAR01000035.1, read as the reverse complement.
AGACCGGCAATCGGGGCCCGCACCAGAACGTGCCGGTCGAGCCGGTCGTCATCAAGAAAGCCACTGTGGAGAAATGAGATGAGCAAGTTTGTCGAACTGCACACCAAGCAAGGCGTCATCCGCCTCGAGCTCGACGACGCCAAGGCGCCGAAGTCCGTCGAGAACTTCCTGAACTACGTGCGCAAGGGCCACTACAACGGCACCGTGTTCCACCGCGTCATCAAGGGCTTCATGATCCAGGGCGGCGGCTTCGAGCCGGGCCTCAAGCAGAAGGCCACTGACGCCGCCATCGAGAACGAGGCCGGCAACGGCCTGAAGAACGAGAAGTACACCCTGGCCATGGCCCGCACGAACGCGCCCCACTCGGCCACGGCACAGTTCTTCATCAACACGGCCAACAACGAATTCCTGAACTTCAAGTCCGAGAGCCCGCAGGGCTGGGGCTATGCAGTGTTCGGCAAGGTCGTCGGCGGCACCGAGATCGTCGACCAGATCGAGAAGGTGCGAACCGGGCGCAGCGGCTTCCATGACGACGTGCCGCTGGAAGACGTGGTGATCGAGAAGGCCGTCGAGGCCTGAGTTGCGGATGGTGGTGGCCTCGACGTCTGGCTCTTCGGCCGACCTTTCACTGGACCTGCCGCGGTTCTCGCGGTACGAGGCCCCACCCCACTGGAAAAGCATCGACTTCCTGTCGGACCTGCACCTTCAAGAGTCGACGCCCCGCACCTTCGCGGCACTCGAGGCCCACCTGTTCGGCACGACGGCTGACGCGGTGTTCATCCTCGGCGACCTGTTCGAGGCCTGGGTTGGAGACGACGCGCGCTTCGAAGGGTTCGAGAAGCGCTGCGCCGCCTTGCTGGCAGCCGCAGCAAAGGTGAGGCCCGTGGCCTTCATGGCGGGAAACCGAGACTTCCTCGTCGGAGCCGACCTGCTCGGCAATTGCGGCGTGGCTGCCCTGCACGACCCAACCGTCCTCAGCGCCTTCGGCCGCCACGTGCTGCTGACCCATGGGGACGCCCTTTGCCTGGACGACCGGGAGTACCAGCGCTTCCGCGCACAGGTGCGCCAGCCTGCATGGCAGCATGCCGTGCTTGCGCGCCCATTGCCGGAGCGCAGGGCGTTGGCCAGGCAGATTCGCGACGCCAGCGAACAGCGCCGCCAGCAGGGTCACGACGTCGAAGGCTATGGCGACCTCGACCCGGCCGCAATGGTCCGCTGGATGCAGGCGGCAGGCGCACCGGTGCTGGTGCACGGCCATACGCACCGACCGGCGCACCAGGCCCTCGGGCACGGATGCGAACGCTGGGTACTGAGCGACTGGGATTTCGACGGGACGTCCCCTCGCGGCGACGTCCTGCGATGGAGCCGCACAGGCCTCGAGCGGATCCCCATCGACGCCGCTGCACCATGATCGGCAACTGGTGGCGGCGCAGGCGCGAAGCCCGGGTGCTGCTCCAGCGCGCCATACCCGACAGCCTGTGGCTCGACACGCTGCAGCGCTACCCGTTTCTGCATCAGCGCGATGAGGCTGACCGGGCAGAGCTGCGCCGGCTGGCCACCCTGTTCCTGGCGGACAAGGAGTTCTCGGGCGCCGGAGGGCTGGTTGTCACCGATGAGATGGCGGTGGCCGTGGCAGCGCAGGCTTGCCTGCCGATCCTCCGGCTGGGGCTGGCAAGTTATGACAGCTTCGTCGGAATCGTCATGCACTCGGACGAGGTGGTGGCCCGGCGTCAGGCGACAGACGAAGCTGGTGTCGTGCACGACTACGACGAAGTGCTGTCCGGGGAAGCGATGGAAGGCGGACCCGTCATGCTGTCCTGGCGCGACGTCGCCGAGGCGGGCGCGTCGGCCGAGATGGGCTACAACGTCGTGATCCACGAGTTCGTACACGTACTCGACATGCGCGACGGCCTTGCGGACGGCATCCCGCCGATGCCTTCGCGCGCGGAGCGGAAACGCTGGTCCGACGTGCTCAGCGGCGAATACGAGCGGCTGCGCGAAGACGTTGATCGCGGCTTCGACACCTTCCTGGACCCCTACGGAGCCGAAAGTCTGGAGGAGTTCTTTCCAGTGGCCGCGGAGGCGTTCTTCGTTGCGCCACAAGGTTTGCTGGCCGAACACCCCGCCTTGTACGACCTGCTGCGCAGCTACTTCAGGCAGGATCCGGCGCCCGGCGGGTAAGCACCGAACACCGAAACAACAAGGGGAGCCGAAGCTCCCCTTGTCTTGACCGCAGCCTGCCGTCAGTCAGCTGTGGCCGGCTCCGCCTTCGGCCGGTCGCTCTTGCGAGCAGGCTGGATGTCCAGCACCGCCTGGCCTTCGGCATCCACGTCCACCGTGAGCCGACCGCCGTCGACCAAGCGGCCAAACAGCAACTCGTCGGCCAGCGCCCGGCGAATGGTGTCCTGGATGAGGCGCTGCATCGGCCGCGCGCCCATCAACGGATCGAACCCCTTCTTGGCCAGGTGTTCGCGCAAGGCGTCGGTGAAGGTCACTTCGACCTTCTTCTCGGCCAGTTGGCTCTCGAGCTGCAACAGGAACTTGTCGACCACACGCAGGATGATTTCCTCATCGAGCGGCTTGAAGCTCACGGTGGCATCGAGCCGGTTGCGGAACTCCGGCGTGAACAGGCGCTTGATGTCGGCCATCTCGTCGCCCGCTTCGCGCGCGTTGGTGAAGCCGATCGTCGCCTTGTTCATGGTCTCGGCACCCGCGTTCGTGGTCATGATGATGATCACGTTGCGGAAGTCGGCCTTGCGTCCGTTGTTGTCGGTCAGCGTACCGTGGTCCATCACCTGCAGCAGCACGTTGAAGACGTCCGGGTGCGCCTTCTCGATCTCGTCGAGCAGCAGCACGGCATGCGGTTTTTTGGTGATCGCCTCGGTCAAGAGCCCACCCTGATCGAAACCGACATACCCCGGAGGGGCGCCGATCAGCCGGCTGACCGTGTGCCGCTCCATGTACTCGCTCATGTCGAACCGCACCAGCTCGATGCCGAGGATGTACGCCAGCTGCTTGGCCACTTCCGTCTTGCCCACACCCGTCGGGCCGCTGAACAGGAACGAGCCGATCGGCTTGTCTGGCTTGCCGAGCCCAGAGCGGGCCATCTTGATGGCGGCCGCCAGCGCGTCGATCGCCGCGTCCTGACCGAACACCACGCTCTTCAGATCGCGGTCCAGGCTCTTGAGCTTGGAACGGTCGTCGTTGCTCACGCTGGCCGGCGGAATGCGCGCGATCTTGGCCACGATGTCTTCCACCTCGGCACGCGTGATGGTCTTCTTCTGCTTGCTCTTCGGCAGGATGCGCTGCGCCGCGCCGGCCTCGTCGATCACGTCGATCGCCTTGTCGGGCAGATGACGGTCGTTGATGAACTTGGCCGACAGCTCAGCGGCGGCTTGCAGCGCATTGAGCGCGTACTTGACGCTGTGGTGCTCCTCGAAGCGAGACTTCAAGCCTTTCAGGATCTCGACGGTCTGCTCCACCGAGGGCTCGACGACGTCGATCTTCTGGAAGCGGCGAGACAACGCAGCGTCCTTCTCGAAGATGCCACGGTATTCGCTGAACGTGGTGGCGCCGATGCACTTGAGCGTGCCGGAACTCAGCGCCGGCTTCAGCAGGTTGCTCGCATCCAGCGTGCCGCCCGAGGCGGCGCCTGCGCCGATCAGCGTGTGGATCTCGTCGATGAACAGGATGGCACCAGGCTGGTCTTTCAGCTGCTTGAGCACGCCCTTCAGGCGCTGCTCGAAATCGCCGCGGTACTTGGTGCCCGCCAGCAGAGCGCCCATATCGAGCGTGTAGACGGTAGCGTCGGTGAGCACCTCCGGCACCTCGCCCTGGGTGATGCGCCACGCCAGACCTTCCGCAATGGCGGTCTTGCCCACACCCGCTTCACCGACCAGCAGCGGATTGTTCTTTCGGCGACGGCACAGGATCTGAATGACTCGCTCGACCTCGTGTTCGCGGCCGATCAACGGATCGATCTTGCCGTCCTTCGCCATCTGGTTGAGGTTCTGGGTGAACTGCTCGAGCGGCGAGCCCTTGCCTTCACCCTCCTCCTTCTCGCCTTCGGCGCCAGCGCCGTCGTTCGACTTGGCGGGCTCGGGCGGCTCGGACTTCTTGATGCCGTGGGCGATGAAGTTCACCACGTCGAGCCGCGTCACGCCCTGCTGGTGCAGGTAGTACACGGCATGCGAATCCTTCTCGCCGAAGATGGCGACCAGCACGTTGGCACCGGTCACTTCCTTCTTGCCGCTGCCGGTGGACTGCACGTGCATGATCGCGCGCTGGATGACACGCTGGAAACCCAGCGTGGGCTGGGTGTCCACCTCGTCCGTGCCACCGACCGTGGGCGTGTTCTCCTTGATGAACTGCGTCAAGCTCTTGCGAAGATCGTCAATGTTCGCGGAGCAGGCGCGCAGCACTTCTGCAGCCGAGGGGTTGTCGAGCAACGCCAGCAGGAGATGCTCGACAGTGATGAATTCATGTCGCTGCTGACGCGCCTCGACGAACGCCATGTGCAGGCTGACTTCCAACTCTTGCGCAATCATGCGGCCTCCATAATGCACTGCAAAGGATGCCCGGCCCGCCGGGCGGCGGTGAGCACCATCTCGACCTTCGTCGCAGCGACGTCCTTCGTGTAGACGCCGCAAACTCCACGCCCTTCATGGTGAATCTTCAGCATGATCTGGGTCGCGGTCGCTTCATCTCGCTGGAACAACTCCTGCAGCACCATCACGACGAACTCCATCGGCGTGTAGTCGTCGTTGAGCATGACAACCTGATACAGCGCCGGCGGTTTGACACGTGCGGTCTTCCGCTCGGCAACGACCGCGCCCTGCCCGTCCTCGTTGGGCGGCTGGACGACGGGCGGTTGTGGCGGCTTCTCGGCTGGCATGAATCGATTCTATAGAGATGGGTGACAAAGACACTGCCAAGATATTGCATCGAGTACCAAGACCTCAAGGGCCGAATTGGATGTTTCGAGCCGTCGTTTTCGGCAAACCCTACAAGCCGCCGGCCTCCTCCGTCGGGCCTATCAGTCAAAGCTGTCGCCAGCTTGACAGCACCAAATGTGCCGCCGAGAATTATTTGCTTATCAGGGACAAGAGGAGAGCAAGAATGGCGCTCGGAACGGTGAAGTGGTTCAACGATGCCAAGGGTTTTGGCTTCATTGAACCCGAGGGTGGCGGCGAGGACGTGTTCGCACATTTCTCGGCCATCCAGATGGAAGGCTTCCGCACATTGAAGCAGGGCAGCAAGGTCAGCTTCGATCTCGTGCAGGGCCCCAAGGGCATGCTGGCGCAGAACATCTGCTCAGCCGAACCACGGGAGGCCCGCCCCACGGCCCCATCGGCCGCAACAGCCTCTCCGGAACCAGCCTTCGTGCGCTGAAGCCTTTTGCCCCTAAGAACAAAGCCCGCCATCCGGCGGGCTTTGTTCTTCTCGGGGGGCAGACAACGCGCCTGCCCCGCGCACGCGGCTTACCTTACATGTGATCGATCATCACCTGGCCGAAACCCGAGCAGCTGACTTGGGTGGCGCCGTCGAGCAGGCGCGCGAAGTCGTAGGTCACCTTCTTTGACAGGATCGCCTTTTCCATCGAACTGATGATGAGGTCGGCAGCCTCGGTCCAGCCCATGTGGCGCAGCATCATTTCGGCCGAGAGGATTTCCGAACCCGGGTTCACGTAGTCCTTGCCGGCATACTTGGGGGCGGTGCCGTGAGTGGCCTCGAACATGGCGACCGAGTCCGACAGGTTGGCACCCGGGGCGATGCCGATGCCGCCCACCTGAGCGGCCAGGGCGTCGGAGACATAGTCACCGTTGAGGTTCAGCGTCGCGATCACCGAGTACTCGGCCGGGCGCAGCAGGATCTGCTGCAGGAAGGCGTCGGCGATGGCGTCCTTGACCACGATTTCCTTGCCGGTCTTCGGGTTCTTGAACTTGCACCACGGGCCGCCGTCGATCAGTTCAGCGCCGAACTCCTTCTGTGCCAGGGCATAGCCCCAGTCACGGAACCCGCCTTCGGTGAACTTCATGATGTTGCCCTTGTGCACCAGCGTCACGGAAGGCTTGTCGTTGTCGATGGCGTACTGGATCGCCTTGCGCACCAGGCGCTCGGTGCCCTCCTTCGACACAGGCTTCACGCCGATGCCGGAGGTTTCCGGGAAGCGGATCTTCTTGACGCCGAACTCTTCCTGCAGGAACTTGATGAGCTTCTTGGCCTTGTCGCTCTGGGCTTCGAACTCGATGCCGGCATAGATGTCTTCGGAGTTCTCGCGGAAGATCACCATGTCCGTCTTTTCCGGTTCCTTCACCGGCGAGGGCACGCCCTTGAACCAGCGCACCGGGCGCAGACAGACGTATAGATCGAGTTCCTGGCGAAGCGCCACGTTCAGCGAACGGATGCCGCCGCCGACGGGCGTGGTCAGCGGGCCCTTGATCGAAACCACGTAATCCTTCAGGACAGCGAGCGTCTCTTCGGGCAGCCACACATCTGGACCGTAGACCTTGGTCGACTTCTCGCCGGCGTAGATCTCCATCCAGTGGATCTTGCGCTTGCCGGCGTAACTCTTCTGAACCGCGGCGTCGACCACCTTGATCATCACCGGCGTGATGTCGAAGCCGGTGCCGTCGCCTTCGATGTAGGGAATGATCGGCTGGTCGGGCACATTGAGGGAGAAGTCCTTGTTGACGGTGATCTTCTGCCCGCCCTCGGGCACCTTGATGTGCTGGTACATGTGCGCTTGACTCCGCTTGTGATGAGACTGAGAGAACCAGGCCGCTAGGGACGCCGGTCTAAACGGAAGATTCTACGGCAGCGCTGCAGGCCGTCCGGGCGATCGCAATGGCCCCAGCAGGGGTGGTTGCGAGGTTCGCACAGGCTGCGTCAGCCGGGCCGGCCGGCTGTGCGTTACCCTCGGCGTCCAGCTACCGCCCCAGCCGATGAAACACGCCTTCTCCTTCGCCGCCCTCCTTTGCGCCCTGGCAGTGCAAGCCCAGGAGCAACCGAAGCTCGCCACCGTTCGCCTCAACTCGGGCATGTACAACATCAGCGCCGAGCTGGCGCGCACGCCTCAGCAGCGCGAAATCGGGTTGATGGGCCGTCGCAGCATGGGAGACAGCGAAGGGATGCTGTTCGTGTTCGAGCAACCAGGGCTTCAGTGCTTCTGGATGAAGAACACCCTGCTGCCGCTCTCCATCGCCTTCATTGCGGACGACGGCACGGTGGTCAACATCGCCGACATGAAGCCGCAAAGCCTCGACTCGCACTGCTCAACCAAGCCGGTGCGCTATGCGCTGGAGATGAACAAGGGCTGGTTCGCCAAGCGCGGCGTCAAGGCAGGCAGCAAGCTCGACGGCGAGCCGTTCGGGCCGCGCTGACCGCACGGAGCGCCTCAAAGCGTCTTGGCGAGCACGCGGGCGCGCAGGTCGTTCAAGGAGGCGATCGCCGCCTCGCGACCAGCGGCAATGGCACGCTTGCGCGCGCTGAAGTCGGCGCTGGACACACCCGCCAGTTTCGGCCGCAGGACCACATCGGCTTCCCGCAGTTCGAAGTGGTTGATGCTGCGGCCCATGATGGCGAAGGTCTGCAGCAGCAGGCGCATCGTGTCGGTCGTGGCATTGCCCTCGGGCGCAGCCGAAATGTCCACCGCGATCACGAACTCGGCACCCATCTGCCTGGCAAAGCGCACCGGCACCGGGGCGACGAGTCCGCCGTCCACATATTCGCGCCCGTTGATCGGCACCGGCTGAAACACCGCCGGCACGGCACTCGAGGCACGCACCGCCAAGCCGGTATCACCGCGCTGGAACAGCACCGGCTGCCCGTTGCCGAGGTCGGTGGCCACGATGCCCAGCGGCATCTTCATCTGCTCGATGAGCTTGCCCCCGGTCATCTTGCGCACGTAGTTGGCCAGCGCCTCGCCACGCAGCATGCCGCGGCCGGGGAACATCCAGTCGGTGATCGCCGATTCGTCCATGCTCTCGGCGAGCGAGCCCATCTCGACCCCGCTTTTGCCCGACGCGTACATCGCGGCAACCAGGCTGCCTGCGGATGTGCCGACGACGAGGTCGGGCCGGACGCCCTGCTCCTCCAGGACCTGGATCACGCCGATGTGTGCAAAACCACGGGCGGCGCCACCGCCCAGCGCCAGACCGATGCGCGGAGGCTTGGGGGGTGCCTTCGGAATGACGACCGCCGGCGCCTCGGGAGGCACCTCGACAGGAACGCTGGGCTGCGCGGGCGGCGAGGGGGTGGTCGTGCAGGCGGCCAAACCGAAGGCGGCGAGTCCGACGCCGCCAGCCAGCAAGCCGCGGCGGCCAAGATCAGGGGTTGTCATACGGATGCAGATTCTAGAGACCTGTTTCATATGCCCGGCAGCCATAAGCACCAGCAAAATTTGTAGTTCGCATTTATATATGCCGTTTGTAGAGTGCAGCCTTCCAGCACTTTGCCGCACTGCACCAGCACACCATGGATTGGCTCGCCGTTGTTTCCGGATTCGGGGTGGGCGCCATCGTGGGCATGACCGGCGTGGGCGGCGGATCGCTGATGACGCCCCTGCTGCTCACGGTGTTCAAGCTGAATCCCGCGGTGGCCATCGGCACGGACCTCTGGTTTGCGGCCATCACCAAGACCTCCGGGTCGCTGGCCCACCATCGCCACGGCAACGTGGACTACCGCATCACCGGTCTGCTGCTGCTCGGCAGCATCCCCGCCTCGCTGGCCACCATCGGGCTGATGCACTACACGGGTGTCACCAAGGGCTGGGCGAGCGCCCTCACCCTTTCGCTGGGCATCGCCTTGCTGCTCACCGCCGTGACGGTGGCCTACCGCCAGGCCTGGCATGCCGTCGGCATGCGGCTGGAACGCTGGCTGCCGCAGGAACGCAAGGGCTTCTTCACCGTCCTGTCGGGGCTCATCCTCGGCGTGCTGGTGTCGCTCAGCTCCATCGGCGCGGGTGCCATCGGCGCCACCCTCATCCTTCTGCTGTACCCGCGCATGGAAACCCGCCGCCTCGTCGGCACCGACATCGCGCACGCCGTCCCGCTGACCCTGGTGGCCGGTATCGGCCATGCGACGCTGGGCCATGTGGACTGGGTTCTGCTGGGCGCGCTTCTGCTCGGCTCGATACCCGGCATCTGGCTCGGTGCCCAGCTGACACGCCGGCTGCCTGAACACCTGGTGCGAGCGCTGCTGTGCATCGCGCTCGTCACCGCCGGGCTCAAGGTCATTCACTGATTTCCCCACGCCCGGCAGCTCGACCGGGAGAACACGACATGTACCAGTACACCGACTTCGACAAGCATTTCGTCAGGCAACGCGCGGCGCAGTTTCGCGACCAGCTGGAGCGCAACATCGCCGGCACGCTGGGCGATGACGAGTTCCGCCCGCTGCGCCTCCAGAACGGCTGGTACATCCAGCGCCATGCGCCGATGCTGCGCATCGCCGTGCCTTACGGTGAGCTGTCGAGCCGCCAGCTGCGCCAGCTGGCTCGCATCGCCCGCGAATACGACCGCGGCTACGGGCACTTCACCACCCGCCAGAACCTGCAGTTCAACTGGATCCCGCTGGTGAAGAGTGCCGACGTGATGGACCTGCTGGCCGAGGTCGACATGCACGGCATCCAGACCAGCGGCAACTGCATTCGCAACATCACGAGCGACGCGCTGGTGGGCGTGGCGGCCGACGAGATCGTCGATGCCCGCCCCTACTGCGAAATCCTGCGCCAGTGGTCCACGCTGCACCCCGAGTTCGCCTTCCTGCCGCGCAAGTTCAAGATTGCGGTGAATGGCGCCGCCGAAGACCGCGCCGCCATCGCCTGGCACGACATCGGCCTGCAGCTGCTCAAGAACGACGCAGGCGAAGTGGGCTTCAAGGTGCTGGTAGGTGGCGGCATGGGCCGCACGCCGATCCCCGGCACAGTGATCCGCGAGTTCCTGCCCTGGAACCAGATCCTGGTCTACATCGAGGCCATCGTGCGCGTGTACAACCGCTACGGCCGGCGCGACAACATGTACAAGGCGCGCATCAAGATCCTGGTCAAGGCGGAAGGCGAGCGCTTCATCAAGAAGGTCGAGGAAGAGTTCGCGGCCATCCTGGAGCGTGACCTCGACGGCTCGGCGCACATCATTCCGCAGCACGAGTTCGACCGCGTGGCTGCCGGCTTCGTGCTGCCCGAAGGCGTGGCACCACGCGCCTCCACCGGCGACGGTGCGCCTGCCGATGCACCGGTGGCCTATCGCAAGTGGCTCGAGCGCAACGTGCACGGCCACCAGATCCCCGGCTACCGCGCGGTCACGCTGTCTCTCAAGCGCATCGGCCAGGCTCCCGGCGACGCCACCGACGAGCAGATGGACCTGGCGGCCGGCCTGGCCGACAAGTACTCGAGCGGCGAGCTGCGCGTGTCGCACGACCAGAACCTGGTGCTGCCCTGGGTGCGTGAGTCCGAGCTGTATGCGCTGTGGCAGGAGGCCAAGGCCGCCAGTTTCGCCACGCCCAACATCGGCCTGCTCACCGACATGATCGCCTGCCCGGGCGGCGACTTCTGCGCCCTGGCCAACGCCCGCTCGATCCCCATCGCCGCGACGCTCGCCGAGCGCTTCAACGACCTGGACGAGCTCTACGACATCGGCGACATCGACCTGCACATGAGCGGCTGCATCAACTCCTGCGGCCACCACCACACCGGCCACATCGGCATCCTCGGCGTCGACAAGGACGGCTCCGAGTGGTACCAGATCACCCTGGGCGGCTCGGATGGCTCCGCGCAGAGCGGCGCCTCGGTAGCCGGCAAGGTCATCGGCCCATCGTTTGCGGCCGATGAAGTGCCGGACGTCATCGAGGCGGTGATCGACACCTACCGTCACCAGCGCGCTGCCAACGAGCGTTTCATCGACACCGTCAAGCGCCTGGGCCTCGACCCCTTCAAGACGGCCGCCAACGCGGTGCGCCGCACGACCGCCGGCGACCGTGCCGCGGCCTGAGCCCGAGAGAACAAGACCATGAAGTTCATCGACCCCCACAAGGACACCTGGCGCACCGTCGGCGGCGAAGACGGCCCGCACGTCACCATCACCCCGGCGCCTCACCAGCTGCTGACGCTGGCGCAGTGGCATGCGGTGCGCAGCCAGTGGCCGGCGGATCTGCCGGTGGCCGTGAGCGTGCCGAACGATGCCGACATCGAGACCCTGGAGGAAGACCTGCCGCGTATCGCCGCAGTGGCGCTGCACTTCCCGAAATGGGTGGACGGCCGCGCCTACAGCCAGGCTCGCCTGCTGCGTTCGCGCTACCGCTACAAGGGCGAGGTGCGCGCCACCGGTGAAGTGCTGGTGGACATGGTGCCGCTGATGGCCCGCACCGGCTTCGATGCCGCCGTGCTGCGTGCCGACCAGTCGCTCGAAGCTGCCGAGCGCGCGCTGGGCTTCTTTGCCGGCCACTACCAGGGCGACACGCAGGACAACCGGCCGCTGTTCGCCCTCCCGGCCGGCACTGCGGAAGCGCGGTTGCGCGAGCGCGAGGCCTTCGTGAACCAGGGTGCCGCGATATGACTGCCATCGCGCTATACGCCCGGCGCAGCGCCGACTACGAAAGCAAGCTCGAGCACACCCTCGAGCTGCTTCGCGCCGCGGCGGCCGAACACCCCGGCACGGCGGTGCAAGCCACCAGCCTAGGCGTCGAAGACATGGTGGTCACCGATCTGATCGCCCGTCACGGCATCCCCATTGCGCTGGGCACGCTCGAAACCGGCATGCTGCATCCGCAGACGGTGGACCTGATCGGCCGCATCGAGGCGCACTACCCCGGGCAGAAGGTCGAGGTCTACCGCCCGGTGCAGGAGTCGGTGGTGCATTTCGTCAAGGCCAACGGCGACAAGGCGATGTACCAGAGCATCGACCTGCGCAAGACCTGCTGCCGCATCCGCAAGCTCGAGCCGCTGGCCCGCATGCTGAAGGACCGCAGCGCCTGGGTCACCGGCCTGCGCCGCGAGCAGTCCAACGACCGTGGCGGCGTGCCGTTCCGCGACCAGGACGACCAGGGCCGCGTCAAGTTCAACCCCCTGGCGGACTGGACGTGGGGTGACGTCTGGGCCTATGTTCAGGAACATGGCGTGCCCTACAACCCGCTGCACGATGAATTCATGCCCAGCATCGGCTGCGCGCCCTGCACGCGCGCCATCGCGGTGGGCGAAGACTTCCGCGCCGGCCGCTGGTGGTGGGAACAGGAAGGCCAGAAGGAGTGCGGGCTGCACGTCCACCAGGACGAACCCGCTGGCGCCGTTTCGATGATTGGAGGAGCGCAATGAACGCCCCGTTGAACCTGGATCAACTGCTGCCGGAGCTCGACCACCGGCATCTCGATGCCCTGGAAGAAGAAGCCATCTTCATCCTGCGCGAAGTGGCTGCGGCGTTCGAGCGCCCGGCCCTGCTGTTTTCGGGCGGCAAGGACTCCTGCGTGGTGCTGCGCCTGGCCGAGAAGGCCTTCAAGATGCGCAAGCAGGGGAACGACTTCGACGGCCGCCTCCCCTTCCCGCTGCTGCACGTGGACACCGGCCACAACTTCCCGGAAGTCATCGAGTTCCGCGACCGCCGCGTGGCCGAGATGGGCGAGCGCCTGGTGGTCGGCCACCTCGAAGACTCCATCAAGCGAGGCACGGTGCGCCTGGCCCATCCGCTGGAGTCGCGCAACGGCCACCAGACGGTGACGCTGCTCGAAGCCATCGAAGAGAACCGCTTCGACGTGCTGATCGGCGGGGCCCGCCGCGACGAAGAGAAGGCCCGCGCCAAGGAGCGCATCTTCAGCCACCGCGACAGCTTCGGCCAATGGCAGCCCAAGGAGCAGCGCCCCGAGCTTTGGACGCTGTTCAACACGCGCATCAAGCCGGGCGAGCACATGCGCGCCTTTCCGATCAGCAACTGGACCGAACTCGACGTCTGGCTCTACATCGCCCGCGAGAACATTCCGCTGCCCGGCCTCTACTACGCGCACGACCGCCAGGTCATCCGCCGCAAGGGGCTGCTGGTGCCGCTCACCGAGGTGACGCCGCCAGAGGCCGGTGAAACGGTCGAGACCGCCCAGGTGCGCTTCCGCACCGTGGGCGACATGACCTGCACCTGCCCGGTCGAAAGCCCGGCGGCCACGCCGGCCGAGATCGTGGCCGAAACCCTGACCGTGACCATCAGCGAGCGCGGCGCCACCCGCATGGACGACCGCACCTCCGATGCGTCGATGGAGCGCCGCAAGAAGGAAGGCTATTTCTGATGAGCACCGCCGTGACCACCACCGAACAACACGCCGTCACCGATGCGCTCACGCACCGCGCACTGCGTTTCCTCACCGCAGGCAGCGTGGACGACGGCAAGAGCACGCTGATCGGCCGCCTGCTCTACGACAGCCGGGCCATCCTGGCCGACCAGCTGGACGCGCTGGAGAAGCGCGCCGCCGGCCAACCCATCGACCTGTCGCTGCTGACCGACGGCCTCGAGGCCGAGCGCGAGCAGGGCATCACCATCGACGTGGCCTACCGCTACTTCGCCACGCGCGCACGCAAGTTCATCATTGCCGACGCCCCCGGCCACGAGCAGTACACCCGCAACATGGTGACCGCGGCTGCCGGCAGCGATGCCGCCGTGGTGCTGGTCGACATCACCAAGCTCGACTGGAAAACCCGCCCGGTGGCCCTGCTGCCGCAGACGCGCCGGCATTCGCTGCTGGCGCAGCTGCTGCGCGTACCCAGCCTCGTGTTCGCCGTCAACAAGCTCGACGCTGTGGATGACCCGAAGACCGCCTTCGAGGCGGTGCGCGAAGCGCTGCTCGCCTTCGCGCAGCAGGCCGGCATGGACGTGGCGGGCATCGTGCCGGTGTCGGCCCTGCGCGGCGACAACGTCACCGCCCCTGCAGCCGAATGGGCCGGCTGGTACGGCGGCCCGAGCCTGCTCCAGCTCCTGCACAAGCTGCCGGCGACTGACGAGCGCCATGACGGCTCACTGCTGGTGCCGGTGCAATACGTCGCCCGGGAAGGCGAAGGCACGGGCCACCAGCCGCGCACCTACTGGGGCCGCATCGCCCACGGCAGCGTGAAGGCAGGCGACGAAGTGCAGGCCTTCCCGAGCGGCGAAGTGGCCACGGTCAAGGAAGTGCGCCGCGCCGGCGAAGTGGTCGAACGCTGTGAAGCCGGGCAGTCCGCCGGCCTGGTGCTCGACCGCCAGATCGACGTTTCGCGCGGCGACTGGCTGGCAACGCCCGCCTCGCTGCAGACGACGCAGCAGTTCAGCGCCACGCTGGCCTGGCTGGACACCGAACCGGCGGTCGTCGGCCGCAAATACTGGGTGCGTCACGGCCATCGCTGGGTGCAGGCACGCATCACCGCCATCGACAGCCGGCTCGACATCCACACGCTCTCCGACACCGATGCACACGAACTCGCCGTCAACGAGATCGGCCGGGTGCAGGTGCAGGCGCAGTCGCCGCTGCCGGTGGAGCCCTATGCCGACAACCGCGTGGGCGGCGCGTTGATCGTGGTGGACCCCGCCACCCACCGCACCAGCGGCGCGCTGCTGGTGAAGGCTGCCGCCTGAGGCCGCTGTCCAGCCAGAGCAAGGTGGCATCGTGACAGTCGGTCGTGTGATCTTCATCGGAGCAGGCCCCGGGGCCGCCGACCTCATCACCGTGCGAGGCGCCCGGCGACTTGCCGATGCCGAGGTCGTGCTCTTCGATGCGCTCACCGACCCTTCCCTGCGCGACCTGGCGCCCCATGCGCAATGGGTCGACGTGGGCAAGCGCGGGTTTTCGGGCCTGCCCGGCTGCGATGCGAACGGACAGGCGCGCATCAACAAGCTGCTCGTGAAGCACGCCCTCGACGGCCACCTGGTGGTGCGGCTCAAGGGCGGCGACCCCAGCGTGTTCGGCCGGCTCGAAGAAGAACTCGAGGCACTGGCTGCGCACGGCATCCCGAGCGAGGTGGTGCCGGGCGTCACTGCAGCCATTGCCGCCGCCGCCGCCACACAGCGGCCGCTTACCCGACGCGGCAGCGGCCGCAGCGTCAGCCTGTCGACGGCGATGACGCAGGACGGCGACCTGCGGGCCTCGCGCAGTGCAGACACCGAGGTGTTCTACATGGCCGGCCGCCAGCTCGGCGCGCTGGCGCGGCGGCTGCTCGAAGAGGGCTGGCCCGACAACACGCCGGTGAGCGTGATCTCCCGCGCCGGCTGGCCCGACCAGGTGCACAGCGAGCACACGGTGGCCAACCTCGCACAGGGCAGCGTGCTGCATGCGGGGCGTCCGACGGTCGTGACGGTGGGCATCGGGGCCACGCCGGTGGCCGGCGTTGATGCGCCTCAACCTTTCACGCAGAAGGGCCTGGGCGAAGCCGCACAACCGAGCGCGGAGTCCCCCAACCCCTAAAATTGCGGGTTTGCCCCGACTGCAAATCCGAGCCAGTCTCACCCCACCGACACAGACAAGCCGTACAGGCGCAACCTTTCACTGAAGAAAACGCCATGACTCACGTCGTCACCGAAGCCTGCATCCGCTGCAAATACACCGACTGCGTGGACGTGTGTCCCGTCGATTGCTTCCGCGAAGGCCCCAACTTCCTGGTGATCGACCCCGACGAGTGCATCGACTGCGCGGTGTGCATCCCGGAGTGCCCGGTCAACGCCATCCTCCCCGAGGAAGACGTGCCCGGGGACCAGCAGAAATTCATCGCCATCAACCTCGAGCTGTCGAAGAAGTGGCCCAGCATCACGAAGCGCAAGGCCTCCCTGCCCGACGCCGACGAGTGGAAAGACAAGACCGACAAGCTCGGTGAACTGATCCGCTGATGGCGCGGCTGCCCCCGCGGCAGCGGCCCATCGGCCCTTACCCCAGCAAGACCATGGACCCTCTCCTCAATCCCGAAATCACCAAGACCGCCGGCTCCCACGATGGCCCCATCGAAACCGATGCCGTCATCGTCGGCGCGGGCCCGGTGGGCTTGTTCCAGGTGTTCGAGCTCGGTCTTCTGGAGGTCAAGGCGCACATCATCGACTCGCTGGCCTACCCCGGTGGCCAGTGCATCGAGCTCTACCCCGACAAGCCCATCTACGACATTCCGGCGGTGCCCATGTGCACCGGCAAGGAACTCACCGACAACCTGCTCAAGCAGATCGAGCCGTTCGGCGCGACCTTCCACCTGGGCCAGGAAGTCACCGTCGTGCAGAAGCAGGACGACGGCCGCTTCTACGTCGAAACCTCCAAGGGCACCCGCTTCCTCACCAAGACCATCTTCATCGCCGGCGGCGTGGGCTCGTTCCAGCCGCGCACGCTGAAGGTCGACGGCCTGGAGAAGTTCGACGACACGCAGCTCTTCTACCGCGTGAAGAACCCGGCTCAATTCGCGGGCAAGAACCTGCTGATCGTGGGCGGCGGCGACTCGGCGCTCGACTGGGCGCTCAACTTCGCCCAGGAAGGCCCGAACAAGGCCGAAAGCGTGATCCTCGTGCACCGCCGCGACGGCTTCCGCGCCGCGCCCGCCAGCGTGGCGAAGATGAAGGAGCTGTGCGACGCCTACGAGATGCAGTTCATCGTGGGCCAGGTCACGGGCTATGAAGAGAAGGACGGCGTGCTCACTGGTGCCAAGGTGACGGGCGGCGACGGCGTTACCCGCGTGGTGCCGCTGGACATGCTGCTCGTGTTCTTCGGCCTGAGCCCGAAGCTCGGCCCCATCGCCGAATGGGGGCTGAGCCTCGAGCGCAAGCAGATCGTGGTCGACACCGAGAAGTTCGAGACCAGCATCCCGGGCATCTTCGCAGTGGGCGATGTCAACACCTACCCGGGCAAGAAGAAGCTCATCCTCTCGGGCTTCCATGAAGCGGCGCTGGCGGCCTTCGGCGCGGCGCCGTACATCTTCCCCGAGAAGCGCATCCACCTGCAGTACACGACCACGAGCCCGAAGCTGCACAAGGTGCTGGGTGTGGAAACGCCCACCTTCGACTGAATAGACGTTCCCGACCCGGCATTCGAAGCCCGCCTCGCGCGGGCTTCGCCGTTCATGCACGGGCATAATCCGCCCTGCGCCGGGCGGTCACCGCCCGGCGCATTCGCTAGGGGTGTTGGGCCTTGCAGAAAGGCCCGACTGAGAGAGTCCCTTTGAACCTGACTGAGGTAATCCTCGCGCAGGGAAGCGTGGTGCAGCAGTTCACCTCTCGGCGCTGCACCCCAACGCAGACCTGCCATCGCTCCAGCAAGGAAGTACGACGATGGCATCCAACCAAACCACAGTCCTTCAGCGCCCCGCACCGCTGCTGCTCGCGGTGCTGGCATTGTTCGCGGCGCAAGCGCGTTCGCAATCCAACGACCTGCCTTCGGTCACCGTGACAGGCCGTTCGCCCGAGTCGGTCGCCGGCGTGGGCGGCTTCGGCGACATCCCGCTGTCACGGCTTCCGCTTCAGGCGACCGTCGTCAGCAGCGAACGCCTTGCCGACAGCGGCACACGCACGCTGGCCGACATCACGCGCTTCGACGCCAGCCTCGGCGACGCCTACAACTCGGAAGGCTACTGGAGCAACTTCACGATCCGTGGCTTTGCCAT
Source organism: Methylibium rhizosphaerae (assembly GCF_006386545.1). GTDB lineage: Bacteria > Pseudomonadota > Gammaproteobacteria > Burkholderiales > Burkholderiaceae_C > Pseudorivibacter > Pseudorivibacter rhizosphaerae. The sequence continues at coordinate 32,466 of NZ_SWAR01000035.1, read as the reverse complement.
CGACAACCGCTACAACTACCGGCGTGATGGTCTGCCGATCAATGCCGAGACCTCTATCGGGCTTGAGAACAAGTCCCGCATCGAAGTCCTCAAGGGTACGAGCGGCATCCAGGCCGGGACCAGTGCACCGGGGGGGCTGGTGAACCTCGTCGTGAAGCGGCCTGAAGGCGCGATGCGTTCAGTCGGATTCGGTTGGCGGCAGCACAACACGTTCGGGGCGTGGGCCGACATCGGGCAGCGCTTCGGCGAAAACGATGCCTTCGGCTTGCGCGTGAATGCCGCTCATGAGGAACTCGACCCGCACACCCGCCAGCTCGAAGGCCGGCGCAGCCTGCTGGCCGCCGCAGGCGATTGGCGCGTGAACCAGGATACGCAGGTCGAAGCCGAAGTCGAGTGGAGCAGGCAGACGCAGCCCAGCGTCCCCGGCATGAGCCTGCTGGGTAATTCGCTCCCCGATGCGTCGCGCTTCGATCCGCGCACGAACATGAACAACCAGCCCTGGTCGCAGCCGGTGGTGCTGGAAGGCACCACCGCGTCGCTGCGCTTGCAGCAACGGTTGTCAGAATCGTGGCGCGCCGTGGCTCACTATGGCAGCCAGCAGCTCGGCAGTGACGACCGGCTGGCCTTTGCCTACGGTTGCAGTGCCGAGGGCAACTTCGATCGATATTGCAGCGACGGGACCTACGATCTGTACGACTACCGCAGCGACAACGAAAGGCGCCGTACCCACGCGTTGGACCTTGCCCTTCAGGGCAAGGTCAAGACAGCCGGCATCGAACACGATCTCGGTGCCAACGTGTTGTTCACCCGCTTCAAGGCGCGCTTTCGACCCCAGGCCTTCAACCGCTCCTTCGCTCTGAGCGACTTCCCGGGCGATCCGCCCAGCGGGGTCGGCAATGTCAACGGCACCTTGATCACGCGCCCGGCGCCGGAAATGGACGACCCGAGCACCAACCGTGACGAACGCAGTACCGAGCTCTATCTTCGCGATGCGATCGCGCTGACCCCACGCTGGAATGCGTGGATCGGCTTGAGGCACACGCGGCTCGAGCGCCGGAGTGTGCTGACCGATGGCACAGAGCCGACGGACTACGCGCAGAGCGTCACGACTCCTTGGCTGGCGCTGAGCCACGCGTTCACGCCTGAGCTCATGGGCTATGCGAGCTGGGGGCGCGGAGTCGAGTCCGAGGTCGTGCCCAACCGAGACCGCTACACCAACCAAGGCCAGGCACTTCCGGCCCTGAAGAGTCGGCAGTTCGAGTTCGGCATCAAAGGGAGCGGCACACCGCTCGCGTGGAGCGTGACGGCGTTCGAAATCGAGCGCCCGCGCTATGCCAACGTCGGATCAGACTGCTTCGACGACACGCTGGGCGACACCTGCACACGCCAGCCCGATGGGCACCAACGGCACCGCGGCCTCGAGGCCGAGGCAGAGGTGAAGCTCGGCGCCCTGGCGCTGCAGGCCGGCACGATGCTGCTCGATGCGAAGAACCGCGGTGTCACCAGCAACCTGGCCATCGACAGCAAGCGACCCGTCAACGTCCCTCGGCGCACATTGAAGGTCAACGCGACGTATCGCGTCGATGCCCTGCCCGGCCTCAGTGCGACAGCGGGGCTGGTGCACGAGGGCGAACGCATGGTGCTCCAGGACAACAGCGTCTCTATTCCTGGATGGACCAGGTTGGACGCCGGTGTGCGCTACGAGCATCGCGTGGCGAGCCGACTGCTCACCTGGCGACTTGGCGTGGACAACCTCACAGACAAGCGTGCATGGAAGGAGTCACCGCTGCAGTTCGATCATGTGTACCTGTATCCGCTGCAGCCACGCACTTGGCGCATTTCTCTTCAAGCCGACTTGTAATGGCAGAAAAAACCTGGCTATAATGCAAGGCTCTGTTCCCCGATAGCTCAGTCGGTAGAGCGCCGGACTGTTAATCCGTAGGTCCCTGGTTCGAGCCCAGGTCGGGGAGCCAAGAAACACGAAAGCCAGCAGGTTTGCGCCTGCTGGCTTTTTCGTTTTCTGGGTAAGGCTGGTGCCAGTTTCGCAGTCGATGGAATCTGTACCGTTGGTGCCACGAGCTTTTGCAGCGTCATGGCTTCCAGCACTTCGAGGGGGCCGCTCGCGGGATCGATCTGCACTCCACGCTGACCGAGATTCGACGACAAATGAAACGGCATGGATGGCTTGCTGAGCACCTAGAGTGAAGTGAATCCATCGACCAGCCGAGGGCACCCATGGAGCGCTCGCTGCAAGCCATCGCCAACCGTGACGGCGGCGACCCGCCATCGCTGTTCCTGCGCCTGCCCGCCGCCACGAAGTTGGCGGGGCCTGGGCCGACCCACGATCTACCGCATGGTCGCGGACAACCGCTTCCCCCGCCCTGTCCGGATCGCCGGCCGCGCGATCGCGTGGCGACGGACGGACCTCGACAGATGGAGCGAGTCGCGCCACGTCGTCACGCACTGAGCAGCCCGGCCAGTTTCAGCGCTTAGCCGAACGACAACCGGAAGACGAGGCGACGCCCCCAACGCCACTTCGTGGCACGTCGCACAGCAGGGGGCTTGAGGAGCAGGACCCAAGAGGCTGCACCGTTGCAACGAAGGGTCGACGGCCGATACGACAAGCCTATCCACACAAGCTGTGGACAAACCTGTGAAGTGGCCGTGCATGTCGTTCGGGAGGCCCCGCCGGCCATGGCATCCCGTTCAGTCGCCCCAATTTGTGGCAGCCCGATGACACGGGCGGCCGACCGCTCAGTGATAGTCATCCTCGAGTTGGTGCCGCACCGCCACGACCAGCACGTTGGAAGCGTCCTCGATCTCGAACAGCGCGACATAGCCCGTGCGCCCGAAGGAGATGACCAGCTCACGCAGGAACGGGCTCTGGCCTGCCTTTCGGCAGGTGAAGGGGGACGATCTCAGGATCTCGAAGCCGGCGCGGATGGCATTCAGCGCATTCTCCGCCAGGTCGAAGTCAGGCGCCTCGCGGGCGAGTTCCCGCTCGAGCACGAAGTCAAAGAGACGCTCGAGATCGGCCTCGGCCTCTTGCGTCAGCCGGACCTTGAAACTCACTTGCGCTTCTTCGCAACCGACTGCCGAGCGGTGTCGAGCTTGCGCTGCAGCTTCGCCACCACCACGTCCGCCTCGACATAGGCACCGGTGCGGCGCGCATCGTCACGGGAGCGCAGGCCCCGTGCGATGAACTCCGACTGAAGGCGCCGGCGCTCGACACCGGCACGCACCGCCGCCTCGACGAACTCGGACAGCGTCTCGCCGTCGGCCAGTACGGCCTCGACCTCGGCCCGAAAGTCCTCTTCGACCCGAACGGAGGGGATGGTGGCGGTCTTCATCGCGTCAGTGTATCGCATATGCGATACACAACTACCATGAGCGAGCTCTCGGCGGGAAAGAGGCATCGGCTCTCGGTTCAGCCGCCCTCACCCCATCAAAGAATTACCCGCCTCGCGCAGGCTTCAGGTCCCTGTTCGACAGAAATCTTTGGACGCGATGCGCGCTACGCGTCCTTTTTGAGCGATGGCCATGCTCTCGACACGGTGCCGGCCCTTCAGCTTTGCCGCGTAGAGCGCCGCGTCGGCCATGCGTACCAGATCAGCCGACTGCTGCTCGACCTCAGGCTGCATGGCCGCCACGCCAATGCTGACCGTCACCGTAGCCGACGTCGGCGAGTCCAGGTGCTCGATGGCGCCTGCATCGACAGCTTCAATGCACCGGTGGGCGACCAGCAGCGCTTCCCCGTGGTCCGTGTGCGGCAGCAGCAGCACAAACTCTTCACCACCGTAGCGGGCAACAAGGTCCGTGACGCGCGTCGCACAGGCTCCTAACGCGAGGCCAATCTTGCGCAGACATTCGTCGCCATCGACATGGCCGTGCGCATCGTTGTAGCGCTTGAAGTGGTCCACATCGATCATCAGCAGCGCGAGCGGAAGGCCATGGCGCTGTGCGCGTGCCCATTCTTCTCTCAGCCGCAGATCGAGCTGGCGCCGGTTCGCCAGGCCCGTGAGGGCGTCGGTATTCGACGACCTCTCGAGCTGCTGGTTGGCCTCCTGCAACGCCCCAGCGTAGGCATCCCTCTCTCCGATGAGCTGCTCCAATTCCGCTTCGTGCCGCTTCAGGTCCGTGACGTCCGTGCTGAAGGCCAGCAGCCCGCCATCAGGCAGCCGCTGCTCGACGATGCGCCGCCACTGCTTGTTCGGGAACTCGCGCACGAACGCCGTCCCTGCCTGCCGGTGCGTGTGGACTCGCTCGGCCAACCAGGCGTCCTCCCTCCCTCGGGCCTCGGGAATGAAGCCGGCGGCCACCGCCTGCCTCACCAGATCCTCGAACCGCATCCCGGGTCTCAACTGGGGAGCGATGCTGGCGTAAAGCTCGGCGAACCGGCGATTGAAGAGAACGAGCCGGTCCTCCGCGTCGTAGAGAACGATGCCGGCGTCCATGGCGTCGAGCACGTTCCGATAAGCCACTTCCGCCTGCTCATGCGCGTGGCGCTGTTCCCTCAGCCGCTTGGCCAAGCGGTAGGCCGTGAGCCCGATGACCAGCGGATAGGCGATCAAGAACGGCAGGCACGCAAGGACCGTTGCCAACGACGTGGTGGCCACCCAAGGACGCCCCTGCAGCAGCCACCCTGCGGCGACGCCCGCCACAAGTGCACACAGTCCGCGGAGGAAGAGCCGGCGGCCACCGACCGCGATGTTGTCCATCGTCAGCATGGTGGCGATCAGGGCGCTGGGCAGCACGCTGAAACCCATGACGGGCAGCCAGAACCCGCCCAACAGCGAGTCGATCAACAGGTTGTGGCGCTCCGCGTCGTGCGGCCTGGGGCTGCGCATCGCGCGCCAATACGCGAGTTGCGGCCATGCAAGCGCGTCGAAGGCCAGCAGGGCCCACACGAAGGCAGACGTCTGCCCTGCCTCCCAAATCCCGACACCGACACAAAGGCCCCCGAGGCCGAGACCCAAGGTTCGGGGCCACCGCATCCGACGCGGCAGGCCGCAGCCGCGAGGCGCTGTTTCGGGGGTTGAAGGCGGCGTTGAAGGCGATGTCACGGACGAGGAGATTGAGAAGTCGACTGCCGCGAGGCGGCTCATGGTGGTGTTGGAAAGTCTGAAGGCAACGGTGTCACGCGGACGGCCTTTTGGCAGCCCGCGGCTTGAGATTCGTCAAGGTGCCCACCGCAAATTCGGGCCGATGTGCCGCAATTCACGGCGCCAGCAGCCCCGTCGCGGCAAGGGCTGCCGGCGACGCCTTTGGAGGATCTTGCGCCCCATAGAAGGTCACTGCGGTCTCTGACATACTTGCCACGAAATCTGTATATTCATACAGTACTATGCAGCAACGAAGAGGGAAGCAACTTGGACCCCGTTGAATGGATTGACCGCTGCTCCGCCCGGCTTAAGCAGCATTGGCCAGAGTTGGATTGGCCAGATGTTGACGACCACGCCTGTGACCTGCACGTCAATAGCGCCAGCGAGCCACCAGAGGAGGCTGCGGACAGGTTTGTCGCAACCCTGACGAAGGGTGGAGAGAGGGCAAAGAGCTACGCCGCCAGCCGATGCTCGTAATACGGCTATCCCATGGGCGTCCCACTCTTCCCCGAAGTCCTGCAGCCGCAGGAAACGTCGCTGCAGCAGCCCCTGCCCCTGGCCACCGAGGGCGTGCTGCGCTACGTATGGGAAAGCCGCTTCGGATCGATGCTGATCGAGGTGGTCGACGGCGTTGCCTACGTCAACGGCGGCAAGGTCGAACCGAGCACCGGCGCCCCGCCACCCCCAGGAGCCCGCTGATGGACCCTCGCCTGCACCTGCGCCAGCACTACCGCCCGGCACGCCGCCTCCTGCCCGGCTTCCTCTACAAGGTGTGGAGCTGGCTCTGAGCCTTTGCACCCCGCAGCGGCAACACGAAGCCGCTGTCCCCTTCTGGTTTGACCTAGCAGTACCGGCCGCCGATGAGAGGGTGGATCTTGAAGTTGCGCCAGGGCGGCACATTGCTGCCTCAGCACCGTGCGCCCGAGGATTGGCGCGAAGGGTTCGTGGAAAGCCGCAGCGAGTGGGCCGGTGAACGGCTGGTGCGCGTGCTCGAGTTCCGCAGGATCCACGCCGCGGTGGTTGCACCACCGGACGAGGTGCTCTACGACTTTGCCGTCACCCGCTTCGGGCGCGAAGGCGTGTTGGTGCGCGGCATCGAGCGCCTAGAGCATCGGGGCACGGTCGCCGCCGTGCTGCAGGAATGGCGCCTCGACCTGCAGCGTGTCGTGCCGCCTGGCGGGCACTATGGTGCGCCCACCGGCGAAGTGCGGCCCTGGGTCAGCCCCGGCTCTGAACAAGACCGCTAAGAAGACTCGCGGCTCAGCCATACGGCAGTCCCTTAGATCGAACCCGCTCACTCGCGTTCGGGAGCTGAGCAGCAGCGGCCCCGCAAACCCGTCGTTCGCGAGTCACCGGCTGAGTACCGGTATGCCTTGGAAGCCGCCGGCTCCGCGATCGGCGACAGCTTCCTTGACCCGCCAATTCAAGCACCCGACCCTCAGCCGACAGCCATCGGACCCACTCACCTGCCGCAGAGCGGTCGCCCGATCGCCTCATTGCAGCAGATGCGCCCGCCGGACGAGGTCGACGAGGCGGCCATCGTGCCGGAACCCGGCTGTGTCGGCGGCGGCGGTCTCCAGCGGAGGGAAGCGCCCGAACAATGCTTCGATGCGTTCGTCCGGGGTGTAGCGCACAAGCCCCTTGACGCCAGCACCGTGCACTTGCGCGATGGCATCGACCAGTTCCTCCATCGAGAAGCGAAGCGTGGGCAGCGTGAACGTGCGCCGGCCGTTCAGCGCGGCCGAATCCACGGTGGCCGCATGCAGCAGGTTGTCGACCACGCAGGGCAGCGACGAAGCCCAGGTCGTGGCCTGCGGCGAAGTAGGGCAGGTGAACGGCCGGCCCGCGGCCAGCTCGTGGATGATGTCGCTCATGAATGCGGAAAGCTGGCCCGTGCGCGCGGGCGGTCGGGCCAGAACGCCGGGCAGCCGCAGCGAGCGGCCATCGACCCAGCCACGGCGGCTGAAGTCCGCCACCAGCGTCTCGCCGATCAGCTTCTGCGCGCCATAGGTCATCAGCGGCCGCGGCAGCGTCTCGTCGGTGACGAGCGCCGGCATCGCGCCGAATACCGCGATCGTGCTGGCGAAGACGAATACCGGCGCATGGCCCCCGGCCTCGACTTGCGCCCTGCCTTGCTCGAGCAGCATCGTGGTCGCGTCGAGATTGACGCGGCGCGACAACTCGTACAGCTGTTCGGCCGTGCCGCCCGGGATGCTGGCGAGATGAAAGACGACGTCGATCGGCGCCTGCGCCAACGTGCGCTGCAGCCAGGCGGCGTCGGCCATGTCGCCCGCAAGAAGGCGGACGAAAGGCTTCGCGGGTGGATCCTCGAAGGCCAGGTCCAGCAGCGAGAGGCAGTCGATCGATGCGTTGCCGAGTCGACCCTCGGCCACGAGTCGGCGGGCGAGCGCGCGCCCGACGAAGCCGTTGGCGCCGGTGACGAGAACGTGCATGGCGCTTGGCCTCGCTAGAGCGCCGCGACGACGCGCTGCTCGATGGTGCCGAACGGTCCGTCGCGCCCGTCGTCGAAGCGCGCCTGCATGCGCACGTGGTCGCCGAACTTCATGAAGCCGGTGCGGATCTCGCCGAGATCGATCTTCTCGATCACGCGGCGCTCGGCGATGCAGGCGGAGCCGGCGTCGCGTGAGGTGTTCGACACCGTGCCCGAGCCGACGATCGTGCCGGCGGTGAGCTTTCTCGTACGCGCCGCATGCGCGACGAGCTCGCCGAAGTGGTAGTTCATCTCGCCGCCGTGCGGCTCGCCGAAGTGCTCGCCGTTCCACTGCACGTGCAGGCGCATCTGCACACGGCCGTCGCGCCACGCATCGCCCAGTTCGTCGGGCGTGACGGCGATCGGCGCGAATGAAGTCGAGGGCTTGGCCTGCAGGAAGCCGAAGCCGGTGGTCATCTCTCGCGGGCCCAGCGCGCGCAGGCTCCAGTCGTTGACCTGCACGATGAGGCGCACGCAGTCCAGCGCGGCCTCGGGCGTCACCGCCATCGGCACGGGGCCGCAGATCACGCCGAACTCGCCCTCGAAGTCGATGCCGTCGGCAACGCTCGGCAGCGGCACGTCGTCGGTGGGCCCGAGGAAGTCATCGCTGGCGCCCTGGTACATGACGGGGATGGTGTCGAAGTCCGGAATCGGTGGCGTGTTGAACGCGCGCTCCATCAACCGGCCATGGTTGAGGAAGGCCGAGGCATCCAGCCATTGCGGACTGCGTGGCAGCGGTGCAGCGCAACGGGACGGATCGAACGCAAAAGCTCCCGGTACATCGCCGGCATCGAGGTCGTCGCACAGGTCGGCCAGAGGGACCTTCAACTCGTCCCAGCGCTGCAGCGCATCGAGCAGGTTCGGTGCAATGGACGTTGCGGCGACGGCCCGGGTCAGGTCACGAGAGACGACGATGAGGCGGCCGTCGAGCGAGCCGTCGCGCAAGGTGGCAAGGCGCATGGTGTTCCTTCGGGTTTCAGAGTCGTGAGAGGGCCGCGGCGATGGACGGCTCGTAGCGGCCGTCGACCAGGACGAACAGCATCCGGCACGGCTTGCCGGAACGGTTGGCCCAGGCGTGGTTGGTGCCGCGCTGCACCACCACGCTGCCGGGCTTGAGCAGCACTTCGGAATCGTCGAGCACCAGCGTCATCTCGCCGTCGATCACGATGCCGTAGTCGATCGACTCGGTGCGGTGCATCAGCGGGTGCGGCGAGTCGGCCTTCACCGTCGACGCCTTTGCATCGCCGACCTGTGTGAACGCGTCCTTCATGCGCGCGGCGCCGTGCGCGAGGAACTCATCGCTGTCGGGCGGGATGTCGACGAAGCGGATGCGCGTGCCTTGGCTCGGCGGGGGCAGCGTCAGTGCGCCGGTCGTCGGGTCGGCGCCGTTGTCGACGCGCGCCGGCATGCCCGCGGTGGACCAGACCTCGTGGAAAACCGTGCCCGGGATCGCGGCGATCTCAACGACGCTGGGCAGCGGCCCGCTGCTCGCGACGATCGCCTTGCCGTCGGCATCGTGGCCGGTGACGACGCGGTGGATGCGAGGAAAGCTCATGGGGTCTCCGAGGGTGGTGCGGGGGGCCTTAGTAGCAGGCGCCCGCCCGCATCGAGCAGGTTGATTTCGACGAAGGGGCGCGGCTGGCGCTGGGCCGCACCGAACTGGACTTTCATGCCGGGCAGGTCGAAGCTGCGCGCGCCGAGCACCCGCAGCACACAGCGCCGATCGAGGCTGCGCTCGCACGATCGCAAGGCCTCGACGACGACGCGCAGCGCGAGGTAGCCCTCCAGCGCCCCGTGGCTGCTGCTGCCGCCGTACGCGGCGCGCGCGCGCTGGAATTCGTCCACCAGCGGGTGCATCCGCTGGTCCGGATGCGGGACGACCTGCGTGACCAGCAGCCCGGCGAAGGGATGGGGCCCCCTGCCGACGGGCAGGTGCGCCGCCAGCACCGCGCCGGTCTCGCTGAAGACGAGATGCTGCCTGGCGCACTGCTGCGCGCGTGACACCCCCAGCGCCTTGGCCGCCGCGGCAGCGCCAAGCGCGAGGATGATGGCCTGGGGCTGCACGCCGCACACACGCGCCATCGCCGCACGCAGGTCCGCGGCCGTCGCTGCGGCCAGCAGGCGCTCGATCGAGACTGGGCGGATCGCGATGCGCGTCAGCTCGAACTGCAGTCGCTCGATGGCGGAGCGGCCCAGTTCGTCGTCCTGCGCCAGCAGCGCGTAGCGCTCGATGCCCAGGGTGTCCAGATGGAGCAGCGCCGCATTGGCCTGTTCGGCCACGCCGGCGCGCAGGTGGAACACGCCGGGGCGAACCGGATCGCGCAGGCCGTCGGCGCTCGTGGCCGGCGCCACGAGCGCCGCGAGCGGCTCGCTGCCGGGCGGGCTCAGGACCTCGGCCACGGCACGGGTCGACGCCGCACCTGGCGCGCCACCGAGGACCAACGCACCCGCCTGCAGCAACTGCCCTGCATTCGCCGCCGCGCGGCGCGGATCAGCGCCGTCGTCGCGCAGCGCGAGTTCGATCGGTCGGCCGGCCACGCCGCCCGCCGCATTGGCGCGCTCGATCGCCAGCCGGGCGCCGTCGCGCAGCGCGGTGCCGAAGGGCGCTTCGGGCCCGCTCAACGGAAGCGTCATCCCGACGACCACCGGCGGTGCCGCCGTCGCCACGGCGGCGCCCAGCAGGCACGCTGCGAACACCCCACCAAGCCGTGCCGCTCGCCCCATGTCGACGGTCACTCCTCGAAGATCGCGACGGCGCGCGTCCAGCCCGCGCTGGCGCCGCGGATCTTGTGCGGGAAGCAGCTGATCGTGAAGCCGTGCGCCGGGAGCGACTCGAGGTTGTGCAGCTTCTCGAGGTGGCAGTAGCCGATATCGCGGCCGGCCTTGTGGCCTTCCCAGATCAGCGACTTGTCGCCGGTCTCGGCGACCTTCTTGGCGGTGTACGAGAAGGGCGCGTCCCAGCTCCAGGCGTCGGTGCCGGTCAGACGCACGCCGCGCTCGAGCAGGTACATCGTCGCTTCGTAGCCCATGCCGCAGCCGGCGCCGAGGTAGTCGGCATGGCCGTAGCGCGAGCCGGCGCGTGTGTTGACGACGACGATATCCAGCGGCTGCAGCGCGTGGCCGATGCGCTTCAGCTCTGCCTCGACATCGGCCGCGGTCGCGACGTAGCCGTCCGGGAAGTGGCGGAAGTCGAGCTTCACGCCCGGCTGGAAGCACCACTCCAGCGGCACCCGGTCGATCGTGATCGATGGCCGCGCGCCGCCGTTCTTCGCATCCTGCGTCGAATGGAAGTGCCACGGCGCGTCGAGGTGTGTGCCGTTGTGCGTGGTCAGCGTGACCCACTCGGCGGCGGCGGCCTCGCCATCGGGGTAGTCCTCGGGCGCCGTGCCCGGCAGCATCGCCATGAACTCGGGCAGCGTGTCGGCGTGCTTCTGGTAGGTGATCTTCGGCGCCAGCGGCGGCGGGTCGGACAGCACGTCGTTCTCGAGGTAGATCGACAGGTCGACGAAGCGGCGGCGGGGTTTCATTGGGCATCCTCCGGCCTGCGGCCTTCGGAATTCGCCTTGGGAGCGGCCCGGCGGCTCATGCGAGCGCCTCCTGCTGCACGCCGGCAGCCGCGGTGGGCCGAACGCGCGAGAAGCAGAGCACGGCGACCGCGGCGATCGAGACCGCCGCCGCGCCCAGGCTGCCGTAGCCGAAGGCCTGCACCAGCGTGCCGCCCAGCACGGGCCCGATAGCCGCGCCGATCATCAGCATGGCCGGCGTGGCCGCCATGGCGCGGCCGCTGCGGTCGAGCTGCGCCAGCAGGCCGAAAGCGAAGGTGTGGCTGAAGATCATCACTGCCGCGAACACCGACGCAGCCACCGCGTAGGGTGCGAAGCCGGTCGCGTTCATGATCACCACGACGAGCAGCGCCTGTACCACGGGCCCGACGAGCATCACCCGCTGGGCCGGCCAGCGCTTCTCAAGCAGCGCGGCGAGCGCGGCGGGGAACAGGTTGACGACGCCGAGCGCGACCAGCACGCCGGTCACCGCCTGCAGGCCGAAGCCGCGGTCGCTGCCCACACGCTCGAGGAAGCTGAAGGTCATCGACTGCACGAGGCCCATGCAGGCAATGCCGGCGATGCCGAACCAGACGACACGCGGAATCGGCGCGCCCGCCTGGCTCGGCGCATCACCGTCGCCCGAGGCGTCCGGCACCGGAAACGCGAACGCCGAGACCAGCGCACCGACCGCCATGACGCCGGCGAACACCTGGAACAGCACCGCCCCACCCGCCGCGGCGACCACCTTCGGCGTGGCGCCGAGGAACACGATCGCGAACACGCCGAGCGCCATGCCGACAAGCGCAAAGAGCCGGTGCGGACGGCCGCTGCGCGCGATGGTGCCGTGCGTGACGCTCAAGGCGCTGCCGGCAGCGAGGCCGCACAGCAGGTGCAGCCCGCCGAGCACGCCAAAGTCTGCGGTCGTCGACGCGATGCCGAAGCCCAGCGCCGCGGCAGCGAAGCCGAGCGTCGCGACGAGGCGCCCGTTCAGCCGGTTGAAGCGTGGCGCCAGCACCAGGCTTGCGGCCACCGCGCCGGCGAGAAACAGCGTCGCCAGCAGGCCGGCCTGCCGCGCATCGAAGCGAAACTGCGCGATCAGCGTGCCCACCCAGACGGGCAGCGCCACGAGATCGACCATGCCGGCGCAATGCGCCACCATCAGGGCGGTGCGGCCGCGCTTGGAGTCGGTGCTGATCATGTCGCGGCTACTTCAGATCGGCTGCGCCAGCGCGATCATCGAATCGCGCATGATGCGGGCGTGCTCGGCCTTGTCGCCGCCGGTGGCCTCGATCTCGCCGAGGCGCGCCGAGTTCTCGACGACCATGCGGCAGCGCTCCCAGCGGCGCTGCTGGAACGCTGCCAGCGCGGCTTCCACGCCGGCAGCACGGCCCAGCTCCTCGGCCAGCACGAGGCCGTCCTCGATGCCGATGCAGGCGCCGGAGGCCAGGTGCGGGGTGGTGGCGTGCACGGTGTCGCCGATCAGCACCACGCGGCCACGGTACCAGGGCTGCGGCACCAGCAGGCCTTCGAGCGGGCGGTAGATGATCTGCGACGCCTCGCCGAGCTGCGCGCGCACCTGCTGGATCAGCGGCGCTGAAAAGGGCGCCAGCAATTCCTGGAGCATCGGCACGAAGCGCGCGGGCTCGATGCGTTCGTTGACCGGCCGGTCTTCGGTGACGAAGAGGTACATCTCCTGCTTCGACACCGGGTTCACGCCGGTCTTCACCTTCGGCCCGACCCACATGATCGTGCCCTGCACCTCCGCGGGCCGCGGCAAGACGGCGCGCCACACGCCCTGCCCGCTGTAGCGCGGTTGCGGGGCGTCGGGGAACACCGTTTCGCGCACCTTGGAGTACAGGCCGTCGGCGCCGATGAGCAGGTCGTACTGCCCGCGCGTGCCGTCGCTGAAGGCCACGTCGACCGCGTCTTCGCGCTGGTCGATGGCGGTGAAGGTGCAGCCCAGCCGCACGCGCACGCCGGCCGCGCGTGTCGCGTCGGCGAGCATCTTCGCCAGCACCGGCCGCATGATCGCACCGCAGCCTGGCACGTCGGGGCCGGCCAGGCGCGGCGTGGGCAGCTGCGCCAACAGCCGGCCGTCGGGCGTGAACACCTCGGCGCCGTCGTGACCGCTGCCCTCTTGCAGGAAGCGCTGCAGCACGCCGAGCGTGCCGAGGGCCCGCAAGGTGGCGCCGCCAAGGCTGATGCCGGCGCCGTAGCTGCGCCAGCCGGGGTCGATCTCGACGAGGTCGACCTCGGCGCCTTGCTTGGCGCATTCGATGGCGGCGGACATGCCGGAGAAGCCGCCGCCGATGATGATGATGCGTCGGGCTGCAGAAGTCATGACGCGGTCTCCTTGTTGTCGTGGATGTCGTCGCTGGCGAGGTGGACCTCGCCGCTCTCGTGGATCTTCAGGGGCACCGGCACCAGCGCCTCCCCGAGGCAGGGCCCGAGGGTGCAGCGGCCGGTGTCGATCTCGAACTGTGCGCCGTGCGCCGCGCAGACGATGCGGTCGCGCGCGGCGTTCAGGAAGGCGTTCTTGCGCCACGCCATCGGCGTGCCGTGGTGCGGGCAGGCGTTGGCCCAGGCGTGCAGCGTGGCACCCTGGCGCACGACCACGACCGTGTCGCGGCCGGTCGCGTGCGGGTCGAAGCCGCGCGAATCGCCGTCGGGCAGGTCGTCGAGGTGGCACAGGCGCATGATGCTCTTCGTGGCTTCGCTCAGACTCAGTGCTTGCCGCCAGGCGGCGAACCGGGCTGGTGGGCGGGCCCACCGGGCGGCGGGCCTGAAGGCGCCCACTTCTGCCGGTACTGGAACAGGAAGGCCTGCGAGGCGTCGGCGCCCATGCCCGTCTCGCGCGCGGTCCAGCTGTCGTCGTGCAGGTCCATGTCGGCGTCGTACTCGACGTGACAGCCGAGCGGCGAGTTGAAGTACCAGAACCAGTTGCTGCCGTACAGGTGCCGGCCCGGGCCCCAGAAGCTCTCGTAGCCCTTTTCGACGAAACGCGTGCCGGCGAGCAGCACCTCGGTCGGCCCGCCCATGTGGAAGGTGAAATGCTCGCAGCCTTTCATGAACGCCGGCGTCTCGATCATGAACAGCGTGTGGTGGTCCAGTGTGCCGGCCGGGCGCAGGAACGGGCCGACGCCGGTGAAGCGGTCGGTGCAGACGAAGCCGAGGCGCGTGTAGAAGGCTTCGGCCTTCGCAACATCAGGCACGAAGTAGACGACGTGCGACAGCGTGCGCGGCAGCGCCGCCATGTCGGGCGTGACGCCGATCGCGTTCGGCCCGCGCTGCGGCGCGGCGCCGGGGGCGTTGACAGTCTCGGCGGGCAGCGCGATGGGCCGCCTCACCGTGACCTGGAACGCGAGCGCAAAGCCCATGTCGTCGACGCAGCGCAGCACGCCGTCGCGGCGGCTGACCTCGCGGTCGCGGCGCAGTTCGGCCTCGATCGCATCGAGCGCCGCGGTGTCGGCCACGCCGTAGACGGTCTCGCGCAGCAGGCTCGCGGTGCCCATCTCGGGCGGCAGCGCCGGGTCGTTCCTGGCGCGAAGCACGACGGCGGTGCCGTCGAGCGCCTCGAAGCGGCCGGCACCGGCGTCCTTCAGGCCGTAGTCGACCAGGTATTGGCCGCAGGCGGCGAGGTCGTCGACGCCGAAGACCAGGGCGTCGGGTCCGATGATGTTCATGATGGGTGTCTGTCCGGTTGGGAAGGAAGAGGTCAGCGCGGGCCGGCGTGGATCACGTCCTCGTGCGCGAGCAGCACGAAGTGGCGGGCTTCGGGTGCGAGCCCGGGACGCACGAGCGCCTCGGACACCCAGACCTGCCACCGCGTGAGGAAGGTGCGCGCGCCGGCTTCGTCGTCGAACCAGAACTCGTCGATGCCGTCGACCGGCGGCGAGCCCATCGGCGTCGGCAGCGTGTCGTTCTGCGCATACCGCAGCGCGCCGGCGCTGCCGCCCGCAGCCCAGGGCGCCGTGCCCCAAGCGCGACGGAAGTCTTCGGGCGCTGCACCCGGCGAGCGCTGCAGGAAGCCGAACAGCTTCACGCGCTGGTTCGCCGGCGCGGCGGCCCCGGCCATCACGCGTTCGCGCACCGGCATGAAGACGACGCTGGCCTGGTCGACGAAGTTGTCCTCGTCGTGCTTGACCTTCTCCAGATAGAAGGCGGACTGCCGTGCCCGCCCCAGCGCCGGCAGGTCGGGAAACCAGATCTGGGTGACAAAGTCGCGGTTCAGCGCGAACGGGTCGGCCTCACCCGGGGCCGGGGCGCGGAACGTGCCGTCGAACACTGGGTTCTGCACATAGCGCCGTGGTGCATTGGCGGGATCGGCGGCGATGTTCTGCACCACCAATTTGCCGTGCACTTGGCGGATGTGGTGCCGGTGCTCGGCCAGCGTGGTGCCGGGCCTGCGGCGGCCGACAACCATCAGCTTCAGCGCCAGATCGGGGTGCGGTGCGACGACCGGCGAAGCGGCCGGCTGGGCGCTCGCGCCGGTGGCGGCGCCGAACGCCATGGATGCCAGCAGCAGCTGGCGTCGGTCGAGCGAGAGGTTCATGCGATGCTTCCTTGGCAGGGGGGTGCGACGTCAGCGCGTGGCAGTGCATGCGCCCAATGCTTCGGCGACCCAGTCGGCGATGTACTGACCGGCATTGATGCTGTTGTCGAAACTGGCGTGCTGCACGCCGCCTTCGCGGTCGGTGAAGATCTTCAGCTCGCGCTTCGGGCTGTTGACGAGCTGTTCGTAGGTGCGGTGCGCCCACTTCAGCGGGATCTGCGAGTCCTTCTCGCCGTGCGTGACGAGGAAGGGCACGCGAATCTTCTCGACCACGCCGTCCAGGTGCACGTCCTCGGCGATGCGCATGAAGTCGTCCGTGTCCTTCGCGCCCCAGACCCAGCAGACGTGCGCCCAGTAGTGCGGCACCGGGAAGTCGCCTTCCTTTTCCAGCCGGCGTTTCTGCACGTCGCGCCAGTCGTGGTTGGCGCCCCAGGCCACGCCGCAGGCGAAGCGCGGCTCCATCGCCACCGCACGGGGGCAGTAGTAGCCGCCGAGCGAGACGCCTTCGCAACCGATGCGCTGGGGATCGACGTCGTCGCGCGTCTCCAGCCAGTCGACCAAGCGGCTGGCCCAGTGCTCGGCGTCGAAACGCGCAGTCAGGCCCTGCAGGCGAAGCGCCTCGCCGGTGCCCGGCTGGTCGACGATCAGCGACGAGACGCCGCGCTGGGCCAGCCAGGCCGGCAGGCCCACGAGGTACTTCATCTCCTTGGTCGAGTCCAGGCCGTTGAGCTGCACCAGGATCGGCGCGCGCTGGCCGGGCTTCAGGCCGTCGGCGGGGCGGTACAGGGCCGAGAGATGCTTGCCCTCGTACGGGATCTCGACGCGCCGCATCGGGTCGCCGAGCAGGCGCAGGCCCTTCTGGAAGAGCGCGAGTTCGCGCTGGTAGATGGCCATGCGCCCCGCAGAGCCGTGGGCCTGCAGGCGCTCGGCCGTGGTGAGGTAGGCCGAGGCGCGCCGGTACTTCTCGCCGGCCGAGAGCAGGCGGCCGCGCGCCTCGTCCTCGGCAGCGAGTTCGCACAAGGTATCGGCCATCGTCACCCAGGTCTCGCGGAAGGCCTGCGTGCCGGCGGCATCGGGCGCCTTGGCGGCCTCCTGCAGCGGCGCGCACATCGCCTCGATCTCGCCGATGCGCGCGCCCATCTCGATGGCGAGGTTGACGGAAAGGTTCCAGACGTAGTTGGTGGGGAAGTACTTGAACATGGGTTGGCTTTCGTGGGCCTCTGGTGAGATTCAGCGCGCCGCGATCGGCAGCGTCTCCATCTGCGTCTCGGCGTCCTTCAGGTAGGTCTCGACCAGCATCGCCTCGAGGAGGCGGGTGTGGTCGAACACGACGTCGCGCAGCGCCGACAGCGGCCACGGCGTGCGGTGGAAGAGGTAGCCCAGGTAGCGGGCCAGCTTGGCGTTCTTGTTCGTGTAGCCGACACGCTGGCGGTCGTACCGCGCCAGGCCCTGGGCCAGCGCGTCGCGCTGCGCAAGATCCACGCCTTCCAGGCACTTCGCGAGCCACCAGCCGTCTTCGATGGCCATGCCCATGCCGTAGGCAGCATAGGGCGAGACCGGGTGCACCGCGTCGCCGACGAAGGACACACGGCCCTTGGACCAGCTCGGCAGCGCGGGTCGGTTGTAGATATCCCAGCGGAAGCAGTTGCGCTCGAAGTCGGTCGCCGCGGCCAGGCGTGGCAGTGGGTCGGTCCAGCCGCGCAGGTGGTTCGTCAGGTGTGTGCGGACGTCGCCCGCGAAGCGCTGCCCCTCTTTCCACGGCTCGACGACCCACCACTCCACGGCCGGCTTGCCCTCGTGCAGGATGGGGAAGAAGCTCGCCTGCACGTTGCGCGAATGCGAGATCCAGCCCACGCCGCGCGGCACGTCGTCACAGTGGCACCACGCCAGCCAGACCTGGATGCCGCAGTGGAACAGACCGAGCTCGCCGAAGGCCTGCCGCGCCACGGCCGAGCGGATGCCGTCGGCGCCGACGAGCAGGTCGGCCTCCCACCGGGTGCCGTCGTCGAAGTGGGCGGTGATCGAATCGGCCTGCTCGTCGTAGCGCGCGAAGTGCTTGCCCGGGTGGATCAGCCCCGGCGGCATCACCGCCAGCATGCGTTCGATCGCCGCCGAACGCAGCATGCCGTAGTGCCAGCCGGGAATGCCCGCGCGTGCCTCGGCGCGCGGATTGAACGGCAGCCGCGTGCGAAGCCGGCCGCGGTGGTTGCGGAACTCGGTGACGCCGGAGGCGCCGAGCTCGCGGATGTCGACGCCCATGTCGCGCAGCACCGAGAGCACCGGCAGCGACAGCAGCACCGCACCGCCGAGCGGCTTCACGGCATCCTGCCGCTCGAACAGGCGCACCTCGTGGCCGGCATGGTGGAAGGCGAGCGCGGCCGCGAGACCGCCGGGCCCGGCGCCGATGATCGCGACGCGGCGGCGGGGTGCGGGGGTGGTGATGTCCATGATGTTTGCCTTTCAGGAACGCGCCTTCAGCGCGCCATAGAACGCGGCCGAGCCCTGGGCGACGCGGGGCGAGCGCTTCAGCAGGAAGTGCGCGAGCGCCGGCAGCAGCACGAGTGCGCCGAGCATGTTCCACAGGAACATAAAGGCCAGCAGCAACCCCATGTCGGCCTGGAACTTGATGGGGCTGGCGACCCAGGTGATCACACCGATCGCGAGCGTCACGCCGGTCAGCATCACGACCTTGCCGGTGAACAGCAACGCGCGGTAGTAGCTCTCCGACAGGCTGCGCCCCTCGCGCAGCTGCGCGAGCGTCACGCTGAGGATGTACAGCGCATAGTCGACGCCGATGCCCACACCCAGAGCGATCACCGGCAGCGTGGCCACCTTCACGCCCATGCCGAGCGCGACCATCAGCGCCTCGGCGAGCACCGAGGTGAGCATCAGCGGCACGATGGCCACGACCACCGCGCGCCACGAGCGGAAGGTCACGAAGGCGAGCAGCGCGACCGCCGCGTACACCAGCGCCAGCATCGTGCGCCAGGCGTCCTTGACCACGATGTTGGTCGCCGCCTCGATGCCGGCCGAGCCGGCGGCGAGCAGGAACTTCACCTCGTCGGTGTCGTTCGCCGCGGCGAAGGCCTCGACATGCTCGACCACGCGCTCCAGTGTCTCGGCCTTGTGGTCGCGCAGGTAGACGGAGAGCGTGAGCAGCGAACAGGCGTCGTTGTACAGGCCGCGCGGCGCGCCAGCTGTGACGGTGTTCAGCATGTCCTGGTTGGGCAGGAACTCGTACCACTTCGGGCTGCCCTCGTTCAGCCCGGCGAGCACGCGGCGGTTCAGCAGCGCGAGCGAGTTGGTGCTCTCCACGCCGTCGAGCTGGCGCAGCTGCCACTCGAGCGCGTCCAGCTTGTTCAGCGTCTCGACCCTTGAGCACTGGCCCTCGGGTGCCTTCACCATCACCGCCAGCACGTCACTGGAGGCGCCGTAGGCCGCGTTGACGAAGGCGACGTCGCGGTTGTAGCGCGAGTCGGCCCGCAGCTCGGGCGCTCCGGGGTCAAGGTCGCCGATCTTCAGCTGCGTGCTCGCCGCGAATCCGAAAGCGCCCAGCAGCAGCGCGACGACGATCGCGAGCGTTGCGTGGCGCCGCTGCGTGTAGCGGTCCAGCAGGGCCCACAGCGGGTGCTTGCCGGCGCCCGCCGCATCGGCCGCCTCGGCGCGCAGGCTGCGCTGCGCCGCCTTGGCGCTGACGCCGGTGTAGCTCAGCAGGATCGGCAGCAGGATCAGGTTGGTGAAGATCAGCACGCCGACGCCGGTCGACGCCGCGATCGCCAGCTCGCGGATGACCTGGATGTCGATCACCAGCAGCACCGCGAAGCCCACTGCATCGGCCAGCAGCGCGGTCAGCCCGGCGAGGAACAGACGCCGGAAGGTGAAGCGCGCGGCGACGAGCTTCGGCAACCCGCGACCGATGTCCTGCATGATGCCGTTCATCTTCTGCGCGCCGTGGCTCATGCCGATGGCGAAGACGAGGAAGGGCACGAGGATCGAATACGGGTCGAGCGCGTAGCCCAGCGCCGGCAACAGGCCGAGCTGCCAGACCACCGCCACCAGCGAGGCCGCGACGACCAGCAGCGTCGAGCGCACGCAGCGCGTGTACCCGTACACCGCCGCGGTGGCGATGGCGACGGCCAGGGCGAAGAAGCCCAGCACCGCGCGCACGCCGTCGATCAGGTCGCCGACGATCTTCGCGAAGCCGGTCACGTGGATGTGGACGCTCCCTTCATATTTCGTGCGCAAGGCCTCGATGCGCTGCGCGAACGCGGCGTAGTCCAGCGCGCGGCCGTCGGCGTCGTGCGCGAGCAGCGGCACGTAGATCACGCTCGACTTCGCGTCGAGCGCGACGAGCTGGCCGATCTCGCCGGAACGCGCGATGTTGGCGCGCAACTGCTCCAGGCTTGTCGCCGACCCGTCGTAGCCGTCGGGGATCACCGGGCCGCCTTCCAGGCCCTCCTCGGTGACGCCGACCCAGCGTGTCGTCGGCGTCCACAGCGACTTCATCTGGTTGCGCGCGACACCGGGCACGAGGAAGACCTCATCGGAGATCTGGCGCAGCGTCTCCAGGTACTTCGCGTCGTAGATGCTGCCCCGGGGGTTCGCCACCGCGATGCGCACCGCGTTGCCCAGGCCGCTGAGCTCGCCCTGGTGCGCGAGGAAGTTGCGGATGTAGCGGTGTTCCGCCGGAATCGTCTTCTCGAAGCTCGCGTTCAGCTGCAGCCGCGTGGCCTGCCAGCCGAGCAGCGCGGTGACCAGCGCGCACAGCAGCACGACGATGGCGCGGTGGTTGAACAGCGCGCGCTCGATCAGCGAGCCGGAGCGCGGATCGAAGTCGGTAGGCACGACCGCGGAAGAGGTGTTCGACGCAGCCATCATTTAGAGCGTTCCGGTTCAGTGTCGGCGCGCTGTGCGCCTTGCACGGTCAAGGCGAGCAGCGGCGCGCCTGCGCGCGGCAGCAGCCCGTTCAGCGGCGGCAGCGGCTTCGTGTTCAACGGCACCATGTGGTCGCCCTGCAGCGCCATCACGAAACCGGCCTGGTTGGCCGCGAGCAGCCGGCCGTCGGGTGCGATCGCGGTCGCGGTGATCGAGGCCGGGATCGGCACCGCGACCGAGATCCAGTTCGCGCCGCCGTCGGTCGAGCGCAGCGTGGTGCCGCGCAGGCCGGCGAGCACGATGTCCTGTTCGCCCAGCAACTCGGCGCTGAAGAAGCTGCCCTTGTACGGCGTGTCGACGCGGCGGAAGCTGCGCCCGGCGTCGGTGGACAGCAGCACCAGGCCCTGCTCTCCGGCCAGCAGCAGCGTCTGCCCGCGCTGGCGTGCGGCGTACAGGTGCAGGCCCTTCGGATTGGGCAGGCGCGGCATCCACGACTGCCAGGTCGCTCCGCCGTCGTCGCTCGCCAGCGCCAGGCCGTAGGCGCCAACGACAAGCAGGCGCTGCCCGCCGAGCAGCAGCAGGTCGAGCAGCGGCTTGTCGGGCCCGTCGGCGAGCAGGCGCTCAGCCTCCTGCACCGCACGCGCGTCGCCGCCGGCGCGTGCGGCGTCGAGCACGGCCTGGGCGGCCTGCCGGCCATCGAGCCGGCGGCTCCAGCGTTCGCCGCCATCGTCGCTGGCGAGCACGGTACCGCCGTGCCCCACCGCCCACCCCTGCTTCGCGTCGGCGAAGCGCACCGCCGTCAGCGTGACGCTGGTGGGCACGCTGGCCTGACGCCAGTGGTGTGCACCGTCGTCCGAAAGCGCGACGATCCCGCGCTCGCCGACCGCGACGATGCGCTCGCCGGCGAGCGCTGCGCCGACGAGCACTGCCCGGTCCGGCGCACGCACGGCCAGCGCGGCGCGCTCCAGCGCCGGCCCGGTCGGCGTGGCGCCGCACAGGGCAGGCAGAACCGCCAGCGTGCACGCCACGAGCCGGCGCAGTGCGAAGGTGGACAAGCGCATGGTGCTTCGCCCGGCCTCAGCGCACGCCTTCGCCGGCCAGCGCGTCCGGCGAGAAGACGCTGTCCGGGAAGCGCGGCTTCACCGGGTACTGCGAGGACTTCGCGTTGTAGAGGTTGCCGATGAAGCCCTGGCCCGAGACCAGGTCGTTGAAACCGAACGAGCCGATCGGGTTGCCCGGCAGGTCCGGCGCGACGAAGGTCTGCGCCCACAGCGTCTTCCACAGCTGGCCCTTGGCATCCCAACGGTCGCCGAGCACGCAGACCCAGGTGTCCTCGTCGCAGTAGTAGCGGCTCTTGGGCGCCTGGTGGCGCTGGCCGGCGCGCAGGTTCGCCTCGACCACCCACACGCGGTGCAGCTCCCAGCGCATGTGGTCGGGGTTGAAGTGGTTCTTCGTGATGACCTCGGCGTCGGTCTTGGGCTGCAGGAAGCGGTTCGCGTTGTAGGGGATGAACATCTCCTGCTTGCCGACCAGCTTCCAATCGAAGCGGTCGAGCTTGCCGTTCCAGACCTCGATTTCGTCGAAGCTCATCACGCCGGCTGCGGCGGGCGTGGGCGTGTCGCAGCATGCGTTGGGCAGCTTGCGCACGCGCCTCTGTCCGGTGAGGTACACCCATGCTTGGCTCTTGCTGCCCTCCAGGTTCTCGCGCCCGAGGATGGCTTCGCCGGCCCGCATCGGCGGGCCCGCGTTGACGAGCCGGATCAACCAGTATTCGTTGCTCTTCGCGAAGCTCTCGGGATTGCCGTCCTGGAAGTAGTACGGCATCTGCTGCTCGGCCCGGCCGTCGGTCGTCAGCACGGCCTTGCCGTCGGCGGTCAGTTGGTACTGGTTGACGTTGAACTCCCACGAGGTCCCGCGCCAGCGCAGCGTGTGGTTCCACATCACCTCGGCGCCGGTCTTCGCGATCGGGAACGGAATGCCGCCGTAGGCGCCTTCGACCACGTCGCCATTGAGCTTCGCGCGGGTCGCGTTCTTCAGCGTGTTGTCGTAGACCCATTGCGGCGCGGCCGCGGTGCGATGGGTCTTGTAGACGTCGATGCGGTAGCTGTCTGGGTACTTCTTCAGCATCGCCTTCTGCCCGTCGCTGAGCTTGTCGGCGTACTGGTCGGCGTTCTTCGCGCTGATCGAGAACAGCGGCTTCTCGTCCTTGAAGGGGTCGCCGCGCCGGCCGCCGGCCTTGTCGCCGGCGATCGGCGTCGTGTAGCCGCCGCTCCACGCGGGGATGCTGCCGTCCTTGTTGCCGGCCTTCTCGGCGCCAAAGGGCGTCAGCTCGGTCTTCAGTTTCGCGGCTTCGTCGGCCGACACGGCGGCGCCGGCCGGCGCGAAGGCCAGCGCCATGCACGCGGCCAGGGTGATGCGGGTGAGCGTCGTCATCGGGAAACTCCAGTGTTCAGAACGTGCGGCGCAGCGACAGCGCCAAGTGGTCGCGGTCGGCCAGCGGGTTGCCATTGCCATAGACCGGCGTGCCGCCGGTCAGGATCGGCGAGAAGTCGACGAACGGCACGGCCTTGCCGAGGTAGTGCGTGTAGCTCAGCGCGAACTGCCAGACGCCGAGGTAGGTGCCTTCGACGCCGAGCGTCGCGCTGCCAGTCCCCTTGGCGCCCCAGCCCGCGCCGGTCACCGCCGAGTAGCCGTCCAGCATGTAGCGCAGGCCCACCGGCACGCTCAGGTCGAGGCCGGGCAGCGCCTGGCGGTAGCTCGGCGTGAAGATCAGCTGCAGCGCGGTGGCGTCGCGCGTGGTCGACTTGTCGAGTTCGTTGTTCGGGTCGTCCTTCGACAGCACGCGGTTCCACGCGATCTCGGCGACAAGCACCGATTCGCGCGCGATGAAGCTCGGCCCGAAGGTCGCGAGCGTCGACAGGTTCAGGTGCGCGGTGCGCCCGAGCGCCGGCTGCGGCTGCGATGCGCCGAAGCCGCCCGGGTAGATCATGTTGGCGCTGCGCAGCGGCATGTCGTCGCGCACCGACGCTTCGCTGGCGACGTTGAAGTCGCCGAACGAATGCGAGGCGCTCACGCCGACGGTCTTGACGTTCGAAGGGAACCGGTAGAACCACGTGCCGGGCAGCGTGCCGAAGGGGCTGGGCGGCGCGGCCGGGTTCAGGTTGCCGTAGAGCTGGCCCGACTTGTCGTGGAAGCGCGCGACGTAGGCGCCGAGGTCCGTCTCGCCGACGCGCCACTTCAGTTGCAGGCCGAACTGGCCCGAGTCCTTCGGCTTCTGGTCCGCGCCCGGCGTCAGCACGTAGTTGCCAGAGATCGGCGTGCCGGCCGGAATGCTGACGAACTCCGGCTGCTGCGAGCCCCACGGGATGTTGGCCGTCGAGAAGTAGCTGCCCGACGGCGCAAGCCGGTCTTCCTCCCAGCGGAACTGCACATACCCACCGACCGAGACGTCGGGCGTGACCTGCAGTTGCGCTGACAGCTGCGGCACCGGGCGGATGATCTCCTTGAACTGCGCGTTCGGCGAGGCGAGCAGCTTGTCGATGTCGACCGGGCCCTGCGCGCGTGCGATGCCGTTGTCGCCGAAGAACAGGCTCTCGCCGTACTGCAGCGCATGGCGGCCCAGGCGCCCGGTCAGCTTCATGCCGTTGTCCATGCGCCAGCCGCCGAACACGAAGGCGTCGAGCAGCTCCGCCTTCTCGCCGGCGACCTTCTTCGTGCGGGCCGGGAACTCGTCGAACGGCGTCTGGCCGATCGTGGGGTCGTTGTCGGCCTTCGTCTTGTGGTGCAGCTTGTCGTCGTACCAGGCGGCGCCGCTCAGGCGCAGGCCGAAGTCGCGGCGCCAGACGGCGTCGAACTCGGACAGCAGGTCGGCGCGTGCGGACACCAGGCCCTTCTTCTGGAAGTTCTGGTTGCCGGCGTTGAAGTTCAGCGCCTGCGGGAACGAGAACGAGGCCGGTGCCGGCGGCGACGCGCCGGTGGGCACCTGGCGGAACGAGTCCTTCAGCGCCGGATCCGCCGCCTCGGTGCGGATCTTCGTGCTCAGGCGCACGCTGTTGTCCCAGCGCACCGACCAGTCCGGGTTTTCGGCGTCGATCTCGAAGGCCTGCGCGCTGAAGGCAAGCGCCGCGGCGGCGGCGAGCGCTGTCGGTCGCAGCGCCTGGTGAGTTTTCATCGGTCGTCTCCTCGTCTCGGTGGAAGTGCTGTCGTCATGCCGGCTGAGCAACGGTCTGCGCGAGCCCCTCCATCAGCCGGTTCAGGTCGGCGCTGCTGTCGGGCTGCAGGTCCCAGCGCGCCGCAGTCGTCGTGAGGTCGTACACGCGGCGCACGCGCTCGGCGCGGCGGCGCTCGAACGCGTCGAACAGCTCGGCGCAGCCCGTCGCGCCGTCGAGCAGGTCGGCGAGCACACGCGCGTCCTCGACCGCCTGCGCGGCCGCTTGGCCGAAGTGCGGCGGCAGCGCGTGTGCGCAGTCGCCGACCGCGAGCACGGCGCCGCGGTACCAGGGCATCTGGAGCAAGGCCGAGCGGGCCGGGCGAAGCGTGATCGGCGTGTGCTCATCGAGCCGCGGCTTGAGCGCACGCAGGCGCGGTGCGAACGTCGCCAGCGCCCGGCGCAGGTGTTCGGCCGGCGCGATGCCCTCGGGCGCCACGCCCGGCTCGGTCAGCAACAGCCCGGCCTGGTCGTGCCGCACCGGCACCAGCACCGCGCGATGGCCCGCGTCGCCATAGGCGATCAACGGGCGGTCGAGGTCGACGGGGCGCGGCAGAAGCGCATACCACCAGGACTGGGGGAGTTCGGACGCGGGCCTGGCGTGCGGGAACAGCGTCAGCGGCAGCTCGCTGCCCGCACCTACGGCGAGCACGACGAAGTCGGCCTCGACCGCCTCGCCGCCGTCGATATCGACTCGCGCCACGCCCGCGTGTTGGTGCACCGCCTGCGCCCGCGCCGCGCGCCGCAGCGCGACGCCTCGGTGCAGCGCCGCGCGTTCGAGCAGGCGATGCAGTTCGTCGTGACGGATACCGAGCGCGGCCGGAAAGCGCGGGCCGGCAAGCCGTTCGGTCGGCAACTCGTGCAGGTGCCGCCCGTAGCGATCGATCACGTCGATGCCGCGGTACGGAAAGCCGGCGCGCACGCAATCGTCGCCGATGCCCAAGGCGACGAGATCGCGCAGCATGCTCGGCACGACCTCGATGTGCGCGGCCAGCGCACGCGGTTCGGCCGCTTCGTCGAGCAGTTGCACGCGCATCCCGCGGCTGGCTGCGGCGAGCGCACAGCACAGGCCAGCGAGTCCGGCGCCGATCACGCAGACGCGTACCAGGCGCTGCGTCATCGCAGCACCTCGTGCATCGCAGGCGTGAGTTCGCCCTTCGCATGGCCGCTAGCCATTCGTTGTCTCCGTGTTGTGGTTGGGATCGGGTTGACGAGAGATTACGAAACCGCGGCCATTCAGCAAAATGGTTTGGGTGGATGCCGCGAATGGACGCGGTCAATACTTTTCGGGTTAACCCTCGGCAATGCGCTTCAACAAGCTCGACCTGAATCTGCTCGTGGCGCTCGACGCCCTGCTGACCGAATGCAGCATCACGCGCGCCGCGGAGCGCGTGCATCTGTCCCAATCGGCGATGAGCAATGCGCTCGGTCGACTGCGCGACTACTTCGAGGACGAGTTGCTGGTGCAGGTTGGTCGCCGGCTCGAGCCGACTCCGCGCGCCGAGATGCTGCGCGAAGCCGTGCGCGACGTGCTGGTGCGCATCGACACCTCGATCGCCGCGCAGCCGCAGTTCGACTGCACGAGCTCGGACCGCGAGTTCCGCCTGTGCATCTCCGACTACTCGATGGAGGTGCTGCTGCCGCGCGTGCTGGAGATCGCCGCGCGCCAGCGCAGCACGGTGCGATTCCGCCTGCAGCCGCAGGTGGCGTATCCGGCGCGTGCGCTCGAGCGTGGCGAGGCAGACCTGCTCGTGATCCCCAAGGCCTATGTCTCGCCCGACCACCCGACCGATCTGCTGTTCAACGACGAGTTCGTCTGCACCGTGTGGCGCGAGAGCAGCCATGCGCGCCGCGGCCTGAGCTTCGACGACTACGCGGCCGCCGGCCACGTCGTGATGCAGCCGGTGGACACCGACAAGCCCGCGTTCGAGAGCTGGTTCGTGCAGCGCTTCGGGCTGTCACGCCGCATCGAGCTGACGACCTACAGTTTTGCGGCGCTGCCCTTCCTCGTCGTCGGCACCGAGCGTGTCGCGACGGTGCACTCGATGCTCGCGCGGGCCGTCGAGCCCGCGCTGCCGATCAAGCTGTTACCGCTGCCGCTGCCGATGCCGCCCTTCGAGCAGGCCATGCAGTGGCACAAGCACCGGTCGCTGGACCCCGGGCTGCTGTGGTTGCGCGACGTGATGAAGCAGGCTGCGCAGGAGCTACCGGCCGGCGGGGCTGGGGCATCAGCCAGCATTTGAGTCGCTACACGACGACGACTGTCGGGTTTGTGACCCTCGGGGTAAACGACGGCCGCCGCCGGCGAGCCGTCATTTCCGAGGGTCGGCTCAGCGCCACATCGCTGACCTTTGCGCCGGTTGGTCAATCGCGTCCGGCGTCGGGCTTGCACCGCCTGTCGCTACGCTGCCGCGACCAACCTCTGCACGATCCGCCGCGCGCGGTTGCCGCCCACATCCACGTGGATGTCAACCCACTCCGGCTTGCCGCCGAAGTCCTTCATGTTGCGGTACTGAGCTTCAATCACAGCCCGATCCTCGTCAAAGGTGAACGCGGTCTGCCGGATCACCTCGTCGATGTTTTCGGGCATGTCCGGGTGGCGGGTGCTGGCCATGCTCCAGAAGTAGTGGCAGGTTTCCTCGGTCTCGGGGGTGATTCCGTGGAAGCCGCGCATGTGGAAGCCTCCGCGGTTCGGATCGTCGATGGCGTCCGTGCCGGACTCCACGGCGCCGGTCCAAATCTTCAGGTGTGACAGCTCGAACTCGATCTCCTGCCAGCGGTCGCATGTGTCGCCGAAGGGCCAGGCGGCCTTGTACGTGGGCGGCGGCGTGGAGCCGGGCATGAGGCGCACCACGCGCACCTTGTCGCCGTCCTGGGTGACTTTCATGTCGGCCGTCATGTGCAGACGCGCGTTGCCGCCGATCGTCTTGAGGTGCACATACCCGAGATGGCTCAGGTCCAGCAGGTTGTCGTGTATCAGTTGCCAGGGCGCCTGATAGTGGTATTTGCCGGTGCCGAACTTGAAGCGCGCGTCGTCGTGCCACGGATAGTCTGGCGCCTCGCGTGCGGGGGCCACGCCCAGCTCCTGCGGCATCCAGATCCAC
Organism: Methylibium rhizosphaerae; assembly: GCF_006386545.1. Taxonomy (GTDB): domain Bacteria; phylum Pseudomonadota; class Gammaproteobacteria; order Burkholderiales; family Burkholderiaceae_C; genus Pseudorivibacter; species Pseudorivibacter rhizosphaerae. Next base: position 4,590 of record NZ_SWAR01000035.1, on the reverse strand, counting down.
AGGATGTGGTTCTTCTCGACGATGTGGTAGGCCTTCACGCAGGCCTTGGTGGGCACGCGGTCCTGACCCGGCACTTCGATGCACTGGCCACTGGGCGCATACAGCATGCCGTGGTAGCCGCAGCGCACGCCCCCCGCTTCCACGGTGCCGCACGACAAGGGCAGCGAGCGGTGGCAGCAGCGGTCTTCCAGCGCCGCCACGCGGCCATCGCCCGTGCGAAACAGCACCATCTTCTGGTTGAGAAATGTGCGGGCGATCGGCTTGTCGGTGAGCTCGGACGAGAAGCCGGCTACGTACCATTGGTTCAGCGGAAAGAGGCTCATGTGGGCGGACTCCTTGAAGGTGAGCTGCGAGGTCACAGGTCCAGGATCAGGACGGGCGTCTTGGAACGCGAGCAGCAAGGCGTGAACTGGTCGTTCGCCGCGCGCTCGGCGTCGGTGAGATAGCTGTCTCGGTGGTCCGGCGTGCCTTCCAGCACGGGCGTGAGGCAGCTGCCACAGACGCCGGATTCGCAGGAGAACGCAACGTCGATGCCACCGTCGAGGAGGACCTGCAGCACGCTCTTGTCCGCGGGGATCTGCAGCGTCCGCTTCGAGCGCGCGAGTTGGATGTCGAACCCCGTGTCCGCCGGCGACGACACCACCGATCCCGCGAAGTACTCGCGGTGCAGCCGCTCCTCGGCCCAACCGAGGCGCCGCGCCGTTCCCAGCACATGGTCCATGAAGCCGGACGGCCCGCACACATACAGGTGCGTGCCAGGTTGTGCGCCCGACAACACGCTGTCTGCGTCGAACTTCTGCGCCGGCAGGCCGTCGTCGAAGTGAAAGCGGGCGCGCTGCCCGAACGCTGCGGCGCGCAGCTCGTCGAGGAAAGCCGTGCGCCCAGGCGAGCGCGTGCAGTAGTGCATCTCGAAGCTGCCGCCCTCGCGATGCAGTGTCTTTGCCATCGCGAGGATGGGCGTGACGCCGATGCCGCCCGCGAGAAGCAGGCTATGCGGCGCCGGCACGAGCGCGAAGTGGTTGCGCGGGGTGCTCACGCGCAGCGTGCTGCCGGGCTTCACTTCATCATGCATACCGGCCGAGCCCCCGCGTGATGCGGGCTCGCGCAGCACCGCGATGCGCCAGCGGCGGCGGTCACCAGGCTCTCCGCACAGCGAGTACTGGCGCACCACACCCGGCTGCACGTACACGTCGATGTGCGCGCCCGCAGTGAAGGGTGGCAGCTCGCCCCCATCAGGCCGCGCCAGCTCGAAGCTGCAGATGCCTTCGGCTTCCTGCCGGCGGCGGCTGACGATCAGTTCCAATTCGTCCATCGCTTCATTCCTCTTCCGGCGCGCGCTTGCGCGGGCGCTTGGCCGCGTTCGGGTAGTTCCTGTCGATAAAGGCCTGCGTGGCGGCCTCCACGGCGGGCAGGTTCTCGTGCAGGCGCCGCAGCAGACCGATGAGCGTTTCGACCTCCTGCTTGCTCAGCACGGAGAGGAACGCCCGTTCGCGCTCCAGCGCCACATCGCGGATCTGGTCGTGCAGCGCCCGCCCTTTGGGCGTGAGCACGGCCACGCGGGCGCGTCCGTCGTTGGGATCCAGCTCCACGCGGATCAGGCCGGTTTCCTGCATCGCCTTGAAACAGCGGCTCACCGACGCCTTGTCCAGACCAATCACCTTGGAGACCTGCTGCGCCGAGATGGAACCCTCAATGGCCAGCAGCACCAGGCAGCGCCAGGTCTCGATTCCGACGTCGAAAAGATTCAAGTAGTGCTGCGAGGCGCTGCGCGACAGCTTGTTGGCGATCCACGTGAGGTAGGCGGGCACATAGCGGTCGAGGTCGACCGGCTTGGCGCTCTTGGCGGGGGCGGAGGCCCTGGCGGCGTTCATGACCCGACTTTCTGCATACATCCGTGTCCCTTCGTTGTCAGTGCACCGCCATGCCGACCCAGCGCTCCAGCGTGGCATCGTCCTGCAGCAGGTCACCAGCCTCAGCTTCGTGCACCACCGTGCCGTGGTCGAGGATCACCGCGCGCTGTGCATAGCCCAGCGCTTCGTCCACCTGCTGCTCCACGATCACCACGGCGATCTCTGTCTGCCGGCTCATGTTGCGAAAGGCTGCCAGCAGCTCCTGCCGGATCAGCGGCGCCAAGCCCTCGAGCGGCTCGTCCAGCAGCAGCAGGCGCGGCTGCCCCAGCAGCGCCCGCGCCACCGACAGCATCTGCTGCTCACCGCCCGACAGCTGCGCACCGCCGTTGCGGCGTCGCTCGGCCAGCCGCGGAAACAATGCGTACGCCTCGTCGAGCGCGACGCGCGGTCGCTGCTTGAGCCCGGCCAGCAGGTTCTCCTCCACCGTGAGCGAGGGGAAGATGTCGCGCGTCTGCGGCACGTAGCCCAGGCCGCGCTGAGCCCGCTGGTGCGGACTCAGCGAAGAAACGTCCTCGCCCTCGAACACGATGCGGCCCGCGCGCAGCGGCACCAGGCCCATCACGGCACGCAGCGCGGTGGTCTTGCCCACGCCGTTGCGGCCGATCATGGCCAAGCGCTGCCCCGTCGTGACCTCGAACGAGAGGCCGTCCAGCACGGTTGTGGGCCCGTAGCCGGCGACGGCCTGTTGCACGGAAAGCATGGCGTCGCTCATCTCAATTCCCCAGGTAGGCGGCCCGGACCTTGGGATCGCGGCGGATCTGCTCGGGCGTTCCGTCCGCGAGCACCGCGCCTTCGGCCAGCACCAGGATGCGTGTGGCAAAGCGGAACACCAGCTCCATGTCGTGCTCCACGATCAGCACGCCCAGCTCGCGCGGCAATGCATCCAGCGCAGCCAGCAGCCGCGCGCCGTCGCCTTTGGGCACGCCCGCCATGGGCTCGTCCAGCAGCAACACCTGGGGCCGAAGCGCCAGCGCCAGCGCCATTTCGACCAGGCGCTGCTCACCATAGGCCAGGTCCTGTGTCGGCGTGGCGGCGTGCCTGCGCAGCCCGAAGCGGGCCAGCAGTTCTTGCGCCTCGGCCTGCAATGCGGGGTAGCTGTCGATACGGCGCCAGGCACGCCAGGTGAGGCGCTCGCGCTCGAACAGCGCCAGCTCGATCTGCCGCTGCACCGGGAAGTGCGGCGCCAGCGTGGTGATCTGGAAGGTGCGGGCCAGTCCCGCTCTCACGCGGCCGGCCTGGTGCTGCCGCGTCACGTTCTCGCCGCGCAGGTGGATCGCGCCAGAGTCCGGGCGCAAGACGCCGCTGATCTGATGGACCAGCGTTGTCTTGCCGGCGCCATTGGGACCGATCAGCGCGAGGCGCTCGCCTTCGGTGAGGCTGAACGACACGTTGCGTGTGACGTGCAGGCCGCCGAAGCGCTTGTCCAGCGAACGGGCTTCCAGCAACTGCGTCATGACCCAGCTCCCACGCGGGACCGCAGCCAGGCCCATGCCTTGGCCGGCGGTACGAAGACGACCAGCATCAGCAGGATGCCCACCACGAATAGCCAGTGGTACGGATTGATGGAAGCCGCCGTGTGATGCAGCAGCGTGAACACGGCGGCGCCCACCAGCGCGCCGGTGAGGCGCCCCGCACCGCCGAGGATCAGCATCACCAGCGCCTCGGCGGACAAGGCGAACGACAGGCTGTCGAGCCCCACCACTGCGGTGGTCTGCGCCGAGAGCGCGCCGGCAGCGCCCGCCACCGCGCCAGCCACGGTGTACAGCACGAGCAGCCGCGCGTAGACCGGTGTGCCCAGCGCCGCCATGCGCGCGCGGTTCTCGTGGATACCGCGCACCGCCAGGCCGAAAGGCGAATCGACCAGCCGGCGCAGCACGTACAGCGCGATGACCAGCACGGCCAGCGAGTACAGCGCCGCGACGCGCCCCTCCAGGTCGAAGACAAATCGGCCCAGCAGCGGACCCACGCTGAATCCGGAAAGACCGTCGTCGCCGCCCGTCCAGTCACGCGCTTTCTGCGCCAGGCTGAGGACGATCTGCGCCACGGCCACGGTGAGCATCAGGAACGTAAAGCCCCGATAGCGCAGCAGGAAGGCGCCTGAGGCTAAGGCGAGCAGCGCACCGGCCGTGACCCCAATCCCGAGGCCCACCAGAGGATCGGGCATGGCCTTCAGTGCAAAGATGCCGGCAGCATAGGCGCCGACACCAAATAGCGCGGCGTGGCCCAAGGTCGCCAGTCCGGCGACGCCGACCGCGAGGTCCAGCGACAGCACGAACAACGCCGTGATGAAGACGCGCGTAAGCAGGCTGGCGTGCTCAGGCAGCAGAGTGCACGCAACAAGGCCGATGACGAGAGCGGCGAGCGGCGCGCGCGAGGGCGGTGCGCAGCGCGGCGCGCTGGCGTCGGCCTTCTCCAGCCGCGCCCGGAGCAAAGTCATGGAGTTCATCGCTTCAACAATCCGTCGGGTCGCCATGCCAGTAACGCGGCCATCGCCAGGAAGAAGAACAGGCTGCCCCACTCGGACGCCAGGTACTTGCTGGCGGTCTCGATCACGCCGAGAACTTGTTCGGCCACAAGAAGGTCCGCTACAAGGGGCTGGCCAAGAACGAGGCGCAGCTGTTCAGCCTGTTCGGGCTGGCCAACATCGTCATCGCCAAGCGGCACTTGTTGGCGCTGCACG